>NZ_CP041253.1:2145000-3458750 GCF_006575665.1 Echinicola soli
AAACGGCGGCCGTAACTATAACGGTCCTAAGGTAGCGAAATTCCTTGTCGGGTAAGTTCCGACCTGCACGAATGGTGTAACGATCTGGGCACTGTCTCAGCCATGAGCTCGGTGAAATTGTAGTCGCGGTGAAGATGCCGCGTACCCGCAACGGGACGGAAAGACCCCATGAACCTTTACTGCAGCTTAGCATTGGCATTGGGCAAACAATGTGTAGGATAGGCCGGAGGCTGTGAGCCGGCGTCGCCAGGCGTCGGGGAGCCACTGTTGAAATACGGCCCTTTGTTTGTTCGGTGTCTAACCCGTCAAGGACGGGGACATTGCTTGGTGGGTAGTTTGACTGGGGTGGTCGCCTCCAAAAGGATAACGGAGGCTTCCAAAGGTTCCCTCAGCACGCTTGGTAACCGTGCGTGGAGTGCAATAGCATAAGGGAGCTTGACTGTGAGGCCGACAAGCCGAGCAGGGTGGAAACACGGGTATAGTGATCCGGCGGTACCGTATGGAAGGGCCGTCGCTCAAAGGATAAAAGGTACTCTGGGGATAACAGGCTGATCTCCCCCAAGAGCTCATATCGACGGGGAGGTTTGGCACCTCGATGTCGGCTCGTCACATCCTGGGGCTGGAGAAGGTCCCAAGGGTTGGGCTGTTCGCCCATTAAAGTGGCACGCGAGCTGGGTTCAGAACGTCGTGAGACAGTTCGGTCCCTATCTGTTGCGGGCGTGGGAAACTTGAGAGGATCTGACCTTAGTACGAGAGGACCGGGTTGGACGGACCGCTGGTGTACCGGTTGTGGTGCCAACTGCACTGCCGGGTAGCTACGTCCGGAAGGGATAAGCGCTGAAAGCATCTAAGTGCGAAACCCACCTCGAGATGAGGTTTCCGTATAGGGTTGTCAGAGACGATGACGTTGATAGGCTGCAGGTGTAAAGCCGGAGACGGCATAGCTGAGCAGTACTAATAGCCCGAAAGCTTGCCTGTTTGGAGTTGTATTATCTTTTGTAGGGTCGAAAGGCTTATAAGGAACAGAAAGGAAAAAAAGAAACGCGTTGTCCCTTTTCAGAGAGGGGCACATAAAGAGCTTAGGGCGGTACGGCACAGGGGATCCACCTCTTCCCATCCCGAACAGAGAAGTTAAGCCCTGTCGCGCCGATGGTACTGGGGTCACACCCGGGAGAGTAGGTCGCCGCCCGATTTTATCAAGGCCCTCCGTATATACGGAGGGCCTTTTCTTTTTTATACCTGGGTGTCCCGTACACGGCTTTCCAAAGAAGGATATCCCCAACCACCGGAATCCATGTTTTTCGGATCAATCAATATTTCTGGGGGCGGGAGAAGATTTATATTCATTTGGTATGTCGCCACGAAGTCGCCAAGACACGAAGTGTTTTGTAGGCAGGTTCCAAATTTCATGGAAAACAAACAGCTTTGGGTCTTAGAATCTTTGTGGCAAAAAAACAAAAAGGAAATCCTATTAAAATAAAGGGATTCATGCCCTCAACTTTTTCGCTTGCCTCCTTTTTAGCATATTTTGAGGACCAAGCAATATTTCTGGAAGATGAGAGATTTCCAGGTGGTTTTGGTAAGCATATTTCTCTTTAATTTAGCAATAGTAATGCGTGCTCCGGTATAAAAAAATCAGCGTAAATCTTATTAATTTGCATCATCTGCGTGCTATCGAAACCAACCCTAATCCCCACAACTTTTCCGCTTGATCCATTATGCCCTGCCTCTTCCAAATGGGTTTTAACGTGAATTTATGGGCATTATTTCAGCGTAATCTACTAAAAGCCACTTGTGGTTTGTATATTGATATTGTATTTACCTAATTGACTTAACTATGGCCACTAAGAACACATCTTTTGACGAAGTAGAAAAATTACTTCAGGAAATCGGGCATAAAATTGAAGAACTTATCACCAAAGGCGCTCAAATGAGTGGGGATGCTAAAGTGGAAGTGGAAAGTAAAGTAGAAGCGCTTAAAAAGGATAAATCTTCTATTGAAAAGGAATTCCATAGACGGAAGAAAGAGTTTGAGGAAGAATATAATTCAAAAAAGGCGTCCGTAAGCCCTATGCTGGAGAAGTCCAAAGCGCATTTCCTGGCTGGGCTCAAAGAATTAACGCAAGCAGTCAAGACCCTTATCAAGAATAAATAGGCAGCTTTATTGCTATCTTACTATATTAGTATAAGTTTTCACGAAAGAGGGTAATTATTCAGCCTGCTCCAGAATACCTAATTCTCCATTCTAAGCATTTACCAAACAATCGCCGCAGTGTATGCCTTTCTGTTCTTGCCATTAAACAATAGAAGCTTTAACTATTTCCCAATAGACATTTGCTTCAAACGAGCAATTTTTGCTTATTTTTGGACATGAATTACCTTTCTGTAGAGAACCTCTCCAAAAGCTTTGGAGACAAGCCGCTTTTCCACCAGATTTCTTTTGGAATAGATCAAGGGCAAAAAATTGCTTTAGTAGGTATTAACGGTGCCGGAAAATCCACCTTAATGAAGATAATCATGGGACTGGAAATTCCCGACGAGGGAGATGTGGCCATGAATCATGGCATAAAGACAGCCTATGTGCATCAGAATCCCGTTTTTGAAGCAAACTTGTCCATTTATCAAACCTTGTTTTCAGACTCATCAAGTGAGCCGATAAAGGCGATTGAGCAATATCAAAAAGCGATGCTAATAGCTCAGTCGGGCAAGGATAATGCTGATGAGCTTAATGCCATCATGGAAAAAATGGACAGGCTACAAGCCTGGGACTTCGAATATCAAATAAAAGAAATACTGGGAAAACTTGGACTTCATGACACCGATCTTCCAGTTGGTAATCTCTCTGGAGGCCAACGGAAGCGGGTGGCATTGGCCAAGGCTATTTTGGAAAAGCCAGATTTACTATTGCTGGATGAACCTACCAATCACTTGGATCTAAAAACGATTGAATGGTTGGAAGAGTATCTTTCCAAGGCTAATCTGTCGCTTTTTATGGTTACACACGACCGTTATTTCCTAGAAAAAGTTACCAATGAAATATTGGAGCTGGATGCTGGGAAAATTTTCAGGTACAGTGGTAACTACAGTTATTTCTTGGATAAAAAAGCAGAAAGAAGGGAAATCGAAGCGACCGAGCAGGAAAAGGCGAAGAGCCTCTATAAAAAAGAACTCGAATGGATTCGCAGACAGCCTAAGGCCAGAGGCACCAAAGCCAAATACCGAGTTGATGCTTTTGAAGCAACTAAAGAAAAAGCATTCCAACGAAAGGAGGAACGGGAAGTGGCCCTTCAGGTGTCGGCTAAGAGACTTGGCGGTAAAATTGTTGAAATCGATAAACTCTTCAAGCACTATGGGGATAAAGAGATTGTCACTGATTTTTCATATACCTTTAAAAAAGGCGATAAAATTGGGATTGTGGGGCCAAACGGTGCAGGTAAAACCACATTCTTAAATCTTCTTACAGGCGCCCTTGCCCCTGATAAAGGGGATGTAACCATTGGCCAGACCACTGCTTTTGGCTATTACAGGCAAGAGGAGGGATCATTTGATGAAAGCAAGCGACTTATTGATTTGGTGAAGGAAGTAGCAGAAGTGGTCACACTGTCCAATGGCAGCACAATTACGGCATCGCAATTCCTCAATCAGTTTGGTTTTCCACCTAAGCAACAACATACCCCAATATCCAAGCTCTCAGGAGGTGAAAAAAGGAGGTTACAGCTCTTGATGGTCTTGATCAAGACGCCAAACTTTTTGATTCTTGATGAACCAACCAATGATCTAGATATTGTTACTTTAAATACTTTGGAAGAATTTTTGGAAAATTTCCCAGGTTGCATGATTATTGTTTCACATGATCGGTACTTTATGGATCGTTTGGTGGATCACATCTTTGTGTTTAAAGGTGAAGGCAGGATTAAGGATTTTCCGGGCAATTATACTGATCTAAGGGAGTGGGAGAAGGAAGAGGAGGCCAAGGCTATTGCTGAAAAGCAAGCGGCCAAGGAACAAAAACCCCTCCAGCAAAAGCCCCCTGAACCTACCAAAAGGGTCAGTAAAGCCTCTTTTATGCAAAAGCAAGAGTTCAAAGAAGTGCAGCAAAAAATCAGTCACCTTGAGGAAGAGAAAGAAAGCCTCATCAGTAAAATCAATCAAGGTGCCGAAGATCATGAGGCCCTTTTGGAATGGTCTACTACGATCCAACGTATTGATGAGAAACTTGAAGAACTTGAATTCAGATGGCTTGAACTGAGCGAGTTGGATGATATTATGAATTAGGATGAAAGAAATTGAGTATGTAATCATTGGAGCTGGCCAGTGTGGCCTGTCAGCGGGCAGGTATTTGCAAAAGGCCAATAAGGATTTCATTATTTTGGATCAGCACCTTGAGGTGGGGGATTCTTGGCGAAATCGTTATGAATCGCTTAAGTTGTTTACCCCTGCTGCATACTGTCAGTTACCGGATTTAAAAATGGCTCTCCCCCCAAATGTCCGACCTACAAAAAATCAACTTGCTGATTACTTTTCACGTTACGCTAGCCATTTTAACCTCCCTATTCATACCAAAAACAGGGTCGCCGAAATCACCAAGACGGGAGAAACGTTTTTTATTAAGACAACCTTTGAGGAAATAAAGGCCAAAAAAGTGATCGTTGCCAATGGTCTGTGCCAAAAGCCATTTATCCCTGAGTGGGCTGAAAAGTTGAATATCCCTTATATCCATAGTAGCCAATACCGAACACCTATCTCTGTAAAAGGCAAAAAGGTGCTGGTCGTAGGAGGGGGGAATTCGGCTGCTCAGATTATTGCTGATCTTACCAGTTATTTTGATATTCACTGGTCTACGCTACGGAAGCCCAAATTAAGGTCTTTGACCGTGTTGGGTAAAAATATCCTTTGGTGGGGAGATAAATTTAATCGCTTGGAAAAGGCTCCCAAAGTAAAGAAAATCAATAAGTCCGAACCTGTTTACCTTTTTGATGAACTTAAAAAGAGCATTAGAAAAGCTAAAAGACAGCCGGAGGTGATCGGAGCGGGAAGTAATCAGGTTACTTTCTCTAATCAAAAAACCGAGCAATTTGAATTTGTGCTTTTTGCCACAGGATTTCTCCCTGATTACAGCTTTGTAAATATCGAGGGTTTTGAAAATGACATGGATACGTTAAGAAAGCAGCATGGTATTTCTAAGATTGCCGGGCTGTACTTTTTGGGTATACCCTTTCAGCGCAGCAGAAGCTCTCACCTTATATATGGTAGCCAGAGAGATGCTGAGTTTATCGTAAGGCATGCCAAAAACCCGGTTTAGTGGCCATTAGTTTAGGGGGATAGGCCAGAAATGTGACTATTAAATACCCTCCAAGGTATGGCGGATCAAGCGGTTCACTACCGCAGCTGGATCATCTACGAACTCGTGCGTAATACGATTGGCTACAATGGCATTAAGGCTGAGAACCTCGTGACCAAGCATTTTTCCCATGGCATAATACCCCGCGGTTTCCATCTCGAAGTTGGTAAGTTGAAAGCCATCTACATCAATAGCTGCCAGTCGTTCGATAATGTCCGGTAAAGCAGGCTTAAGTCTCACTTCTCTACCTTGTGGGCCAAAAAATCCTGGGCAAGTAGCGGTATTTCCCATAACCACTTCGTTTGTACATAATCTATTAAGCAGGCTCTTGGAGCCTTCAAAACAGTAGGGACGAAAACCTAACTGTAGTGATTGCTGAACAGCATCCCCTATGGCCAGTTCTTTTTGGCTGTAGTCCGCTGTATAATATTGCATTAAGGTATCCAAGCCCACGGCAAAGTTAGAAGCAACCAGTGCCCCTGCGGGAATCTCTTTACGCATGCTTCCTGAAGTGCCTACCCGTACAATCCGGAGGGTAGTATGTTTGGGCTTGATCTTTCGTGTCTGTAGATCGATATTGACTAATGCATCCAGCTCAGTCATAAAAATTTCAATATTATCAGTGCCCATTCCTGTACTCATCACGGAGAGTCGCTTTCCCTTGTAAGTACCCGTGTGAGTTACAAACTCCCGCTTGGCGACTTTCACCTCTATCTGGTCAAAGTATTGCGAAATCATGCCTACACGCTCGGGATCACCCACGGTAATAATACTTGAAGCCAGAAATTCTGGCTTCAAGTTTAAATGATAGATGCTTCCATCAGGATTAATGATAAGTTCAGATGCTGGAATTACCTTAGCCATCGTTGATTGGTTATATTTTTTCCGGCTTTCTATGCAATCCTTTGTAGGGATTGTAACCATTGGTGTTTTTTTGATAGTAGCCTGTGCCGTCGTACGGACGTTTTTCGGGATGCTCCTTGCATTCGTCGGAGCAAGCTCCTTCATATTTCCAGCCACATTCCTCACAGATAGGCACGTGGATGTTGCATTCCGGATTGGCACAGTTGACCATGCGATCAGATATCGTCCCACAACAATGGCACTTGGAAATCACTTTGGGATTGACCTTGTTTACATCTACGGCGACCCTATTGTCAAATACATAGCATTTTCCTTCAAAATCTGCTCCATCTGCTTCCATGCCATATTTGATGATTCCCCCGTGCAGTTGATATACATCTTCGAATCCCTGCTCAAGCAGATATGCAGACGCCTTTTCACATTTGATTCCGCCAGTGCAGTAGGTGAGCACCTTTTTGTTTTTGAGATGCTCAAGCGCTTTCACTTTTTCGGGAAAGTCCCTGAAATTGTCGATGTCCAGTCTTACTGCATTTTTAAAGTGACCAAGTTCATGTTCGTAATTTGACCTTACATCCAGGATGACCACATCATCCTGATCCTTCAATGCCCTGAATTCAGCAGGTTCGAGGTGTTTACCTGCTCGTAAGTTTGGGTCGATGTGACGAAGGCTGGAATGAACTATTTCAGGTTTTACCCTTACATGGATTTTTGCAAATGCATGCTTGTCAAAATGATCCACTTTAAATTCCGTTTTTGCAAATCGTGGATCTGATTTTACATATTCCATGTACTTGTCACAATCTTCCTTCAGACCGGAAACTGTGCCGTTCAGGCCTTCAGATGAGATGATGATTCGTCCCCGGATATTGTTTTCTACACAGAATAAATGATGTTCTTCTCTGTATGCCTCAGGATCCTTGATCTCGGCGTAGCAGTAATACAGTAAAACGCTATAATCTAAATTTTCCATAACTAAAGCCCTGTTTCCGACAGGGTGTTTTGGTACAAGTTTAAGTTATTAAGTTACTAAAATATATGGTTATTTGTCCACGGTTCTTCGCTAGGAATCCACCGCTGATAGTACCATTTATTGCCCATCCTTAATTCTTCATTGCCACGGCAGGATTACCAAAAACTGTAGTTTCTTCCTCCACGTCGGCCACCACTACTGAGCCAGCTCCTACACGCGCGTCCTTTCCGATTTTCACACCGGCTACCACCGTCACACCAGAACCGATAAAGGCTCCCTTCTCGATGGTCACCCCAGAGTTGATCACAGCGCCTGCCCCTACCTGTACAAAATCGCCCAGCTTGGCACCGTGGTCAATGGTAGCAGCGGTATGGAATATCCCGTGACTGCCTATTTCGGCACCTGTCCCAATATTTACCCCGGCATTAATGAAGTTTCCATGACCAATAACCGCATCAGTGGAAATATAAGCCGTTTTATGAATTGCATTTATGGGCTGGGTCTTTCTTCTTTCATTGAGCAATTTTACCAGAAATTGCCGATACTGATTATCATCCACTGCCACAAAAGCCTCGGATTTTTTACCGATTAGCTTCAAATAGCCATCATCTTCCGGGTTTCCCAATACGGGAACGACGTTTATCTCCGTACCGTGCAGGCTTTCGTCCTCATCCAAAAAGCCATAGACCGTAACCTCATTGCTGTTGAATATTTCCAAGGCTGGCTGGGCGATGCCTTTAGCACCTAATATAATTACTGGTTTTTCCATGCTTTCAGTCGTTTAGTCCGCAAAATTACAGCAAATTCCTGTTGGAACCAAAACATCATTTTGCTGGTCTCAAGACGTTTTGCCCAATTTTACAATCCAGGCATTTTTTTGGATGGCAATAACCATGGTGGATGCCGATCATTCCTTGCGTATCAAAAGCATTTTCCGGTGACCAATCTTCCTTTTCAAAGGATGCGATTATCCGGTTTTGCTCTGCCGGGATTTCTTGTAAAAAGTCAAAACACCGTTCCCGCCAAGGCGCCTCATCTACAAATTGGCCATAAGCATACCAAAGTGGCACAATGAAATTGATCCCCAGCAGATAAATGGTCTGATTGCTTAGCAATCTATTTTGGCGTTTTAGACCAGGTTTGCTCAGTTGATAATGATGTTCCCAGTAAGTGTTTGGTTTTGCATGAAAAAACACCATTAAATCTTTTATGGAATGAATTTTTTTTGTCAGAAAGGAAAATAGACCTGGGCTTTTGGAAAGTACTGCTGCAAGTTGGCCAATACGGACCGAGGGGTAATTACTCGGCCTTACCCGCATAAATCGCCATTCAGAAGGATAAACAGCTTCCTGTAGCTGATACTTTTTTCGGTAAAATTCATATTCCTTCTTTAAAAAAATGGTATAATCATCCGCTTCAGATTGATAGCAAAAGCCTGCTTGGCCTAGCAGTAAGGCTTCCTGTATCAATGGTTGGTCGGCATGTTTTTTAAGCAATCGATAGGGCATGGCACGTGCCAGTTTGAGCATGGGCGTGCTGTTCACTTTAAATCCGAAGCAATAGAAAAGCCATCTGTAGGCCACTTCTTCCCAGTCACCGGCGGTGGCTGCCACTTCTTTATGGATGAGCGATGATTTGAGGTGTAACCGTTCTACCAGTGCTCGTTCGAGCATAGAAAACTTGATGATGGGCTTTACATGATCCAAAAAATCGCTGCAAAGCAATTGTTTGCGCGTATTTATCAATCGTTGGTAGTTTCTAAGTACATCCAGGAACACTTTGCCTTTTAGCGCTAAGGTGGGAATAGTGGTGCCATCCTTTCTGCGCACTTCCTGATCATGCTCCCAAACGACGTGCAGGATGACCGAGTCATAATTTATATCCTCTTCATGACCATGGGCATTCCAATCAGAGGAACGGATATGAACCTCAATATTACCAAAAAGATCTATTTTGTCAATGACGATATGCGCCTCTGAAAAGTCCGGTCCTTCATGGAAATTTTGAAAACCAATTTTCTTGATTTCCAACTCCGAATCAGCGACCGTCGTCAGTCCCCGTTTGTCAAAATATTGGTACTTCCACAAAGCATGGATGAAATCCTCCTTAAAACTCATGATAAAAAGTCATCTTGAATTTGAAATTCTAAAACTAAACCATTTCCCATGTTCTGGAATTTAGCGGAAAATCTGATAAACAGAAAAATATCCTCTAGGAAACCAATAGTTTAGGTTTTTACCGATTATAACTGGCGATAAATAGTAGTAAAACTATGTTTTGTGTTGATTTTGTTTCACTATTCTATCCCCTCTTCAGTCTTATCAGCCTGCCATCCTACTTCCCGCATCTTCACTGGTTATATCTGTCAAGCAACTTTGCCATTTCCGCCTGGAGTTTTTGTGTAAGATCCTCTTACCAATTAATAATTTAATTGCCATATTAAACCGATATAGACTGTCCTAAGCTGGTAATAATCAAAGTGCTTGATCGAATAATTCTGGTTATACTGTGCTGTTCTTTCGTTACGAGTATTAAAAACATTGTTCAGTGAAGCAAATGCGATCAAAGCGTTTTTGCCCAAGGACATGTACTTACTCACACCAATATCGAGACGACCATAGCTCCCATATTGCTCATTGAATAGATCAACTGAAAACATTGGTCTATAGAAGCCTGACTGGTTATCGAGTGTGGCACCTGCTACTTCAGTATAGTAGGTGCCTGGACGTTTATTATATATTAATGACATGGAAAATAGGTCAGGGTTATTATACTTCAATGCGGCTTTTATCAGGTAATTCAGGTCTTTAGGCCCATGGTAAGACTCCTTTCCAATCTTTATTTTTTGATCTATAAGAGCGTTGGAAATAAAAAAACTGAGATGCTTTTGAATGCTATGTTCGCAGAAAAACTCCAACCCAAAAGTAGTCAACCTATCAGTAGAAAAATTAATATTAACAGGCTGTTCACCTGTTTCATCTTTAAAATAAATAGCAGCTTTTACCTTGGTACCCTCCAGTTCATATGAATAATCTAAAGCTACTTGGTGACTGAACAGGGGCCGATATGTTTTAGTATAATAGCTCGGTTGAGAATAACTGTGATATCTACCTCCGCTCAGCAAAAAGGTGTGTTTTTGATTTTCTTGGTACCTTAAGCTTAATTGGCAACTTAGGTAATCTTTTTGGTTTTTGACAGGCAGATTCTTACGCATACCTGATGAAAGCAACCACTTGTCGTTAATATCCCATTTTGCATACCAGAAGCCCTCCAGTAAATGATTACTGGTAGAAGTTCCTGAAAACTGGCTGGGCGAATCAGGCGATAACGCATAATAATATAACGGCTGATCATCTCGAAAGCTATTTCGTCTAAAGTCATGCGAAATCCCCAAGTGTAGATTTAGCCTTTCCCATATCTCCCGTTCATAGCTCATCGACGTAAATAATTGACGACGCTTTTGCCTGGAATTAATATTGCCAAAACGAAAGTGCTGAGAAGCATTGTCCGCTCCAATATTTAAACTGAACACAGCTCTTTTTGAATAAAGTCTTAGATTATTGACCGTAAAAAATCTCCTGCTATTTGTAGCGTTCTTTCCTTTAAAGGTAAACTGCTCACCATAACCGTCAAACTGTTCATCGATAAAATAATTGTAAGAATTCAAATCGACTTTTTTCCCAAGTCTTTGATGGAAATTGATTCCCGCGTCTTTAGTATAAAAATTATTCACATAGGGCAGCTTTTCCTTTTGGATACCCACAAAAGCATCCGAAAACTGGTAATTGCCATAAGCCTGAACAAAGGAAATATTTTTTTTGATATTTTGTGATAGCATAAAGCCAGTACTTGCCAAACTGGCGGAAAGCTGTAATTGATTACCCATCAAGTTTTTTAACGTCTGAATCTCAACTAACCCGGCACTCGTGTTGCCATAGGTCAACGGGGGATTGCTGGCATAGACATATTGTTTATCTATCATTTCGGGATTGAATAAACTAAAGAAACCCTGGTTATTCAGTTGGCTGGACCTTACAGGATTATAGATAGGTACACCATTTAACATCACCCTTGACCTGTCCGGAGAACTTCCTCTCAGTGAAGGGTTGGCTGTTTCATCGACAGTGGTTGAAGCAGGCAAAGCGGTAATGGCTTTTAAGGGGTCTCCCTGGGCCATTGGATTGAAGTATATGTCCATTTTCTCCATGCGTACCACCGAAAATTGCTCGGATATAGGATCCTTTGTTGTAATTATGATTTCCTCTAATGTCAGATCGGTTCCCCTCAGCACGACCGTTAGCTCCTTAAGCTTGTCAATGGAAGAAAGCAAGATTTTTTTGGTTTCATAACCAATGAAAGATACTACCAATGTATCATTGCTATTACCGATATCCAAGCTGAATTTTCCGTCAAAATCAGTAGTTACACCGTTTTCTGGAGCTGATTGCGAAAAAATATTAGCGGCGAACACTGGCTTTCCCCTTGTGTTTTTTACCACTCCATTTATAACAGATTGACAAAAAACAGCATCTTCAATAAATAGTAAGAAAATGATGATAAATAAAATCCTCACCGATTAATCTACCAGTTTTGGAGCAAGCTGGTTAATAGTATAACTCTCTGGAAATTTGGAAATCCCTTCCTGAAAATATTTTTTTGCCAGCCCCCACTTTTCCTCTTTTATATAAAGCTTGATCAGCAGTTCATAGGACTCCTCCTTTCCCCAAGAGGGCAAATACGGGTTTTTTACTTTTTGGGCAGGAAGAGAAATCGCTTTTAGTAGGTATTGTTCAGCTTTTTTTCCCCCACCATATTTTTTGGGCGTATGGAAATCATTGCTCCCATACACGTAATAAGCCCTTAGGTTGGTGGAATCCTGGGCTATTGCCTGCTTTATATTACTTTTGATGTCCATCGAAATAACCATTGCCTTTAATCCCTTGAATTGAATACCGAAGCCCTGTAGCATGGCAAGAAGTGCATTGTCTTCCGAGTTTCTTTTCTTCAACTCTTCCAACAATTCTATTCCCTTATCGATTTCCTTTTCTGCATTTTCCTTATCGCTATTTTTGAGATAAAATATGGAAAAATAGAACTGTAAATAAGCCCGCCAATAGGTGATTATCGGTTGTCCCTCTGTTTTATTGAGTTCAGTTAATTGATCACTTAATTGAACAAGTGAACTTTTGTCCTGGGATACCACACTTTGAACAAATACATCATATATTTTATCTTGTATCCCTACAAGTAAGGTGTCGGGATTTGCCAATTTTAGTTGCTCTTGGTAGCTTGGACCTTCTGCTTGAGCTGATTGGGATGTATTTCCCGTACAGGAAATAAAAAGCAGCGAAATAAATAATAATCGTATCATAGCATGAACGTTTTAAATTTTACAAGTGAGACAATAATTAGGGTCCATGTCATAAAATGGGCGTACCATCTTAGCGTATATTGATGTTTCTGGAAATGTTCCTTATTATTTTTCTTTGATTTATTTCTTACTTTATCCTGCTTATTATTACTTGCCATTGCTATGGTGAAGTCAGAATAAAATGGATTGGTCTCAATAGTCAGCTGGACTACAAATGCCCAATACAAAGCTTCCAACCCGAAAAAATGATAATAGATGGAAGTTAAATTACAAACCCCATATTGGATAACTCCATCTGCTTGAAACAAACTATCTTTAAACTAATTCTTCACTGTCTCCCCAACTACAGCAAGTGTTACAGTTACAACAGGTACAACAGCAGCACGGTACTACTAACAAATCGTGCCCAAGTGATCTTCGGCTAAGTCTTGTTATTTTCATGGTGAACTAGCGTTTTGATTAATTATTATGAATGGCTTTTATTTCGAGTTCATTCTATCCCCGATTCATTTGCTAAATTTCAACCATCAGGAGGACAGATTCTGTCCTCTCCTATTTTTCATTAAGAAAAAATCTCATAGACACCTTACAATAGCTAATTTTGTATCCTTGGTCTCTCAATTCAGCTATCATTCTTTTTACAGTTCTCCGGCTTACTTCAAAATTGTTTGCAACTTGAGACAAGGATATACACCTTCCTTTTTCAATCAATTCCAGTAAATAGTCTAGTTTTTCCTTCCGTTCAATAAATCTCATTTTTGGCTTTCTTTATATAAAAAAACAAGGTTTAGCCTAAAAGCGATTAAGAATCACTTAATACATGATTTCTGTTCGTTCAACCAATTAATCAAAAAGCTCTGAAATTAATATAGCCAATAGATAGTGTAACAACAAAATATAATGTATAAAAATCAGTATAAAAAAGTATAATATAGTAAATAAAGATGGTTTTAAGTAATAAAAACCTGATTTAACACCCTTAAGCTCAGTTCAATTTAAAAATCGTCACTGCTAAGCGTAAGAAGGGAGTTTGAGGGAAGGAACTATGGCAGCTCGTCGCGGCGAGTTGCCGCGGCCTTTTCCAGCGCACTATACAGCCTAAAGGGCTCGCGATGAATTGTTGTATAATACTAATTATGAGTCGAACTCAGGTCCCTTATTAAATGGATGGGAGACGAATACCTGCCCCATTCCATTTGGATCGGTCATCCTACTTCCCGCACCTTTATCGGCAATACCGCTCCAGGTACTTAGCCATCTCTTTCTGAAGTTTCTTAGCCTCTAACCTGGCCTGATCGCCAAAATCCTTACCATCGGAAGCGTAAATAATTCCCCGGGATGAATTCACTAACAGGCCACAGCTCTTGTTCATGCCGTATTTGGCCACTTCCTCTAAGCTTCCTCCCTGGGCACCGACTCCGGGTACCAAAAAGAAATGTTCGGGAGCGTTGCTTCTCACCTCAGCGATTTTTTCTCCGCGAGTAGCCCCTACGACATACATTAGGTTATTATCCGTTCCCCACTGTTGGCTCTTTTCGAGGACCTGTTGAAATAGTGGCTTGCCACCTTCTGTTTCCAGTACCTGGAAGTCCTTACTGCCTTCGTTGGAGGTTAGCGCCAATAGGATTACCCACTTATCCTCAAATTCCAAAAATGGGCTCACACTATCCTTTCCCATGTATGGCGCGACAGTAATGGAGTCAAATTCCATTTGCTCAAAAAATGCTTTGGCATACAACTTCGATGTATTGCCGATATCCCCTCTTTTGGCGTCAGCAATGGTAAAGATATCCTTCGGGATATAATCAAGCGTTTTTTGGAGACTTTCCCAGCCCTTGGGACCCAGGGCTTCATAAAAGGCAATGTTGGGCTTATAGGCCACTGCAAAGTCCGCGGTTTTGTCTATGATCTCTTTGTTAAATGCAAAGACCGGATCTTCTTCTTTCAAGAGGTGCTGAGGGATTTTTCCCAAGTCCGTATCCAAGCCTATACATAGAAAAGATTCTTTTTTCTGAATATTGCCAAAGAGGGTTTTCTTGTCCATTTTTTCTGAAGGTTTTCGCAAAAGTATAAAATAACCCGCCAATCTGAAACCCCGCGTTCGTGATTGAGTGATTTTTCAATAAAAGTAAAATACATCCTTCTCCTGGCAGGTTTGGTCTAAAACCAGGACAGGTCATTGAGGCTTCCCGGGAAAGCGGAAAAGTTGGGGCATGAAACCTTTTTACCTGAGTCGACTATAAATTCGATGTCATTCCGTAGCGAGCCTGTCTGGTGCCAAACAGGCCTGTCTTCGGCCAAAGGAAAGCCCTTTAGGATGGGGTGTGGTTCGGAAAAGGCGTAGCAACTCACCGTGGAGAGCTGCCACGATTCCTTTCCATAAATCCCCCTCTAAGCCTCGCAGGAAGGGTGTTTTTCGAGCTCAGGTTATTATAAAAAATCAGCGCAAATCTTATTAATCTGCGCCATCTGCGTGCTGTCGGAACCAACCCTAATCCCCTTATTTTAATATGGTTTCTTTTTAATTTTTTTGCCACAAAGACCCGAAGGCACAAAGGGGGATTTGTCGTGCAATTGGCATCTTTTATTTACAAATAATTTAGTGGCTTGCTTTTTTTGCTACAAAGATTCTAAGACCAAAGCTGTTTGTTTTCCATAAAATTTGGAATCAGCCTACAAAATACTTCGTGTCTTGGCAACTTTGTGGCGACATACCGAATATATGGAAACCGGATCAAACCATATTTCCAGGGGAATGTCCTTGGGTTAACCAAATAGGAACAATAGGGCGATACTTCCCCAATCGACTTAGCTGCTCACCCTATGTTTTAGGTGATGACCACTTGAATTGTATTTACCTCCAACTTTTCGTTTTATCCAATCTATTTGCATGCCATCCAACAAAAGGTAATGGCTTGGTCAAGCCTCTGTTATTAAAAAAAAAATCAACGGATATCTTCTCTATCGGCGTCATCAGCGTGCCATCAAAATGGTTCCACAGCCCCAACTTTTTCACTTGATCCGGCTTGACCGAATAACAAGACCTCATCACTGAGAAAGTAAGCATAAAAAAAGCCAGCAAGTATGCTGGCCGATAAAGGGGGATGGCATGGGACTAGCGTAAGTCAATGACTTCCACACCGGGATGTTTTTTGGGATCAAAAGTGAAAAAGGATTTTCCTAAATTGACATCAGTGTCCACTTCGTTAAACTCGTACTTAAAGGTCCCTCCGTCACTATCAGATACTTCCCACGCCAAAAGATCTTTATTGCCTTTATCCACAAACAAAATGATTTTTTGGAATTGCGCTTTGGTATTTTCGGCAGTGAGTAAAATTTCTTGGATGTTCTTGCCATTTTGGTTTTTCTCACCTTTCAGCTCAAAATTATAGCCTTTTTTATACAAGTTGTAAATACTTGATGGCGTGAGTTCGTCAGTGTTTTCACTGACCGTGTTTACGGTAACCTCTTGGTAATTATTGGATTTGATAAAGGTCCAAACCGTTTCGCCATCATTATAAACCTCCTGATCTGGTAGAACCAATTTATACCGATCGCCATTTACGGCCACTTCGCCTGTGCTTCGCTGGCTGGCTCCGTCCAGGTCATTGTAATAATAATATTCAAAAGTGGCTTTAAGCCCATCTAGGGACTGATAGCGCTCACTCATCTGATCCAGCAGTGCCTTGGCATCAGGATCTTTTTGTGCCCATAAATTTGTATGTATACAGCCTATAAGCAGACTGAGTAGGATGATTTTCTTTAACATAATTGTAATCCAGTTAGTAAGCTCTCGCTATTAGAGGCTACTCAATAACTGTTCCAAACTAACTTCATCTTGAATTAATACTTCCCTTGCTTTGCTCCCCTCAAAAGCACCTACTACTCCTGCAGCTTCCAGCTGGTCAATGATCCTTCCTGCGCGGTTATACCCAAGCTTTAACTTTCTCTGTATCAGCGAGGTGCTTCCTTGCTGATGCATTACGATCAACCTGGCGGCATCTTCAAAAAGCGGATCACGATCGCTAAGGTCCACTTCCCCCACACTGCTGTCTCCATCTTCCCCTTCAAATTCCGGCAAAAGATAAGCATCACTGTATCCTCGCTGCTCTCCGATCCATTCACATACCCTTTCTACTTCAGGCGTGTCCAAGAAAGCACACTGAAGGCGGATGACATCAGAGCCCTGCGATAGCAGCATGTCCCCCATGCCAATAAGCTGTTCGGCGCCACCTGCGTCCAAGATAGTCCTACTGTCCACTTTGGAAGTCACCCTAAAAGACAGCCTGGCAGGAAAGTTTGCTTTGATGATACCAGTAATCACATTTACGGATGGACGCTGTGTGGCCACTACCAGGTGGATTCCGATCGCCCTTGCCAGCTGGGCCAGCCGAGCTATTGGCCCTTCAATCTCTTTGCCTGCAGTCATCATTAAGTCCGCCAACTCGTCAATCACCAGTACAATGTATGGCATGAATTTGTGCCCTTTTTCAGGGTTGAGCTTTCGGGCTACAAATTTGGAATTGTATTCTTTTAGGTTTCGGCAGCCCGCATCTTTCAGAAGGTCATACCTGTTGTCCATCTCGATACATAGGGAATTTAGCGTGTAAATTACTTTCTTGGTATCGGTGATGATCGCATCTTCCGCGTTGGGCAGTTTGGCAAGGAAATGCCGTTCGATTTTATTGAATAAGGTCAATTCCACCTTCTTCGGATCGACCAATACAAATTTCAACTGCGAAGGGTGTTTCTTGTACACCAGTGATGCCAAGATTACATTCAAACCAACGGACTTACCCTGGCCAGTAGCACCGGCCATCAGCAGGTGGGGCATTTTGGCCAGGTCAAAGACAAAGACTTCATTGCTAATGGTTTTGCCCAGTGCAACAGGAAGGTCTTTATCACTCTTCATGAATTTTTCCGTTCCCAGTACGGATCCCGCAGCTACCAGTTCCCTGTTTTTATTGGGAACTTCTATACCAATGGTGCCTTTTCCGGGAATGGGGGCAATAATCCTAATTCCCAGTGCCGCCAAACTCAGGGCGATATCATCCTCCAGGTTTTTGATCTTTGAAATTTTTACCCCGGGATCAGGGACAATTTCATATAACGTGACGGTAGGGCCAATGGTCGCTTTGATCTCTTGAATCCCGATTTTGAAATTGACCAGGGTTTCGACGATCTTGTTTTTGTTTTCTTCCAGCTCTTGTCGGGTCACGGTTACCTTTTGCTGGTCGTATTCATTGAGCAGGTCAATACTCGGATATTGGTAACTAGGAAGATCGAGAGTGGGGTCGTAGGGATCCAGGTTCTCTACTTCGCTGACTTTCTTCTCTTCATGCGCACCCGTTTCTACGGTGAACTTCTTATCGTCAGCTGCTTTTTCCTCTTCCTGCACATCATCGGCTGTTTCCAGTTCATCAATATTGAAGGCCGGTTCTGAAACAGGTGCCTTTTTCTTCTCAGCTTGGTTGGATTTGATCGTCCAGCTCTGATCGTCTTCGTCCGGGTTTCCTTCCTCATCGACCATTGCCTCATCCTCTTCGCTCATTTCTGCCTGCATGCTGCTCCTTGCCTCTTTTACCACAGGAGCTGTAGGTTCATGGGCAGGTATTGGACCGTCAGATCCTAGATCGCTCTGTAGCCAGTCAATATGGGTGATGTTAAAGAAAAATATGACGAAGATCAGCAGTGAGCCAAAGATCAAAATGAACGTTCCCCAGCCTAGAAACTCATCCGCTAGTACGGCCATTTCGTAGCCAAATCCTCCGCTTAGAAACTGTAGGTAGTTGAAGCCTTTCAGGATGTGGACCACATAGCCGAGTAAAAGTCCTAGCCAAAACACAAAGAACAATCCAAAGGCACTGTACTGGGTCAAGGGAATCAAGGATTTTTTGAAGGCCCATTTGAAGCCAAGCAGAAATAGGAAAGGGGGCAATAAAAAGGCTGCCAATCCAAACCATCTAAAGATCAACCAATGGGATACATAAGCACCCGCATATCCAAGCCAGTTTCTGGCCTCAGCGGCATTTTGTCGCAAAGTAACTTCTGGGTTTCCGCCTGTTACTACGCTTTGATCCGCAGGGCCCGAGAACAAGTATCCCAAAAAGGCAAAGAACAAAAATAGCCCGACCATCATAAACAATATTCCAAATGAGAGCCCTATTTTCTTGTCTTTTAGCGCTCCCAATGAAAAGTTAAATGATGAGCTTTTCTTCTTTTTGGCTTTTTCTTTTTTTCTGAATGTATTTGATTTATAAGTGTTTGAAGCCATAATTCTTCAATATGTCCCTGGTATAATAGGTAAGTTAATTGTAATCGACTAATAATTAAAGCATCATTTGCTGTAATGCTCTTTTAGGCCTTTTTTGATGGCTTTCATCAATCCTGGCCCTTCGTAAATCATCCCAGAGTAAACCTGTACCAATGAAGCACCTGCCTCAAGCTTTTCGATAGCGTCATGAGCACTGAAAATCCCTCCCACGCCGATAATAGGAAAAGCTTTTTTGGATTTCTCGGACAGGTAACGAATGACTTCCGTACTTCTTTTACCAAGGACCTTGCCACTAACGCCTCCTGCACCCACGGCTTCCACCTTGCTGGCATCCGTCCTTAGCCCAGATCTGTCTATGGTCGTGTTGGTCGCTATCACGCCATCGATCTGTGTCTCTTTGACAATTTCGATGATGTCATCCAGCTGTCCGTCTGTAAGGTCTGGGGCTATTTTAAGTAAAATAGGTTTGGGATGGTCTTTTTGGTCATTGCGCTCTTTTACGACGGATAGCAGTTGTTTGAGCGGTTCTTTTTCTTGGAGATCACGAAGGTTGGGCGTATTGGGAGAGCTGACATTCACCACAAAGTAGTCCACATAGGCATGCAAGGCGTCCAAACAATATAAATAGTCTGATGCAGCATGTTCGTTAGGGGTGACCTTGTTTTTTCCAATATTACCACCTATCAGTACCTTGGAAGTTCGCTTTTTCAATCTTTTCACAGCTTCGTCCACACCGCCGTTGTTAAAGCCCATGCGGTTGACCAGTGCTTCGTCTTCTGGTAGCCGAAACAGCCTTGGCTGGGGGTTGCCATCTTGAGGTTTTGGGGTCAGCGTGCCTATCTCGATGAAGCCAAACCCCAACATAGCCATTTCATCAATCAACTTGGCATCCTTGTCAAATCCAGCTGCCAATCCTACGGGATTTCTAAACTTCAGGCCAAAAACCACCCGCTCCAGTGATGGGTGCTCATACCCCAGCATGCTTTTGATGACACCTTTCACCAATGGCAAATTAAATGTGCTTTTTGTCAGTGAAAAGGTGAAGTGATGGGCTTCCTCTGCGCTTTTCTGGAATAAAAATGGCTTTAAAAGGGATTTGTACACAGACATTGTCGATTGATTTATCCGCTAAATTAATTGAATTAGACGAAACCTTCATGATGGAATAATTAATATATAGAAATCAATTACGAATCGTCAACATTAATTGTCTCCTAAAGCCTGAAAAGCAAGCACCTATTTCTTCTTATCGTTTTTGAAGAAGAAGTTAACGGATGAACCTTGACTTCTCCTTTTTATCCTAATGACTTGTGGAAATAGCAAAGATTGTATTAGAGATGGGTAAGGCTATTGAAAAATCCCATTAAGGCATATGCACTATTTTTCTTATATTTACTCATTATTCCTTTTCTAAAATTTTATCGTTTTTGTAAATGATTAACAGAAAACCCTTAATGATGCATAAATTTACCCTGATCCTCGGTCTTTTGGTGGGCGGTACTTTGTTTTCCTGCTCTCCTAATGTTTCCAATGAAAATCAAGATACTGCTTCCACCGTGCTGTGGTACGAACAGCCTGCTGCCACATGGGAAGAAGCTTTGCCAGTAGGGAATGGGCGATTGGGTGCCATGGTCTTCGGGCAGACAAATACAGAAAGAATCCAGCTCAATGAGGACTCCATGTGGCCGGGAGCTGCTGATTGGGGAGATAGCAAAGGTACACCAGCAGACTTGGCTAAGCTTCGAAAACTGGTAAAGTCCGGAAAGGTCCACCAAGCGGACAAAAGCATTATCGATATGTTTTCCTATAAGGCAATCGTACGTTCCCATCAGACCATGGGAGATCTTTATATTGACTTTGGTGAGGATAGGGAGATTAAAAACTATACACGAAAGCTGAGCTTGGATGATGCCTTGGCCACGGTGAGTTATCAGTCAGGAGGGGCGCAATTCACCGAAGAAGTTTTTGCTTCTGCCGTAGATGACGTATTGGTCATTCGTCTTACCACCACAGATGAAGCAGGGATGGATTTTAACCTTAGCTTAGATCGTCCTGAAGATAATGGTCACCCCACCGTACAGGTAAATGCTCCATCAGATAATGAATTGATCATGAACGGGGAAGTGACCCAATATGAGGGGAGTAAAGGAGGTCAGCCCACGCCGTTGGATTATGGGGTGAAATTCCAGACCAAGCTTAAGGTCATCCCTACAGGAGGGACCACTTCGGTGGAAAATGGAGCTTTGCGCTTGGAAGGGGTCAAGGAAGCCACGATTTATTTGGTCTGTAACACTTCTTATTACCATGAAGATTACGCTGCGAAAAACGATGAATCACTACAAGGGTTGGACTCAAAAGGATTCAAGGAGCTGCTTTCTGCCCATAAAGAGGATTTCAGCCAGTTCTATTCCCGGGTGGACCTGGATCTGGGAGACCATGAGCTTGACAGCCTAGCTACTGATAAGCGCCTTAAAAGGGTTCAGGATGGTGCTAAGGACGCAGGATTAGCTGCTACCTTGTTCCAATATGGCAGATATTTGCTTATCTCTTCATCACGCCCGGGGACTAACCCCGCCAATCTCCAAGGGCTATGGAACAAAGACATCAAAGCACCATGGAATGCAGATTACCACCTTAATATTAACCTCCAAATGAACTATTGGCCGGCAGGCCCTACCAACCTTTCCGAGATGCAGCTCCCTCTATTTGATTATGTGGATCAGTTAATAGAGCGGGGCAAGGTCACTGCTAAGGACCAATACGGTATCCATCGAGGAAGTGTGATGCACCAGGCTTCTGACCTGTGGGCTGCTCCTTGGATGCGTGCAAAGAGGGCTTATTGGGGCGCGTGGATTCATGGAGGTGGCTGGATATCCAGACACTACTGGGAACACTTCCAGTTTACCGGCGATACCACTTTTCTGAAAGAGAGAGGGTATCCCGCTCTAAAAGAATTCGCAGCTTTCTATATGGACTGGCTTCAGAAGGACGAACAGACAGGATTATATATTTCTTACCCTGAAACATCCCCCGAAAACTCCTACTTGGCTCATGATGGCGAGCCTGCAGCAGTATCCTATGGTGCTGCCATGGGACATCAAATCATTAGGGATGTGTTCCAGAATACCCTTGCTGCTGCAAAGGTGCTCTCCATCGAAAATAACTTCACCAAGGAGGTTGAAGAGAAATTGGCCGTGCTGTACCCAGGAGTGGCTATCGGCCCTGATGGGAGGATTTTGGAATGGAATGAGCCCTATGAAGAACCAGAAAAAGGGCATCGGCACATGTCCCATCTCTATGCACTGCATCCCGCAGATGACATCACGGAAAGCATTCCCGAAGCATTTGCCGGAGCACAAAAAACCATCGATTACCGCCTCCAGCACGGCGGGGCAGGCACTGGATGGAGCCGAGCCTGGATGATCAGTTTTAACGCGCGGCTTCTGGATAAGGAATCGGCAGAAGATAACTTGTACAAGCTCCTCCAGGTTTCCACAGGGAAAAACCTATTCAATGAACATCCTCCTTTTCAAATTGATGGAAATTTTGGATATACTGCAGGGATAGCCGAATTGTTGTTGCAATCCCATGAAGACTTCCTTCGTATTCTTCCCGCGCTGCCAGAAAGTTGGCAAAATGGATCCGTAAAAGGCTTGGTGGCCAGAGGAAACATTGAAGTGGATATCATTTGGGAAGGCGGGCAGCTGCTGAAACTTGGTCTAAAGAGTGCTTCTAACCAAACCAAACCCATTTTCTACAACGGTAATAAATTGGCCCTCACACTCGCAGCCAATGAAAAAATTTGGTTGGATAAAGATTTTAACCTGATTGACTAGATGGTGTGATCCATCAAATTGCCCAGGAGGCTGTCTCAAAACTACCGCATCATTTTGATAACAGTAGAAGGCTTACTGTTTTTTTATAGTGAAGTATAAGATTTTTTTACGCCTTCAGAATGATGAGTGATTCCAGTTTATGAGACAGCCTTTTTATTAAACCCTATACGTTTCTATACCGGATCAAGCAATATTTCTGGGGGACGAGATTTATAGGTGGCTATGGTAAGCATATTTCTCTTTAATTTAACAATAGGGATGCGTGCTCCAGCATATAAAATCAGCGCAAATCTTATTAATCTGCGCCATCTGCGTGCTATCGGAACCAACCTTACCCCCCCCAAAAAAAAACTTTTCCACCTGACCCTCTATGCCTTTATTTTTTTACGTGAAACTGCATTTATCGGCTAGTTTCGTTGTTTTAGTAGTTTTTATTACCACTAATTATAGTAATGATTCGATATCGAATCGCTATATCTTAGCTTTTAAATTTCGTTTGGTGCTTATTGTATTTTGAAGTGTTTTCAAATGCTTAATTTTTTAGTTAATAAATAATGTTTTGAAAATTTTACACTTAAAAAGTGTGTGTTTTTAGTAAATTTTACTACATTTATTTTTGTTCCGGAACATTAAACGAAATTATTCAAAAGAAATAGCAAATAAGAAGCAATGAAATGATGTAAAATAAGATAGTGTTGCTACCAAATAAAATAGCGTAATACGTTTTAGCAGCCAGTACCTTGCCCCAACGGTAAGTGGCTTAAGTAGTCTTTCTTAATTCACCCTACTAAGATTTTGAAAAGGAAGACAGCCAGGCCGCCCGATTGCCTCATTTGTAAAAGCGGGCAAGGTTTTGCGGGGAATCCGGTTTAGCCTCATGGATTCTTTTAAGAGAAATACTTCTAATCATAACAACTAAACACACAACAGTATGATGAAAAATATACTCGTTTTTCTATGCACTTTTTGTTTGTACGGTCTCGCGACAGCACAGACAATTTCGGTGACCGGAAAGGTCACTGATGCCGATTCCGGGGAGCCTATCCCCGCCGCTAATATCCTTATAAAAGGAACCGCTAAAGGAATGGTCTCGGACGTGGACGGTTCTTATCGTATCTCGATGGAGGAGGGACAGACCCTGGTATTCTCTTTTATTGGCTATGACACACAGGAAGTCCCTGTAGCTGATCAGCATGAGATAAATGTCTCTTTAAAATCGAGCGCCTCCGATCTTGATGAATTTGTAGTCGTGGGGTATCAGTCGGTAGTCAAGAGGGATGTAACAGGTGCTGTAAACAGCATCCAAAGTGAACAGTTGGAGGCTATCCCTGTTACCAATGTTGCGACGCTCATCGGTACGCAGAGTACAGGGATCCAAAGCGTCAACATCAGTGGAGCAGCAGGTGCGAGAGGTGCTTTGGTCATTAGGGGGAATACAGCGGTATCCAGCGGTCTCGATGGGGGTGAGCGGTTTACGGCATTTAGTAGCCCCCTGTATGTGGTCGATGGTGTCCAAACCTCCCTTGAGGACTTGGCGGGTTATGGTGTTTCCAATACGGATTATTTGGCTTCGCTGAATCCAAATGACATTGAAAGTATCGATATATTGAAAGATGCTTCCGCGTCTGCTATTTATGGATCACGGGGTGCCAACGGTGTGATCATCATCAAAACCAAGCGTGGTCAGGCATTGGATAAGCCTCAGTTTGACTTCTCCACAAGCATTGGGTTTCAGCCGATCCCTAATTTGGTGCCAATGCTGGCAGGGGCAGCAGAAAGAAGAACAAAAATGGGGATGTTGGAAAAATGGTGGGATCATGAATTCCTACTTTCAGACCATGTCCCCATCATGCTGACGGACAGCCTTAACCCAGCGTTCAATAATAGCGTGAATTATCAAGACCTTTTCTATCAGAAAGGCATTTCCCAGCGGTACAACCTGAGCATGAGGGGAGGCAGTGAGGAGACCAATTACCGTTTGTCATTTGGATATAATGATGACAAAGGTGTAGTAAAGGCAACGGGTTTTACACGTTACACCCTTAATGCCCATTTAAACACCAAGGTTGGAAAGAAGTTTACCAATCAATTTCTGGTAAACACTTCCTTTACCGAAAACCAAACAGGCCAGGGAAATCCAGGAGGAGGATCATTTAATCTGGACAACAGTCTCCCTACAAGCCCCAACAGCCTGAACTCTTCACTGTTCTATTTGCCCGAAGCTCAGAAACAATCTCTCCAGGGGGAACTTGATGAAAAGCTCAATACCGACGAACAGTTAAAAGTCACCTTTTCCAATTTTGCACAGTTGAAGATTATCGAAGGCTTGAAGCTCAATTCACAGCTTACATTTCAGTACGATCTGAACAAGAAAAACTTTTATGAACCATCCTCCATCAGGCCAAATGGTGATGGATTTGCCGCTTATTCCCTGTACACGAGGAAAAACCATGCCTCTGACCTCTATCTGGATTATTTCAAAACCTTCGGAGATCATGAGATCATTGCCATTGCGGGTAATCGTGTCGACTACAACAAGTATGAAGATATGAGAATGTCAGCGGTGGGCTTTGGAAGTGACGCCATCCAGGTAATCAACAACAGATATGAAAAAGACAATATCGATGGATACACGGATATCAGTGAGAATGCCCTTCTTTCCTATTATGCCAGGATGAGTTATAAATACAAGGACAAGTATCTATTGAGTGCCAACTTCAGTACAGATGGTTCTTCTCGATTTGGAAAGGATGTCCGCTGGGCCAAATTCGGCTCCTTATCCGCTGGCTGGGTGATTTCGGACGAACCATTTCTCAGGGAAGTGGCCGGGCATTGGCTGGATTTTGCAAAACTCCGGGCCAGCTGGGGAAGAAACGGCAAGCAGTTTAGCCAGAATTATTTGCGATTCGGTGCCTATAGCCTGGGATATGGCGGCACACCATCTGCAGGATACAATACCAACCAAATGAACGTATCTTCCTATGGAGGAATTACGGGAATAATTCCTAATTATGGCTCGATTGGCAATGACAAGCTGTCTTGGGAAGAATCCGAGCAATGGAACATTGGGTTTGATATAGCGATGCTTGATCAGCGGTTAAACCTTACTTTTGATGCTTACCATAAGAGTACTGACCAGTTGTTTTTTGATATTGATTTCCCCTCTTATTCGGGATATAATACTGCCAAAGCCAACGTCGCCGGGGTGCTGAACTATGGCTGGGAAGGTCAGATCCGCTATGATATTTTCCCAAGGGCCAGCCACTGGAAGCTCCAGCTTACCGCTGGTTTTGCCAAAAACGAGAACTATGTCAGCAAATTACCAAATGGCAACAGGGATTATCTGATCGGTTCCTATGGCTACGTGGTCGGCCGCCCGCTGAACTTATACAGGATTTTCCTCAATGACTATATTATAGATAATCTGGAGCAACTGCCAGTCAATCCCTATACAGGAGAGCCCCTTACCGGAAAATCAGCCTGGGCTAGTATCCGTCCCGGACTACCGATTTGGAAGGATATCAATGGAGACTACCTCTTGGATGAAGCAGGTGATCAGATCATGGCATTGGAATATTCTCCTGTTCCTGATATCCAGGGTAATTTCAATATTGATCTTCGTTATAAAGGCTGGTACCTACAGGCTTATAGTCAATTCTCTTTTGGCGCAGACATCATGAACACCGTACTGAATAGCTACATGGACAGGTATGACAGAGGTGGTACAAACTGGGCCACATCAGGCCTGGCTGATCTAAGCGAGTTTACCTTCTGGGAAAAACCAGGTGATGGTGCTGCAGGTGTACGCTTTCCTGCATTATTTCCTGCTGGCGGCGGTGAAAGTCCCTTTTACGCTTTCAGGGGAAATCAGTCTTTATGGATAGAAAGTGGAGATTACTGGAAGATTACCAATGCTTCTGTTGGCCACATGTTCAATAAGGACACCTTTATAAAAAAACTAGGTCTGAGTCGATTAAGGGTTTATATCTCAGTATTGAATCCCTATCAATGGCAAAAATCCAAGAGTGTCGTAGATGCCTCCATGGTAGATGCACGAGGACATGTATTGGGTAATGGATACCCGCAAGCTCAAACTTATTTCTTTGGTCTAGATGCTAGATTCTAAAAATTGAACACCATGAAAAAATTCCAAAAAATATATTTATCTATTCTGACGGCCCTGACCATTGGCTTTTCCAGTTGTTCGGGGATTTTGGATCAGGAACCCATTACCATCACTCATCCTGATGTATACTGGAGTTCACAAAGTGAAGCGGAACAAGCCTTGGCAGGTTCTTATGCCCTGCTCAAGAACGCGCTCTTGACACAGTCGAGTTTCTTGATATGGGGTGAATTCCCTGCTATGACACTTATGGACAGCCAGTTCTGGATAATGAACTATATCGAAAACAATGGTAATTACAGCCTCCCTTATCGCGGTGAAACCGCTGATTGGAAGTTGTTTTACAGGGCTGCCAACTGGGCATTTACGATAGAAAAATACGTAAACGAGATGCCCGAAGAGCTGTTTGCTACCAGTCAGGAAAAGAACAGGGTATTGGGCGAAGCGGCCTTTGTAAGGGCATTGTCCTATTTCTATATGGCCAGGATATGGGGGGAAGTACCGATTGTACACGAGTCCATAGAAACCTCGGATCAGTTGATTACAGAGGATGGCTTTATCGTGGAAATAGGTCGGTCGGACGAGAAAGAAGTACTGGAATATATCCTGGAAACCACTGATAAAGCCATTAGCTTGCTGCAATATTCAGCCCCAGGCAATCAGCGTTGGGCGATTTTTGCCAATAAAGCCAGTGCTGAGGCGCTGAAAGCCCATGTGTCGCTATGGTATGCCGGCAGGGATGGTGATAACTCCGGGATGATCCAGCAAAGCATCGATGCGGCCACCTCGGTCATTAACAATAGTAACGCGAGTCTGATCGATTATGTCGCCGAAGGCAACGAAGGTTTTGAAAGCATGGTCAGGGGCCAATCCAAAACAGGTCTTTTTGAGCTTAATGTCAGTACAGATGTTGATGAATCATACCGGGTTACAAAAAATGACAATACAGTCCCCGGACTTACTTTAAATGCACCTTTGCAAGATGGAAACAATGGAAATGCTCCATGGGGCAATCCAGATTTCTATGGATTTGAATTTATGGTTCAGCCCGAACGGGAAAGTGATGTGAGGAAAGATCTTTTCTTTTACGATTTTGAAGATCTCGGGCCAGGTACTTTCCCAATGAAGTATGCATTGAGTTCTGATGATCCTGACTCAGAAAATACCTATGCCGTATTCTCAGAAGCAAATATTCTCATTTTTAGAATGGCAGACATTTATTTGTTGAGAGCAGAAGCCTACACCAGGCAAGGGGATTATGCCAGTGCTATTGCGGATCTGGATATGGTGCGCAGCAAGGCGGGTGTTCCTGCGTATGACGGCCCTTCTGATCGTCCAAGTCTTATCAAAGCCATTTTTGACGAAAGGGCCATTGAATTGGTCGCTGAAGGGCACGCTGCTTTTGACAGGATACGAATGGACTATTTCGAAGGGGTGTCCTGGATGGGCAGCAACCGGAAAGCCCAAAAAGGATATTTCTGGCCAGTATCCCCAGGGATTATTGTCAAAAACCCTTCCATCGTACAGACAGAGTACTGGCAAGGACGTTTATAATCGAACCTTAAAATCGGACAAATAATGAAACGATACATATATATTCTCGCAATCGCGTTTGGCATGATGTCATGCATTCAAGACGACTATTTAGTGGATGGAGGCGTAAGCAGCCCAGAGATAGGGACTGATACGTACACTTTCTTACAATCCCATCCGCAATTGGACACTTTGGCATTATTGATCCAGCGAGCGGGGCTGATCGAAGAAGTCAATGATGAAAATACGCTTTTTGCTCCCAATAATCTTTCTATTCAAAGGTATGTTGATGAAGTACTGGCTGAAATGAGAGAAGTGGACCCGGAAGCAGTGTATACGGTAAATGACATCCCCACGGATACTCTGGAAAAGTACATGGGAGGTTATATCTTTCCCGGAAAGATTACCCGAGAAGACATGAGTGAGGGCGGAGAAATCATGACGGCCATCAATGGAGAGCAAAGAAGGATTTCCTTAGAGCCTAGGGAAGAATATACCGGTCAGCTGAGTAGTTTTCCTGAATATGTCTTTTACACCTATAAAAAAGGAGATGAATGGGATGAATGGAACAGGATAGTGGACGATAAGCTAATCCGTGTGAGGACTTCAAACTTGTTATCCACCAATGGGGTGATCCATGCCCTGCAGGGGAACCACACCTTATTCGACTACGAAGGAAATTAAACAGACCTAAACCATGAAAAAGACAATATATCAAATCATAGCACTATCATTTGTTGGGGCAGTGTCTTGTACGCCTCCTGAAATTGGGTACCTAAGTGACAGCATTCACTCTGCCCAAGATACGATTTCAGTTCCGAGAGGAGCATTTACAGTAGGGGCACGCCCCATGGTAGAAAATTCAACCGCTCCACTGCATTGGGAGATTGTGGGGTTTAGTGATCTTGACGGTAATCCCAATAATGCGCTTCTTGAAAAGCATGAAATCCGTGTTTGGAAAGAGGCATATAACGGCGACACGGACACCACCTTGGCACTTGCCGAGCAGAAACTGGAGCTTTCCGAAGAGCCATCGGTTTTGCTCAATGAGGTGAGTGGTGAATTTGCATTTACCCAATCCACCAAGTTTGTAGAGGGCGATATGTTTAAAGTAGATGTGGCGGTATCCAATGTGAAAGGCGAAAAACTTCTTCAGGACTACACTATTATAAAATTGGAGCCTTTTGTGCCAGTGGAATTTCCTACTGAAATGAGGTCTAGATTACTCCTTGATAAGGACAATGGCAATGATATCGCCCATACAGGTGTCATTTCTGGACCAGAGGATGACAATATCCCCGGCGTGCTGGATGGTACCAATCCTTATTTCTCTATCCAAAAAGTAAGTGAGGAGCCGAGCCAGTCCGTAAAGGTCAACATGATCATCGAAGATAGTTATGGCAATGCAGTGGATACGGATAAAATAGTTTTCTATCCAAGTGGATCATCCTATCTCCAAAACTATCATGACAACTCAGTGGAAACAGAAGTAGGAGAGAAACAGACTTCTTTCTTTTTGCCTGCCCCTCCTTTTCCCCAGTATGGAAGATCGTACAGTGGTACCAGTACCTATCTAATGTATTACCTTTCCAGAGGTGATGCTTTTGAGGTAGACAGGGAAGCATATGAAGCTGACAATGGCCCGAAATCTCCGGAAGAGTGGGAGGAGTTCTGGGCTCCGTACAAGGATCCTGATACCGGGAAAATCCGAAATCACGCTTACATTCGATGGGGAATTAAAATCAATGACTCAGGTACGTGGGATTTGAGAATGAAGATTCCTTATACCAAGATCAAGGAGTAAACATAGTGCGGAATATGCTCCTGGACTTACCAAGCCAATCCAATAGTAATGGATTGGCTTTTTTCATGCCCCTCCTTTTTGAGATAGCATCTTCACTTCCTCGGATGGAAGTCCGTCAATACCTGTCGTAGGTATTCGCGGTCCAGATGGGTGTAAATCTCCGTGGTGGTAATGCTTTCGTGCCCCAGCATTTCCTGGACCGCCCTGAGGTCGGCACCTCCCTCGATCAGATGTGTCGCGAAACTATGCCTGAAAGTGTGGGGGCTTACTTTCTTTTTGATGCCCACCTCTTCTACCAGTTTTTTGCTTTCGTTGTGATGGGAGCTACATCCATGCATTGTTTAAACTCGATAACATTAAAAGCGCCCTACTTTTCTGCTGGCATTCAGGCTTGCCCTTCTTATTTTCTTGTCTCTGATCAGTTTTTTTCTTGTTAAAGCTTTGTTTAAGTTAAAATACAGCGTAAAAAATATATTAAATAATTAAATATAAATTAATATAGGTTGTAATTACATGTTTTCAATATTTTGTATCGATTTTATTTTTTGTTATCATGATTTATGTATACATTAGATCAAACGAAAGGAATCAAAAGCATAATAAGCCCAAATGATTAGAATATGAATAATTTAAAGATCATTATCTTGTTTAATCTTAAGACTCACCAATAATTTAGTAAGTCAGCGGTAACAGCTCAAGAGCAACTTACTGTAAGCAGTCACTCAGGTTACAAATTGCTATCAGAAAAATCTGATAGTATAGCAATAGTGACACGGCACCTTCTTCTATACCACTGAAAAGCCATACCATCTCATACTACCAAAGAAAAGCGGCCAAAATGGAATCGTCTGTAAGGAGACTATTTCATTCCCAGTGGACGGGGTAGGAATGAAGCAAAACAGAATGCGATGTGCTTTAACGGTACATATTAAGGAGATAGTCTACCTGTCGTGGGCAAACTTCTACGTATTTGTGCCCTAGGCATCCTTCTTCCAATCGATCCCCATTTTGGTCTAAGACAGCACCAGATGTGCGGGCCAAAAAACAACCAACCTAGAATTACGAACAGGAGGAGGTATTCACAAAGAATCAGGATAATACCTATCCCGATTCTTCCAGTAAGAGAGTTTTCTCATAACAATCAAACATTCAAAACTATGATTAAAACACTACTATTAGGCTTAATGTTCGCCTTATGCCTGGGTAGCTTTTCAGCAGCCCAGACAGTTTCAGTGAGCGGGTCGGTCACCGACCTAGAATCCGACGAACCGATCCCGGCCGTGAATATACGGATTAAGGGAACAGGCTCAGGCATCGTTTCCAACATTAACGGAACATATAAAATCTCTGTTGAAAAGGGACAAACCTTGGTTTTCTCTTTTATCGGTTATGTCACGCGTGAAATTTTGATCACTAACCAAACCAAGCTTGATGTTGCATTGGAAACAAACACATCACAACTTGACGAAGTAGTAGTGGTCGGGTACCAATCTGTCATCAAAAAAGATGTAACTGGTGCTGTTAACAGTATCAGCAGCGAACAGTTGGAAGCGATTCCCGTGACAAATGTAGCCAGCCTTATAGGTACACAAAGTACAGGTATCCAAACTGTAAATGTCAGTGGAGCGCCCGGGGCTAGAGGAGCATTGGTCATCCGTGGGAATACAGCGGTATCCAGCGGTCTCGATGGGGGTGAGCGGTTTACGGCATTTAGTAGCCCCCTGTATGTGGTCGATGGTGTCCAGACCTCCCTTGAGGACTTGGCGGGTTATGGTGTTTCCAATACGGATTATTTGGCTTCACTGAATCCAAATGACATTGAAAGTATCGATATACTGAAAGATGCGTCCGCAGCGGCCATTTATGGATCCAGAGGGGCCAATGGTGTCATCATCATTAAGACCAAGAGCGGACAAGCTCTTGAAAAGCCTCAATTTGATTTTTCTACAAGCATCGGTTTTCAGCCCATACCTGAGCTGGTACCGATGTTGGTCGGTGCTGCAGAAAGAAGAGAAAAAATGGGCATGCTTGAAAAATGGTGGGATCACGAATTCCTGCTTTCAAACCAAGTGCCCATGGTACTGACAGACAGTCTTAACCCGGCATTCAATAATAATGTGGATTACCAAGGAATGTTTTACCAGCCTGGTGTTTCCCAACGATACAACCTGAGCATGAGGGGAGGCAGTGAGGAGACCAATTACCGTTTGTCATTAGGATATAATGATGACAAGGGTGTCGTAAAAGCAACGGGTTTTACACGTTATACCCTTAATGCCCATTTAAACACCAAGGTTGGAAAGAAGTTTACCAATCAATTTCTGGTAAACACTTCCTTTACCGAAAACAAAACAGGCCAGGGAAATCCAGGAGGAGGATCGTTTAATCTGGACAACAGTCTCCCTACAAGCCCCAACAGCCTGAACTCTTCATTATTTTATTTACCGAAGGCAAAGCGACAATCGCTCCAGGGAGAACTTGATGAAAAGCTAAATACCGATGAACAACTAAAAGTCACCTTTTCCAATTTTGCACAGTTGAAGATTATCGAAGGCTTGAAGCTCAATTCACAGCTTACGTTTCAGTACGATCTGAACAAGAAAAACTTTTATGAACCATCCTCCATCAGGTCAAATGGTGATGGATTTGCCGCCTATTCCCTGTACACGAGGAAAAACCATGCCTCTGACCTCTATTTGGATTATTTCAAAACCTTCGGAGATCATGAGATCATAGCCATTGGAGGTAATCGTGTCGACTACAACAAGTATGAAGATATGGGGATAAATGCGGTCGGATTTGGCAGTGATGCCATACAGGTAATCAATAGCCGGTACGAAAAAGACAATATTGACGGCTATACCAACATCAGCGAGAACGCATTGCTCTCATATTATGCTCGGTTTAATTATAAGTACAAGGACAGATACCTTTTCAGTGCCAACTTCAGCACGGACGGCTCTTCGCGATTTGGAAAGGATGTCCGCTGGGCCAAATTCGGTTCCCTGTCGGCCGGATGGATATTTTCGGACGAGCCATTTTTCAGGAAAGTGGCTGGAGATTGGCTGGACTTTGGAAAACTCCGTGCCAGCTGGGGAAGAAACGGCAAGCAGTTTAGCCAGAATTATCTGCGATTCGGTGCCTATAGCCTGGGATATGGCGGCACACCATCTGCAGGATATAAAACCAACCAAATGAACGTATCTTCCTATGGAGGAATTACGGGAATAATTCCTAATTATGGCTCGATTGGCAATGACAAGCTGTCTTGGGAAGAATCCGAGCAATGGAACATTGGATTTGATATAGCGATGCTTGATCAGCGGTTAAACCTTACTTTTGATGCTTACCATAAGAGTACTGACCAGTTGTTTTTTGATATTGATTTCCCCTCCTATTCAGGATATAATACGGCTAAGTCAAACGTAGCAGGGGTGCTGAACTATGGCTGGGAAGGGAACATCCGTTATGATGTTTTCCCCAGAAGAAATGATTGGAAGCTGCAACTTACCGCTGGATTTGCCAAAAACGAGAATTACGTCAGTAAATTACCAAACGGCAACAGAGACTATCTAATTGGTAGCTATGGTTATATCGTGGGCCGGCCGCTGAACCTATACAAGGTTTTTGTCAATGACTATATTATTGATAATCTGGAACAACTGCCCGTAAACCCTTACACTGGTGAACCTCTCACTGGAAAATCAGCCTGGGCTAGTATCCGTCCAGGACTTCCGATTTGGAAGGATATCAATGGAGACTACCTCTTGGATGAAGCAGGTGATCAGATCATGGCATTAGAATATTCTCCTGTTCCGGATATACAAGGGAACTTCAATATCGATTTGCGATATAAAGGTTGGTACCTACAGATTTATAGCCAGTTTTCTTTTGGTGCAGATATAAAGAATACCGTTCTGAACAGTTATCTGGACAGGTATGACAGGGGAGGTGATGACTGGGCCGAAAAAGGCTTGGCCGACCTGAGCGAGTACAGTTTTTGGGAAAAACCAGGTGATGGTGCGGCTGGTGTACGCTTTCCTGCATTATTTCCTGCAGGTGGAGGGGAAAGCCCTTTCTACGCTTTCAGGGGGAACCAGACATTATGGATTGAAAACGGGGATTATTGGAAAATCACCAATTCCTCATTTGGCTATGTCTTCAACAAAGATTCTTTTATTGAGAATATAGGCTTGAGCAGGCTTAGGGTATATCTTTCGGTGCTGAATCCTTATCAATGGCAACGCTCCAAGAGCATCGTAGACGCCTCATTGGTGGACGCACGTGGGCATGTCCTGGGCAACGGCTATCCGCAAGCTCAATCCTTTTTCTTCGGTTTAAATGCAAGATTCTAAAAACCCATTACCATGAAAAAAATCACAAAAATATACTTTCTGGTCTTGGTCGTACTGACACCATGCCTGTACAGCTGTTCAGATATTCTCGATCAAGAGCCTGTTACCATTACACATCCGGATGTTTACTGGAGTTCTCAAAGTGAAGCAGATCGAGCCTTGGCTGGATCTTATGCCCTGCTCAAGAACGCGCTAATGACACAGTCGAGTTTCTTGATATGGGGTGAATTCCCTGCCATGACACTTATGGACAGCCAGTTCTGGATAATCAACTATATCGAAAACAATGGTAATTACAGCCTCCCTTATCGCGGTGAAACCGCTGATTGGAAGTTGTTTTACAGGGCTGCCAACTGGGCATTTACGATAGAAAAATATGTAAACGAGATGCCCGAGGAGCTGTTTGCCACGCCTCAAGAAAAAAATAGGGTGTTGGGCGAAGCTGCCTTTGTAAGGGCCTTGTCCTATTTCTATATGACCAGGATATGGGGAGATGTTCCGATTGTCCATGAATCCATAGAAACCTCCGATCAGTTAATTACTGAAGATGGTTTTATCGTAGAAATTGGCCGATCAGATGAGAAAGAAGTATTGGAATATATCATGGAAGCTACTGAAAAAGCGATAGGTCTATTGGAATATTCCAGTCCCGGGAACCAGCGATGGGCGATTTTTGCCAATAAAGCCAGTGCTGAGGCACTGAAAGCGCACGTAGCGCTATGGTATGCCAGCAGGGATGGAGACAATCCTGAATTGATCCAGCAAAGTATTGATGCGGCCACTTCGGTCATCAATAACAGTAACGCTAATCTGATCGATTATGTCGCTGAAGGCAACGAAGGTTTTGAAGACATGGTCAGGGGACAGTCCAAAACCGGGCTCTTTGAGATCAATATTAGCACAGATGTGAGCGAATCATATAGGGTTTCCAGTGGAAACAGTACGCCAACTGGTCTGACATTAAACCAACCCATACTAAGTGGTAGCAATGGTACTGCTCCTTGGGGAAACCCTGATTTCTATGGTTATGAATTTATGTTACAATCAGAAAGGGACAGTGATATTCGAAAAGACTTGTTCTTTTTTGACTTTGAAGATGTGGGGGGAGCGACTTTCCCGATGAAGTACGCATTGAGTTCGGACGATCCTGATTCTGAAAGCGTATATGCTTTATTCTCTGAGGCAAACATCTTGATATTCAGACTAGCGGACATCTATTTGTTGAGAGCGGAAGCATATGCCAAACAAGGAGACTTTGCCAGTGCCATTTCGGATATGGATTTGGTGCGCAGCAAGGCAGGTGTCCCTGGCTATGAAGGGCCTCAGGATAGGCCGGAACTCATAAAAGCAATTTTTGATGAACGGGCCATTGAATTGGTTGCCGAAGGCCATTCGGCATTTGATAGAATACGAATGGATTACTTTGAAGGGGTCTCTTGGATGAACAGCAAGAGAAAGTTGCAAAAAGGATATTTCTGGCCTATTTCTTCCAGTATCATTGTTAAAAACCCATCAATAGTCCAAACAGAATACTGGCAGGGACGCCTCTAGTTTAACTTTAAATTAAAAAAATAATGAAAAGACATCTATATATTCTAGCACTGGCATTTGGCATGATGTCATGTATCCAAGATGACTATTTGGTCGATGGAGGAGTGAGCAGCCCAGAAGTAGGAACTGACACGTACACCTTCTTACAGTTTCATCCGCACCTTGATACCTTGGCATTGCTCATAGAGCGAGCGGGACTGATCGAAGAAGTCAATGATGAAAATACGCTATTTGCTCCCAATAATCTTTCTATTCAAAAGTATGTTGATGAAGTACTGGCTGAAATGAGAGAAGTGGACCCGGAAGCAGTGTATACGGTAAATGACATCCCCACGGATACTCTGGAAAAGTACATGGGAGGTTATATCTTTCCCGGAAAGATTACTCGAGAAGACATGAGCGAGAGAGGGGAAATCGTGATGGCCATAAACGGAGAAGAACGAAGGATTTCACTGGAACCGAGAGAAGATTATGAAGATGAATTGAGCAGTTTTCCCGAATATGTCTTTATTACCTATAAACGAGGTGAAGAATGGGACGAACAGGGAGTAATCATAGATGATCAACAAAGCATCGTAAGAACATCTAATTTGATATCCACCAATGGGGTGATTCATGTGTTGCAAGGTGACCATACCTTGTTCGACTACCAAGGAAATTAAAAGAAGTAAATTATGAAAAAGGCAATATATCAAATTATAGCACTATCATTTTTTGGGGGAGTCTCTTGTACTCCTCCAGAAATCGGTTATCTAAGCGATAGTATCCATTCCACCCAAGATACCATTTCGGTATCACGGGGGGCATTTACTGTCGCTGCTCGTCCGGCGACAGAAAATTCCACTGCGCCACTACATTGGGAGATTGTGGGGTTTAGTGATCTTGACGGTAATCCCAATAATGCACTTCTTGAAAAGCATGAAATCCGTGTATGGAAAGAAGCATATAACGGCGACACGGACACCACCTTGGCACTTGCCGAGCAGAAACTGGAGCTTTCCGAAGAGCCATCGGTTTTGCTCAATGAGGTGAGCGGCGAGTTTGCTTTTACCCAATCCACCAAGTTCGTAGAGGGCGACCTGTTTAAAGTAGATGTGGCGGTGTCCAATGTGAAGGGCGAAAAACTTCTTCAGGACTACACTATTATAAAACTGGAACCTTTTGTACCTGTAGAGTTTCCTACTGAAATGAGATCAAGGTTGTATTTGGATACTGACGATGGAAATGATATTGCCCATACGGCCAAGATAACAGGGCCGGATAATGAGGACATTCCCAGCGTGCTAGATGGTACTCATCCTAATTTTTCGATCCAAAAAATAAGTGAGGAACCGAGTCAGTCCATAAAGGTCAACATGATCATCGAAGATAGTTATGGCAATGCAGTGGATACGGATAAAATAGTTTTCTATCCAAAAGGATCATCCTATCTCCAAAACTATCATGACAACTCAGTGGAAACAGAAGTAGGAGAGAAACAGACTTCTTTCTTTTTACCTGCCCCTCCTTTTCCCCAGTATGCTAGATCGTATAGTGGCTCAAACTCTTACCTTATGTACTACCTTTCCAGAGGTGATGCTTTCATAGTAGACAGGGAAGCATATGAAGCTGACAATGGCCCGAAATCTCCGGAAGAGTGGGAGGAATTCTGGGCTCCGTACAAGGATCCTGATACCGGGAAAATCAGAAACCACGCTTACATTCGCTGGGGGATTAAAATTAACGATACGGGGACCTGGGAAATAAAAATGAAGATACCTTATACGAAGGTGAACGGAAATTAACATTCAAATTGCTTTCTGACCGCCACAATTGGCTACCATATCAAAACAAGTAGGTGGCAAATAAAGAGGCTGTCTCATAAGTCGATATTGTATTTCATCCGTCTAAGTCAGAAGGAAGAATCTCTTCCGCTAATGAAATCTAACGAAACCAGCCCATTCCTAATGGGCTGGTTTGTTTTTTATCGGGAGGATTGCCATCCTCCATTATAGCTACCTCACTTCCTCGGATGGAAGTCCGTCAATACCTGTCGTAGGTATTCCCGGTCCAGATGGGTGTAAATCTCCGTGGTGGTAATGCTTTCGTGCCCCAGCATTTCCTGGACCGCCCTGAGGTCGGCACCTCCCTCGATCAGATGTGTCGCGAAACTATGCCTGAAAGTGTGGGGGCTTACTTTCTTTTTGATGCCCACCTCTTCTACCAGTTTTTTGATAAATATAAAGACCATTACCCTTGTAAGTTTTTTGCCTCTCCTGTTCAGAAAGACATATTCCTCATGGCCTGGCGCTATCTTTTGGTGGTGGCGCACCTGCTCCAGGTACAGGTTAAGATAGCGTAACGCATCTTTGCCCACGGGTACTAGCCTTTCCTTGTTTCCCTTGCCGATCACTCTCAGAAAACCAATATCAGCATATACCATCCCCAGTTTTAGATCGACCAGCTCCGAAACCCTCAATCCGCTGCTGTACAATACCTCCAGCATGGCCCGGTTTCGGTGGCCTTCTGGCTCCCCGAGCTTTATTCCCTCGAGCAATTGGACGATTTCCGCATAGCTGAGTGTATCCGGTAGTTTCCTGCCCAGTTTGGGAGCTTCCAGTAGGATCGCGGGATCTTCCTCTAGCCTGTCTTCATAAACCATAAACTTAAAAAAAGCCTTGACACCTGAAATTACCCTGGCCTGGGTATATTCAGAAATCCCGAGAGAAGCCAGTTCATTTACAAAAGCCCTGAGGTGCGGTAATTGCGTGGTCATAGGAGTGATGTCAGGGAAAGCACCGGACATAAAAGCAGAAAGCTTTTCCATGTCACTCCGGTAAGCTGAGATGGAATTTTTGCTCAGAGACCGTTCTATTTTCAGATAATGCTCAAATTGCTTGATATGATTTTCCCAGATATCCGGCATGATGGTTTCTTTTTCTGTCCAAAGATAAAATTAAAGCCCCGCATTTTTGCTCAAATCCTCCTTTCAATGCTTAACTTTGACCAAAATTTCGGACAGTGCACTATAAACCATTTAAAATTTTGAAACCGACTTGATGCAGGTAATCATTACTTTATTTCCTATGATTATCTGTATCATCCAAGGTTTCTTGTGACAAATGAATTTAATATAAAACCTCATGAAATTACTGATCATTAACGGGCCGAATCTCAATCTTTTGGGGAAAAGAGAGCCGGAAATTTATGGCAGCCAATCGTTCGAAGACTACTTTGAACAGCTGAAATCAGCATTCCCTGAGATTTCCTTATCTTATTACCAAAGTAATATCGAGGGGGAACTTGTCGACAAAATTCATGAAGTGGGATTCGGGTTTGATGCCATATTGCTGAATGCAGGAGCCTATACGCATACTTCAGTGGCGATCTCTGATGCCATCGCCGGTGTGACCACCCCTGTAATGGAAATCCATATTTCCAATATCTACAAAAGAGAAGAATTTAGGCACAAAAGTATCATTTCCAAAGAATGCGTCGGCATGATCTCGGGCCTTGGGCTAAAAGGTTATGAGTTGGGCATTCGGTATTTTCTTGAAAATTAACTCCTACCAAAAATGATTACATTCGCTCCAGGGCCATCAAAGGTCTATGACCAACTGGCACAATACCTTCAGGACGCTTTTGACCAGGGCATCATGAGTGCCAATCACAGAAGCGCCACGTTCATGAACCTTTATCAGGAAACAGAAACGCTGATCAAGGAAAAACTCCATGTCCCTGAAGATTATAAATTACTCTTTACTTCCTGTGCCACCGAAAATTGGGAAATCATCGCCCAGTCCATCGTGGAAAGCGCCAGTTTTCATATCTATTCAGGATCATTTGGGAAGAAGTGGTTGAACTTTGCTCAACACTTGAATGCTGAAACAGCCTCCCTAAAGCTGGATACTGAAACGGAATTGGATGTTGCTTCATTGGAAATTGGCGAGAAATTTGACCTGATCGCCATCACCCAAAACGAAACCTCCAATGCTACCGAAGTACGTAATGAGCTGATCCGGCAGGTGGGCAATAAATTCCCCAATAAAATGATCGCCGTGGACACTACCTCTTCCATGGCGGGTATTGAGCTGGACTTTACGGCTGCTGATATTTGGTACGCATCTGTCCAGAAGTGCTTTGGGCTTCCTGCTGGGCTGGGATTGCTTATCCTTTCTCCCAAGGCCATCGAAAAGTGCAAAAACAAAGGGGAATCAGGCCGATACAACAGTCTAAGCTTTATGCTCGAAAATGCAGCCAATTACCAAACGCATTATACGCCGAATGTACTAGGCGTTTATTTGCTGAAGCGTAGCCTGGAAGATCGTCCAGAGATACAAGAAACCGATCAAATGCTTCGTGATCGCATGCGAAAGCTGGAAAATACCATTGCCCAATCCGACAAGCTGATGATGCTGGTACAAAATACCGATACCCGAAGTAAAACCGTCATGGGTATTTCCGGTAAAGAAGTGTTTATCCAGGAAATCAAAAAAGCCGCAGAACAGCACGGGATGCAAATGGGCAGTGGCTATGGCCCTTTAAAGCCCACCAGTTTCAGAATAGCCAATTTCCCGGCCATTACCGATGCGGAGTTTGAAAAATTATTAAGCTTCTTAAAGGAATATTAATCCAAAAAATGAGATTAATCAAAATTTAAATTCTAATTTCGCGCAAAAATTTAGATAATGTTTGATTTCAAAGAGGTTGTTTCGGTTACGCTGATCTTGTTTTCGGTCATTGATATCTTGGGCTCTATTCCCATCATTATCAATTTGCGCCGGAAAGCAGGCCATATTCAGTCGGGAAAGGCGACGATTGTGGCGGGCATCTTGATGGTTTTATTTCTCCTATTAGGGAAAAATATCCTTAACCTTTTTGGGATAGGAGTAGCTGACTTTGCCATTGCAGGTGCCTTGATCATTTTTGCCTTGGGTGCGGAGATGATTTTGGGCGTGGAGATTTTCAAACCAGATCCTGAAGCAGATGCTTCCAGTACGTCGATTGTGCCGATTGCCTTTCCGCTGATTGCTGGTGCAGGGACGATGACCACGATCCTGACACTCAAAGCGGAGTTTTCCCAGATCAATATTGCTATTGGGATTTTGATCAATTTGGTGGTCGTTTACATGGTGCTGAAAAGTACCACTTGGCTGGAGAGAAAACTGGGAAAAACAGGTTTGGATGTCCTTAGAAGGATTTTTGGAATTATTTTGTTATCCATTGCCATCAAGATTTTCAAGACCAATTTATTTGATAACTTCTAAGCACTTACACAAAATACCTTAAATTACAATTTAAATGTCAGCTAGAAATGGCTGACATTTTTTTTACTTTTGAAGCATGATTTTGATTTATACAGATGGCGCAGCCAAAGGGAACCCCGGAAATGGAGGGTATGGAACGATCTTAAAATACCGACAGCATGAGAAAGAGCTGTCAGAAGGTTTTCGACTGACCACAAATAACCGAATGGAGCTATTAGCTGTCATCAAAGGACTAGAGGCTATCAAGGTAGATGGGATTCCCGTAAAAATCTACTCAGACAGTAAGTATGTGGTAGATGCTGTAACCAAAGGGTGGATATGGAGCTGGCAGAAAAAAGGTTTCAAGGACAAGAAGAACGTGGATCTCTGGAAGCGCTACATTTCCCTTCACAATAAATACAAGCCCCAATTCCAATGGGTCAAAGGACACGCAGGTCATCCTGAAAATGAACGCTGTGACCAGCTGGCTGTAGATGCAGCGGAATCGTCTAAGTTATTAGTGGACGAGGCCTACGAGAGAGAGTCCAAATGAAGTAAGGCATAATCCCTCCAAGCCGTTCGTAAAAGTCAAAAATCACGGTATACAAGTATCATGGCAAACACGTATTTTCAGTTTAAACAATTTACCATTCACCAGGAAAATTGTGCCATGAAAGTAAGCACCGATGCCGTCATTCTAGGAGCGCTCGCCTGCCATTCCAGTCCTGCCTCCATTTTGGATATTGGTACTGGTACAGGAGTGATCTCGCTGATGCTCGCCCAACGCTATCCCGAAGCAACCATTCACGGCATTGAGGTGGACGAAGCTGCGGCTGGACAAGCCACCGGAAATATTCAAGCAAGTCCTTGGTGTGACCGTGTTCATGTCAATCATACACGTTTTCAGGAATTTGTGAAGAATGCTGCTGGTGAATATCCGCTAATTGTCAGCAACCCTCCTTATTTTCCCAATCATATCAAGTCTACTGATATACAGCGAAACCTGGCGCTCCATAATGACGAATTGCCCTTTGGTGATTTGATCAAAGGTGTAGTGAAATCACTGGATAAAGAAAATGGGAAATTTTGGATAATCTTACCTCCCCAGCAAATGCTGGAATTGGACAAAATCGCCCGCTTCTTTGGGCTCTATTCCCACGAGTGGTATGCACTAAAAGACCGACCGTCCACCAAAGTCCTGCGGCATATCAAGGCCTACTCCTTTGCCGAGGCTTCAATACCGGAAATCAGCACTATCTGCATTAAAAACAATGATTTTTCTTACACGGACAGCTACCAGGATTTGCTGAAGGATTTTCTGCTAATTTTTTGAGAGGACCAATTCTTCTTCGAAATGAATGCCATTGGCCGCCAATAATTCCAAAACTGGCGAGTATATTTCTTTTTTAATGGGAAGGTGCAGGCCGCGTAGCTGAATTTTCCCTTCCAAAAACAAATCTATAGCTGCGGCCAAAGGTAAACCAACGGTTTTGGCCATGGCGGTATATTCATGGTTTTCTCCTTTGATGACCATACTGGAGGTGATTTTCTTTCTTATCCCAGCAGGAGACTCTGTTTCAAGCTGGTGCTGCATGACCACCATGTCCTTGTCTGTAGGGGTAAGCTTCCATTTATCTTCCAAGATGCCTTGTAGAATGTCTGCTGGACTTCCTTTGAATATTGGAAGTGGTGTTTCATCAAAAAGCCCCAGCCAAGCTAATTTTTCCATGATCGCTGAGTCCACCCAAGGTAAAAGTCGCTGGATTTTTTCCTCTACCCGATGAATAGGATCATATGGCAAAAAGGAATTAATGAACATACGCATGGTGAAATCATGGGGCAAATCCATCTGGAATGAATTGTCCGTTAAGCCCAGCTGTACCAGCACGTCCCAACTTTTACAGAAACCTGCCCGTCGAAGGGTGCCACGGATGATAGTGGGGATGCCTTCCAGCCCATAGACCTTTCTATAACTCAATGAATCCCTATTGGCATATCCATCAAAATCACCAGTCTCTTTAAAAGTTACCAGATCAGTACGCCTGAAAAGCATGTGGTAGGGGATGAATTTGTACCGGCCATTTCTGATAAATTGGGAGGTGCTTTGTCCTGCCAAGACTACATTTCTAGGGTTCCATGTAAACTTATACCTCCAGGGATTGTTAGACTCACTTTCTGGCGAAAGCAATCCACCGCAGTAGGATTTAAAAAGGACGATGTTATGCCCATCTGCCTTTTCGGTATCGATCAGCTTCATGGCCGACATGTGGTCAATTCCTGGATCCAAGCCACATTCGTTCAAGAAAAACAACCCTTTTTGTTTAATTTCTCCGGCCAGTGCCCTCATTTCGGGGGATTCATACGAGGCTGAGAAAAAATGCTTCCCTTCTCTTATACTCACCTTCGCCACCAAAGGATGTAAAAATGCAGGCACCATGGAGACTACGAGGTCTGCTTGCTTGACAAGTTCTCCAAGTTTTTCGGTGTCATGAATGTCTATGCTCCTGGCCGTGCCTGCGGGGTGTCCACCTAGCTTCTTTTCAGCCACTCGTGCGTCCACATCGGCAAGAATCAGTTTCCGCTCCTTGGTCTGGGCATCCTTCAGCAAGAAATCCACCAGCACCTTGGAGGATTTGCCAGCTCCGATGATCAATATTGTCTTCATCTCGATTTTATTACTTTGGGTTATATGAAGATGAACATTTAATCTTTGACCTTAAAATATTTTAGTGGAAATTAGTCGGGCGTGTTAATGTACGCACCTTGTTAAATGAATTCACTTATTATAATGGGGAAAAAAATAGAACATAAAGTAATATTACATTTGCTGGAAAAAAGTGAGCTTAATGAAAAGGAAGTTGAGCTTTTGGAGAAGGCAAAAGAAGTCGTGAAAAAAGCTTATGCTCCTTATTCCAATTTCTGTGTAGGTGCTGCATTGTTGTTGGAAGATGGGCAGATATTGACAGCCAATAACCAAGAAAATGCCTCATTTCCAGTAGGAGTTTGTGCAGAAAGGACACTTTTGGGATATGCTAACGCCAACTTCCCTGAGTTAAAGCCTTTAAAAATCATGATTGTGGCCAAGCGAAGGGATGATTCCAATTATGCTACGGTTTCCCCTTGTGGACTGTGTCGGCAAACCATTAATGAGTATGAGCTCAAATTTGGCCAAGCCATAGAAATCTTCATGCTAACACCGGAGGGCAATGTCCTCAAAGCAGAAAATATCAGTCAGTTGCTCCCGTTCAAGTTCAATGATCTAAATAGTTAAATCACCATGTACCAACATGTGTCTTTTGAATCCATCGGCGCATACGCTACTTCCCAATTGCCTCTGGGAGAAGAAAATGACCTTTGGATCGCCTTACATGGTTACGGCCAATTGGCTCCTTATTTTCTCAGGAAATTTAAAAGCCAATTTCACGAAAAGCGGCTGTTCATCGCTCCAGAAGCACAAAACCATGGTTATTTAAAAGGATTTTCTGGTCGCGTGGGGGCTAACTGGATGACCAAACATGAAAGGGGAAATGCCATTGCTAACAATAATCGTTTTTTAAACCAGATATTGGCCAGGAATTTAGAACAGTTTACTGACCCTCCGTCGATTCACATTTTGGGCTTTTCACAGGGCTGTGCCACCGCCACTCGATGGGCCTCACAACTTTCCTGTCCCATAAAAAGCCTGATTCTTTGGGGAGGTGGATTTGCACACGATTTGGATTTCAGTATGGTCTCTTCAAAGTTGTCAGAAACACGAATTTGGTCTGTGGAGGGCGATAGCGATGAGTTTTTGACCGATGAGCGGAAGCTCGAACAGGCCGAAATCCTGTCGCGGATGACCGTAAAAAAAGAATCAATCCTTTACAGTGGAGGTCATGATATTTATGAGGCTCCACTGGAAAAGATTGTTCAGCTGGCAGAAGTCTAACCTGTTACTGGATAGGATATCCCATGGCAGCCCACCAGATACCTCCATAGACGTGATCCAAGAAATCATCATCTTCATAGGCGGCTTCCACATGGCCTAGTGCCGTGTAAAATACCCGGCCACCATCGTATTCATGGTACCAGGACATCGGATGTACTTCACCCATGGCCATGGACTTTCCATCCCTGGAACCAGGCTCGTAGGAGGTCTCATCCAGTTGCAATAGGATGTGTACCTCCTCATTGAAATTTTTGAAAGCATACCATTCATCCGTCCAAAGCCACTTTTCGTTTAGGTGATAGGTGGCGGGATGATTTCTGTCCACTACGTTTAGCCTGGCGGTTTGCTGGGCAGGGTGGTGCATAAACTGTCCTCCGATCAGCTTGGTGTACCACTTCCAGTCATACTCCGTATCGGTAGCACTGTGAATCCCAACAACCCCTTTTCCGTTTTGCACAAATCTTTGAAACGCCTCTTTTTGGCCATCTGATAGAATTTCCCCTGTGGTACTGGCCATGATGATGACATCATAATCTTTCAGGAATTCATCATTAAAGACGGTAGCATCTTCCGTGGCATAAACACTAAACACACGGGTTTTGGCCATATCTTTTAGGGCTTTTACGGCATTGGGAATGGATTGGTGCCTAAACCCTTGGGTCTTGCTGAAAATAAGTGCTTTGAATTGTCCGCGCTGGGCAAAGGACTGACCAGCTAACAGCAGGGTGGTAATTAGAAAAAAGGAGCCGATAAGCACCGACTTCCGGATAATGAGCTTCATAGGAAATTATTTAAGGTTTAAAGTTACTAATGACTATTCTACAATTTCGTAGCGTTCTTTAGCTTGTCGAAGGCTAAAGGCATTAAAATGCCACCATTCAGATCCGATTTCAGAAAATCCTGCTTTATTCATTGCCGCTCTGAGGGTTTTTCTGTTCTTGATTTGCTGGGCAGTGATCTTGCCTGCTGCGAGCATTTGCTCTTCACGATCGGGATAAGCAGGATAACCAAAATAATCATAGTGCGTCCCCATGTCCAAAGGCTTTCCCGTGGTGCGGTTTGCCAATGTCAGGTCCACCGCTACACCATAATTATGAAGACTGCCTCGTTGCGGATTGGCCACGTACAAAGGTTTAAGGCTGTCTGGTTTGTCAAGGTCGTCCCATAGGATTTGTTGTACAGATCTTGGACGGACACCGTCATAAATAAGAAATGTCAAATCAAGGTTGTCTTCCTGCAAATGCTTCAATGCCTCCTTAAGCATTTTGATCACTTCTGGCTGCAAGTAACAATTGACCAATTTTCCGTACACGTCCTTTCCGAAAAAATTATCCGTTGTGCTGTACTTTAGCTTTACGTATACTTCCGGAAGGTGTGATTTTACATTTTGAAGTCCTGCTTCTATGAGACTTTTTTCCAATTGGCCTATGGAATCCTGAAGAGGAGTGGCTTTTTTGTTTTCCGATGCAGGAACCATGATGAAGGGATCTTCTACAGGCTTATCAGCTGCAAGCCGGGATTGGTTGCCTTTTTTTCCATTACATCCGACGCATACTGATATCAATAAAATAAATAGATAATTCCGCATCATTACTGGTCTTTATAAACGGTGTTGCTATTGGCCTGCTTGCCTGCCAAGACGGTGATGTCTGTCATGACTACATGCGCTGGCCTGGTGACAGCAAAGTGAACGATGTCTGCTATATCTTCTGGTTTTAAGGGGGCAAATCCCTCGTAAACATGCTTGGCCCTTTCCTCATCACCTTTAAATCTGACCAGAGAAAATTCAGTTTCCACCAAACCTGGGTGAACACCGGTTACGCGTATGTTGTACTTGGTCAAGTCCAGCCGCATTCCCTTGGTGATGGCGTCTACGGCATGTTTGGAAGCACAATAAACGTTACCATTAGGGTAGACTTCTTTGGCAGCAATGGAGCCGATATTAACGATATGCCCTGATTTCTTGTCGATCATAATCGGCATGATCTTTTTGGAGACATACAGCAATCCCTTGACATTGATGTCCATCATCGCATCCCAATCTGCGGTATCTCCCTCATGGATCGGATCCATACCATGCGCGTTTCCAGCATTATTGATCAATACATCAATAGCTGTCCACCGTTTGGGGAGGCTGTCAATGGCAGCATCTACCGCTGCTTTATCCCGCACATCAAAAACCAAATAGGTGTAGTCAGTTTGTGGTGAAAGTTCATTCTTCAGTTCCTTAAGTCGCTCTTCCCTTCTACCGGTAGCAATAATGTCATAGCCGGAATTGGCCAAAGCTACCGCACATGCCTTGCCTATCCCGGAGGTTGCTCCTGTTATTAATGCCGTTTTTTTCATCCTTTTAATTTAGCTCAAATAGGCATTTAATAAAAAGAAAGTTATAAGAATGGTGAAAAATCCAGTTCTGGGATTGCTCAATAAGCGATATTTAGCATGTAGGTTTTCAGGGACAGGTTAGAACCTTCTTATTGGAAATTCAGGTAAAGTGTGATGGACTTGCGGCGAAGCTCATCAATGGCACCGGCGAAGTTTTGATCAGAAGTTTCTGCTTTATAGATGTTGCTCAGGCCATGCGAAAACCTGATTTCCAGTGAAAATTTAAAAAACTTAAAGTAAAAGTCGAATCCCATTCCGAGTTCTAGTGCCACATCCTTGCTTTTGAGCACCAGCTGGTCTGCGTCGGCTTCATCTTGGGATTTGGTACGAAACATGGGGTTGGCGCCAGCGACAAAAAACATGCGGGTATTGTCAAACCGCATGGATTTATACTTAATGAGCAAGGGCATTTCGACCATGGTCATTTCCGTGATCAGGGATTCCGTCCGTACACCCAAACTATTTTGTTCAAAATCATCCGTTTGGAAATAATTGACATCAGTGCGGAATTCATAAAAGCCGACCTTTGGAGTACCCGTGAAGGTTAACTGGTCATGTAAGCGCATTTTCAGTAAGAAACCCAAGGAAAAGCCAGGGGAAAATACCGGCTGAATGCTCTGGATATTGGCGAAATCAGGATTTTCAGGATCCATAAAGGCGTCACTGTACTTCAGCCTAAGGCTGGAAGTATGGGCTGCCAGGAAGAAGCCATAGCTCAGAAACTGGTCGTCCTGACCGGATTTGTTGATGGGCCTATAATTGTCCTGGGAAAATCCGGACAGTATAATGCCTCCCAGAAGAAAAAAAGTGAGGGTTATTTTTCTCCAATATAAATCGAACTTATGCCAAATGTTAATGGTCTGCATTTTGTGTTTTTAAAGCCGACTTTTTCCAGCACTGTAAGGAATTTATCCCCATCGGGAAATGCTTGTACGGATTCTGGTAAATAGGTATAAGCGGACTGATCCTTAGAAACAAGTTTTCCTATCTTCGGTAAAATATACTTGAAATAAAAGTTGTATCCTTGTTTAAACGGAAACTTTTTAGGTTTTGAAAACTCTACAATAACGGTTTTTCCGCCCGGCTTCAGCACCCGGTACATGTCTGCCAATCCTTTTTCGAGGTTTTCGAAGTTCCTCACTCCAAAAGAAACGATGACTGCGTCAAATTTATTTTCTTCAAAAAGCAACTTTTCCGAATCCCCTAATTGCATTTCGATCAGGTGGTCCAGTTTTTTGTTTTTGATTTTCTTTTTGCCTTCAGCCAGCATTCCCTCAGATATATCCACACCAATAACCCTTTCAGGATTAAGGGCCAAGGCCTCAATGGCAAAATCCCCAGTACCTGTGGCAATGTCAAGAATGACCTTGGGCTGGTCCTTTTGGAGCATCTTAATGGCCTTTTTTCGCCAGGTGATGTCAATTCCCAAGCTCAAGAGGTGGTTTAGCAAATCATAACGCTTGCTGATATTGTTAAACATATTGGCCACTTGGGCCTTTTTACCTTCTTGTTGATCTTTGTAGGGAACTACTGACATGGGATTAAAATACTGTTTGAGAGCGCAATATTACTAAGTAAACACGAGCAATGGAAAAATGTTAACCATTAATTGGTTGTCAGGTTTTAACTGGAAAGGCTTACCTTTGTATAAAATTAACATAAAGATGATAAAAAAGGCGACATTTTTAACCAGTAATTCGGATTTTAGAAACTGCCCTGAGCCCACCAAGCCGGAGTTTGCCTTTATTGGTAGGTCGAATGTGGGGAAGAGCTCTCTGATTAATATGCTGGCCAATAATAAAAACCTGGCAAAAACTTCCGGTAAGCCGGGAAAGACACAGCTTATCAATCATTTTGATGCTGAAGGGAAGTGGTGGATCGTGGATTTGCCTGGGTATGGATTTGCCCAAGTGAGCAAGAGCCTGAAATCAGGCTGGGAAAAAATGATCAAAGGCTACCTGACCAGTCGGGCGAACCTTCAAGCGACCTTTGTGCTTATCGACAGTCGGCTGGATCCCCAAAAGAAGGATTTGGATTTTATACTTTGGTGTGCTCAAAACGGGGTGCCCATCGTGCTGGTATTTACGAAAGCAGATAAGCTGTCCGTCAGTAAGGTGAAAGGAAATATCAATAGGTTTTTGATGGCATCACAAACGATATTCGAGGAAGCACCATTGTATTTTGTGACCTCTTCTACTACTGCTGTCGGCAGGGAAGAGCTAGTAGGATTTATGGCAGAGCTGTCAGAGGAATTTGATCCTGAAAGTTAATTTGACTTGGGCTTTTGAACCTAAAGCCTATATTTGCAAGCTGATTTTAAAAGAAGAAATATGGAGTTTAAAGAAATAGCTACCGTGGCTGGAAAGCCGGGATTGTATAAAGTGCTTAAACCTAGCAGAAGTGGGGTGATTTTGGAATCGATGGATGCCAAGAAAACCAAATTGGTCGTGGGAGCAAATCACAGGGTATCCATCCTGAGTGAAATTTCCATTTATACAATGACAGAAGAAGGCTCTAGTCCGCTTCAGGATGTCATGATCACCATCGAAAAGGAATTTGAAGGTGATACTGGCTTGGCGAAAGGAGCGGATAATGATGAGTATATCGCTTTCATGAAGCACATTTTGCCGGAATTTGATGAGCAGAGAGTTTATCCGTCCGATATCAAAAAACTGATCTCTTGGTACAGGATTATCCGTGAGCAGGCTCCAGAAGTCTTGCAAGAGGAAACTGCGGCTGAGGGAAATGGTGAAGAAAAAGAAGATTGATTTCTCGGTAACCAAAAAAAGAAATGGCTACTTTTATGGATAACCTTAGGTGTTCCAAAAAGTAGCTTTTTTTATGAATACTTCAGCAGATATATCAGAAAGCATTGCCCTGCTCCAAAAGGATTTTGACCTTACTGTTCCTGATGAAGAGCTAAGTCGAGAGCAGCTCATCAAATTGTTGGTCCCGATAGTAGGGGATTTACTCAACCGGGATTTGGAGCGCTTGCTTCAGATTTGTTACCGTATTGATTTAGGGGAAGAGCGCCTGAAGCGACTGCTTCATGAGGCAAACCCAGAAACGATGGCCACAGAACTCAGTGAAGCATTGGTAGACAGGCAGCTCCAAAAGGTCGAAATCCGAAGAAAGTACCAGTGAACTACTGGCTTATCTCTGCTTCTTTTAGAAATTCGTGCGATTCTTCGACCATTACCCTAGATCCAATGTAAAGCGGTGTTCTCTGGTGCAGAGAGGTGGGGATGATGTCCAATATCCTGTTTTTGCCATCTGTGGCAGCTGCACCTGCTTGCTCGGCAATAAAGGCGAGGGAGTTGGCCTCATAGAGCAAACGCAGTTTTCCGTGAGGGGCTTTTTCTGTACTTGGATAGATATAGATTCCCCCTTTGAGTAAGTTTCGGTGGAAGTCCGCCACCAAGCTGCCAATGTACCTCGCGCTATAATTTCTTTCCTTACAGGCCTCAATATAATTATTCACACCTTCATTGACTTGGGATTTTAGCCCTTCATTGATGCTGTAGATGTTTCCATCCTCAGGGGCTGTCATGTCCGGATGACTAAGGAAAAACTCACCTAGGGACTGTTCATAGGTAAAGCCATTTACTCCCCTGCCTGTAGTATAGACCAACATGGTCGATGAGCCGTAAAGCACATAGCCTGCAGCTACTTGCTTGGATCCCGGCTGCATAATGTCTTCTGGCTGAATAGGACTGCCTACTGGCGTGACGCGGCGATATATGGAGAAAATGGTCCCAATAGAGATGTTGACATCGATATTGGAAGAGCCGTCCAATGGATCCATGGCCACGACATATTTTCCACTGCTGTTTTGTAAATCGATCACTTCATCATCTTCTTCAGAGACGATGGCACAGACTTCACCGCCTTTGGTCAGCGCCCTGCAGAAGCGAATGTTTGCCACGACGTCCAGTTTTTGCTGTTCTTCTCCTTGTACGTTGGTGTTTCCGAAGGCTCCGCTGATGTTTGAGAGTCCTGCCCGGTTGATCTCACGGTTGACGATTTTGGATGCCAATGCAATGTCCCTGAGGATCTGTGACAGCTCTCCGGATGCAAATGGAAAATCGTCTTGTTTACTCTTGATAAACCGGTCAAGGGTGACGCCTACTGAATAGCCTAATGCAGAGTTATTAGGCTCATATGGTTTTGTCTTCATATCTTTGAAAAAGTAAATTTTGAAATATAACCCAGTGTAAATTACTACTTATATTTTTATGACAAAAGCAATTGTATACAAATTTGGCGGGGCTTCAGTAAAAGATGCTGCAGCGATCAAAAACCTCTCAAACATCCTATTCAATCGATTGCGGAGCCCGATGGTGATTGTCGTTTCGGCGATTGGCAAAACGACAAACGCACTGGAAGAAATTTTAAGGTTGAAATATGAGGAGGAAGATTTTTATTCGAATTTTACCAATGTGAGAAAAAACCATTTAGCAATATGTGAGGAGCTTTTTGAAGAAGGAGACCTGGTGTTTGGAATGGTGGAGAATATATTTTTACAGCTGGCAAGGGTATTGGAAGGTAAACTGACCAAGGAAAATTATGATGAATATTATGACCAAGTGGTGGGGTTTGGGGAGCTTCTTTCTTCTAAAATTATCCAGGCCTACCTGTGTCACTGCCAGCAATATTGTATTTGGCAAGATGCCCGTGATTTTATTCGCACAGATGGTAATTTCCGGTTTGCCAAAGTGGATTGGGATAAGACGACAAAGCTGTGTCAGCAGAATCTGGTGCCCGTGCTCAAGCAGCTTCCAGTGGTGACCCAGGGCTTTGTCGGAAGTACCAAGGACGGTAAGCCAACTACCTTGGGGAGGGAGGGCTCTGATTTTTCAGCAGCTATTTTTGCCAGCAGTTTAGGTGCTGGGACAGTTACCATATGGAAGGACGTTCCAGGGGTGCTGAATGCCGATCCCAAGCGCTTTGAGGATACAGTTAAGTTTGATCAGCTGGATTATAAGGAGGCGGCAGAAATGACTTTTTATGGAGCGTCGGTGATCCACCCGCGTACCATTAAGCCATTGGCAAATGCCAACATCCCGCTGCATGTGAAGTCATTCGTGCAGCCTGATGAACAGGGTACAGTCATTGGGGATTTTGGGGCAAGCAAAGTATCCATGCCTACTGTAGTGGTGAAGGACCGGCAGGTGTTGGTTACATTCGAAGTGACTGATTTTACCTTTATCAACGAGTCGCATATGCATCAGGTATATGCGGAATTGGATAGACTGAAACTACGGGCCAACTTGATCCAATCCTCTGCGATTACGATTTCGATTTGTACCGATAGGGAAATGTTCAAGCTCGAACAGCTCTTGGCCGAGATGAGACCGGTGTTTAATGTCAGGTACAACGAGAACCTTCAGCTGATCACCGTTAAAAATTACGATGAAAAAATAAAGAGCAGGTTTTTGGCTCAAAGTGATGTGCTGTTAGAGCAAACTACAAGGAGTACCTTTCAGGTGGTCCGTCGGGCAAAGGAAGCATAGGATGTAGAGCTCTAGAGTTAACGAATTGTGTGTGGGGGATCCTACTTTACCTTAAGATTTTTGGAAAAAATGGCTATCGGTAATTTTACACGTAGTGGTACCATTCCAAAATGCGATTTCGAAAGTAAAGGAAGTCCCTTGGTGAGATCGGTTTAAGAAAAATGAGCAGGCCGTTAAGAAAATGAATTAGCTCGCGTCGTGGAACAGCGAGATCCATTCATTTTCAGGCCGGAGCAGTTTTCTTAAATTAAATTGGGTAACGTATTGTCCTCCCTGGAAAACTTGTTTTCCCAATTTAAAGATCTCACCACCGGACTGGATTTTTGGTCATTTTTATCAATGGAAATGCGTAGCATTCATGAAGACCTATTGAAAGCAATTTTACACCTGAATAAAAGGACGGAAACACAATTTATTCAATTATGCTTGGCTACGTGTATGATTGCGGATACTCATATTGGGAAATCAGTAGGCTTAGACAAATTTCTTAATGACTTTTTTAATGCCAGGTAGGTAGCTTTGGCCAAATAGGTTGAGGTGTACGAGCAGGGGATAGAGATTGTGGATGTCTACCCTGGTTTCGAAATTAGGCTCTAGCGGAAAAATTTCATGATAGGCTTCATAGAATTCACTTCTAAAGCCACCGAAAAGCTTGGAAAAGGCCAGGTCCATTTCCCGATGGCCGTAGTAGATCGCTGGGTCGATCAAACAGGGATCGCCTTTGGTATTGACAATTACATTTCCAGACCATAGGTCCCCATGGAGCAAGGATGGCTTTTCGTTTGGGATCAGACTATTTAGCTTGGGGTAGATCTTTTGGAATTTTTTGTAAAAATCCTTGCTGATCAATCCATCATAATAGGCTTTTCCAGCCATAGGCTCAAGCCTTTCTTTGATAAAAAAGTCGGCCCAGCTATCGTTTAATATGTTTCGCTGGGGGAGCACTGCGATATAATTGTCCTCTTCCAATCCAAACTGGGGGTAAGTGGCCATATGCAGTTCTGCGAGCCCATGGCCTAAATTGTCCCAGTAACTGCCGTTTGGATAACCGCCATGAATCCATTCGATGAGCAGGTAGTTTTGGGAAACTACGTGGCCAGCACCGATAGTTTTGGGGATTTGGAGTGGAGCGTGTTTGTGTAGGAGGGTGAGTCCTTTTATTTCCTGCTGAAACATATCCGACGAGGGCAGGTGATTTGACTTTAAAAAAAAGGCACCCTTATCGGTGTCCAAGAGGACACTTTGATTCATGGTTCCGGCAGAGATCAGCCGGACAGATTTCAGTTTGGTAGGTTCTGGTATGGCATCGAGTAAGACTTCTTCATAAAATGAATTGGACTTATGCATACACTTGATGTTCTTTTTTCAATTGAACAATGAATTCTTGGATGGATTCGTTCAGGATTTGATAAACATTTTCGAATCCATCTTCTCCACCGTAATAGGGATCCGGGACTTCTTTGGAGCTTGCTTTTGACTGAAAATCCCTCATCAGGTAGATGCGGTCATGGCTAAGATTATAGCTTTCCATCAGTTGGATGATGTTCTTTTTGTTTGTACTGTCCATGGCAATAATGTAGTCAAAATCCCTGATGTCCGCATGGTTCAGCTGCCTGCCACGATGGGAGATGGCTATGCCGTGTTTTTTTGCACTGGCCATACTACGTTCATCTGGCAATTCCCCGATATGGTAATCGGATGTGCCACAGCTGTCACTTTGGAACTTGTGGTTTAGCTCCAGTTCATTGATTTGGTGGTTAAAAATCGCTTCCGCAAGCGGTGATCTGCAGATATTGCCTAAGCAAACAAATAAAACTTTAATCATTTTTATCTAATTGAAACTCCTAATCCTACATTCACGGTATTAAACTCCTGGAAAGTATAATCTCCATTGAGGAAGATGGGGCCAAACTTAAGCCTTGCTCCCAATGTCCCCATGGCGCCTTTTGCTTCATAATTTAATCTTACTGGATCAATGAGCGACTCGGATGTGCCATTGATCTCGTATGTGCCGAGCATATTATAATCAGATGACCCCGAATTATACCCGATTGCTCCATAGACCGTCAGGATGGAGATTTTCTTACTGAGCAAGCCTTGGACAGTCCATGTGTCCACGTTCATGGTAGCTACTTGACCTTGGGCTTTGTCGATGTGGTATTTGGCGTCTAGGGAATTGTAGGCGACCAAGACAGAGAAATCAACCGGTATAATGTTAATTCCTTCAAAATACTGTTTGATGTCATGCTTCACGCCAAGTCCCCACTGGGAAACCTCTGTGTCTTCAATGGTAGTCTTTGGGATAAATCTCCCGATGATTTCAAAGCCAGCAGGTAATCCCACGGCTCCTTGGATCAGTGGAGCAGGTACGTACTTTACAGGGATGTCGATCCCCGGAGGAATATCTGCTTCAGCGAGCAATGTCTCTCCTTCATAAATCTCAAGTGATCCGGTAGCATCAGGATTGCCGTATAATGTGGGAAGTTGTACAGGGCCATTGGCTCCCTTCACCCGGATTTTTTCATACTCGGATGGGTCAAAGGTGAACGTCTCATACTGGCCAGGAACAGCAGCACCGCTGACAGCAAATTTAAGGTCAAAACCAAGTGTTCCGTGGGGTTTGGCTGTTTGGGCCCATCCGGATCCCATGCTGTAGATAAAACCTTTTGCCGCAGGTTCTGCATAGTACCCCATGTAGGTGTTCAGATCTTCTTTGCCGGCATTTAAAATTTGTTCTACGTCGACGTTACCTTGGGCTAAGGCAGATGATCCATTGAAAATCAGTCCTGCAAAACAAAAATATAATAATTTTTTCATCAGGTCAGTTCGTTTAAGAAATTAAAGGTAATGAAATTTAGAGTAAACTCTCCAAGGTAGAAACGACGGAAAGAAATAATTTTTGCATTTCCCTGTAACTTTCTTACTTTTGCGGAACTATTATCAGATAATAATCATTCTCAACAAGGAATGGATACCGAGGCAATAAAAGATAAAATAGTGCAAGGGGGACTGAAGTTTACCCATCAGCGGATGGTGATCTATGAGGCAGTATCGAAGACCCATAATCACCCCACGGCTGAATGGGTGTATGAGCAAGTCCATGAACAGAACCCTTCCATTTCGCTAGGGACAGTATACAAGACCTTGGACACCTTTGTGAATGCCAACATAATCCAAAAGTTTGTCGACAACAATGGTGTGATGCGCTTTGATGGAATAATGGAAGCACATAGCCATTTGTACGATAATGAGACCAATGAAATCAGGGATTACCGCAACCAAGAACTGGAGAAATTGATCAAGGAATTCTTTGATAAAAACAAAATCCGGGACTTTGAAGTGGAGGATATCTCAGTGGTCATCAAGGGCCACAACAAATAAATTTAAAAATCATATTTTCTAAACATAACTAATAAATTTAAACGTAAAAAGTATGTCATTAGTAGGAAAAAAAGCCCCATTATTTAGCGCACCAGCAGTGATCAATGGTGAAGAAATCGTAGAAAACTTCTCTTTGGAGCAGTATGTCGGTAAGCAAGAAGTGATCTTCTATTTCTACCCAAAAGATTTTACTTTCGTGTGTCCTACTGAAATCTTGGCTTTCCAGGAGAAGTTGGCTGAATTTGAAAAAAGAGGTGTAGCCGTAGTAGGTGCTTCTTGCGACACCGAGGAAACCCACCTTGCATGGTTGGCCACTCCTAAGGCTAACGGTGGTATCGAAGGGGTTACTTATCCTTTGGTAGCTGATCCAGCTAAAACCATCGCCCATAACTTCGGTGTTTTGGCCGGTGAGTGGAACTACAACGAAGAAGGTGAATTGATCTATGAAGGTGCTCCAGTAGCATTCAGAGGTTCTTTCCTTATCGATAAAGAAGGTGTGGTAAGACACGAAACCATCAATGACCTTCCACTTGGAAGAAACATTGATGAGATGATCAGATTGGTAGATGCTCTTCACCACGTAGAAAAACACGGTGAAGTTTGTCCAGCTAACTGGGAAGAGGGTAAGGAAGCGATGAAAGCGACCAAAGAAGGTGTATCTGAATACCTAGCCAAAAACTAATTATTGCTGAAATAGCGAATATTTAAAAGCCCTGGAGTTATTCAGGGCTTTTTTTATGTGCCCCCCAATACTGATTATGGATCAAGCGGTAAAGTAGAGAGCATTAATCCTTTGATTATAATATACTTTCTTTATTGTTTTTCTGCCAGAAAGATCCTGTGTTAAAAGCCAAGGTATAAGCCTGTTTTTTACCTGATGTTCCAACAGCTTTGCTGGGGAACCATGAGCAGTGAGTTTTCAACTCAACACCTGTTAAAGTACGGGCGGCATAGCGCATTAGTTCTTTTCTATTAAGTGGTATATCAACGCCAATTGGTCTGCTCCGCCGTTAGGTGGGCTAGCTTGGTAACCAATAAGATATGGATAAGCCACAAAGTCACCAAGGCACTAAGTTCCTTGGAAATAAATGCCGCTGGCACGACACCTCCCAACCAATTCACTTCTCCCAACCAATTCACTTTGTGACTTCGAGCCATCGTGGCAAAAAAAAACAGGCCAGCTGTTGTTCCGACAGCTTTGCTGGGGAACCATGAGCATTGAGTTTTTAACTCAACACCACCAACTGAAGTTATTTTTCGCACATGATTTGACGTTAAGCACAGAGGAGCATAGAATACGATTGGTGTGAATACATTAAATACGGATGTCAGTATCCGTGATATTTCCAATGTAGGGAACTAGTGGCATATCCGCTTGATCAGAAAACTTCCGTCCATATAAGGTCGTTTACCTGCTTCTTGCTATTTTTGGGCATGAAGGTGATATATGATTTTTCGGTTTGGGCCTTTTCCGGAATGCTAAGGTTGGCCAGTGGCGGGGATTCGAAATTGGCCCGGCTGGTGAAGGGCAGAAGGCCTGTGTTCGATGAGGTGGCCGCTTTTAGGGCGAAGTTCCCTGGGAAAGTGGCGTGGTTTCATGTGGCCTCTTTGGGGGAATATGAACAGGCCAAGCCAGTAATAGCTAAATTGAAGAAGGAGCAACCTCCGCTGGCCATTTTGGTGACTTTTTTCAGTCCCAGTGGTTATGAAAATGTCATCAAGAAGCCCCAGCAGAACGTCGATGGCGTGACCTATTTGCCTTTTGACACGCAGGGAAATGCGCGGCAGTTTTTGGAAGTAGTAAAGCCGTCAGTGGTGTTTTTTGTGAAATATGACCTATGGGCCAATTTCATCTTTGAAGCCAAGAAAAGGGATGTGCCTTTATTTCTGTTTTCAGCTTCACTGCGGAAGGAGCAAGTTTACTTTCAATTTTATGGAGGGTTTTTCAGAAAGGTACTCAAGTGTTTTGATCATATATATACCCAGAATCACCAGACGCAGCAATTGCTACAGGAAATAGGCATTTCCCAGACTACCGTGACTGGTGATACCCGTTATGACAATGTCCAGGCCATTAGTCGGTCTCCCAATAAGTTTCCGGAAATCGAAGCACTTTTTACGGACAAAAAGGTGATGGTGGTAGGGAGTGCCTGGCAGGAAGACATGGAAGTGATCTTGCCTTTTGTGAATAGCCATGTTGATTATCATTACATCATCGCACCACATAATATTGATGCGGGGCAAATAGCCGGCTGGCAAAAGCAAATCAAACACAAATCACTCAAATATTCTGAGTTGGCCGAAAATCCCTCAGCAGGAGTCAACGTGCTTTTTATCGATAATATTGGCATGCTGTCCTCTCTTTACCAGTACGCCAAGGTCGCTTATGTAGGCGGCGCATTTGGCAAAGGCCTGCATAATATTTTGGAACCCTTGGCTTTTTATATTCCTGTCTTTTTTGGCAAGCTCAAGAAGGTTAATAAATTTCCGGAAGCTGGGATTAGCCAGCAATACGGCTGTGGCTTTGAGGTGGGAAATGCCGAAGCATTTGAAAAAATAGTCTTAGCTTTGGAGGAGCAGGAAGCTTACACAAAGGCTGTGAATGCGGCGGAGAAACTGGTCACAGATAACCTTGGCAGCGCGGATAAAATCATCAAAGGGGTATTAAATAACGTCCAATGGAACAAAAAGGAAGGGTAATAAAGTCCACGGGCAGTTGGTATGAAGTAGAAACAGATTCCGGGCTGGTGAAAGCTCGCTTGAGGGGCAAGTTTAAGCAGGACGACCTGAAGCTTACCAATCCCATTGCGGTGGGCGACTTTGTGTTGTTGGCCAAAGAGGAAAACCAAGAGAGTGCGGTGATTTCAAGCATACTGCCCCGGGAAAACTATATCATTCGAAAGTCCACTAGGAAGAACAATTTTTCGCATATTTTGGCTTCCAATATTGATCAGGCTTTTTTGGTGGTGACGCTGAAGCAGCCTCGGACTTCATTGGGTTTTATCGATCGGTTTATTGTCAGTACGGAGAGCTTCAGGATTCCTACTACGATTGTGGTAAACAAGATGGATCTTGTAAAAAAAGAAAAGGATAAAGAATTTCTTCAGGATATCCATGAGATTTATGAGCCGTTAGGTTACCCAGTGTTGGAGATATCGACCCTCAGTGACGAAGGGCTCCAAGGGAAGTTTCTGCCCAGTCTGGAAGGCAAGGCCACCTTGCTCAGTGGGCATTCCGGTGTGGGGAAATCCTCCCTGCTGAATAAGGTCGTCCCTGAAGCATTACAGTCCACCAAGGAGATTTCTACTTTCACCTCAAAAGGGGTGCATACCACTACGTTTGCAGAAATGTTCCCATTGGCAGGTGGAGGATACCTGATCGATACTCCTGGGATCAAGGAGTTTGGGATTTTGGATATTGACGACCAGGAGCTCTCACATTATTTTGTGGAGATGAGAAAATACCTTGGGCAATGCAAGTACAATAATTGCAAGCACATCAATGAACCTGGATGCAAGGTCTTAGAAGTGTTGGAAGAAGGATATATCCATCCATACAGGTATGACAGTTACGTTAAGATTTTAAATGAGGAAGATACTTTCAGGTAAGGGTAAGGCTCCTGTTTCCATTTAGGTGAAAATCCTAAATCTTTCAATTTTCAAATGCTTAATCTTTGAATCCATTTCCAATTGCAGTATTTTTCGCAGGCAAAAACGATTGATAAGATCATCATGAGTGAGATAAAGACATTAGTACTGAATCATAAGCAAATCCACCAAAAGATCGTCCGCATCGCCTATGAAATATATGAAAGGAATGCCGGAGAACAGGAGCTGGTTTTTGCAGGTGTGACGGGAATGGGCAGTGTTCTGGCGGGTATTTTGGCGGAGAAAGTCAGGGAGATTTCTAGTTTGGAAATACAGCAGGTGGAAGTTTCCTTGGATAAGTTTACCAAAAAACAACCAGCAATAAACGTCAATCCTGAAGTGGACCTGACGGATAAGTGCCTGCTGATCGTGGATGATGTGCTGAACTCTGGTCGCACGCTTACCTATGTAATGGAGCCTTTTGTGAAATATGCCGTAAAGAAGATCGAAATAGCCGTTTTAGTAAACAGAAGCCATAAAAAATTCCCTGTTTCTGCAGATTATACAGGTTATGAACTGGCTACGACGCTAAGCGAGAATATTGAGGTGCACTTGGATGACCATGATTCCACTGTTTACCTACAATAGTAATAGTCAGCCTGGCCATTGCCCTAAGGCAATTTGCTCAATACTACATACCCAATACTAAAACATTACTTTATACCCAGCGACCATGTCCGTACATCAATCCTCCAATATCAAGAGAATCACGACCCACGTCTTGCAGGAAATGAAGACGCGCGGTGAAAAAATATCCATGCTGACCGCTTATGATTTTTCCATGGCAGGGATTTTGGATGCAGCGGGTCTTGACATCATACTGGTGGGCGATTCTGCTTCCAATGTAATGGCTGGTCACGAAACTACACTGCCTATTACGCTGGATCAGATGATCTATCATGCTTCATCTGTGGTACGCGCAGTAAAACGGGCATTGGTAGTGGTGGACATTCCCTTTGGTTCGTATCAGGGTAATTCCTCAGAGGCACTTCGCTCAGCGATCAGGATCATGAAAGAATCTGGAGCGCATGCGGTGAAGGTGGAAGGAGGGGCCGAGATCAAGGAGTCTGTCGTGCGGATATTGAGTGCCGGTGTGCCAGTGATGGGGCATTTGGGGCTTACGCCACAATCCATTTATAAGTTTGGTACCTATACGGTCAGGGCAAAAGAAGACGACGAAGCAGCTAAATTGATCGCTGATGCCAAGGTGCTGGAGGAGTGTGGCTGCTTTGCGATCACACTGGAGAAGATTCCTGCACAGCTCGCCAAAAAAGTGGCTGAAACCGTGTCCATTCCCGTGATCGGTATTGGAGCGGGGCCTTATGTGGATGGTCAAGTGCTGGTCGTGCACGACATGTTGGGGATTACGCAGGAATTCAAGCCGCGGTTTTTACGGCAATATGCAGATCTAAGGAACATTATGACAGAAGCTGTGGAGGGCTATATCAAAGATGTCAAATCCAAAGATTTCCCTAATGATAAAGAGAGCTATTAAAAGTGCAAGGCATTAAGTATAATGTAAGTGGTCCAAGTCTAAAGATTTGGACCACTTTATTTTAGTTTAAAATATCATGTATAATATATAGGGAGGGGATTTATGGTGAATGGGAAAGTATTATTCCGTAAATCAAAATGAAGTTTTGTCCGGTGTGCCGGGCTGTCATGCTTACAACTTGCTGTGATCCTGTATATTCACATACAAACCTTTGAATACGCGATATTTTGCGTAATTTAGCGGCAAAATCAAGTGCTTAGGCATTTAAGAGAGAATTTATTGTTTAGCTAAATACAGCAAGGTTGACGAGCAAATTGCGCGAGTCTTGTTGTGTCCAAATTTTAAAATAGAAATGACCACTACAAAAACACCGAAGATCCTTTATACGCTGACCGACGAGGCACCAGCTTTGGCGACCTATTCTTTGTTGCCGATCATCAAATCATTTACAGATTCAGCTGGTGTGGTAGTAGAGACCAGGGATATCTCCCTTTCCGGCAGGATCATCGCCAATTTTCCAGAATACCTGAAAGAGGATCAGCGCATTGGTGACGCCTTGGCAGAGTTGGGTCAAATCGCCAAAACACCTGAGGCGAATATTGTGAAGTTGCCCAATATCAGTGCGTCTATTCCACAGCTGAAAGCAGCGATCAAGGAATTGCAGGGAAAAGGATATGCGTTGCCTGACTACCCTGATGAGCCCAAAGACCAAGAAGAAAAAGGTGTAAAAGCCAAGTACGATAAAATCAAGGGCAGTGCGGTAAACCCTGTTTTGAGGGAAGGGAATTCTGATCGCAGGGCTCCGCAGGCCGTGAAGCAGTTTGCACGGAACAATCCCCACAGCATGGGAGAATGGAGTGCCGATTCAAAATCCCACGTGGCCAGCATGTCAGAGGGAGACTTCTATGGCAGTGAGCAATCATTGACCATGCCGGAAGCAGGAACAGTAAAAATCCAACTTGAAGCAAATGATGGCTCGGTAACCGTGCTCAAGGAAGGACTAGCACTTCAAGAAGGGGAGGTAATCGACTCTTCGGTCATGAGTGTCAAAAAACTACAAGCATTCTTGGCAGAGCAAAAAGAAGACGCCAAAGCCAAGGGCATTTTGTTTTCACTGCACATGAAGGCGACCATGATGAAGGTGTCTGATCCGATCATTTTTGGCCATGCGGTGAAAGTGTTTTTCGCCCCTGTTTTTGAAAAACACGCGGCCACGATCAAAGAACTTGGCGTGGACGTAAACAACGGTTTTGGGGATTTGGTAGGAGCATTGGACAAGCTTCCTGCTGATAAGCGCCAAGAAATCGAAGCAGATATCGAAGCATGTTTGGCTGATAGCCCGGACTTGGCAATGGTCAATTCCCACAAAGGTATCACGAATCTTCATGTGCCAAGTGATGTGATCATCGATGCATCCATGCCGGCCATGATCCGTACTTCTGGCCAGATGTGGAACAAGAATGATGCACTTCAAGATACCAAAGCGATTATTCCAGACCGCTCTTATGCGGGAGTTTATCAGGAGACGATTGATTTCTGTAAGAAACACGGTGCATTTGATCCTACTACCATGGGAAGTGTACCGAATGTGGGTTTGATGGCTCAGAAAGCGGAGGAGTATGGTTCTCACGATAAAACATTCGAAGCAGCAGCCGATGGGGCGATTAAAGTGCTGAATGCAGCAGGGGAGACCTTGATGGAACACAAGGTAGAGAAAGGTGATATCTTCAGAATGTGCCAGACCAAAGATGCGCCAATCCAAGACTGGGTAAAATTGGCCGTGAACCGTGCCAGATCCAGTAAAATCCCAGCCATATTCTGGTTGGATGAAAACAGGGCGCATGATGCTCAGTTAATTCAGAAAGTAAATAGCTACTTACCTCAGCATGATACAGCGGGATTGGATATCCGTATTCTTTCTCCCGTAGAAGCTACCCGATTCTCATTGGAGCGTATCAAAGAAGGTAAAGACACCATCTCTGTAACCGGTAATGTCCTACGGGATTACTTGACCGATCTTTTCCCTATCTTAGAACTGGGAACTTCTGCAAAGATGCTTTCCATTGTGCCATTGATGAATGGTGGAGGATTGTTTGAAACAGGTGCAGGAGGATCTGCGCCAAAGCATGTTCAGCAGTTTGTGGAAGAAGGACACTTGCGATGGGATTCCTTGGGTGAATTTTTGGCTCTGGCCGTGTCATTGGAGCATCTTGGTGAGACTTTTGATAACAATAGGGCGATTGTACTGGGCAAGACCTTGGATACTGCGACCGGCAAATTCCTGGAAAATGGAAAATCGCCTTCTCGTAAAGTCAATGAGCTTGACAACCGCGGAAGCCATTTCTACCTGGCCATGTATTGGGCGGAAGCGCTTGCCAAGCAAGATGACGATGCCGCCCTGAAGGAAATCTTTACCAAAGTGGCCAAAGCCATGGAAGAAAAAGAAGACCAGGTCATCGCAGAACTTAACGGTGCACAGGGAAGTGCTGTGGATATCGGTGGCTACTTCAAGCCGGAGGAAGATAAAACTTCCAAGGCCATGCGACCAAGCGAGACCTTGAATGGGATTTTGGAAATGATCGTGGCAAGTGTTTAAAACCTGGCATGATATATTTAACAAAAAAAGGGCTCCATTTTGGAGCCCTTTTTTTATCAAATAGCAGAATGTTTTACAGCTCCTTGATCATGATATTTTTAAACCAGATATTGTTTCCGTGATCTTGTAGGGCGATTTTTCCTTCTTGGTACTGGCCAAAGCCCTCGGTGTTTTTGAACTTGCTGTTGGCAATAAGCGCTTTCCAGCTGTCGTCCCATAAGGTGGTTTCTACCGTCGTTACGCCGTTCAGTTTAAAGGTCAGTTTGCCTTGGTTTATGATGATTTCGGAAGTGTTCCACTCCCCGACAGGATTCTCGGCTTCCTCTGTGGCTTTGATCAGGTCGTAAAGATCCCCCGTACGGTGTTTTTCGATTTTACCGTCCGGATGGCCGTCGTTATCCAGCAACTGGTATTCTGGGCCTGTATTCCAAGGATACTTGTACTCATCTAATTCCTGCACCAAGAACATGATACCGCTGTTGCCGTTTTCGGAAATCTTCCAATCCAGTTTCAAGTGGAAGTTGTCATATACTTTTTCAGTAACAATGTCTCCACCGCCATTTACTTGCCAGTTTTCTTTATTGGAAGCATCCAGGAAGAGTACACCGTCTTCTACTTTCCAAGCAGGACCTACTGTCTCTTTATTGTAATTGGTCCATCCATCTAGGTTTTGGCCATTGAAGAGCTTGGTCCATTCTTCTTCTGTGGTTGTTTCAGCTTTTACAGTGACTTCTTCTTTGACCGATTCGCTTTCAGTGTCACCCTTTTCAGCAGAACCGCAAGCTGTGGCCATAAGACCGAGTGCGGATAGGGATAATATGACTTTTTTCATAGAAATTGAGTTATAAAAAGAGGGCTGTTAAAAGCCCTCTTTAAGGTTTAGGGTTATTTCTTGAGCAATAAGATATATTTGATCATTTTTTTTGCATCGTCTTCAGAAAGGCCAGGGTGAGCAGGCATAGGCACTTGTCCCCAGACGCCATTATTGCCTTCAACGACTCTTTTGGCAAGGGTTTCGATGTTTTCATCAGTACTTTCGTATTTTTCAGCTACATCTTTATAGGCCGGACCTACGATTTTTCTTTCTACCATATGGCAGCTAGGGCAATCTGACTCTTTGACCAAAGCGAGGCCATCCACATAATCAGGATTGTCTTTGTGCATTTCGTCAAAGCTCATGTCCTTTTTTGGGGCTGCAGTCTCGGTCGTAGTGGTTGTCTCTTCTGATTTAGTGTCTGACCCGCCGCCGCATGCGTAGGCCATTCCTGCAAGTGCGATGACACCTACGCTGGCTAATTTACTTAAGTTCATTGGTTCTATAGGTTTGTTTGTATTTAATTAAATTCCTAGCACTTTTTTGTTGAGCGCATCATCAGTGCCTGCTGAGGCAAAATCATCAAAGGTTTTTTCTGTCACCCTGATGATTTTTTCACTGATGAATTTAGCTCCTTCGATGGCTCCTGCCTCAGGATGCTTGATGGCACATTCCCATTCCAAAACTGCCCAGCCATCAAAGCCATATTGGGACAATTTACTGAATATAGCATTGAAATCCACTTGGCCATCTCCCAGCGAGCGGAACCTTCCTGCTCTATTGATCCAGCTTTGGTAACCACCATAGACCCCTTGTTTTCCCGTAGGATTAAACTCCGCGTCTTTGACATGGAACATCTTGATCCTGTCATGGTAGAAATCAATAAACTGCACATAATCCAAGCACTGCAATACAAAGTGGCTTGGGTCATAAAGGATATTGGCCCTGGGGTGATGGTTTACTTTTTCGAGAAACATCTCAAAAGTGACGCCATCGTGCAGGTCCTCTCCGGGATGCAGTTCGTAGCATAAATCTACACCATTTTTGTCAAATTCATCGAGAATAGGAGTCCACCTTTTGGCCAATTCCTCAAAACCTGCATCTACCAATCCCGCCGGACGTTGGGGCCAGGGGTAAACGGTGTGCCACATTAAAGCACCACTGAATGTGCCATGCTTGGTGAGTCCCAGGTTTTTGGATGCTTTTGCAGCATACATGAGTTGCTGGGTAGCCCATGCTGATTTGCCTTCGAGGTCTCCCTTGAGTTCCTCAGGAGCGAAGGCATCAAACAATTCATTATATGCAGGATTGACGGCTACGAGCTGCCCTTGCAAATGGGTGCTAAGTTCCGAAATAACTACACCTGCAGTTTCTGCCGTTTTTTTGATCTCATCCGCATAGTCTTGGTCCTCGGCAGCTTTTTTTAAATCCATGAACCTGCCGTCCCACGAAGGTATCTGAACAGCCTTGTAACCTATGCTTGCTGCCCATTCACAAATGCTTTTGAGACTGTTAAACGGTGCTTGGTCATCTGCAAATTGCGCTAAAAACAGCGCCGGGCCTTTGATGGTCTTCATACGATAGGGTTTTTTTAAGTTTATTAAATTAATCGTTTTAGCAAATGAAATGAGAATGCAAAATACATTCTTTCATGCTATTCTTTAAATATTTCGATGGCTTTTTATTACCAATGTTCCACAAAGGAGTCATTTTAGGGCTGAACGGTAGTCGCTCTTTCTTGTTTTTTAAGGAAAGGCTAGAATAGCCTAAACCTCAAATTTTGTCCATTTTTGATCAGACTGGCCGCTTTTTACGACTTGCTCGATAAAGGCCATGCCTCTGACACCATCTTCTGTACCTGGGAAATCCAGCCATTCCTTTTCTGGTGTTTGACCTTTAAGTTTGGCCATAAGGGTTTTGGCAAAATTGTTATAATGATTGGCAAAAGCCTCCAGGTAACCTTCAGGGTGGCCTGCGGGAGTTCTGGTGTTGGCCAGGGCATAGCTGGAAAGATACGGTACGTTACCTCCTGCCCGATAGATTTGGTCGGGTTGTTCAGGATGGCGGACGATCAGGGAGTTGGCATCTTCTTGTTGCCATTCCAGCCCGGCTTTATCACCATAAACCCTGATTTTAAGGTTGTTTTCGGCGCCTGTGGCCACTTGGCTGGCCATAAGGACTCCAGAGGCACCGTTGTCAAATTTCAGCAAAACGATGCCGTCATCATCCAAGGTTCGTCCTGGCAAGGAGGTGTTCAGGTCAGCGCAAAGTCTGTCGAGTTTCAGTCCACTGACATATTCAGCAAGGTTCATGGCGTGCGTGCCAATGTCTCCCATGCAGCCCGCTACGCCACTTTTTTTAGGGTCTGTCCTCCAAGCCGCTTGTTTGTTTTCTTCTTCTGAAAAATTGGTCCATAGCCATCCTTGCGGATATTCCACATATACTTTTCTGATCTTTCCCAACGTGCCATTTGCAATGAGCTGCCGGGCTTCTTTCACCATTGGATAGCCTGTGTAGGTATGAGTGAGACAAAAAAGCATGCCGGTTTCCTGAATGACCTTGTCCAGCTGCTTGGCTTCATCCAGTGTGAGGGTCATGGGTTTGTCCAAGACTACATGAAAGCCATTTTGGAGGGCCTTGATGGTAGGGTCAAAGTGGACATGGTTTGGCGTGACGATGCTCACAAAGTCTATTCTTGCTTCCTCAGGAAGTTGCTTTTCCTTTTCAAACATCTCATCATAGGACTGGTATACCCGCTTGCTGTCCAGAAAGAGCTCCTTTCCGGCCTGCTCGGATTTTTCAGGTTTGCTGCTGAATGCTCCCGCTACCAGTTCTATTTGCCCGTCAATGTTAGCTGCGATCCGATGTACAGCTCCGATAAAGGAGCCAGGACCGCCGCCTATCATACCCATTCGGAGTTTACGATGGTTCATCATTATGCTTGGATTTTATACTTTTTAGAGATTTGATACAATAATGTGTTTTCAGCCTTACCGGCTCAGGATGGGCCGGATTGGCCACTAAAATAAATGATAAAGTGCAATATACTAATGTGAATAGCAATGATTGTTAAAACGGAACTGCTATACTTACATCTTTGTCTCGGCAAAAATAAAATTAAGCGAAAAACACTAAAATTTAAATTATTATTTAAGTAGTTTGGCTTTTTCTTTTTAAGTTGGGAATTAAAATAAAAATAAAAAAACCTATTAAAACCTATGAATTTCAATACGAAGTTTAAACTGTCCTTTATGATGTTCCTCGAATTTTTCATTTGGGGAGGTTGGTTTGTCACTTTGGGATTATTTCTTGGCAAGAACCTGGGGACAAATGGAGCACAGGATGCAGCTGTGTTTTCGACACAATCACTGGGGGCGATTATCGCTCCTTTTGTCATTGGACTGATCGCGGACAAATACTTTAATGCAGAGCGGATTTTAGGTGTCTTGCATCTGATCGGTGCAGTGCTGATGTTTCAGATGTTCAATGCGCAGGACTTTGAATCCTTTTACCCATATGTGTTTGCTTATATGGTAGCCTATATGCCTACGTTGGCATTGGTGAATTCTGTGTCCTTTAATCAAATGACCAATCCTGAAAAGGAATTCGGTGTCATTCGCGTTTGGGGGACAATCGGGTGGATTGTGGCTGGTTTGGTGATCAGTTTGGTGTTTGCCTGGGATTCTACGGAAAATGCAGCCGCAGGTATGTTGAAATATACGTTCTTGATGACTTGTATCGCATCGCTTGTGTTGGGGATTTACAGCTTTATGCTTCCTAAGACACCACCAAAAATTGCCAAAGGGGAGAAGAAATCCATATCCGAGATATTGGGATTGGATGCTTTTACCTTACTGAAGGACAGAAATTACCTGGTCTTCTTTTTGTCTTCGGTACTGATTTGTATTCCACTTGCATTTTACTACCAAAACGCCAGTAAGTTTTTTGGTGAAATCGGCATGACTAATCTTACCAGTAAAATGGCCTTGGGACAAGGTAGTGAAGTACTCTTTATGCTTTTGCTTCCTATATTCTTTGGGAAATTCGGAGTGAAGAAGACACTGTTAGTGGGAATGTTTGCTTGGGTTGTCCGTTACGCCCTATTTGCATTTGGAAATGTGGGAGAGCTTTCATTTATGCTTTTGACAGGGATAGCACTTCACGGGATTTGTTATGACTTTTTCTTTGTCTCTGGTCAAATTTATACGGATTCCAAAGCAGGAGAGAAGTTCAAGAGTGCTGCACAGGGCATGATTACATTGGCCACCTATGGTGTGGGGATGCTGATTGGCTTCTGGGTGGCCGGTTGGGCATACGACGCTTATGCTATTGGTGAAAAGGCCCATGATTGGGAGACCATCTGGCTGATTCCTTCAGGTATTGCGGTGTTGGTTGCACTGATTTTTGCCGTCGCATTTAAGAAACAGAACCCCAAACCAGTAGAAGCCTAATTAGTTCGTGGATATGAAGCAGCGTAGATCAGCTTTAAAAAAAATGATTGTAGGGTCTGCAGCAATCAGCAGCTTGCCCTACTTACATCTAAATGCAAAAAATAAAGACATGTTGAAAGGAAATATAAACCATTCCGTGTGCCGGTGGACGTATGGCCATTTGTCACTGGATGAATTATGTGTACTGATCAAAGATATTGGATTTAGTGCCATCGATTTGATGGGACCAAATGACTGGCCTACTGCTCAAAAACATGGTGTTTACAGCTCCATGTGCAATGGTGCAGAGATCAGCCTTGAGGAAGGCTTTAACCATACCGAATACCATGATACCCTGATAAAGAATTATACCGAAATGATTCCGCTAGTGGCAAAAAACGGTTATAAAAACCTGATCTGCTTTAGTGGAAACAGAAATGGTATGGATGATGAAACCGGCCTGCAAAACAGTGTGAAGGGATTGCAGAAATTGTTGCCTTTGGCAGAAAAGCATGGGGTTACCCTGACCATGGAACTGCTGAACAGTAAGGTCGATCACCCGGATTATATGTGTGATAAGAGCGTGTGGGGTGTAGAACTGTGCAAGCGACTGGACAGTGGAAATTTCAATCTTCTTTATGATATTTACCACATGCAAATCGATGAAGGAGATGTAATCCGTACGATTGGAGAAAATCACCAATACTATGGGCATTATCATACAGCGGGGAATCCAGGTAGAAATGAAATCGATGATACCCAGGAGTTAAACTATCCCGCGATCATTAAAGCCATTGCGAAAACAGGCTTTAAAGGGTATATTGCTCAGGAATTTATTCCTAAGGCCGATGACAAGGCCGCGTCACTCAGAGAGGCCATTGCCTTATGTGACATATAAACCAGAATAACCTAATACAAACCTATAGATGAATTATGGCAAATCAAGAGTATGATGCAATTGTCGTCGGCTCGGGAATTAGCGGCGGTTGGGCTGCTAAGGAGTTGACAGAGAAAGGGCTCAAGGTTTTGCTGCTTGAACGAGGGCAAAACGTAGAGCACGTAAAAGATTATAAGAATGCGACCTTGCCGCCATGGGAAATACCCCATAGAGGAAGAGCGACTACTGAAATGATCGAAAACCACCCCAACCTAAAACGTGATTATGTACTGAACGAATTGGTGCTGGACTGGTGGGCGCATGAAGATACTTCTCCTTATGTGGAAGAAAAACCCTTTACTTGGTTCAGAGGCTACCAGGTGGGGGGCAGGTCACTGCTTTGGGGGAGACAGAGTTACCGCTGGTCAGATCTGGATTTTGAAGCCAACCTAAAGGAAGGCATTGCCGTGGATTGGCCTATCAGGTATAAGGATATTGCTCCTTGGTATGACTATGTTGAGAAATTTGCTGGGATTGCAGGGAGCCGTGATGGTCTTGATGTATTGCCCGACGGGCAGTTCATGCCGCCTTTTGCAATGAACTGTGTGGAGAAGGACGTGAAGGAGCGGATAGCAAAAAGCTTCGAAGGAAAGCGTCACCTGATCAATTCCAGAGTGGCCAATATTACCGAGCCACTTCCTGGGAGACCTGGTTGTCAGGCAAGGAACAAGTGTTGGTTGGGTTGTCCTTTTGGTGGATATTTCAGTACCCAAGCATCCACATTACCTGCAGCCATGGCCACAGGAAACCTTACTTTGAGACCGTATTCAATTGTTCACCGTGTAGTGTACGATAAAGATACTAAGAAAGCTACCGGGGTAGAGGTGGTAGATGCCGAAACCATGGAGACCGTCGAGTACAAGTCCAAGATTGTATTCCTTTGTGCATCGGCACTTAATTCAGCGCATATATTGATGCGTTCAGCCACTGATATATGGCCGGAAGGACTGGGCAGTAGCTCTGGTGAGCTCGGTCATAATGTGATGGACCATCATTTTAGACTGGGGGCCAGTGGGACGGTAGAAGGCTATGATGATAAATATTACTTTGGCAGAAGACCGGGTGGGATTTATATCCCGAGGTACCGAAATGTAGGAGACGATAAGCGGGACTATGTGCGCGGATTTGGCTATCAGGGAGGTGCCAGTAGAAGTGGATGGGGCAGAAATGTCGCTGAAATGAATATCGGTGGCCCGCTTAAGGAAGCCCTTACTGAGCCAGGACCATGGAGTATGGGGATGATGGCCTTTGGCGAGATTCTTCCGTACCATGAAAATACGATCAAGATAAGCAAAGATGTGAAGGACAAGTGGGGGATGTATGCGCTGGTAATGAATGCTGAGATCAAAGATAACGAGGAGAAAATGCGTAAGGACATGATGAACGATGCAGCAGAAATGCTAGAAGCAGCCGGTGTCAAGAATATCCATACGTATGATTCCGGATATACCTTTGGGCAAGGCATCCATGAGATGGGAGCCGCCCGAATGGGAAGGGATCCCAAATCCTCTGTCCTGAATGGTAATAACCAGGTATGGGATGCCAAAAATGTGTTTGTGACTGATGGGGCTGCGATGACTTCTGCCGCTGCAGTAAATCCGTCACTGACCTATATGGCGTTGACGGCCCGAGCAGCAGATTTTGCAGTGAAGGAGCTCAAAAAAGGAAATCTTTAACCCAAAACGACACAAATTATGGCAATGAACAGAAGAGATGCGCTGAAGAGCTTTGTGCTTATGATGGGCGGTACCATGGTCGGTGCCAATGCGCTACTTACCGGATGTACGCCTGATAAGCAGATAGAAGGCCTGGACTTTAGCCCAGAGGAAATCGCCTTTCTCGATGAAATCGGCGATACCATTATCCCGACCACCGATACCCCTGGGGCCAAAGCGGTTGGGATTGGGTCCTTTATGGTAATGATGGTAAAGGATACATATTGGGAAGAAGAGCAAAAGCAGTTTGTGGATGGCTTAAACAGCCTCAGGAAGGGCTTCAAAGAGGAAGTAGGAAAAGACTTTATGGATGCCACACAAGAAGAGAGAACTGCTTTCCTCAATAAACTGAATGCAGCGTCCAAAGATGATGATGGGCCGAAGTATTTTAATATGCTAAAAGACCTCACCGTGCTGGGGTATTTTACTTCCGAAATTGGTGCTTCCCAAGCGTTGAATTACGTGGAAGTTCCTGGGAAGTGGGAGCCATGCATCGACTACAAAAAAGGGGATAAAGCATACGCTATTTAAGTCCTGCAAACGGAACAACGTCTTTGCGCTGTTCCGTTTTTTTATAATCACTAATCAAAACCTTATTATGAACAAAAGAAGGAAGTTTTTAAAGCTGGGAGCAGCTTTTACTGCGGGATCATTTTTGCCATTGCAGTTTTGTTCTTCTCCCAAAAGTGGAAGTGAAACTACCGTTGTAGAGGAAGCGGTAAAAGAATCCGTTAAGGAAAAGTTGGAAAGCTTCGGTATCCAATTGTACTCCGTAAAAGGAGATATGGCAGAGAACGCCCAAGAAGCCATTAAGAAAATAGCAGGATATGGCTATAATCAGATCGAAGGGTTTGATGGCGGTAAAGGGATCTTTTGGGGAATGAAAAATACGGAGTTCAAGTCGTTTACGGCGGACTTGGGATTGGATTTTGTGGCTTCCCATGCCAATGTTTTTGAGAACACAGAAAAGCTGGCTGCCGAAGCTGGCGAGATTGGTATGAAATACCTTATTGCTCCATATGTAGGCGCTCAAAAATCCATGGAGGAGTGGAAAAAGATGGCAGATAGCTTTAATAAAGTAGGAGAAATATGTAAGTCAAATGGGCTGCGGTTTGCTTACCATAATCATGGTTATACGTTTGAAGCGTTGGAAGGCCAAATGCCACAAGACTTTTTGCTGGAAAATACAGACCCTGAATTGGTAGATTTTGAGCTTGATATCTATTGGGCCGTGGCAGCAGGGGCGGATCCACAGGCGTATTTCGAGAAATATAAAAACCGTTTTAGGCTCTGCCATGTGAAAGATCGTGAAAAAGGAGCACCAGCTGGAGAACATAATGCTTCCACGGTGCTTGGTACGGGTACTATTGATTATGGCAAAGTCCTGAGAACAGCAAAGGATAATGGTATGGAGTATTTTATTGTCGAGCAGGAGAAATTCTCTGGAGTCACACCAATGGAGGCTGCTGAAAAAAATGCCACATACCTGAAAGGACTGGAAATTTGACCATCCGGCCAGTTGAAGAATTGAAAAGGCAGCTCATAAGGGTTGCCTTTTTTTGTGTGCTATACGAGTAAGTTGATAAAGGATGGCGCCCTGCTGAGACTGCTGGAATTGAATAGATATTACGATGATGGTATAAACTGCCGCTACGGACGGTTTAAGGCTAAAGGCCTTCGAAAATCCCCTTTATAAAGAAAAACGTTATGCTTGTGGTGAGGTGGGGCTGCCGGAAATCAACAAAACGATTTGCGGGCCCTTGTACAGAGGGGTTGAGGTCTATTTGGGAAATTGCCTGCGCTAACGCAAGTAGAGGCTCCTGAGGCTTCGTAAGAGGTCGATGCTTACCTGTTAGCATATGAGCTCGGTCTCAAACTTGGAGAATAGTATCAATTGCTGCCCAAGGAGCATGTGCCTGATAGAATAGCATTTTTAACTGTTCCTTTGCAGCCGGAGTTCCTATTGGCAAAGAGATTAAAAAGACCAAAGAAGGAACCTTAATGATTGGACATTTTAAGGCTTTTGATCCATTGGCTTTTTAGTTTTTTAGAGCTTTGATACGGCATTCTTTTTTACATAGGCATCTTGCCCTTCCCATTCAATTCGATACCACATGTCTTCCGAAGACTTGATAATTACCCTGTGTCCAGGATTGACCTTGTCGATGAATTTCCCCGCGGCGGTAGGCTGTCCCATGATGATGGTTGGGCTTTCTTTGATGATCCCTGACTGGGGAGCTATAAGGAGGTTGTTGCTCAGGAATGCAAGGATGATGATGATGGCGGAGGGAATCATGTATTTTGGCTGTCGGGTCTTGTGTTTTACAAAGACAAGGATCAATGAAATGACCAATAACAAAGCAAAAGTTCCCGTGATGGGCTGTTGGTAATCGGTGAGAAACTTGAAGAATTGCGCTCTGTCAGAAATGGTGTATCCCTTCAGGTCGGGTTGATCGGTGAGCGACTTGATTTTACTGATTACTTTTTGGGAAGGATTGTGGTCATAGTATTTTGAGAGATACAGTGAGGCGTCTTCGTAGTTTCCCATGCCTTCGGTGATGTAAGCCATTTTAAGAAGCATGGCTGGAGAGTATGCTTCTTCATTTTGAAGGAGGTCAGTATAGTGACTGTAGGCCTCTTGATAGCTTTTGGCATTAAACAAAGAATCTGCTAAAATAAGCTTGTCGTTATTTGCCTGACAATTAATACTTTGCAGGATAACGAATAAAAAGACTGAAAATTTTATAATAAAGTTTCGTTTGATGTTTGGCATTTTTAAAATAGTCTCTTAAATTTGCAGTCCAATTACGACAAAGATATAACAAAAAGCAAGTCGAAATTGACAAAAAAGCAAAAACCAAAAGAGGTTTTTAAGATTTGAAAAAAGCATAATCCCTTATATAGAACGCATCGAGATAGCAGTGCATTACACACTATTTAAGGGAAAAGAAAATATGATTCCGTAGCTCAGCTGGTAGAGCAATACACTTTTAATGTATGGGTCCTGGGTTCGAGCCCCAGCGGGATCACATTGCTTGTCCGACTAGGAGAGCAGTTTTATGCTGTTGCGATACGACTCGTCAACTCCCGATTTAGGATCGGGAAGTTTGGATGTTCGAATTCGCAAAAGAGAGTTGTTCCAAATGAGGAATAGGGAAAAGTCACGGGGTGTAGCGTAGCCCGGTCATCGCGCCTGCTTTGGGAGCAGGAGGTCGCAGGTTCGAATCCTGCCACCCCGACTATCACTACTTTGAAATATAAGTATAAGGTCCTGTAGCTCAACTGGATAGAGCAACTGCCTTCTAAGCAGTAGGTTAAAGGTTCGAGTCCTTTCAGGATCACAAGAAGCGGAAAGCAATTTCCGCTTATTTATTGAATGATTATGCTGTTCTTAAAAGAAGAACTAAAGGTAAATAAAATAAATGATTCCGTAGCTCAGCTGGTAGAGCAATACACTTTTAATGTATGGGTCCTGGGTTCGAGCCCCAGCGGGATCACTTAAAGCCTGACTTTCGAGTCGGGCTTTTTGCGTTTATATGGGCTTGTGAAAACGTAGAGGCTGTGCGTGGCGCATGCGGAATAGTGGATCAAACGAAAAAGTTGGGGGGATTAGGGTTGGTTTCGATAGCACGCAGATGATGCAGGTTAATAAGATTTACGCTGATTTTTTTTGCTGGAGCACACATTCTTATTGGTAAAATAAAGAAATGCTTACCAAAACCACCTAAAAATCCCTCGTATTTCAGAAAGATTGCTTGATCCGAATCAAAGTGGTACAGAAAAGCTGGGGCTAAGTGTAGGCGTTTTTTTAAAACGAAGCACTGATCATGCTGATTTTCGCAGATTAGTATTACTGCTATCAAGGCTCGAAGGAATTTATTTCTTAAGATAAAGATATCAGTGTTTCATCACCGCAGAATTGAGTACTGTAGCGACCTGCGGATTGCATAGCTCCTGGTAGAAATATTTTTTAGCCTATCTACGCCACGGTGTACGAGTGTTGATACCTGCAATTGTTTCATAATCAGCCGTAAATATCCAATTCACGTAGGTAGGGTATAATAAAAACCCCTCACTCCATAGAAGAATGAGGGGCTGAAAGAGGGGGGAGAAAATAATGTCCGGTTATTTTTCAATCATCCTGTACACCCTTACGTAATCAATACTGAAAGAGGCAGGAAAGGCTTCTTGATCCACTCCCTCTGCACCTCCCCAGTCACCTCCTACGGCAAGGTTAAGAAGTACATGAAAGGGCTTGTCAAAGGGCCAGGAAGCGTACCCTTTTCCGTCATTGGTGAAAGTGAAGAGCAATGCATCGTCGATGTACCCTCTGATGGCGTATGGCGTCCAGTCTACCCGGTAGGTATGGTAAGCTTTACTGACATGTTCTACCTTGCGGTTTTTGCCTACTTGGGTGCCCATTTTATGGTTAAAGGCCTCCGTATGTACGGTGATGTGGACAGTGCCTTGGTCATACCCTACGTGCTCCATGATGTCGATTTCTCCAGATGCTGGCCATCCACCATATTCCCAATCGGTGGGGAGCATCCAGATTGCTGGCCAGGTGCCTTTTCCTTTTGGCAGACGGGCTTTAACTTCGATTCGACCATAAAGAAAATCACCCTTGCCTTTACTGACCAATCTAGCAGAGGTAAAATCGTTGGCTTCTTTGGCTTCGTTTTTTGCCGTAATGGTCAATACGCCATTTCCGACCTTGGCATTTTCTAAGTCTTCGGTATAGAATTGGAGTTCGTTGTTGCCCCAGCCGTGTCCACCGGTGTCATAGCCCCACTTTTCAGGATCAGGATACCCGTCATAGTCAAATTCATCCTGCCAAATCGGTGTGTTTTCAAATTCCCACCCGAGGTCTGTTGGTGGTGATGGTGCAGGGATGTTGGGGGCAGGGCCTTCTGACTGGCCAGAACAGGCAGTAGGGAAGAATCCCATCACCAAGAGAGCCAATGGGGGGTGAAATAGGTCTGATAGTATTTTTTTCATAAATCAATAGCTTTTAAGGTGTCGGGGCGACAGTTTGAATGGTTTTGGTATTCGGGATTGTATTGCTGAACTGGATGTTTTTTAGGACTTTCTGCATTACTGATATGCCTTCTGTCAGATAAGGTGGCTGGATCCTTCTCAGCGCAGCATTTTCGTTTTTGTCAAATCGCTTATACGTCCAGTGGCACCAACCGATATTCGCCTCTTCCATTTTTTCGATATTTTGCTTCAGCCAGGCGTTGTTGTTTTCTCCAGTTTCGCCTACCCATACAGGTACTTGATGTCGGTCTCTGAAAGCGGTTAAGTTGACGATCCTGTTAATTTGATTTGGATTAGGGTCCAGTATGGTATCTTCCTCGGCTGGTATCCAGTAGCGATGGGCATTGTAGATCAGGTTTTCTGGATGGGCAAAAGTGGATGGTTCCATAAGGTCATAATTGTTCCCCCAACCATTGCCTTCCACCATGATCAAATGGCTGTCTTCCATTTCCCTGATCGTCGTGATAAGACGGTCAAATAAGGCATGGATGGGGCCGTTTGAAGGGACGTTATTAGGCTCGTTGATCAGGTCGTACCATGCAATTCTATTGTCATCAATGTATTTTCCGGAAAGCATTTTCCAAAGTTCCACTGTAACCTCTTGATAGATGTGTCGTCCTTGTTCATCTTTTCTGTTCCAAAGGTCATTTTTGACCAAAATGTCGGCGATATTGGCGTCAGTACCTTGGCCTCCTGGGGCGGCATGTAGGTCTAAAATTACATACATGCCATTGGCTTCACACCAGCCCAAAAGCTTGTCCAGGATTTGAATGCCTTCAAGTTCGCCAGGATGGGCAAACAAGCTGCCTTCATCCAGCCATTTGGAAAGTCCATTGATATAATTGTTTAGTTGGGTGGTGTCTATGATCGCCTTATTCCTCATTGATCGTTGAGTGGAGGTGAGAAACAGCTCATAGTGCATGGGGATTCTAATCGCGTTGAACCCAAGTGAGGCAATATTATCAATGTCTTTCTTGGTGATGAATTTATCCCGCCATTCTTGGTAAAAGGCTTCCACTTCTTCCATGGATAGTCCTTGGTCGTAAAGGGCCTTTTTCATCTGCCATTGCGTGCCGATTTTGCTTCCTTTTGGATTGAGCATATAGCCTTCCTGAAGCAGCCAGCCTCCTAAGCCGATAGCTCTCAATATCACTTCCTCTCCCTGCTCGTTGACGACTTTCGTTTTGTCCGCAGAAAGTTTGCTCATTGAGCTGTCCGGCAAGTGGGACGTGGTATTGTGGCTATTGTTCCCGGAAGTGCATCCGGGAAACAATAAAATACCACAAATACTCAACAATAGAAATAATAGGTTGGATAGTTTGGTCATTATAATAGGTTTTTGGGAAAGCCCCCATGCCTGGAATAGCAGGTCAAGAGGGCCGTTGGGCATAGGGTTATTTTGTGCCTCCGTATTCTTGGTTTTGCTCGATAAGTGTATTGTCAAGTTCGAGTAATGGGATGGGGAGGATCTCATGTTTTCCAGCCATAAAACCACGGTCGGACAGGACGTCTGCTGCCAATCCATTTCGGATGAGGTCAAACCATCTGTGCCCTTCTCCTGCGAGTTCGATTCTTCGTTCGTTCAGGATATTTTCCAGGGTGGCAGGTATAGGGGAAAGCCCTACTCTCGCACGAATAGCATCCACCAGTTGCTGGGCACGTCCAGCATCTCCGCCTCCTCTTACGAGGGCTTCGGCTTCTAGCAGGTAGGTGTCTGCTAACCTGATTTCATACATGTTTTGGCGGAAATTAAGTTCCATGACTCCACCACCAGTGGAGCGATCCGCTTCTCTTCCTGCGAATTTTTTCAGGAAATATCCCGTATTCATATAGCCTTTTTCATAGGTTACCGCCCCGGCTTTTTCGAGGCTGTCCAGATTGGCTACTGTGGCATAGGATCGAGGATCACCTTGGATGGTGCTGAAGAAGTTTTCCGTAAAGGGCAAGAAGCTCCAGCCGGAAACAAAGTCAGGAGCATCCGGGCTGATGGCGTTGTATCCCCTTGGGCCGACCATGATGTTGAGTACGTTGCCTTCTGTGCAGCTTACGCATCCCCATTCGCCATTGGATTGGCTGGTGAAGTTGATTTCAAATATGGATTCGCTGTTGAACTTATTGTCAACCACCCACAAGTCGGCAAATTTGTCCAGCAGCTTATATCCATATTGACTGGTCTCTCCCGGAATGCCGTTGACAGCTGCAAATTCCTGTGCAGCCAAATCAAACTTTTCCTGACGGAGATATACTTTTCCAAGCAGTGCCCTGGCCATGCCGATCGTGGCTCTTCCTGCTTCGGTGGCCATGTCCACTGTGGTTGGTAGCGTTTGAATGGCGGCTTTAAGGTCGCTTTCTATTAGCTGGTACACCGCTGAAGGGTCAGCTTGTGGTACATCATACATCTCACTGGTAGGGACAGGTGATGTCAGCAACGGAATGTTTTCAAATAGCCTCACCAGATCAAAGTAGAAATAGGCCCTTAGAAATTGTGTTTCGGCAGCATACCTTGCCTTTAGGCTTTCGTCCATAGGAATTTCAGGGAGCTTCTGCAGCAATACATTGGCCCTGAATACACCAGAGAAACCTTTACGCCATAATTCACTCTGGGGGCCAGTAGCGGGGTCAAGGGTGTAGTTTGACCAAACCTGCAAGGCGGTAATGTCCGTGGGGCCTCCTCCGCCAGCATAGTGGTCATCGGAAGCAGCGTTTAAAGTATTTTGCTTAGTGACAAAGCCATTGCCTGTCCATCCCACTACATCGTAAACAGCTACCAGTCCATTATAAGCTTCTTGTTGGTTTTGGTAGTAGTTGGCTTCGAGATTGGTGCCTTTTGGCTGGATTTCCAGAAAGGAATCAGCGCAGGCCCCTAAGGTAAGTAGGGCGACCGCTGAGGCGATAATATTGGTTTTATATAATTTCATGATTGATCGTATTTTGGGTTTTTAAAAGCCGATTTGAACACCTAACATGTAAGATCTTGCCTGAGGATAGATGCCCCGGTCGATACTCATCACACCACCGCCAATCTCAGGGTCGTATCCAGTGTACTTCGTGAACGTGGCGAGGTTTTCGCTCATGACGTAGATCCGTGCGCGGTTCATACCTGCTTTTTGGGTGATGCTTTTAGGAAGTGTATAGCCCAATTGAAGGGTTTTGATCCGGAAGTAGTCACCATCTTCAAGGTAAAAATCAGAAGGGTTGTTGAAATTTTTGTTTGGATCACCTTCTACGATCCTCGGGTGGTCATTGGAGGTGCCTGGGCCTGTCCAGCGGTCCAGGACTTCCGTTTGCCAGTTGGCATTGCCTATGTCCAGCCGTCTTAAGCCTTGGAAGATCTTATTTCCCGCTACACCTTGACCAAAGAATACCAGGTCAAAATTATTCCATTGGACACTGGCAGTGAAGCCGTAGGACCAAGTTGGGGTGGGGTTGCCGATAAAAGTACGGTCGGCTTCCGTTATTTGGCCATCCTCGTCCAGGTCTGCCCAGATAAAGTCCCCAGGCTGGGCGTCGGGCTGGATCATTTCGCCGTCTCCATTGGTGTAGTTTTCGACATCTTCCACAGTTTGGAAAATGCCTTGTGTTTGGAATCCGTAGAAGGAATTCATGGATTGGCCCACTGCTGTACGGGTGATGGGATAGGAGCTTGCCTGGAAGCTTTGCCCTCCAGAAAGGTAAGAGATCTCCGTCCCTAGATTGGTCACTTCGTTTTGCAGGTAAGAAACATTTCCGTTTAGGGAGAGCTCCACCTCACCCAGTAGCTTTCTGTATCCTAATTCCAATTCTACCCCTGTGTTTTCCATGTCAGCAATATTGGCTGCGGGGTTGGAAATGGCTCCGACATACCCTGGTATCCTGGGGTTTTGAAGTATGCCTTTGGTGACTTTTTTATACCAGTCAAAGGTGATGTTAAAGTCACCGAAAAGGGTTGCTTCAAAGCCAATATTGGCCTGGCTGGTCTCTTCCCACTTTAGGTCAGGATTGGAGGGGGCATTAGGACTGTAACCAATGGCGTAACTTCCTGTATTGCCAATGGTGTAGTTTCTCCCGCTTCCTATAGTGGAAAGGAAGGCAAAGTCACCAATGTTGTCATTCCCTACGATGCCGTAGCCGCCTCGAACTTTCAGAAAGTCCACTACGGCGTTGGTAGGCCAGAAGGCTTCTTGGGAAACGACCCATCCTGCAGAGAAGGAAGGGAATATGCCGTAGCGGTTGTTTGGGCCAAATCGAGAGGAACCGTCTCTCCTTACCAATGCCTCCAAAAGGTATTTTTCCGCATAATTGTAGTTGGCCCGTGCAAACAGTGAGCTTACCGTATGCCCAGCTCCTTCTGAGCCGTCTGCACTTCGCTGGTCATTGGGGACTTTGAAGTTCAGGGACGCATCGTCAAAGTTATCTGCAGGGACATTGAAGAACGTTACGCTAGTGCTCCGGCCTCGATTGTCCAGGTAGGCACCTTGTCCCAGGAGTATCGTGAAGTTGTGCTTGTCAATCGACTTGGTGTAGGAAATGGTGTTTTCCAAGTTCCAATCGAATCTTCTGTTTTGGCCACGGGTAAAATTGGTTTGGTTAGAAACATTGGTAGCGTTCAAATAGAAGATAGGCGTAAACGATTCGCTTCCCCAATAGGAGAGTTTTGCACCTAAAGTCGATCGCAGTTTCAGTCCTTTGATCGGTTCTGCTTCTGCATAAACATTGCCAACAAAATTGTCTGACCAGCTATAGTTGCCCAGGCGTGTTTGGGTGTAGGCAAGGGGGTTGGTCATTTCCTGTGCGACGATGGTAGAGATTCCATAAGGCCTTCCCATGGCATCCCGGATCACTGGATTGGTGCTGTATGGCGGCTGATTGGCAGCAGTGGGATCAGTGATGACCACAGGCGTGATCGGATCCAGGTTGATCGCAGAGCTTAGTGGTCCGCCGAATTCACTGTTGGTGTTGCCCAGTCCGATGGACTTGTCATGTGCATAGCCAAGGTTCTGGCCCACTTTCAGCCACTTGGCAAGTTGATGCTCTGAGTTCAAGCGGAAATTGGTTCTTTTGTACCTGGAAATGTCACTGGCGACGATGCCTTCTTGGTCCAGATAGCCAAATGAGGCATAAAAAGTGGATTTTTCATTTCCTCCGCTGATGCTTAATTCATGGTTTTGCCGTTTGGCACTGTTGTTAAAGATCAGGTCCTGCCAATCCGTGCCCTTACCATAGCTTTCCGGGTCGGCGAATGGCGCGGTATTACCGGCATTGGTAGCGGCTTCATTTCTGATCATGGCGTATTGGCTCGCATCGAGCAGGCCCAGCTTTTGTGCTGGTGCCGAGGTGCCATAGAAGCCATTATAGTTGACGCGCATTTTTCCGGCTTCACCTTTTTTGGTGGTGACCAGGATCACACCTGCTGCTGCCCTAGCTCCATAGATGGCTTGTGAAGCGGCATCTTTCAGTACTTCAATGGATTCGATATCGGATTGATTTAAGTATCCAATGCCGCCATTGTCGACCACGACGCCATCGACTACCCATAGCGGGTCGTTATTGCCAAAGGTCGTGAGCCCTCGGACTCTAACAGTAGCACCAGCGCCAGGTTGGCCGGAGCTGGAGGCAATGGTGAGCCCTGAGGTCCGTCCTTGGAGTGCCTGTTCCACTCGGTTGATAGGCATGCTCTCCAGGTCACTGGCTTTTACACTGGAGATGGCACCGGTAACGACACTTTTTTTCTGGACTCCATATCCTACGACGACGACTTCTTCGAGCGCACTGAGATTTTCTTCCAGTTGGACGTTAAGGGTGGTTTGGTTGCTGATAGTGATTTTTTGGGGCTCCATGCCCAGGAGGCTGAAGACCAATACATTGCCTTGGGATGCTTGGATGGTATAATTTCCATCTACACCTGTAATGGTTCCGGTGCCGGAACCTTCGATCATTACTGCTACACCGGGGAGTGGCTCCCCGTCACTTTTGAGTGTTACGTTACCTGTGATCTCATTGTTTTGCGCATGACTTAGCATGGGCAGGAGGAGAAGACAGGAAATGAAGAAAATAGTAATTCTTCTTTCCATAGGTTTTTGGGTTAGGTTATTTTGATTTTAATTAACTGATTTTTAAGGCCTGATTTTTAGACCAAAATCTTTGGTCAAAGATAGGTAGGGACTGAGGTGTCAGTGAAATTAATCACCCCTACATAGCCCCTACAGGAAATTAAAAAATAGCCTTTATGATCATTTTGAGCCACTACATGTGTACTACACTTGGCTTATCAGTAAAAGATTATGGTTTTGGGAGGTTGGTAGTGTCTGTCTGGTCGGACCCACTAGTGGTCTGGATTAGAAAATCAAATAAGTTGGTATCCGGGGAAAGTTGAAGTTTTTTACGTAGACGGTACCTGCCTACCTCCACCGCTTTAGGTGAGATGCTGAGCAATTGGGCGATTTCTTTGGAGGAAAGGTTCATCTTCAGAAAAGCGCAAATCTTGAGCTCGTTTGGTGTCAGTTCTGGGTATTTTTCCTTTAAGGTGCTTAAAAAATTAGAGTGGACATGGTCAAAGTGCATCGAGAAACGATCCCAGTCACTATCGCTTCGTTCCACTTCGCTGATCAGCTTTAGAAGACGTTTGAAATCGGTAGATTCATTTTCCAGCTTATGGTTTTTTCCCAATACCATAAGTTCTTCTTTGATTTTTGTGAGGACCTTGCCTCGCTGGACCAAGTGCATGGTGGTGGAGGCCAGTTCTTGGTTTTTATAATTGATGTCCGCCTGAAGCTTTTCGTTTTTTAGGTTTACGATTTCTTTTTCATTTCTGTCCAGCTCAAGCTGGTGGAAATGCTTAAGGTGAGATTGCTCTTTCAAGTGCTTTTTCTTTTGCCATTTAAGAATAAGATAAATGGCACCGCTTAATATAAGCAGGTAAACACAGTAGCTCCAGAAGGAATTGTACCAAGCTGGTAGGACCGTAAAGTGATAGGTGTTGATTGGAGATTCATTGCCCAGGTTATTCCTTGATTTTACCTTGAAGGAATAATTGCCTGCGGGCAAGTTGGTATAGTCTTTTTCGCTTTTACTGCTCCATGCGGACCAAGATCGGTCAAAGCCCTCCAGCATATAGCTGTATTCTAAGTTGCTAAACTGACCAAAGATTGTACTCGAGTATTCAAAGTGGAAGGAGTTCCATGAATACGGTAGAGACGGCTCATCCGGAGATTGGGAGGGCAGGGTTGGCTTGTGCCCTCCAAAGAGCACACTGTCTTTCTTTCCAAATAAGGTTACCTTACCGATAAGGACATCGGGTTGGGTGATGTTTTTGCGATACTTGTCATAATTGATGTGAAAGAATCCTTTATTGGCACCTATAAAGATGTTTTGCCGGTCTAAGGGGTAGATGCTTTCGTGCCCACCGACGACTTTTCCTGATAGTTCCGGAAGGTGGGTGATCGTAAACGGGGTGTCGTTATGGGGCTGGTTAAAATCAATGACACTTACATTCTTGTTGGAGACATACCAAATATTCCCTTCGCGATCTTCTTTCAGGTGCTGTATGCTGACGCCTTTTAGGTTTCGGTTGACGATGTTGGATGGGATAAACAGGTCTTGCTGCTCATTATATTCGTAAATGCCATCTTCTGTGGCCACTACGATCCTGTTCTTGATTCGGAAGATATAATTGTATAGATCCGATGGAAGTCCGTTTTTAGCGGTATAGATCTTAGTAGCGGAGATCCGGGATTGGTCAGCTGAAAGGTCAAGCCTGAAGATCCCACGGTAGGGGTGGGAACCCCATATACGATTGTTTTGGTAGTCCATTACCATGAACCGCAGTGATTCCGACAGCCCATTTAGATGCTGATGGTGTCCGAAAGCCCCCGATTCATAATCAATATTGTATAACCCAGTGTAGGTTCCAATAAATACTTTGTTGGAGGGAAGAATAGGAGAGGCAGGCTGGAAAAGCCAAGTGCCCGGAGCGGGATATACCTGAAAGGCAGTGGTGTTTTCGATAAAGAAAGCACCTTCTTCATGGGCCATAAGCAAATGGTCATTGATGGTTTGTAGGTTCCATACCTGGCCTGTGCTGGACTTGACAGTAGAAAACCTGCCCTTGCTGAAACTGAGGTCATCCTCTTTTTCCGTGAAATCAAATTGGTATAGCCCGTCAGCCGTGCCGATATATAAATGGTCTTGGTGGTAAGCAGCAGCATAGCCCGTGACCCTTTTATTTTTGTCCGGATGGATTTGTTTGATGGCTCCATTGATTGCGATATAGTCAATGCCGTCATCCAGGCCTAGCCAGAGACCTTTGTTTCTATCCACAAAAATACTGCGGACATTATTGGTTTGCATGCCTTCCCTGTAGGAGTAGTGTTGAACCAATTTGCCTGAGTTATCCATGATCAGTAGCCCTGAAGATTTGGTTCCCAGCCCGATCCATCGGTCATTGATTCGGGAAATGCAATTGAGGCGTTGGCTGGTCAGTAAAGAGTCGAAGTTAGTTTTTAGTTTGGTGATTTTTCTGTTTTGGATTAAGAATAGTCCGCGATCGGGCGAAGAAACCAAAAGGGAATCTTCCCCGGCTTTGATGATTCCATTGATGTCAGGAAGGTCGGAAGTGGCTTTGTCGAGGACAGGTTGCCAGACCTCCCCATTAAACCTGAGCAATCCATGGCCTTCTTCATGGGCATATACCTGTCCATCAGCAGCGCCTAAATATTTCCATTCTGTGTTTGACTTATAAACTCGGATGCTATTTCCTTTATAGTGTAGGATTTTAGTAAACTCCATGAAGTACACCTCGTCATTATGGACCACGATGTTCCATATGTCTGCAAAATCCCTGTCCTCTTCAGGGATAAGGTTCTTGAGAGAGGTGAATTGGAGTGTTCCATTGGCTTGTGGAGAGAAATAGCCAATGTCGTCTTGTCCACCTACGAATATTCTCCCGTCCTTGTCCAACTTTACCGACCTGATGATGGTTTGATTAGGGAGTTGGTGGAGGTTCCAGTAGCGGCCGTTAAAAGTGAGCAGCCCTTCATTGTTTCCAAAGTACAGGATCCCTTCTTTATCCTGGGCGGTAGACCAATTTTGGAGTCCAGCTTGGTAGGCCAGGTTGTTATAATTGATGATGTTGGGAGCGGCCAATTGTCGCTGTCCCAGGCTGTAATGGCCTAGCATCATCAATAAAACTATGGACAGTAAAGCACTTCGCATCGACTAATTTTAGGTTTTGTGGAATTATTATAAACCTAATAATAGTAAAATATTTAAGATAAACGGGGAATTATCCGTAGAAGTCTACTAGATGGATAGTGTAAATTACTCAGCGGTAAATAGGAGGCAAGCCTTTGAATCAGGGGAAGAGACCTTGCCACGGCTTTTTAGTTTAATTTCGGGAATAGGGCTTTTGATATACAAAATCTTCCTTAAATTATGTCATGGTTTATCTAAACTTTACTTTCAATGCCTGTTAACTTGAGGAGGATTATTGTGGGACTGAAGGAAGATCTGACTACCTGGGGCTATGCCGGTATTTACAGCCAAAAAAATGTTTCATGAAATCAATTTAATCATGAAAATAGCCTTCTTACATTCTTTTTGTTCCAGTGATTTTCATGTTGAGAAGCGATACAGATGGTGAGCTGTAAAATCCGTCGCCAAGGAAGTGTGTTCGTATATTTGGAGTATTGAATTTGCGCAGGTAGTTGATTTTGTACGGGGAGGGATTGGCGGATTTTTTTTGAAGCTAATGTTTGTGATAAGGGAATAATTACTCTAAACAGGTGGTTTGTTCGTTTTTCTGTATTAAAAAAGAGTGTTTGTTATGGGTAATTTGTGTTTTGATAAATTTTTCGTTAAAAAATTTGGATATGTTGGTTGGATATATTTAATCTTGCAGAAAGTTTAAGCAGCGCCTTGAGTTAGACGATAGCACGAGTCATCCAATAGTTAAGAGTAACTTTTCTGCTTTGGGCCTCGTTTTTACTTTTATTATTGACGAGACACACCACATAAAATTATTAAAGTGAGGAGATTATTTATTAATACCATAGTTTGTGCAGTTTATAGCTGTTTTATGGGATGTACGGTAGCAGCCCAAATAAGCGATACCAGAATTACGGAGGATGAGATTGAGCAACATTTGACGTTTTTAACATCATCCAAAACAAAAGGCAGATATCCAGGTACTGCCGGAAACCGTAGAGTAGTAAAGTATATTAGGTCTGAATTTGAGCAATATGGTCTTAAAAGTTTCAATGGAGACTATCTACAGAAATTTAATGCCAAGCTAAGGACTGCTGATGGAGAGGAGTCCAGCAAGGAGGTGAAGACATGGAATGTGGTAGGTTATATTGAAGGCAATGATAATCATTACAAAAAGGAGTATATCGTGATCGGTGCCCATTATGATCATTTGGGGTATGGCGGCCCTTCTTCAAAGAAGCCAGGGAGTGAGGAGATTCATCCTGGTGCCGATGACAATGCCAGCGGAGTTTCTGCCTTATTGGAAATTGCTGAAAAGATGGCAAGAAATAGGTATATGCTGGATAGGAGTGTGATATTTGTTTCTTTTGGAGCAGAAGAACAAGGCCTTTTGGGATCCAAATATTTTGTGGAGCATCTTCCTGTGGATAAGGAGAAAGTAAAACTCATGATCAATATGGATATGATCGGCAGGTTAAATACCGAGAAGCAAATCTATATGGGCGGAGCCGGGACTTTTCCTGGTGGGGTTAAACTCATGAAAGAACTGGGGATTCAGATGGGGTTAAACCCTGTCGTGCATGCTGGCGAAGTAGGTGGATCTGATCACGTTTCTTTTTACAAAGAAGGGATATCAGTTGTAGGCCTTCATACCGGTGGACATTCAGAGTACCATCGTCCCGAAGACACCATGGATTTGATCAATATTGGTGGGGAAAGGACAATTGCGGAGTATATTTACAAGGTGTTGATACGTGTAGTCAATGAAAATTATGAGCTGACTTTTATTAATCAGGATTAGGATGGTCCAAGGCAGCAAAAAATCCCAAAGGCTTAAAAGTGCCTTTGGGATTTTTTTGTTAGAATCGTCAAAAACCAATAGAATTACCCCCGTCCACAGGCAGTACTGTTCCTGTGACATAACTAGCACTTTCTGAGGCGAGGTAATAAACAGCGTCGGCAATATGTTCCGGGTTGCCGAGCGCTCCCATGGGAGTTCTGGAGAGTACTTTCTGTTTTCTTTCAGGGTCTCCGTTGAGGGCCTTGGCAGACATTTCTGTGGCGATAAATCCCGGTGCCACACAATTTACCCTGATGCCCAACGGCGAGAGCTCTACCGCCATGGCTTTGGTCATGCCTTCGATGGCAGATTTGGATGCGGTATAGGCGATGACTTTTGGGATGCCATATTGGGATGCCATTGAGCTGATATTGACGATTGTTCCGCTTTTTTGACTGGTCATGATCTTGGCTACTTCCCTGCTCAGCGAAAATACAGCCGATACATTTGTGGTGATGATTTGTTGAAATTCCTCGTCGGTGACTTCCATAAATGGCTTTTTCATATTGATGCCGGCATTGTTGACCAAAATGTCAATTTTCCCATGATCAGCTATGATGGAGCGGATCAATTCCGGGATATTTTTCAGATCGTTTAAGTCAAAAGCATAGTAATGGCAATTAGGACCAAGTTCTTCTTGGGCTTTCACCAGTTTGGTCCTGTTTCTGCCGATAATGATGGTTTTGATACTGTTGTCACAGAGCTTTTTGGCAGTGGCCATTCCAAGCCCTGACGCGCCACCAGTGACGATGGCTACTGGTCTGTTTGTTTTTGAAATGTTCATTTGTTTGTTCTTATATGCCCGGTACGAATAGGGGCTTGTAATTTTGGAAATGGTCTAAGGGAAATTCAGGTTGTGGCACTCCTTCTGGAAGCGGTTTTTGGGAAAACTGCTGGAAATATAGCAGGCAGGCGTCTTTCCACCATATCGCTTCGTTGTGCTGTATTTGGAGAAAAGTAAGTACTTGGTCATAGCGCTGGTCGTCCACATGGTTTTTGATGGATTCCCAGTCAGCAAGCATGCTTTGGGTCTGATCGACGCCCTTTTGGTAATGGAGCGCAATTTCATTCCATAGCGCATTACCTGATTTCATCTTATAATCCCATGGGAGGTGGTGAAACCATAAAAGGTATTTTTCCGGGCAAGTGTTCAGGTCACCATACTGCTGCTGGATTTCAGGTGCGTATTGCGACAGGGCATTGCTTCCAGATGCTGTCCGGTCAAAACCGATGCCGTCAGGCCCTGCTTGGTGGTAATAGGTGGAGGTCCAGTCATCACGGTGTTTGTCGGTGACCCAAGGGCCGGGGCCATAGTGATGGCTCCATCCCATGATATGATGGAGTCCAAGTGGGGTCATGTAATTGACCGCGGCTTCGTGGGATTGAAGCATAATGCGCTTGCCTTTGGTGACCAGTTCTTCGTCATTGCCAAAGGTCATCCTTAACCATTCTTGCGCAATGGTGGAGGCATCTTCATCTGGATTCCATGCTAATTTCCCAAAGGCGTACCAGTTGGCTTGACCAAACTGATGCCCCGTCCAGTTGCGGTCTGTGCCGATATTGGAGACACCGGCCATTCCTGAAAGTGAGTGGTTGTCAAGGCTTCCGTCCACTACTTTTGCCACGGTGGACCCTGGCCCTTTTGCATACGTGTCTGTGCCCAATACCTCTTCGAACAGCGAACCGAGAAACACCAAATGCGTGCCTTGTCCAAGGTACTCTTGGGTGATTTGGAATTCCATCATCAATGGTGTCTTGGGCATGGCGCCAAAGAGAGGGTGAAAAGGTTCGCGAGGCTGGAAATCGATGGCTCCATTTTTTACCTGCACCAGGACGTTGTCCTCAAATTCCCCGTCAAGTGGTTTGAATTCATTATAAGCTTGCTTGGCACGGTCATCAGGGGTTTCATTGTTGTAGACAAAAGCCCTCCACATCACGATTCCTTGGTGGGGTTGAAGTGCTTTGGCCAGCATGTTGGCTCCTTCAGCTTGGGTTAGGCCGTAGTTTTGTGGTCCCGGTTGTCCTTCCGAGTCGGCTTTGACAAGGAATCCGCCAAAATCAGGAATGTAATCATAGATTTCATTGACCTTTTTGTTCCACCATTTCTGCACATCGGGATTCAGTGGGTCTGCCGTATCGAGCCCTCCGGTTTCGATAGGGGCGCTAAAACGAGCGGTGAGGTACACTTTGATGCCATAAGGGCGGAAAGTATCGGCCAGGGCAGCGACTTTTTTAAGAAAATATGGGGTGAGGACCTGGGCGTTTGCATTTACGTTGGTCAGGACTGTTCCGTTGATGCCAATAGAGGCATTGGCACGGGCATAGTCAATGTATTGCGGTTTGATGTAATCGGGGAGTCGGTGCCAGTCCCAGATCGAAGCGCCAGCATATCCGCGTTCCACAGTCCTGTCGGGATTGTCCCAATGATTGAGCACCCTGATCTTGGTTTTTGGTATGGAAATGATGTCCAGTGAGGAAATGTCTTGATGTGTCTGCAGGAGCTTTAGGAAATCAAACGTTCCGTAGAGCAAGGCCTGATCGGTATTTCCGGTTATCCATAAGGTGTTTTCACCATTGTATTGGATGCTCTGGATGATAAATCCTTCAGCGTCAAGGTTGCTCCAGGTTTCTTCGGCCACTCTTGCGCTGAGGTCAGGGAGTTGCCCGCGAGTGCCGATAATGAGGGTGGTTTCTGGATCTGGAGAGTTGGAGAATTCCGGAGATGTACCTAGCATCTTTCCAAGTGCAAGATGGAGTTCTTCTTGGATGATTTCGGATGTGGCACTTTGTCCGGGAAGGGTGATGAATTGTACCTGCTTTTGGTAAGTGGATAGGTGTTCGGCGTTTTGTAAGGGACGGTATTGCAGCCAGAGGTTATAGCCGTCATTGGCTAAGCAAGTGTGGTGAACAATGCACAGAAGTGCCAAAACGAAAAGTAGGGTAAAAGACCTTTTCATACTATCCGGGTTTTATGGTTTTTGGGTTTTGTTGGTCAGGCTTCGCTTTTCTTTTTTAGCGAAGAGTCCCTAATGATCAGTTCGGACCTCAGGGTAATCGTATTCGTGTTTTGCAAAACACCCTCAGTGCTGTCGCTGAGGTGGTTGATCAGGTTTTTCATGGCTACTTCCCCCATTTCATATCCAGGGTAATGGGTAGTGGTGAGGTTGGGTTCTATTAGTCTGGAAATCATGTCATTATTGAAGCCTACTACGGCAATGTCTTCAGGAATAGCGATGCCTGCTTGTTTTAGAGAGCGAATACAGCTAGCAGCACAGGCGTCGTTGGAGACAAAGAGTCCGTCAGGCATCGGTTTCATGGCCAGTATTTTATTGGCAATATCTTCTCCGGCTTCCTCGTTGAGATCAGAATGAATGACATTGTCCTGGGAAAAGGGGATGTCATGATCCATTAGGGCGTACTTGTATCCTTTGAGCCTTTCGTCGTACACGTTGATCTTAAGGTTGCCCAAGACATGTACGATATTCTTGCAGCCTTGCTGGATAAGGTGCTTGGTGGCGTTATAGCCTGCTTGTCTGTTATCTATGATTACACCTGTACAGCCTGGTTTTGATGCTATCCTGTCAAAGAACATGACGGGTATTCCTTTTTCCATAAAGGGCTGGAAGTGTTCGGTTTTTTCCGTATTCCCTGCCAAGGAAACCAATAAGCCGTCCACGCGGCTATTGAACATGGACCTGGCATTGGCCCTTTCCTTTTCGTAAGATTCCAATGACTGGCTGATGATCAGGTTAAAGCCGGCCTCATTGGCTGACTTTTCCATGCCTGCCAGTACGGATGACTGGAAGGAGCTGTTCAGTCGTGGGACAATGATACCAATGTTATTGGTACTTTTCCTTCTCAGGTTGGAAGCGAAGACATTGGAGCGGTATCCCATTTTGTCTGCTGCTTCGAAGATCCGTTGTTTGGTTTTGGCATTGACGGCTGGATGGTCGTTCAGTGCCCTGCTGACAGTGGTAGGTGATACGCCAAGGTCTTTGGCAATGTCGTATATAGTGATTTCCTTGTTCATATTGGCAGAATTCTTTCGCTTGATGAATTTGTAATTCGATGCAATCGGTTGCTTTATTTTAGGGTTTCCTCTCTAACTACGATAATTTGCTGTGCTAAAGTAGTCCGATTTCCTTTTTAGAGGGGTTGATCATTGTCGCATTTATGGAGGGTTAGTCATGCTTGTACTTGGTACCCATGATATGCTGGGTCGAATATAGGATATATTTTTGATTTATGGAACCGATTGTATTAACGGAGTATATCGATTTATGAGTTGGCTGGATGGATATAATCCATTATAGTTGTAAATTTTGTGTATAGATTTGTTTGTGTGTAATAAGCTGTAAATCATATTTTTATATGTTTTTTTGTTTTTTGATGATATAATCAGATAGGTAAAATTTATGAAATCGATTGCAATAAATTCGGAAAATGTTGAGATTGGGGTGATAATGGTGTTATTTTGTTAAGAACAATAATTAAAAAAAATCATATGTTTAGAAGTCTACTAACAATATTAATTGGTGTTACCTTGTTCATAGCGATTGTTTTACCTGGCCTGTCCCAAGAGTTTTTGGCTGACCGTTCACACCGTAAACTGAAAAACTGGCAATTCGTTAAGGCAGACTTGTCCCAGGAGCCTGAAAAAAATTGGAGACTTTTTGAATGGGAGGAAGTGAAAGTGCCGCATACCTGGAATGATAAGGATGTGCTGACGGAAGGTTTAAAGTCTTATCATGGTGTAGGGACTTATGAGCACCGCCTCAAGGTGGGTGACCAGGATAAGGGAAAGAGACACTTTATCCGGTTTGAAGGAGTGAGTTTATATGCTGAAGTATATGTTAACCGACAGCTTGTAGGAAAGCATAGAGGCGGTTATTCTGCTTTTTGTGTGGAAGTGACAGATCAATTGCAGTATGGAAAAGAAAATCTGTTAGTTGTAAAAGTGGACAATGTCCCGAGCATTGATATGGCTCCGCCATCTGAGCAGTTGTTCCCTCTTTATGGCGGGATTTACCGACCGGTCACTTATTTTACGACACCTAATGTATGTGTATCCCCAATGGACTATGCCTCTAGCGGAGTGTATGTCCAGCAGCAGGACGTAAATGAAAGTCGGGCAAGTTTACAAGTTGAGGCATTGGTGTCTGCCGGAAAGCAATTGAACCCTGGAAAGTATGATCTTGAGGTTTCTTTTTATGATGCTTCTGGGAACGAGGTTGGTAAAACGAAAGAAAGCTTAAGCATTGAAGGCGAAGGACAGAATTCAAGCAGACTTTCGCTGGACATAGAAAACCCCCGGCTTTGGAATGGAAAGAAAGATCCTTATCTCTATACCTGTTCAGTAGTGGTATTGCATAATGGGCAAAGAATTGATGAAGTCCGGGAAAAGATCGGGTTGAGGTATTTTGAAGTGGATGAAAAAAAAGGTTTTATGCTGAATGGAAGCTCATATCCACTTTATGGGGTGTGTAGGCATCAGGAAATAGCGGGGTATGGACCGGCATTAAGTCCGGAACAGCACGAAAGGGATGTAGAATTGATCAATGAACTTGGTGCCACTACTGTGCGGTTGGCCCACTACCAGCAGTCGGATTATTTGTATGACCTTCTCAGTCAATCCGGCATAGTAATATGGGCGGAGATTCCCAATACACCTACTTACCAAGCCGAAAACCGATTATTTATGGAGAGTTGTGAACAGCAACTGAAAGAATTGATCAAACAGAATTATAATAAAGCAGGGATATTTACCTGGGGGATGTACAATGAAACAAGGGTGACACAAAAGGATCTCCAAGTGCTCCATTCGCTTGCCAAGTCATTGGACCCGGGGCGGCTTACGGTGTTTGCTGACAATATTAGACCGGCGGATGTTCATCAGGTGACCGATCTGGCAGCATGGAATCTATACTTTGGCTGGTATGGCAAAGCTGGTGATTGGAGCGGCTATGAGAAATGGGCGCGTAACGCTTGGGAGAGTAAAGGTGTGAAAATGGCCATCAGTGAATATGGAGCCGGTGGATCAATAAGCCAACAAGCAGAATATTTTGAGAAGCCTGATCCCACAGGACAATTTTTCCCGGAACAATACCAAGCATTTTATCATGAGAATGTCTGGAAAAATATTAAAGACCTTGACTTTATCTGGGGAAAATACATTTGGAATATGTTTGATTTTAGCTGGACAAAAGTCAATAGAGGCGATCGGGCTTTTATCAATCATAAGGGATTGATAACCCACGACCGTGAGGTGAAAAAAGATGCATTTTATTTTTATAAGGCCAACTGGTCAGATGAACCAGTCCTTCATATTGCCAATCGGAGATTGGTGGATCGTGAGCATCAGAATACTTCTGTAAAAGTATATTCAAACTTGGACAAAGTAGTACTCTATCTGAACGGTAAGAAAGTTTCTTCCCAAAAGGTGGAGTCTGATATACAAGTAATTACTTGGGATGGTATTCGGCTATCAGAAGGTGAAAATACCATTGATGTAATTGGATACAAGGGGAAAGAGCAGTTTGTTGACCAATGTACGTGGAATTTTAATTAAATGTAGATTGAGCTATTAACTGATCAGTTTATGAAACCTATACCAACAAGAGACTATTATTATGGGATTGATCCAATCATGGCGATGGTACGGGCCCAATGACCCGGTGAGTTTACTGGATATCAAGCAAGCGGGAGCCACGGGGGTGGTGTCTGCTTTGCACCAGATTCCGCATGGTGATGAATGGCCCATTCAGCTTATCCAAGAGCGAAAAGAGGTAATTCAAAAGACTGGCCTGACATGGTCAATAGTAGAAAGTGTACCGGTGCATGAGGCCATAAAAACCAGGAATGAGCATGCCGAGTTTTACCTGGAAAACTACCGGAAAACCCTGCGGAACTTGTCCAAGTGTGGTGTCAAAACAGTCTGCTATAACTTTATGCCCGTGCTGGACTGGACACGGACAGCCTTGGAGTGGCCACTGGAAAATGGAGCAAAGGCACTGTATTTGGACTGGATAGATCTTGCGGTATTTGATTTGAAAATCTTGGGCAGAAAAGATGGAGAAACATTTTATAAGCCGGAAATCCTTGCCCAAGTAGAAACAAGGCATGCCACGATGTCCAAAGAAAAAATGGAAGCATTGACGGAAATTATCCTAATGGGTGTGCCTACTGAAGGTGGGGTAACCTTGGAGGCCTTGGAGGAAAGCATTGGGATTTATGGTGAAATAGGTAAACAAGGACTCCAAAAGAACCTGACCTATTTCTTGGAGAGCATAGCCGATGTTTGTGAGGAGGAAGGTATTCAGATGACCATTCACCCTGATGATCCACCTTTTCCGATTTTGGGATTGCCGCGTATTGCTTCCAGCAGGGAGGATTTGGAGTACATCATCCGGGCAGTGGATAGACCTTTCAATGGGATCTGTTTCTGTACAGGTTCACTGGGAGCAGGTGTTCATAATGACTTGCCAGCTATCTTGGATGCCATCGGCGATCGCGTTTACTTTGCCCATCTGAGGAATGTGAAAAAAGATGCCTTGGGCAATTTTCATGAATCCGATCACCTGGATGGCGATGTAGATATGTGTGCTGTTATGGAGCGATTGGTCAAACTCAATGCACAGCGAAACATCCCTATTCCTTTCCGTCCAGACCATGGACATCAGATGCTGGACGATTTACAGAAAGAGACCAATCCGGGATATTCTGCGATCGGTCGGCTTAAGGGACTGGCCGAACTTCGCGGTCTGGAACGGGGGATCGAAGCGAGCTTCTCTGATTAGAACAAAGCAGTACCAGGTTTCAAGATTTAAGTATCAAGAGGTAAAGAACCCCTTCCAATCACGGAAATCCACTTAAAAATAACCATTAATGAACATTATAAAACACATCTTCCTTTTTACACTATTAGCCAGTCTTTTTTTTGTCTGTAGTCAGGTTTTTGCCAGGCAGTCAAACGACGTAGTTTCCAAACATGCTGGAGCAGGACGTTTCCCTTTGGTGGCAGATGCTGCTACTGCCTTGGTGGTGGACGATGAAATCGAAAAGAGCGTCTTGATAGCCACTGAAAATTTCCAAAAAGATGTCCATGCTGTCACGGGGAAAACTCCCGATCTGCTAAAAAAAGTTGCCTTGGCCGGGCATGCTCAAGTGGTGGTGATTGGTGTAGTGGGAGAAAGCTCCATACTGAAAAAACTGGAGAAAGCTGGCAAACTGGACCTAAGTGCCCTTAAAGGAAAGTGGGAGGTGTTTCACCGACAAGTGGTCCAGCAGCCCTTTCCGGGCGTAGATGAAGCATTAGTCATTGCGGGAAGTGATCCGCGAGGTGCTATTTTTGGCATATATGAGCTTTCTGAGCAGATAGGAGTCAGTCCGTGGAATTGGTGGGCCGATGTGCCTGTAAAGCATCTTGAAGAATTGCATGTAGGCAAGCAGCCATTTACCAGTAAAGAGCCTTCTGCCAAATACCGAGGAATATTCCTCAATGATGAGGATTGGGGGCTTCAGCCTTGGGCTGCCAAGACCTTTGAGCCGGAGACCGGAGACATTGGCCCAAAAACCTATGCCAAAATTTTTGAGCTTTTGCTACGGCTAAAAGCCAACTTTATTTGGCCGGCCATGCATCCAAGCACCAAAGCATTTTTCCATTATCCAGGCAATGCCCAGATGGCGAAGAGTTATGGTGTTGTCATTGGTACTTCTCATGCTGAGCCCATGCTTCGCAATAATGTCGATGAATGGGATCATGACCGATTAGGGGAGTTTAATTATTCCATTAACCGGGACCAAGTTTACAAATACTGGGACCAACGGGTTGAGGAGAGCCAAGGCATCGATGCTGTGTACACCGTCGGTATGAGAGGCGTGCATGACAGTGGAATGGAAGGTGCAGGCAGTACCGAAGAGGCTGCGAAGATATTGGAAAAAGTCATCCAAGACCAACGTGGAATGCTCGAAAAGCATATTGCGGCTGATGCAGCGACGGTTCCGCAGGCCTTTACTGCGTATAAGGAAGTGTTGGGGATTTATGATGCAGGGCTGGATTTGCCGACGGACATTACCTTGGTCTGGCCAGATGATAATTACGGTTATATTCGTCGGCTCAGTGATGCCAATGAGCGGCGGCGAGCAGGCGGATCAGGTGTATATTACCATGCCTCTTATTGGGGAAGGCCACATGATTACCTATGGCTAAGCTCTACACATCCCGCCCTGATCAGGGAGGAGATGATGAAAGCTTACCGCCTGGAGGCCCGGGATATTTGGGTGATCAATGTGGGAGATATCAAGCCGTTGGAATATAACATCCAGTTGTTTTTGGATATGGCTTATGATGTAAGGCCTTTCGAACAGCCAGCCTATGTCAAAGAGCACTTGACAGCTTGGCATAAAGGTATTTTTGGAGAGCAGGGAAAGGCCATAGCAGAAGTGAAATGGAAGTATTACCAGCTGGGCTTTGAGCGCCGGCCTGAATTTATGGGCTGGAGCCAAACCGAGCCTACTACACCTGTATTCGAAAGTGCCTATCATCCCTTTGTCGCTGGAGATGAAGTAGAAAGAAGGATCGACGCTTATCAAGCGATAGAGACGGATTTGCAGGAAATCAAATCCAATATGGACGAGGAGTATTTTCCTGCATTTTACCAGTTGGCTTATTACCCGGTGAGGGGAGCTTCCCTGATGAATCAGAAATTTCTCTATCGCCAAAAAGCATTGAGTTACCAAAAGGAAGGAAGGTTATCGGCAGCTGATTACGCTGCTAAGAGCCGTGTCGCTTATGATGAAATTGTGGAAGAAACGGCCTTTTATAACCAGCAGCTCCTTAATGGCAAATGGAATCATATGATGGACCATGCGCCCAGAGGGCTGCCCGTATACCAAGATCCTGAAATTGTCCTTGCAGAACGTAAGCCAGTTGAACATTCGGTCGGGATAAGTCTGGAGCGAGGAGGAATTGTCCAAGGTAAACTTCCCGTGTTCAATAATATGACCAAAAGAAAACATTTCTTTGACCTGTACCTGAAAAGTGAAGCAGAAGCCTCTTGGCAGGTAGTTTCCAAACCTGATTATATCCTTCTGAACCAATCTTCAGGAGTATTGGTGCCAACTGGCCAAAAGGAGACCAGGATTTGGGTGGAGATAGATTGGTCAAAAGTTTCCCGGTCGGAATCGAAGGTGACCGGAGAAATTCACCTTGAGGTGGATGGCCAAGCTGAATCCGTTCCGGTGGAGTTGAACAATATGGAAGAGGCCAAGGATGTCAGATTTGTCGCTGATAACGGGCAAGTGATTATGTATGCTGAAAATTACAGCCATAAAAATACCAATGGCCGACAAAGCTGGCAGCTAGTCGAGGGACTGGGCCATAGCGGGGCAGTGATGGGGACTTCACCTCTCAAGCAACCTAGCGTGAAAGGGGATTTTGAAGCCCAAGCTTCTTTGATCTTTGAATTTTATTTGGATCAAAGGGCGGACGAAGTGTCCATTGATTTTCAGGCCTTGCCTACCCATCCATTGACCAAAGAAAACGGCCTTAGACTAGGGTATTCTGTAAATGGCGCCGCTGTTCAGGTGTTGAACTTTGAGACGCATGGAAGGAGCGAAGAGTGGAAACAAAACGTCCTCCGCAATGCAGCCATCAAAACAGCACAGCATATTTCCCTAAAGGAAGGAATCAATACCCTGGAGTTGTTTTGGGTAGATCCCGGCGTGCTACTGGACATAATCAGAATAAAAACCTGTTCTTCTTTGGAAGAAGGATACGGCCTTTTACCTGAAACAAAGAAATAACATGTACGCTTTGGTCAAAGTCTACCTACTTTTGACCAAATTTATAATAAGTCTTTGGCCCCTGGATATCGAAAGTAACATGACGATAAGTTCTTTAAACCATGATTTTAACCATAAACCGATCATCTCTACTTATTGCCTTGATAGTGATGCTGACAGGTGCTTTGCAGGCCAAAGTAAGGCTTCCGCATTTAATCAGTGATGGGATGGTGCTGCAGCGTGACCAGCCTATCCGAATGTGGGGATGGGCCGATGCTGGCGAAAAAGTTACGGTTCGGTTTAGTGGGCAAAAAAAAGAAACCAAGGCCACTGAAGGTGGTGAGTGGGAGGTGTCTTTCCCCTCGATGAAGGAGGGAGGCCCTTACACTGTGCAGATGAATGGGGAGAATTCGATTATATTGGAGGATGTTTATATTGGAGATGTGTGGGCTTGTTCAGGCCAATCCAATATGGAGTTGACCATGGCGCGTGTGCAGCCGATGTTTCCCTGGGAATTTGAGCAAGAGGCCAGGCCCGCCATCAGGTATTTTGATGTGCCGGATGCCTATGATTTTTCCCATTTGCAAATGGACACCCCTGGAGGGGAATGGATCCAAGTAGACAAGGAGCATATCAGCCAATTTTCGGCGGTGGCCTATTTTTTTGCAAAACGGCTGAATGAGAAATACGATGTGCCGATTGGTCTGATCAATGCCAGTGTTGGTGGTTCACCCATTCAGTCTTGGATCAGAAAGGAGGAGCTGAAGCGGTTTCCAGAGGACTTTGCAGAAGTAGAAAAATTCAGGAATCCCGACTTGATCAAGCAAATCGAAAAACAAGACCGAGAACGCATTAGCACTTGGCAAAAAGCCGTGTGGCAGAAGGATAAAGGCTACGCCCAGCCAGCTGCGCCGTGGTCTTCATCGGATGTAGAGCCCGATGACTGGGGAGAAATGGAACGCTTGACGCTATTGCCCTTAAAAGATGATCGGGCCGTAAATGGCGTTTATTGGTTCAGAAAGGAATTTGAGCTCGATGATCCCCAGGTCAGTTCGCTTTCTGCTAAGCTGCTTATGGGAACGATGATCGATAGTGATTCGACCTATGTCAATGGCCAATTGGTAGGCTCGACAGGCTATCGCTATCCTCCACGGCGCTATAACGTGCCAGCGGGAGTGTTGCGGCAGGGGAAGAACGTGTTAGCGGTAAGGCTGATAAGTGAACGCGGTCAGGGAGGTTTTGTGGAGGAGAAGCCCTATCAATTGGAAGTGGGCGACCAGGTCATCGATTTGAAGTGTGATTGGCATTATCAGCTTGGCGCATCCATGCCAGCGCTGCCAGGGCAGACCTTTGTACGATGGAAACCGCTAGGGCTGTATCAGGCGATGATGGCTCCCGTGCAGCAGTTTCCGGTCAAGGGCGTGATCTGGTACCAAGGGGAATCCAATACCGGAAATCCCTCGATCTATGCTGAGCAAATGAAAGCGTTGATCAATGGCTGGCGCAAGGCCTGGGATTGTAAAGACCTGCCCTTTCTTTATGTGCAGTTACCCAATTTTATGGAGGTTTCCGAATCGCCCCAAGAAAGCAACTGGGCCGTTCTCCGGGAAAAACAGCGAACGGTGGCGAAGGATGTGTCTCACACTGGCATGGCCGTGGCCATCGATGCTGGTGAAGCCAATGACATCCATCCGCTGGACAAAAAGACCATTGGCGACCGATTGGCACTTCTGGCCTTTGCCTTGGCTTATGGTGAAAAGGACGGGCCGTTTTCTGGCCCTTCCCTGGAAAGGGGCAAAGTCCAAGAAGAGGTGATTGAGCTTACTTTTGAGACGGCAGGCAGTAGATTGGAAACGTCTGATGGCCGTGCCCCCAAAGGGTTTGCTGTGGCAGGAGAGGACGGAGATTTCCATTGGGCGGATGCCCGGATCGAAGGAGAAAAAGTGATCTTGTCCAGTCCAATGGTGAAGAGTCCCAAGACAGCTCGGTATGCCTGGGCAGATAACCCCGAAAGGGCTAATCTGGTCAATACGGAGGGACTGCCGGCCTCACCGTTTGAAATTTCGGTAGAATAGCGTAAGAAAAAGTATCAGTTCTTCCCTGGCAGGGGAGGTCAGGTGGGGTGTTTTGGTGCAAAAAGGCGCCACAATGGGCAGGGAAATCGCTTTTCAAAAAAAAATGTTGTATAAATCACAATTTCTAATTCGTCGGAATGACAAAGGCATTGTTAGAATGGCGTAGCTAGTGGAATAAGCCGTCTCTCATCTAAAAGCGATTTTCCAGTCACAATGGGCCAGTTTTGTGCTAGACAGGACTCTAATACTAGCTCAGTGCGGTTGAATACAAATAGTGTGGCAAGGGATGACTGCTTTGAGGTATACAGGTGAGTAAAATTCACCAAAGAAGGGGGGCAGAAGAACAGGTAAATGTGGTTGTGTGAAATTGAAGGATTTTTTATAGTCGATGGTGATAGCAGAAGTGGACAAGAGGACTTCCCTTAAAAATCTAGTCGATTTGACGGATTTTTAAGATTCTCCTGAAAGTGGAATGACAATACTTTGCAAAAAAAGCAATAACTTAAGCGCTAATTTGAAACGAATAAAAACCATTTAACCTATTACACAAAATGACCTTTAACACATTAGACCTTGTTGTCTTTGTGGCCTACTGTCTTTTGATCATCACGATGGGTATCGTCGTGTCGAGAGAAAAGAAGGGTCACGTGAAGGATTCCAAAGATTACTTCCTGGCAAGTAAAGCTTTGCCGTGGTGGGCTGTAGGTGCATCCTTGATCGCCTCGAACATTTCCGCCGAACAGTTTATCGGAATGTCAGGTTCAGGCTTTGCGCTGGGACTGGCGATTTCTACATATGAATGGATGGCTGCGGCCACGCTTTTGGTGGTGGCGATATTTTTCCTGCCGATTTACCTGAAGGAAGGGATTTACACCATGCCCCAATTCCTGAACAGGCGGTATGATGGCCGGGTACGAACTGTAATGGCTATTTTCTGGCTGTTGATCTATGTATTTGTAAACCTGACCTCTGTCCTGTATCTGGGGGCATTGAGCTTGGAGACCATCATGGGTGTCCCATTGACCTATGGTATTATGGGACTGGCCCTGTTTGCGATGGTGTACTCCATCTATGGAGGCCTTAAAGCGGTTGCTTGGACCGATGTGGTACAAGTGGTGTTCCTCGTAGCCGGTGGACTGGCGACAACCTACTTGGCCCTTAGCCTGGTAGGCGATGGCGATGTGTGGGAAGGGATTGGTATCTTAAGGAAAGCCGCGCCTGCACATTTTAGTATGATTATCGAAAGGGGTGAAATGATGATCCCTGATGGTTCTGGCGGCAGCAGAGATGCTTACCTTGACTTGCCCGGTCTGAGCGTCCTGATCGGTGGGATGTGGATCGTCAATCTCAACTATTGGGGATGTAACCAGTATATTACGCAGCGGGCACTGGCCGCAAAAAGCCTTGGTGAAGCCCAAACCGGGATGGTATTTGCCGGTTTCTTGAAGCTATTGATGCCACTGATCGTGGTGATCCCTGGTATCGCAGCGTATGTGATCGTACAGAAGGGTGCTGATGCCAGCTTTATTGAGTCCATGACAGATCCTGTGACGGGATTGGCCAAGTCCGATAGAGCGTATCCTACCTTGCTTCACTTGTTGCCTCCGGGCTTAAAAGGCTTGGCATTTGCGGCCTTGACAGCGGCGATCGTTTCTTCACTGGCCTCCATGGCCAACAGTACCTCAACAATCTTTACCATTGATATCTATAAGGAATTTTTCAACAAAAATGTCTCCGAAGGCAATCAGGTGAACATCGGTAGGATCACAGCGGTGGTGGCCTTCGTGATAGCGGCGATCGTGGCACCGCAGCTGAGACAGCTGGACCAGGCCTTTCAGTATATCCAGGAATATACCGGGTTTGTGTCACCAGGGGTGTTTGCGATCTTTATCTTTGGCTTCTTCTGGAAGAAAACCACCTCCAATGCAGCCCTGACTGCGGCGGTGCTGACTATTCCGTTGTCAGCGCTATTTAAGTTCATTACGCCAAACTTACCGTTTATTGACCGGATGGGAGTGGTGTTCTTGGTACTTGCGGCACTGATCATCGGCATCAGCTTGTACGAAGGCAAAGGCAAAGACAGCCAAAAAGCCATCGAAGTGGACGCAGAACTGTTCTCCACTAGCACCAAGTTCAAAGTGGGAGCCGTACTGATTTGCGGCATCATCGTGGCGCTTTACAGCGTGTTCTGGTAATACACAATTTATAGCGAATGAAGAGAAACGGAGTGAAGCAATCCCGTCTTGCATATCCTGCATAGATTGGGAGTTGCCTTCGCTCCGTTTTTTTAATAAATTAGAATCCTTTCAAACTTCCTTATGGTTTGAAAGGAAATCCCTTCTCAATTATTTACTTAGCATACCCGTATCCGTTAGCTGTTATTAAAAAGACAACGTGAAAACGATAAACGATAAAATAGATAAAAAAGCAATTGACGAGTTGTTTGTGTCCATTCCAACCGGGACTGTAGTTTTGAGAGACGACCGAACAAAAGAAAGGTGGTCGGTCGGCATTAATAGCTTCGAACTCTCTAAATTCCCAATAACCCAGGAATTATATAAATCGGTAACTGATCAGGATCCTTCTTCATTCAAAGGGGACAGATTACCGGTCGAAACAGTTTCTTGGGCCGAAGCAGTTATTTTTTGTAATGGGCTATCTGAATTTTTAGGAAGAGACAAATACTATGCTATAGATGTATCAGCTGAAAAAGTGACCTTTAATTCAAAGGCAAATGGATTTCGATTACCAACAGAAGCTGAATGGCAATATGCTTGCCAAGCGGGAAGGAAAGACATCAGATATGGGGAACTGAAAGAAATTGCCTGGTTTAAAGATAACTCCAGTAATCAACCGCAAGAGGTTGGACAAAAGAAGCCTAACCGATGGGGACTCTATGATATGTTGGGGAATGTTTGGGAGTGGTGTTCAGATAGCTATGATGAGACTGTTTACGGAACTTACCGCGTTTTTCGTGGTGGAGGATGGTGTGACCAAGAAAGGAGTGTAATGGCTACAACGAGAAGAAGAAGTCATCCTTTCTCGTTTAAAATAGACGATTTGGGTTTCAGAATAGCAACTAACTCGTAAAAGAATATGATCTTTAAGGTTTTGAATCCAGTACGTAAGGATGAAAGTGTTTCTGGAAAGTCTGCTCATTATCAGATGGTAGGATTGGCAATAGGTTTAATATTGATAGGAATGAGTATGATATAATATGGATGCCGTTATTTTAAGCTGTTTAATATTGCTGTTGTATTTGTTTTATTTTTTCCTTTGGAAGAGGATTGTTGCAAAGGCGAAAGGAGCCGTGGGTGAATATAAAGTATCTCTGAAACTAAGAAGGCTTAAAAAGGGAAAATACTTGGTTTTAAATGACCTCTTGATAAAAAATGGTCATTCAACCACACAAATTGATCATGTCGTGATTAGTAGAAATGGGATATTTGTCATTGAAACCAAAAATTATAAAGGATGGATTCACGGACATCAAAATTCCGAATACTGGACTCAGACCATTTATAAATATAAGACAAAACTTAGTAATCCGATTAAGCAAAACTGGGTGCATGTCCATGCTTTAAAAAAAACACTTTCTGATTATAAAAGTATTCATTACTATCCCATAGTTGTCTTTACTGGGGACTGTGAGTTGAAAAATATCACTTCAGAACTGCCTATTATTTACCTAAGTGAACTTCTTAGATTTATCAAGCGGCAAAACGAAACAACATGTTTGTCATATCATCAGATGAGGTTGATTAGGGATAGGTTGAATCAACTTAATCTAAAAGATAGGAAGGAAGTTAGGGGGCATACAAAATATGTAAGAAGACGCTCTAGTGAGCGAAGAAAGAAAATCGCGTCAAAAATCTGTCCCAATTGTAATAGTCAGTTAGTTTTAAAAAAAGGTTCTTATGGCAAGTTCTATGGATGTCCAAACTTTCCAAACTGTAGGTTTACGGCGGCTTACCAATAGATATGGCATTTATGTAGCAAGACGTGTTGGATCAATTTATTTGGGATGAGGCTGTCTCATAATTTGAATTGACCATTTTACCTCCAAATTATATTTTACTCACTTCTTTGTGTCATTTTGTGCTTCAGGTAAAAAAGTAACCAAAACCCCACCGCTGTGTAGATTTTGGATTAAAATTCAAGCCCTACCGCACACGAGAAAACTCCTGCTTTACGAACAGCTTTAACTAGTTCTGTGCCTTCTGTATTTTGCGTGAGCAATTGATCTACGACCGATAGATCTCCGCCCGATACGCCGAGGGCGTTATGCCTTTTACTTCTTTGAATTGGCGGTTAAAATTGGTAATGTTGCGGTACCCGCATTCATGGAAGATCTGGGAGATAAATACATTTTTGTCCTTGAGGAGCTTACAGGCGTGGGCGATACGGATCTCTTTTAGGAACCCGGAGTAGGACTTTTTGGTATTGAGCTTAAAGAAGCGGCGGAAATTGGAAGTGCTCATTTTGGCCATGGCGGCTACTTCGTCTACCTTGATGTTTTGATGGAAATGGTTGAAGGTGTATTCCAGCACTTCATCGATGATGCCTTTGGAATCAAAAGAGTCGATAGGCTCATTGGTCAGGGTGGTATTTTGGGTCTTTGTGCCGATGGTATGAAGGGCATGCAGCAGGATGCCGATATGCTCAAAACCTTCTGTAGTGACCAGCTGTTGGATTTTTTTAACGAGCTCCGGCTGTGAGCTATAATCCACAGCCATGCCCTGATTCAGTTTAATCAGCTTTCTCACTTCTGCTAATTCCGGCATTTTCAAAAACGTGTGCCCAAAAATGCGCTGATCAAACTGGATGACCACTACTGAACAGAAAAGATCCTTATGGGCCTTTCGAAACCAATGGGGGACATTTGATCCGATGTAAAAGAGGTCCCCGGTAGAAAATTCCCCGACAAAATCCCCGATGATGGCTGTGCCAAAACCTTCTTGGATATACAGCACTTCATTTTCCACATGCCTGTGCCAGGGAGTTTCGAACAGTGGCGTGCTCAGGGTAATGGAAACGAATGACTTGAATTCCTGCCGGGGAAGCTTCTGGACAATTGGTCTCATTTTGTGGGAGGTTTTGTTATCTTCCAAAATTAATAAATGATACTCTTTGCTTATGATTTTGATCAAAGAGTATTACAATTTAGTCGAATAATGTTAGTAGGTAGCGTCTTTTTGATCGAAATTTGTCGTAATCAGTATTCAGTAACCCGTGTCCGGTGGCCAGTAATCGGTGATTGGTAGCCGAATGGCGAAGGCCGAAAGTCAATCCCGGTGCTACCTGGACGTAACTGTGGACAACTGTTGGCGGTGGACCGTGGTCTGTCGAGGCTGTGTGAAAACTTGTCATTTCGACAGTAGTGCCTGTCCCGACTTCCATCGGGAAGAAATCTCATTAATTTCGTAAACACTGATAATCAAGTGTTTGAGTTTGTTCCTGTCGTCAGAATAGCCTGCTCCGCATGACTATCGGGGACACACGATGCCGAGTTTTACACATGCTGAGCCGACTGTGGACCTAATAACTAATAACTCAATAACCAATAACAAAGTAACCAATGCGACGATTATTAATCGGATACGATATAGGTAGCTCTTCGGTGAAGGCGACATTGCTGGATGCGGATACAGGCAAGGTGATCGCAGCAGAAGGCCGGCCCAAAGTAGAAATGCCCATCGATTCTCCTCGGCCCGACTGGGCAGAACAAGACCCGATGATGTGGTGGAAGTATGTGAAGGAAACGACTAAAAGTATCCTTCATGCCGGAGGAGTCAAGTCCGGGGAAGTCAAGGGCATCGGGATTTCCTACCAAATGCACGGGTTGGTGATGGTGGACAAAGACCAGGAGGTCATCAGGCCATCGATCATCTGGTGTGACAGCAGGGCCGTGGCTACCGGTAATAAGGCTTTCGAAGAATTAGGGAGTGATTTTTGCCTTTCACACTTACTTAACTCACCGGGTAATTTTACCGCTTCCAAACTGAAATGGGTGAAGGACCATGAGCCTGGCAATTATGAGAAAATCCATAAAGTGATGCTTCCTGGAGATTTTATTGCCATGAAATTGACCGGGGAGATATTTACCTCTGAATCTGGTCTTTCTGAAGGTGTCTTTTGGGATTTTAAAGAAAACCAGTTGAGCCAAGACTTGCTGGATCACTATGGGATAGATAGCGATTTATTGGCCATGGCGATCCCTTCTTTTGCTGAGGGGGGCAAAGTGAATGCGGCTGCGGCTGCGGCTCTTGGTATTGATGAAGGAGTACCCGTGACTTATAGGGCCGGGGATCAGCCGAACAATGCATTTTCCCTGAACGTGCTGGAAGCCGGAGAACTGGCCACGACAGCAGGAACGTCTGGAACTGTTTATGGCGTAAGCAAAGCGCCCGTCTATGATCCGCAGTCTCGGGTGAATACTTTCCTGCATGTCAACCACCTTGCGGGTAATCCCCATTATGGCGTATTATTGTGTGTCAGTGGCACAGGAATACTCAATAGCTGGCTCAAGAACATGTTGGGTGGTGAATCCATTGGCTATGAATCCATGAACGAGCTGGCCGCAGAAGTGCCTTTGGGTGCAGAGGGGTTGAGCTTTATCCCTTTTGGAAATGGTGCCGAACGCATCATGGAAAACAAGACGATCGGTGCACACCTTAGTGGACTGAATTTACTGAAGCATGATAAACGGCATGTACTCCGGGCCGGTCAGGAGGGGATTGTGAGTGCCCTGACCTTTGGGTTTAACATCATGAAAAATATGGGGTTGACGCTTGGCACGGTAAAGGCCGGAAGAGCCAACATGTTTCTCAGTCCGTTGTTCAGGGAGGCCTTTGTCAATATGAACGAGGTAAACTTGGAGTTTTACGATACCGATGGTTCTCAAGGAGCTGCGCGAGGGGCAGGAGTAGGAGCAGGCATCTACGCCAGCCCAAAAGAAGCCTTTAGGGGCCTTGAAAAGGTAGCCTCCTTCGAGCCTGATCCGAAGCTGGTAAGTGCCTACAAAGAGGTCTACGAACACTGGGAAGCAAGCTTGGCCAAAGTGAAGGGGTGATCAGTGTTCAGTAATCAGTGTCGGATGGATAATAATCACCTTTCGTCCAGATAGTTATCCGGATCAGAGTCCAAATAACCAATAACTCAATAACCAGTAACAAATAACTAAATATATTATGTCAAAAAGCTATTTCCCAGGAATAGAAAAAATCAAATTTGAGGGAAGGGGTTCCAAGAATCCTTTCGCTTTCAGGTTTTATGATGAGAACAAAGTAGTGGCCGGAAAGACCATGAAGGAACACTTTAAGTTTGCAATTGCTTATTGGCACTCTTTTAATGCCACAGGTGATGATCCTTTTGGTCCGGGCACCAAGACCTTTGAGTGGGACCAATCAGAAGATGCCCTTCAGCGGGCCAAGGACAAGATGGATGCAGCCTTTGAGTTCATCACAAAGATAGGCGCTCCATACTACTGTTTCCATGATGTGGATTTAATCGATGAGGGAGCAACTATCGAAGAATACGAAAGCCGGATGAAGGCCATCACGGAGTATGCGAAGCAAAAACAGGAAGAAACGGGAATCAAGTTGCTTTGGGGAACGGCCAATGTTTTCAGCAACCCGCGCTACATGAACGGAGCGTCCACCAACCCGGATTTTAATGTGGTTTCCTGGGCGGCCACACAAGTGAAAAATTCCATCGATGCCACCATTGCCCTGGGGGGTGAAAACTACGTGTTCTGGGGTGGTCGTGAGGGCTACATGAGCTTGCTCAATACCGATATGAAACGTGAAACGGAGCATTTGGCGAAATTTTTGACCATGGCCCGTGACTATGGCCGTAAGCAGGGTTTCAAAGGAAACTTCCTTATCGAACCCAAGCCGATGGAGCCGACCAAGCACCAATACGATTATGATTCGGCCACTGTGGTGGGCTTTTTGAGACACTACGGTCTGGACAAGGATTTCAAACTGAACATCGAGGTAAACCATGCTACGCTGGCCGGACACACTTTCCAGCATGAGCTGCAGGTGGCCGCGGATGCAGGTCTTCTGGGCAGCATTGATGCCAACCGAGGTGATTACCAAAATGGCTGGGATACCGATCAGTTTGCCCTGAACCTACAGGAGCTGACCGAGTCGCTTTTGGTGATCCTGGAAGCAGGAGGGCTGCAAGGTGGAGGCGTTAATTTCGATGCGAAACTGAGAAGAAACTCCACTGACCTGGATGACCTGTTCCATGCGCATATTGGCAGTATGGATGCCTTTGCCAGGGCGTTGTTGATCGCCAATGATATCCTGGAACAATCCGAATACAAGACCTTGAGGAAAAAGCGCTATGCTTCTTTTGATAGTGGCAAGGGCAAGGAATTTGAAGAGGGCAAGTTGACGCTAGAGGACTTGAGGGCACATGCCATCGCTACTGGTGAGCCAGCAAGTACGAGCGGTAAGCAGGAAATGTACGAGAATATCTTGAACCAGTATATTTGATGTGGGGTGATGGATGCCCGGTGTCCGATCGGGCTGTGTAAAAACTTCATTTCGACGGTAGGGCCTGTCCCGACTTCCATCGGGAAGAAATCTCACTAATCAGGTATTTGAGGTTTTTCCTGTCGTCAGTATGACAACCGATTTTGAGTTTTTACACAGTCTCCGATGTCTTTGGCAGGGATTGAGTGTAGTAGGCCGTCGGCGGTATTCAGTGATCAGTAGTCGGTGTCGGGATTTGTCCGTTACGGTGGATTCCATTGGGGTAATCCCCTCAGCTAATACTTTTTTAGAGTAGATTACCGTGATAAACCGAATAAAAGTAAAGTCTCCCCGCTTACCGTAAGCGGGGAGACTTTCTCATTCTGAAGGGGAGAAGGATAGTTTTGCTATGGACTCAGCTTTTCCATAGAGAGGCACGGTACACATCTTAGCTATCAAAGAAATCATGTGAAGAGGCTGCTACATTCATCACCTCAATTTCGGGAAGGCCTTCCAGACCACTGTCATCCCGTTGCTTTTGGAAAGACAGGAATGATGGAACCTGAAGCAATTGTTTTTGTATATGCTCATTTTTGTAGTGTGAGAGGTGAACAAATGTTCTTCCATCTTCACACAAATAAGATACATAGTTAAAAATCCCGGTGTCCATTTTTTTGAAATCAGACATAAAGGATTTAATGTTCTCCATGTTCTGTTGAACAAAACCTGGGTTTACAGTGTATGTTACTTTTACGACGATCATTTTTAATTTTATAAGATAAGGTTAAGTAAATTCATTTCAACTATATGACCAATGCATAGCAGAAACGTGACAAGGTCATGGAAATATTTTTGCCTTTGCGCAGTTTTTGGCTGGAAGTCCGCATACTTCGACCAAATCTTCCAATCTTATAATTTTTTAATTTCACAATTCTTCCACCGGTGTAATGGTTGCGATGGTGCCGTCAGGTTTATGGGTGAGTTTGGCCATTTTGATGTTTCTCAGGTGGGTTTTGCCGGACAGTTGGGTGTCATGGTAAAAGATATACCATTGGTCTTCCACTTTCACAATGGAGTGATGGTTGGTCCAGCCCTGTACCGGCTTTAAGATGACCCCCTGGTAGGTAAACGGGCCGTAAGGATTGTCTCCGGTAGCATAAGCGATATTATGGGTGTCACCGGTAGAGTAGGAAAAATAGTAAGTTTCCCCGAGCTTGTGCAGCCAGGCAGCCTCGAAGAAACGCTTTTCATGATCGCCGGCCTTGATAGGTTCACCTTCCTGGTCCAGGATCAATATGTCTTTCGGTGCCTCGCCAAATTGCAGCATGTCATCGCTGAGTTTGGCCACTTGGGGAGCGATGGCCGGCTCATCATCAGCGGGTTCGTCGGCAAAAGGGCTGTCCCCAGTGGAAAGGTATTTCCCCGTGCGCCATTTTTGCAATTGGCCACCCCAGATACCTCCCCAATAAATGTAGTGAGTTCCGTCAGTATCTTCAAATACCGCAGGATCAATGCTGAAGCTGTCTTTGATCGGCTCGGGCTGTGCCTTAAACGGGCCTGTGGGATTGTCGGCGACGGCTACCCCCAGCCTGAAAATGTCTTCCCGGTCTTTTGCCGGAAAGTAGAGGTAATAGTTGCCGTCTTTTTCTGCGGCATCCGGAGCCCACATTTGCCTTTTTGCCCAGGGAACATCCTTGATGTCCAGTACTTTTCCATGGTCCCGGATAGCCGATTCAGGACTTTCCATTGAATAGACATGGTAATCCATCATGTTGAAATGGGCTCCGGAGTCATCTTCCTTCACAGTAGTTTCTACATCATGAGAAGGATAGACATAGATATTTCCTTCAAATACATGAGCGGATGGATCTGCTGTAAAATGATCGGTACTCAAGGGTTCGGAGAGGTATTGAACACTGTCTTGGCCTGCGGTTTTTGTCGTGTCACCAGAGGTGGTTTGCTCGTATGAAGTCTTGGTTTGGCAGTGGGAAAAAAGTACCATCATTCCTCCGAAGATAAGGGCTGATTTTAGGTTGTTGTGAAGCTGGTTCATACTGGTTATGCTAGGTTTTGTTTCTATCAACAATTACTGGCGTCCGACTAAATTTCAAATATGATCAAAAACTGTCTTTAAATAGAAATTTGAAGGTTTTTATTCCAATCCCAAAAATGACCCCCCTCCCCTAAAGGGAGCTTTAGAAAGTCCCCTTTAGGGGAGGGGGCAAAACAGTTGATTTTTTTAATATGACGATTGTTTTCTCGGACTCCGGTAATCAAAAATAACAAATAAAATGAATATATGGAATTTTCATGAAATCGGTTGTATTTTGAAATAGTGCCAAAGCCAAGACTTTAGACCGGAGACTGAAAACGGATCCGTGCAGGGGGAGAAGGTGAACTGTGCAGGTTGTGTGAAAACTTGTTGTTTCGACAGCATAGCCTGCCCCGCATGACTATCGGAGACAAACGATTTCGAGTTTTTGCGCAGTCTCCGTGGACAGTGAACCTTGGAGTACCAGGTACAGTGAGCGATAATAACTAACCCAATACCCAAAAAAAGGCAGCTCCACAGGGAGCTGCCTTTTGGTTAGCGTAATGCTTATCTGTATTTATTTTTGATTGAAATGGTAGTAAGCATCACTCCATCTCAACTCGTTTTGGATTCCTCTTAAAGTAGTGTCTTGGTCGATATTGACACTTTCGATGCCGGCCATTACGGCGAAGTCATTCAAATGCTCGGTGGTAAGGTTTTGGCTGAAGCAAGTGTGGTGTGCACCTCCTGCCAAGATCCATGCAGCACATCCGGTCTTCATATTCGGCAGAGGCTTCCACATTACCCTTGCTACGGGGAGCTTGGGAAGGTCCTTGAGTGGTTTTACCGCTTCCACTTCATTGACAATAAGCCTGAAGCGATTGCCCATGTCCACGATGGAAGCATTTAGGCCATTGCCACCTGCGCCGTTGAATACGAGCCTAACCGGATCTTCTTTGCCGCCAATACCCAATGGGTGCACTTCACATGAAATTTTCTCAGAGGTAAGTGTTGGGTCCACTTCCAGCATATGGGAGCCCAGTACCAAGCTATTGTTTGGGTCGAAGTGGTAAGTGTAATCTTCCATAAAGGCATTGCCACCTTCCAGCCCGCTGCCCATTACTTTCATGGCGCGTACCAAAGCTGCGGTTTTCCAGTCTCCTTCACCGGCATACGCATAACCGTCCGCCATCAGTCGTTGGGTGGCGATACCTGGCAATTGCTTCATACCATAAAGGTCCTCGAAGGTGTTGGAGAAACCTTTAAATCCGCCTTCTTCCAAAAACGCGCGCATGCCCAATTCGATTTTGGCAGCGTCCACCAGGGATTGACGTTTGGTACCATTGGCCTGAAGGTCCTCAGAAAGTGTATAAGTCGCTTCGTACTCTTTGATCAAGGCTTTTAGATCACTTTCGGAGACAGCCTCGATTTTGGTAACCAGGTCTCCTACAGCGTAGGTGTTGACAGAAAATCCAAATTTCAATTCTGCTTCTACCTTGTCACCGTCCGTTACGGCTACAAAGCGCATGTTGTCTCCAAATCGGGCAAACTTGGCTCCTTGCCAGTCATGCCATCCGCTGGCTGCTCTGGCCCAAACGTCGATCTGGGAATGTACTTCCTCATCCTTCCAGTGACCTACGACTACTTTACGCTTTACTTTCATGCGGGCAGTCATAAAGCCAAATTCACGGTCTCCATGCGCACTTTGGTTAAGGTTCATGAAATCCATGTCGATGGAGTTCCAAGGGATGTCTTGGTTGTATTGGGTATGCAAGTGGAGCATGGGCTTTTGAAGGATTTTAAGGCCATTGATCCACATTTTTGCAGGGGAAAAGGTATGCATCCAAGTGATTATCCCGATGCAATTGGGGGCATTATTGGCTTCCTGAACGGCAGCATAAATTTCTTCCGTGGTCGTTACGATCGGCTTGAAGACGGTTGTGACTGAGATTTTTTTGGACTTATTCAGTTCTTCAGCGATGATTTGGGCATGTTCGGTCACCTGCTGAAGGGCTTCCGGCCCGTACAGATGCTGGCTTCCGGTAATGAACCAAACCTCGTTTTCTTTCAGATTTTTCATATCTCTTTCTTACTTATTTGTTTTATTGTTTTGCATTACATCCAGAAGAAGTAGTAGAGCAGCCCGACGATCAGGATAATGCCGGCAGCGCCAATATTAAATGGCGTTACGGTATGGAAGAGTGACGGGTCGGTGTTGAAGGATTTCGGATCGGCAGTTTCCATCTTAACATTGGTATAAAGAATGGTGCCCAGCATAAGAAAAAGTGCTGCCATCATGAAGATCGATTCGATTCCCATGTGGGCGTAGCTGCTGTATAGCCCAAACCCTAATGCGGCACAAACTATCCCGAGAATGATAAAGAAATAGCTGGATGCGATCGTTTTGGCAGCCTGCTTTCCGGCTTTATGGTCTGGATTGACAAATTTCTTTTTCTCGGCAAAGCTGATGAGTGATGCGATAAAGCAAAGGATGATAAATACATATCCCATTCTCAATAAGAATGGCATTTCAGGATAAAACACCTTAAAGATGATACCTGCTGGGATCGTCGCAATGGCGGTCCAAAGTGCAGCACTTGCTGTGGCCTGTCGCCAGATGAGTCCCATGCCAAATACGACTACGACACCCGGGTAAATGTATCCTGTGTACTCTTGGATGTATTGGAAAACCTGATCTAAGGAGGCCAGCTGTGGAGCCACTAACATGGCAATGGCCAAGGCTACCACGGCCACGATTCTACCTGTTTTCACCAATTGACGGTTATTGGCATCCGGCTTAAAGTATACCTTATAGATGTCCATGGTGAAGATAGTAGAGGTACTATTGATCATGGAGGCCAGGGACGAAACGATGGCTGCTGCCAATGCTGCAAAAGCCAGTCCCCTGATGCCGTTAGGGATGAAGTTTCTCAAAAGCCAAGGATAAGCTTCATCGGATTTTTGGATGGTGCCGATCTGCTCGACAGGCATATTGAGAATGGCTGAGAGTTGCTCAGGGCTATAATCATTTATCAACACATAAGCGGCAATACCGGGAATCACTACGATGATCGGCATCAGGAGCTTAAGATAACCGGCAAAGAGAAGGCCTTTTTTGGCTTCTTCAATACTTTTTGCGGCAAGACCTTTTTGGATAATGTACTGGTTAAAACCCCAGTAGCCCAAATTGGTCAACCACATCCCCCCCAAGATGACGGCAAGTCCAGGCAGGTCCTGGAAAGCATCCCTGGTGCCTCCGACGCCATCGGGCACCATGACCCTCCCTTGCGGCATGATCATGACAAAGTGGTCTTTTGCTTCGTTGTAAAGATTACTCATGCCGGCAATGGCTCCTTCACCCATTCCTACTGCTTCCAGTGCAAGGAACGTGGTGATCAATCCACCGGCGACCAGGATAATGACCTGTACCACATCTGTCCAGGCTACGGCCTCCAGGCCACCATAAATGGAATAAATCCCCGAGAAAATCAACAGGCCAATAATGCCGTATTGAAGGGGGATGCCCATGATCTTATCCAGTGCCAGTGCACCGAGGTAACTTACAGAGGTAAGGTTTACAAAAACGTATACCAGCAGCCAAAACACGGCAAAGGCAGTGCTTACCCCTTTGTTAAATCGTTCGCTAAGGAACTGTGGCATGGTATATACACCGTGCTTCAGAAAAATAGGAAGGAAGTACTTTGCTACTACGATAAGGGCTATCGCAGCGATCCACTCATAGGCGGATATTCCCAGTCCAATGGCGAAACCGGATCCAGATGTGCCTATAAAGTGTTCTGCCGAAATATTGGCGGCGATGAGCGAGGCACCGACAGCCCACCAAGTAAGTGATTTATCTGCCAGGAAATATTCCTGGGCTGTTTTTTCCAAGCCTTTCTTTGACCTGGAAACCCATAGCCCGACCGATACGATGGCCAACGCGTAAATGACGAAAATGACATAATCCAATGTCGAAAAACCTGCAGTCATAATTTGATATTGAGGGTTTATGTTGACTTTACTGCTTGGGCAGTATTCGCATAAATTGATTTAAGTGTCATATTTACACCTAAAAAATCAGAAAAAAAAATAATGAGTAAAAAATTACTCATTAGCGGTGGGGATTTCATTCCTGGGAATAAAATTCAACACCGTTTGAAACTGATTTTTATATTTGCTTTCATCGATGCTGTAATAGAAGGCCCCTTTTTTAGAACTGGTCTTGTCCTTGTCATTTTCCTTGATCAGCATATTGGTAGAAAGCACCTTTCTGGTGAAATTCCGTTTATCGATTTTGGTTTCATAAAGGCTTTCGTACATGGCCTGAAGATGAGGTAGGGTGAATTTTTTTGGCAAGAGCTCAAAAAGAATGGGGTGGAGGGCTGCTTTGTATCGCAGCCGGCTTTTGGCCATTTCCACCATTTCCTCATGATCAAATATCAGGTGCGGAAGCTCATTCATGGAAAACCAATGGGCATGAAATTTATCACTGATCTGTTGTTCGTATTTGTGGATGTCGATAAGGGCCACATAGGCTACAGCGATGGTGCGCTCCACAGGATCCCTGTCCGGCCTGCTAAAGGTATGCATCTGCTCCATATATACATCTTCCAATCCTGTAAGCTTCTTCAAAATCCTATTGGCAGCTTGGTCAAGGGATTCGTCAAACTGAAGGAACCCTCCCATTAAGCTCCACTTTTCCTTTTCAGGAGCAAAGCCACGCTGGATAAGCAAAAGTTTATAATCTGAGCCATCAAAGCCAAAAATGATACAGTCGATGGCGGTCAGGATTCTGGTCTGATTGGAATATTTGATCATGTTTTACAATTAGTAACAGGTCTGTTTGGGAATAAAAAGCTAATAAGTATGCTTTTTACCATGATTTTAATTGGGGCTCGTAAAACTAACTATAATTTTTAGTATTTGCCAAATTTGGGCATTAGTGCCCAGGAGTATCGCTTTTAAAGCGCAGATGCTGTCATTTATCCTAAGTTGCTGAAATTTTCATCTTCATATTAGGAGGGATCTCTTTTCAAATTAGCATAGTGTAAGGGATTCCTCGTTTCTCGGACAATTCGTTTTCATAATATGGACATCTCCTTTTTAACGAATGGAGAATCTAAAACCAGTTTCCCCGTATTAGTGTTCATCATTGACTTCTATCCAGTAGCCATTCGGGTCTTGGATATAGATTTGGCGAATGCCATCGGGGCGGATGTTTACCTTGTTCTTTTCACCCGGCCAATCTTCGAAGGAAATGTTGTGCTTTTTAAGTTTTTCGATAAATCCGTCCAAATCTTCCATGCTAAAACACAGGTGGTTGATTTTATTGATGGTGGGCTCCTCCCACGGTTGTTGCTCGATAAGGTGAAGCTGGCTATCGCCAATGTTATACCACACGTGCAACCCGTCCTTAAAAGGTTCTTCAATTTCCTGGAGTGCTAAAAAGTCTCCATAAAATTCAGCACTTGCTTTTAGATCTTGGACATAAACGGCAATGTGGTTCAATTTTGTTTGACTATAGGTACTCATGCTAATGCAGAATAATAATATGGTAAGTAAGGTGAATGTTTTTTTCATGCTATTTTGGGGATAGTATGGGCTAAAAATAAGAAAAAGCGGGGACATGCCCCGCTTTTTGGTTTATTCTGTTGTCACGGCTTCTTTTGAAAAAGCCAGCTGCTCGGCTTCCTCAAAGAGCTTGATGCCTTGCTGATAGATTTCATTGACATCATTGATCACTTTGTAGAATGCATTGTCATCGAAAATATTACGCCCCATATGTGCTTTTAGGAGTGTCTGGAGGTAAGACTTGGATTTTTCGTAATCCTTTTCGTCAAATTTCACCTTGTTTTTTTCTCCAATGGCAATTAATTTTTTTAATGCCTTGTCAGAAAATTCGAAATCATTGTAATAGGTTTCAAAGTTCATGTTTTCGAATTTGCCTTTATTATCTTCCAAATAGTCCATGATAAATTCCCTGTGCGAATCTGAACTGAACAACCTGCCAACATAACTGCTGCTCATGGTGGTGTCCATTGGGACAAAATAGTCCGGCATAATACCGCCGCCGCCATACACAGTTCTTCCTTTCACGGTTTGGTATTTAAGTGAATCATTGAAATGGACGCTGTCGGCACTGAAAAACTCTCCGTGCTCATACCTGTTGATCCAGTCCATGTTGTATTCGTTGGGATCATCTCCGTAGGGTTTTTGGATAGAACGGCCAGACGGCGTGTAATATCTGGCGATGGTCAATCGCAGCTCGGCACCATCTGAAAGATCGATTGGCATTTGTACCAAGCCTTTTCCAAATGACCTTCTGCCGACGATCAGTGCGCGGTCATTGTCCTGGAGGGCTCCTGCTACAATTTCCGAAGCCGAAGCACTACCTTCGTTGATCAGCACCACAACAGAGCCGTCTTCAAATTCGCCTGGACGCATGGCGAATGCCTTTTGATTATAACGGCTAACTTTTCCTTTTTGGGAAACGATCATGGCATTGTCCGTAAGGATCTCGTCGGCGATGTTAATAGCAGCTCCCATATATCCTCCTGGGTTACCTTGGAGGTCAAGGACTAGCTTGCTCATTCCTTCAGCTTTCAGCGTTTCGATCGCTTCTTTAAATTCATCATAGGTAGTGGCTGCGAAACGGGTGATCTTGATGTAGCCTGTGTCATCACTGATCATATAGGAAGCGTTGATGCTGTGTTGTGGGATTTTATCCCTAGTGATAGCATAATCGATCAGCTCTTTATGGTTCTTCCTTTTGATGCCGACATTGACCACAGAACCTTTTGGCCCTCTGAGCAAGTCAAAGACATCCCGGTTGGTCACACCGGTGCCTGCTACGGTTTCGCCATCTACTGTGATGATTTGATCGCCTGATTGGATGCCCAGTTTTTCGGAAGGCCCTCCTGTTAGGGGTGCTACCACGTAGATGGTATCTCTAAGAATACCAAATTCTACACCTATGCCATCAAACTCTCCATCCAGTTGGCTTTGGGCCAGTTGGGCATCTTCTGCAGGGATATAGCTGGAATGGGGATCAAGTTCTTCCAGCATCTTTTCGATGCCATGTTCTACCAGTTTGGTGGTATTGACTGTGTCCACATAGTCTCTATCGATATAGGTGATGATTTCCTGTAATTTATAGAGAGCTGCTTTCAGATCATTCTGGTCTGTTTTCGGCTCCGCAAAAGTGGCTCCGATCCAGATGCCTGCAGAAATAGCCAAGGCCAGGATGATAGGCAGCCTGATTTGCGATTTGGTGTTTTTTGATGGTTTCACATCAGGTTGTGAAGTGTTTTTTTCTTCGCTCACGATATCCTCTTTTATGATTTTTAGAAAAGGTTCAGTCTACGACTGATTTTCAAATATACAATTTAACATGATTTTCCACTATTTCGTTTTAATAAACGGAAGAAAATCAATTTAGGTAAGCTCAATTCCTTTTTTTAGCTGAAAAAATTTTACTTTTGTTCTTACATGTCAGGTGAATCTAACATACAGAAACGATCAATTGAGGAATTAGTTAAGGAAAACTATGTCTTTGCTGGTGTTTTGCATTATTTTGGTATCAGTTTTTACAAGTATGAATGCCAGTCCCTTGAGGAAGTTTGCCGTAAGTTCAGGGTAAATCCACAGCAGCTCATCAGTGAGCTCGAGGTATGGGCTTGGAGAAAGGAGCCCAGTCATGAAGAACTTTACTTGCGGCCGATTGAAGTACTGGTGGAATACCTGAAAAATAAACACCACTTTTTTCTCAGACACCAATTGCCGTTCCTGTCCAATATTATTTCAGGAGTGAAATTACCTCCGGAATATGTAGGTCTATTGGCAGATTTGCGTTTGATGTTTCCTCTTTTTGTGGATGATTTTATCCATCACATCCATGAGGAGGAGAGCACTGTTTTTAACTCGATCAAGGTCTTACAAGAAATTGAAAACGGCCATTACCGGTTAGAAGAAGCGGTGAAAATCCTTAGCAGACCATCCATTCAGGGAATGGCCCATGAGCACGAGGCACATGATGATGAGATGGAAGGTATCCGTAAGCTTACCAATGGATATAAGCTAGAGGATGGAGCGCCGACTGCCATTAAAGTTTTGTACCACGAAATGCAATGTTTCGAGAAGGAATTAATCATCCATGCCAGAATCGAGAATGACCTGCTTTTCCCCAAGGCGGTAGAGCTGGAAAAGGAAGTCAAACGCAAAATTATCAAGACCATAAAACTGAATTAAATGGGTAGGGTATTAGCGATTGACTTGGGAACAAAAAGGACCGGTTTAGCAGTTACAGATTTACTGAAGATTACGGCCAATCCGCTGGAGACGATCCGTACGGTGGATTTGGACAAGTACCTGAAGGATTATGTACAAAAGGAAGAGGTAGAGGCCATCGTAGTGGGGTTTCCAAAATCCATGGATGGCAGTGATACCAACATGACCCAGCCCACAATTCGGCTCAAGGACCGATTGGCCAAAACATACCCTGAACTAGAAATAGTGTTGGTGGATGAGCGGTTTACCTCCAAAATGGCTATGCAGAGTATGATCGCCATGGGCAGTAAAAAGAAAGACAGAAGAGAAAAGGCTGGCAACCTGGATAAGATTAGTGCTGCCATTATACTACAAACTTATTTAGACCAACTATGATATATCCGATTATAGCATACGGAAATCCCATACTAAAGAAAGAAGCAGAGGAGATCAACGAAGGAGAAGACATCAATGAACTTATTTCGGATATGTTCGATACGATGGACAATGCGAATGGTGTTGGATTGGCAGCACCCCAAATCAACAAGGGTATCCGCTTGTTTGTGATCGATAGCGCTCTAATGCTGGATGAAGACAGTGATGAAAAAGGCTTCCGTAAGGTATTTATCAACCCTATTATATTGGATGAGTATGGTGATGATTATAGCTTTGAGGAAGGCTGCTTGAGCATCCCTGATGTAAGGGCAGAGATTACCCGTCCGGAGACCTTGACCATTGAGTATTTTGATGAAAACTGGAACCTGAAGGAGGAGGAGTTTTCGGGAATGACCGCCCGTGTCATACAGCATGAGTACGATCACCTTGAAGGAATTCTCTTCGTGGATTATATCAAAGGCCTCAAAAAAAGATTGGTAAAAAGCAAGCTGATAGATGTGAGCAAAGGCAAGGTGCCTACTGAATATAGCATGATTTATCCAACGAGATAGCATAAAGAACCGCAAAAAAAGTAGGTCTTAGATATGCTTTTTTTGTATCTAGTGGTTATGGAAAACCTAAACGTAGCACTTATCCAAACAGACCTGTACTGGCAGGACCGGGAAGCCAACTTGGCGATGTTGGAGGAGAAAATTTGGCCGCTTCAGGGAAAGGTAGACCTGATTGTTTTACCAGAAATGTTTCCGACTGGATTTTCCATGGAAGCTGAAAAGCTGGCGGAGCCAATGAACTTTACTACTACCAAATGGCTACAGCAGATGGCCTCCCAAACCAAGGCAGTGGTGACAGGCAGTGTGATCATCAAGGAAGGAAGGGATTTTTATAATCGTTTGCTCTGGGTACGCCCTGATGGTGAAGTGCTCTGTTATGACAAGCGGCACCTGTTTAGGATGGCCGACGAGGATCATCATTATAGCATGGGGAAAAACCGAGAAATATTTTCCCTTAAAGGCTGGAAGATCCTTCCCCAGGTATGCTATGATCTTAGGTTCCCCGTTTGGTCCAGAAACACCTCAGACAAAAATGGCCAGATGGAATATGACATGGCTTTTTATATTGCTTCTTGGCCGGCGGCAAGAGTTAGTGCTTGGGACGTTTTGCTCAAGGCAAGGGCAGTGGAAAACCTCTGCTATACCATGGGAGTCAACAGGGTAGGGGAAGACGGTAACGGGGTTGCTTATTCTGGGCATTCCGGTCTATATGATTTTAAAGGCGGTTCGATTGCATTCTCCAGTGAAATAGAAGAAGTGCTTTTGGTGACATTGGATGCCGAAGCACTGGTGCATTACCGAGAGAAATTCCCCGCTTGGATGGATGCCGATCAGTTTGAGATTAAGCAGCAAAATTGATTTTGACCCGGATGTGTCTTTTTTTAAAGTTGAAAGTTGTTGTACCTACGGCACAAGGGAGTCACATTATGACGGGGGCGGTTACCAAGCTTACCCACCTACGGAGGGCCATGCCTTAGGCATGATTGGTATTGGCGGCTAACATGGAAATCTCCCATGAGCCACGCTATGGGCATGCACCAATGAAGATAAGGAGACCAAAGCTGGGATACTGGTAGAATTAATTTTTTCCGGATACCCAAGGAAGAAACCAATTACTCTACGATCAATTTTTTTGTGGTGTCTTTGCCCGTGTTTGAGGTGAACTGAACATAGTACATTCCACTGGCCAATGTCCTCATGTCCATTTCGGCACGTACATTTGCTTCTATATTGAATTCTTCCACCAGAATCTGCCCCAGGGAATTGAAGATCCTGGCTTTTCCGGACTCGTTACTGACCAGATAGACAGGGCCATTGCTGGGGTTAGGGTAAAGATTGACCTGAAGCTGGCCATCTACAGGAGGGTCAATACCATTGGAAATATCCTCCAGAAACTGCAGTCCTCCGCCATTGTTCCCCAGTATCAAATGGGTTTTGCCGCCAAACGCCTCTGGTACCGTGGCGATCCATGTGTTGCGTCCCAGTCGAGTGGCTGTCATGTTTCCATTTGGCAAGGTCAAGAGTTCTGTCTGGGGGCTATTGGAATGGATGAAATCCGGGAGGTAGCTGAGAATGCCTCGCTGGTCTACGGTATATAGGCCAAGACTGCCATTTGCAGCGACGGATTTCACTGCTAAATTTCGGCGGGAAGGATTATCCGAAAAGCCTAAATATTCCTCATTTAACAACTCAAAAGTGGGCACTTCTTCAAAATTTACCCTGTAGCGGAGCAATTCGCCTGTTTGGCGTGCCAGCAGCATAAAGTCTTCACTATTGTATTGGTAAAAATCAAAAGAGTCATTTGGCCGAAGGGTGATATTGGGGATACTAATGGATGTCAATTCATCTGCAGCAGTCCCGCTTCTCCCCAAAAGCAGGTTTCTGTTCAGCACAAAGTCCACGATATTCACTCCGGAGACAAGAACATAGGCTTGTTGGCTGCTGGAGGTATATTCGATGTATTGCAGGTCTGTCAGTCCAAGCGTAGAAAGATCAAGGTAGTCCGTGGTGCTGAGGCTCATGGATTCACTGTTCCAAGCGTAGTGAAAAGCTTGTCCTACCGGCTGCCCATCTTGGATTGTATTTGCCGTGACAATGAGTTGGCCAGCGGAATTGTTACCTTTAAAAAAAGGTCTGGTGTTTTCTCCCAGATCGACCATGTCTTCCTGTAAAAAGGCTGATGTATGGAGCGGGGGAGTACTGTTTTCCGAGAGTTGGTAGATACTTTGTGAAAAGTCAATTCCCGCCGTAAGAGTAGTCTGTGAACTGTTTAAGGAAATCAAGAGATGGTCAGAGAGGAATTGTCCGACTTGAAAGACAGGGAATTCAGGAAGGTTACCAAACCCCGGTAAAGAGGTGCTAAAACTGGTGAATAGTGGCTCGGTATTACTGCCTTGATTAGGGAGGTAATAAAGTGTACTGCACTCATCCTGTCCCATTACAAGGTCTAGAATACCATCATCGTTAAAATCCTTTAGCAGGATGCTATGGCCTCCGGAATGTTGGATGGCGTTGTTTTCTTGGTTTGGGGGGAGTTTTCTGGAGATCGGGTTGCCATCGCAGGTTCGCCCAAAGGAAAAATTTCCACATCCACAGAATTCGAAATTTCCCCAGCGAACCTTCGCATTGGCATAACCATCGATGCCTGCCACACCGTTTCGCTCTATGCTGGTGTTTTGATAATACTCTAGGTAGTCACCTGCTGCGAAATTGAAGGTCACCACATCCAAATCCCCATCTCCATCCACGTCTTGAATGGCGGGGACATCAAGGTTATTGGCCTGGAAGTTGGAGCCGTTTTCCAATTTCAGGAAATTTTCTGCAACTTCCCATGTGGGAAAGGATTGGCCTTGGGAAGTGGTGTTTCGATAGGCTTTTATTCCGAAGGCCGTGCTAGTGAAAAGATCCTTTTTGCCATCACCATCAAAATCTGCCAATACCAAAAAACCACTCACGTCTTCTGGAAAAAAATGGTGCATGTAAGGCAAATGGGTGTAACCTTCTTCATGTTGTTCGAATACCTTGATATTTCGGGAATTGATGTCCCAAATGATCAGTTCTTCATCGCCATTGCCATTGATGTCCATGGATTGGATCTGTGCAGCATTGATGCCTCCGGCAAAGCCCATGGGCAGGACTTTTCCATTTTGGGTCACTTCTTTTTCTGTAAAGCGGTAGGCTTTTTGTCCCTGGCTGGAAAAAGTAATCAGTAACAGAACAAAAGGTAAAAGGTGTTTCATCAATAAATGAAGGTTATCAATTATGGTAAAGATGGAAAAACTTTAGTTTCGCGTCTAAAATTAAACGAACAATCTTGCATAAAGATGTCATGGAATCGTTTATTTTGGGTAAAAATTGATTGGGGGATCTTTTGGGGAGTTAATGGTAAAGCGTCTGCATATTCCACAAATTCTTATACATTGATCTATTCGAATTATCTGATAAATTAGTTTAGCATACCATAACAAATGTATAGCATAGCATCTTTGTACACCATTTATAAGAAGTCAAGTGGAGTAAGTACTGATACCCGTAAAATAGGAGAAGGCGACCTTTTTTTTGCCTTGAAAGGGCCAAACTTTAATGCCAATTCCTTTGCCGCCAAGGCGCTTGAAATGGGGGCTTCTGCTGTGGTGATCGATGAGGAGGCATTTGAAGTAGAAGGCGATGATCGCTATGTGTTAGTAAAAAATGTGCTGGAAGCCTTACAAAAATTAGCCAATTATCACCGTAAACAACTGGATATTCCTTTTCTGGCCATCACAGGGAGTAATGGTAAAACCACCACCAAGGAATTGGTCAATGCAGTGCTAAGTAAGAAATTCAAGACCTATGCCACGGTGGGCAATCTCAATAACCACATCGGCGTACCATTGACTTTGCTGGCCATGGATGAGCAGACTGAAATGGGAATCGTGGAAATGGGCGCAAATAAAATCGGGGATATCGCCGAACTTTGTGAAATAGCCGAACCTACACACGGACTGATCACGAATATCGGAAGGGCTCATCTGGAAGGCTTCGGAGGTTATGAAGGAGTACTAAGGGCGAAAACGGAGCTGTATCAATATCTGATCAGCCGTAAAGGTAAAATCTTCGTCAACAGTCAAAATCCCGTATTGGCCAATATGATCAAGCGGATGGACGATCCGGTGACGTATCCGGCAAAAGGTGACTTCTTCCACTGTGAACTGCTGGAGGCCAATCCTTTTGTGAATTTCCGAACAGCAGATCGGACGGAATATAAAACCAAAATGTTGGGTGCATACAATTTCGAAAATATAGCCACGGCATTGACGGTAGGGAAGTTTTTTGGGTTGGCCGAAAAGGTGGCCGCGGAAGCAGTGAGCCAATATGTGCCCGGCAATATGCGCTCTCAATTGATCGAAAAGCGCAGTAACCTGATCGTACTGGATGCCTACAATGCCAATCCGAGCAGTATGGAGCAGGCCATCCGGACTTTTGGCAGGATGACTGGAAAGCCCCACAAAATGGTCATCCTCGGTGACATGTACGAATTGGGCGATAATGCGGCCGAGGAGCACAAGAAGCTTGGGGAATGGGTCAGTGAATACGATATTGAGAAAGTGTGCTTTACCGGGGAGCTGACTCAAAATGCGCTTCTCAAAGCTCCTAGAGCCCTGTATTTTCCCGATCCCTTCAGTCTGCGTAATTGGCTGGCCGATTCCCAATTGGAAGACCATCTGATCCTGATCAAGGGGAGCAGGGGAATGAAGCTGGAAGGCTTGGTGGAGTTTATTTAGGTGGAGTGAAGGTTTTAAATGTTGGAATGTTTTGAAAAGAGCGTCATTGCGAACGTAGTGAAGCAATCGCGTCATTATGTTAGGAAGTACAAGATGAATATAACCGGAATGACCTTAAGTCTTGAGATCCCGGAGGTTTTGGATTTAATTAATGTATATTACTGGCATCCGAGAAAACAATCGTCAAATTGAAAAAAAATCAACTGTTTTTACCCCTAAGTCCCCTTTAGAGGATTTAGGGGTTATTTTAGGGATTGGAATAAAAAACCTCAAATTTCTATTTAAAGACAGTTCTTGATCATATTTGAAATTTAGTCTGACGCAAGTAAATTTATATGATCATGACTGATAAGAAGGACCCCGAATATGGAGTGGATTCAAGATATAGATCAAGCAGAGATCGTAAAAAAGGTGCTTAAGCACTGTTGAAGGTACGGTTAAATCGCATGAAGAAAGTTTCTGTTGCCCAGATCAAACGTGCCAAGTTGATTCAGCTGAAATTGAAAATACAAGATTTCCTTTCTAAATGCCACCTTGACAAGCAAAATTGTTTCTCAGCGTTTTTGGAAATATATTTAGATGCGGTTTATGACAAAAGACTCAGTTTTGCAAAGGATATGAATGTTTCTCCTGTGATCCTAAGGCAGATTACCCACCATCACAGAGAGCCAAATGAAGCGTTTATCTGAAAATTGCTGGTCCACTCTGGACAGCTTTATAAGGAGGTAAGTGAACTTCCCCAGGAATTATGGTATCAGGTCTATTTCCATGAAAAGATTTGTGCAGCTATGACCAAAGAAGACGAGTGGAGGCCTGAACTGGAAGGATATGTTCATGGAAGTACAGCGGTAATGAAATGACATAAGACCTGACGGAATTTGCATGGTTAACGTTCAAAAAATTGAATCGATATCAGATTTTAACCCCAAGAGGGTGAAAAAATATTTCTTTTTGTGGTGCAGCGAAGGGGAAGTATCCATTTCAGTAGATCATAAAGAGCTTGTGCTCAGGAAGAATCAAGTTCTTACCATCACCTCGGGACAATACCACTGTTTCAGAAGGATCGGCGAAGCAAAAGGTTATATGCTTGATTTTACGCTTGATTACATTTGCAAGACCGAGAAAGATATTGAGCTGATCTTTCAGAACAGTCTTTTCTGCCATTTTGATTATAATGAGTTGATCTCTATCAACAACCCTTCGGAAATTGAGCAAGAACTTCGTAAAATCGAAGTTGAACTCAAAGAGCAACCTTTTCAATATCTCGAATCTGTTCATTCCCGTATTGAATTGTTGTTGTTTGAAGTAAATCGATCGAAAATGGCCAACGGAGGGGAGATTTGGAAACCGGAAGCACTTTTTCTGAGGTTTCTGGAGGTTGTGCGAAATAACTTTGAGCAAAATTTTACGCTAAAAGAAATAGCCCTTCGGTTGCAGACTACCGAAAGGAAATTAAATGAACTGGCCAAACTGCACGCAGGAAAAACGGCCCAAAATGTCATTTACGGATTGGTGATTTCCGAAGCTAAACGCATCCTTCAATATCAGGATAAAAGCATCAAGGAAGTGGCCTTTATGCTGGGATTTCAGGATCAGTACTATTTTTCCAAATTTTTCAAACACCACACCGAAATGTCACCTTCTGAGTTTCAGAGCAAATTTAAGAACTGAAATCTACATCAAAACCTCAGGATTTTCCATTTTTTAGACGCTCGCTGAGCCTCATCTTTGTTATATCCAAACCTTAACAATAAACAGATTATTAATCCATAAACTTAGGGAAAATGAATATCAAAGATTACATCACAAGCAGCGAAAACCTGGAATGGAAACCATTAATCGAGCATGGAGTACATTACCAAGGGGTATCAGTTAAATCACTGTATTTTGATCGTGCCACCAACCGCTCAAAAGCGATCTTGTTAAAATTCGAGAAAGGTGCTTCTTACCCCTATCACAGTCATCCTGCCGGAGAGGAGATCTTGGTGCTGCAGGGCAGTTGTGAGATTTACGGGGAGACCTTGGGCCGGGGAGATTATTTATACACACCACCGAAGGGAGAACATGGTGTAAACTCCAAAAGTGGGTGCGTGCTTTTTTTGTCTGTGCCTGAAGAAATCGTTTTGCTTTCAGAAGATAATCACTAAGAAAAACTGATCGATCTGGATTAGCCAAGTAGTGGCTGTCTCATAAGTCGGAATTGATCAATCCATGTCAAGAATAGCAGGTACATTGTCGGATTAACCTTCGAAAAATTTAGGAGAGCCCATAAAACTGTTGATGCAGTTATTAGAAATTTTGAAATTATTGGTGAAGCTGCAAAGAATGTTTCCGAGGAAATCAAAGGCAAATATCCAGGTGTCCCTTGGCACGAAATGTATTTACTTAGAAACAAGGTTTCACATGAGTATTTTGGAATAGACTATGAGATTATTTGGCACATTGCTATCCATTCTCTTCCAGAAAACAAAGCTCAAATTGAAAAGATATTAAGCGAAGAAAATGATTAGGTTTGTTGTGTTAATTTAATCTGAGTTCGGGGGGAAACAGACTATTTGACGACGATTTTGTCCCCGATACATCGGGAAGGAGTCTATTAAGTGAACGTAAAAAGATTCTTCGCTTTACTCAGAATGACAAGCGTTTTCGTTTTTCTGTCATTGATACCCCGAACTGATGTTAATTTAAACACTATTTTACGCCCAAAAACGCCAACTGTTCACCAGCCATGAAATCACCGTCCCTTTGGGGAAGAAGCAGAAATCCATCCGTCTTTGTCAGACTGAACAAATCACCGGAGCCGTTGTGGCTGAAGGGGATTGCCTTGCCCGTTTCAGGATCCAGCTGTACCGAGACAAACCGGGAGAGGCTTGGGTTGCCAGGGATATCATTACCCAGTTCTTTTATTTCCAATATCAATGGAGTTCCCAATGAGGCATGTAGCCATTGTTGGAAATAAAAAAGGTGGTTGACATAAGTAGAAACCGGATTGCCGGGATAGGCAAAGACTTTAGTGTCTTTTTCTGGGTGATGCCCAAACCAAAAAGGCTTTCCCGGACGCTGGGCGACGCGATGAAAGAGTTTGTGTACTCCTAACTCGTCCAGTACATCCGGAATATGGTCAAATTTTCCTTTGGAAACTCCTCCACTCAAAAGCAATACATCAAAATCGTTGATCAAGGTGGTGAGCTTTTTCCTTAAGGCTTCTTTATTGTCGTTGATGTGATGCATTTTAGCCTGGATGCCTTCCATGGCCAGACTGGACCAAAGTGTGTAAATATTCGATTTTCGGATCTGGTGGGGCAGGGGCGTTTGGTCCACTTCCACGAGTTCGTCGCCAGTGGAAATAATGGCCACAGAAGGAAGTTTTGAAACGGACACATTTGCTTTTCCTACAGTAGCCAGTATGCCGATGTCGGCAGCGGTGATCAATTTTCCTTTCGAAATAATTTTTTGCCCTTTTTTGGAATCGCTACCACGGTAGTGAATGAAGCGTTTGGCAGCTTTCCCTAACCGGGGATGGGCATTTCCATCCTTGATTTCTATTTCTTCATATGGAATGATCGTGTCCGCACCAACAGGAAGAATCGCTCCAGTCATTACTTCCAGGCAATGTTTCGGAGTTTGCAGGGTCATCCGGGGAGTTCCAGCTGCCTGGATCCCCTGGATGGGATAGGAGGGCTTGAAGGAATTGTCTATATCTCCCAGCTGAATGGCGATGCCATCCATCATTATACGGTCAAAAGGAGGGGCATCTCGGTCAGTAAAAATATCTTCTGCCAAAAACCGACCGGTTGCCTCGGAAAGCTTTATTTCTTCTGTGCCGTAGGATTGCCGTTGGCTGAGGACTGACTTTAGTGCTTCGGTGATGGTGATCATGGGATAAATTTGGTGTTTTGGATGAAATGGGCTTGCAAATCTCCGCTTCCTTTATTTTTGGTCTGGAATGCAAATCCAGACTAACTTTACGAGACTATTATTATTCCTAGAGTGTGTGCCTAAGGAGGTTATTCCCAGCCTTCAGCTTCTAAAGCATTCATGCCTCCTTCTAAGTTGTAAATGATTTGTTCAGGGTGCAGTGATTGGAGCAATTGAGCGGCTTGAAGACTTCTCATGCCGGATTGACAGATCAAAATAACGGGCGCCTTTTCGTTGATTTCTTGGTGCCTTTCTGTTAGCTGGGCCAATGGGATGTTCAGTGCATTTTCAAGGTGGCCACTATCAAATTCCCCTTCATTCCTCACGTCGATGACTTGTGACTGCCTGTCCGTTTCCCGTTTTGTCCAAAACTCCTCGCAGGTTAAGCTGGTAACAGCTGTATCGGTGCTGCACATGGGCTGACCATAGCTGCTGTTGAGTGTTGTGATGGATTGGTTTTCGGGAACCGTGGACAACCCGACTTTAAGGTGAGTTTGGGCCAAGGTATCTATGATCAGTAATTTACCGCTCAGCGGTTCTCCGATTCCAGTCAAAACCTTGACGGCTTCCAATGCCTGGTAGGTGCCAATAAGGGCAGGAAGGATGCCCAGAACACCATTTTCATCACAATTCAAAACGGCCGAAGTATCTCCTGCCTCCGGAAACAAACAACGATAAGTCGGGCCATTTTGATAATTCATGACACTTACCTGGCCTTCAAAATCGTGTAGGGCACCATAAATGAATGGTTTGTCTAGGATGACACAGGCGTCGTTTACTAAATAGCGCGTGCCAAAATTGTCTGACGCATCTACGATCAAATCATAGTCAGCCAATTCCTGCAAAGCATTTTCGGGTGTCAAAAATTCACGGATATTGATAAAGCGTGTAGATGGATTCTGTCTCCGTAAGTGCTGTATAAGCACATCGGTTTTGTGTTTGCCCACATCATCAGGGGTGAACAGTGTTTGCCGTGCCAGGTTACTTTCGGCCACAGTGTCTTGATCCATGATGGCTAGCGTTCCCACGCCGACCCCGTTGAGGTATTGGGCCACGGGAGTTCCCAGTCCGCCTGCACCGATGATCAGCACACTGGATGCGGCGAGTTTTTCTTGGGATTTCTTTCCAAAACTTTTTAGCCGGATTTGCTTCTGATAGCGTATTTCGTTCATTAATTTTCTCCTATTCGTGATTTGGCCATTTCATAATCCTCCGGGAAATTGGCATTGAACAGTTCCAGGTCATTTTCAGGATAAATTAGGTGTACGTCTGAATTCATGAGGAATTTTCTGGGGCAGCTTTTTCCTGACTCATTCATAAACTTCTTGGCTTCGATCAGGCCTTTTGGTTCCCAGATGCCGATAAGTGGTTCAGGGAGTTTTGACTCGTGAGTGGCATAGACTGTGGCATTTTTTTGAGGCTGTCGTTGTCTTACCAGTGCCCTGAGGCTTTCTTCATGGATATGGGGAAGGTCCACTGCGACCACTAGCCATGCTTTATTTGGATGTTGGTGGTGAGCGGATAAAATCCCGTTGAGTGGGCCTTTAAATTGGTCTTCATCTACGATGTGATTTAGCCCTGAATTGATGATGTTCTCCTGGTCAGCCCTACAACTGATAAAAGTTTTTGGGCACAATTCCCTTAGGGTATGGTAAAGATAGGACCGGTGATTGGTGTGATAATATTGAAGCTCTCCCTTGTCCTGTCCCATTCGGCTGCTTTTGCCGCCTGCCAAAACAAGTCCGTACAAGTTATCTGTTGAATGCATTTTTTCCTCCTTCTTTGGCCATTAATTTGGTTTCCGTAATACTGATGTCGTGGGTAAGTGCCTTGCACATATCATATATGGTAAGTGCCGCCACGCTGGCAGCGGTCAGGGCCTCCATTTCCACGCCGGTTTTTCCTTCACATTTTACCGTGGCCGTGATCTCCAGTTGCTTATTACCCGGGGTAATGTCCAGCTGGATTTTGTTCAAGGCCAATGGATGGCAAAGTGGAATCAAGTCCGAAGTTTTCTTGGCGGCCATGGTGCCGGCGATGATGGCTGTTTGTATGATACTGCCCTTTTTGCCCAGAAAGTTATCTTTGGAGAGGCGATCAAATACCGCTTCTGGAAAAACAACGATCGATTGGGCAGTGGCCGTTCGTTTGGTGACGGATTTTTCGGAAACATCTACCATTTTGGCATTTCCATCACTGTCGACATGGGAGAGTTTTGAGTCTTTCATCCTCCGATTAGTGTCATTGATTTTTTTGTTTCGGATTGGTTTTCGGCCTCAAATCCGTCTTTAAACCGCGCTTGCATGGCAGTATAAATGCTAAACTTCAGGCCATTTATATGATCGCTTTCGCGTATAAGTGCTCTCAGGTCAATGGTCTCGGTGGCATAGAGGCATGTTTGCATTTCACCTTTGGCCGTAACCCTTACCCGGTTACAAGTGCCACAGAATGTTCTGGAGTAAGAGGGGATTACACCAAATGTCCCTTTGCTGCCCTTAAGCTGATAGTTTAGGGAAGTGGAGCTTGGAGGAGCGGGAAGCTTTTGGATTGGCCCAAAATGAGCCTTGATATGTTCCAGGATCGCTATATAATCCCACTTTAGGGAAGTAGGGCCGCTGGATTGACCATTAAAGGGCATTTCTTCCAGAAAACGAACGGAAAGGGAGTGATGTTGTACGTATTTTACAAAAGGAATGATGTCTTCGGTATTTTTACCGTCCATGACCACACAGTTGAGTTTTACATCAAAGCCCTCATCGATCATTTGCTGGACATTGGCCATGACAATATCATATTGGTCTCTTCGGGTAATCTCATTAAAACGAGCTTTGTCAAGGCTGTCAAAACTGATGTTGATTTTGGTTATGCCAAGGTTTTTGAGACGAGGGATGTGGGGGCCGATCAAGGTGGCATTGGTGGTAATGGAAATTTCCTGAAGCCCATCTAGCATGGCCAGCTTATCCAAAAAATCCATCAGCCCTTTACGGACAAATGGCTCACCGCCCGTGATACGGATTTTATCCACGCCCATTTCCACAAAGGACTGCGATAGCAGCAGCAGCTCTTCCCAACTGAGCAGTTCATTTTTATGAGCAAATTGCACGCCTTCTTCTGGCATGCAGTACTGACAGCGTAAGTTACAATTGTCTGTGACGGCTAGCCTCAGGTAGTTGATTTTTCTTCCGTGATTGTCAGTAAGCATATGGGATGATTTAGGGATGTGCATTGATCCAGGAGCTGTGGTCCTGGTAAGTTTCTTTTTTCCAGATGGGAACGACCTCTTTTAGCCGGTCTATCAGATGTCTGGAAGCTGAAAAGGCCGCATCGCGATGGGCTGATGAGGTGCCGATAAACACCACGGGGTCAGTGATCTTTTTTTCGCCAATGGCGTGGATTATGACTACTTTGTGGAGGGGCCATTTTTGACCAGCTTCCTGAGCCAGTTCTTCCATTTTCAATAACGCCATTTTTTCATAAGCTTCAAAAAAAAGATGGCTCACGTCCTTCTGGTTGTTCAAGTCCCGTACCGTGCCAATGAACGTGCAGATGCCACCACTTTTCGGATGTACCAAGTGCTGATATGCTTCGTTGATGTTGATGTCTGTTTCTATTGAGATGAGCCTTTCCATAGTTGACTTTTATCCTCCGCTTACTGGTGGTATCAACGCAACTTCGTCGTGTTTGTTTACCATTGTTTCTTCACTGGCATAAAATAGGTTCACTGATATTGCCAGCGAAGGGAGGTTGACCAGGTCTGGGTATTTTTGGAAAAGTAGGGATTTGAGGTCCTTTACTTTTACAAATGTTTCTTCCACTGGAAAATCGATCATGGCAGATCCTGTGATGTCCTTTGCTGCGCCGAATGTGTGAATTTTCATGTGCTTTATTGGTTTTGCCTCAATCAGATGGTGATTTGGATGTTAATACACGGACAGAATTCATAATACTTGCCGCCAATGTTACCTGCAAGGTACGAAAGAAAACTAGAAATACGTAATTTTACGTAGTTATAATTTTTTTAAGCAAAGCTTTAAGCAAGTTGCGAATTTAGGAAAAGAAGCAGGAAGCATTACAAAGGGTTTGCTTCCACTCTTAATTGGAGCAGGCGGCTAGGTTCTTTATTGGCTTTAGAAGGCAGCCTCCTTGTGCTTAGATGTTTCCAATATGCTGTTTTAGCCCAGGCTCGTCTTCCAGTTTTTTGAGAAGCTCTACCACGTTATTTACTTTCAGCTTTTTCATGATGTTGAAGCGATGGGTTTCGATGGTACGGATGCTTTTGCCTAGCTGCTCGGCAATTTCTTTATTACTGGTACCATCGGAGATCATTTTTAAGATCTGCTTTTCCCGTTTGGTGATGTCATAATCATTGGCGGGAGTGATACTTTTACTGGTTTTGTTATCCCTTACATTTAAGTAGCTTTTCACCAATACTTGACTAATATCACCACTAAAGTACTGCCCACCTTGGTGTATTGTTCGGATTGCTTTCATAAATTCGTCTTTGCTGGTGTCTTTCAGCAAATAGCCAGCGGCACCGCATTCGATGGATTGGAGGATGTAATCTTCATCGTCATGCATAGAAAGAATGAGGGATTTGGTGGCTTGCTGAGCGCTGGTCAACTTTCTGGTCGCGTCCAGCCCATTCATGACCGGCATGCGAATATCGATGATCAAGATGTCAGGTTTTGCTTCCTTTACTTTTTCCAGTGCCTCTTCTCCGTTGGAAGCTTCGCCAATCACTTCTACTTCACCTTCGTTTTCCAGGAGATTTTTGATGCCACTTCTTACCACCATATGGTCATCAGCCAATACTACTTTAATCTTTTCCATTCTACGTATGTTTTACTCAATTAGTCTAGGGGGACATTGATGCTGATCGTGGTCCCTTTTCCAATTTGGGATGAGATCGTGCATTGTCCATTGATAAAATTAGCTCTTTCCCGGATATTGAACAAGCCGTGTCCAGACGCTGATAAGTGTCCTTTCACTTCCAGTTTGTCCATCTCAAAGCCCTTGCCATCATCGGAAATGTCCACATTCAAAAACTGGGAATTGTGAGAAAGTATGATCTTTACCTCACTGGCTTCCGCGTATTTGATCGCGTTATTTACGGCCTCTTGGCAAATTCTGTACAGGTTGTTTTCTACCTTCCCCTCCAGTCGGCTTAGGAAACCGGTCTGGTTTTCGAAGGTCACCTGTAAGTCCGAAAGTTTAGTGATTTCTCGGCAAAACTTGTTGAGCACAGGTACGATGCCATAATCGGACAGGGCACTAGGGGTGAGGTTAAAGGAGATTCTTCTGACTTCCTTGATGACATTTTTCAGGAGGTCTTTGGAGGTCTTTAACTTTTCACGTTCATAATCAGACTTTACCGAGTGAATGCCTTCCAAGTTGAATTTCATGGCAGAAAGCAATTGGCCGATGCCGTCATGCATGTCACGGGAAATTCGCTTGCGTTCTTCTTCCTGACCTTCCAGGATCAGTGCAGACCGGAATTGCTGTTCCTTGACTTTTTTCTCGATCCGCTCTTTGTTGATTTCCTGGGAAATGGCTTCCGCTTCTTTTTTTTCAGTTTCATCAGTGGCGACGACCATGAGGGTTTCCACCTCCCCATCATCGCCCATGGTGGGGATGATGTTGATCTTGATCCAGACAAAATCCCCCATGTCATTGACGACTTTGATGTCTCCTGACCATGTTTTGCCAGAAAGTGTCATCATGCGGATGTTGTCAAGGTACCGTGAGTCATAGCCCTGGTCTTGCAGCCATTTGAAGATGTTTTTTGGAACTTCATCAAATTCCATGACGCTGGAGAATTTATCCGAAAAGTAAAAGAAGTCTCCTGTTGGTTTACTCTTCGCAAATACGGTGTAATCTTCCACGGCGACGTCTACTTCCAATAAGTCCTGATAGGCCTGTTCCAAAGAACTGTAGAGAGAACTAATCTCCAAGGTCATCTTATGGGCTTTTTGTTCGGATAGAAGCAGTTTTTTGAAGGTCTTTCTGATGGTCTTGGCTGATGGGATAAATATGAAGAAAATCTCAAATGAAATCACCCCAAGAGATAGGATCAATAGGAATATTTCGATGCTTTGTAGGTTGGTGACCTTGTCTTTGGCTTCGTCGTCATATTGGAAGACAATGCTGTCCATCCCGTTTAGAAAGGCTTGTTCATGATGGATTACGGTGTTGATGTCTTGGCCAAGGCTGTCCGCGGGAAGGGAGGGATCCAGCTCGAGTTTGTCGATGATTTGTTGTGCTGAATTGACCATGATGGCATGGTCTTTTTCGATACCTTCAAACAGCTCACGGATTGTTCTGCTGTTGTTGCCTTTTATGCCGAGTGAGCTATTTCCATATTGCAGGCCCTTATGAACTTCTTTCCATTCTTTCAGGGATGACTGGAGGCCGGTAAGGTATTCGTATTTTTTTGTGCTGCTTAAACTGTCTCCAAGTAATAGGACGTATTTACTGATTTGCTGACTGAGCATACGCTGCCTTCCGGAGAGATTGACCACCCTGGAGTCGTTTTTTTGTTCACTGATGAATTTCTGTACTAAAATCTGACTGAGGATAATACTCGTAGCGATAGCGCACAACGCTATTAAGTAGTACCTTACTAATTTTTCGAATTTGGGCCTTTCCGCTAAATGAGGGTTTTTCATACTTCCGATATTCAACGGCAAAGTACGTAAATACACTTAAAAATATAAGTAAAGCTTACTTTCTTTAGGGTATGGAGTCTCTTAATAATAAATTTCCGTCTAAGTAATCGAGTGTTATGGATGAATCGTTTTTAGTGGAAAACCTGATGGATTTGAGTTCAAGTTTGATTTTTAAGCCTTCTTTATCAGTGGTATAGGTCATGTCTGAGGCGTTGTGGATAGAATGGCTTGACAGGGAGTCGGTCTTATGATAAAGGGACAGTACCAAACTGCTGAGATTTATATCGGTGCGACGTTGGGTATTTGAAAGGGAAAGTCCATTTTTTTTGGCATTGAGGTGGATGCTGAAATTGGAATAGCCTGCCTGAAAAGAACTGGTGTCCTGATTATAAATGTGGAGGGGAGTAAAATAATCATATCCTCGAGTGTTTACGGCTTGGTGTGTGTTGTTATCAGCCTCGAGTGTGATAAGTGTGCCGGAGATAGTATTGGGGTTTTCAGGTATCCCCAACGTTTCCAGGTACAATGCAGCCGCGGTGGTTTTGCTCCATGTTGACTTGTCTTTATTGATGGCCCGCAGAATATGGTCCAAATCCTGCTCAAACCACATTTGCATTCCTTCCAGGCCGTGGTGATCTTGGAGGTATCGGGTGATCGAGTAAATCTCTTTGACCTGGTCATCCTCGATAGGTTTGATTAGCGGGGTTTCTTGCTTTGCCCTTAATTCGGGAAAATAGGATTGGTCCCAAATGATTTCCTGTGAGGCATGTTCCTCTTCCAGCAAATGATTGTCTCGCAAAAGTGCCTTTAATCTTCTATACTGGCTCCTTTCACTGACTGAAAATATCCCCCAAGGCCCAAAAGATGAAAATAGAAGCATGCATGCTAATGACAGCGGAATGAATTTGATGCTTTTGAAGCCAAGTAAAAAATAAACACAAGTCACGGTAAGCCACACGCCAAGCAGTACAATGAGGTACCTGTTGATCGTGATTCCATAATCCTCGATACGGATCCAGATAGCGATAAACAGCATGACCACTAAGGGAAGCAAAATAAAGTAATAAAGACGCGAAAAGCGACCTATCCAGTGTTCCTTTTCATTGTCCCGATAGGGGTATAGTAGTAAAACGGTCAAAATACCCCAAGTTGCTACTCCGATGATAAGGTAGGAAACGACGCCTTTTGGCCAGTCCCAGGCCATGAGGATCTTGATGCTGTATCCATAAAGAATCAGAAGGTAAAGCACTAAAAGACCCAAGAGAATATACTGACTGAAAATCTTTAAGCCTTTGGGATAATTTACTGCTTGGTCGATCTGGCTGAGTTCTGCGGGGATGCCGGCCAAAAAGAACCAAGTATTGAAAACCCCAATGATCAATATGAAGAGTTGCAGGTATATTTTGGGGTCAAAATTTACCTCAAAAAGTAAGTGCAGTGCAGCCATCGCTAGTACAATCCCTATATACAGCACCGAGGAAAACAGCAAGGATGTCAAAAACCGCAGAAATAAGGTTTTATTATAATTCCAGAATGCCAAGGTGTGGATGTTCTTCAGATAGGGAGAGAAGGAGACCATCAGATGGATGCAGACGCTGAAAATAGCATATCGGTAATAGGGCATTGCGGTGCTTTCTGTACTGTTGCCACCCGGGAGAGAGAAGTAGACCAATCCCAAGAAAATAATGCCCAGAACGTGGTTGATGTATGCAAAAGGCTTCGGCAACTTTTTCTTTTCGTTAAAGATGCCAATACAAAAAAACAAGGAAATGCCCAACGCAGCAGTAAGCATCAGATTGATAAAGGGGAAGGCATTGTCGAGCCATTTTTCGCTTTCTACGAGGTAATTCCCCACGGAAGCTGCCACAATTGCCGAAAAAAGGGACAGCGGAAATCGCTTGGCGACTCTCAGGGCATGGGTATTCAGATAACTTAACGAGGGGAAGTCAATCATATATTAGTGGATAAATCAGCTACACAATATAGACGAAAATATGATAAAAACAGTAAAAATGTTGAATGGGTCAGGGCAATCGCTTTTAAAAGAAATGTTGTATAAATCACAATTTCTAATTTCTGGCGTCCGACTAAATTTCAAATATGATCAAAAACTGTCTTATAAATAGAAATTTGATGGTGTTTATTCCAATCCCTAAAATGCCCCCATCCCCAAAAGGGGAGCTTTAGAAAGTCCCCTCTAGGGGATTTAGGGGTGAAAACAGTTGATTTTTTTCAATTTGACGATTGTTTTCTCGGACTCCAGTAATTTCTAATTCGTTGTCGTTCCGACATGAGGAGGGGCTCAAATTTAAGTAAGAGATTCCTTCCCGATGTATCGGGATCGGAATAGCCTGCCCCGGTATCGGGGACAAAGCCATGGTTAGATTGGAATGGCGTAGCTAGTGGGATATGCAATTTCTCTCTCATCTAAAAGCGATTTCTCTGTTAAATGGGGCTTGAAAAATGTAATTTTTTTGTTCCTTTTTTGACCTGAAGAAAAAAAGGAACAAAAGTGATGAGGTGAAAATCATGCTGGAATTTAACAAGCAAACAAAAATATTTGCACACAGTAAACCATATAGAACCAATTTTTTATATAATCTCTGGTACAAGAACGAGGAGACTTTAATTACTGGCAAATAAGAGAATAGTCACGTTGTTGTTCCAATTGCAATTGTGGATGACCAAGCAATATTTCTGAGGGGTGAGGGATTTCCAGGTGGTTTTGGCAAGCATATTTCTATTTAATTTAGCAATAGGAGTGCGTGCTCCAACATAGAAAAATTAGCGCAAATCTTATTGATCTGCACCATCTGCGTGCTGTCGAAACCAACCCTAATCCCCTCCCAACTTTTTCGTTTGATCCATTGTGGATCAAACAGATCCCTGCTGGTCAATAAAAAAGCAGGGTCCATCAACCAAACCCTGCTTTAGTAAAACGAAAATAGGTCTACTACTAATTGTTGTATTGGATGTCGAGTTGACGGAATGATTTATTCCATAACCTTCCTTTCAACTTTTCATCACCTAAACCTTCTGACTTCGCACCTTATTCTTCAAAGCCTATGTAAACGAAGTCCCCTTCAACTTTGACGGGGTAGGTCGCTATGTCACAGGTGTCTCCATTGATATTTTTGCCGGTTTTGAGGGAAAAGCTCTTTTTATGGAATGGGCAAGCTACCTTAGGCTCTCCTTCTGCGGATCCGATCATGCCACGGCTAAGGATCATCTGCATTTTGTGGGGACAAAGGTTCTGGCAGGCATACCATTCATTTCTCCTGGAGAAGTTAAAGATGGCAATCTGGAGGTCTTTGTATTTCACACAGGCACCTCCGTTTTCTGGAAATGCACTCACAGGAGCCGCCTTGAACCAAGTGGTGACCTTGGTGGTATCAGTGGTTTTGTATTTTTCCAATTCAGGTAACATAACTTCTTGTATTTATGGTAGATTGGTGGCATTGACAATTCTGAAGAAGGGCTGTCAATAGTCTAATGTCTTGGGACTTTTGTCTTGTATCTTGTTTATCCCCAGGATGCAGGGATTTTCTGGCCTCTCATTTCTTTCCATTTTAGGCTAGGATCTTCCTCTTCAGCGTTGGCAAAATGTTTGAACTTGGCCCTAAGCTTCGGATTGTTGACTACCTCTTTCCATTCACATGCATAAGTGTCGATCATGAAGGCCATTTCTTTTTCCAGCTCTTCTCCGATGCCCAAAGAGTCATTCACCACGACATCACGTACATAGTCCATACTACCCTCGAGCTTGTTGAGCCAGGTGGCCGTTCTGGTAAGCGGTTCTGCGGTACGGATATAAAACATCAAGAAACGGTCAATGTACTTAAGGCAAGTCTCACGGTCCACATCATTAATGAGCAGCTGCGCATGCTGGGGTTTGGAGCCTCCGTTCCCACAGATGTAGAGGTTCCAGCCCTTTTCGGTGGCGATGATGCCAAAGTCCTTGCTTTGTGCCTCGGCACATTCCCGGATACATCCTGACACGGCACCTTTCAGTTTGTGTGGAGAACGTAGTCCGCGGTAACGCTCTTCCACTTCAATGGCAAAGGACACGGAATCTTGGACACCATAACGGCACCAAGTGCTGCCCACGCAGCTTTTGACCGTTCGGAGGGATTTGCCGTAAGCGTGGCCACTTTCGAAGCCTGCATTGATCAGCTCCTCCCAGATGTCAGGAAGCTGGTCCACTCTGGCGCCAAACAGGTCGATGCGTTGACCTCCGGTGATTTTGGTATAGAGGCTGTATCGTTTGGCTACATCCCCGAGTACGATGAGTTTTTCAGGGGTGATTTCTCCACCGGGAATTCTCGGGACAACCGAATACGTGCCTCCTTTCTGGATATTGGCCAGATAACGGTCATTGGTGTCCTGAATGGTGTCCTGTTTGGTAATGAGTTCGTTCCATGTACTGGCGAGGATAGAAGCGATTGCTGGCTTACATACCTCGCAGCCGTCTCCTTGTCCAAACTGATCTAAGAGTTCATTATAGGTTTTGATGTCTTTTACCTTTACGATATCCAGCAGTTCTTGGCGACTGTAGTCAAAATGTTCGCAAAGGACATTTTTGACTGCTTTGCCCATGGATTTAAGCTGATGCTTCAGCAGGTCATTGACCATTGGCATACATCCGCCACAGCCGGTTCCAGCTTTAGTGCAGGACTTGATTTCGTCTACTTTGGTGATGCCATCGTTTTCGATCAAGTTGCAGATGGTACCTTTGGTGACATTTTCACATGAGCAAACTTGCGCTTCTTCGGGAAGGCTTTCCACTCCAGCGCCGGCAGCTTCTTTACCGCCCCTGGCACCGAGGATGAGGTCTTCAGGCTCTGGCGGCAGCGGCATTTTGTTCTGGGTCATTTGCAGCAGGATGTTATAGGCAGAAGCATCACCGACGAGGATGCCGCCAAGCAGGCGTTTACCGTCCATCGATACGTTGATACGCTTATATATTCCGCTGTTTTTATTTTCGTATACAATAGGTTTGGAAGGTTCGAATTCACCAAATGGATCCCCAAAACTGCCCACATCTACTCCGATCAGTTTCAACTTGGTGGACATGTCAAAGCCCATAAATGGCTTTACTTCTGTATGGGTGAGTTGGTTGACCACTTGAGCGGCCATTTCATAGCCCGGGGCTACCAATCCATACACCATGTTTTGGTAGGAGGCTGCTTCACCTATGGCAAAAATGTCAGTGTCGTCGGTTTGCAAAAACTCGTTGACCACGATCCCGCCCCGTGGGGCAGTGGTCAGTCCTGAGTCTTTGGCCAGTTCATCCCTTGGCTTGATCCCGGCGGAGATGATCAGCATTTCAGTGTTCAGGTTGGTATTGTCAGCGAAGCTCATTCCGGTGATTTTTCCATTACCGGTGATTTTCTTGGTGTTTTTGCTCAGGTGGATTTTAATGCCCAGCTCTTCCAGTTTGGACTGCAAGGTGGCCGATCCGGCATTGTCCAGCTGCCGTGGCATTAGTCGTGGAGCAAATTCAATCACGTGGGCGTTCAGTCCCATATCTATGACAGCCTTAGCTGCTTCCAAACCTAATAGACCACCTCCTATGACAGCGGCGGATTTCACCTTCTTGGAATAGTCGATGATAGCATCGAGGTCTTCCAGCGTTCGGTAAACAAATACACCTTTCTTATCCACACCATCGATAGGAGGGACAAATGCCGCTGATCCAGTAGCCAAAATCAACTTATCATAGTCGTAATCATGGCCGGTGTGAGAAATGACCTTTTTGGTATCCCTGTCGATTTTTACAATCATCTCGTTGGTGTGCAAGTTGACATTGTTTTCATCATACCAAGACCGTGGTGCCATCATCAGGTCATCCGCTGTGGAATCTGTGAAATAAGCACTGAGGTGTACCCTGTCATATGCCGGCCATGGTTCCTCACCAAAGACCGTTATCTCAAAATCTCCTTCGGTAGCCTGTGCACGAAGTTTTTCACAAAACTTGTAGCCTACCATTCCATTTCCGATTACTACTATCTTTGTCATATGATTGCTGGTTTTAGGTTTGGCTTCTTTCTAAGTAGTTTGACTGATTTACTGACTAATCACAGTGGCTAAATTATAAATTTATTTTTATAATACGTAAAAATACGTAAAAAAATTACTTAAATTTGTCTTATTGACTAAGTATAAACACGCTATGAATACTTTAAATAAGAAGCTTTCCATTGTAGGTGCCGGTCCCGGAGATCGCGATTTGATTACCTTAAAGGGCATTAAAGCCCTTGAATCTGCCGATGTGGTACTGTATGATGCGCTTGCCAATGAGGCCTTGTTAGAATATGCGCCAGAAACAGCAATTAAGGTGTATGTGGGTAAGCGCGCAGGAATGCATTACCGCCAACAGCAGGAAATAAACCATATGATCGTCAATTACGCAGAAACCTGCGGACATGTGGTCCGGCTAAAGGGCGGAGATCCCTACGTATTTGGCCGTGGACATGAGGAGTTGGAGTATGCTGCACAGCACGGGATACCTACCGACTACGTACCTGGCATAAGTAGTGCGATGGCCGTACCGGGCCTGGGAGGAATACCGCTGACCAAGCGTGGTGTCAATGAAAGCTTTTGGGTGGTGACGGGCACTTTGAAGGATCATTCCACGGCCAGGGATTTGAGCTTTGCTGCGCAATCTTCTGCTACAGCCATTATTCTGATGGGCATGAAGAAGTTGCCTGAAATTGTGGCCCTGTTTGAGCAATATCGGGGTGCTGAAGAAGCCGTGGCGATCATTCAGGATGGCAGTAAGGAAACAGAGCGGTCCATCATTGGAGATCTTGGAAGCGTGTTGGCCTTGCAGCAAAAAGAACAACTTACCGCTCCTGCCATTATTGTTATCGGTGAGGTGGTAAAGGAAAAGGGCAAGGCATTAGGGCATTTTTTGGCGGAGAAAGCATTGGTGGAATAGTCATAAATAGAGCAAAGAAGAAAGAAAGAGTGTCGACTAAATTCAGAGCATGGCTAGTGGTTATGTTGCTCATCCAGATTTCCAGTCAATTCTCTTCAGGAAAGTGCAAAATCAATTCGTGATATGAGAGCCGGTATTAAGATCCGCTTGGATAGTTAAATTCAATCCTAACAAAAGCCATTTCGTCATTCTCTTTGTTAAGAATCCATAGTTTGCCGTCCCTGGCAAAATAATGGGTAATGGGGCGGTTAAATTCCGGGATCAGGCTTTCATTTATCACGTTGAATTCGTTATCAAAAATGGTCAAATAGGCGTTTACGGATTTGATTTCGGGTGTCAGACTTTCTCTCTCTGATTTTGATTTAAACTCGGACTGAAAAGAAAACCGATAATATTGTTCATTTTTCTGGTCATAGACCAATGGACCGAACCGGATTTGTTCGTTCATTTTCTCAAATACCTCAAAAAGCTGTTCAGTGCTTTCAAACATGTTCCCAAGTTCGGTGCTTACTTCATTTGGCGTTAATTGACCCGAGTAATCTACTTCTGTGATCTTTTTTGAAATACTGTCGTACCAATAGATTTCATTGGTGAATTGATGGGAGAGGATTGGAGTGTTGTTTTCTATCGAAAGAAAAATTTGGGGGCGCAAATAGGAGTTGTCTTCCGAGATCAATGAATATTTTTTGATTTTCCCTTCTGGATCTATATCGAATCTGACGATACTGTCATTTTTTAAGTCAAAAAGGGCCAGCTCAGCTGTATTGGCGGCTTTTAGCCCCTCCTCTCTGACCAGTGTCAGTAGCTTTATAGTGCCATGATCTACAAACAGCTTTTGGCGACATTTTTCAGTATCGCTGAGAACCTCGCCTTTCCAGGAGTGGTCTCTGAGATTGATGTTTTTAAGTACCTTTCCTTTTAGGTCAAAGACTTTTGCTTTACTCAAGTCATCCGAAATCAACAGCCGGTCATGGCCAAAAAACTGAAAACTGGTAAGGCTAGTGCCAGTGCCGTTAGGTCCTTCTTTCTGAAAAGGTACTTTACTGACCAATTCCCGTTTGTCCAGATGAATTTTCTCCAGATGATTGTCGAAGTGGTTAAAGTTGTAGAGAAAAGGTTGGTCAGGTACGATTGCTGAATAAAATAAGCTGTAATCAACATCCAAAATCTCTCCTTTGGCATCAATGAACACTGTGTCCATTGAGTAGGTTGTTGGGTTAGGGCTAGAATCGGTTTTGTGTTGTTTACAGGCACTGGCAAGTAGTATCAATAACCAAAAGTGCGTTAATCTCATGGTAAAAGTAAGGTTTGAGTTAAAAGAATTTCTTGCTTTAAGGTAGCTTTTAAACAGTAATATAAAAAGCCAATTAACTACATTTTAAATAAAATTAAGAAGAAATAATCATGTTTCAGGTATAGCAGAGCATTGCATATGCTCATTTCCGGAAGACTACATTTCAAATACGGGCTTATGAATGGAATAATTAATGCAGCATCTTTCCGTTTTCCAATCTTTCAATCTCTAAACCTTCCAACTCTCCGAAAAACCTCCTAAATTGGCTCTTAAGAGCAAACAATCACCGAAAAAATGGCTGGAAATAAATTTGAAAATACCATCGCGGCATTTGATGCGATCAATGCGGAGGATCCTCATATGGAAATTGTAAAAGGGAAGGAAATGCCCAAAGAGCTGTTGTATGGGCACAGGATGACAGGAATGTTGCTGGATTTTATGCCGGATGCATCTGAAACACTACGGTTAGCGGCCAGGTGCCAGCATATCAAGCGCTGGGAAATTCCACGTGAGGATTATCCAATGGACCGAAAAGGCTATCTGATGTGGAGGACAAAACTGAAAAAATTCCATGGGGAATTGGCCGGTCAGCTCATGAAAGAACACGGCTATGGTGAAGCAGCTATTCAAGAGGTGGATGACCTGCTCAATAAGAGAAGGCTCAAGACAGACCCGACGGTGCAGGTCCTGGAGGATGTGGTGTGTTTGGTGTTTTTGAAATATTACTTTGATGACTTTATCGCAAAGCATCGTGATGAGGAAGAAAAACTTGTGGACATCGTCCAGAAAACCTGGAAAAAGATGTCAGAGAAAGGCCATAAAGCAGCCTTGGCCATGGAACATTCAGAGGAGGCCTTGGGCATTGTGCAGAAAGCATTGGCATAAATTCGGTGGGATTGGAATTGATAACAGGGATTTGAAATCCCTGTTATCGGGTATTGGGGTTCGGGATTTTCTAATCCAGAACAGCACCATTTTGTACCGTCAAATTCCTAACCACTCTGTCTAAAAGATTCGATAAGCAATTTCAGCACTGCTGACGGAAAACTTCTTTCGTTTGATGCCCCGTCCTTTTCGATTTTTTGTTGAGTGATTAAGTGGTTGGTGGCTAATGTTTTACTGTTTTCACTACTTGTCCTGATATTATTTTTGCCCATTCAGGGAATATCTTGATCCTTTGGATAAATTTTATTGATTCATTTGGTAATTTTTGATATTATTAAAAGAGATGATTAATTATTTCGAATTATGGCTGTTAAGATTGTGCAAATTCGAAAGTTAATTGAATACTGTTTTTTCGAGAGGCAATACTTAAAATAACCAAGCGTGTTGAAGAATACCATTCATAAGGCAATAACCCAGGGGCTTTCCATTGCAGGCGGAATAGGCTTATCGTTAGTAGTGGTGGCGATCGCTACAATTCCGATCCAAGAAGCCCATTGGAGTTTAGCTTTTATAGGAAAGCTCCACCCTTTGCTGGTACACTTGCCTATTGGGGTGTTCTTGGCAATGGTGGCCTTGGAGTTTGCCAACCTTTTTATTCCAGAAAAAACACTTGGTCCTGCTTGTGGGGCGCTGTTATGGTTGGCGGTGATTTCTGGGATTCCTACTGTTGTGGTAGGGGCGCTTCTGGCAGGCACTGGAGGTTATGGCAGTGACACGTTGATACTGCATAAATGGCTCGGTGTAGCCACTGCATTGGCGAGTATTTGGCTGTTGGTATTCAGAGGTCGGCAGCAACCGAACGGAAAAGTCGACATTCCTTATTTGGCAGGATTGATATTTTCCACGGTTCTCCTTAGTGCTACCGGCCATTTTGGAGGAACATTGACACACGGAACCGGTTTTTTGACAGAAGATCTTCCTGATGATGTAAAGGCATTTTTTGGCGATGATCCCTATGCTATGGATGGGTTGGCCATGATGGAAAGTAGCGAGATAGACAAGACCTTGAGCCAATTGGAGTATACCAAAGACATCAATCCCATTACGGCCAGCTATTGCGAAAGCTGCCATGGTGAAGAGAAGCAAAAGGGAGGCTTGCGGTTGGATAAAATTGATCCGGATATGGTGAAGGGGCATGATGCCGAGACCTGGCGGGCCATGCTGAATATGGTGAACTCCGGTGAAATGCCGCCCAAAGAGGAAAAGCAACTTTCCGATGAAGAGCGGAGGGTATTGGTAGACTGGATCACAGCATCCATCCAGCGGGCAGTAGCGCTCCGCAAAGCCGATCAGGAACCTGTCATCCGTCGACTTACGAAAGACCAATATTCCAATACCCTGAACGATTTGCTAAAGGTCGATGTGCGGTTTGGAGATGTCTTGCCGGATGACGCGAAGTCGGAAATGGGTTTTAGCAATAATGGCCAAGTGCTGGGAGTATCTCCTTTGCAGGTGGATTATTATAAGAAAATAGCCCGTGAAGCACTGGACAAGGCCATTGCACCAGCAAAGAAACCTGAACCTACCCATTATCGTGTCACTTTTGGCAAAGGCATAGGAAAAGGCAAGACTGCTGCCATGATCGGAGGCTATCAGAGTGCTCCCGTTAATTCGGAAGACTTTATCGTGGAGATTTTGGATAAAAACGGAAGGCCAAAACATCCGACAGATAGTGCCGGAAAGGCTCAGCTGGAAGAAATAAAAAGAAATATTGGCGTAGGGATGCGAGGATCCCACGCTGATCGCTATCAAGTGGTGGATAAGGGGATCATGCTCTATTCTGCTGTGCCGCACAAGGAAGTAACCCCAAAATCCTGGCAAGGGCCATCACCAAACTTGAAACTACTGTTCAGGAGGCATTTTCCCGAGGAAGGCGACTTTGTTTTCAGGGTAAAAGCCTCAAGAGGATACCAATGGAATGTCCAAAAAGAAGGATTCATTGGGCTGAGGGATGATCAGCCGGCCGAAAAACTGGGCGAAACCATAGAGCTGAAAGCTGATGCGGCCAAAAACCGTCAAAATTTAATCAAGCAAGGGGAATGGTTGGTGGCGAAGGAACTGACCATGCCTTCCAGTGGCGAGTTTACCTTTATGGCTCCTCGGGACGGTTATTATCAAGTGGATTATGAACACCCCTATATCGGTGTGGAGGGAATGCCTTCCGTGGAACTAAAACTGGATGAGCACAAGCTGCAGGAGCGTTTTCATTTTGATGAAAAAATGAAAGATGAGCCTGCCATGACTACGCCGTTGACCTTGGCTTACCTTAAGGCAGGGGAGCATAAACTGATGATTGGAGGAAAGTTCTTTACGGGCTTCAGTAAGCTGATCGTGACGCCATTTCCCAAGGAGCATCCCGTGGCTGTACAGCTGACCAATGAGGCCGAAAAGAGCCGTGCAAAATATGATCAGGACATTCCGGTCATTCGGAGTTTTGCTGGCGAGCGGACAGATGATGGCATGGATTACCAGACCTTTGATACATTCAGGAATGTCAGCAATGAAGCGGGCAAATGGAAGGAGTATACTTTTAAAGGGAGGCTGGAGAATTTGCCCATTCCTGTGATCGATACCGTAGAGACCGAAATCCTTGCCAATATCATGATATTGGGGCTTTGGAACGACTATTTGGTAAAAGACAATGAAGACTCAGGGCCACCCTTGCTGATCAACCAGTTGGAGTTTGAGGCTCCTTATTACCCGCAGTGGCCACCTGCCAGCCATGAAGCGATTTTCTTTGATTCACCAAAAAAACATGATAAAGCAGCCTATACAAAAGAAATTCTAGCAAGCTTCCTGACCCGGGCTTACCGTCGACCAGTGGAGGAAGAGGAGTTAAAACGATATCTGGGATTTTGGGAAAGTATAAGAGGTGATTATCAGCGGTATGAAGACCAGGTCAAAGAAGTGTTGATCGCAGCACTTTGTTCTCCCAATTTTCTCTATCTGGCCGAGCCGGAAGAAGAAACTGAAGAGGAAGATAGAGAATACTTCTTGGCTTCACGTCTTTCATATTTTCTCTGGAATGCAGCACCTGATGAAGAATTGATCGAGTTGGCAGAGGAAGAGGACCTGCATAAGGACCGGTACCTGAAAAAACAGGTAAACAGGATGATAGAAGATGACCGGATATGGAGCATGGTAAGGCGTTTTTCGAACGAATGGCTGCGAGTGGACCGCCATGAGGCCATGAGTACCAATGTGAGTGCCTATCCTGATTTCACGCGTTTTGTGAAGAAGGACATGACAGAAGAGACTTATCACTTTATGCACTATGTGCTCCAACAGGACCTGAGTATTATGAACCTGATAGAGTCCGATTTTGCTATGCTCAACCAAAATCTAGCAGAGTTTTATGGTGTTGGAGGGGTGAAAGGAAATCAGTTCAGACCAGTTACGGTTACTCCTGACATGCATCGTGGAGGCTTGCTGTCGCAGGGGGCCTTCCTTAACGGACACTCTGATGGCAGCCAAGCCCATGCTATAAAAAGGGCGGTTTGGGTCAGGGGTAAAATCCTAGGTGATGAGCCACCACCACCGCCACCAAATGTTCCGGCACTAGATCCAGAGACACCTGGATTCGAAGAGCTAACCCTTAAAGAGCAGTTATTCGTCCACAGGGATAAACCAGCCTGTATGGATTGCCATAAGAAAATCGATCCATATGGTATCGCCTTCGAAAACTATAATGCCGTGGGGAGATTTGAGACTGTAGCTTCCAATGGGAATAAAATAGACGCCAAATCAGAGCTGCCCAATGGAGAGGTGGTCAATGGAATTGATGAAATAAAATCGTATATTCTAAACATGAAGCAGGATACATTTACCCGCTCCTTGGTGAAACATATGTTTTCTTACGCCTTGGGCAGGGATGTGACCTTCGTGGATGAAAGGGAGATAGAGAAGATTGTAAGTGAAGTTAGGGAGGACAATTATAGCTTCCGGTCAGTGGTGGAGAATATCGTGATGAGCGACTCGTTTAAGGGCGAGTTTTGATGAGCGGTGCCGGGTGCCGGTCGATTGTAATTGGCACGATTTCTATGGTCATGGATGATCTAATATCCACCCCAAACAGTAACTAAATAACCCAATAACTAAATAACCAAAACATCATGGGAAAGAAATCATGGGAACTCGATAGAAGGACTTTCTTAAAAGGTCTGGGGGTAGCTTGCATGTTGCCATATATGGAGGCAATGGGTGGCCCAATGCGTAAACTGGGCTCATTGAGCGAAGCGCCAAAACGACTTTGCTTTGTGTACTTTCCCAATGGAGTAGGACTTCCTCCAGCGTCCAATCCCCACCATAAATTTTGGAATTGGTTTCCATTAGGACAGGGTGAAGACTACAAGTTTACCAATACACTTTCACCTCTGGAGCGACATCGAAAGGAAATTACCATAATGGGTGGGCTAAGCCATCCTAAAAGCCGGCATTTACTGGGCCATTTGGCAGGCGATACTTGGTTGACAGGAGGGGATCTGCGTGGCAGTCAATATAACAATAGCATTTCTGTGGACCAGGTAGCCGTACAGTATTTGGCCAAGCATACACGATATCCTTATTTGGCACTTTCGTCAGATGGTGGTATTGGGTATAAATCGAGGGTTTCCACCCTTTCATTTGATCCAAACGGTCGACCGATCCCTTCCGAGCATCGCCATCGGGAGATTTTTGAGCGGTATTTTGCACCGGGAGGTGGAGAGACTTCGCAGTTAAGAAAAAAGAGCTTACAGCAAGAGCAAAAGATTGTAGATCTGGTCTTGGAAGATAGCAAGCGACTTGAGAAAAGGTTAGGTAAGAATGACCAAATGAAGTTGGATGAATATATGACATCGCTCAATTCGGTGGAGGAACAGATCAAACGAAACGAAAAGTGGCTGAACGTCCCAATGAAGGAATTCAGTGCTGATCACATCAACCTAAATCCAAATGCCTCCGTGGATCCTGATAGCTATATCAAATCCTCCTTTGATCTAATGGTGCTGGGCATGCAGACAGATATTACTCGGGTCATGACCTATATGATGGCACGTGAGGACGGAATGGGCTTTGGGGAGAATTACCCGAAATTGGCACTTGGGCTCAATAAAGGCCATCATGCCATCAGCCACGATAAGTCGAAAAACCATTGGCAAGAGTGGGGGAGCTATGACCAATGGCTGGCCAAGCAGTACGCTTACTTCCTGGACAAAATGAAGACCACCGAGGATGAATATGGCCCACTTCTGGACAATACCTTAGTGCTGTATGGAAGTGCCTGTAGTAGCACCCATGATGCTATCAATTATCCATTGGTGCTGGCCGGCGGTAAAAATATGGGCGTCAAACACGGAACCTATACCGACTTTAACGAGGAATATCCCATGTCCAATCTGTTTGTGAGCATGCTGAATACGATGGGGATCCCGGTGGAGAGCTTTTCAGATAGTACGGGCAAGTTGAAGTCCGACATTTTCGGGTAAGGTTTAGGGATTGAAAGGTTGAATATTCTTGAATAACTGAATGAGTACATTCCATAAGACAAATAAGCTATTGTTTTAGGTGAAAATTTCTCATGATGAATTCACTAGTAAATCCAAGCTTTTCATACATGGGTTTTGCCATGGCGGAAGCTTGAAGCGTGACCAAGCGGGCTTTTCTGGAAATAGCCTTGTTGAGTGCCCAGTACATCGCTTTTTTTGCCAATCCTTTTCCTCTCATGGCCGGAATGATTCCCAAGCTATGGATGCCCAGCACTCCGTCGGTTTGATGTAACAGTAGGGTGCCTACATTTTCATTTTGATAGACAAGGTGATAGTATTCGATTTTATCGGCAGTTTTTTCCAGTGTCTCCACGCTGATACAATAGCCAAAGGCAAGTTGGAAATTAACCGACCAGCCCTCCATATTTGTTGCCGAAGAGATCCTTTGAACGGTGAGTTGATCGTCGGCAGGGAATGTTTTGTTTGGGGTGAAGGACATGCCCCATTGCATGGATTTTTCTGAGATACCATATGGAGCGAGTAAGGAAAAGATGTTTTCACCATCTCCCAAAGTGGTGTCAAAAAAGGAGAACGTCATAGGGTCTTGATGAACAGCTAGCAAAGGTGGAATTTTCGCTGGTGCAGTGCTGTTGCTGATTTGTGTTAGCCAAAGCCTATTGGGCCATTGGGACCTAGGGATGTAACAGTAAGCATAGTCATCTTGTTCAAAATAGCTTTGAAAAGCTTCACTTCCTGTTTTCCAAAGGTCGGTCAGGTTGTGGATGTTTGCTGAAATACGCTGATTCATGATTACTTGGAGTTGATTAAAATGATGCTGAGGATCAGGGAAATAATTCCTATGATTTTCTTTGTGGTTATTACTTCTAAGGGGAGATTTAGCCACCCAAACCTACCGGCAATCACCGAAAATATCAATTGGCCACATAGTCCCATGGTGATCATTTTGAAAATGCCCAGCTGTGGGATGGTGTAGAAATATAAGGAAATGCCCACTACACTGAACAATCCGCCGATTCCCCATAAATACCAAGGAATATGTTGCAGGTTGATCTGGGTGGGGATTTCTTTTTCAGTAGCCAACACAAAAACAGTAGCAAAGAGCACACTAAATACAGAGCTGGCCAGTACTGCGTAAAGTGGTTGCTTTAAAAAAGCCCCCAGTTGGGCATTAAATCCCGCTTGGATGGCCAGCGACACACCACCTGTAAATGCCATGAGGTATATTATTATTGTTTTCATGGCTCAAAGATGGGATGGAGAAGGATAGCATTCCTTTACATATGTTGAGCATTGGAAGTTTAGTTAACATTCTTTTAATGTTTTTCGTATCCTGCTCAGCTGAGTGGGGGTAATACCCAAGTGTGAAGCGATGTAATTGAGGGGGATGCGTTTGTCCAAATGGGGATGTCTGTTCAATAGCTCCTGATACCGTTCACTTGCATTTTGCATGACAATGGCCACTTCCCGTTTCTCTTTGTCGATCACCCAGTTTTTTTCCAGGTAGGAGATGTAAAAGTTCTTTAGGTCATCATTTTTCCAGATCAGGTGACGATAGGTTTCAAAATCAATACTGATGGCCGTCGTTTTTTCTATCGCTTCAAGAGCAAAACGGGAAGGCTGTTTGGTAAGAGAAGAAACAGTGGATCCCACAAAGTCTTTCTCCAAAAATATGTTCTTGTGATAGGTATTGCCTTCTTCATCCAGAAAGTAAGAAACTACAGCCCCTTCAATAATGATATAAATCTTCCTGGCAACACTGCCTACATTCAAAAGTTTTTCATGTCTTTGGAATGTTTCCAGGTTGCTGGCTGAGTAAAGTTTATCGAGTGAGCGGCTACTTAGCGTGGAATAGCCGGTAAATACCTCCCTAAGGAAGCTTGCTAAATCAGTTTGCAACATTTTTTGAGTGATTTTTCCTCTTTTAAAGTTCGCACAATTCACCAAAAACCGTTAAAACCTCCATGTAAAAAACAAGATTTTTTCGCATCCTTATCAGGGTAAGCTTTTCTTTAGGTGTCTATCTATTATTAATGTCACCTATCCAAGATGCAATATCGCAGTCTGATAGTGGTCATTGACTTTATGATAATTTTAAAAAAAGATGAAACGTAACACAATTTATTCAGTACTTATATCGGCAGTATTGTTTTCCGCCTGCACAGATAGTAACCTTTGCATTAAAGGAGATGGAGAAGTAAAAGAGTATGAACTCGAAGTAGATGAATTTGATGAAGTAGCCCTTAGCGGCCCGATAGATCTAACACTCGTTCAAGGGGAAATACGATCGTTAAAAATTCTGGCAGAAAGCCAGCTGATGGATGTTTTGGAGCATGAAGTGCGTGGAAGAGAGCTTATAGTGGGCTTCAGGGATAGGATCAAATGCCTGAAAAGTACAAAAGGAGTCCGTGTAATAGCCACCGTGCCGGATATTCATAAAATCAGCATCGACGGAGACAGTGAAATCGAAAATGTCGGCAATCTAGATCTGGCAGATTTGACCATAGAATGCCACGGTGTTGGCGAAGTAGCGCTTACCGGCCGAGTGGAACGGCAATTCTATATGGTTGATGGAAAAATAGAGGTGGAGAATTTTGGGCTTGAGTCAGCGGAGACTACCATTGATGTAAACGGTAAAGGGGAGTTTGAAGTGAACTGCACCGAAACCATGTATATCGATGTCAACGGCAAAGCTGAAGTAGACTACAAAGGCCATCCCAGAATATATCAAGATGTCAATGGCTTGCTGGATCTGGATGATGCCAATTAAATGCCTATTGAAATTCTTCTACCAGTAGTTTTTCTTAACGACCATCCCTTCCAGTGTCAGGAGATAACAATTTTTGAGAAAAATCATTCAAAATTGTTCTTGACTGTAGTTTTTTCACGGGACTTATTAACTTTGGTTTTATGAAAGTACTGGTAATTGATATTGGGGGTTCAAACATCAAGATATTGGCTACCGGGGCGGATGATCGGATCAAGATTCCCTCCGGTAGTGATTTTTCACCCGAAGAAATGATCCCATTGGTAAAGAAGCATGCCTCCAAGTGGGAATATGATCATGTATCGATTGGTTTTCCGGGGATTGTTAAAAACAGCGATATACTTACAGAACCTGTCAATCTGGGACATGGCTGGGAAACGTATGATTTTGAAGCCGCTTTTGGTTGCCCTATCAAGATCATTAATGATGCTGCCATGCAAGCGTTGGGGAGCTATGAAGGAAAGAAAATGCTTTTTATGGGGTTAGGGACTGGCTTGGGTACCGCTATGGTAATCAATAACGTTGTTATTCCTATGGAAGCCGCTCATTTGCCTTATCGCAAGGCTACTTTTGAAGCCTACTTGGGTAAAGCCTATTTTTTCAAAAAAGGCGCAAAAAAATGGGAGAAACATGTCCACAAAGCAGTAGAGTACTTCTTTAGGGCTTTTCAGCCGGATGAAATCGTACTTGGTGGGGGCAATTCCAAAGAACTGAAGAATATCCCTGATAGATGTCGCCTGGGCTCCAATAAGCATGCATTTAAAGGAGGATTTAGGCTTTGGGAAGAAGATTTTAGGGTATAGCTGTTTACCTGTCTTTTTAGTAAACATGGGTGGTTTTTCCATTTGATTTCGTGGATGTGTTTTGGGGCTAGTTCACTCCGAAGGTGTCCGTTATCCGTTTTTTTAACCAGTCAAACGCACCTCCAAACTGACTGATTTTCTCGCACTTTCAGGCCTCACTATGATTTCTAATGCGTAAATCGGGTTCAATACTATTTAGTTGAGGGGGGTAGATGGTGTCAGGGTGATGTTTTTAAATTATTTCAGGTTCTATATGATTTGCTGTGGTTAAGTAGAGCGGTAGCGGGCTATGGGGGTCGAAGAAACTCGTAGACGGACGGATTCGTTACTCCTGTTCCTGATGCAGTCGATAATCATACATTCTTTCCTTGCCCGTGGTCAGTACCTACGGCACTGTTAGGATACTGTATTCTCTTTCTGTTACCAAGCTAACGCACCTAGCGGAGCATGACTGTTGACACTTCTGTCCGCTAAATATAATAAGGCGGGTGTCCTGGCTAATGCCGTTAGGCAATAAAGCTTGGTAAAATCAGGTTGCCTCTAGGCCCTTTGTGCCCTGGGAACAAGCTTGTTTTTCTGATCTATCCGATTAAGAGAGACATGTCCATGGATAATTTACACAAAGTATTCCATTTAGAACCAGTGAAACCAACTACATACTAACTAAACGACATTGAATTTGGGTTTGAGAAGAACCTTGGAGATTCCTGCGATTACCCATGTATTCTCTTTGCAGTTTTTGGAAGTGTTTAGGCGCTATGGAATTCACCAATTTTAGACACCATGCTTCATCATGTTGCGAGCTCAATTTGGTGGTAATAATGACTTGCTTGCTTATGAGTTGTTAAGTGCTTTTTTGATCTATTTTTGAAATAAAATCAGGTAAAATAGCCGTGAGGTAATATTTTTTGATTCATTCTTCCCTAAAACCTTAGGGGGTGATTTGGGAAATGAAAAAATACATTACTTTTGAAACGGAGTCGATTTTTAAGATGATTTCACCATGAAGAAACTACTACCTTTTGATTCTTATTACAATAGCATTATTTTCAAGTTAATAGCGGGGGAATCCCTTGGCCAAAATTTGCTGGGATTCCCATCCATATTCTCCGTTTTCAAATCAAAAAAACAATTAGGAGCATTTTCAGGCAAAGCCAAAAGAGCGGATCGACCACGCACTAATCGTCCAACGCCTCAGTTTATGAGGGTTTTAATTTTATTAGGACTTTTTTTCACACTGGCATATTCAGCAAGAGGGCAGAACTCTACCTTGGGAAAGGAGTTTTGGGTAGGCTTTATGGAAAATGATTTTACTGAGGCAGCCGTTCTTGTTATTACAGCAGATGAGCAAGCGTCCGGAGCGATAGAGTATTTAGGACAGACCGCTTTTTTCGATCTCCAAAAAGGAGAGCAATATGTACTAAGAATAAACCCTTATGAGGCGAATGTAATACATGAAACCTCCGAAGAAATAGAAAATAAAGGGGTCTATATTACCTCGAGTGGTAGAGTAGCGGTTCATGCATTCAATGAACAGCAATATTCGGCAGATGGAACAGTGGTATTGCCGGTAAAGACTCTAGGAAAGGAGTACTTTGTTACTTCTTATTACGAGGAAGGAAATGGCCCTGGTACATTGCTGATAGTGGCCATAGAAGATAATACCAAGATAGAGATCACCACTCCGGTAAATACACTCAATGGCAAGCAAGCAAATATACCTTTCTCCATCACGCTGGATCGTGGCCAAAGTTATCAGGTCAAAGCGTTTGGAGACCTGACAGGGGCCTATGTGAAAGTCTTGGGAGATAAGGTGGGAGATTGTGGAAAAATAGCAGTCTTTGGAGGGAATTTGTGTACGACCATCGGTGACTGTCTGGCATGTGACCATCTTTTTCAGCAGACTTACCCCATTAGCACCTGGGGTACCAGTTATATACATGTGGGGCTCAAGGATAGAACATCGGGTGAATTGGTTAGGATATTGGCATCAGAGGACGGGACAGATGTAATCGTGGCTGGAGAAAATAAAGGTAAAATAGGAAGGGGAGAATCAATGACGTTCGATTTGGAGCCGGATAAATCATGCAAAATAGAGACCTCTAACCCCTCATCTGTTACGGTTTTTTCCAAGGGGGCGTATTGCAATAGTATAGAGGATGAGGACTTATTCCATAACGGGGATCCGTTTATGATTACATACAGCCCCAGCGATCAATTTTTGAAGGACTTGGTGTTCAATTCCATGAAATTGCCTGTCATTGAGAATCATTATGTTAATATCGTAGTAAAGTCAGGGACTCAAGGGCAAACGAGACTGGATGGAAATTCGATTAGTGGTGAGTTTTCCCCGTTACCTGGAGATGGTGATTTTCAGATAGCAAGGGTGAGCATAGCAGAGGGAGCCCATCATCTGGAAAATCCAGAGGGGTTTGCAGCGTATGCGTATGGATTTGGGAGGACAGAATCCTACGGTTATGCCGCTGGTGCAGCATTGGATAATTTGAATTTGGATTTCTCCTCTAGTTATGAATTTGATGTCACCGGCGAAAAAGTGGCCTGTCTTAATCAGGAAGGGGCTTGGACGGCGAATATCTCCGATCCTTTGTATAAGTATATTGTATGGGATTTTGGCGATGGTACTGATTTGCAGTATGGCCGTGAAGTCTTCCATACCTTTTCGGATCCCGGAAAATACATCGTTAGTGTTACGGCATCAAAAAGCCCTAATTCTTGTGATGATATTGAGGAGGCTTCCTTGGAAGTAGCCGTTTTGGAATCAAAAGCTACGCTTGAAGGAGAGGTGAATGTCTGTCCAGATGTAGAGGAAATCATGTATCGGTTAACTGATAAACAGCACATTGCCCAGTCGGAATTTGAAGCTATAGGTGGAGAGATCATAGAGAATTATGGTGATTCTATTTTGGTAAAGTGGGGCAAGGGAGATCCCAAAGCTAAGCTTATTTTTAAGCCATTTTCTGAAAATGGCTGCCCTGGAGAGCAGATAGAACTGGAAATTATATTAGATCAGGATTTGAGGGCTTTTCAGCCGATTGGCCCAGAAGAGGTATGCTTTGACCCCAATTTCTCACAGGCCTACTCGGCGGATCCCATCATACAGGGAAGGATATACGAATGGGAGATCATGGGAGGGAAAATATCCTCAGGGCAGGGAACAGGTCAAGTGGAAGTGATATGGGATAAATCAGGAATAGAAGGCGTGATAGGCTATACTGTTTTCAGCGATGCAAATAAGGTCTGTTCTGGAAATTCACCTGTGGCAAAGGTGAAAATAACCGATGAACTGGCCAGTCCTCTTGTGACGAATGTGGCTTGTTTTGGAGAATCATCAGGAAAAATCAAATTGGATATTTTGGGAGGTAATCCTCCTTATAACTTTGAATGGAAGCATGATCCATCACTTAGTGGAGCGGTTGCTGACAACCTTCCTGCTGGCACCTATTCGGTATTGATCACGGATAATTTAGGCTGTAGCCAGTTGGTCAATGGGATTGAAGTAGAAGGGCCGGCATTGCTTGAGGTCAATAAACCGGAAGTATCACCTACTACTTGTCTAGGAAGAGATGACGGCATGGTTCGGATATCCATAAGTGGAGGAGTCTCGCCCTATCACCTTACGCATAATGGCCTTCGGGATTTCGAAGAGGAAATCACCCTTTATGACTTGGCCAAAGGTTCTTACAGCATTGAGGTTTTCGACCAGAATGGCTGTTTGGTAACAGTGGATTTTGAGATTACTTCACCACCAATCCTCGAAGCGGAAGTGCGATTGGTCAAACCTGCCTGTCCTGGGGGACAAAATGGAGCGTTAGTGGTGGATACAGAAGGGATTATAGGTGCCCAAAATTTTTACTGGTCAAGTAGTAGTGGGCAGACGACTGCTTTGGCGACTGATTTGGAGAAGGGAGCGTATGAAGTGGGGTTTAGAGATGTCTACAATTGTATTTATGTGGGTAGAGGGGTGGTAGAGGAGAATGCTCCTGAGTTCCGGATGCCCACAGGATTTGATCCAAGGCAAGTGCCGGGAGTTTATTCGGGCGTGTCCAATTGCGAAGTTGACTTTGATATATGGATTTATAACCGATGGGGGGAGCTGATATATTTTGGGGATACAGGTTGGGATGGTAAGATGAATGGTAAGAGTGCGCCTGTCGGCTCCTATGCTTATATGGTAAGGTATTATTATACCCTGGAGGGGACAGATCATGTAATCGATAAAGATGGTGCTTTTATGCTAGTGCGTTAAGCTGTGGGCAGGAAATTTCTTCATTGTTAGCAATATATTGAATACTTAAACTATGCTCAAGTCCAAATTTGTATTTGCTCTTCTACTATTTATCTCGGTTGAGAACGTTTTTGCCCAAAACTCCACCATAGGCAAGGAATTTTGGCTGGGGTTTATGGAAAATTTTGGAACAGAGGAGGGGTTGAGCACTGAAGCGGTGGTCATCATCACTGCCGATGAGCGTACTTCAGGCACTATCAATTACCTGGGGCGTACCACTTCGTTTGATTTGGAAAAAAGTGAGCAATTTATTCTTCGCATCAATAGCGATGAACTGGATTTATTTCACAGGAACTCCGGGAGAGTCGAAAACAAAGGGGTTTATATTTCAGCTTCAGGAAATATAGCGGTTCATGCTTTTAATGAAATGCTCAGGACAGCGGATGGGACAGTCGTTCTGCCTGTATCGGTTTTGGGAAGGGACTATTACATAACAACCCACAAAGAAGTGACGCCATTTGAAAGCACCTTGTTGGTGGTGGCCATAGAAGATAATACCGAAATCGAAATCACTCCTGCTGTAAATACCATAAACGGAAAGACGGCAGGCGAACCCTTTACTGTCATCCTTAATAGGGGACAGAGCTATCAGGTTAAAGCGGATGGTGACCTTACCGGTTCCCGGGCACGCGTGGTGGGAGGAGAAGCCGAAAACTGTAAAAAGATCGCTGCATTTGGAGGGAGCAAGTGTACTTGGGTGGGGAATTGTGAAGCTTGTGATGTGTTATACCAGCAAGCTTATGCTGTTAGCTCTTGGGGAAAGCGTTTTGTGCATATAGCGTTAAAGGAGCGTACATCAGGAGAATTGGTAAAGGTATTGGCTTCTGAGGATGGTACTATGGTTAGTGTAGACGGAGTACCTAAAGGAACGATTAACAAAGGGAAATTTATGACGCTTAATTTTACGTCAGGCCAGTCGGCTAAGATAGAAACTACCAAACCGGCATCTGTTACCATGTTTTCCAAAGGTGTGGGATGTAACGATCCCGACATTCCATCCCTGTCGGGAATTGGAGATCCATTTATGATCACCTATAGTCCGAGTGAGCAATTTCTAAAGGAACTTAGCTTTAACTCTATCCAGTTGCCATCCATCAGTAACCACTATGTGAATATCGTTGTCAAGTCTGGAAGCCAGGGGGATACACGGCTCGATGGCCGAAACATAGGGGGGGCATTCAGTCCGTTGCCAGGGGATCAGGATTTTCAAATTGCCCAGATTAATGTTTCAGAAGGAGTCCACAGGTTGGTCAATCCCGATGGGTTTGCAGCTTATGTATATGGTTTTGGATTTAGAGAGTCGTATGGTTTTGCCGCGGGGGCATCTTTGGACAATTTAAATGTCGATATAGAATCAGCGTATTCCTTTGCGGTGGAAGGAGAAAAAGTTGCTTGTCTCGGTCAGGAGGGGATTTGGCGTGTGATCGCCGGGAATCCAAATTTCAATTATTTTCTGTGGGATTTCGGGGATGGAAGTCCTGCGCTGCAAGGCAAAGAAGTTACTCATCAATTTGATGCCCCCGGAACATACCGCATCACAGTAAGTGCTTCCAGTGGTGCCAATTCATGTGATGGTATCGAGGAAGCTACTTTTGAGGTGGAAGTCGTGGAGTCAATAGCAAACCTGACAGGAAATAGTATGGTGTGTCCTGAAGTAGAAGAGGTGATGTATTACATAGAGGAGAAAGAACACTTGGAAGAAGCAACGTTTCAGGCCATCGGTGGAGAAGTATTGGAAAACTACGGAGATTCAGTTCTGGTCAGATGGGGAAAGGAAAATGCTGATGCCAAGCTAGTCATGAACCCATATTCAGAAAACGGTTGTCCTGGCAAAGCGGTAGAATTCAACGTAAATATCACTTCCAGTCTAATGGCGACTGCTCCCGTGGGACAAACAAACATATGTTTCGACCCAGAAGTGCCGCATATTTATTTTGTGGAAAACCCTGTCAAAGGGAGGAAGTATGAATGGGAGATAGAGGCAGGGGATATTGTTTCAGGCCAGGGAAGTCCAGAAGTGGAAATAGTCTGGAACGAACCAGGAGTAATTGGGGAAGTGGGATATACTGTTTATGGCCCAGAGGGCAATACGTGTTCAGGTGTGTCACCAAAAATCGCAGTTTCAGTGGCCGAGGAGCTAGCAGAAGTTTTTGTGACGGATGTGGATTGCGCAGGTAATGAAACGGGCGAAATCCAAATTAGATTGGCTAAAAGTCCATCACTGCACACATTTATCTGGAATCATGATCCAGCATTGAATGAGCCAATAGCCGAAAACCTCGGGGCAGGGTCATATTCCGTTATCATTATTGACCAAAATGGCTGTAGCCAATCCATAGAAACGATAGCTGTAAAAGAGCATGCGCCAGAGGTCAGGATGCCAACAGGTTTTGCACCGGGACAGCCTCCACATGTTTATCAAGGTGTTTCAGCTTGCGAATTCAGCTTTGAATTATGGGTGTATAATCGATGGGGATCGTTGATGTATTATGGAAAAGAAGGCTGGGATGGTAGATTTAATGATAAGCTTGCACCCATTGGGACGTACGCCTACATTCTCCGGTATAACTATCCATTATATGATAAGACATACTCCAATGAGATAGAAGGGGTTTTTACCCTTGTAAGATAAGCTATTGGCACTTTTGATAATCTTCCGGTGATTTTGGATTAGGGAAATTATCACTTTCGTCCTCATCGGGACGTTTGTGTAAGCATTGGAAATCCTTTTCGATGAGGATAAGGTTTTCATGTATATCTCCCTGGTGCTGGACATGCTTGATGCTGATCTCTTCCGTGGAGGCCCAATCAAGAGCCAACTCTTCCGGAATGATGACTTTTAAGTGCGATTCTACAAAAAACGCTTTGACATCATCGGCTGAATCGTCCAGAATCAGGCTATAGCTGAGTCCTGTTTCCGAATTCCCTAGTTGCAGGTGTTCAGTGACTGATTTGCCAGCAGCGACTTCCTGGACTTCCGTTTGGGTAAGCCGTAATCGAATGGAATTGTTATTGATGCGCAGTTTCATGAGCCAATTTTATTTATTGATAAGCTTAAAAGCGGATTTTGGGCTTTCACAGACCGAACAGCAATAGCTGCTTGGAAGTTTCATGAAAGAAGTACCAGCAGGGACCTCGGCTTCTTCGTCCCCATACTTTTCATCGTAAATGGTCAGGCAATTGGAGCATTGGTATTTTCTGTGCGGACGCTGAGTTTTTTCTTTTTCAGCCTCTCCACTTTCTTCTTGGCTTTTTTGTGCCTCCAGTTGATCGTAATATTTGTAGCTGAGCTCGATCAGTAGTGGGGGGATGGTGTCTAGGGGTACTTTTTTGGCATAATAGAAATATTCCGATAGGTTAGGGTTAAAGTCCCTGGAGTATTGGATGTTAAAGGTGTCAGGTTCAGATTCCTTTTCTTTTTTGGCTTTTTCGATGGCTACTGAAGTGAACAGGGCCATATGCTTGGTTTTGACAGAAAAGCTCAATCCGTAAGTACTGATATCCTGTTTGTCCAGTGCCCTGACCAGGTAATTTTTAATATCCAGTGCTTCCTCATCCAATACAGGCAAGTGCCAGTTGAGTTCCAGGGAGCTATGGCGGATATTAATCCCAAATTTGCCCAATAGCTTCTCCCAGCTTAATCGGTCTTTTTCGGCAATTCCCCTGACAATGATCGATTTCCAGGGTGTGAGCGAAATTTTCCCGATGTTGGTGTCAATGCACAGCTGGCAAAGCGCTTTGAGGAAATTGATCGTAAACTTGTTGTTTCGCCAATAAAGGCCTAGCCAGTATTTTCCTCCTACGATGCGGTTCATGCCTTCATAATAAGGAGAGGTGGCTTCAGGATAGTCCAGTTCCTGTTCCAGCGTGCTGGTGTTGGGAGCGGTGATACTTTTGGCCTTTTCGTAGATTTCGGGATATTTTAGGCCACTTTGGACAGGATTGATCTCCTCGATGACCTTGGCCATGCGTGCAAGGTCGTATCCATAGATAAGGTCGGGCGCACACCAGGGTTTGGCATCGATTTCCGAAAACCTCAGGTGTAAGTACCAATAATTGTCAAAAGAAGAAGCAACAAAATTGATGTTGCCGGTAAATAGTGGCACCAAGCTCTGTACAGGATCGGTGATATTGATCTTTAACTTGGGCAAGTAGTCAAACGTGTCCAGGATATAGTGGTAGGTATGGGAAGCCAGCCAGTGGGTGGTAGGCATTACGTCCAAGGCCGTATAAGACGTTACGATGTTATGGAATTCTTCTCCATCAGTATCGTAAGCTGTATTGATGGCATTGAAGGTTTCTTCCAATGTCTTCAGGTTTTTGTCCTTTACGGGAAAAAGAAGGTCTTGCCTGGAGCCCAGGTGGATATAGTTGGTGCCAAGTTCATTGGCCGTGTTGATGGTCTTCAGGAAATCACCAGGTGAGATAATGCCACCTTTTACAAATACCCTTACTAAGTCCGCTTTTTGCATTTTTTGATTACTTTATGCTATTGTAAAGTTAAGGTTTTAAAAGGAAAGATCGCCCCTATGGCTTCTAGCATTTACCTGATTTAGGGAGTTAGAGCACATTGGGTGGTTGGTTTTAAGGGGAGGCAAAAGTGAACATGATGAACAAAAGTGGTCGTTTTTCAAAGGATCCACACAGGGAGTTCATCATGCCTACTTGATGCTTATGCCTTTACCAGTGCCGGCAGTGCTGATTCCAGGATACTTTTCACTTCTGGTTTACAACTTCCGCAGCCCAGACCTGCTCCAGTCTGCTGACAAAGCTGCCTGAATTCATGACAGCCGCTCTGAATGGCTTTGGAGATATTGCCTGTACCGACATTGCCACAGGAGCAGACCATTTCTCCGATCATTTCCTCTTTGGTAGAGTTGCCTCTGAGGAGCTCTTGTCGTTTTTTGGATAATTCTGTCCTTTCTTCGATCAGGCTTTTGAATTCCGGAAACTCGGATTTGTCTCCCATCAGGATGGCGCCCACCAATCGGTCTTGATGCACGATACATTTTTTATAGTAGGTCTGAGCCGTGTCGATCAGGAGGATTTCTTCATATCCCTCTCCATTGGCCGGAACCTCCGGGATCCCAATAGAGCAAAGGTCCAATTCGGCAAATTTAAGAATGTTCATCGGAATGGAACCTTTGTAGAGGCTGAGCAGGTCGCCGGTGATAAAGCGCGCAGCAATATCGGCTTGCATTTCGGCCGCAGCGGTGATGCCGTTCAGTTTGCCTTTGTGCTCAGCGATTTCGCCCATGGCAAAGATGGAAGGATCACTCGTTTGAAGATAATCGTTGACTTTGATGCCCCGCCCACAGGTGAGTCCTGCAGATTTTGCCAGCTCCATGTTGGGCCTGGTGCCGATAGCCAGTACCACTGCGTTGCAATGGATCTCCTGGCCACTTTTGAGGCGGACATTGACCGCTTTGTTGGCTTCATGGCTGTCGAGATGGGCGATTTGGTTGTTCATATAGAGCTTAACGCCCATTTCCTCTATTCGCTCACGCAATAATGAACTGGCCATGGGATCCAGTTGCCGTTCCATTAGTCTGGAACCAAGTTGGACAATGGTCACGCCGACATTGATTTCCCGTAAGGCCGCAGCGAGTTCCAGTCCGAGCAAACCTCCCCCGGCGATCAGTACATCTCCTTCGTAATTGAGGTATTCTTTGAGTTTGTCCGCATCATGACGGCTTCTCATAGTGAAGGTACCCGGCAAATGCATCGGCATATCCGGTGGGATAAATGCCCTGCTGCCCGTAGCCAAGATCAAGGTGTCGTAGTGATGAACCCGGCCTTTTTCATCAGTGACGGTTTTATTGGATCGGTCAATGGATTCTATGCCGTTTTCCACATACAGCTGGATGTCCAGCTTTTCCATTTCCGATAGAGACTTGAATTTTAGCAAGTCTTCCCAGACCTTGTGTCGATTGACATAGTCGGGTAGGAGTACGCGGTTGTAGAAGGGATGCTTTTCTTTGGAAAAGACGTGGATATCGTCGTTTTGATTGAATTCCCTATAGGTGTTGATAAAGCGGTAAGCGGCAGCTCCGGCACCCACAACCACGATCTTTTGCCTTGGTTTGACGTACTTGGCCACTTGAACTGTCGAAAACTTAAAATCAGGCTGCTTCGATACCGGGTCAATGCCATTTCCGGTGAGGTTGTTGGTACGTGGAAAATCATTTTGCAATATTTTCCCCCAGTGCATCGGAAGGAATACCACACCTTTTTTTATTTTAGTTGTAACCTGGGCGTGGACGCGTACTTCACCACGTTTACCGGAGATCAATACCGTTTCGCCATCGTTGATGTTTCTGGAAGCGGCATCTTCGGGGTGGATTTCGAGAAATGGACTGGGAATATGCTTGTTCAGCTTGGCCACTTTGCCTGTTCTGGTCATCGTGTGCCACTGGTCCCGGATCCTTCCCGTGGTGAGAATCAAGGGATAATCCTCTGAAAGGAGTTCTGTTTTGTTTCTCGGTCCATTGGCAAGGATTTGAGCCCGTCCGTTTGGTGTATAGAATTTTTTGTCAGTAAACAGCCGGACGGTTCCGCCTTTGTTTTTGTCTGTAAAAGGCCACTGGACGGTTCCGTTGGATTTAAGGTAGTCATAATCCAGGCCGGAAATATCAATATTGGTGCCTTTGGTCAGCTGGCAGTATTCTGCATAAACCTCCGCCATACTGGGAAAATCAAAGCCACTATAATTCATTTTTTTTGCAAAACGGAGCAGGATTTCTGCGTCCGGTAATGCTTCTCCGGGGGCGTCGGTAAACTTGTTCAGGTAACTGATGCGACGTTCGGAGTTTGTCATAGTGCCCTCTTTTTCGCCCCATCCGGCAGCCGGCAGGACAAGGTCAGCATGGGGAATGGCTTCTGCCTTGGCTGAAATGTCCTGAACCACTACAAATTTCGCTTTTTTCATGGCTGCTTCCACACGACGGGCATCCGGCATGCTGACCAAAGGATTGGTGCAGATGATCCACAGCGCCTTGATGGAGCCATCTTCGAGGCCTTCAAAGATTTGTGTGGCCGTTTTTCCTGGTTGATCTGGTAAGCTGTCCACACCCCAGAAGTCAGCGACTTCCTGTCGGTGTTCAGGATTGAGCAGGTTGCGGTGAGAAGCCAATAAAGTAGCCATCCCTCCTACTTCACGACCGCCCATTGCGTTGGGTTGTCCTGTAAGACTAAAGGGGCCTGAGCCGGGTTTTCCGATGTGTCCCGTAATGAGGTTCAGGTCGATCAGGGCAAGGTTTTTATTGACTCCTTCAGCACTTTGGTTGAGGCCCATGGCCCAAAGTGAAAGAAAACCTTTGGCATCGCCGATGTAACTGGCAGCGAGCTGGATATCTTCTGCAGGGACTCCGCAGGTGGCTGCGGCTGATTCCAAGGTAGTTTCCATTACCAGTTCTTTGTAAGCGTCGAAGCCATCTGAATGGTTTTGGATGAAGTCCATATCAATGTCCCCGTTTTCGATCAAGCACCTGCCAATGGCCAAATAAAGCGTTTCGTCAGTGCCCGGATTGAGCTGAAGGTGAAGGTCTGCCAGTGAGCAGCTCTGTGTCACACGGGGATCCACGACAATGATTTTAGTGTCTGGGTTTTCTTCCTTGTGCTTTTCTACCCTTCTCCAGAGAATGGGATGGCACCAAGCGGGGTTGGCACCAGCCACCAAGAAACAATCTGCTAATTCGATGTCTTCATAGGCAATAGGGACACTGTCCTCGCCCAGTGTTTTGATATATCCCATAACCGCCGAGCTCATGCAAAGCCGGGAGTTGGTGTCGATATTATTGGTCTTCAGATAGCCTTTGGTGAGCTTATTGACCAGGTAATATTCTTCGGTAAGACACTGACCGGAGACATAGAAAGCTACAGCATCCGGTCCGTGTTTTTTGATGATTGACTTGAAAACCGCCGCCGCACGATTAAGGCCTGTGTCCCAGTCCACTCTTTCGAGCGGATGGGATTTGCCCCAGCGCATTTGTGGGTACTGCAGTCGGTCAGATTTGTCTTCGACCACGTAATGAAGGTTCATGCCCTTAGAGCATAGCATTCCGCGGTTTACGGGGTGATTAGGATCGCCTTCGACAGTGGTCCTTCCTTTATTGTCTTTGTTGACAATGATCCCGCAACCTACTCCGCAGTAAGAACAAGTACTTTTATAGCTTTCAGGTTTAGCCGTTGACATGGGATAGATGAGTTTACGTTAGCTTTTTACGTATTCAGGCTGAAGGTCTTTTTCGGAAAGAGATGCATCCATTTCGGTTTTGGCAGCTTTTTCATCTTCAGAAGAAAACCTTACCAATAGGGATACTGCACTGATGGCCGTTACGGAGATTCCCAGAATGGTCAGGGCTTCACCGTAAGAAACCCCTTCCATCTTAAAAAGAAACCCTGCAAAAACCGCCCCGGCATTGCCACCAGCGCCTACGATTCCAGAGATGGTGCCGATGGCTTTTTTATTGACAAATGGTACGACAGAGAACGTTGCTCCTTCTGCCATTTGGACAAAAAGGCTGAAAAGGATCATGGTGCCTATGGCCAGGGGCAGTACTGTCATCTGTGCAAATAGGGTAAGCGCAAGTCCTTCAATTAGCAATACAGCTCCCAAGAATCCTACGCGGCCTTTCAGTCCCCATTTGATGCCGGCTTTGTCCCCAAACATGCCGCCCACAGAGCGGGCAAAAAGGTTCATCAATCCAAATAATCCGGCAATCAGTCCGGCAGTTTTAAGGTCAAGCTTAAAGAAGTCGTGATAGTAAATGGCCGCGACATTATTAATGGTAAGCTCAATACCGAAACAAGCACCATAGATCAGGAACAGGGCCCATACCCGATGGTCAGAAATGGCTGCTTTGAATGCACCTTGGCCGTCTGCTTTTTTCTTTTTCTTATAATCAAGGTCTGCTTTGCTCAAATCACTGATATTCCCTTCTGGGAAGTCGGTAGTCCACTTGTAATAAGCAATTCCCGTGAAAATCATCGCAATACCTGGGATGACCATGGCATACCTCCAAGCTTGGGCATCGAGGTACCCAAGTGATAGGAAAAGTCCGAAGATCAAGGGCATGACCATCTGGGTCACACCACCCCCCATATTGCCCCATCCGGCTGAAGTGGCATTGGCAGTACCCACGACATTTGGTGCAAACATCACAGAAGTGTGGTACTGGGTGATGACAAAGGATGATCCAATCACTCCAATTGCCAGCCGGAAAAGTAAAAAGGATTCATAGCTATTACTGAGTCCGATAAGCATCACTGGAATGGAACCCAAAATCAAAAGGTAGGTATACGTGATTCTTGGCCCAATACGATCGACTAGCCAGCCGATCATTAGCCTGGCAATGACGGTGATCGAAACTGAAGCGATAATGATGTTACCAATCTGAGACTTGGTGAGGTCCAGTTCGTCCCGGACAATGGTCATCAGTGGCGCGACACCGAACCAGCCAAAGAAACATAAAAAGAAGGCAAACCAAGAAAGGTGAAATGCCCTCATTTGTGGGGTTTTAAAATCCAACAGTCTAATGGATGTGGCTTTTTTAACGGCTTGTTTCATGACATTTTTGGTTAATGGTTGGACATCTGGTTTGGATTGGTCGTTTAGGTTTCTTGTTAAGGAGGAATCCGAACCGGTCGATCCGGATTCCATTCCTAAGCAGAGAACTATTTATCTTTAGAGCAGATGGATAGTCAGGCAAAAGGGAGAAGTAAGCCAACCTGGCGAGGAAGCACCGTTTTATATTCCCTCATCGCTGAGAAGACTGGCTCCGCACGGGGTTGGGTTTGCCTCATCGCTTCTCTTTGTTCAACCTGAACATCTACTAAAACTTATTTAAATGATGGTAATAATCCGTGATTTGTGTTTGACATTTTTACGTATAATTACGTTGATGAAATCTAATCGGCTACTGGGGCTATTGCAGATGACTAAAACTACGTTATTGAAGTCAACAGCACATAGAAAGGTATTATGACGCATTCCTTTTACTATTTATAATACCTTGTCTATGTGTTTAGCTGTTAATGGATTAGTGTTTTACTGAACTACTAACAAATGCTAAGGTAAGTAATAATTTTATAAATACGTATAAGTACGTAAAAATAATTACGTAAAATTAGATGTTTTACGTAATTAATCTGATTTCGGGGTTGTTTTTACCCGGTTTCTACGTGTTTTACAGTGATGGGGAGGATTTTGGTCTGATGTGATACGGGGAAAAAGAATATAGCTTAAATTGTAAGCGCGTTATTGTGAGATCGAATTGACCGTGCAATGATGGAGGCGGCATTAAAGATCAAATCGATAAACTGGAAGTTAGAAACTATTCTATGGTCTAGTGCCATTTAGATATACAATCAACAAGAGTCAAATCAATAAGCATGAACAAGGATACGTTAGAATTTTTATCGGATTTAACTGAAAACAACAATAAGGAATGGATGGATGCCAACCGGGATTGGTATCAAGAAACCAGAAAGGGATTTTTAGGGACCGTAGGGGATTTGCTTGAGGAGCTGAAAAAAAGGCAGCCTGGTTTGGAAGGTCTTCGGCCAAAAGACTGCATTTTCCGGCAAAACCGGGATATCCGTTTCAGTGCCAACAAAGCACCTTATAAAAACAACATGGGAGCATACTTTTCTCCAGGCGGTAAAAAGTCCGTTGGACCGGGCTACTATTTGCACATCCAGCCCAGGGAGTGCTTTTTGGCTGGTGGAATCTGGATGCCCGCAGCAGAACAGTTGAAGAAAATACGCCAGGAAATCGACTATTCAGGAGCAGAGCTGGAAAAGATCATAAAGGCCCCTTCATTTAAATCTGCCTTTGGAGATATTCATGGCGAACGGCTGAAAACATCTCCGCGGGATTATAGTACCGATCATCCACATATCGACCTGCTACGACTGAAGAGTTTTGTGGTGACCCATCCATTGACAGACCAGGAAGTGTTGTCAGATGGCTTGGTGGAGACTTGTCTTGGTTATTATTCCAAGATGGATGAATTTCATGCCTTCCTTGCCCAGGCAGTGGATGATGCAGATGGAGGGGAAGGCATTATTTGAGAAAGGAGTTTATGGCAAAGACAAGTAGTGAGATATGAGGCTTGAGCACAATGTTCCTTCCCGCGTCAGAGACGGCGGGACAACGCTAAGACGTGGTAGTACCGGTTCTCTGCCCCGGGACGATTAACATTGAGCTTACCCGATTTTTAGTTATAGCAGGTATTTTTCGATCATCATGGCCACACCATCTTCCTTGTTGCCAGCGGTGATTTCGTTGGCTACGGCCTTTACCTCATCGCGGGCATTTCCGACGGCCACTCCATGGCCTGCGGCTTTAAGCATTTCGATGTCATTATAATTGTCACCAAAAGCAATGACCTCAGAAAGAGCGATGTTGTATTTTTTTGCCAGCAGCTGTTCCAATGCACTGGCTTTGGATATGGATTTTGGGGCGATTTCGATGTAGGTATCCTTGGAGCGGTAGAGGTGGAGGGCTTCATTTTTCTGATCTTCCAATGCCTTGAACAGCCCATCTATTTCTTCGGCTGGCCCCATGCACATGACCTTATGTGCTCCTGCCTGTCTGGATTCCCAATCCGGCATTACATGCTGCCACTTTTTGATGATTGGTTTTACCTTGGTGCTGGTGATTTCCCGTTGCGTCCAAAAGTCATCCTTGGGCGCATACCATTCATCTTCATGGTAAACACTGACATGGATATCGGTGCCCACGGAAAGCTGCTGGATGTGATGACAGATATCCAGAGGGATCTTCACGGTATCCAATCGTTCAATTTCATCTTCACGGCCATTAAAATGAATAATATAGCCGCCGTTATAGCATATCATGGGGTTTTGGAGCCTGTTCATGTCAGCTTGCAGGTGTCGCATTGCACTTGGCATTCTGGAGGAAGCCAAAATAACGGGGAAATCCGCTGGAAGCTGGGCGATGGCATCAATGGTTCTGGCCGAAATTTCTCTGTTTTTATCCAATAATGTACCGTCAATGTCGGTACAAAGCGCTTTGAATTGCATGAGTTAATTTAAAGAATCAAAATTTTCGAAAGATAAGAAACTGAACCCGATTATGCCCACGAAAAGAAACGTTAGTACCACTGTAATGGCATGTAAAATCAAGGCTGCTTTGGCATAATTTGCTTTGGTGGTAGGGGTGGTTTTGTCCACGGTCCATACGATCAGCATGATGAACCCAATGACAGGAAGTACGGAAATAAGTAAGGTTATGATCCAGTCACCCACAGACATGGGGGTGTTTTTAGCTGCTTGAGGCGGTAATTGATAGTCCATAATAATTTTAATTTAATGGTTGGGGTTAATTGACAATACTAATTGGAGCTTGTAGTTTCTTTGGTCAAGCTGGCCACCTCAAAGAGGTATTGGCTTTGGTAAATGGCCTTAAAGGGATCGTTCTCATCCGTTTTGATAATAAAAACTTCGATATTTTGGTAATCTTTACTGTCTGAGGCTTCAATAAATACCTTGGCGCACTTTCGTGCAATGTTCGCTTCGTTTTTGTATAATTCCGGAAGAGTGCCATCATAGAGCCTAAGTTCAATTTTACTGCTGTCACTGTTGTAATCTTTGTGAAAACTGGACTCCACTCTTCCAAATCCCCCGACAGCCCTGACTTCTTCGGTGCCTTTGAAGAAGTCACTACTGGCAATCCATTCGATCAGCTTTTCAGGATTGCAACTACAGCTGCTGAGAAAAAAACAGCCGCACAATATCATCCAGTAGGATGTTTTTAATGGTCTCATAGTTGAAAGTTCTTTTCAAATTTAACCTAAAATAGGGGAAGTCAAAATTTAATTTTACAGAACAAGAATACTTATGTGGTAAAAGCTATCGAAAAGAAAGGGGACCCTTTGGTATGATCGGTTTAAAAAAAACTGTATAGGTGTGAAGAAAATGAATCAGTTCGCTTGGAGGACCAACGGGGCCAATTCATTGTTATGACCGTTGATTTTCATGGATACTTTGGGCTAAGGCTTCACATGTGTCGGAATGATGGTGATATGGACAATAACTGGATTGGCAAGGATGCTTATTTGCATTTCCTTTTTTAACTTGGCTGAATAAACTTTTACAATGGCTTTTTTCAAACCTATAGAATTAAAGAGTTTTATTTTAGGTCAATATTTCACTGATGGGGTGAAAATGACACTTGGTGTATTGTTGCCAGCTGTTGTATTTTCCTTATTGGGTGATTTTAGGACAGGGATCAGTATTTCACTTGGCGCTTTTTTGGTGAGCATTTCTGATAGTACCGGTCCCTTGGAGCATCGAAGGACAGGGATGTTGGCGAGCTGCGGCTTTGTTTTTTTGAGTGCCTTGGTGACGGGTGTGCTGAATAAATATCCCATGTTGATGGGGATTGAGATTGCAGTATTTTGTTTTGTGTTTGCGATGTTTACCGTGTATGGAACCCGGGCCGCCTCTGTCGGAGCGGGAGCACTCCTGGGAATGGCCATTTCGATGGATCCACATAAGACAGCATCTGCCTTTTGGCTGTATGCATTGATGGTTTTGACAGGTGGGATTTGGTATACTTTACTGAGTTTGTCGATTATGCAGATCAGGCCTTACAGGGTGGCCCAGCAGGCCTTGGGGGAAAGTGTGCTGAAGGTGGCGGCGTTCTTACGTCAGAAGGCCGCCTTTTATTCTACCGATACCGATGTGGAGACCAACTACCGGAGGCTGGCCGCTGTGCAGGTGGAGGTCAATGAGCATCAGGACAGTGTTCGTGAGCTGCTCTACAAAACACGAATAAAAGTAGGAGAATCCATTAGCTCGGGGCAATTGCTACTGGTGATTTTTGTGGATATGGTGGATATTTTTGAACAAATGATGGCTTCCCATTATGATTACAAAAGACTTCGGGAATTGTATGGGCAATACCGGGTATTGCATGATTTTAGGGGAGGGATTCAGCTGGTGGCAGAAGAGCTTTCCCGACTGGGCTATGCCCTGATCAATAATGAAAAGCCCAAGCTTCCTCATTATCCCGTGGATTTTTTGGAAGGGATCAGGGAGGAAATAGAGGCCTTGGAAAAATCGGGGGTAAAATGCCTGATGCTTCGGAAGATTTATGCCAATCTGGCTTCTATTACTGCGCGGGTGGATGATATTTATAATTACTTCTATGAAGACAAGCTGACCTTTATTTCCCAGACGCGTGAGCAGAGCCTTTCCAAATTTGTAGGGCATCAAAGTTTCTCCTTGAAGTTTATCATCGATAATTTATCTTTTGAATCAAATGTTTTTCGACATGCGCTTCGGCTGGCAGTGACGTGTTTGTTGGGGTATTTGATTTCCCTTCAGCTATCCCTGGGAAACCACAGCTATTGGGTGGTATTGACGATATTGGTGATTTTGAGACCGGGATTTAGCTTGACCAAGCGGAGGAATACACAGCGGATTTTTGGGACGCTGATAGGTGGGCTAACTGGAGTGCTTATTCTGTACCTAGTGCCGGATTTCACCGTGAGGTTCGTTTTCTTGGTCTTGTTTATGGTGTTGGCGTATAGCTTTCTCAGAATCAGGTATTTTTTGGCGGTGGTGTTTATGACACCATTTATATTTATCGTGTATGCGTTTTTGTATCCTGACTCCAATTTTCTGATCGTCAGGGAACGGGTCATTGATACGGTGCTGGGGTCTGGCTTGGCTTACCTGGCGAGTAATTTTTTCCTTCCCAGCTGGGAATACACAGGGTTTAAGCAAATGTCTACAAAGGTGCTGAACGCTAATTTAGAGTACTTCGCCATGATCATCGGTAGGTTTGATGCAGGAGCCTTTGATGAAGTGGCCTATCGGCTGGCGAGAAGAAAGGTGTACCTTCAGTCGGCCAATTTATCTGCTGCTTTTCAGCGAATGCTGGATGAGCCTAAGAGCAAACAGAAAAACAAGCAGGACTTGCACCAATTTGTGGTGCTAAACCATATTCTGTCCTCCTACTTTTCCACGCTTTCTTCCAGTTTGGTGCGTTCTGATGTGGTTTTATCCTCCCATGAGCAGATCGTAAAGATCAAGCGGATCCGTAACTATTTGCTCAGGAGTGTGGAGAATTTGGGAGGAAAAGGAGAGGTCCTTGATTTTACGGTGCTGGAGCATGAAGATCGCTTGTTGAAACTAACTGATTCGGCAGAAACCTCCTTATTGTCCGAGCAATTGCAGCTGATCCAAAAGACTTGTTCGGACTTGGAAAAGCTCAGTAGAAAGATGACTGCGTACTAATGGACAGGAGATGGAGGGATTCCTGCTGGTTTTTGCGTGAAGGCAGCTTGGATGATAGTCACAAGGTGATTTCTGACTTTTAGGGATTTCAGTTATATTGGAAAAAATAACCTAGACTAATGATGAAGATCCTTCTGATAAATGTTGTGTTCGTTTTTGCGCTCCTGTTTTCTTCTGTTCTCCAAGCCCAAGAAACGGTGAAGTTTGCCATGGTGGGGCTCTCGCACGGGCATAGTCCGTGGTTTTTTGAATGGGGTAAAAGCGAAGAGATGGAATTGGTAGGTGTTTATGAGCCAGATGAATCCCTTTCACAAGCGTTTTGCCAGCGGTATGATTTGGAGGAAACACTGTTGTATACAGACCTGCAAAGAATGTTAGAAGAAACCCAGCCCGATGGCATACTGGTATTTGGGGCCATAGTGGACCATCTCGAGGCGGTGAAGGTGGCAGCTCCATTGGGAATCCATGTGATGGTAGAAAAGCCACTGGCCACTACTTTGGAAGGTGCCCGGGAAATGGCACAATTGGCCAGGGAAAATTCCATCCACTTATTGACAGATTATGAAACCTCCTGGTATCCGGCCACCGAGCAGGCCTATCGTTTTTTCGATGAGCAGGAAGCAGATTTTGGGCAGATAAGAAAGATGGTGTTTCACCATGGCCATGAAGGGCCCAAGGAAATTGGGGTAGGGCCTGAGTTTTTGGAATGGCTGACCGATCCGGTGAAAAATGGAGGAGGTGCCGTGGTCGACTTTGGCTGCTACGGTGCCAACATCATGACCTACCTGATGCATGGTGAGAAACCACTGGCCGTGACCGCTGTCACGCGGACATATAAACCAGAGACCTATCCGGAAGTAGATGACGAGGCCACTATCATTGTTGATTACATGAGTAGTCAAGGGATCATCCAAGCCTCGTGGAACTGGCCATTCAACAGGAAGGATATGGAGATTTATGGCGAAAAAGGCTATGTGATTACCAAGGATGATGAGCAGCTTCGCTACAGGATCAAGGGGAGCGAAGAAAGTCAAATGAAAGCAGTTGCCACGAAAGTGGACATCGAAACCAATCCGTTTGAGTATTTTCGACAGGTGATCGCGGGTGAACGGGTGCCGGATGGATTTAGCCCATATACCCTGGAGAACAATTTACAGGTAATGGAGATTTTAGATGCTGCAAGGAGATCAGCGGAAAGGGGAGAGCGAGTGGTCTTGCAGGAATGAAGTGTTTCTTCCAAAATCCCCCGTCTTAGGAAACGTTGGAAGAAACACATCTAAACCATTACTAGTGATTAATCGTAATCTGCATACCGTACGGCAAAGACACAGCGATTATCTTGGCCATATTTGGAGGTTTCGTATTCTGTTACATTCCATAAGTATCCAGAGCCTTGTTCATAATACAGGTCCTCAGCACCATGTGGCCATCGGTACCGGGAACCATTTGCAGCCCCGTCATGGTACCGTACAAGCCTGGCTGTCGAGCCTTGGTAGGAGCTCTTGCCCGTTGCCGTCATAAGGGTGGTGGTGCCATTTCTATAAACTCCCTGCATATTGTATACAGGGCCATTATTTCCGGTGGCATTGTCTTTTGGTATGACTACTTCCACTGGAGAACTGGAAGGGATCTCACCTTGGCCATTGAGTAAAAAACCGTGTATGGTAGGGGTTGAGGAACTGGATGAAGACAGGTATTGTCCTGTCCATAACCTTGGGTTAGAAGCGCTGTCCTCTCCCAAAGCAACACAAGAATATGGTTCGGCGTTAGGGATGTTGTAATAGCCGGTTTGAGGTAAAATGTACCTGTAATTAAAGGCCCGCAACGTTCCGTCAGTTTCCTCACCCAAGCGTGACTTTGACGCGTCTCCTGAGACTTCTACGATTTTGTTCAGGTCAAAAACCCTTATGCCGAGCTGGGTAGAGGCTACGTAAAGTTTTTCATCATAATAGGCCACTCCACCAGCATGTACCCGCACAGGGCCAAATTCACCAAGCTGCGTATATTGATTTGATGGATTATAAAAGGGATTGTTGATGTCCTGTACCAATAGGATATGCCGGTACTTGATATCGTCCATGTCGGTGATGTCCACTAGGGAAACCCGGGCTCCTTTGTGTTGGTTTTCAATACCAGAAATCTGCGATGGCCCCACAGCGTACCAAGATACCAACAGAAACCTCCTTCCGCTCCATTGGAAACCAGTGATGCCTTGAGGTCTCCAGTCTTCCGTTTGCTGATCCCCTGGATTCCACTTGAAGCCGGTGACTTGTCTGTCGGCAGGGATATTGAACCCATATACCGAATTGTAGCCGCTAGTGGTGGCGGTACGGTTTAGGTTCAGTGTAGCAGGTGTCCCAAATCCGTGCGACGCCAAGCTGGACACAAAGTTGCTTTCATCGGTATAGCTGCTGTTAATGGTCGTGGTGGTCGAGCTAATGGAATGAAGTGGTTCCGTGGAGGGGCCTTCAGTGACATCGATGAATTCATTATCGTTGCACGAAGAAGCAAGAATTAGACTGCACGCTAGGATAAAGTGTTTGATTTTCATGGTTTTACTGTTTTGGTTTGGTGGAGGTTTTTTGGGGTTAGTTTTCTTTTTCCCACCATACTTTTACATTGATTTCGTCTCCACCCATTCGGTTGACCGCTTCCTGATAGTTTTGGAAGTTGCTATTGGCTTCGTCTATGGGGTAGTAAAATCGGGAGGGCATTTCGCCGTCGTTTAGCATGGAAGCTGATGTGGGGAGTTCGGGGAATCCCGTTCTTCGTTGCTCAAACCAGGCTTGGTAATCGGTAAAGAACAGGTCATAGTATTTTTGGAGTAGAATACGCTCCAAGCTTCCGTCAAACGTAACAAACGGATTGTCAAAGTACCCTTCAGGAACTTCCTGGCTCCACATCTCGATGGCCGCCCTTACCGCATTTTCATAGTGTTTTTGGGCATCAGCGGTATAGCCTCTTTGGGCCATTTCGGCTTTGATAAACTCCACTTCAGCATAGCTCAGGATGGGGATGATGAGTGGCGCTTCTGCCAAACTTCTTTTCACACCTGACGCCGTAGCGATGCTGTCGGGCAAAGGATTCTCGACAAAGTCCGTGGGTTGTCCGATATAGCCATAATCTTCTCCTTCCAGCCCCTTGGCTGTGCCGGCAAAAACACCGATTCTAGGATCTTGGAAGTTGTTCAGGTTATCGATAAAAAACTCCGTGTAATACCGGAATACACCAAAATCCTGCGGTCTGTCCCAAGGAGAAAGGGTAGGTGCCACACCATCCAAATGCAGTACCGCACCGTCCTCACTTGAGGAAAAGACAGGATAGGTCTCCGGGTTATTGATCATTTCGGTTATTTTGTCAAAAGCTCCGGTTTCGGATCTGTTGGACACCCGGAGCAGCAGCCTCAGGTGGAGGGAATTGGTGAATTTTTGCCATTTCTGCACATCGTTTTGGTACAGGATATCGCTGACATAGGGCATTCCCTGTTCTTCGTCATAGATGCTGTTGGCATATTCCAGGTCAGCCAGCAACTGCGAATAGATGGCTTCCTGGGTAGAAAATTCAGGATACCATACATTCTCTTCCGCCTGCAGGGCGTTGGCCATCGGCACATCGCCAAAGCAATCGGTCAGGACAGAATAGGCATAAGCCTTTAAGGTCAGGGCAATGGCTTCATAATTGGGAAGTCCATCGCGAACCGCAGCTTCTTCCATTTCAGTGATATTGCTGAGATTGGTATAGTAATTATTCCAAGTGGAGGCGCCGATGTTCTGGTCAAAGTCATAGAAGAAAGGCGAATTGTTAAAGTCATCGGTTTGCAGGAACATTTGCATCAGTGGAGCGGTGATACTGCGCATTTGTTTCGCATTCTGACTGGCCAAGCTGTATAGGACAGGATTCAGCGTGCTTCCTGCCGTGATTTTACTTAGGTTGTTGGGGTCGGTATTGGTTTCTTCAAAATCTTTTGAGCAGGAACTGGCCCACACACAAAATGAAGTAACAAATAAAGCATATATGTATTTTTTCATGACTATTGTTTTAGTGTTGATTAAAATCCGATGACGACATTCACTCCGTATTCGTTAGGGACAGGCATTTGTCCCACTTCCACGCCGGGGTGCATATTGGTGCCTCCGGCAAATCCGGCCACTTCTGGATCGTATATCGGAAAGTCCGAGAGGACGGCAAGGTTCCTGCCGTATACCGAAAGCCGCATTTCGTTCAGTGGCGTTTTGGAAAGGAATTTTTCAGAGAAGTCATAGGAAAGGGTAACTTCCCTCAGCTTTATAAATGATGCATCAAAACTATTTGCTTCCGTATTGGCAAGTGGATACATCAGGTTGTAATAATTGGCAATGGAGATCGGGGTGGTGTTTTCGGAATAAGTTCCGTCGCCATTGTCCACGACACCTTTGCCGACGAGCTCTCCTTCTTCCCGGCCCACAAGGGTGTGGTCCAGTTTGCCCTGTTGGGTAAGCTTATGGTGGGTATGTGAGTAAATGGTTCCCCCGTATTTGGCGTCAATGACTGCGTTGATGCGGAAGTTTTTGTATTGGAAGGAATTGATGAAACCAGCGACCCATTTCGGTTGGGTATCTCCGATGTAAATGATATCATCGGTCATTTCCGGTGCACCGTTTTCATCAAAGATAATTTCACCTTCCGGACTTCTTTTATAGCCTCTACCGTAAAGTGCGGCTGGTGATCCTCCCTCCACGGCGACGAGCTTTGCGCCAGATGAGCTTAGCATTTCGAACCTGCCACCTTCAGCATTTTCATGTAGTGACATGACGGTGCCTTTGTTCTTGGCCCATGTGAGGGTAGTGTTCCATTTGAAGTGCTTGTTTTTGACCGGGGTACCATTGAGCATGACCTCAATTCCGCGGTTACGCACCTCGCCGGCATTGATCGTTACACTTCTGTAGCCTGAGGAATAGGGCAGTGGCGCATTGAATATTTGGTTTTTACTGTTGTTTTGGTAAACGGCCACATCCAATTTCAGCCTGCTTTGGAGCATTCTGAAGTCGATTCCAAACTCTTTACTTGTAGTAATCTCTGGTTTGAAATCCGTATTGTAAAGGGAAGTTGGTGCCAAGGCCGAACCAGGGAAGTCAGAGCGTCGGTAGTATTTGTCCGTGCTGTAGCGGTTGCCATATTTTCCTGCTCCACCCACTTGGGCTACAGAAGCCCTCAGTTTGGCAAAAGTAATGCTACTTGGCATACTGAAAATTTCACTCAGGATAATACCTGAACTTGCCGATGGGAAGAAATATGACTGGTTGTGTTTGGGCAAGATACTGTTCCAGTCATTACGTCCGGTAATATCAAGGAACACTTTGTCTTTCCAGCCCAAGGTCACCATGCCATACAAACTGTTGACTTTGTTATAGCCGTCAAATTTGCTGGTAAATAGCTGTGAGCCGTTTACTAAGTTATATTCGCCCGGAATCTCGAGCCCTTCTGCCCAGGAGTCTTGGCGTAGATAGCGATAGTCCATCCTGTTTCCGCCGAGGTTAGCAGTGACTTCCCAATCATCAAATGTGTCGGAGTAGCTCAGTAAAAAGTCGGTGTTTACCTCTTGCTTAAACACGTTTGTTTTGCGGTAATACCCACGGGCATACCGGTTGATATCATAAGGCCTTTCTTGGTCCATGTTTTTGTCATACATGTTCAGGGCACCGCGGAGCATGAGGTTGACCTTAGGGTGTAGTTCGATGTCCATTTTAAAATTCCCCGTAATGGCATATTGATCGAGGCTGTTTTGGATCTCATACACCATGGCGTAAGGGTTGTCGATGTAGCTACTGTAGGGACGGATCATTTCCACCTGCTCCTGGCCTTCTTTCCATATGGGCTCGTACCAGGCGAGGTCCACATTTGGATTTTGGAAAATCATAAAATAGGCAATGGAGTGATTGTTGTATCCTTGACCGGGAAGGTTGTCGCTGGTGCGGTTTCTGTAGTCCACCACCGAGCTGAGTTTGATGCGGTCGGTTACTTGGTAGTTTCCGTTTACCGAAAGTGACAATTGCTCAAAACCTGTGTTAGGCATGATCCAGTCATTTTTAGAGTGGGTCACTGAGCCTCGCATAGAACCTTTTTCATCTCCTCCTTGGATAGAAATGTTTGTGGTTTGCGTGACACCGGTTTGCCAAAAGTCCTTACGGTTGTTTTCATAAGGTCTCCATAACTGCCTTTCGGGAGATTGCCCTTCCACGGTGGGATCATACTGGTAATAATATTGTCCGTCAAATTTAGGCCCAAAGGCGCTACTACTGCCTGCTGTGCTATTGCCATCTTCAGAGGCTCCATAGCTGTAGTAGAGGCGGTCATTATAAGGAACAGGATTGCCATTTTCGTCGGTAGCAGGTTTTAGGTATCCTCCTTTTCCACTGCCTTGGCCATATTCGTATTGCCAATCTGGCCATCGTTGGATATTGTCAAATTTGGTGTTGCTGCTGACGGTGACACCCAATCCTTTTTGGCCTTTGCCGGATTTGGTGGTGATGATGACGGCGCCATTGGCCGCTTGGTAGCCGTAGAGGGCCGAAGCCGCTGGGCCTTTTAGTACCGAAACGCTCTCGATGTCATCAGGATTAAGGTCAGAGATGGCGTTGCCATAATCTACTGGAGTGTCATTGCTGGCACTTCCACCCATATAGCCGTTCGATGGTCCGGAACCGGGATGTTCATTTTGGATAGGTACTCCGTCAATGACGATCAGTGCGCCGTTATTGCCAGGATCCAGGGAGCTGTTTCCTCTCAAAATAATCTGTTGGGAACCGACCGGGCCGCCAAGTCCATTGATTTGAAGGCCAGGGACCTTTCCGCGGAGGGCTTCTGACCAGTTGTTGGGACGGGCATCGGTAAGCTGCCTGGAGTCAATGGTTTGCTGGGCATAGCCGAGTTTCTTTTCTTCCCTTTTCATGCCTAAGGCCGTCACGACCACTTCATCCAGGGCATTGACATTTTCCTCAAGAATGATGGTCAGGTCGCCGGCTTTCTGTACAGGTACCTGCTGGGTTTTATATCCCAGATAAGAAACGATTAACGTCACCGGGAAGGATTCGATTTCCATATTGAATTCCCCGCTGGCATCGGTGACCCCTCCTTTGGAGGTTCCTTGGATGAGAAGGGTTACGCCGGGAAGAACTTCTCCTGAAATATCGGTGACTTTTCCTGTCAGCGTTTGCCGGGTTGGTCCGGAGGGTAAGACCGTGATGGTTTGGTTAGTGGCTTCGAATGAAAGCCCCGCCTCTTGCCCGATTTTGTTTAGGATTTCCATTAAAGGTTCATTGGTAAACCGGAAAGAGAACAATGATGCATCTTGGCTTACCTTTTCGTCAAATACGAAATAGAATGCTGTTTTTCGCTCGATTTCGGAAAGTATCTGAGTGACTTTAGCATCTTCCAGCGATAGTGATAACCGGACCTTTGAGAGCTTGTTTCCTTCTGTGGAGGAATGTGCTTGAACTGCCATGAGGAATAAACTGAGCAAAAGAAGCCCCGCTTTTCGGTTCAGAGCAGCTAAAAATTGTAGTGGTGTTTTCATTTTTAACTGAAATTAACTTGGTTGAGTTTATGTAAATAATTTTCTTTTCTGACTGGCATTAGGTGTGTCGGTTTATTTTTCTTTTATGTAAATGGTATGTGTATCTTGGTACTCAAAGGAAACCTGCTTGAGCAAGGCGATGCTTTTTAAAATGTTCCCTGGCGTTTCATCCTTAAATTTCCCGGTGATGCGCTCCTCTTTCAATTCATCTGATTCAAATATGAGATCCAGCCCAAAGCGGTTTTCGAGAATTTCGGCCGTTTCGCCAAACGTGGTGTTTTTGAGGATGATCATTTTGGTCCAGGCGATAGGTTGCTGGACCTCGAATGTGGAAATTGCCGATAACTGGGAAGAGGAAGCGGTGACCTGCTGGTTTTTGGTCAGTAGCACTTTTTCTTTCGGATGACTTTGTGGATTTACCTGAACCTTACCGCTGATCACGCTGACGGTGGTGGCTTCGGCTGTTGTTGCGTCCACATCAAAAGAGGTTCCCAATACTTTTACATTTGTATTTTTGGTACGCACTGAGAAAGTTCTTGCTATATCCCGTTGAACATCGAATAAAGCCCTGCCTTCCAGTCTGACATCCCTGCTATTTCCAAATTTATTAGGATAGGTAAGGCGGCTATTTTCAGCCAGCGTGACGATACTGCCGTCTTTGAGGAGGATGTCCTTTTGCTCGCCCATGGCTGTAGAGACAGTGATGGTTCGGGTGTCGGTGAGGTGCTTTATGGTGATTCCCATGACTAAAATGAGGGTGAAAGCAGCGACAATCCTAAAGAGAGGCCAGATAGGCTTGGTGCTGGTCTTTTTCTCCTCTGGTAGTTTTGATAAAATAGCTTGGAAAAGCTGTAGTCCCTTTTCATCTGAGGTCATGCTTGCGACCTCTTCTGCCGAGGTACGGTGCTGCATATTGTCGTAGAATTTTTCAATTAATTTTACTTCGCTTTCAGAAGCGGTACCCTGCCGGTGTTTTGCCACCAGCTTCAAGAATTCTTCTCTTTTCAAAATGTGCTCTTTAAGGGATAGTGTGGAAAAGGAGCAGCACACGGAGTCGAAAAAGTGAACTTAAAGGTTTCTTAATTCTCTAACTGATAAGGTTACATTACAGTAATCTTAGGATAATAAAAAGTGAGAAGTAGCTGGTTTCTCGAAGGCTGGAGCGAAGTAGTCTTAATGCATTGCTAATGTGGCTTTCCACGGTTCGCTTTGAAATTTTCAGTTCTTCGGCAATTTCACTGTTGGATTTGTTTTTCATCCGGCTGAGAACAAAGACCTCGCGGCATTTGCCGGAAAGTTGATTGATGTGAGCGGTGATGACTTCTTCCAGTTCGAGGTATTCCATGTCGGTTTTTTCACTTTCTGGATTACCGAGAAGCTTTAGCTCTTCGTCATGGACAACGTCAAACTTTAGTTTCTTGATGTGCGCGGACAGCTTGTACTTAATGGCCTTAAACAGGTAGCTTTCTAGGTGGAGGATGGTCGTCTCTTTATTGTTTTGCCAAAGGCTGATAAAAAGTTCCTGTACACAATCTTCACAAACTCCTTCATCTCTATAGACACTATACGCATAAGCGTATAGCCGTTTCCAGTACCGGTCATAGATGACTTGGAAAGCTGTATTTTCGCCTTGTTTCAGTCGTGACAAGAGTTGGGAATCAGAAATGCTGTTAAGGGGTTGTTTCATAGTTTTGCCTCCAAAGAGCAAAGTAAGGGAATGTTAAAAAATAAAGTCCAGATATAGTTTTAAGTTTAGGTTATCCAAATATGAACTTCGATTGCCTGTTTATATGCCGTGCCCCATTTTTTTTTAAGTATTGAAGGAAGTGTAAAAAAAAGACCACCAAAAAGCATGAAAATCTTGTTTCAATAAAAAGCCCATCCTATATTTGTGGCCTTGTTAAGGGGGATTAGCTCAGTTGGCTAGAGCGTCCCGACAGATGTCGGGAAGTTCATCGGATTGAGTTTGTTTAAGAACAATAGAAGATGGGATCAGGTTTTCACTTCTTGATATAGGGAAAGAGGACCAAGGCTCAACCATTTTCGTTGAATGATAAAGATTGGGGGATTAGCTCAGTTGGCTAGAGCGTCCCGACAGATGTCGGGAAGTTCATCGGATTGAGTTTGTTTAAGAACAATAGAAGATGGGATCAGGTTTTCACTTCTTGATATAGGGAAAGAGTACCAAGGCTCAGCCATTTTCGTTGAATGATAAAGATTGGGGGATTAGCTCAGTTGGCTAGAGCGTCCCGACAGATGTCGGGAAGTTCATCGGATTGAGTTTGTTTAAGAACAATAGAAGATGGGGTCAGGTTTTCACTTCTTGATATAGGGAAAGAGTACCAAGGCTCAACCATTTTCGTTGAATGATAAAGATTGGGGGATTAGCTCAGTTGGCTAGAGCGTCCCGACAGATGTCGGGAAGTTCATCGGATTGAGTTTGTTTAAGAACAATAGAAGATGGGATCAGGTTTTCACTTCTTGATATAGGGAAAGAGTACCAAGGCTTAACCATTTTCGTTGAATGATAAAGATTGGGGGATTAGCTCAGTTGGCTAGAGCGTCCCGACAGATGTCGGGAAGTTCATCGGATTGAGTTTGTTTAAGAACAATAGAAGATGGGATCAGGTTTTCACTTCTTGATATAGGGAAAGAGTACCAAGGCTTAACCATTTTCGTTGAATGATAAAGATTGGGGGATTAGCTCAGTTGGCTAGAGCGTCCCGACAGATGTCGGGAAGTTCATCGGATTGAGTTTGTTTAAGAACAATAGAAGATGGGGTCAGGTTTTCACTTCTTGATATAGGGAAAGAGTACCAAGGCTCAACCATTTTCGTTGAATGATAAAGATTGGGGGATTAGCTCAGTTGGCTAGAGCGTCCCGACAGATGTCGGGAAGTTCATCGGATTGAGTTTGTTTAAGAACAATAGAAGATGGGGTCAGGTTTTTACTTTCTGATATAGGGAAAGAGTACCAAGGCTCAACCATTTTCGTTGAATGATAAAGATTGGGGGATTAGCTCAGTTGGCTAGAGCGCTACACTGGCAGTGTAGAGGTCATCGGTTCGAATCCGATATTCTCCACCAAAAGCTTGCAGCAATGCAAGCTTTTTTTATTTTGTAAAATATGTACTTTGTATATATTCTATATTCTTCTCAGACCTGTAGATATTATATAGGGAGCTGTAAGGATATCCGAGGTCGTCTTGCTCATCATAATAGAGGGCTTACACCGTCAACAAAAGGCGGTGCTCCTAATTGGGAAGTCCGTTATTTGGAAGATTGTCAAGATCGAACGGAAGCACTGAAACGAGAGCGGGAGATCAAGCGAAAGAAGAGCAGGAAATATATTGAGTGGTTGATTGAGTCCTCAGGTGGCTCAGTTGGCTAGAGCGTCCCGACGGATGTCGGGAAGGTCATCGGTTCGAATCCGATATTTTCCACACAACTGGAATGGAGCGATTTTTTCGCTCCATTTTTTATTTTTTATTTTTTTTCTCTGTAAACTATTATAAATCAAATAGATATAATCAACTAAAGAATTAATCCTTTCGGTTCGAGAATGGTTTTTTGAAAAGCACCGTTTTTCGGGAAATATCGAACCAATTAGCCTCTGTTTTGGCTGGAGATTACCATTTTTATATAGCGAACCGAGCTCTGAGAGCCGTTTTAGGGCTTTTTTTACGTAATCTCTATGGTTCGATCATCCAGTTGGCTTGACTTATGGAGGCACATGGGTCAGGGATGTTTAATAGATTTTTTCTATCGTATTATAAAAATTATCAATTTATGTTATTGGGATAATATCCGTTTTACTCCGTAATGTTGTAATACAATCTTAACATTAAACTAACAAGTAATGAAAAAGACACTACCTTTTATAGGCATTATGGTATGGGGGCTGATGGCTACTTCATGCGATCAACGTTCACCTGATGAAAATGTATCTGCCGATGGACATTCCGGGGCTACCAAAAAGGTAAAGGCTGCCCAGAATGAAGATTGGTGGCCTAACCGGTTGGATTTGAGCATGCTTAGACAGCATTCTTCTTTGTCTGATCCCATGGAGAAGGACTTCAGCTACATCCAGGCGTTTAACAGTCTGGAATATGACTCCCTGAAAAGCGATATCAGAAAGGTCCTTACGGACTCTCAGGAATGGTGGCCGGCGGATTTCGGACATTATGGTGGCTTGTTTATCAGGATGGCCTGGCACAGTGCCGGTACCTATCGTACGGGGGATGGCCGCGGAGGATCCCGAGCGGGACAGCAGCGCTTTGCCCCCCTGAACAGCTGGCCGGACAATGCAAACCTCGACAAAGCCAGGCGTTTGCTTTGGCCAATAAAGCAAAAATATGGCCGTAAGATTTCATGGGCCGATTTGATGGTACTTACCGGCAACGTAGCGCTCGAAGATATGGGGTTTGAAACATTTGGTTTCGCCGGTGGCCGGGTGGATACCTATGAACCGGAAACGGATGTGTACTGGGGAGCGGAAAAAAAATGGTTGGGTGACGAGGAACGTTACTCTGGAGACAGGGAGCTGGAAGATCCATTGGCCGCGGTGCAGATGGGGTTGATTTATGTCAATCCAGAAGGGCCAAATGGAAATCCCGACCCTTTATTGGCGGCAGATGATATCCGCGCCACCTTTGGAAGAATGGGTATGAATGAAGAAGAGACCGTGGCTTTGATTGCCGGAGGACATACCTTGGGTAAAGCCCATGGGGCCGGTCCTGCCAGTCATGTGGGGGATGATCCGGAGGCAGCAGGTATAGAGCAGCAGGGATTTGGATGGAAAAGTGATTATAAATCCGGAAAAGGTGCCGATGCCATTACTTCAGGACTGGAGGTAACCTGGACACCTACGCCGACCCAGTGGAGCCATTTGTTCTTTGTCAGTTTATTTGAAAATGAGTGGGAGCTGACCAAGAGTCCTGCAGGAGCCCATCAGTGGGTAGCAAAGGATTCGGATATGACCGTGCCGGATGCATTTGATCAAACAAAAAGGCATAAGCCTACCATGTTCACCACGGACCTTTCGCTAAGGTTCGATCCGAGTTTCGAAAAGATTTCCAGGAAATTCTATGAAGACCCTGAAGCATTCAATAAGGCTTTTGCGAGGGCCTGGTTTAAGCTTACCCATAGGGATATGGGGCCAAGGACTACTTACCTGGGACCTGAGGCACCTGACGAAGATTTGATTTGGCAAGATCCAATACCTGCTGTCAACCACCCATTAATTGATAACAGCGATATCGCCAAGTTAAAGGCTGACTTGCTAAACTCAGGACTGACTTTAAGGGAAATGACTATCACAGCATGGGCTTCAGCGTCCACTTACAGAGGTTCTGATCGAAGGGGAGGTGCCAACGGTGCGCGTATTCGGTTGTCCCCGCAAAAGGATTGGGAAGTCAATAATCCTGAGCAATTGACTAAAGTGTTGGAGGTCTATGAAAAGATCCAAACAGCATATAACACTTCCCATGCGCCGAAAAAAGTGTCGATGGCCGACCTGATTGTACTGGCGGGAGATGCTGCCATCGAACAGGCTGCCTCCAATGCCGGGGTCAAGGTGGCCGTTCCATTTGTGCCAGGAAGGATGGATGCAGTGCAAGAGCAAACGGATGTGGAATCATTTGCAGTGTTGGAGCCAATGGCAGATGGTTTTAGGAATTATTTAAAAACTCAATATACGCTTTCCACCGAGGAGCTTTTGGTGGATAAAGCACAACTACTGACCTTGACGGCTCCAGAGATGACCGTGTTGGTTGGGGGAATGCGTTCCCTAAATGCCAATTTCGATGGCAGTGAACACGGGATCTTTACGAAAAACAAAGAAGCCTTGAGTAATGATTTTTTTGTCCACCTGTTGGATATGCGGACGGAATGGGCACCAGTGGATGATGCCAAGGAGGTGTTTGAAGGGAAAGACCGAAATACCGGAGAGGTCCAGTATACTGCTACACGAGCAGATTTGATATTTGGTTCCAATTCCGAACTCAGGGCTTTGGCAGAAGTATATGCTGCCAAGGATGCCAAGGAGAAATTCATCAGAGATTTTGTTGCAGCTTGGGATAAGGTGATGAAGCTGGACAGGTTTGATCTGATTTACCCGGAAAATTAACCGATTTCGGAGCCATTTATAATATGAAAGGGATATAATCATCCGGCCAATCTGCTACGGATAGCTATCCGTAGCAGATTGGCCGGTCTGTTTTTCCAGTGGTTGTTAAGTTGGGTTTTGATTTTATTGGAACATTAGATCTCAAGGTCACTGGAGGCGGATTTATGAGATGAACAGAAGGTGCCCGGTGATAAACCGTTAGCGATTTTGGCCCTGAAAAATAATATTCATGATAATCAATAACATAAATGTAGCTTGACATGCTGTAATCCTCTTGATAAATGGATGATATGTAAGGACGGGCCAGCGGATTTTAGCTCGCAAGAGAACTGACCGGAAAATGCAAAGCCTTCCTTGGGAACGCCAAAAAAGGAATAGTCCAACTTTCCATTTCCATTGCTGTCGTGTAATACTGCAATCATGTAATTCCCTTCAGGAAGCGCATCTAACCTGATGGGCAGCTGGTTTTCGTTTGCTGCTACTGTTTTTTCGAAAATTGGCTCCATTATTTCAGATGCCATGGTGTTTTCATCGAACACCTGTATTTTTACATTCCCTCCCAGCTCCATATCAAGGTTGTCGACAGATATGATCGTATATGCGTATTCCAAATGATTTGGCTGCACTAAATACACCAGTAGTAGATAAAGTAAATTCATTTTTTATAATCCATTATTTGTAAACTGGTTTTTGGAACCAGACGTCAGCAATGTTGAAATTAAGGGTGATGCCATGGGTGGTTTCTTTGGAAAGTTGGGAAACGTCACCTTTCTGCTGGTATTGATAGGAAAGATTGATTCGGGTAAATCCTTGAATGGGAACACCAAGGCCAAGGCTAGCTCCTTTGACATTGATCGGTACACCACCTGATTTGATATACCCGGTGTCATAAAATAATCCGGCAGAAAAATTCATCCTGTCCAGCAACTTATAACTATAGAAATTGGGCATCAATTCAGCACCTACACTTAACCTGTGGCTATTGGTGTAGTTTTCCCATGCCGGGGAAAACATCTTATAGCTGTAGTCGGCGGCAATAAGCCACTTTTTACTTTGGTAGGCCAGCCCGCCTTTTAGCGAGGTCCCTAACTTGGTGATCTCCTCAATACTTGATGTTTCATAAAGGACCGAATCGGTTTCATTAAGATAGGCCATCGACGTGGTGCTGGTTTTTAGCCTGGCAGGGAATTCATAAGAAAGGCCTATGTTTACTTGCTTATCACCTCTTTTAAAGGCTACATATTGCAGCCCGGCATCCAGTCCATACCCATTATAATTGTCCCGGTCGTTCATGGTGAAACCTGCCACGGACCCGCTGGTCACTTCGTCCGTATCATAGTACTTTTCGTGGTTGATATGACCAAAAGCAAAATATGGCCTCACACCTAATGTCAGTCTTGGGGTAACATCGAAGGCAAAGTTGGCAAAGGCCTTGTTGATATTGCCGTAACCATTGATGGCCTTGTCAAAAGGTGTATCAAAACCGGCAAAGTAGGTCTTTTTCACAAAACTGTAATCCACACTGGCGATGGGCATGATCCCCAAGCTAAGAGCCGATTTCCGGGATGTCCTGAACCAAAAAGATACCAAGCTAAGATTGGTCCTGTTGATGGTAATTTCCTCAGAGGAGGTCTGGATATTCATTAACCTATAATCCACCTGCGCATCGGCCATAAAATTATATGCCGTAACACTGGTGCCGTTGGCAGGGTTGAGGTAATTCAGGAAATAAGGCGACCGGGCTGCCACACCGCTCCCCGATAATCTTGCCGCTTGGCCAAAATTGCTTTCTGATAATAAACCTACCCCATAGGAAGAATAAAGTGAGCCGTCGCCCCTTTGGGCCAACAGCTCACCCTGAAAAATCAGAAAACAAACACTACAACAAAGTATCCTTAGCATGGCATGCATAATTTGAAATTTTCATGCAAGGTAGTTTCAGCAGGATCCCTATTTCCGATTTATAGACCAACACCTTGAATTTCACGACGAGTATGTGTTTTAGAATAAAAATCACTGTCCATTCAGCGGAAATGAATATTTGGCACATATAGAGCACATGTGCTGTTTCATCGACAAAAAACACCTGCAAATCTATTTTTTCGACATTCCCCACCGCTTTATGGTTGCTTTGTAGCCAATAAAAAAGTCCTCACCTGGGGATAATATATGATAAAAGACAAACCATTATTCCATTTACTGTCACTTCTCGTCCTGTCGGGCTGTTTTCAAAACGACACGCTTACAGAATCACAAATGGTCGTGGATAGCGATGAACTGGAACTTCGGCTGATCGAATATACCGATGTGGACCTGTTCACTTATTTTAATGATTCGCTGGTGACCAATTCCATCAGTTCGTTTATGCTTGGCCATCATGAGGATGATATAAGGGGGCAAATCCATGCCGAACCCTATTTGCAGTTTGGGCTAAGTTCCGGAACTACCATTGAGGAAGAAGGTAGACTGGATTCGACGGTCCTGGTACTGTTTTACGAGGAGTACCACTATGATACGCTGCCGGCTTTTGATGTGGCGGTTTATGAATTGACCGAAGAACTCGAAGCAGATGACAATGGCGATATCTACAGCTACCAGACTTTCGGCCATACCGACCAGCCTATGGCATTCGTCCCCTCCAGGGTCGTTCCCCACAAAGACTCCCTGACCATCACCTTACCGGCAGACTTTGGTGAACGCTTTTTCGAACTGGGAAAAGACCATGACGGTCCCTTCGCTTCCACCGAAAACCTGGAAGAGGTATTTAAGGGGCTTATGCTGAGCACCGAGGATAACAGTGCCCTCATGAGCTTTTCAGAGGATTCCTATATTGGATTCTATTACCGTATTCCCAGCGACCTGGACGAAGGGGCCAAGGTACTGAAGCTTACCGTCGCTGCCGGCAGTCAACAATATACGCATTTGGGCATCGATCGCAGTTCGTTATTTTATGTGTCACCAGACGCCTACGAAAATATCCCAAGGGAAAAATCCGGAGATGTGGTCATGGCAGACCTTATCCTGGGGGCCTCCATCCGCTTGGAACTTCCCAATATCCATGAGCTGCTGGAGCTGGCGGATGATTATTATATCACCACCGCCAGCCTTAGACTTCCCTTAAAGCCAGATACCTACAATCAGTATTTCAATACTCCCTTGACGACGATAAACATCAGTATTGTCGACAAAAAGAACCTGATTATTCAGCAAATAGGAAGCACTGCTATAACCTCCTGGGACGAGCAATTTCAGGAAAAGACGTTTTATGAAGTCCCCATAAAACCGTTCATCGACTATAAACTCTCCAAGGGAATAAACAATCAGGATGCGTTGTGGATCAGCGTACCTGCATCCACGGGCACCATAGAGACCAGTGGACTTATCCTTTCGGATATTTCCGGGGAACAAAAAATAAAAATAGACATAACATATCTTCCATTAAATTAAAAAAAAATGTGCAAAGTGAAATTAGTAAACTTCCTCCTCGCTCTTTTAGGACTACTGGGCACGGTGTCTTGTGCCGGTGATGAAGAGGAAACATCAGAAGGAAACTGGGTCAGAAGATCGTATTTCGATGGGGATAGCAGGTCCAATGCCGCGGCTTTTTCCATAGGTGACCGTGCCTTCATCATGGGCGGCTATACAGGCGATGAATATTTGAATGATTTCTGGGAATATAATCCGGCTGGGGACTATTGGGAACGAAGAGGTGATTTCCCGGGTACCGCAAGAAGCAATGCAGTAGCCTTTTCCATTGATGGTAAAGGCTATATCGGGACAGGCTATGACGGAACGGACAGGCTAAAGGATTTTTGGGAATACGATCCCGACACGGACACATGGACGGAAGTGGCCTCTTTTGGTGGCACGGCACGTTACGATGCAGTGGGTTTTTCACTTACGGGAAAAGGTTATATTGGGACGGGCTATGACGGCAGCGAACAGAAAGATTTCTGGCAATATGACCCAGCGACGGATTCCTGGGAGCAGATCATCAGCATGGGTGGAGCCAAAAGGCAGGGAGCAACGGCTTTTGTTATCGATGACATTGCGTATGTTTGCACAGGACTCAACAATGGTTCCTACGAATTTGACCTGTGGGCTTTGGACGGTAATACTTTGGAGTGGACCAAAAAAGAAGACTTGGACTATGACGATGATTATTTGATCTATCGATCCAATGGAAGTTCCTTTACCATCGGCGGTTACGGATATATCACCGTTGGGAGCAGGGGATCCATAATCGGCAGCACTTGGGAGTACGATCCGTCCACCGATACCTGGGCAGAGAAAACCGATTACGAAGGCACTTTCCGAACCGGTGCTTCAGCGTTTTCTGTCAATGGGGAAAGGGCCTACGTGCTGCTTGGAAAGAGCTCCAGCCTTCGGTTTGATGATATCTGGGAGCTGGAACCCTTTGTGGACTATGATGAAGAGGACTGACCTATTATGACTGAATAATGTTAGAAGTACGGCGAAAAAACACATTAAAGGTGATCATTCACCTGTTGGTACTGGGGATCATTATGTCCCCGGCACTTTCCTTTTTGACAGATGACAATGTCCGGTCCGTTTCGCTGTTTTATTTCAGTATCACCAATGTCGGCCTCCTTCTTTTTTATCTCATCAATGTAATATGGCTTATCCCAAAATTCATCCTAAATAGCAAATACCTTCAGTATGCATGTTTCTTCCTGCTCTTTATGGCGGTTTTTGTGTGTTTGAACCATTACTTCAGGGATATTCCTCCGGAAATGTTTCCTAAGCACCATTCAAATGAAATGAGGGAATTTAAGAAGCCTCCCGTAAATTTCCATTTCTTCATGCCTTCCCTGATCCGTTTTTTGATGATTATGGGACTGGGGACCAGTATAGAGCTGATATTGCAGTTTGAAAGAGAGAAAAAGAAATATGAAGAACTGGAGAAACAAAAGATCATCAACGAGTTAAACTTTCTTAAAAATCAGCTAAACCCTCACTTTCTGTTTAATGCTTTGAACAATATTTATTCTCTTGCAAGAAAAAAATCGGAAGACACTACCCCGGCAATCCTGTTGCTTTCCGATATGTTGCGGTATGTCCTTTATGAATCGGGAAAGGATAAGGTAACACTGGGGCAGGAAGTCGACTTTATCAAGAATTATGTGAGTTTGGAAAAGCTAAAGTACCATCCGGAAATTGCTCCCAAGATCAACTGCTCGTTCTCAATCGAAAACGAGCAGTATCCTATTGAACCTCTGCTCTTTGTCACCTTGATCGAAAATGCCTTTAAACATGGTATCAGTTATTTGGCCCCCTCTTTCATCATGATTTCCATAAAAGAAAACCATAAGGAAATCTTGCTCTCCGTCATTAACAGTGTAGGGGCTCAAAAAGACGGTGTCTTCACGAATACCAACACCGAGGGAGTGGGCATTACCAATTTGCGAAAACGGATGCAACTCCTCTATCCAGGAAAACACAGCTTCAAACAAGTGTATGAAAACAGCACCTTCAAAAGTTTTTTGACCATCCGGAAATGAATATCAACTGTATCATCATAGATGACGAAACACTGGCATTGGATATTTTGGAAGATTATATTTCCAAAATACCCATGCTCACTTTGCAGGGGAAGTTTAATTCAGCCATTCAGGCCATGGACTGTATCATGCGCAATAAAGTAGACCTTATATTTTTGGACATCAATATGCCCGACATCAATGGCATTAAGTTTTACGAAGGCCTGCCCCATAAACCAAAGGTAATCTTTACCACTGCTTATAGTGAATATGCAGTTAAGGGGTTTGAAATCAATGCGGTGGACTATTTACTGAAACCCATCAGTTTTGACCGGTTTTTTCAAGCAGTGAGCAAAATATTCAATAACACGGATATGGCAAAGGAGCGGAATCCAAAGCAGCTTGAGGAGTCAATGGCCATTAAGGACCATAGCAGTTTTATTTTTGCCAAAGTGGAGCATAGTACCGTAAAGATCAATCTTCGCGACATTTCCTGTTTTGAGGGATTTAAGGACTATGTGAAAATCCACTTGATCAATGAAAGCAAACCTATCCTGACATTAAACTCCATTAAGCATTATGAAATGAGCCTGTTTTCCAAAGGGTTTATCCGCATCCATAAATCTTATGTCGTTTCTGTTGACCAAATTGAAAACATTAGCCGGAACAAGGTAAAACTTTACAACAAAGACCTATTCATTACCATTGGGGAATCCTATCGGGATTTTTTCTATGAGCTGGTGGTGAGAAAGAACCTTTAGGAATAACATGGCTACTTTTTCGAAAACACTATATAGTACCCTTCAGGATAAATGCTACACCATAACTAATGCTCATTGTCAAATATATCGCTTCTTTTAACAGTGAAATCTGCAGTTTCTGTGAATAACTTTTATCGGGGGAGTAGCTGCCGATAATTAAAGATATTCGGAAAATTAATCAGCAGAATAGTTTACCCGGGTAAGGATACTTCTTCCCAGGGTGACTTCGTCGGTGTACTCCAATTCCCCACCGATAGGGATACCGCGGGCGATGGTACTTACTTTGGTACCTTTTTCTTTGAGTTTTCGGGTGATGTAAAAAGCAGTAGTGTCACCTTCCATCGTGGAGGGCAGAGCCAGGATGACTTCCGAAACAGGATCTCCGGCGTGGGGATGATCGATCCGATGTAACAATGATTCGATTTTAAGCTCCTCAGGACCGATTCCCTGGATGGGGGATATCACTCCTCCAAGTACATGGTAGAGGCCATTGTATTGGGAGGTATTTTCGATAGCAAGAACGTCTGGGATGTCTTCTACGACGCAGATAAGGCTTCGGTCACGCCGTGCGCCCTGGCATACGCTACAGATTTTCTGGTCGGAGATGTTATGGCATAGGTGACAGTAGGAGGTCCCTTTCCGGAGCTTGGAGATTGCTTCGGTGAGGTTGTCGGAAACGGCCTCTGGTTGCTTTAGCAAATGGAGGGCAAGACGTAAGGCTGTTTTCTTGCCTATGCCGGGTAACCTGCTGATCTCATTGACCGCATCTTCGATGAGTTTGGAGGGAAAGTTCACCGGATAAAGGGGATTAAACGATGACAGCCTGGATACCTGCGTCCAGAATAGACTGGCACATCGGCTTCAATTGCTTCATGCTGCCTTTTTTGACAGCGCATTTGCCTTTGTAGTGGATGATCATGGTGCACTGTTCGGCCTGCTCCTGGGAATGTTTGCAAACTTTGATCAATACTTTGGCCACATGGTCAAAGGTGTTGATGTCATCGTTAAATACCACCAGGTCATGCTCTTCCGTGTCTACAACATCTTCCAGCAAGATTTCCACTTCCTCTTCTACAGTATGTTCTAATGGTTGCATGCTCATTTTGCAAAGTTAATAATTATAAACAAATTAGCAGCCTTTATGATATAGCATACTATGGATTCAAATTTAATACTCCTCGTCATAACATCCTATTTTCTGTTGTTGTTCATTATTTCTTATTTTACTTCCAGAAAAGTATCGCAGGAGACATTTTTCACGGGAGACCGGGAATCACCTTGGTTCTTGGTGGCTTTCGGGATGATCGGTGCGTCACTGTCCGGGGTGACTTTTATCAGCGTGCCGGGAGAAGTGGGGAATACCAATTTTTATTATTTTCAAGTCGTATTAGGCTATACGGTGGGCTATTTGACGATTGCAAAGGTGCTGCTGCCACTGTATTATCGGATGAATTTAGTGTCAATTTATGCCTATTTGGAGGATCGATTTGGGTTTTGGTCGTATAAGACTGGTGCTTTTTTCTTTATCCTTTCCAGGACATTGGGCTCTTCCATTAGGGTGTTTTTGGTGGCAGGGGTGCTGCAGTTGATCTTGTTTGATGATTGGGGGATACCATTTTGGGTGTCGGTGCTGATTACTGTTTCCCTGATTTGGCTGTATACCCATCGGGGAGGGATCAAGACCGTGGTATGGACCGATACGCTGCAGACCCTGTTCATGCTATTGGCAGTAGGTACGAGTATTTACTTGGTGGGAAAAGACCTTGGCATCAGTGGAGTGGGAGGGCTTGTTGGCCGTGTTTTTGTCGATTCCCGATCGGAGATTTTCAACTGGGACTGGCAGGCGGGAACCAATTTCTTCAAGCAGTTTGCCAGTGGGGCATTTATTACTATTGTGATGACAGGGCTGGACCAGGACATGATGCAGAAAAACCTTACCTGTAGAAACATCGGTGATGCGCAGAAGAACATGTTTTGGTTTACCATCATCTTGGTGTTTGTAAACCTATGCTTTTTAGTCCTTGGGGTTTTGCTGTACCATTACTGCGAAGTTAACAATATCACCCTTCCGGTGAGGACAGATGATCTTTATCCCATGCTGGCAACGGAGCATTTCAGTGTATTTGCCGGGACGGTTTTTGTATTGGGGATTATTGCTGCGGCTTACTCCAGTGCAGACTCCACCTTGACCGCATTGACGACCTCATTCTGCTACGATTTTCTGGATATCGAGCGGAACTATACCAGGGTTCGCCAACAGGCAATCCGTAAAAAAGTCCACTTGGTCTTTACTGGGGTGATGTTTTTGGTGATCCTTCTATTTAGGTGGATCAATGACCAAAGCGTGATCAATACCGTTTTTGTGATTGCAGGCTATACATATGGGCCACTACTGGGGCTGTACAGCTTCGGGTTGTTTACCAAGCGGGTAGTAAAAGATAAAGCGGTGCCATGGATAGCTGTCATAGCACCATTTTTAACCTTTATTTTGAGCTTAAATTCAAAAAAATGGCTTTTCGGTTATGAATTTGGGTTTGAAGTACTCATTCTGAATGGAGGGGTGATGTTTTTAGGCTTGTTGATTTTTAGCCAGAAGAAAGGAGGCTGGCCCGAAACAAGGTGATACGTCCCGCTTCACATCAAAATGATGATAGCCGGATGGTTCTGAGCCTGCCTCCTTCTGATTAAACTTCTCCGTGTTCGATTAAGGTATTAAGCCTTTTTAGACGTTTCAATTGATTCTCTAACGTGTCCAGAGATCCATCTAGTGATACCATGACGGAGAAATTGTTCCCCTGTATTGCGCTTCCATTGATGTGCTTGCGCTTGATGCTGGGGGTGCCGTTTACCAGTTCTTGGATTTGTACATCGTATAACTCGGAGAGTTTGATTGCATCGTCCATTTTTAGATTTGAACGACCCTGTTCGTATCTTGAGTAAGCGGTGTAGTCTTTTTTACCAAGGTAGTCAGCGATGTATTCTTGGGTAAATCCCCTAAGGACACGGTATTTTCTGAGGTTTTCGGCAATGTGTTGTTTTAGTTCCTTTTCCATATTTGTGATATTTTTCTAGGTAAGAGGTGTGTGTGTTAATTTATACTTTACATTGATTCACAATTGGACCAGTGGTCTTATACATGTTGCTGAAATCCGTATGATCCCAGCTGGTCAAATCAACTTGTTTATCAGGCCCGAACAAATGATTTTTAATTACTTGTGTGGTAAGCAATGTTATCTGATCAGATAATGAACTGTTATAAAACTCATGGTTTCGTGAATTTCAGTATGGTATAAATGTAAATAAACCAGTGCGTTGTGGGCAAAAATAGAGCTACGCACATGTACGCAACAGTTAAAAAAAATGTAAAAATGGTTTTTTGTACCTTTTTTAGGGTTATTTATACGCTAAATTGAGCTTTTTATTGCTCATTTATATGGAGGTCTGCGAATAAGCGGAGTAAAAAAAGAGTGATGGATACCATAACCTCTAGTATTCACTATAAAAATGGTGATATATACATTTCGTTAACACATTTCCTGTCTGTGTATATGATCCTTGGCTACTAATAATGATGAGGGAGTTTTTGGTGTCCTGCTTAAAATATTATAATTCCAATTCCTTATTGGGGTCCCAGAAAACAGTTTGAAAATCCATCACTTGATCATTATTGATGGTGATCCCTTCTGATTCCAGGGTGGTTTGCATTTTTTCGGGTGGTGAGAAATGAAACTTTCCAGTAAGGAGACCTTTGCTATTGACCACCCGGTGGGCAGGGACATCATTCATGGTGTGGGCGGCATTCATGGCATATCCGACCGTTCTGGCGCCACTTTTTGCACCGAGATAATTGGCGATGGCACCATAGGAGGTTACCCGGCCTTTCGGGATCAGGCGCACCACCTGGTATACCATGTCAAAGAAATTTTCTTTATCAGTTTTCACGGGCTATTTCGATGATGGTTTGGTTGATTTGTCTTCTGATTTCTTTTTCAAGGGGTTTATTGGCCACGGCCATTAAAAACTGGCATTTAAGCAAGACCGTTTGGTGTTTTATTTCTATTGTTTTTAGTGTAAAGCTATTTTTCACAACAGACTTGTCAAAGGAAAGCACGGCCATTTTAAGTTTTTCCTCTATTTGGGAAATCTCGAAGGTCGGTTTGAGGCTCATTTCAAACTCAAATGTCAGCTTTTTGTTATGCTGTCTGGAGTAATTGATCACCTGGGAGGTCAGTATCATCGCATTGGGAATCATGACCGTGTCTGCTTCCTCGTTGACCAGGACCATGTTGAGCAGGGTTACATCCTGTATTTTGCCTTGCTGTTCTCCTATTTTGACGTTATCGCCCAGACTAAGCTGGTCGGAGAACATGATGATGAGTCCGTTTATCATGTTGGTGATATAGTCCTTGGAGAGCAAGGCGATGGCGGCAGCCACGATGGTGATACTAGTGAAGAATTCTTTGGGGTCGATTCCCAGTAGAAACATCATGGAAATGACCAGTACCACGACGTTGAGGATGCCTGCGATATGGTTAATACCCAGGACAAAGTTACTTTTGAAGGGATCCTGGCCTTTTTTTCGTAGGTAAAAGCGAACGGTGATCAGCCTGCCCAGTGAGATGATAATATGGCTGGTGAGCAAAAATACGGCTGCTTTAAGGACGTTGTCGATAATAGAAATGTACGGTAGTAATTTCTTCGAAAGGTCGTCGGAAAACCAAAGCAGCAGGATGAACGTGATCACTTTGAAGAGAAAAAGGATCCTTTTGTGCTTTTCACGCTCCTTGATCTCGGATTTGTCAGTAGTCATGTGGTTTTCGGAAATAAAGTCTTAATTTTAACGATACTGTTTTTTTATCAATACTAGTCAAAATTGCTAACATAACCATACAACTAATATGAATAGGAATATCATTATTACAGGAGCAGCAGGGAATTTGGGGAGTGCCGTAGTGGATAAGTTTAAACGCGAAGGATTTAAGGTAATTGCTACTGTGGCACCGGGAAAAGGCGAAGAATTGGAGGAGGCCAATGATATCTATGAGCTGGACGTGACAGATGAAGAGAAGGTGGCAGAGTTTGCAAAGGAATATACCGTTCAGTACGGTTCTGATTTGGAAGCCGTTGCGATGCTTGTCGGAGGGTTTTCAATGGGGGATCTCGCTGAAACATCCAAGGCAGATGTGGAAAAGATGCTGCAATTGAACTTTTTTAGTGCCTATAACATGGCAAAGGCCTTTTTGCCAGTGTTGAAGAAGACGGGGAAAGGAACATTTTTATTTGTGGGTGCAAAGCCTGCTTTACATCTCGCGGAAGGAAAATCTACTGTGGCATACACTTTGAGTAAGAGTTTGGTGGTCAATCTGTCCGAGCTGGTGGCCGCTGAAACAGAGGGTACCGAAATCAGGTCACATGTGTTTGTGCCAAGCATTATCGATACTCCTCCTAATCGGGAGGCCATGCCGGACCAAGACTCCTCCAAGTGGGTTCGCCCGGATGAAATCGCAGAAGCGATGCATTATGCAGCGACAAATCCATCTTTGAGACAGACGACCTTTAAACTATATGGAAGCGTATAACCTAAAGAAAGAATGAAGAATACCTTGAAATGTATGTTGGCTGCCTTTTTGGTGCTGGCAGTAAGTATGGTCTCCGCACAGACCAATGACGAAGTAAGAAGCCTTTCTATTTTCAATGGAGTGGAAGTTTCCAATTCCATCGAAGCGGAGCTTATTAAGGGTGATAAGTATCAGGTGGAGATATTTGCATCAGGAACAGAAGTTTCCAATGTAGTGACAGAAGTGGAGGACAGACAGTTGCAGGTGAAAATGGGCAAAGGGAATTTTGGTTCTACCAGTGTAAGAGTGACCATTACATATGCTGGAGACCTCGATAAGGTGCAGTCCAGTACCAGTGCCAAAGTCTTTGTGAAAGATGTACTGGATAGCAAGTCATTAATGCTGAGAGCGGAGACGAGCAGCTATATCGAAACCAAAGTTAACGTCTCTAAGTTGAGCTTGGAAGGGACTACCAATGCGAAGATTTTTGTGGAAGGATCTGCAGAGGACTTAAACCTGGGGGCCTATACCAAGGCAGACATCAGTGGTGAGAAACTTCAGGTAAAAAATGCCGAGGTAAAGACCAATACCGCTGCAAAATCCATTATCAGCGTAAGTGAGTCTATAAAAGGTTCTGCAGGTACAGCAGGTAAAGTCCTGTATATCGGAGATCCGGATTTAGTGGATGTAAAAACCAATACTGGTGGTGATATTTCAAGAAAAGAATAGTGGAATAACGATATGAAGACATTAAAGATCACTTTGATGACCCTGCTTGTTTTGGCGGGGTTTTCTTTTGCTACCTGTAAGGCACAGGGGACTGTTGGAGCGGATTTGGAGGTGAAAGCCACTATTGAGGCGCTATTCAAAGGCCTTAAAGAGAAGGGTCCGGAAGCGATCAAAGCAGCCTTTACCGAAAGTGCGTTACTGGAGACCGTGAAGACAGATGCTCAGGCCAATTCCGTGGAGCGGGTATCGGTAGAGGGCTTTGTTAATAGCATTGCTGCCATTCCGCCAGAGATGAAAATAGAAGAAAGGCTTTTGGATTATGAGATAAAAACAGAAGGGGCAATGGCTTCGGCTTGGACACCGTATGAGTTTTATATTAATGGAAAATTGTCGCATTGTGGGGTGAATTCCTTTCAGCTGGTGAAGCTGGGCGGGAAGTGGAAAATCGTATATATCATCGATACCCGCAGAAAGGAAGGTTGCTAGCTGCATTGGGTAGATTCTAGGGACTCATGCCTTATCAAGAGGAGGCTTGTCAAAGTAGTTGGGTGTATGGGGAATTGTGTGTTAACCTTTCCATTTCTTTTTAAGGGCTACTGCGGCGATGATAGCGATTTCGAGTACCACAAAGGCTACGGCGAAAATAATCTGGGCTTGATCGCTTTTAATACTACTTTTGAAGAGAATGAAAAGTAAGAAAACCGCGATGGCGGCGATAAAACCGTTTTTGATGCTCATGTCCCAAAGAAACGAAAAAATGACCACGATGGGAAGTCTTTTAACCAAATAACCATCCGCATCTGATTGTTACTAAAATGTTGAAAATGTCACTTACCAAAAAAGAAGTATACCAAGTACTGCATACATTGCTGGCAGAAAAGCAAAAAGAGATCGTATCCAGCATTGAGCAGCTCAAGCAGTCAGCTGCTGAGGATACTAAAAGCAGTGCTGGTGATAAGTATGAAACAGGCAGGGAAATGGTCCGTCAGGAGATCAATAAGGCAGAACTCATGCATAGCGAGTATTGCGTGCAGATGGATCTATTAAGAAGCATCGATCCTAATGAAGAGCATGAAAAAGTGAGGCCGGGCAGCTTGGTGAGCACTGATCGTGCAGTGATGTTTATTGCTATTGGTTTTGGTAAAATCGAGGTAAACGGACAAGTGGTGTTTGTGATTTCTCCCCAAGCGCCACTTGCCCGATTGATGATGGATAAAGCCACTGGAGAGTCATTGACTTTTAATGGGGCTACCCAGCAGTTGGTCCAAGTAAGTTGATACCGTCCTTATTTGCCTTGTGGAATCAAGGTCATCAATTCAGAGGCTCCGTCCAATAGCGTGAGTTTGTCCTTGCCCACTTTGAAGTTGGATACATTTTTTAGCGCATCCAAAAACTGGTTTTCACCATTTCCGGGGCACGCTTTTTTGGTCATGGCCCCAGGGGTCAAATTGATGTTGGTCCCGTTAAGTTCATAGCCGCCGCTGAATGAGTTGCAGCCAGTAGAGCCTGTAAGCTTGCCGTCATCGGTAAATCCCAAAGATGGCAGTCCGCCGCTGAACATGTCCAGACCACCTCCCATCAAAGAAGAGAGGACCCAGTTGTTTCCAGTGAGCATTTGGAGTGGGTTTAGATTAGAAACGGAACTGCAAGAACTAAAGCCTAAGAATAGGAAAAGCAATAGAGTGGATAATTTCAACTGTTTCATAGAAAAATAATTAAAAGGGTTGACGATTTATTGTTCAGGTGAAAAGTTAAAAAATAAACAGCACTTTCTTTCGATTATTTGGTGTTAATTTCTCTATTTATTGTAGAATTTAAATAATTCATGCGCTTAAAAATGATTTATGTGCCTAATAAAGTACCGCATTGGGCAGGAAAGATTAGGTAAAGTTCTGTCGCGACGGTGATGTTGTTTTGCTAAAGTTTTAATAAATGAAACTTTATATTGAGGATTTGTTAACAAAAAATTTGGCATAATAGAAATTTGTGATTAAGATTGTCCCATCAATAAGCAAATGATGTTTAGCACAGTCAAAAACCATATCGTCATCGAACGCTCTTTTACACTTGAGCCAGTGGACTGCGCCACTTTTTTTACCATCATTACCACTACCATTTTTACCACCACCATTACGGGGTAATCCCGTGTCTATCTATTATATTGCCGCTAATTCCGGTCCGCTTTCAGCGGACGTATAAATCCATTAACAAGCCATTAAAAAAATACTCATTTTCATGAAAATCATAAAATTCGGAGGATCATCCATCGCAAATTATGAGAACATCCAAAAGGTGTTTTCCATAGTGGAGCAGAAGTCAGGAAAGGAAGCGTTTGCCCTGGTGTTTTCAGCTTTTGGTGGAGTCACTGAACAATTGCTACAATGTGCCAATATCGCCCAGCAAAGTGAGGAAAGTTACCATACCATCCTTCAGGAACTTGAAAAAAGGCACTTAGAGATTGCCAAGAAGCTAGTGCCGGTGCAGCAGCAATCCACCGCACTGACATTTGTGAAGGTCCGATTCAATGAATTGGGCGACTTGTTCCACGGGATCTACTTGATAAAAGAATGTTCTAATAGGACAATGGACTATGTCCTCAGCTTTGGAGAGCGGCTGTCCAATTTTATTTTGGCAGCAGGCCTTCAGGCCAAAGGTATATCCACCACCTATGTGGATGCCCGTGACCTGGTAAAAACAGATGGTCGGTTTGGTCATGCCAAGGTGAATTTTAAAAGCACCAATAAGCTGATCCAAAGTTATTTTGAAAAGCACGAGGGGATCAAGGTGATCACCGGTTTTATTGGCTCCACCGATAAGGGTGAAACCACCACAGTGGGCAGAAGTGGGTCCGATTATACAGCATCTATTTTTGCCGCGGCGCTTGGAGCGGAGCAGGTAGAGATATGGACGGATGTTTCCGGTGTGATGACGGCAGATCCAAGATTAGTGTATACCGCATTTACGATTCCTCAGCTGAGCTATAACGAGGCCATGGAACTTTCGCACTTTGGGGCAAAAGTAGTGTTCCCGGCGACCATGCAGCCGGCCATGAAGGAGGATATTCCGATATACATCAAAAATACGTTTAAGCCTGAGGAAGAAGGCACACGGATCAGCAAAGAGTCAGGAGAGGGGAAAATCATCAAGGGAATTTCCTCTATGGACAATATCTCGATCCTCAACGTACAGGGACCAGGATTGGTAGAGGTCGTAGGGGTGAGCCAGCGTTTCTTCGGCACTTTGGCCAACAATGGCATCAATATCATCCTGATCAGTCAGGCTTCTTCTGAGCATAGCATTTGTGTGGCGATTGCTTCAAAGGATGCCAGTCGAGCCAAGTCTGTGATCGAGGAGGAGTTCAGGTACGAAATCCAAAGTGGTGAGATGGCCGAGATCGAGGTGGTTCCTGATATGGCGGTCATCGCCGTGGTGGGCGAAAATATGCAGCATAACCCAGGTGCCAGTGGACGGATGTTCCAGGCGTTGGGCAGAAATAATGTCAATGTGGCCGCCATCGCCCAGGGAAGCTCCGAACTAAATATCTCGGCAGTGATCACGCAGGCAGACTTGCAAAAAGCCCTGAATGCATTGCATGAGGCATTCTTCCTGTCCGATTACAAGGTCCTCCATGTCTTTTTGGTAGGAGTGGGCTTGATAGGCAAGGCTTTGACCAAAATGATCAACAACCAGCTTGGAAAGCTGCAAGAGGAAAATATGCTGGACATCCAAATCCATGGAATGGCCAATTCCCGCTATATGAAGTTCCATGAAGATGGTTTTGATCTGGCGACAGTGGGGCCACCGGATGAAAATGATGAGCCGATGGACATGGGTAAGTTTATTGGCACGATGACAGAGATGAATTTTTCCAATTCTGTTTTTGTAGACTGTACCGCCAGTCAGGATGTAGCGGATATCTATGAGCAAATCCTTGATTCCAAAGTAGGTATCGTAACCCCAAATAAGAAAGCCAACTCGGGTCCTTTGGATACCTATAAGAAACTTAAAAAATTGGCTGGCCAACGTGGCGTAAGGTTTTTCTATGAGACCAATGTGGCCGCTGGTCTGCCGGTGATCAATACCCTGCAGGACTTGATGTTAAGTGGCGATCATGTGCACCGCATCGAAGCCGTGCTGAGTGGGTCGATGAACTATATATTCAGCGAACTGGAAAAAGGCATGCCGTTCAGCGAAGTGGTGGCCCAGGCCAAAGAAAAAGGCTATACCGAGCCAGATCCAAGGGATGATTTGAGCGGTATGGATGTGGCGCGCAAAATCCTGATCCTTGGTCGTGAAGCCGGGCAGGACCTGCACTTTGAAGATGTGGATATCCAGAGTATGGTACCGGAGGATTGTGAGGATGCGGCTTCTGTCCCGGAGTTTTTCGAGAAGTTGCAAAAGCATGACGGTCATTTCCAGCAGCTCTTGGATGAAGCCAAAGCCAAAGGTGAAAAGCTCCGTTTTATGGCGACTTTAGAGAATGGAAAGGCCAAAGTAGGGCTGAATTCCCTGGATAGTGAGCATCCGTTCTATACCCTTAAGGGCAGTGATAACATGATATTGTTTACCACAGAGCGCTATAATGACTTCCCAATGATCGTAAGAGGTCCTGGGGCAGGTGCAGATGTGACTGCAGCCGGGGTATTTGCCGATATTATCAGGCTAGGAAATTATTCAAGATGAAAAAAGTAACTGCTTTTGCCCCCGCTACGGTGGCCAACGTTTCTTGTGGATTTGATATTTTGGGCTTTGCTGTAGAGGAAATGGGGGACAAGGTCACTGTTTCCTTGGCAGATGAGCCGGGAGTGCGTGTTGTTAAGATAGAAGGTGATGGCGGGAGGCTACCGTTTGATGTAGACAAAAATACTTGCGGAGTCGCCTTAAAGGCTTTTTCGGCCGCCATAGATTATAAAGGTGGATTGGAAGTAGAACTGTACAAGGGCTTGCCACTTGGTAGCGGTATGGGATCAAGTGCCGCCAGTTCTGTCGCCGCTTTGGAGGCCGCCAATCAATTACTAGGTAATCCGCTGGATAAAAAGGCTTTGCTGCCCTTTGCCATGAAGGCAGAAGGAGTAGCCTGTGGTGCAGAGCACGCCGATAATGTGGCCCCATCGCTGTTGGGAGGATTTGTGCTGATCAGGAGTTATCATCCCTTGGATGTGACCAAGCTTCACGTCCCAAAAGGCTTGTACTGCACCCTGGTGCATCCACATTTGGAGTTAAATACTGCGGATTCCAGGAGTGTACTGCGGCACCAGGTGCCACTAAAAGATGCTATTATCCAATCCGGAAATATTGCCGGGCTGGTAGCGGGACTTTATCAGGAAGATATGGGCCTGATCAGCAGGTCGCTACAGGACGTGATTGCCGAGCCTTCCAGGTCTGTTTTGATCCCTTGTTTTGATGAAATAAAAACTGCTATTAAGGAAATAGGAGCGTTAGGTGCAGGGATTTCAGGTTCCGGGCCTACGACCTTTATCCTTGCTCCCAGCAGGGAAATTGCCGAAAAGGCCAGTGAGATTTGCCAAGAAGTATTTGATAAAATAGGACTGGAAGTAGACCTGTATGTTTCAGCTGTAAACACCAAGGGGACCTACGTCATCAATAAAGCATAACATGAAATTCTACAGTACAAATAATAAAAGCCACAAGGTTTCCCTAAAAGAAGCGGTCATCAAAGGTCTGGCGCCTGATCAAGGGCTATATATGCCAGAGCAGATTCCACCATTGTCTGCTGATTTTATTGCTCAATTGCCCAATCTTTCCTTTCAGGAGATTGGCTATGAGGTGATAGGTGCCTTGTTTGGTGAAGACCTTAGCAGTGATCATATCAAGGAACTGGTCAATCACACATTGACATTTGATGCTCCCTTGGTAAAGGTAGAGGATGGCGTTTATACATTGGAGCTGTTTCATGGGCCTACCCTGGCTTTTAAGGATTTTGGAGCGCGTTTTTGTTCCAAATTGATGAACCTTTTGGTAAGCAATGAAAAGGTGAGGGTATTGGTAGCGACTTCAGGTGACACTGGAAGTGCCGTGGCCAATGGTTTTTACAAAGTGCCGAATGTCGAGGTGATTATTTTGTACCCCTCGGGCAAAGTAAGTACGCTTCAGGAGAAACAGTTTACGACCTTGGGAGAGAATATCACGGCCCTTGAGGTGGACGGAGTTTTTGATGACTGTCAGCAAATGGTAAAACAGGCCTTTCTGGACAAGGACTTGAATGCAAGAATGCTGCTGACATCTGCCAATTCCATTAATATTGCCCGATGGATCCCGCAGTGCCTGTATTATTTCTATGCGTATAGCAGATTGCCGAAGGGACAGGGGAAGGTGGTTTTTTCGGTACCTAGTGGAAATTTTGGAAACATTGCTGCAGGAATGCTTGCTGAGCGAATGGGCTTGCCGATCGACCATTTTGTGGCAGCTACCAATGTCAATAAAATCGTTCCGGATTTTCTAAAAGGCGTTCCTTTCCGGCCAAGACCATCCTTGCAAACCATCAGCAACAGCATGGATGTGGGCAATCCCAGTAATTTTTACCGTTTGCTGGACCTGTATGGCGATGAGTCCAACCTCAAAGAACGGGTAAAAGGATACTTCTTTGATGATGCCACGACCAGAGAGGCCATGGCTGAGGTAAAAGCAGCTACGGGCTATTTGATGGAGCCACATGGTGCAGTGGCATATTTGGGATTGAAGACATTCCGGGAAGAGCATGGAGGTTATACCGGCGTGTTTTTGGAGACAGCCCATCCTGGTAAGTTTGGGGATGTCGTGGAAGCCGTGCATCAGCAAAAGGTGGAACTGCCCGAGCGCTTGGCCGCATTCTTTAAAGGCCAGAAAAAGTCCCAACTCATAGCCAATGATTATGAGGAGTTTAAAGACTATTTGCTGTCAAAGTAGTAAGCCGAAGGTATTAAGGAGTGGCTTTCGGTTGCTGTTCCGGATTTGTCCGTCACCACGACAAATCCGGAACAGCAACAATGAATACAGGGTTAGTGCGATCTAAGCTTCAAACTTAGACGAGCAGATGACCAACGATACTTTTTAAGTATATTTTACCATTAATTAGGTGATTTTTGCTCTGTTGTGAAAGGGGTTGAATGTTTATTTTTGGAGAGTATATATTGTTTATTGATGTTTAACTCTCTTTTTTATGAAAAATTCACCAAAACAGATTCCAAGAGCAGTATTATTGTTTGTTTTGCCCTTGGGACTGGTGATGTCCTGTCAGGAGGAAATCCCTCCGGAAAATACAGCACCTGATACGGCCGGACCTGTGGGGAACGGGTATGCAATGAGGACATCAACTGGAAAATCCCTATTCGGTGGAGAATATGCGTAAAGCTTATGAAAACCTGAAAATCGCAGACCCCAATGGCCGGATGGCCAGTGAGGATATCAGCATTACCGCCACCCACTTGTATCTCAGGTTCATACCAAAGAACGAAAAAGAGCTGGATATCCTGAACAGTGATTCGACCTTGGTGCTTTATTCTTATCCGCTGGACTATGAGATTCCTGAAGGGGGCGAATATTACCGTGATCCCGAAGTGCCGGAAGGACAGCCTACCTACCAGTATTGCGCGGTACCTGTGGACAAGGAGCTCACGGAAGGGGTGGAGTATGAAGTGCTGGAAGAACTGTATATCCCCGAAGAGCTTCCCGCTTCCCCGGGAGCCAGACAACTTATCGAAGTGTCGATCGACGCGCTGGTGGATGAAGCCCTTAGGATTACGGGGAACCTGGAGGAGAAAGATAAGCGGGACAATCCGGCAGTGCAAAGAAAAAAGTGGCGTCCGGCAGGAAGGATCACCCTATACGATAAAGAGCTGGGCGGATATGTCGGCGTACATGGAGTAGAGGTGCGTGCCAGAAGGTGGTTTACCACACATAAGGGTTATACAAGTTCAAACGGTTACTATTCATGTGATGGGACATTCAAGAGAAGGGCCAATTACAGTCTCAGGTGGGAGCGATATGATTTTGAGATCAGGAGCGGGGATAAACCGGGCAGTGAAACGGCCGAGGTAAACGGTCCCAAGATCACCGAGGACTGGAACCTTAATATATCGGCTTCATCGGACCATTGGATGTACGCATTGGTTTTTCAGGCGAGCCATGATTATTATTACGGAAACCGACTGGGGCTAAAAAGTCCCCCAACCAACTCTTTTTGGAAAACGAAAGTGAAAATAGCGGCCTACAACAGAAGAAATGAAGGAGCCAGTGGCCGGCATTGCAAAGATTGCAGGTTTTTGGGACTGTCCTCCAGAATCAAGATATGGGAAAATACAGATGAAAGTTCCAGGATATATGCTACTACACTCCATGAGCTGGCACATGCCTCGCACTGGGAGTTGCGGAAGAATAACTGGAACAACAATACTGATGATAAGGTACAGGAAAGCTGGGCACGTGGTGTGCAGTGGGCATTGGGAAGGCTGAGGTATCCGAATTATAAGGGAAGAGAAAGAAGTTTTGATGATTATACGTTAGTAGTTGCAGATATGAATGATGATGTTGATAGTAATAACACAAACTATGGCTTTGGGTACCTGTTTGGTGAAACTCAAGATCAAGTATCTGGCTACACTATCAAACAGATAGAAGACGTATTAAGTTATACATCAACATGGAATGATTGGAAGAATAATATTAAAAACCGTTACACAAATGGACCAGAAAATAACTTGGATGCACTGTTTGCGGCATATAATAAGTAGGATGTGGATATATAAGTCTATGAATAGAATAAAATGGCTCATCTTGTTAGCTTGTATAACTAACTGCAATGGTATTTCTGATTATGACTGGAAAACTACCACTAAGATTACTTTTATCAACGAAACATCTGAAATAATATCAGTGGTAGGAGGAGGGGATTGTAAGGAATCGGACATATTACCAAATAGTACGCAGCAGTATGTGCATAAACAACTTCAATCGGGAAATTCAAAACGGGATAAACCAAACTTAAATAACTTAAGTGTATTTATCCCATGTAGTTTTTTTTATGGAGATACCGGAAAATGTGAAACAGATGTAAATACGGTAGAGGAGTGGGAGGATCTTAAACAAACCGGAGAATTAGAGTTCGAGTTTACCTTTAGGTTTACTGAGGAGAAGAAAGAAAAGGCAGAAGAGTGCAATTAATGGAATTGAAGTAAACTCCATTTCCCTTTATTGGGCTGAGAGCCCGAAAAGTTTGCTTTAAGATTAGAAAAAAAGGCAGCTGCAATTTCCTTCAGGAGCTGCAGCGGCTTTTTCATTATTGGCTAATTGTATTAAAAGCAAAATTGATCAGGGCTCGATGGATGCTCCGGCCTTCCCTCTTTGTTCTTTCCTCTAACATCTTATGTCTGACATCTATTGTCTCCCGTAATTACTCTTGTTGCTGTTGCTTCAGCTTTTCCTGTCGCTCCAGTTGTCGCTCTTGCCAGGCTTCCATTTTGGCTTCGAATTCTTTGATCTTGGGCTCGCTTGCTTTTTCCCAAGCTTCTATTTTTTGCTCGTATTCTTCCATTTTGGGCTCATAGGCGGTTTCCCATTCGCTTTGTTTGGCTTCCATTTCTTTGCTCCAAGCTTCCATTTTGGCTTCCCATTCCTCCATTTTGGATTCATGTTGTGCTTCCCATTCCTTCATCTTTTCCTCGTAGATTTCAGTTTTGGCTTCCATTTTATCCTGAACCTCTTCTAGCTGGGCCTGTAGAACTTTGCGTTTCTGCTGAGCTTCCTCCGAATCTTCTCCATCAAGCTGGCTAAGTTTGATGGACAGGTTGGCCAGTTCCATGGCTTCTTCTGTAATGTCCAGCTGGAATGCCGGCATGGGAGGCACGAAGTTCATGCCTTCAAATGGTGGCACAGCAGGAACAGGGGGAACCTCAAAATCCATATCGGGCATGGGGCTTAGCTCCAGTACAGGCATCGGATCATCTACAGGAGCTGGTGTGTTTTTATGTGCTTTAGCCTTTGGTGCCGGCGTGGTGTCTGTGCCGTAAGCATAATGGTAGGCGTAGGTCTTAGTTGTGTTTTTAACTATTTCAGGGGTGTTTTCTGCCTCATTGCACGGTTCTATTACTTGGCAAGGTAGGGATACCTTTTTATAGGTGGATTTATGCTCGATTTTGGTGAGTAAATAATTGTCCGAAAATATATTTTCTTTAGCAGGGATGGCTCCCATTACCAGGGAGGCACTTACCATTAGTGAGATTAGCATGGTCAATGTAATTAAGGGTGAGATTTTTTCCTTGTTTTGTTCTTTTCCCAAGATTCGCTTGATCCTGTTGAGAAAGGAATGCTGGTTTCCAGTGGCGGCCAGGGCCATCTCTGGAGTAGCGGTTTGTGCTTGTTCTGCCACCTCGGCTAAACCGCGTGCCAGTTCTCCGGGAGAATATCCCAGTGAAAGTACCAAGTCATCGCAAGCATGTTCGCGATCTGTATCAATCATTTCATTGATCCACCAAAAACATGGATGGAAAAAGAAAAACACTTCCATGGTGCGCTGGAGTATGTTGACGAGATAATCGTACCGTTTGATATGGGCAAGCTCATGGGCGATGATGGCCTCCAGCTGACGCGGAGGGGTGCAGAAGAGGAGACCCGCCGGGATAAGGATGACAGGTTTCAAAAATCCATAGGTCACCGGGACATGGATGAGTTCGCTTTTTAGTACCTTAACTCCTCTGTAGAATCCCATTGCGGCAATCATCCCGTTAACTTTTTTGATCAACGGGTCAGGCACTGATTGACGGTGTTTCTTATTCAGGCTTCTTAAGTCAAGTAGACCTCCTGACAGCTTGAAAATATAGAACAAAGCTCCCAACAGCCACAGATTTACCAAGGCAGGCAAATAATGCTCCAGTCCTGGTAACCAAGTTTGGTCAAGAACGCTGCTATCGGTGGGGGAGGTATGAGCGGTTATCTCATACCTGGGAGTGGCCACCTGCAGGTTTTTGGTGTCTGCGATTGACATGCTTATGGATGCTGTAGCTCCTGTAGGAGAGGGTGTTTCCAAAACCATGGAAAAGGTGATCCCACTTGCCACAGCGATCATCAGCATGGCTCCCAGTCCTGCCCAATAGCGAATATTGGAGGCTTTATGAGGGATTGACCTGAGGCCGGCCCAGAGCAACAGGCTGACAAGGACAACCTGCCATATGGAGTGGATCAGTGTCCAGCCTATGGCTTGCAGGTAGGATTCATGGATAAAGTCGTTGATGAAGTCCATTATTGTTGGTTTTCTAGTTCATTGAGCAATTTTCTTATTTCATCGATTTCTTCCTGGGAAGGATTGCTTTGACCAAGCGCCTTCATGACGAGCTTCTTGGTTGAGCCACCAAAAGTTGTAGCCATAAAACTGCTGAGCAGGGAATTTTGGGTCTCACTTTCCGTGATGGCAGGCATATAGATATGACTTCTGCCCTGTTCTGTTCTCCTGAGAAGTTTTTTGGCATACATGATCTGCATAATCTTCAGTGTAGTAGTGTAGCCGGTTTCTTTCGTTTTTGAAAGCTCTTCGTGAATTTCCCGAACACTTGCTTGTTGGCGCTCCCAAAGGATGGAGAGAATCTCAAGTTCCGAGTCTGTAGGTTTGTATTTCATTATTGAATTACGATTGTCTTCGTAGTAAAGATATACGACGCTTTTCGTAATTCAAATTTTTTCTACGATAAAGTTCGTATTTAAATGTTAAAAGGGGTTAAAATGGCTGTAATTGAATGAGTTGTGTTGGTTTCGGTGAACTTTGGATGCCATGGTTGGGTTAATTGTTCAGTTGAAGCTAAGCCTGTTGATAGTTGATAGTAATTTAAAATTAAATGGTTAGTTCACGTAAGAGTATCCAACTCATTATGAAAAGTAGGAAGTTGTTTATTCACCCTAAGGCCGGAAGTTACCGGCCTTTTTTTTATCTTGGGGACTATGTGTTTGATTACGTTTAACTGGCAAGGCCACCACCGCTATCGGTTGATATTGGTGGCAAGTAGAGATGAGTTTTTTGGGCGCCCAACGGAACGATTGCATCAGTGGGAAAGCGGCATATATGCAGGAAAAGACCTGAAAGGGGGTGGCGCCTGGATGGGGGCACATCCCGTCGGAAAGTTCGCTGCATTGACCAATTTTAGGGATTTCAGGAATGTAAAGGAAAATCCCATCAGCAGGGGCAAGTTGGTGACTGGATTCCTGGAGGGCAGGCAGTCTCCGGAGGAGTACCTTGCAGACGTGGAGAAATACAAGGATCAATATGACGGCTTTAATCTGTTGGTGGCAGAGCAGGATGATTTTTACTATTATTCTAATTATGCCGAGCGCGCCAGGAAAATCCCCATAGGTATTCATGGCTTGAGCAACGGTCTACTGGATGAACCGTGGAAGAAGGTGGTAGATGCTAAATCAAGAATGAAAGCGTTTCTGGAAAAGGATGAACTTTCATTGGAAACGTTGGTGGGTTTGCACCTGTCTACCGAGGAAGACAAGCTTGGTAATTTGCCCGATACAGGAATTGAGCCAGCAGTGGAGCAATCCCTTTCAGCGGCATTTATCCGGGATATCCAAGGCTATGGAACGGTAAGTGTCACGGCAATGCTCTGGAGCTATGATGGAGAGGTAAATGTCCTGGAGAAGCAGGTGAGGAGGAATGGTGTTTTTGCAGGGGAGGAGATGGTTTCTTTTACTATGGAATGATATTTACTTGTTTTCATTTTCTTTTACTACCAACTTTAAAGTGAATTTTGCCCTCTGGGCGAACCATCGGCAGTAAAATCTGTTGTATATTATTATGAAAAAGATTGATGTTTTGATAGTCGGGGCAGGTCCTATTGGGCTTGCCTGTGGGATAGAAGCTGAGAAAAACAAGCTAGATTACGTGATCCTTGAAAAGGGAACCCTGGTCAACTCCATCTATAACTATCCCGTAAACATGACCTTCTTTTCTACCTCCGAGAAGTTGGAAATGGGAGGTATTCCATTTATGTCGGTCAATAAGCAGCCCACTCGGCCTGAGGCGTTGGAATATTATCGGCGCATCGTAAAACACTTCAATTTGAATATCCAATTATATGAAGGCGTTAAGAGCGTAGAGCGACAATCAGACGGGAGGTTTTTAGTATACTCAGTAAAAGGAGTCTATCTTACCGATAAGATTGTCCTGTCAACGGGCTTTTATGATATCCCCAATAAACTGAATGTGCCGGGAGAGGAATTGCAGAAAGTGACCCATTATTATAAAGAACCTTGGCCATATATAGGCCAGAAGGTGATTGTGGTCGGAGGTGGCAACTCTGGTGTGGATGTGGCCCTGGAAACCTGGAGAAAAGGTGCGGAGGTAACGATGGTGCTAAAAGAGCCGACGGTGGACCAGAACGTGAAGTATTGGGTCTTGCCTGACATCGAAAACCGTATCAAGGAAGGCTCGATCGGTGCATACTTTAGCAGTTCCATTAAGGAAATACGCGAGCATGAAGTGGTGATCGATACACCAGAGGGGGAAAAGACCATAGCGAATGATTTTGTCCTCGCCATGACCGGATATCGTCCAAACTTCGAGCTACTGGACCAGCTTGGTGTGGCGCTAACGCTGGATGAAAAGCGAAGACCGTGCTTCGATGGCAATCAAGAATCCAACATCCCTGGGCTTTATTTGGCAGGAGTGGTGTGTGGAGGACTGAATACCCGGGAGTTCTTCATTGAGAATACCATCGTGCATGCCAAGGCTATTTTTACCGATATTATGAAGAAAAGAAAGCAATTGGTGAAGTAGGCTGCTATTTCGTTTTAGGACGATTGGTTTTTGGTAGAGAGTGTGTTCTGGGGAGTGTTAAGGTGAAAACACTGCCTCTCCCTAGCTCGCTTTCCACTTTAAGTGAACCACCGATCTTTTTGGCGTTTTCGTTACTAATATATAAGCCAACCCCCGTCCCTTTCTCCATTGATGTGCCGCTTGTGGATTCAAACTTCATGTTAAAAAGTCTATGAAGGTGTTCTTTGGAGATGCCTTTCCCTGTGTCTGCGATGGTGATGATAAATTCCTCTTCAGTGGTATGGTAGGAAAAAAGAATCTCACCTCCCTCAGAAGTGAACTTAATAGCGTTTTGAAGGAGGTTTCTGACGATAAGCATCAGCCTATCAAAGTCCGTGAAAATCGTCGCATCGCCATCGAATTGGGTTTCGAGTGTAATGTTTTTTTGGCGAGCCATGCCTTTATAGATCAAGAGCATTGAATTACAATGCTCTTTTAAATTCACACTTCGGAATTTAGGGGAAGCATTTTTTAATTCCAGAGTAGCCCATTCCAGTATTTCTTCTGACATTTTTTGGGCATTGCTAGCGATGATGTAAAGCTCTTTCAGTACTGCCTCTGTTTCTTCTTTTTCCAATTCCCCTTCATTAATCATCTCCAGGATTTTGGTGATGGAGAGCAAGGGGTTTTTTAGATCATGGGAGATCAGGGCAATGATCTTGTTTTTTTGTTCATTGGCACTGGACAATTCACTGACCACCTTTTTGAGCGCCGCGCCTTTTTGCTCACTTTCGAGTTTTTGATTTTGGTAGTTCCATTTAAGGGCGGTGATGATCGCAATGATGCCAAGGATGCAGGCAAAATAAGTGATGGAATGGTCAATGAACTGCAGGTATGGGGAAGGGTAGTTATTGGCAATCAGATCAGGGTGATAGATAGCAATATAGAAAAGGCTAAGATAGAAAATGAAGTTGTAAATGCCCCAAAACCAATAGGTTTTGATTTGCGTCACCGTAAGAATTACAATGTGGATCATTAAGAAAATATAAAAGGTAGGCCCTTCGATACCTGCATTGTTAAAAAAGTTAATGGCAAGGATAGGATAGCCTAGCAAAGAGAGCAGGTTGATCCCCCAGCTGAAATTTTGTCTGGACTTACCCATAAGGTAAAAAGCCAGCACTATTGCAGAAGTCACCAAAAGAATAAGGCTCAGCAGGTAATGCCCAAGGATCAAGTTGAATACAATCATTGCCTTGAGGTAGATCACGATGATTAGCGCTGCGGAATTGAAAATCTTAGTTTCCATTTTCTGGGCAGGCTTCATGGATGTGAATTTATTCCAGAGATTTCTGAGCTTTTGAATCAATTTAACTAAAATATGTTGGTGAAATTGTAAATTGAATACAAGCAATTGTATTCAGTAATATACACGGTTTTATTGAAATAGTTAAATGATCGGTGAGTTAATTTTCAGGAAAAAAGGGTGAAGTAAACTGGAAGGTGGTGCCGTCAAAAAGTCCTTTATCGCTTAATTTTAGGGATGGAATAACCAGTAATGCCATAAAACTTAAGGTCATAAAAGGGGAATCCAGTTTGGACCCCATTTTTTTTGCCATTCGGTCTATTTTGGTGTAAGCTTTGGCCACTTCATACCCGTCTTCTGCAGACATGATGCCCGCAACAGGCAAGGGCAGCACGATGCTTTCGGTAGTAGAAACAGCCGAAATGCCACCTTTTTCCCTAATGATCATGTTGACGGCTTTTGCAATTGATCCATCGTCCGTGCCCACGGCCAGGATGTTGTGCGAATCGTGGCCTACTGAGGAAGCGATAGCCCCTTCCCTGAGCCCAAAGTTTTTGATAAAAGCCATTGAAGGAGCCGCATCTTGATACCGGTTGACCACGGTGAATTTTAAAATATCATCGGCTATATTGGCTTCGGCAAAACCATCATTTACCTGAACAGCTTCAGTACGTTCGTTAGTGATTAATTGGCCGTCCATGGCTTCAATGACCCTGGCATGGGGAGAGGAGGCTTTGATCCTGAATTCTTCTGGTTTTTTTAGGGAAGTATTGAAATTGTTAATGGGGCTGCTAGGTACCGAAGTGATGAGGGACTGCCCATTTTCGGCTACCTTTTCTCCCTTAATATAAGTGGCGGCCACTTTAAAGTCCGTCAGGTTTTTGCAGATGATAAAGTCTGCAGGATCGCCAGGCCGTAATTGGCCTACCTCCATGCGATAGTGTGTGATGGGATTAATACAAGCTGCCTTAAGTACGTTGAACAAGTCTTTTCCTTTGCCCACCGCTCTTGTAGCCAGCTGATTGACATGGCCTATCACCAAATTGTCCGGATGTTTATCATCGGAGCAAAACATCATGCTATCTGCATGGTCATCGATAAGATCAATCAGCGCATCGAAGTTTTTAGCGGCACTTCCTTCTCGAATGATGATTTTCATGCCATGTTGGAGTTTTGCCAGGGCTTCCTCTTTGGTAAAGCATTCGTGATCAGTGGAGATGCCGGCTGAAATGTACCTTGCAGCATCGTCTCCCATCAGGCCAGGCGCATGGCCATCGACGGGTTTTTGGTGTTTCGCTGCAATGGTTATTTTTTCCATTACCGCCGGATCCCGGTTGAGCACTCCGGGCCAATTCATCATTTCTGCAAGATAGGCGACTTCCTTTAGGCTTAGGAGCTCATCGATGTCACTGGCCGTGATTTCTCCACCGGCTGTTTCAAATGGGGTAGCGGGAACACAAGAGGGAGCACCAAAGTAAAAGTTGAAGTTTACTTTTTTACCATTTTCTATCATATAATCCACCCCATCTTTGCCACAGACATTTGCGATTTCATGAGGGTCGGAGACTGTGGCTACAGTGCCGTGGACCACCGCCAGTCGCGCAAATTCAGAAGGTATCAGCATGGAGGATTCCACATGGACATGGGCATCTATAAATCCGGGCATTAAGAAAATATCGGGAGCGCTGTTGATAGGGATAATGGAGGTGATTTTTCCGTCTTCAACGGAGACCTTGGCAGGTGAGATTTTTCGCTCTGGGATATTAACTACCTGGCCTTTAATAGAAAAAGTACTCATTTTTAACACTTGTTTTAGGTGGAATAATTCTAAATATAGGGAATTTGCATGAAATTTTTGGACTCAGTGGGTTATGAGGCTGCTTCCTAGGATAATGGGCTCATTAGTCCTTGATAATCCATAATTATCCACCCAAAAACTTTATATTTGCACCATAAAAGAGTTTAGTACAGTGAATTTTTGAAATGAAGAAAATTGTAATTGCCATTGATGGCTTTTCAGGCTGTGGTAAAAGTAGCACAGCCAAGCAAGTGGCCAAGAAATTAGGCTATACTTATATAGATTCTGGAGCCATGTATCGGGCAGCTACCCTGCATTTCATCAACAAGTTCACTGAACTGACTAACCCAAAAGATATCCGACGAGCGTTGGATAGTTTGGAGATTGCCTTTCATCAAAATGAGGCGAGCGATCACCAAGACACCTACCTGAACGGGCTGAATGTGGAGAAGAAAATCAGGAGTATGGAAGTTTCCGAAAAAGTCAGCGAGATAAGTAAGATCAAAGAAGTCCGACACGAACTGGTAGCACAGCAACAACGTTTGGGAAAGCACAAAGGAGTGGTGATGGACGGAAGGGATATTGGTACGGTGGTGTTTCCTGGGGCGGAATTAAAAGTGTTTATGACCGCAGATACCAAGATCAGGGCAGAAAGGAGGCAGAAGGAGCTGCTGGAAAGAGGCGAATTGGTCGAGCTGGATAAAATCATCCATAACCTTGAGGAAAGGGACAGGATAGATTCCAGCCGTTCAGAAAGCCCGCTCAAAAAAGCAGATGATGCTGTAGAAATCGATACAAGTTTATTGGATTTTGAAGAGCAGATTGATCAAATCACGGATTTGGCCAAGAAGAAAATTGAAGAAAACTAACAAGAAATGCAGGTAACGATAGACAAAAACTCGGGCTATTGCTTTGGGGTGGAGTTTGCCATCAAGATGGCAGAGGATGAGATGGAGGATGGTGGTCATCTGTACTGCCTAGGGGATATTGTCCATAATGACATGGAGGTAAAACGGCTGAGTGATAAGGGACTGGTGGTGATCAATCGCGATGAACTCAAGGAGCTGAAAGACTGTAAAGTCCTGATCAGGGCGCACGGTGAGCCCCCCGAAACCTACAAATTGGCCATCGAAAATAATATTGAACTGATCGATGCTTCATGCCCTGTCGTACTGAAACTCCAACATCGGGTGAAGACGGCATTTGATAAAATAGAGAAAAAGGAAGGCCAGATTGTCATTTATGGCAAAAAAGGCCATGCCGAGGTCATCGGGCTTACCGGCCAAACCCTGGAGAAGGCCATTGTGGTGATGGCGGATGAAGATTTGGAAAAGATCGATTTCAGCAAGCCAGTGACCCTGTTTAGCCAGACCACTAAAAGCACAAAGGGCTTTTATGCCCTGAAGGCCAAGATCGAAGAAAAAATGGCGGCCGCGAACCAATCCCTGGAGGAAATTGACTTTACCGCCAATGATTCCATTTGCCGTCAGGTGTCCAACCGGGAACCGCAATTGACACGGTTTGCCAGTGAAAATGATGTAATTGTTTTCGTGGCAGGCAAAAAAAGTTCCAATGGCAGGGCTTTATACCAAGTTTGTAAGGCCCAAAACCCAAGGAGTTATTTTGTGGAAAATGAGGGAGAAATAGATCCAGAATGGTTTGCCAGCGGTGATAAAGTGGGGATTTGTGGTGCTACATCCACGCCCATGTGGCTTATGGAGCAAGTGATGGCTTACATCAACTCACTGGACCAGCCCGTAGCACAGGTCTGAAAGTGGAGATAAAATTAAAAAAGACCAAGTGCCGCCTGTAAATATTCGGCCAATTAGCTTCTAATAACTAATGTATTTTATTAGATTTGAGGCGTTTTTCAAAGGACCATATAGTTTCAAATAAAATATGTCAAAACTAGTTAAGCTTAAGAAGGGATTTGATATTAAGCTGGAGGGAAAGGCAGAAAAGAAAACTGAAGCTTTCCAGCCGGCTCAGACCTTCGCGATTAAGCCTACAGACTTTGTAGGTATGCAGCGTCCAAAAGTTACCGTCAAAGAAGGGGATACCGTAAAAGCGGGCACGCCAATTCTCTTTGACAAAAAGCTTGAATCCGTTCTTTATGCAGCTCCCGTTTCAGGAGAGATTGTTGAGATCAAAAGAGGTGAAAAAAGAAAACTGTTAGAGATCAAAATCATGGCTGACAAAGAAATCAGCTATGAGGAATTTGATAAGTTTTCTGAGTCAGATCTCAAAAGCCTCACAAAAGAGCAAGCGATTGGTGCTCTCCTAAAAGGTGGTGTATGGCCGCAAATCATCCAACGTCCCTATGGGATCGTAGCCAATCCGGAAGATGACCCTAAAGCGATCTTTATCTCAGGATTTGATTCCCACCCACTCGCACCTGATTATGGTGTACTTCTGAAAGGACAGGAAAAATACTTCCAAGCAGGCCTAAACATCCTCAAAAAGCTCACTTCCGGAAAAGTTCACCTTAACCTGGACCAAGATTCCGAGGTGTCGCCAGTATATGCTGGTGTTCAAGGTGTAGAAGTGAATAAGTTTTCGGGGCCACATCCAGCAGGAAATGTAGGTGTGCAGATTCATCACCTGGATCCTATCAACAAAGGGGAAATAGCTTGGACGATCAACCCTTATGGAGTGGTTCAAGCCGGGAAGCTCTTTCTGGAAGGGATTTATGATACTTCCAAAGTTATCGCTATCACAGGTTCTGAGGCTATTAAGACCGTTTACACAAAAACCTATCAAGGTGCTTGTGTGGATAAGCTGGTAGCAGACAACACCAAGTCTGACCATTTTAGAGTAGTTTCCGGAAATGTGCTTACTGGAGAAAAAATCAATCACGATGGGTATTTGGGGTACTATGACCACCAAATCACCTTACTCCCTGAAGGCGACTATTATGAGTTTATGGGCTGGGCCAAGCCGACCAGTAGTAAATTGAGTTTCCACCGTGCACTGGGCTTATTGTCTTTCCTTTCACCAAATAAAGAATATGCATTGGATACCAATGCACGAGGTGAGGAAAGGGCATTTGTGCAGACAGGGGTATTTGAGCAGGTCACTCCTATGGACATTTTCCCAGTCTACCTTCTGAAGGCCATTATGGCAGAGGATTTCGATGAAATGGAAGAGTTGGGGATTTATGAAATAATCGAGGAAGATTTGGCACTGTGCGAGTTTATCGACGTGTCAAAACATCCCGTTCAAGACATTGTCAGAAAAGGAATAGAACTAATTCAATATAGTTAATCAATATGAAGTTTCTACGTGATCTGTTAGATAAACAGAAACCCCTCTTTCAAAAGGGAGGTAAATTTGAGAATTTATATTACTTGTATGAGGCAGGAGAGACATTTATGTTTTCTCCAAACCATACAACGGGTATAAAAGGTGCTCAGGTGAAAGATGCCATTGATCTGAAGCGTATGATGATCACCGTGGTGATAGCACTTTTGCCTTGTCTGCTATTTGGGATCTATAATGTGGGCGAGCAGCACTACCTGGCAGTAGGAGAAGCTGTTGGCTTTGGTGAAAAGTTCTTGCTGGGTTTGAAATTGGTGCTGCCAATTGTTATTGTTGCTTATGCCGCAGGAGGGATTGCAGAGGCAGTATTTGCTGTGATCCGGAAACACCCAATCAATGAAGGCTTTTTGGTTACAGGAATGTTAATTCCGCTTGTGGTACCCGCGAGTATGCCGCTTTGGCAAGTAGCCTTGGCAACAGTCTTTGCCGTAGTGATTGCCAAAGAAGTCTTTGGTGGAACAGGAATGAATATCCTGAATGTAGCCATGACGGCCAGGGCGTTCTTGTACTTTGCTTATCCGGCTCAGATCTCAGGTGACCAGGTTTGGACCTACTTGGGTGAGAAGACTGCAGTAGATGGATTCTCAGGAGCGACAGCACTTTCTGTTGCCTATAACGCAGGCCAAAGTGGTGAGGCTGTTACCGGTGCCCTTGCTTCCCATAATTCAGCCATTGGCGATCAGCTGTACAGCTTTGCCAATATGTTCTTTGGTTTTATCCCCGGATCTATCGGTGAGACATCTGCCTTGATGTGCTTGATCGGTGCCTTGATCCTGATTGCTACAGGCGTAGGGAGCTGGAAAATCATCGTGAGTGGTTTTGCAGGTACTTATATCATGGGATTGATCATGAATGCCTTTGCAGCCAATGAATTTATGGCTATGCCGGCACACTATCACTTGGTTATGGGCGGTGTAGCTTTTGGTATCGTATTTATGGCTACGGATCCTGTTTCTGCGGCGCAGACGGAAAGAGGAAAGTGGCTTTATGGTCTGCTGATTGGCTTCTTGACCGTAATCATTCGGGTGACCAATCCCGCATATCCAGAGGGCATTATGTTGGCAGTTCTATTAATGAACGTCTTTGCTCCACTTATTGATTATTATGTTGTGAAAGCAAACAAGAAAAGGAGGTTACAACGTGCAACAGTCTAATACATATATCATTACATTCTCGGTAATCCTTACCGTAGTGCTCGGTTTTTTACTTTCAGGTACTTCCCAGCTATTGGGGCCTATCCAGAAGGAAGCCGTTGCGCTGGATAATAAGAAGCAAATTTTAGGTGCCGTAATGGATGCTGAAAAAATTGCTGCCATGAAACCCCAAGAGGTCAATGAATACTATGAGAATACCATTTCTGCAAAAGTGGTAAATATCAAAGGGGAAGAAGTGACTGAACAGGAAGGAGCCGAAGTAACAGCAGAAACGGTGGATGTGGCCAAAAACTATAAAAAGCCAGCTGAAGAGCGACTTTACCCTGTTTATATTTATCATGAAGAAGGCAGTGAGGACAAAGTGGTCGCTTATATCCTACCGCTGTATGGAGCAGGATTATGGGATTCCATATGGGGGTATCTGGCATTGCAGACAGACTTGAATACCATAGAGGGTGTGACATTTTCCCATGCTGGGGAGACACCGGGCCTAGGGGCTAGAATTACTTCAACTGATGTACAACAAAGGTATCATGGAAAGGAGATTTTTGGTGAAGGCGGAGAATTACAAGCCGTAAGTATGCAGAAAGGTGAAGGGAAGGATTATTCAGCAGAGCCACATAAGGTGGATGGTATGTCCGGAGCTACCATTACCGGTGATGGAGTGAACAAAATGCTGAAAAACTATTTGGGATACTATCAGTCTTACATGGACAAAGTAAAAGGTAATTCCTAATTGGTTGGCTTTAAAAATATTGTAGAACGTCTCAACATAATTTGATATGAGTACAGAAACAGCAGAAAAGACAGAAATCAAAAAGCCCGCAGAGGCCTTTCTGTCGAAGCGAAGAAAAAAATTGATTTCTGATCCGCTGGTAGATGATAACCCGATTACCATTCAGGTATTGGGGATTTGTTCTGCATTAGCGGTGACCACACAGATGAAGCCTACTTTGGTAATGGCACTTTCTGTGATCTTTGTGATCGTGATGTCTAACTTGACCATCTCAATCATGAGAAACACCATTCCTACTCGTGTTCGGATCATTGTGCAGTTGGCGGTAGTAGCTACCTTGGTGACGTTGGTGAATGAAATTCTGAAAGCATTTGCCTATGATATGTACAAGGAATTGTCTGTATTCGTAGGCTTGATCATTACCAACTGTATCGTAATGGGACGTCTAGAGGCATTTGCTTTAGGCAATAAGCCTTATGACTCCGTATTGGATGGATTTGGTAGTGCGCTGGGGTATTCTTGGATCATTCTTACGGTAGCTTTCTTTAGGGAACTGTGGGGATCAGGTTCAGTATTCGGTATCCCTGTTTTTGATACCATTTCGTCTTGGTTCGGAGGGGATTTCTCCTTGGCCACCAATGGTTTGATGGTGAGCCCGGTAGGTGCCTTTATCATCCTTGGATTGATTATCTGGGTACAGCGTACCAAGACAGGATATGTAGAACATTAAAATATTGCTAAGAGATGGAATTATTTAGCTTGGGAATCCGGTCAATCTTTATTGACAATATGGTATTTGCTTACTTTTTGGGAATGTGCTCATTCTTGGCCGTTTCTAAAAAGGTAAGTACAGCCTTAGGTCTTGGTGCTGCCGTAATCTTTGTATTGACGATTACGGTACCTTTGAACTGGCTTTTGAATGAATTTGTACTGAAAGAGGGAGCATTGTCCTTTCTTGGTGAATCTTTTGCCACTATTGACCTGACCTTTTTGAGGTTTATTATGTTCATCGCTATTATCGCAGCGATGGTGCAATTGGTGGAAATGGTAGTGGAGAAGTTTGCGCCAGCTTTGTATGGTGCACTGGGGATCTTCCTTCCGCTTATTGCCGTAAACTGTGCCATCTTGGGTGGGTCACTTTTTATGGCACAAAGGGATTATACCCTTGCTGAAGCAGGTGTGTATGGATTCGGTTCCGGTACAGGGTTTTTCCTTGCGATCGTAGCGCTGGCTGCCATTCGTGAAAAGTTGAAATACTCTAACGTGCCAAATGGTCTTAAAGGTCTCGGTATCACGATGTTGATTACCGGGTTGATGGGCATTGCCTTTATGTCATTTATGGGGATTGATCTGTAAGACACCCAGAAAAATAAAAATAGTGAAGAGCCCTGCCTTATTGGTAGGGCTTTTTTATTGCCAATACTAATTTAAGATACTACTTTTATGGTTTGTTGTGAGTATCAAACCATTATCATTATGTCATTTACCTCTAAGCGTATCGTTAATTATTTCTTTAAAGGGTTGCTTTTTGTGACTCCCTTGGTACTGACGGTATATATAATTTATTATATCGTTCAGTTTTTAGATAATTTGCTGCCGGTACCTGTTCCGGGCCTGGGGATCTTGATTGTTTTAGGCCTAATTACCTTTGTTGGTTATTTGGCCAATATATTCATAACCAAACCCATTTTTGAGTTGATCGAAAGGTGGTTATTTAGAATTCCTTTGGTCAATATTCTCTATACCAGTATCAAGGATTTGATGTCTGCTTTTGTGGGGGACAAAAAGAAATTTAACACCCCTGTAATTGTAAAGCTCTCTGAGCATGTTAGTCGTTTGGGATTTATTACCCAAGAGGATTTGTCTGTGATTGATGAGGAGGACTTGGTGGCCATTTACCTTCCTCATTCTTATAACTTTAGTGGCAATTGCTTTTTAGTGCCCAAGACTAATGTTCGGGTATTGAAAGGGATAAATAGTGCTGATGTAATGAAGTTTATTGTTTCGGGTGGCGTTTCTGAATTAAGCAGAGCTAAAAAGTAGCAATCAGAAAGATGGGCGCAATGTAGTTGTATTAGAAGAAACACAAGTGATGCGGATTAGGCATATTGTCTCAGATCCTTTCATTTTGGATTAGGCTATATTCTTGGGGGATGGTTTGGGCTAATAATATAGGAACATAGGGTACATACAGTAGGGGTGAATTCCCCTTGTCAACTTATTAAAAACTTCCCGACAGTAGGCAGAATCCCAATGCATAATGCGGGTTGAATTGTATTTGTCCCAACTTTTCCGCTTGATCCGTTAATAATCAAGCCCCCTTTCTACAATATTGATTAAAAAAAGGCTCCCGTTAAGGAGCCTTTTTGTTGGAGTTATATGCTTTTTTAGATTTGAGCTTCTAGTTTTTGAGCAAGCACTGCTTTAGGTACGGCACCTACTTGTTTGTCCACCACTTCGCCGTTTTTGAAGAAGAGAAGTGTAGGAATACTCCTGATGCCAAACTTAGAGGCTACAGCAGGGTTTGCATCTACATCGACTTTACCTATCACCGCTTTTCCGTCATATTCGCCAGCAATTTCTTCTACTACTGGCCCGATCATTTTACAAGGCCCACACCACTCAGCCCAGAAATCTACTAGGATAGGTTGGTCTGATTTGATGATTTCCTCAAAGTTTGCGTCGGTAATTTCAATTGCTTTTGCCATTTTATTATTTGTTTTAAGTTTCAATTTTCCTCAAATATAATATTCTAAAGTATTTTAGGTTTTATTTAGTTCCTTAATGAGGGAAATATTTTGTCAAGTGCCTTAGTATTTGCAGCATTAAATGATTTTGTATTGTACTTCCGGGATGTCTTCCAATTCTTTAATCATGTCTTGAGAAGGGTCTATCAGAAACTTGGTGGACCTTAGGTCCACTGCAATTCGCTCCTTGACATCGGTGACATTGATAAAGAGTTTGGCTTCTCCTTTGTACTTGGAAGTAATGGCTTCCAATCTTTCCATTAAGTCCAGGGTAAGGTCGTCGAGGCTAATGTTTAGGCGCAAGCCTTTGACCATTCTGCCTCGAACCTCATTTAGTAGCATGATGTTGCCTATTTTAAATTCCAGTTCGTCCGGGTTCCAGCGTTTGCCTTGAACACTTCCAGTGAAGTATAAGAACCATCCAGTCATGAAATACTCTTTGTATTTGATGTAATCTTCACCAAATAGAAAGAAGGTATGGCCCCCGTTATAATCCTCTAGGGTCAATGTACCGAAGGGATTGCCGTTTTTGGTGGTACGATGGGCAAAGGATGTTACTACTCCAGCTGCTTTGATTTCACCTTTGGCTTTCAGGACATCGGTATTGGAGAATTCCGATAAGGGCGTATTGGTAAAAGAATCAAACTCTACCTTAAACTGATCCAAGGGGTGCCCAGAGATGTAAAGTCCGACTACTTCCTTCTCGATGTTTAGTTGCTGCAATTGGCTGAAAGGCTCTATAGGGGTAATGCTTGGCATGGGGACCTCCATTCCTGAACCTCCTCCGAAAAGGGATACTTGCGAGCTTTCAGCTTCCTGGGCCTTCTTTTGGGCATATTTTACTGCTTTTTCGATGAGCGTGGCATCATTTTCGGAAGCTTCCAGGTATTGCCGTCTGTGATGATCAGGGAAACAGTCAAAACCTCCGGCCATGGCCAGTGATTCCAGCGTTTTTTTATTGACCGACCGTAGGTTTATGCGCTGGGTAAAATCAAATATGTTTTTATAGGGGCCATTTTCTGCCCGTTCTTCGATTACTGAGTGAACAGCCGCACCACCCGCACCTTTAATGGCCGCTAAACCAAATCGAATTTGTCCTTCTTGGTTTACCGTAAAGCCATCTTTGGACTCATTGACATCAGGCCCCAGTACTTCTATCCCCATGCGTTTACATTCTTCCATGAAAAAGGTGACCTGGGTGATGTCATTCATGTTGTTGCTCAGCACGGAAGCCATGTATTCGGCAGGGTAATGTGCTTTGAGATAGGCTGTTTGATACGCTATCCATGCATAACAGGTGGAGTGGGACTTGTTAAAGGCATAAGAGGCAAAGGCTTCCCAGTCCTTCCATATCTTTTCTAGCTTGGTTTTGTCGTGGCCCTTTTCAGCGGCTTGGTTGACAAATTTAGGCTTCATTTTGTCCAGGACGTCACGGAGCTTTTTACCCATGGCCTTACGCAGGACATCTGCCTCGCCTTTGGTAAAACCTGCCAGTTTTTGGGAAAGTAACATCACCTGTTCCTGATACACTGTAATCCCATAAGTCTCCTGAAGATATTCCTCCATATCGTCCAGATCGTAAGCAATGGGTTCCAGCCCGTGCTTTCTTTTAATAAAGCTGGGGATGTATTCCAAAGGTCCCGGACGATAGAGCGCATTCATGGCAATCAAGTCGGCAAATACCGTGGGTTTCAGCTCACGCATGTATTTCTGCATGCCAGGGGATTCATATTGAAATATCCCTACCGTTTCACCACGCTGAAAGAGCTCATAAGTTTCTGTATCATCAATGGGGAAGTTTTCCGGATCCAGCTCCACATCATGACGCTCCTTGACGATGCGAATGGCGTCTTTGATCAGCGTGAGGGTTTTCAGGCCAAGAAAGTCCATTTTCAGCAGGCCTGCATTTTCCACCACGGAGTTGTCAAATTGTGTGCAGTACATGTCCGAGTCTTTGGCAAGTGCTACAGGGACAAAATTGGTAATGTCATCCGGAGTGATGATGACCCCACAGGCGTGGATGCCTGTGTTTCGTACGGATCCTTCCAGTATCTTTGCCTGGTTGATGGTCTTGGACAGGTCGTCGTTGCCCTTGGAGATGTTGATCAGCTCGTAGGCCTTATCGATGTTCTCTGAGTTGTTTTTGAGCTTGTCGGCGAGTTTGGCCCGGTCATTGGCCAGGCTAAAGAGGGCTTTCAGCTTGATGTCTGGGACCAATTTGGCCAGGCGATCTGCGTCTGACAATGGCAGGTCAAGTGCCCTCGCTGTATCGCGAATGGCCGATTTGGCCGCCATGGTACCGTAAGTGATGATCTGTGCCACCTGATTGGCACCATATTTTTCGATTACATAATCGATTACTTTTTGACGACCGTGGTCATCAAAGTCAATATCAATATCGGGAAGTGAAACCCTGTCCGGGTTTAGGAATCTCTCAAAAAGGAGGTCATATGCGACTGGATCCACATTGGTAATGCCGATGCAGTAGGCGACTGCAGAGCCGGCGGCAGACCCCCTGCCAGGCCCTACGGATACACCCATTTCCCGGGCGGCCGTGGTAAAATCCTGCACGATCAGGAAATACCCCGGATACCCGGTGTTCGCAATAATAGAGAGCTCAAAATCCAGCCGTTCCCTGATTTCTTCAGTGATCTCAGGATAGCGTTTCTTGGCTCCTTCGTAGGTAAGGTGGCGCAAATAGGCGTTTTCGCCACGCTTGCCGCCGTCTTCATCATCTTGTGGGTCTTGAAACCGTTCTGGAATATTGAACTTGGGCAGCAAAACTTCCCTTGCCAGTTTGTAGGCCTCTACTTTTTCGATGATTTCATTAGTACATTCGATGGCTTCAGGGAGATCAGCAAAGAGCTTTTTCATCTCCTCGGGCGTTTTGATATAGAACTCTTCGTTGGGGAAGCCGTAGCGGAATTCCCGGCCTTTTTTGCCAATGTACTTTTTCGGCTTGTCGACTTTCTCACCGTCTTTGACACAGAGGAGAATGTCGTGCGCCTTGGCGTCATTCTTGGTGTTATAGTAGGTGTTGTTGGCGGCAAAATACTTGACGTTGTACTTTTGGGCGAATCGAAGCAGGACTTCGTTTACTTTTTCCTCTTCCGGGATTCCGTGACGGTTCAATTCCACGTAAAAATCCTCTCCAAACTGCTCCTTCCACCATAAAAAGGCTTCTTCAGCTTGGGTCTCACCGACATTCAGGATAAGGAAAGGAATCTCCCCCCAAAGTCCGCCAGTGGTGGCAATGATATCTCCTTTGTACTGAACCAGGAGTTCCTTATCGATCCTGGGGACATAATAAAAACCTTGGGTGTAGGCAAATGAGGCCAATTTGGCTAAGTTGTGATAGCCCGTCTTGTTTTTGGCAAGCAACACCGCCTGGAAGCCATCGTCCTTTTGGGACTTGTTTTGATGTTCCCGACAAATGTTAAACTCACAACCCACCACTGGCTTGATGTCATTTGACATAGCTTCTTTCACAAAATGGAAAGCAGCCATCATATTGCCATGGTCAGTCATGGCAATGGCCGGCATGTTGAATTCCTTGGCCCTGGCCACCATAGCAGGGATTTCTGAGGTAGCCTGCAGGATGGAGTATTGCGTATGGACATGGAGGTGACTGAATGGGATGTCTACCAAGTCACTGATATCCGCTTTTCGCGCTTGCTTGATGATATCTTGGGCAGCTTCCTTTTGTTGGTCCTTGGCAGCGGCAAAGTTGGCAGCGTCGAGTTTTGGCGGTTCATAAATGACCTCTTCTACTGCAATGCCTTCTTCTGGAGCCTGTACTTTGGCGGTGATCAGTCCAAAGAAACACTTCGCTGTGGCGTCTACGTCATAAGCAGCATCGTGGGCGTCCTCGAATCCCGCACCAAAGAGTTTTTGATGGAGTTCTGTTAGCGTTGGCCATTTGTATTTGCCTCCTTTCCCTCCAGGAATGGCGCAGAAATTAGTGGATATGTCCTTGGTGTCCAATTCCTGCTTTTCAAGCAACTGCATTGGCAGGTCCACTCTCAAAAATTCCGCACCACAGACATTGATGTCAAAACCAATATTGTGGCCGACCAGGTAGTTGGCTTTTTCTACATCTTTGTGGAAAATCTCCAATACCTCCTTCAGGTCATGGCCTTCTTTTAATGCACGGTCTGTGGAGATTCCATGGACTTTTTCGGCATTGTAAGGAATGGTGAAGCCTTCGGGTTTGACAATGTAGTTTTGATGGGAAATCAGTTTGCCCCGCTCATCGTGGAGTTGCCAAGCCAGCTGGACCAGCCGTGGCCAGTTGTCCAAATCGGTGATGGGGGCATTGTAATTTCTCGGTAAACCAGTGGTTTCGGTATCAAAAATAATGTACATAGGAACTCCTTGGATTTTTAGGATTTGGGGAATCTAAATTAAGCTTAAACTTTTGAATCTGCCAGTGTCATGACGGTAATTGTCCCAGTATTTTCGGGAGTTGGAGGATTGGGAAATTTGAAGATTGAAGAATTGTTGGCAAGACTGATCTTAAGGCTTTAATTGCCAGGGCAAACACATTTACCAAGCATGAGCAAAATTAATGGTTTTATGAATAACAGGCCTAATTGCCGATCCTCAAACCTGTCTCCTGATCTATCCGCCCAAATGGGACATCTCCGTGGATCATAATGGGTAAATATTCAGGATGGTATTTTTTTACAACTGTCCCATAATCCTGGTATGTGTAGAATTTTCTGATGAAAAAAATGGGAGAAGTAGATGTTGAGCATGTGATGCTGGCCAAGAAAACCATGCAAGAAATGTCAACTTATTGAAAATTTGTCTTTAACGGGTTGAAGGCAAATCATATCAACCTAAAATAGGTGTTAATTTCAGGCTTTTTGGGAGTGTTTGCCACGTAGTTTACTTTTTTGTTTTCAAGATTTTTGTTATATTGAAGTGTAAAAATTCAGACATATATTTTGTCAGAATCACACCAAAATACAGTTTGTCTTCTCTTCTTTTTAAGGAAACCACTAAATAATTATGGGAAAAACAATTATTGTCTCTAACAGGTTGCCTGTTAGTTTACGGCATAAGAACGGGAAATTTGAATTCAAACCTAGTGCTGGAGGGCTGGCCACTGGTCTGGGATCTATTTATAAGGAAGGAGAGAATATCTGGATTGGCTGGCCAGGCAATGACGTGGAAGATCCGGAGCAACGGGCAGAGATCATCATTGAGCTACATGAGCTGAAGATGGCGCCAGTTTTTTTGAGCAGGGAAGATATAGAACAGTTTTATGAGGGCTTTAGTAACGAGACCCTATGGCCGGCATTCCACTATTTTACCCAGAATATCAATTACGATGAGCATCACTGGGAAGCTTATGTGAGGGTAAACAAAATGTTTTGTGAAGCGATCCTAAAGAAAGCAGGCCCTGACGATACCATTTGGGTGCATGATTACCAGCTGTTGCTTTTGCCCCAAATGCTGCGCGAAAAGCTGCCCAATGCCACTATCGCCTTTTTTCAGCATATTCCTTTTCCCTCTTATGAGGTGATAAGGATGTTGCCGTGGAGACATGAGATATTATCGGGTATGTGTGGTGCTGACCTGATCGGTTTCCATACATATGATGATATGCGACACTTTCTGAGTGCAGTGGGCAGGATCATGGGCTTGTCCAATGAAAGTGGCTATATCCAAGCTGAAAACCGCCTCATCAATGTGGACAGTTTCCCAATGGGCATCGATTATGATAAGTTTGCCAATTCGGCCAAGTCCCGAAAGACCCAAAATATCGCAAAGAAATATTTGGAATTGCTCGGAGATCAGAAACTCTTGCTCTCGATTGACAGGTTGGATTATTCCAAGGGGATTCCAAAACGGATCAAGGCTTTTGACAGGTTTCTGGAAGAGAATCCTGAGTACCATGGTAAGGTATCCATGATCATGGTGGTGGTGCCTTCACGTGACAAGGTGAAATCCTACCAAAGGTTAAAGGAAGATATTGACACCCTGGTGGGAAGGATCAACAGTGATTATTCAACCCTTAACTGGGTGCCGATTCATTATTTCTATAGGAGTTTTCCATTTGAGGAATTGACGGCCTTCTATGCCATGTCGGATATAGCGCTGGTAACGCCACTCAGGGATGGGATGAACCTAGTGTGCAAGGAATTTGTAGCCAGTAAAGTGAACAAGAAGGGGGTGTTGATCCTTTCTGAGATGGCCGGTGCCAGCAAGGAGCTTCAGGATGCCATTTTGGTAAATCCGAATAACAACAAAGGAGTAGCGGAGGCGATCAAGCAGGCCATTACCATGCCCGAAAAGGAACAGCGCGCCCGAATCGTTTCCATGCAGGAAACGATCCAGCGCTATGATGTATTCCAGTGGGTGAGAGTTTTTATGGATCGCTTACAATATGTGAAGCAGAAGCAACTGGACCTCCAATCCAAAGAAGTGGATGCTGAGGTAATCAGTGAGTTGCACGAGCATTTTAAAAAAGCGAAGAAGCCCATTTTATTCTTAGATTATGATGGTACTTTGGTTGGATTTAAGGGCAAACCAGAAGAGGCAAGCCCTGATGAGGAGTTGAAAAGCCTGGTAGGAAAGCTGACCAAAAAATCCCAAGTGGTCATTATCAGTGGCAGGGACAAGGAAACGTTGGGCAAATGGTTTAAAGGACAAAAAGTGGATATTATTGCCGAACATGGTGTTTGGTTGAAGATCAATGGCGGAAAAGATTGGGAACTGTATGCCGAAATTGACGACCATTGGAAGCCAGATATCAGGTCGGTGATGGAATATTACGTTCAACGTACCCCGGGGGCACATATTGAAGAAAAGCATCATTCCTTGGTATGGCACTACCGAAAGGTAGAGAGCGGCTTGGGTGACCTCAGAATGCGGGAACTGTTCAGCCACTTGAAATACATGGCCAGAGGACATAACCTGCAAGTGTTGGAAGGAAACAAGGTGCTTGAAATAAAGCGTCCTGATATCAATAAGGGAAGAGCTGCTACTGCTTTCATGAAGGGAAATAGCTATGATTTTATTTTGGCAATTGGGGACGATTGGACAGATGAAGATACATTCCAAGCGATGCCTGATGGAGCATTCAGCATCCGTGTGGGCTACAGCTATACCAAGGCCAATTACAATATCAAGAGTCCGAAGGAAGTAAGGTACCTGCTGAACAAGCTGACTTAAAGGGCTTAAAATGGAAGATGTTAGCTATAAGAAGTCTGGTATTTCCAAATGGCAGCCGATAGGTACAGCGTGTCATTAAAATATGCTTACTGTATTAAGCAATATATTGTTATTGTTGCTTATTATAGTAAGCATATTCTTCTCCATTCTTAATTCCATCTACTGCACCTATCTGATCAGAAAGGGATCAAGCAATATTTCTGGGGGCGGGAGAAGATTTATATTCATTTGGTATGTCGCCACGAAGTCGCCAAGACACGAAGTGTTTTGTAGGCGGATTCCAAATTTCATGGAAAACAAACAGCTTTGGGTCTTAGACTCTTTGTGGCAAAAAAACAAAAAAGAAATCCTATTAAAATAAAGGGATTCATGCCCTCAACTTTTTCGCTTGCCTCCTTTTTAGCACATTTTGAGGACCAAGCAATATTTCTGGAAGATGAGAGATTTCCAGGTGGTTTTGGTAAGCATATTTCTCTTTAATGTAGCAATAGGAATGTGTAGATTATAAAATCAGTATAAATCCGACATTGCGAATGCAGAGCAATGGAGTGAAGCAATCTCGTTTTCTTAATACGGGATTGCCACGTTCCCGATAGCTCGGGACAGGCTATACTTCCTCGCAAGGATGGTATTTTAAATCGCGTTTATTATAAAAAATCAGCGTAAATCTTATTAATCTGCATCATCTGCGTGCAATCGAAACCAACCCTAATCCCCACCAGCTTTTCCGCTTGATCCTCAGAAAGGCCTGTCTGGCCGTCCATAGCCGTTAGGCTAACGTATGCAAGGTATAGAACTGTTTATCCTTATTTGTGTCTGTGCTATTTATGTGGGGCATATGGGGATTTCCCCTTAGGGATCCGCCTCAGCGGAAAAATCCCGAACGGCAAAAAAATAACAAAGATCAGAAGGTGAAGATTACGCTGGAATTTAGCAAACAACAAAAAAATAGCTGCCACAGTAAATCATAGAGAACGTATTCTCAGGTTAACATATTTTTTCGTTATACGTTTATTTGTTTTGTACTGGCGTCCGAGAAAACAATCGTCAAATTGAAAAAATGAACTGTTTACACCCCTAAATCCCTAAAGGGGGACTTTCTAAAGCTCCCCTCTAGGGGATGGGGGCATTTTAGGAATTGGAATAAAAAAACCTCCATTTTCTATTTAAAGACAGTTTTTGATCATATTTGAAATTTAGGCGAACGCCAATATTTGTTTTATAACTAAATTTTTAAATTCAATTTTATGAAACTTAACGTAATCTTACTTTTGTTGGCCAGTGTTTTTCTTTTTCAATGCCAACAGGGAGGTGAGACAGCACTGGATATGCCTGTCATTCATATTGATCATGATAAAAAGGAAGTGGTTCAGCTGGATGATTTTGTCAATGATTACAGAGAAATTCCTTTGGAAATGACCCGGAATAGCACCATCAAGTACATCAATGATATTGCTGTTTCTAATGAGCATCTTTATATTGATGATGTTAAGAATGGGGTTTTGCAGTTTGATATGGAAGGTAAATTCATTAAAACCATTGGTAAAAAGGCTGATGAAGGTCCTGAGACCTATGTCCAACCAACTTCCATAGCGTTTGATGAGGATGAAAACGCGGTGGTAATTGCTGACACTTATCGCTTCAAATTATACAAGTTCAATCTGGAGGGAAAGCTGATAGATGAGTCTGAAAAATTACCTGCTGCTCCTTTTTTTGTTAAAACCTCCAAGGAAGGATATTGGGCAGTAGCGGAAAAGTTTAGCAATGATGGCGACAAGAGATATTATTTAGAAGCTGAGATTTATAGATTCAATGATGATTTTAAAATCACAGGAAGGTTTACTGCCGATCATTTAAAGCTTCATGGAGCCTGGGGGGGAGCAAGAAGGCAGCCATCTCTACTGTTTTATTCGGAATACGATTCTCTAGATTATTTCTACAACCCTGTCTTGCTCCCTCCTCGTGCTTATTCTGGGAAATTTGTTCGCGATACGCTATATCAAGTAAAAGAAGACCGTCTTCTGCCAAAAGTAAGGTTTGAATTTTCCAGAGAGGCCTGGGATGGAGAAAAGAAGGTCTATCACCTTAGGAAGGTGATGGCTCATAACAACTATTATTTGGTGACATATGATTACAGGAGTACTCCTTATTTGTTTATTTATGATAGAACCACTGAGGAAGGGAAAGTTGTCAAAGAGGGCTTTAGTGTCCCTGGTCTTGAAGAAGAATACATGCCTCACTCAAAATCCAATGGACAACTGTATTTGATTGTCCAACATCCCCCGAAGCCTGGTGAAGTCGAACCAAATCCTTCCATTATTCTCTTTTGAGGCTTTTGTTATGATTGACCTAATGGAATATCAATAACAGCCAAGAAGCCTTTACCTGGCTGACTTTCGATATCAAACGTGCCATTGAGCATCTGTACTTTGGCTGCTATGCCCAGTAGCCCAAAACCGCTGGAGATTTTTTGTTGGTCCATGCCCGCACCATTGTCTTCGACGGTGATGTTTAGTGAATCCCCGTGATTGATGAGCTGTAAATGCAGATGGGAGGCATGTGCATGTTTCAGTGTGTTTTGGACGAGCTCTTGACAGATGCGGTAGATGGTGAGTTCTTTTTGCTCTGGTAATCGCTCCTCCATACCCAGGATTTGCAGCTCTCCTCGCATTTTGCCACTCGCATTGATTTGTTCCACTAAGGTTTGTAATGCAGAAGGTAGCCCAAAGCGCCTCAGTGATACCGGGGACATATTGTGCGCTATCCGTCTTACTTCTTCGATGGCTTCATCCATTTTTTGGAGCGTGTCATTTTGGCTTTTGGTTGGGGTAGATTGTAGGGTTTGTAAGCCTTGCAGTTGGATTTTTATGGTAGAAAGCAGCGATCCCAGGCTGTCATGCAGTTCACCTGCGATGCGCTTTCGTTCGTCTTCCTGGGTCTGGATCAAGTCTTTGAGGTGGTTGTTTTTTTGCTGTTCAATAAAGGAAACAAGCTGCTTTTTTTCTTCGATCTCTTTTCGGATCTCCTTGTTGAGCAAGAGCGTTTTCTCATGGGTTCGGGCATTTTCTATGATCATTCCTCCCTGGTTGGCAATAATGCGAATCCACCTGACCAAGTCTTCGCAAAAGTGATCTTGGGTATGACTGTTTTCCAGATAGATTACCATGGACAGGTAGCCATTGATGTTTATCGGTAGGATCAGGAATGATTTCACGCCGCTATTTTTTAGCGCTGCTATTTCAGAAAAGGTACTTTCTCTTTCCAGGTCATTCACGATGAGCGGTGCCTGAGTACGGTGGCACATGAGCATCAATCCTGAAGGAAGGGGAGCGGTATGGTCGCTTTTGGGAAGGAGGCTAAGGTGCTTTTGGTCCAGCACATCACCATTGTTTTCGATCCACTCAATGCCGGTTCTGTCAGTACCGGAAATCCTCATTAAAAGTACCATCAGCTTTTTGGATAATGGATCCAATTCCAGGTCGCCACTCAACTCCCTCAGTACGGTTTCGATATTGGGCTGGAGATCCTTGGAGCGATCATTCAGCAGTACCTGGTATTGTTGGTTCAATTGTTTTTCCTTTGCATACCCCTCCCAATCCTTGTAAGCATTGATGGATTGCCTTAGGTGCTTGATGGCCGCATCCTTTTCTGATTGGTCCAGCAGGTATTTGGCAAGCAACTCGTTTGCCAGGCCAAGATCGTAATGGTTTTTTCCGGCCTTTTGGATGGCCTTTTGGTATTGTTCGGTAATCCGATCATTTTGATGACCGTTTATTCTTGCCCACTCAGCATTGAGCAGCCAGTAGGTCGCCGCATAGTTTTCGGGAGCATGACGGTACCAAAGATCACAAGCTGTTCGAATTTCTTTTAGTTCTTCAAGGTGGTTTGCAGCTTCACTAGGCGGTAGGTTATGCCAATTTTGGCTAACCGAAAGGAACAATAGGACTAAATTGGCTGGTACCAGCGGGGAACCCTCCTGAAGTTTTCGGTTTGCATTGGCTTCCCTGGCACAGCGGGCTGCCTGTTCGTAATGCCCAAAAAGAAAATAGTACCTCGCCCAGACATGATTACGGTAAAATCGTTCTTCCTGGATGGTCAGCTTTGCGGCCAGCCAGCTGGGTTGTTGTCTGGGTATCGAAAAAAATGAACGTTCTCCTGACAGGTACCGAATAAGGCTTTTTTGGTAGTGGGTGATGTAATAGGTAAGCTCCATGCCGGGATAGGATTCCTCAAAGGTGAAATCCAACAAGGATCCGAGAGGATATCCTGAAAGAAAATGGAGATTGAAAAGGTGGGTTTTTAGAATATACAGGCCAATGAGGTCCCCTGCTTTTCTTCCAGCTTCCATACCTTCCATCAACAAGGAGACACTTTTATCAAAGGACTTTTTCCAGGGTTGGATATAAAACGCAAACACCCCAAAAACCCGGCATCGATACTGCATGTCTTGAAGGTTTTGGTTGATTTGAAGCCCTTTAGAGCCTAGCAGATAGCCGTGGTCGATATTTCCTGCGATGATGTTCATTCTTCCATAACTCACATAGCCAATGGCCTTCACGCCTTCATCTTCGCTGTTTTTGGATCGGCTAATAATCTGTAAGGCTGCCCAGATCATTAAAGTGTCGGCCGTATGGTGCAGTGCCATACCGCCGACATACAGCAGTTTTAGAATGAAGTGTTGATGGATAGTAGGGGCTATAGAACGGCTACCCTGTGGTGCAGAGATAGCGATCTCCTGTTTTAGTTGGTCAATGGCGGCTTGGAGATTGGCCTCTTCAGCGGGGAGGGTAAGCCCAAGCTCAGAAAGTGCCTCCCGGAGGATGGAAACCACTTTTCGGTATCTTCCAAGATGATTGTTAATGGTGATTTTAAGGATATAGCTTTCGGCTCTTTTTGCTGGATCAAGCAACCTTTCCAGTAAATGGTCAAGGTGGATTTCGGCCAGATCATATTCGCCAAGGTAATATTCCACTTTTGCCCTTTCCATATTGGTTTTCCAATAGAGGTCTTTGACCTTTTCCCAAGGAAGGGCTTTGAAGAGATCGGAACTGATTTTCAGAAATTGCCTGGCTTGCTCATAACCATTGTCCTGTTTTTGCAGCTTGCCTACCTCGAGATTGAGCTTGGCACAAAGCAGCGTATCTCCTTTTTCTTTGACCAGGTCAAGTGACTGGTTGAGGTGCTGGGCGGCCAGGACTTTTTCAGTACTGCTGAGGTTGGCCAAATCTTTTCGGAGGATGTCTTTGCCAATGAGATAGTGGAGATTGGCTTTTTCAGTAAGAGGAATGCCTTCATAGATCACTTCGCCAATATACGTTTCGGAAAAACGAAAATCACCTTCCTGTAAAGTGAGCAGGCCAATCTCCAGGGCTTCTTGAAGGCTGTTCTGAAGAAGATTTTCATTATTATCGAATAAGGAAAGGAGCACTTGCCGGTTATAGTTCCCAATGCAGGAAAGCCAGGTCAATAAGCTAAGCGTGGGGCTACCGAGTGCTTTTAACCGATCCCAAAGAATTTCACGGGCATTTTGGCCTTTAAAGCGATCCTGGATTTGAGAGATATCCCCAGACCATATGCCCTGCTTTAACGTGATCAATTTTCCTGCTTTAAGGCTTTCGGCCAATACCTGCATATAACTTGGATTTCCTTCACACAGGCTGTGAAACAAGGTGTGAAGATCAGGGGAAAGGGGGGCGCCCAAAATTTCCTCAAGGAAGAAGTGGGTCTGCTCAGTGCGCAACCTGTGTAATGGGATGATTTCCAGTTTTTTGGTCTCAAAATTCAACCATTCCATTAACTGGTTTACCCTGAGAATGTCTGTCTTTGATTCCCTGCTGGCACCGATTAGCCGCAATTGTTCTGGGGATAAACGAAGTAAAAGATAGTGCAGTAGGTTGACGCTGGAACCATCCATCCATTGCATGTTATCGATGAAAATCAACAACGGTTTGCCCAGAAAATCACTCAGGAAACTAAAAAGCATGCTAAAAAGCGAGTATAGTTGGTTTTCTACTTTTGGTGTAGGCGACGTGGGCGGAATGGTGTCTTTCTCAATCAGCAAGGTCAGCTCAGGAATATAATCAAAAAGGAGCGGAAAATGCTCGCCAAGCTTCTTTTTGAGTTGAACAGAAAAGGATTCAAACTGGTCGGGGGCCATTTCCTTGTATACTTTTCGCAAAAACTCCCCAATCCCTGTTTTTATCCCTGCATAGGGTATGTTACGCTGTTGCTGAAGGTGGCTGATAGGAACTAACAAGTAGTCATTTCTATATCTATTCAAGTATTGTTCTATCAAATGGGTTTTTCCCACTCCTGAGGGCCCCGTGATGATAAGTCCGCACGGGGAGGATAGGTTGGTTTGTTTGGTGTGTTTGATGAAGTCATCCAGCTTTCTAGAGAGCTCCGGGTGGTGGGGGATGAGTGAGATGGACGAAGCAGCTGGATAAGGCATGGCAAGAACAATGATTAATTATATTGTAAAATCAACATTACTAAATTATACCTGTGTTTAGTATTTTTTATGGTACATCAAGTTTTTTTACAACTCAAGTTAATCCTTTTACTTTTTCATCGCCAGTAATAGGCCTAAATATGTCAGTGCGCCATTGACCAGGAGGATTTCAAAACCAAATTGGTAGCCACCAAACCACTGGGCCGAATTGCGGTCCAAGATGTAACAAATTACAGGAGAGGCAAGGCAAATGGCCGGTACCCACTTGTCCTTAACGGCCAGTTTGTTGGACAGACCAAAGGTGAACAATCCCAACAGCGGGCCATAGGTAAAGCCCGCAGCCTTGAAGACCGCGCTTACCACACTACTGTTGTTGAGAAGGTCAAATACGATAATAACCACAAAGATCAATGCAGTAAACCCGATATGGACTTTTAGGCGAGTGGCCTTTTGATTGAGGTGTATTTTTGATGGTAACTTCAGCACATCCACACAAAAGGACGTAGTCAGTGCTGTCAAGGCCGAATCAGCACTTGAAAAAGCAGCCGCTATAATTCCAAGCAGAAAGGTAATACCTGCCAATGTACCAAAATGATCCAATGCAAGGATAGGGTAAAGCTCATCAGTGCTTTCCGGAATGGCAATGTTGTTCTGGGCGGCAAAATAATACAGCAGTACGCCCAGTGACAGAAAAAACAGGTTGGAGATAAAGAAGCTGATCGAAAACCATAAAATGTTCTTTTTTGCCTCCTTTTGGTCTTTACAGGTGAGGTTTTTCTGCATGACATTTTGGTCCAGGCCGTTCATGGTAATGGTGATGAACACCCCGGCAAAGAACATTTTGAAGAAGTTTTTATTGGACAAAGGATCCCATTCAAAAACTGTCGAGAGCGGGCTTTCTTTGATGACACTGGTGATCTCGCCCATGCTCAGGTCAAGCTGCTGGCAGATGATCACAATACTGATGATCACGGCCAGTAGCAGAAAGGTCGTCTGTAAAGTGTCTGTCCATACGATGGTCTTGATGCCGCCTCTGTATGTGTATATCCAGATCAGCGTCGCTGTGGTCAGTACTGTGACAAAAAAGGGTATGTTATACGCATCAAAAAAAGCAATCTGTAATACAGTAGCAGCTAAAAACAGCCGGAAGGATGCCCCGATTGTTTGAGAAACCAAGAAGATCACTGAACCTGAAAGGTAAGCCTTCGGGCCAAAACGGTCCCTGAGGTATTCATAAATGCTGATCAGGTTGAGTTTATAAAAGAGTGGGATCAATATCATGGCAATAACCGCGTATCCCACCATATTGCCCATTACGAATTGCAGATAATTCCATGAAGAATTGCCGACTTCACCAGGAACGGAAATAAAAGTCACACCAGATAGTGAGGCACCTACCATCCCAAAAGCCACCAAATACCAGGGAGACTGCCTGTTGGCTGTATAAAAAGTCAACTCATCTGTTTTCCTCGAGGTCAGGTAGCTGATCAATAGAAGCAACAAGAAGTAGGATGAAATGACGATGAATACTAGGCTTTGGCTCATGGGAATGCTTTATATGTTTTGATTTATCACGTCCTGAATCGAGTTGAAACTTTTTCTTTGTTCTTGTCTCTTTATTCTCCTATTACCTGCTTTCTTTTGCCTTTGGTGCCAACGGTGATAATTGGAGATGGCTTGCTTTCATTGTGAAGCCGGTTCACAGCGGTGATATAATAGTGGTACGTACTCCGTTTCTGAATGGTATTGTCTTTCCAGCTTTGCTGTGCGTATGGAGACTTGGGTACTTTGGCGATGATCTGCGCCGAATTATTGGTGTCCAAGGTCCCTTCCTTTTCGAATCGGTAAATTACAAAATAACTTGCATCTTCTTTTAGGCTTGCCTGCCAATTCAGGGTGATTCCAGTGTCAGGGCTGCCTGTTGCCATGATGTGATGAGGAGCAGTTGGTGCAGATTGGCTGATCCAGGGCATGATGGGAGGCAGGGAGGGATGGGGATAAACTTTTTCCAGTTGGGAGTTGAGGTTCTCCTTGTTTTGGACAATGGTCTTGGCACTGAAGAACATGCTGCCTTTTACGATGGGGAAGGTCCTGTTAAACTGGATTTGATTGACCACTTCATTTTTGTCTTTCCAGCCTTTTTGGCCGACCCGGTAAATTCCCTGGCCAATGTAAACATGCCGTCCATAACTGTTGTCTGCCCACCATTTGACCAAGGTCTTATATTCTGCCAGTTCAAAGCCGATGTGCCAATAAACCTGTGGCGCGACATAATCGATCCACCCTTCTTTTAACCATTTACGGACATCAGCATAAAGGTCGTCGTAGTTGGTTTGCCCTGCTTTGGTGGCAGATCCTCTGGGATCCACATCGGCGTTACGCCATACCCCAAACGGGCTGATACCGAATTTTACAAAGGGTTTTTCTGCTTTGATCCTCTTGGAGAGTTCTTCGACAAAGTAGTCCACATTATACCTTCTCCATTCGCCAATATCCGTAAATCGGTTGCCATATTGGGAAAAAGAATCGCTGTCTGGAAATTCTTCCCCCGCTATTTTATAAGGATAAAAATAGTCGTCAAAATGTACTGCATCAAGGTCGTAATGCTTGACCACTTCTATGATGGACCGAAGTACATATTCCTGCGCTTCTGGAATGCCGGGGTCGTAATACCATTTTCCCCCATACTGCACAAACCATTCTGGATGCTTCACCAAGGGGTGCCCGGCAGAAGGAACAAAACCGGAACTGTTGGAAGCCCTGTAGGGATTGAACCAAGCATGGAATTCCATATTTCTTTTCTTGGCCTCATCGATCATAAATGCCAGTGGATTGTAATAGGGTACAGGTGGTCGCGCCTGTGCCCCCGTGAGATAAGCGGACCAAGGTTCAAAACTGGAAGGGTAGAAAGTGTCGGCTGTAGGGCGGATCTGCATGACGATGGCATTCATCCCGGCAGCAGCAAGGGTGTCCAGAAGGTTGACATATTCTTCTTTTTGCTCAGCAGCAGAAAGTCCAGGTTGGCTTGGCCAGTCGATGTTGTTGACCGTAGCGATCCAGGCCGCTCTTAGCTCTCGCTTAGGAGATTCTTGGGCCATCGCCGATACACAGATCAGCAAACTAATCAGTGCGAGTGCAGCTGTTTGTTTCCAAGTAAATATCATGATCGGTTTAGGTTTTTTGATAAGCTTCAATGGCTTTTTTTACAGAACCATGAGAAGTCAATAGGTTTAACGCAGTTTCTTGATCCAGGCCGGGGATTTCACCAAGGATCATCCGGATGCCTCTTTTAACCAGCTTTTGGTTGCTGAGTTGCATATTGATCATCTTGTTGCCTTTTACCTTGCCGAGCAAAATCATCAGACTGGTGCTGATCATGTTCAGGACGAGCTTTTGGGCAGTTCCGGATTTCATCCGGGTACTTCCTGTCACAAATTCAGGCCCGACCTCCACTTCAATGGGATGGTCCGCTTTGGTCGATATCAGGGCATTGGTATTACAGGCAATGCTTCCTGTCAATATCCCATGGGCTTTTGCTGTCTGCAAACCTCCCAGTACGTATGGGGTTTTGCCGGAAGCAGCGATGCCGATGAGGACGTCATTTTCGGTGATGTGCTGAGTTTTTAGGTCAGTCCAGGCTTGGTAGAGGTCGTCTTCCGCTCCTTCCACGGCTTGGCGAATGGCCTTGTCTCCACCGGCAATCAGCCCACAGACCAGCTCTGGTGATGCGCCATAAGTAGGTGGTATTTCGGATGCATCCAAGATTCCCAGTCTTCCGGAAGTGCCGGCACCGATATAGAAAAGCCTCCCCCCTTTGGCCATTTTGTCGGCGGTAGCCGTGACCAGTTTTTCAATTTGCGGAATGGCTGCTTGTACGGCAGTTGCTACTTTTTGGTCTTCTTGATTAATGTTTGCCAGGAGTTCACGGGCATTCATCTTTTCTAAGTCCTCATAAAGAGAGGAAGTTTCTGTAGTGAGAGAATTGAGCTCAGACATGATCTTATTTGATTGCGGGTACCGTTTGGCAATGGTATTTTACCAGTCCCTTCATAGGGTGTTGGACGATTTTATTGATTTCTAATCCGTATTCAGCAGCAGTACTGCGAAGAAAATCGCTGAAATGATAAGCGATGGATCCAGTGAAGGTGATGGCTTCGGAGAGGGACTTCTCATCGTAAGCCAATACATAGTATTCAAAGAATTTTCTGAAGTTGTCCTTAAGAATCTTCTCACAGGCCTTATGGTGTGCGTATTTCAACAGGAAAGGCGTAAATGAGGCCAGATAGCGATTTGCTTGCGGCTTATTGTAAATTTTATCCAGCATTTGCCGAAGGTCCATGGGGTAGGTGGCATGGAAGTCATCGATGATTTCACCGTCTATTCTTTGTTGAAGAATCAGGGCGATCAAATCTTTGCAGAGCACCGTTCCGCTGCCCCAGTCGGCCAGGATGTATCCCAAAGAAGGAACATTGCCGATAATTTCCTGACCATCATACACGCAAGAGTTGGCCCCTGTTCCCAAGATGCAGGTAATGCCTTTCTGGTCTTGCAGCAAGCTTCTGGCCGCACCGAGAATATCGCCATAGACTTCGGTAGGGTATTTCACGGGAAGGACGGATTCAATTGCGGATTTCACCTGGGCCACCTTGGCAGCAAGACCACATCCTGCACCATAAAATATGACTTTTTCCGCTTGTCGGGCAACAGGAAGCACTTCTTTTTCAATTACCCCGGCAATTTCTCTTTCTGTTAAAAAGTAAGGATTTAACCCTTTGCACTGTACAGAATCAATGGTGTTTCCCTCTTCATCTACCAATCTCCAGTCGGTTTTGGTAGATCCACTATCCGCAATTAATAGCATATTTATCAGTTTAATTTGACAATACGGGTGACTGATCCTATTTCAGGTAATCACTACTGATTACAAAGATGTTGGTATTTGCTCCTTAAGGCATCCCTGAAAATAGGGATTTGACATAATCACTGGATTATCGTTACAGGTATTTTTTGTAGAGGTTGTGCAGGATCCTAATGTCATTATTATTGAGGCCGGCTTCAATATCCTTCTGGATAAAATGAAGTTTAAAGGCGCGGATGGCAGCATCCAGGTCACTTACATCATATCCGATGATTTTCAAGGCTTCCTTTGGCTTAAACGAAGTTGGGACAGGTTCCAGCATAACCGTCTCGGTTTTATAGTTTATTTCATCTGTTGGCACGGCGATGTCCATAAGCAAAAAATCATCATACCAAATGCCAAAGCCTTCTTCAGCAAGTTTTTTCCATGGGAAATGGGCACTGGGATCCACTTTTCTGGAAGGGGCAATGTCGGCATGCCCAATGAAGTTGGCCGTCGGGATGTTATACCCTTCCTTCAATCTTTTTAAAAGCTTCAGCAGGCTTTCTATTTGGGCCTCAGCAAAAGGTTCACGGCCGTTATTGTCCAGTTCTATACCGATGGAGGAGGAGTTCAGGTCGGTGTCATGGCCCCACATGCCTTTTCCTGCATGCCAGGATCTCAGGTAGTCATTGAGCATTTGGACCACGGCACCATCCCTGCCGATGACATAGTGGGAGCTGACCTGGCTATGTGGGACGGTAAAAGTGTGAATAGTCTGAGCCAGGGAATCTTGGGCGGTATGGTGGATGATGACAAAGTTAGGCTTTCTGATACTAAAGTTGGTAGTGCCTACCCAGAGGTCGTTGAGGCGAGTGGTGTCCGAAACGTCCTGTTTTACTGCTGGTGTGGCGGTGATTTTCTCCACTTGCGCTTCTACCTGCTTTTTATGGGCCTTATTGACATTCGCATAGGGTTTTGGACTGCACGAAAATAGCAGCATTCCTAGCGTGGAAAGCAGAAAAAGTGCTTGGCATTTACTGTAATTCATAAAAGGGGGGCTAAGTGAGTAATGAATATACAAATATTGTAAAAAAAAGCAGGTATTGACTCACCGAAATCAGGGATTTGATGGATAGTGTCTAGATATGAGTATTGAGACATCCCTCCTCGCCGCGGCGGGGAGGATAGGTGGGGTAGATTGGAGCAGGCAAGCACAATTCGTTATGGATGGTTACAGCTCTCGTTATAGCAAAAGTCCGGAGGAGTTTGAAAGGAATTGGTCTAAAATTCCATCTATGGAAAGATCAGTTATTACGATGTTTGACAATGAAAACCAATGATTAATCCGGTCAACACTAATCAGGGATGTGCACGAAAACACGATGACCGTTTCCAAAAGGCCTTTTCAGCACAACCAGGACAACAAACAATAAAAGGGATAATTGAGATGTGGCAGATATCATGTGCCAATGGGGCTTTCTAATGCGACGACTTTCTCATGGGGATGCCTTCGGCGCAGTGTCACACAATCTTCCAATTCATTTAACTGATCAGTCTTCTTTTGTAAGCGTTATTGACCAGTTCAGCGGTGTTTTTGGCTTGTAATTTATACAGGAGATTTTTGCGGTGGGTTTCTACGGTATTTTTACTGATAAAGAGCTTATCACCGATTTCCTGAGTGGTGAGGCCATTGGCAATACAACCCAGGACTTCCATTTCCCTTTCAGAGAGCTTTTCATAGAATTGGGTTTTGCCAGGATGCTTCATGAAGCTCGTGAGCAGGGTTTTGCTGACCTCTTCTCCCAGATAAGTGCCTCCTGAATGCAGGGTTTGGATGGCTTCTACCAAGTCGTTTTTACCTGTATTTTTAAGGATGTATCCTTGGGCGCCGGTTTTTAGCATATCAGAGATGAAGTGCCGGTCATTATGCATACTCAGCCCCAGGACTTTTAGTGCTTTATGGCATTTTAACAATTGCTTGGTGGCCTCTACCCCGTCCATCACGGGCATGTTGATGTCCATGATGACAATGTCCACTGGCTGATCCACACAATAATCCAATGCCTCTTTGCCGTTCAAAGCTTCACCCACCACCTTGATGCCCGGTATGTCACAGAGCATGGCTTTCAGCCCATCTATAAACATGCGGTGGTCATCCGCTATCAATACATTGATCATGGCAAAGTAAATTAAGGTAAATGTTTCTGGCTATTTGTGACAAATAATTAACATTAATTTACGATTTTTTAAAATAGAATTTACATTAGTGGTAGGTTGATAAATGCTGTAAAAGAGTGATTTCTACCTAAAAACCTGCTTTAGGTATGTTTTGAGGCCTATATTAATTATTGCCTTAAATTGGTAAAAAATGAAAAAATCACTGTTTTCAGGGATAAGGCATTTAGGTGAGATCAATCATATGAAAAAAACAAAAACCTTTAATTGATCTGGAGCTGAAGAAGCGGATTAATCAGATGTCAGATGCTGGCCCTTCGGCTCTGCTCAGGAACCTGCATCTGACACCCTTTATTTATGTTATGTCTCTGTCACTCGATATATCTCCCCACTTAATCAAGTCTGTTCAGATACCGGAAGAATTCAGTATCGGTGGACAGGATGATACTGGTGTTTTCATCGAGGGATTTTTCGAAGCTTTCCATGGTCCGGAGGAATTTATATAGATCCACCGCTTGTCTATTTTGATTATAAGCAGAGGCATAAATGGCCGTGGCTTCGGCATCTGCGCGGCCTTTGATCTCTTCGGCTTCACGAAAGGCTTCGGATTGTATCTTGGCCAAGTCCCTTTCTTTGTTTCCTTGGATTTTACGGGCTTCCCCTTGGCCCTCGGAGCGGAACTGGTCAGCGATCCGGTTTCTTTCGCTGATCATTCTATCATACACCCTGTCTCGTACTTCGTTTACATAATTCATGCGTTTGAATTTAAAATCCAATACCCTAACCCCGAGATCTGATGTCCGTTCATTGGCTTTGGACAGGACGATATCCTCGATTTTTTCCCGGCCTACGGAGATGTCTTCCAGGACTTCCAGCTCTTCCATAAATTGCGCCGTTACTTCCGGGTTCCGGTTGGAAGAGCGCACGACCTCCAGCAGGTCATGATTGGCGATGGCATTGCGGGTTTCTCCATCCAAGATATCATCGAGTCTGGATTGTGCTGATCTTTCATCCTTCAGACGGATAAAGAACTGTAGTGGATTGGTGATTTCCCAGCGGGCGTATGTGTCCACAAAGATAAATTTTTTGTCCCTGGTCGGTACCTGGTTACGGTCACCGTCCCATTCTAGGTATCGTTTATCAAAGAACTGCACCTTTTGCAAAAAGGGTACTTTGAAGTTGATGCCAGGCGTGGTACGCGGTTCCCCTACAGGTTTGCCAAATTGGGTTACGATGGACTGTTGGGTTTCATCCATGATAAATACGGTGCCATTGACGGCAATAAGAAATATAATTCCCAATACTATGTATATAATAATTTGCTTTTTCATTTCTCTGTTCCTCCTTTTTTGTTCAGGTTTAATAGCGGCAAGACATTGTTGCCTTTTTCATCCACGATAACCTTGTTGCCCAGTTTGGGTAGTACTTTTTCCATGGTTTCTAAATAAATCCGCTGCTTGGTCACCTCGGGAGCCTTACTATACGCCTCAAAAAGGGAGTTAAAACGATCCGCCTCCCCTTCGGCCCGGTTGACCCGGTTCAGGGCAAAAGCCTCCGCCAATTCGATTGTTTCCTGTGCCACTCCACGCGCTCTTGGGATCACACGGTTATATTCAGCCTCGGCCTGATTGATAAGGGTTTCCCTTTCCTGCTGGGCTTCATTGACCGCGTTGAAGGAAGGTTTTACTGGATCGGGTGGATTGACATCTTGTAGGACCACCTGATCCACCCGGATACCGTTTTCATATTCATTGCAAAGTTCCTGAAGGAGTTGCTCCACACTGCTGGCGACCTCTTGCCTTCCCACTGTGAGTACTTCATTGACCGTCCTGTTACCTACGATTTTTCGCATGGCGGCCTCGGACATGTCTCGTAGTGTTTTGTCCGCATTTCTTACTTTAAAGAGATACTTGTACGAGTCAACGATCCTATACTGTACGACCCATTCCACATCGGTCAGATTTAGGTCTCCGGTAAGCATAGTGGATTCGCCCTGATAGCCTTCCTTTACATAGTCTGACCGCTGTCCCGATGAAGTGGTACGAAACCCAAATTCCTGTTTGAGCTGCCGTTGTACTGGGATTTTATACATCTTTTCGATACCAAAAGGCAAAGTGAAATTAAGTCCGGGCTGTACCGTACGGTTAAACTTCCCCATTTGAATGACCACGCCTTCTTCTTCAGGCCCCACGGTATGGATGGCACTGAATGCTGCGATAATGATCACTAAACCCAAGATTATTTTTCTCAGGTTCCTTTTGATCATGTCGGGATCAATGTTGATGTTGAAATTTCTGTTGCTCATGAGTAGTATTTGTTTTTAAGCTGATGAAGGATCAATCTTCAAAAAATTATCCGAACGAGCACGGTGATAGTCACAAAATGTACGGTTTTTTTTAATGAAGCCTATTTAGCCCGGTTTTGGGAGGGTTCTTATAGTAGTGATTTTGGAATATCCCTGTTTTCAGGGATGGAATAAGCTGGTTTTTTAGGAAAATTTGACCAAAGAAAATAAGAAAAGAATAATGGTGGGCAATTGACAGTAAACCCAAATGGAGTAAACTCCCCGCTTTTATTCGGCTCTTAGCGAAAATCAATTCACTTAACTATTATCTAAAATGTCAAACATGAAAAAACTTTTACGCTGTTTCTTAGGAGCGGTATGTTTTCTCCTGTTCCATTTTCAAGTACTTGCCCAGGCCGTGAATGTATCCGGTACGGTGACAAGTGCCGATGATGGAGGGACTTTACCTGGAGCAAGTATCTTGGTGAAGGGGACCACCAGGGGTGTTACCACTGATGTGGACGGGAACTACCAGATCCAAGCTGAAAAAGGCGAAATTCTGGTCTTCAGCTTTATCGGAATGATCGCCCAAGAACGGGAGGTGGGTGACCAAAACTCCATCAATGTGGCCTTGGAGACCGAGGCCAAATCGCTCGATGAGGTGGTAGTGGTCGGCTACGGTACGCAGAAGCGAAGTGACCTTACAGGCGCGGTGTCCACGGTGGATACCAAGGTGCTCGAATCACGTCCTATTACCGATGTTGGAAGGGGCCTGCAGGGGACCACACCTGGATTGACGATTACCACTCCAAGTGGTCAGATTGGCCAAAATCCACAGATGAGGTTACGGGGCATGACAGGTACATTGAGCAATTCAGGAGGGGCCCAGCCGTTGATCCTGGTGGATAATGTGGAGGTGCCGAACCTACAGCTGATCAATCCTGAAGATATTGAGTCTATTTCAGTTCTTAAGGATGCAGCATCGGCTTCTATCTATGGATCAAGAGGTGCTTGGGGGGTGATCCTGATCACCACCAAAAGCGGTAAGAAAGGGGAAGCGCCCAAAGTGAGCTATTCCAATAACTTCTCTTGGGCGACACCTACTACGACTCCAGAAGTAGCTTCTGCGGCAGATGGTGCAGAAATGGCCCTTATTGCTATTTCCAGAAGAGACCCTTCCCGAGATTATATTTCAGCTATCGGTATGAGGATAGACAGAGAGTCCATTGACCGGATCAGGGATTGGGATGCGCAGTATGGGGGAATGGACCTAGGAAATGAAATGGTATATGGACGGGATTTTGAAGAGAGAGACGGGGCATTGTATTTCTATCGGTCTTGGGATGCTGGTGATATGTTTATGCGGGATTGGACACCCCAGCAAAAACATGATGTCTCCGTGTCCGGTGGCAGTGAAAAAACCAGCTACCGACTAGGGGTAGGTTATTTGGGTCAGAATGGTGTACTTAAAGTAAATCCGGATCAATTTAATCGTTACTCTGTCGACTTAAATGTCAATACTTCCGTAACGGATTGGATGGATGTACGCGGAAAGGTGCTGTACAGTAAGACCAAATTGACCAAGCCTTTTTACTTTTCCAGTGACACCTATGATCCATGGTATTATCTCTTCAGATGGCCAAAGATCTATCCGTATGGAACCTATGAAGGCGAGCCGTTTAGAAGTGCACTTACAGAGGTACAGCAAGCCAAAATGAACGAGGAGAACACCTCGCTGAGCAGGATCAATCTCGGTACTACAATCCGCCCAGTAAAAGGACTGAGCATAGATGCCAATTATACCTATGATGGTAATAATTACCATGAACATCGTACCGGGGGAGTTGTTTCTGGATATAACTTTTGGGCTGGCCCCACTTTGGAAGCAGGTCCCTATACCAGTGCTTCTTACAATAGGGTAGAATATCGATCTTCCTGGAGCAATCGAAATGTAGGAAAACTGTTTGGTACTTATGAAAAACAGTTGGGAGACCATGCATTGAAGTTTATGCTTGGTGGAGATATAGAAGCCTATGAATATTGGTACCAAAGTTCCCAACGAAGGGACTTGATGGACTTGGACAAAGGAGAACTGGCTTTGGCCACAGGTGAGCAGTTTGTAGGAGGGGATAGGAATCAGTGGTCAACTGTTGGTGCTTTTGCCAGGGCAAACTACAATTACCAGGGCAAGTATTTTCTAGAGCTAAATGGAAGATATGACGGATCATCGAGGCTGTCTCCGACCAAACAGTGGGCCTTCTTCCCTTCTATGTCTGCTGGATACGTAGTGACTGAGGAGCCATTTATGGAATCAGTCACCGATGTGATGTCCTTCTTAAAGTTAAGGGCCTCATGGGGAGCCATTGGTAACCAGAATGCCTATTTGAGTGATATTTATAGGATCATGAGTTCTTATTCTTCAGGGTGGTTGATCGGTTCGGACAACCAATTGACCACAGGTACTCCCGGTGCCATTCCGACTTCCTTGACTTGGGAAACAGTGACCACATTGGACGTTGGTTTTGATACCCGTTTTTTTCAGGACAAACTAGGGATCACCTTTGATTGGTACCGTAGGACTACCAGTGACATGCACAGTGCCGGTGAAGTATTGCCGTCCAGTTATGGAACCGGTGCTCCAAAACAGAACTTTGGTGAGTTACAGACCACAGGATGGGAGCTGGCAGTAGATTATAGCCATTCCTTCTCTAACGGATTTAATCTATTTGCAACGGCTGTGGTTTCTGATTTTAAGGAGAAAGTCACAGAATATGCGGATAATACCAGTGTTTACTCCAACAGGCCAGGAAGGATGATAGGAGAGATTTGGGGATACGAAACCGATCGTTTGTTTACCGAGGACGATTTCGTGAAGGATGCCAATGGAGAATTTGTGTTGGATAATGGTAAATACGTCATGCAGGAAGGTATTGCCAACCAAGATGTATTCGAAGAAGGGTGGTTTTTCTTTGGTCCTGGGGATGTAAAATACAAGGACCTTAATGGTGATGGAGAAATTAATTTTGGGGCAAATACCGTGGATGACCATGGGGACCTCAAGGTGATCGGAAACTCCACCCCTAGGTACCAGTATGGCTTTAGGTTAGGAGGTGATTATAAAGGGATAGACTTTAGCTTCTTCGTCCAAGGTGTCGGAAAAAGGGATTTTTGGGCAAATGGTCCTATATTTATCCCGGGTTATCGGCCAGCTGAAGCGTGGTACCAGCACCAGCTGGATTATTGGACTCCCGATAATCCGGACGCGTTCTACCCAACACCCTCGGATGCTGGTCAGCAACAGTCTCCTACCAATTTCAGACCCCAATCCAGGTATCTGTTAGACCTGTCCTATACCAGGTTGAAAAACGTCACTATAGGTTATTCCTTGCCTACTTCATTGATCAGTAGACTGAACATTGATAAGGTTAGGGTTTACTTCAGTGGGGAGAATTTGTTCGAGATTGATAAACTGGACCTACCGGTGGATCCTGAGGTAGATTATACCAATGCGGGCTTAAATGACCCAAATACCTTTGGTAGGGTGTACCCTTACAGCAGAACCCTTTCTTTCGGTTTACAGCTAACCTTATAATTGACTGCATTATGAAAACGAAAATATTAGCAATTGCAATAAGTTTGGTCACGTTGGTGGGGTGCGAAGAGTTCCTTGATAAACCACCCTTGGATCAATTGACAGATGAGACATACTGGACCAGTGAGAATAATGTACGTACTTTCTCCTGGGGTTTTTACACAGCTTATTTTGGAGGATATGGCTCAGGGTACGCTTGGGGTAAATTCTTTGCGGGCCAAAGCCTTAACGATGATTTTGCACCAACAAATCCAGCTCAATTTAGGCAAAATGTACCGGCAACCCTTGGAAGTTGGTCATTTGCCTGGGTGAGGAAAGCCAATATTTACCTTGAAAAAATCCAGACAGTGCCCATGGATGAGGAAGCGATCAACCATTGGTCCGGGGTGGCCCGGTTTTTCAGGGCCATGGAATACCATGACTTGGTAAAGCAGTTTGGAGATGTGCCCTGGTACGATCACGAATTGGATGAAACCAATGAAGACGATCTTTATAGGCCACGGGATCCAAGGGACTTTGTGATGGACCGGGTGATGGAAGACCTGCAGTTTGCAGCAGAGAATGTACGGCAGAATGATGGTGATCCGGGACTGACAGTAAATAGAGATGTGGTCTTGGCGTTTATGTCAAGGATTATGCTTTATGAAGGCACTTGGCAAAAGTACCATGAGGGCAACACAGAAAAAGCCCAAGTTTATCTGGAAGCCGCCAAGTGGGCCGCAAATGAACTGATCAGTGCCGGAAATTATTCTTTGGGAGATTATCGGACGGTGTTCAACTCCCTCAACTTGGCTGGTAATCCGGAAGTGATCCTTTACCGGCACTATGAGCAGGGATTGATCACCCATGCACTAAACAGCTACAATAACAAAGAACCCCAGTCCGGTGTGTCAAAAGACGCTGTTGAGAGCTACCTTGCCAGTGATGGTTTGCCGATCAGTTTATCCCCTTTGTACCAAGGTGACCGAGGCATAGAAAATATCATGGCCAATCGGGATGGAAGGATTTATGGCACCTTGGTGTCCGATGAGTTGAGGCTGAATGGCGTGATTTCCTATTTTTCGACATCAGGCTATTCCATACTTAAATTCCTCAATGAAGAGATAAAAGACCTGCCTGAAGGAAGTTCTAACCTTAATTATACCGATTCTCCGGTAATGCGCTATGGTGAAGTGCTGATGAACTATGCTGAGGCAGCTGTAGAACTGGCCACTGTAGGAGGCCCGGCTTTGACACAAGCTGATTTGGATATGTCCATCAATGTACTCCGGGACCGTCCAGGAGTAGGAATACCTCATTTGACACTTGTGGGCAATGAGCCAGGTGTGAATGGGGTGGCTTATGATGATCCTGAGCGGGATCCTGATGTGCCTTCTTTGATTTGGGAAATAAGAAGGGAGCGCAGGATTGAACTGATGATGGAAGGCTTTCGGTTGGATGACCTGAAGCGTTGGGAAAAGCTGGAATACAGCGATACCGAAGCCAACGAGGATATCAACCGCGGTGCTTGGATCGCCAAGGCAGATTACCCTGACCTACAAAGCAGTGTGACGCTAACTGATGGTGAGACAGGCTATATCATTCCTGCTACAGCAGCGGCATCCCAAAGAAGGTTTGAAGATCCCAAAGTGTATTTGGATCCTATCCCCTTGGATCAAATCACTTTGTATGAGCAGCATGGGGTGACCTTGGATCAAAATCCTGGCTGGGAGTAACCTTGGAGAGGTAAGTACAATGTATCAAGTATGTTTGTTCCTCCCTGCCGCGGCAGGGAGGTTAGGTGGATCGTAGCAAAGAGAAAATGCAGATAGCAAAAATGTAAGGCTGAGTCGGGAGACTCAGTCTTTGTGCTCCCGCGGCAGAGACGGCGGGACAACGCTAAGACGTGATTGTACCGGGGCTCGGTTCTCTGCCCCGATACTAAGAAACATTGAGTCCCTGCCTGGGCACAGACCCCGTCATAACAAAGGAAAGCACAAAGTATCAAGTATGTTGTGCTTGGTGCAGGTGTTAGCTTATCGGCACGTCATTGCTTCACTTTGCTGGTCATTGCCTCGATGGGAAAGGGGGGAACTGGAAAAATAATTTTAAACTAAACTTAGAAATGATGAAAAAAATAGGTTTGATTATAATGTTTACCTGTATAATAGCACTGGGTCATGATATAGCGGAGGCTAAAAGCCCACAAAAAGTTGATATGGTCCAAATGGGCAGTACTTGGTATGGTTGGTTTTTATATGATGCGGGAAGTGAAGAAATACAAGTCAATGTAGTTTATGATGAGGCATTTGGAATTACCAGTGTTTCATTAAGCGGAAGTCAATATTATGCTGTTACATCCTACACGGGCACGGGATCAATTTATCACAATTCCGAAATAGATTTGGTTGTCAATAACCTTGTTGTTTACTATACGATAAACGGAGCGCCTTCTGGACCAATTACCTATTCAGGTGAATTGGAACATGATTATTAAAGATGCAGGGGCACACCCCCGCATCTTTATAGTGTTTAGCTTGCCTGGTTGCAAGGCCGGTCTCTGACTCAATATCAGTTCGGCTAATAAGGTGCCGGGTTGGGAGTAATAGGGAAGTACAACGTATTTAGTATGTTGTGCTGGGGCAAAGCCCCAGTACTTAAGTATCACTTGAGTCTCTGGCTAAGCTACAAAATGGAGAACCATTGCGAAAGGAACGATAGTGGAGTGGGGCAATCTTGATTTTCAAACAGCAAGATTGCTTCCTCCTTTCAGTCGTCGCAATGACGATACATGGATGGCACTTTACACTATTCATTGAGTTGAATGTTTGTTTGGTATGCCCTTCTTTTGGTTATGAAAAGAGGGGCATTTTTAGGATTTTTATCCAAATATGTTGCTTAATCGAGATATAAATTATCATAAAATCCGGCTAGGTGTTGGTGTGCTGTGGATGATTTTGATGCAGTTCCAGGCATTTGGGCAAAACCATGATCCCTATACGCTGTCTGAAGGAGCCATTATCAGGGGAAATCCTGATAATAAGCAATTGGCACTGATATTTACAGGCCATCATTATGCCGAAGGAGGAAGCTATATACTGCGGACATTGTCTCGTTATGGAATCAAAGCATCGTTTTTCTTTACCGGGAGTTTTTACAGAAATGAAGATTTCCGGCAGTTGATCCTGGATATTAAGGAAGACGGACATTACCTGGGAGCCCATTCTGATAAGCACTTGCTGTATTGTGATTGGGATAACCGGGACAGTCTGTTGGTCAGCAAGGAGATATTTGAAGAGGATTTAAAAGGCAATTATGCGGAAATGGCAAAATGGGGAATTGAAAAGGCAGATACCAGGTATTTCCTACCGCCTTATGAATGGTACAATGAGAAGATCAGTCAATGGACGAGGGGATTTGGCCTACAATTAATTAACTTCACTCCTGGCACCCGTTCCAATGCGGATTATACAGACCCTTCCATGGCCAATTACGTAAGCAGTGAAGAAATCATTCATAGTATTTTGGATTATGAAGCCAAAGCAGACCTGAACGGTTTTTTGCTGTTACTGCATATCGGTGCAGGGCCGGAAAGAAAGGATAAATTTCATGAGAAATTACCTGAACTAATTGAAGCATTGCAAACAGAAAATTACCGGTTTACTACCGTTGACCAATTACTTAACACCACCAATTGACTAATCCATGATATTGATTTTACTTTACTTGGCAAGTTTTTTACATCCATTGGAAATTTCATCCCTGGTTCAAGATGAGGCGGTTTATTTTCGTGTCAATCAACTGGGGTATTTACCCGGGGATAGCAAAGTGGCGGTCGCTTTCAGTAAAAAGCCCATCCTGGGGAAAGTACAGTTGATCAACGAAACAAGTGGGGAAGTGGTGCTGGAAATCAAAGCTAAAAAAGACAAAACAGATCCTTGGGGTGATTTTGACCATTATTATTCCATAGATTTTTCAGAAGTGGCCAAGGAAGGCAGCTATAAGCTTCAAACCAAAAAATCCAATATCAGTTCTGATTCCTTCAGGATCGGAAAGGATGTGTATACCCACCAGCAGGAAACCTTGCTGGAATTTATGCGGCAGCAGCGGTGCGGCTATAATCCCACATTGGATATGGTCTGTCACCAGCGGGACGGGCGGTCATTTTTTGGACCGATGCCAGACAGTACTTTTGTAGATGTCAGTGGAGGTTGGCACGACGCAGGTGACCAATTGAAATACTTGATCACTTCCAGTTATGCCACAGCCCATATGCTCCTGGCCTATGAAATGTATCCGGACCGCTTTCAGGATAAGGTAAATGCATTGGGCCAAACCGGGGAAAATGGTCTTCCCGATATCCTGGACGAAGCAAAGTGGGGGTTGGACTGGATCCTGAAAATGCATCCTGAACCAGACCAGCTTTTTCATCAAGTGGCCGATGACCGTGACCATAAGGGATACAAAATCCCGGATCGGGACAATTCCGACTACGGATGGGGAGAAAACAGCTACCGACCGGCCTATTTTGCCACCGGAGAACCGCAAGGGCTTCGGCAGTATAAGAGTGAAGCGACAGGAGTGGCTAACATTGCCGGAAGAAGTGCAGCGGCGATGGCCCTGGCGGCAAGGGTTTGGCGGATGAAGGATCCTGCTTTTGCAGAAAAGTGCCAAAAGGCGGCCGTCAGTTTGTACGCCCTGGGCAGGGAAAAAGAAGGTTATCAGCAGGGCAACTCTTACAGTGCCCCTTACCGCTACAATGAATCCACCTGGGCAGATGATATGGAATGGGGTGCAGCAGAGCTCTTTAAGACCACGGGCCAAAAGGAATACCTGGAGCAGGCCAAAAGCTATGCGTTGAAGAGCAATACCGCAGACTCCTGGACCATGGTGGATTCCACAGATCATTATCGGCTTTATCCATTTATCAATATGGGACATTATGTCCTCCATGATCTGGTGGGCGAAGATTTTCAGAAACAATTGGAAAGCTATTACCTGGACGGCATACGCTACACCCTCAAGCGGGCCAACAAAAATCCTTTTAAGGTAGGCGTACCTTTTATTTGGTGTTCCAATAACCTGATGACCGGGCTGATCACCCAGATGATATTATATGAAAAGATGAGCGGGGACCAGCAGTACAGCGGATACCTGGCCAGTCAGCGGGATTGGCTGTTTGGCAGAAATCCCTGGGGGACGTCCATGTTCACCGGATTGCCCGCCAATGGAGAATATCCTGAGTCGGTACACACGAGCTTATATGTTTTGTTAGGGTTGAAGGTCCCGGGAGGATTGGTAGATGGACCAGTTTATACGTCCATTTACAATAATCTTCTCGGGCTTCATTTGCAGGAATCGGATGAATTTGCCGAATTTCAGAACGAGAAAGTGGTATACCATGATGATTCGGGAGATTACAGTACCAATGAACCCACAATGGACGGTACTGCCGGAGCGATTCTGATGATGACGCATTGGAGCAAGTGAGATTGGAAGATTTTAAGTTTGGAAAGTTGAAAAATTGGCAGGTTAAGCGGGGTCGTTTGTCATCCCGACAAAGGGAGGGGGCTCTTTCGGTAATCCTTACAGGAAGAGATCCCTCGTTACCTCGGGAGGACAATTTAAACACGTCATCCCGAGCACCTGCCTTGCCGGTAGGCAGGGAGTCGAGGGATAGACATTGAATAAGAAAAAGATTAAACATAATAAACAATGAAATACCATTTATTAAAGAGCGGGTTGCTGAGTTTACTGTTGCTGGCGGGAATTGGAAAGGCCGAGGCGCAGACGGATTCCCCGGAGACCGGTGTCCCTTTTTTACGGGCTGAAAGCACTTGGGCGGATTCCGTTTTTAAAACCCTGAGTCCGGGGGAGCGAATCGCCCAGCTCATTATGATTCCGGTCTATTCCAACCGGGACCGAAGCTATGAGGATTCCATAGCGCAGCTAGTGGAGCAGTACAAAGTGGGTGGTCTGATCTTTTTTCAGGGAGGCCCGGGCAGACAGGCGAGCATGACCAATCGTTACCAGCGGATCAGCGATGTGCCACTGATGGTTTCCATTGATGCGGAATGGGGCCTTGGAATGCGACTGGACAGCACTATGAGTTTTCCTTATCAAATGGCTCTCGGAGGCATTGAGGATGAAGTGCTGATTTATAAAATGGGCAAGGAGATCGCCCGACAATGTAAGCGGATAGGTGTCAATGTCAATTTTGCCCCTGTTGTGGACATCAATAATAATGCAAACAACCCCGTGATCGGCTTCCGGTCATTTGGAGAAGAAAAGGAAAATGTCACCGCTAAGGCGATGGCCTATATGAAAGGGATGCAGGATGAGCATGTACTGGCCAATGCCAAGCATTTTCCAGGCCATGGGGATACGGATGTGGATTCCCATGTCGGCTTACCATTGATCAGCTTTTCACGTGAGCGGTTGGAAAATACAGAGCTTTATCCATTCAAAGAACTGATGGATAATGGCCTTGGCAGTGTGATGGTGGCACATATGAGTATTCCTGTGCTGGATGATACGCCTAATCTTGCTTCGACACTTTCCAAACCCATCGTAACGGATTTGCTTAAGGGAGAGATGGGGTATGAAGGATTGGTATTTACCGATGCGCTGAACATGCAAGGAGTGGCCAAGTTCTATCCTCCGGGGATCGTAGATGTCAAAGCCTTATTGGCGGGAAATGATATGCTGCTTAATACCATGGATGTAAAAACCACCATACAGGAGGTTAAGAAAGCCATTCAAAATGGAGAAATCACCCAGGAAGAGGTGGACAGGCGTGTGATGAAAGTACTGAAGGCAAAGGACTGGCAGGGCTTAAGTGACTATACACCGGTCTCCATGGAGCATATCCATGAAGATTTGAATACTTCCGAAGCCCGCTATCTGAACAGACAATTGGTGGAGGCTTCCATTACTTTGCTGAGAAATGAAAAGGAAATCTTGCCCATAAAGAATCTTGCTGAAGAAAAGCCGGCATATGTAGCACTTGGTGCTGAGGAGGAAACCGCTTTTCAGAAGGGGCTAAACAGGTATGTTGAGGCTGATCAATTCTTCGTACCGAAAGAAACTTCTTTATCCAAGCTGGAAGACCTGCTGGAGGAACTTCAGGATTATTCCAAAGTCATTGTTGGTGTTCATAATTTAGGCCTGAAAGCAAGTGTGAAGAATTTTGGGATTACCGCCGAAATGAATGTTTTCCTGAAGGAATTGATCCATACGAAGTCTACGGTGGTGGCCGTATTTGGTAATGTATACAGTTTGGATAAGCTGGAGGATCTGGAGAAGGCTTCTGCGGTGATCGCTGCTTATCAGGAGTCCGAGCTGACCCAGGATGTGGCCTCACAGCTTGTTTTCGGAGGAGTGGGAGCCAAAGGGAAATTACCTGTCACCATTAATCGTCATTTTAAGACCGGTGATGGACTTGTCACAAAAGAGGGTTTTCGTTTTTCCTATGTAGAGCCCGAAGCGGTGGGAATTGCCGAACAGGATTTGGATGGTATTCAAACGTTGGTGGAGCAGGCCATACATGAAAAGGCTATTCCCGGTGCGTCGGTGTTGGTGGCTAAAGATGGTAAAGTGTTTTACCAAAAAGCATTTGGCTACCATACCTATGAAAAGGAAGTTCCTGTACAGATTACCGATTTATATGACCTGGCTTCTGTGACGAAAATCAGTACTGCGCTTGCCGCGCTGATGGAATTGCGTGGGGATGGTAAATTTGATGAAAACAAGACCTTAGGTACTTACCTGCCCATGGCCAGAGGAACCAATAAAGAAGATTTAGTCTATCGGGACATTCTGACCCATCAGGCAGGATTGACTTCCTGGATTGCCTTTTGGAAAAGCACGGTAAGAAAAAATGGCTCGTTCAAATGGTTTACGTTCAAGGACCTACCAAGCAAACGTTTTCCAATAAAAGTGGCTGATCATCTTTATATCCATCGCCACTATGCCGATAAGATCTACAAGGAAATCATGAAGTCCCCTGTTAGCGCAGAAAAGAAATATGTCTACAGTGACCTTTCCTTTATCCTGGCTCCTAAAGTGGTGGAGAGTGTGACTGGACAAGGTTTTGTCGACTACCTGAATGAGACCATTTATGATCATTTGGGAGCTAGTACCTTGACCTTTAATCCTTATAAGCAATATCCCTTGGACAGAATCGTGCCTACAGAATATGATAGTTTGTTTAGGCGCCAGTTGCTGCACGGAACGGTGCACGATGAAGGAGCATCGATGCTTGGAGGAATCAGTGGACACGCAGGGCTTTTCGGCAATTCCAATGACCTGGCCAAGCTGATGCAGCTTTACCTGAATGATGGTGAGTATGCCGGAGAAACGTTGATCAAAGGGAATACCGTGAGTGAATTTGGTAAATGCCAGTTTTGCCCGGGCAATTACCGGGCACTGGGTTTTGACCGTCCGAGGAAGCCAGGTGATCCTGAAGGGAATTCAGCGCCCAGTGCCCCTGCCAGTAGCTTTGGCCATACGGGATTTACGGGAACCTATGCCTGGGTGGATCCGGAAAATAAATTGGTTTATATCTTCCTGTCCAACAGGGTACATACTACCCGGGAAAACACAAAGTTATATCAACTCAATACCCGTACCAATGTGCTGGAAGAGGTGTATCAGGCGATGAAGGGAGTAATGAGTATTGAGTAATGAGCATGTCAAGTGCAAGAGGGAAGTATTATGATTATGAGAGAGCAAAATATTAAGAGGAATAATAGCAGAAATAGATACGGCCTGCACTAACTCCGTAGGGCTTGTCTAGCACTAGATAGAGTAAAATCCACCGCGGCGGACATGGGTGAAATCCATGAAAATAGATGAAGTAAAGCAGTTTGGTATTAGCGGCGATGACTGCACCATTTACATTTCCTTTTCGCTAATACCCATGGCAAGTAATTACAAATCTCGAATGGTTTGGTTTCTATCAGTGTTGTAGGGACGTATCGACCATTTGCTAAATAACTTAATAACCAATAACCATTAACTAAACTATGAAAAATTTACTGGCATTGCTTCTGGTGATGCAGTTCGGGGTTGTCTTTGGCCAAAACTTCAAGTTTGCCTTTGTGACGGACACCCATATTGGTTCGCCCAATGGCGCTGCAGAGGAGGATTTGGAGAGAACTGTGGAGGATATTAATGCGCAAAATAACCTGGAATTTGTACTGCTCACCGGAGATATTACGGAGATGGGTACGGATGAAGAAATAGCGCGCGCAAAGGAAATTATTACCAAACTGAAAATTCCATTTTATGTGATACCCGGTAATCATGATACCGGCTGGTCAGCATCGGGCGGGGTGAGTTTTATCAAGGCGTTTGGTTATGATAAGTTTGTGTTTGAGCATGAAGGGTACAAGTTTATCGGGACAGCTTCAGGGCCCTACGTCCGCATGTCTGATGGACATATCCCTAGGGATGCAGTGGTGTGGATGGATTCTGTTTTGGCAGCAACACCCAAAGACCAGCGCATCATCAATGTGAACCATTATCCACTGGACAATAGCCTGGATAACTGGTTCGAACTCACTGATCGGCTGAAGGAATACAACACCCAGTTTTCCATCTGTGGGCACGGACATCGGAATAAACCATATGATTTTGAAGGTATTCCCGGTATCATGGGAAGGTCCAACCTGAGAGCCAAAGATCAAGTGGGAGGATACAATATAGTAGAAATAAAAAATGACAAGGCGTATTTTTCAGAGAGAACCCCGGGTGAAGGCACTGCCGCTCCCTGGCGGAAAGTTGTGCTGGGAAGAAGGGATTATCAGGACAAAGAGGCTTACCAAAGACCTGATTTCAGTATAAACGAAACCTATGACCAGGTAAAAAGCAAATGGAGCTATCACTCCAATGCCAACGTGATCTCTACCCCCGTGGAAGCAAAGGGAAAAGTGGTTTTCGGGAACAGCCTGGGTAAAGTAGAAGCACTGTCCAGTCAAACTGGAGAAGTGCTCTGGGATTTTCAGACAGGTGCAGGAATATTTTCTTCTCCAGCGGTTTATGATGATTTGGTGATTTTGGGATCAGGTGATGGGAATATCTATGCATTGGACTTGAGCAACGGCGAGCTGGTATGGAAGACGCCAACAGGGGCTTCAGTTTTGGGCTCTCCCATTGTGAAGGAAGGGGTTGTTTATATTGGTGGCAGTGATGGGAAATTTCGTTCCCTTAATGCTAAAAACGGAAAGGTGATTTGGGAGTATGAAGGAGTAGAAGGCCCTGTCGTGAGTAATCCATTGCTTTATAAGGATATGGTCATTTTCGGGGCTTGGGACAAGCACCTGTATGCCTTGGATATTGAAGACGGAGAGTTGGCCTGGAAGTGGGACAATGGCTCTGCCAACCGGATGTATTCACCGGCCATGTGTATTCCTGTAGCAAATGATGGGGTAGTCTATATAGTAGCCCCAGACCGGTACATCACCGCTCTGGATGCTGTCGGCGGCACCACATTGTGGAGAAGTAATGAAGCTACAGTAAGGGAGTCCATAGGAATGTCAGCAGACGGGAAATGGGTATATGGTAAAACGATGAACGATGAAATTGTGGCTTTTGAGGCAGGAAAAGAAACAGCCAAACTTGCCTGGCGGATGGACTGCGGGTTTGGCTATGAGCATGTGCCGTCGATGTTGGTAGAGAAAAGTGGCGCGGTTTACTTTGGTACTAAAAACAGTACGGTTTACAGTATCAATCCTGAAACCAGGAAAATCAATTGGGCCCATAAAATCGATAATTCCATGGCCAATACGGTGAACGTGATTGATGATCATTCCCTGATTGTAGCGACGATGGACGGAAAGGTGGAGTCATTGGAGTTTTAGAAATGAAGGTTGGAAGATTAAAAAGTTGTAAAGTAAAGTTTTAAAAGTGAAATCATGATCAAAAATAACGTGCTAAATCCGGTGATCCTGTTTATAGCAGTAATCATCATCGGCAATGCCTGTCAAAACAAATCAGGTAGAGAACAGGCGAAAGAGATTACTTCGGAAAAGCCAGAAAGGGTACTAATCGGAGCGGAAAGGCTGTTTGATGCAGAATTCTTCCCCTTGGTGAAAGGAAAAAAAGTGGCTTTGGTGACCAATCATACGGGTTTGCTGCCCGATGGCAGCCATATAGTGGATGTGCTGCACAAAAATGAAGAAGTGGATTTGAAACTGCTTTTTGGTCCTGAACATGGGATCCGAGGTGATGAAGATACGCATGTAGCCGACGGCAAGGATAAAGATACCGGACTGCCGGTGGTTTCCCTGTATGGGGAAGTAAGAAAGCCGACACCGGAAATGCTGGAAGGTATTGACATCGTCCTTTTTGATATCCAGGATGTGGGGGCGCGGTTTTACACATATATCGCCACCATGAACCATGTGCTGGAAGCTGCTGCTGAGCAAGGGATTCCATATGTGGTACTGGACAGGCCAAACGCTATAGGAGGAATCTATGTGGATGGTCCCGTGGGGGATAAACAAGAAGAACAGGTAATAGGGGTAGACCAGTTGCCCGTAGTACATGGAATGACCGTAGGGGAACTGGCACACATGTTTAATGAAGAGCGTAAGCTGGCAGGAATGCAGCAGGCTGATTTGACGGTGGTGAAGATGAAGCACTATGAGCGGGATATGTGGTATGATGAAACTGGACTGCCTTGGATAAAGCCATCCCCTAATATGCTTACGCTGACCACTGCGACGCTGTATCCCATGACCTGCCTCTTGGAAGGAACCAATATATCAGAAGCCAGAGGAACACTGCATCCGTTTGAACATATAGGTGCGCCGTGGATTGATGGGGAATCGTTAAGTGATAAACTAACTGCTTATGGATTAGAAGGAGTGACTTTTGAGCCAAGCAAGTATGTGCCCGGAAAGGTGGTAGATGGTATAGAGATTTATCCGCCAAAATTTATGGGTGATACGTGTAACAGTGCCATGATTAACATTACGGCGAGAAATAAGTTTGAATCGGCCAAAGCAGCAGTATATATGTTGGATGCGCTTTTTAAACAGTATCCGGATAAGTTGGAATGGAAGGGAAAAAGAATGGATGGCTTGTGGAAGACTGCAGCGGTGAGGCAGCAGATATTGGAAGGCAAATCACCAGAGGCAATCATTCAAGAATGGCAGGAAGGATTGCTTTATTTTAATGAACGAAGATCGGTGTATCTTATGTATTAAAAGGTTAACCTTTAGCATTATCAAATTAAAAACCATGCGCTATTCCGCATGGTTTTTTTCTTTTTGATCTATATGGAATACTGTGGGTAAATTAACCAAGGGACTCTCCCACTTGTGCGGATAGATCAGGGAAATAGTTTTGTTCCTACGGCACAAAGCCCTCTCAAGGCAACCTGATTTTACCAAGCTTAAATGCCTAGCTGCATTGGCCAGGACTCCCTTCTCACTATTTTAGCCGGCAGAAGTGTCAGCAGGGATGCTCCTTAGGAGCATTGGCTTGGGTAACAGATATTGGATACAGATTCTAACAGTGCCGTATTTACTGACCATGGGCAAGGAAAACATATATGATTATTGACTGCATCAGGAGCATGGGTACCCCATTCATCAGTCCACGCGATTCTTTGATTTCCATAGTCCGCCAGCACTCAGTTTACCCATCGTAAATCATATAGAACCAATAATTTATTCTTTACTATGAATTGATCCGACAGATGGAATAGTGAAACTATGGATCAAGCGGAAAAGCTGGGGGGGATTAGGGTTAGTTTCGATTGCACGCAGATGATGCAGATTAATAAGATTTACGCTGATTTTTTATAATAAACGCGATTTAAAATACACAATTCATTGCGAGGAAGTATAGCCTGTCCCGAGCTATCGGGAACGTGGCAATCCCGTATTAAGAAAACGAGATTGCTTCACTCCGTTGCTCTGCATTCGTAATGACGGATTTATACTGATTTTATAATCTACACATTCCTATTGCTAAATTAAAGAGAAATATGCTTACCAAAACCACCTGGAAATCTCTCATCTTCCAGAAATACTGCATGGTCCTCAAAATGTGCTAAAAAGGAGGCAAGCGAAAAAGTTGAGGGCATGAATCCCTTTATTTTATTAGGATTTCTTTTTTGTTTTTTTGCCACAAAGATTCTAAGACCCAAAGCTGTTTGTTTTCCATGAAATTTGGAATCCGCCTACAAAACACTTCGTGTCTTGGCGGCTTCGTGGCGACATACCAAATGAATATAAATCTTCTCCCGCCCCCAGAAATATTGCTTGATCTGAAACTATGGCTTTACCCTGAAACTATGGCTTTACCCTGAAACTATGGCTTTACCCCGAAAATATGCATTAGCCTATCTGTTGCGACCTGAAATTACTTCAAAATCAGCCGCTACGCTTTAGTTTTCGGTTTTACCTGGCTACTAAATTCTTAATGCATAATTCGAGTTAAAATAGAGTCGGAAGGGGGTAAAAAAGCCGTATTGGATATTCCAATGATCTGGATATCGTTTTTTTTGGAAAGTAGAAATGTATTGTTCTCAGTAGGGGATAGCTAGCCAGGAAACCATTTCTGTTTACATCAGGCTAGGTTATTATCTGCTAACCAATCAGACTTATTCTCTTTAAGTATTTTGGCAGGGATACCTCCGATAACACAATTTTGGTCAGTAAATGATTTGTTGACCACCGCATTGGCGCCTATGGTGCAGGAATCTCCAATTTGGATATCTCCAAAAAGCTTAGCTCCTGGCCCGATATATACATTTTTTCCGATCTTTGGAGCTTCAGGAGACCCTGCGCTTGCTCCAATATTGACACAGGCATGTATGCGGCAGTTTTCACCTATTGTTGCATTCTTGCTTATGATGATTGTACCGTAATGCGGTAATGAAAGTCCCTTGGAACAAACATTGGCAGGGATAGTGAAGCCTAGTTTGACACCTAATGTCTTATACTTATAAAAATAGTAACCATATAGGATTTTTGAGAGCGGCTTGTTTTTGTTGTTTTTGTGGTATTCACACTTTCTGAGGGTCACAATGAACTTCCAGCGAGGATTGGATAGTTTGGCCACCAGACGATTTTTTACAGAATTGATTTTGATCCCCATGGATAGGGCGTCCTGCTTTATATAATCGTTGTAGTCATTTTTTGTCTTGATCATGTTGTTGGTGTGGATTCTAAAAGGCCCTTGAAAACTCAAGGGCACTTGGAAGTAATTTACGTATACTAATAGACCATTACAGGAAGTTTGGTTTATCCAGTTTTTGACCAATCCGGTAGGCTGCATTCATTAGCCCCACGTGGCTATAAGCTTGAGGGAAGTTGCCCCACTGGCTACCTGTTTTATGATCGACATCCTCTGAGAAGAGCTGAAGGTGGTTGCAGTATTTGGTGAGGGTCTCGAAGCCTTCCACCGCTTCATCTAGGCGATTCACACAGGCGAGTGCTTCGATGTACCAAAAAGCACAAATCAGAAATGTGGTCTCCGGCACGCCAAAATCATCCATGTGCTTATAGCGGTAAAACAGGTAATCTTTGGCCAAGAGATCCTTCTCAAGCATTTTCAAATGATTGTTAGCGCGCTCAATGTCATTGCCAAAATATCCCATGGTGATCAGCTGTAAGGTGCTGGCATCCATGTTTTTGGTGCCAATGGCTTGCGAATAGGCTTTCATTTCAGGGACATAGCATGCCTCTATTTTTTCGATCGACTGTAACCTGAGCTTTTCTGCCTTTTCTTTCATGGAGTCATCCTGAAGACGATCGGCGATTTTGATAGCAGCACATGATCCTGCCCAGTGGAAAATAAAGGTATAGCAGTGTTCCTGCGCCAAATTCCTGAACTCCCAAAGGCCTGCATCTTTCTCATTCATGGTCTCCTCTATTTTATCCAAGAGGTTATGGATAAAAGGTGCCGAGTGGCTTTTTTCAGATTCAATAAACCGTTTATCAGCATAAAGAGGTAAAAGACTTACCAATACCTGGCCGTAAAGGTCGTTTTGGATGTGTGTGTAGGCTTGATTGCCAAACCGCACGGGCTGGTTGTCAAGGTATCCTGATAGATCACTGAGCTCTTCTTCCAATAGTGCAGAACCGGTAATGGAATAGAGCGGTTGGTAGCGGCCATTGGCATTGGTGGGCAAGTTTTGGATGTATTCAAAATACCTTTCCAATTCTTGGAAGTGCCCAAGTGAGTTAAATACATTTAAGGTATAGTAGCTATCTCGGATCCAGCAGTAGCGATAGTCCCAGTTCCTGGTAGAACCAGGCGATTCCGGCAGACTGGTGGTGGAGGCCGCAATGATGGCTCCGGTATCTTCAAACTGGTGTATTTTAAGTGCAAGAGCAGATCTAACTACCAGTTTTTGGTAGAAGTGTGGTATACTGGTAGATTTGATCCATTCCCGCCAATACTGGGTGGTGGCTTGCAAAAAGCGTTCAGCGGTACTCTCCACAGGTGCTTCCAACGGTTGGCCATAGGTAAAAAACAAGTAAATGGGACGCTGCAACCTGAATGCCCGGTCTTCCATGATGTAGTTTACCGAACAATTTGCGGTAAGTCGTACTTCTTGTTCAGCACCCAAAAATTCAATATGGTTGCTGTTCATGCTAGGCCGGAGTTTCTTTTTTCCTCTATTGGTGACCGGCTTACAGTTGATTTTGATCTTTGGTTCACCTGAGATGGGCTCGATTTTTCTGACCACCATCAGTGGTTTGTGGTAGCGTTCAAAATTCATGAATCGCGGGGCAAAATCCGTTACTGAGTAAGCCTCTTCGCCATTATCCAACATGACGGTGGTTTTAAGAATATTGGTGTTTTCAAGGTATTCTTGCTGGGTAGTAAAAGCACTGGATTCTGGTAAAATGCTGAATTCTCCTCCTTTTTCTCTATCCAGCATTCCTCCAAAAATGAAGTCACTGTCAAAGCGTGGAAAGCAGAGCCAGCTAATATTGGTGTTTTTTTCAATGTGGGCGATATAAGCACAGTTTCCGATCAGCCCTGTACCATAAAGATGTCTTTTTGTCATAAATTTTAGGTTGAATGGTGTAAAAAAGTAGGCAAGTTTGGGTTAGCGCTGAATATAGTAAAAAAATGAAAAGGTAAGAAGGTTGTGTGGTTGAAATGTTGTAAGACTTGAAAGTTGGCCATGTTCAATAACGCTTAATCGACGTCCAACTTCAGCCAGATAAATACATTGATTGTGCTATAGGTGACCATAAGGCTTAAGTTCCTGTTGGATCTTTGGGATATCGCCATAGCTAATTCCGACCATTTTTGCTTCATCAATTACCAAGGAACTTCTAATACATCTTATCGTTGGGAACTAGTAATAATCTAAAACAGTCTTTTCTTGATACTTACTGCCAACTATTTGTTATTTTATTCTTTGCTCTAGTGAATTACAGATACTGAATACTACCTTTTCCCTTCATAGGGTACATAAACTACTTTTTTGGTTTCAAAGAACTCTTCTTTGAAATAGTCATCAAGGTGATAAGTGACATAGGAGATGGGTAACTCTTCCATTTCTTCATCCACATCGCCACCTTTCAGGTAGAGGATGCCATTGGTAAACTCATTGAAATCTTCTTTTTTAAACTTACCTTTCACCCAAGGATAGAAATTGGCCATGCGCGTGACCGCTCTGCTGACGACAAAATCATATTTTCGCTGGAGTGATTCAGCTCTTGCTTGTTGCGCTTCCACATTGCTTAGCGTTAGGGCTTTAGCGATATCTTTTACCACGGTGATTTTCTTGCCGATGGAGTCAACAAGGTGAAAGTTCGTCCCAGGAAATAGAATGGCCAATGGGATGCCGGGAAAACCACCTCCTGTGCCAATGTCCAGCACCCAAGTGCCGGGTTCAAACTGCATGACTTTGGCAATTCCCAGAGAATGCAGAACATGGTGGAGGTAAAAAGCATCCATGTCTTTTCGGCTGATGACATTGATTTTCTGGTTCCATTCCCGATAGAGGTCTCCCAAAGCTGCGAATTGTTCCTTTTGCTTTTCGGAAAGTTCCGGAAAATAGGATAGTATCAGATCTAATTCCTGGTTCATATGTATTGTGGACGTAATTAAATTTACTGGCTTAAGGAGCTAGGTTTTGAAGGTGAAAAGAGAATGTATTGAAACCAATAGTTTCTTCCCTTTAAAAGCCAAAGCCTTTAAATGTATTTTTGCTTTCCTTGGGCAATTTCATAAAGGAGTTCACGTGAACGGTGCAGTTGAGCTTTTACCGTTCCCAGTGGTTTGTCCAGTTCTTGAGCAATTTCATCATAGGACAGTTCATCAAAATACCTCAACTTTACCAGTTTACGGTATTTCGCTGGAAGTTTGTCTACGAAAATACGTACCATTTCGATCCGTTGGGTTTTGATGAACTCATCCTGAGGGTTGTTGTCATCATCTTCCACGTCTATGTTGACCGAATTCCCACCGTCATCAGTGAGGGTATTGTTCAGGCTCATGGTCTTGAGCTTTTTCTTGCGGATAAAATCGATCGTATTATTCGTGGCGATCCGAAAAAGCCAAGTACTAAAGGTATAATCTTTCTTAAACTTGTGTAAATTTCTGAAGGCCTTGGCAAAAGCTTCCATGGTAAGATCCTCCGCATCATCAGCATCACGGATCATTTTTAAGATCATAAAATAAACCGCCTTTTTATAGCGCTTCATGAGCGTGGCGTAAGCTTGCTGGTCTTTTTGGTCTACAGCTTGGTCTATTAAGTCAAAATCTTCTAGTGCTTTATCTGAGAACCCTCTTTCGTTTATTTCCATCTAACTGTCTTTGATAGGTAACCTTTCGCCCCAATAATCCAAAAATAACTTAAATACATTAAATCGAAAAACATGGTCCATAACACTTTCTTCTGACCTTCGATTTTTTTAATGGCTCTATTGAATGTGGAAAACTGAAGCAATGCCCTTGTAAGTATTATACTGACAATAACGACAATTGGTTCCCACTTTTGCGTAATACTGATCAAAACTATGGATGTAGCCCAAAAAAACAAATGACTTATTGCATAAAGTCCAATTTTAGCTTTATCGGTGGCCTTATAGTATTTCCCCGCTTGATAGTGTCTTGTCTTCTGTATATAATATTCTTTAAAGGTCTTTTTGGGAATCGAGCGTGTAATGCCTTCGGGGTGGATGACCACCGCGGTGTTGTTCTTTTTGGCGTGTCGATTGACATAAAGGTCATCATCGCCACCGAGGATTTGCCAGAGGTTTTTAAAGGCTTTTTGATCCATGAAGTACTTTCGCCGGTAGGCCAGGTTACGTCCGACACCCATATATGGTGCGTTCCAAAGTGCAAAAGAAAAATATTGGATTGCGGTAAACCATGTTTCATATTGGATGAGGGCATTCAAAAAGCCCTTGGCCCTGTCATAGCCTCCATAGCCCAGTGAAAATGTCTTCTCAGCATTTCTAATGGGATGGGTCATTCGTCTGATCCAGTTTTCGGACACAGGAAGGCAGTCGGCATCGGTCAGCAAGAGAATATCGTATTTGGCGACTTTGATGCCTAAGGTAAGCGCATATTTTTTTGCCGTTACATGCTCAGGAGTGTATTCGATGGTGACGGTGCGGAGCATAGGGTATTCTTTCATCATCTGCTCCAGGAGAAGCCGTGTGTCATCATAGGACCTGTCATTAATGATCAGCACTTCGAAGGCAGGGTAATTTTGCTCGAAAAGCAATGGAATGAGCTTTCGGAGGTTATGTACTTCGTTATGTGCGGCAATCACAATGCTTACGCCTTCTTGGTTTTGGTCGGCTGTAGCACCACTTTGGTCATGATAAAAATAGCTTAATTTGCCGTAAATGAACAAAAAGTAGATTATTTGTATGAATGTAGCAGCTCCGAAAATGAGCCAGAGCAAATCGATGATCATGTGTCGTTTGGATTTCCTCACAAAGATAAAATCAAAAACAGCAACTCTTTTACCGATAAGCTTATATTTTTGTGGAGAAATAGATAACTAAATCAGCGCAAGGTCGTTTGACTTTGTCTGAAAAGCATGATTGATGAAATTCATTCTCGAAAATACAGACCAAAAGAGCAAAGCAAGGACGGGAGTGGTCAAAACTGACCATGGAGATATTCAGACGCCTATATTTATGCCGGTAGGTACCGCTGGTTCGGTAAAGGCGGTTCATCAGCGGGAACTTACCTATGACATCAAGGCCCAAATAATTTTGGGAAATACCTATCACCTGTATTTGCGTCCTGGCTTGGATGTGCTGGAAAAAGCAGGTGGGTTGCATAAGTTTAACGGCTGGAATAAGCCGATTCTTACCGATAGTGGTGGTTATCAGGTGTTTTCCTTGGCGGGTACACGGAAAATTACCGAGGAAGGAGTGTTGTTTAAGTCCCATATTGATGGCTCTAAACATAAATTCACGCCCGAAAATGTCATGGATATCCAGCGGAGTATTGGTGCGGATATTATCATGGCATTTGATGAGTGCACACCTTACCCGTGCGAATTTGGCTATGCCAGAAAATCCATGGAAATGACCCATCGTTGGCTGAAGCGGTGTATTGACCAAGTGGATAGCACTTCCGGAAAATACGGGTACAGCCAGGCATTATTCCCGATTGTGCAGGGAAGCGTTTACAAGGACCTGAGAAAACAATCAGCGGAATTTGTAGCGTCTTGTGGGCGTGATGGAAATGCCATTGGGGGATTGTCAGTGGGTGAGCCGGCCGAAATGATGTACGAAATGACCGAGCTGGTTACCGATATACTTCCCGGTGATAAGCCAAGATACCTTATGGGGGTGGGGACTCCTGCCAATATTCTGGAATGCATCGCCCTGGGAGTGGATATGTTTGACTGTGTCATGCCTACCCGTAATGCCCGAAATGGCATGCTTTTTACCTCCGAGGGATTCATGAACATGCGGAACGAAAAGTGGAAAGATGATTTTTCTCCCATTGATCCCAATATCAACAGTTATGTAAGTAGTTTCTATTCCAGGGCTTATCTTCGCCATCTTACCGTGAGCAAGGAGATTTTGGCCGCCCAAATAGCGAGTGTTCACAACCTTAGTTTTTACCTTTGGCTCGTAGATGAGGCAAGGGAAAAAATCAAGGCCGGAGAATTTGCGGTTTGGAAAGATGAGATGGTAAAAAAAGTAAGCAGACGGTTATGATAAAATTACTGGATAAACTGATCATTAAGGATTTTCTGAAAACCTACTTTTTTGTGGTGTTGATGCTGATCTTAATTGTATTGGTGTTGGACTTCACAGAGAAGAATGATGATTTTATCCGTAATAATGTGCCCACGGGGGAGATTATGAAGTACATGTTTAATTATGGCCTGTACCTCAATAACCTGCTGACGCCGATTACGGTGTTTATTTCAGTGATTTTTATTACTTCCCGCATGGCAGGAAGGACAGAAATAGTGGCCATACTGAGTAGTGGCGTGAGCTTTATGCGGATGTTAAGGCCTTTTTTGATCGGTGCTTCCATGATCGCATTGGCAAGTTTTCTGCTCAATGGCTGGGTGCTTCCGGGAGCCACTGCCGGGGTGTATAACTTTAAGATGGAGTACCTTGAGGATGATGCCCAATACAACTATCAAAATCTCCATGTAAAAGTGGCTCCTGACGTGTATGCGTACATCAGTAAATATTATACCGGGCCTAAAACAGGCTATACTTTTACACTGGAACATATCGAAGATGGTAAGCTGATCTCGAAGCTTTCTGCAGATCGTATCGTCTGGGATACTGCTGTCAATGCCTGGGAGGTTCGAAATTATAAAATCCGGACATTAGAGGATATGGGGGAAGGGTATCAAGTGGGAGAGGAAATGGATACGGTGCTTTCCATTACCCCTGCGGATTTTGACCTTCCGCCCAATCACCACGAAACTTTAGACCTGCCGGAGTTGAGCAGGCAAATAAAAGTCTTGGAAGATCGTGGTGCGGATAATGTGAATTTTTATAAGATAGAGCGTTATGTGCGATTTATGTCGCCTTTTGCAGCCATCATTCTGACCTTTATAGGGGTGATTGTCGCCTCCAAAAAAACGCGTGGTGGATCAGGGTTTAAGATAGCCTTGGGCTTCTTGTTGGCTTTTGTTTATATCATTTTGTTTTTATTGTCCAGGACATTTGCCGAAGCCGGTACACCTTATCCGATATTGGCAGTTTGGTCGCCCAATATCATCTTTGCCCTCACAGGGCTGGTGATGTATAAGACGATTCCACGGTAACGGATTGAGCGATCCATTGGAATACGAAGAGAGAAGTACGAGGTACGAAGTAGTAGCCAGCACAAGTAAGCAAGTTAAACCTGGATTATCAATGTCGTTTAGTTAAGGATTTTTTTTAATTTTTGGGTAAGAAAAGGGAGCGTAGTTTTTTTGAAAGAAATCTGACAACGAGAAAGTCCTTTTCCTTTTCGGAGGACTTTTTAAAACTATTAAAAAACAATATAGAAAATGGATTGACACGAGACAGGTTCCGTACGACTAACAAAGCATTTGTTCGCCAGCGGTGTTTGGGGTTTACTGATCTTATCTACTTTATGTTAGGTTTAGGTAAATCCAGTGTTCAGCAAGAGCTGGATGATTTTTTTTCGGATAAATTGGTCAGCTGTTCCAAAGGAGCTTTCAGTCAGCAGCGATCCAAACTAAACCCCAAGGTGTTTACCTGGCTGAATGGAAAACAATGTTCTTTTTATTATAATAAAGCCAGCCATGTCCGTAGATGGAAAGGTTTTCGGCTTATAGGTATTGACGGCAGTACTCTGCAGCTTCCTTACAGTAAAGAACTGGCAAAAGGTTTTGGCCAGTTCGAAACCCGGACTGAAAACGGCAGAAAAGTAGTCCTGGCCCGTGTTTCCCAAGCCTACGATGTACTCAATCAAATCAGCATAGATGCCAAAATCAAGCATTACAGGACAAGTGAACTTTCTCTCTGTGAAAGTCACCTTCCCTGTCTGGGGCAGGGAGACCTGCTTATAATGGATCGGGCCTATGCGGCCTTTTGGCTCATGTCCTCATTGGTTCAGCAACAAAAATCTTTTGTCATCAGGGTAAAGGCAAACAGGTGGAAACAGGCAAAGGCATTTTTAGCATCTACCCAAAAACAGCAGTTAATAGAGGTCTCCCCTTCCAAAGAGGCCATATACAGGTGTAAGGAAAGGAATATTTCTACTGAGGCACTCAAATTAAGACTGGTACGGGTACCGATTGAATCAGGAGAAGACCATATATTGGTAACCAACCTGGTTGACCATAAAAAGTACCCTGTCAAGGAAATCCGTGAGCTTTATAGGAAAAGATGGCCTGTTGAAGAGTCGTTCAAACTACTGAAAACCAGGGCGGAACTTGAAAACCTGAGCGGAAAGACGGCCAGGGCCGTTCTCCAAGATTTTAACAGCATCATTCTCAGGGCCAACTTGAGCAACATCCTCAGTAAAACACTTACCAAAAAAGGGGGTGACTACTGTAACAAAAAACGGAAAAATACTTATCAGATCAACAGAACCCAGGCTTATCGTAAAACCAAACCTATACTTGATCAACTGAACAAAGGGATCGACAAAATCATCGGAAAAATATCCGATTACGCTTTCAAACTATTGCTTCAGCTTGAAATAGTGCGGCCCAACAGGTCAGTTCCAAGAATAAAAAGGTATAGCGCTAGACCCAGCAATTTTATAACTTATAATCCTTAACTAAACGACATTGATATTTCAGGTTAAATAGTCCCGCGTCGGAAACGACGGGACAGCATGGATGGTTGTTCCGCTGTTAACTACATCTTTCCAACAAAAGTAAAGTAGCTCTCTGGCCATTTTCCAAGGGACGTTTCTTTATCAAAAAGTCCAAAAACAGTGGAGCCCGAACCAGACATGGCTGCATAAAAAGCACCTTTTTCGTAGAGTTTCTCTTTTATCTGCGCTATTTCTGGATGTTTCACAAGGATGCTGGCTTCAAAATCATTGACTAGCCGATCTTTCCATAGGCAGCGGTCAGCAATGATCTCTTTAAGGTCAAATTCAGGAAGTTTGGGCGTTACACCTGCATACGCTTCCTTCGTACCAATGTGGACGTTTGGATTGATCAGGATGATATGGCAGCCGTTTAGATCGATGTTGATATCTTCGAGGATTTCTCCTCTTCCGGTGGCTATCTTAGGGATGTTTTCGATAAAAAACGGGCAGTCGCTGCCGAGCTGGGCAGCATAGTCTTCCAGGAACCAGTCTTCCAGGTGAAGGTCAAACATGGTGTTCATCATGGAAATGGCAAATGCTGCATCTGCAGATCCTCCTCCAAGTCCTGCTCCCATAGGGATGGCTTTATGGAGGTGGAAGTGGACATGAGGTAGGTCATTAAAGTCCCTTCTCATAAGCTTAAAAGCCTTGAGGATCAGGTTGTCTTTCTCTGCGCCGGGAATAGGAAGCCCTGTGCTTTTAAAGGATGTTTTATCTGCAAAGGTAATTTCCAGGGCATCGTGGAGCGGAACAGGCACCATGCAGGTGGTAATATCATGATAACCATCCATCCTTTTGCCAGTGATGGATAAACCCAAGTTGATCTTTGCGTTTGGAAATAACACCATTTTTAAGATTTTAAAGCCTTCGGAGGTAAAGATAATAGGGAATGGAGAAAAAGTGTAGGTTAAACAGCACCAATTTCGTGTTTAGTAAAACCGTATGGTTGTTGAAAATAAATGACTCAAAACAGTTAGAAAGGGAGTATTAATTTTTGCGTTTTTTGCAAAGTGTCGCTATTGTGTCGGTGTTTAGTCTAAAAATATCCTTAAATATTGGTTTCACTGATCTATTTTCAGGTTTTTTTTAAGAAAAAATTAATTTTTTTGGAAATCAGAAGAAAATTTCGAAAATTGAAAAAATGTTTTTCTAATAAAACATAAAAAAGCGTATTGCATAAAAAAGCTACCTGAAACTGAAGTGTTTTGTTAGGTATGCAATAGTTTAATTTTTATTTCATTTTAAAAAAAGAAATAAAATATTGTAAGTCTCAAAATAGGGTTTTACTTTTGTTAAGCAATTAGAAAAGATCAAAGATAAGATACCACTAAACACACATAAAAGCATGTTCAGAATAGTCAGCGTCATTAACCTTATTGTCATTCTCATTTATAACTGTAAGTGAGGCGCTAGACTATTGTAAGACATCCATAAAGCAATAAAGTGCCTCATATCGTGAGGCACTTTTTTTTATAAGGAAATAACAGAAGATTGTATAAATAATGAGCGATTTGAAGAAATATAGTTGGGAAATCAGTGATAATGAAGAAAATCCAGCGGCAATGGCCATGCTATATGCGACTGGAATCACTGATAAAAAGATGAAGCAGCCTTTTGTAGGTGTGGCAAGCTGTGGGTATGAAAGTAACCCATGTAACATGCACCTTAACAGTTTTGCGGAGGACATTAAGGTCTCTACAAACCAAGCGGATCTTTCAGGCTTTATTTTTAATACCATTGGTATTTCCGATGGCCAGTCCATGGGGACTTCAGGGATGCGGTATAGTCTTCCTTCCAGGGAGGTGATTGCTGATTCCATAGAGTCATTCATTTTGGGGCATAGCTTTGATGGAGTAGTGACCATTCCAGGATGTGATAAGAACATGCCGGGTGTGGTGATGGGAATGCTTCGTGTAAATCGTCCAGGGATCATGGTCTTTGGAGGAACGATCAGATCTGGAAACTACAAGGGGGAGAAACTGAATATTGTTTCGGCTTTTGAAGCATATGGCAAGCGGATCAATGGGCAGATTTCTGATGAGGATTACATGGGGGTAATCAAAAATGCCTGTCCAGGTGCCGGCGCATGTGGCGGGATGTACACTGCAAATACAATGTCTTCGGCCATCGAAGCTATGGGATTATCGCTGCCTTTCAGTTCTTCCTATCCAGCTACTTCTAAAGAAAAGCGAGAGGAATGCAAAAACATCGGTAAATATATCAAGCAGCTGTTGGCACTGGATATCAAACCAAAGGATATCATCACCAAAAAGAGCTTGGAAAATGCCGTACGTGTTACCGTGGCACTTGGTGGTAGTACCAATGCGGCCCTTCACATCTTGGCGATTGCCAGAACAGCAGGAATTGATTTTACCCTCGAGGACTTTAAGCGAATCAATGCCGAGACTCCTGTGCTGGGTGATTTTAAGCCAAGTGGGAAATTCATGATGGAAGACCTTTATGAAATGGGCGGCTTACCAGCTTTCTTGAAATACTTCTTAAATGAAGGATTGCTTCATGGTGATTGCCTTACGGTAACGGGCAAAACCATGGCCGAGAACTTAGCTGACATAGAGCCAGTAAAAGCCTCCAAAGACAGTGTTATCCATCCTATAGAGGATCCAATCAAAGAATCTGGTCACTTGTGTGTGCTTCATGGTAACTTGGCACCCGAAGGGGCCGTGGCCAAAATTTCCGGAAAAGAAGGGAAGTCCTTCACTGGAACAGCCAAGGTGTTTGACGATGAGCCTTCTGCCAACGCGGCCATGAAAAACAAGGAGATCCAAAAAGGGGATGTGGTAGTCATCCGTTATGTGGGACCAAAAGGTGGGCCGGGAATGCCGGAAATGCTGAAGCCTACTTCCATTATCATTGGTGCGGGGCTGGGCTCGGACGTGGCACTGATCACTGACGGTCGATTTTCTGGCGGTACGCATGGATTTGTGGTAGGACACGTCACACCGGAGGCCTATCTGGGGGGACCGATCGGATTGATCGAGGATGGCGATAAGATCACCATCGACGCGGAGACATTGGAAATCAATGTGGACGTGAGCGAAGAGGCGTTTGCCGAACGGAAGAAAAACTGGAAAAACAAAGACTTGAGCCATCTCCAAGGAACGTTAAAGAAATATGTCCAATTGGTGTCTACAGCGTCTGAGGGTTGTGTTACTGACAAACAGTGAGGCAATAGACCAACCAACATAAGACTTAAACCTCAAATATAATTTAATTACACATGAAAGATTCGAGAATCAGAGGAGCTGAGATCGTGATCAAATCCCTGGTAGCTGAAAATTGTGATTACATTTTTGGTTATCCTGGAGGTGCCATCATGCCAGTATATGATGCACTCTATGATTACGCGGACCAAATCAAACATGTACTGACAAGACATGAGCAAGGAGCCATCCATGCCGCACAAGGGTATGCACGAGTCTCCGGTAAAGTCGGCGTCTGCATGGCTACTTCAGGGCCTGGAGCTACCAACCTAATCACAGGGATAGCTGATGCCCAGATTGATAGCACTCCTCTGGTCTGCATCACTGGCCAAGTGGCTTCACAGCTGTTAGGTACAGATGCTTTCCAGGAAACCGATGTAGTGGGATTCTCTATGCCGGGGACCAAGTGGAATATTCAGGTGAGGAAGGCGGAGGATATTGCCCCGGCCATTGCGAAAGGTTTTCATATAGCACGTTCAGGAAGGCCGGGACCGGTACTGATAGATATTACTAAGGATGCACAAAATGAGCTGTTCGAATTTAATTATGTGCCTTGTCTGGGAATCAGGTCTTACCGACCTTATCCCAAAGTAAAGGACAGTGAAATCGCCGCAGCTGCTGAAGTCATCAATGCCGCCAAGAAACCTTACTTGCTTTTTGGGCAAGGAGTTGTAATTGGTAAGGCTGAGGAAGAACTCAAGGCATTTTTGGATAAAACCGGGATTCCCGCAGCTTGTACCCTTCTAGGTTCAGGTGCACTTACAGAAGACCATCCCCAATATGTCGGCAAGCTAGGAATGCACGGTAACTATGCTCCCAATTTGCTGACCAACCAATGTGATGTACTGATCGCGGTGGGGATGCGTTTTGATGATCGGGTAACCGGTGATCTGAAGCGGTATGCCAAGCAGGCAAAGGTGGTCCACCTGGAGCTGGACAATGCAGAGATCAATAAGAATGTAAAGTGCGAAGTATCCGTGCTGGGAGATTGTAAAGAAAGCCTTCCCTTGCTTACCGAGAAGGTGAACCAAAATGCCCATGCAGCTTGGCTGAGCGAATTCAGGACGCTAGAGGAGAAAGAAAAGAGCGCTGTAGTTTCCCTTGATCTATTGCCTACCAAGACCGGACTTACCATGGGAGAGGTGATCCGCTATATCAACGATTACAAGAAAGACGATGCAATATTGGTGACTGACGTAGGGCAGCATCAGATGATTGCCTGGAGGTACTTTAAATTTAAGACCACAAGAACACAGGTGACCTCTGGTGGTTTGGGTACCATGGGCTTTAGTCTTCCAGCTGCACTGGGAGCGCAGCTTGCAGATGTAAACCGGCAGGTAATCTGTGTGGTGGGCGATGGAGGTATCCAGATGACCATTCAGGAACTAGGGACCATCATGCAGACCAAAGCACCGGTAAAGGTAGTCTTGCTGAACAATGACTTCCTCGGAATGGTACGACAGTGGCAACAGTTGTTCTTTGATAAGCGTTATTCATTCACTGAGCTGGATAATCCTGATTTTATCAAAATCGCTGAAGCCTATAATATGAAGGCCACCAAAGTGACCGAAAGGGATAACCTGAAGGATACGGTAGCAGAGATGATGGTTCATGAAGGCCCTTATTTTCTGGAAGTAGTGGTAGAGAAAGAAGACAACGTATTCCCGATGATCCCTACTGGATGTTCTGTGGAAGAAGTAAGGTTAAGCTGATCTGCCAAAATCCGGTCAGTAGAAGTAAGAGTCCAATACCCGTTTTAAGATACTAGATACTAAAATATGAATCGATATACTGTATCCCTTTTTACCGAAAATTTCATTGGTATCCTGAATAGAGTTACCTTGATCTTTACAAGAAGGGGAGTGAATATAGATGCCCTTACTGCTTCAGAAAGTAAGGAAGATGGTGTGCACAGGATTACTATTGAAGTGACCACTACGGAAGATCAGGTCATTCAGATCGTCAAGCAAACCGAGAAGATCATTGATGTGATCAAGTCGTTTTATTATAAGGATGACGAAGTGGTGTACCAGGAAATTGCCCTGTACAAAATACCGATCAGCAGTCTTGACCCGGGTTTGGAGAAAGTGATCAGGCAGTACAATGCCCGCATCATATCCGCCGAGAAAGAATTTGTGGTGATCGAAATGACCGGCCATAAAGAAGACACCAAGGCCCTACTGGAGATTTTAAAGGATTTCAACATCCTCGAATTTGCCAGATCAGGTAGGGTGGCCGTGGCCAAACCAATGGGAACAATTGAACAATATTTGAATAATTAAAATTAGAAACAATGAAACTGAAATTCGGAACAGTTGAAGAAGATGTAGTAACAAGAGAAGAATTCCCTCTTGAGAAAGCCAGAGAAGTGCTTAAAGACGAAGTGATTGCCGTACTCGGTTATGGTGTGCAAGGTCCCGGCCAAGCCCTAAACCTTAAAGACAACGGCTTTAATGTCATCGTCGGCCAACGTAAAAACTCCAAGACCTGGGACAAGGCTGTAGCCGATGGCTGGGTTCCTGGCGAAACGCTTTTTGAGCTGGAAGAGGCTTGTGAAAAAGGTACTATCCTTCAATTCTTACTTTCTGATGCAGGTCAAATTGCATTGTGGCCAACAGTTAAGAAGCACCTTGCTCCTGGAAAAGCCCTTTACTTTTCCCATGGTTTTGGAGTGACGTACAATGATCAAACAGGAATCGTGCCGCCAGAAGACGTAGACGTGATCTTGGTCGCTCCTAAAGGGTCTGGTACTTCCTTGAGAAGAATGTTTGTAGAAGGTAGAGGGTTGAACTCTTCTTTTGCAATCTATCAGGATGCCACTGGCAAAGCAAGAGAAAGAGTCATTGCACTTGGTATCGGCGTAGGTTCAGGATATTTGTTCGAAACCGACTTCTACAGAGAGGTGACTTCTGACCTTACTGGTGAAAGAGGTACCTTGATGGGTGCTATCCAGGGAATCTTTGCTGCCCAGTACGAAGTGTTGAGAGATAATGGTCACTCTCCATCTGAAGCATTTAACGAGACAGTGGAAGAGCTGACACAAAGCTTGATGCCACTCGTGGCTGAAAACGGCATGGACTGGATGTATGCCAACTGCTCTACGACTGCCCAAAGAGGTGCCCTTGATTGGTGGAAGCCTTTTAGAGATGCTTCCAAGCCAGTATTTGAGCAACTGTACAAAAGTGTAAAAGATGGCAAAGAAGCAGCTAAATCCATTGAATCAAACAGTAAAGCAGACTACAGAGAGAAGTTAGAAGTAGAGCTGAAAGAGCTAAGAGAGTCTGAAATGTGGAAGGCAGGTGCTACTGTTCGTAAGCTGAGACCAGAGAATAACTAATTTAAACTTGGCGGAAAGTCTAACAATGGGAATTAAAACTAACTCCTGTTGTGTTACTTATTATAGACTTTCCCGAAGGTGGACTTTTGGGAGGAATAGGTGAAAATTGGAGATGTTTTGTACCTGTTCCTCCCGAACTTTATGACGATTGACAACAGAAGCGATGGAAAAGAAAACATTATTTGACAAAGTATGGGACGAACACGTAGTCAAAACCGTTCCGGGTGGGCCTGATGTGTTTTTCATAGATAAGCATTTTATCCATGAAGTCACCAGTCCTGTGGCATTCCTTAACCTTGAAAACCGAGGTAACAATGTGCTCTTTCCCGAGCGCACGGTAGCCACTCCTGATCACAACGTACCGACCATCGATCAGGACAAAACCATTAAAGATAAGCTTTCCCGCATGCAGGTGGAAAAGCTGCGCGAAAATTGTAGCAAATACGGAATTGAACTGCACGACTTGGGGACAGACCACCATGGTATCGTGCACGTTATTGGCCCGGAATTGGGCATTACCCAGCCCGGTATGACCATTGTTTGTGGTGATAGCCATACTTCTACACACGGTGCTTTTGGGGCGATAGCCTTCGGAATCGGTACCAGTGAGGTGGAAATGGTATTTGCTTCGCAATGTATCATGCAGTCCAAGCCTAAACGTATGCGGATTACCGTAAACGGTGAGCCTGGAAAGGGAGTGACCTCTAAAGATATTATCCTTTACATCATCTCGAAAATCTCGGCCAGTGGCGGTACCGGATATTTTATCGAATATGCAGGTTCGGCCATTCAAAGCCTCAGCATGGAAGCAAGGATGACCATCTGTAACATGAGTATCGAGATGGGAGCCAGAGGTGGATTGATCGCACCCGATGAGGTGACTTTTGATTACCTAAAAGGAAAAGAACATGCCCCGAAAGGTGAAGATTGGGATAAAGCAGTAGCATACTGGAAATCCCTGAAAACCGACGAGGGTGCTGAATTTGATTTGGAATATACCTATGATGCCGAGGACATCGAGCCGATGATTACTTACGGCACCAATCCTGGTATGGGCATCAAGATTAAAGATATCATTCCTACCACTGAAGGTATGGAAGGAAGCAACAAAAAAACCTACCTGAAGTCATTGGATTACATGGGCTTTCAGCCTGGTGAGCCTATCAAAGGTAAAAAGATTGATTATGTCTTCGTGGGAAGCTGTACCAATGGCCGAATCGAGGATATCCGTGCAGTAGCGGAATTTGTGAAAGGAAAGAAAAAGGCGGAGAATATCACTGCTTGGATCGTGCCCGGTTCTAGAGAAGTGGAAAACCAAGCCATTGAAGAAGGGCTGGTAACTATCCTTGAAGAAGCAGGTTTCAAATTGCGACAGCCGGGCTGTTCTGCCTGTCTGGCCATGAACGACGATAAGATTCCTGCAGGTAAATACGCTGTGTCTACCTCCAATAGGAATTTTGAAGGCCGTCAGGGACCAGGAGCAAGGACCTTACTGGCGTCACCATTGACAGTAGCGGCTGTGGCCATTACCGGTGAAGTGGCAGATCCTCGTGAAGTTTAATTAAAAATCGATCTAAAAATGGCTTACGATAAGTTCAATTTATTAAAAAGTACTGTGGTTCCGTTGCCTACTGAGAATGTGGATACGGACCAAATCATCCCTGCAAGGTTTCTGAAAGCTACCGAAAGGAAAGGTTTCGGAGAAGGCTTGTTCAGGGATTGGAGATATGACAGCGAAGGAAATCCGAAAGCTGACTTTGTGCTGAATGACCCTACTTACTCCGGTAAAGTATTGGTAGCTGGTAAAAATTTCGGGTCAGGCTCCAGCCGCGAGCACGCTGCTTGGGCGATTTATGATTATGGATTTAGATGTGTAGTGTCCAGCTTCTTTGCAGATATCTTTAAAAACAACGCCCTGAACGTTGGTATTCTGCCGGTGACAATTACTCCGGAATTTTTGGATGAGATTTTCGCAGAAGTGGAGAAAGATCCTGCTACGGAAGTGGAAGTGGATATCGCCAAACAGACTATCACCCTTCTTAGTACAGGAAGTTCAGAATCTTTTGATATCAACTCTTACAAGAAACAAAACATGCAAAATGGTTTTGATGATATCGACTACTTGCTGAACATGAAAGATCAGATCGTTGAATTCGAAACAACGAGAAAATAACGAGTCTAGCAATGTTTATTCAAGCCATGGTGACCTATACCATGGCTTGAATACCTTATTCGTCTAGCTACTTGATACTCAATACTAGATACTAATATAATCATGCGTCTTGATAAGAAAATAGAAATCATGGATACCACACTGAGGGATGGTGAACAGACCTCAGGGGTGTCCTTTCTGCCTTCTGAAAAACTCCAGATAGCTAAATTGCTGCTGGAGGAGTTGAAGGTGGACAGGATCGAAGTGGCATCCGCAAGGGTTTCTGAGGGAGAGCTTGAGGGGGTAAAGAAAATTACGCATTGGGCTGCCGAAAAAGGATACTTGGACAAGGTAGAAGTCTTGGGGTTTGTGGATACACCGGCTTCGGTGGATTGGCTGACAGAAGCAGGAGCCAAAGTCCTTAACCTCCTAACCAAAGGTTCCCTTAACCACCTCACCCACCAGCTTAAGAAAACACCTGAACAACATTTTTCCGATATCCAAAAGTGCATTGCTTATGCTGACGAAAAGGATATTGCTGTGAATGTCTACCTGGAAGATTGGAGTAGCGGAATGCGCCACTCCAGGGATTATACCTTAAAGCTGATTGCTTTTTTAGCAGGACAAAAGGTGAAAAGGATCATGTTGCCGGATACTTTGGGGATTTTGAAGCCTTCCGAAGTAGCGGAATTTGTGGGGGTGGTAAGCAGTTCTTTTCCTGATGTGCACCTTGATTTTCATGCACACAATGACTATGACCTATCTGTGGCCAATGTCATGGAGGCCGTTGCCAATGGGGCTTCTGGCGTCCATACCACTGTAAATGGCCTTGGAGAGCGAGCAGGTAATGCTCCATTAGAGAGCATTGTGGCCACTATTACTGATTTTACAGGAGTCAAACTGAATGTCCAAGAAAATAAAATCTACCGTATCAGTAAATTGGTGGAGCAGTTTTCAGGGCTTCATATTCCTTCCAATAAGCCAGTGGTGGGAGAAAATGTCTTCACCCAGACAGCTGGTATCCATGCTGATGGGGATAATAAGAAAAATCTTTATTTCAACGATCTTTTACCTGAGCGATTTGGCCGTACCAGGAAATATGCCTTGGGCAAAACTTCGGGCAAAGCCAATATCCTCAAAAACCTGATGGAGCTGGGCATCGAACTGGAACCGGAAGAGTTGAGCAAGGTGACCCAAAAGATCATTGAGCTGGGAGATCGCAAGGAGCGCGTGACTACTGAGGACCTTCCTTATATCATTTCCGATGTGCTTCAGAATAACTCCATTAAGAAGGACATCAGCATCGAAGGGTATCACATGACCCATTCCAAGGGCCTCAAGCCTACCGTGCAGCTGAAGCTGAAATTTAATGACCAATTTTATGAGGCACATGCCTCAGGAAATGGCCAGTTTGATTCTTTTATGCTGGCATTGCACAAGATTTATAAATCACTCAATAAGAAGCTTCCCAAACTGACCGATTTCAGTGTGAGTATTCCTCCTGGGGGTAAAACGGATGCTTTTGTGGAAACCGTCATCACCTGGGAATACGGAAGGATTATCAAGACTAAAGGGCTGGACAGCGACCAGACCGTGGCTGCCATGATGGCCACCGAAAAAATGCTCAATATCATCGAACAAATCAATACAGGTAAACCAGAAAATAAAAATTTGTATGGAAATGAATATAGCGCTGCTACCAGGTGATGGTATCGGCCCTGAAGTGATCGAACAAGCGGTAAAAGTGGTCAAAGCCGTAGGAAAGAAATTTGGCCATACCATTACTTTTAAAGAAGCCGTAGTGGGGGCGGCAGCCATCGATGCCACTGGCAATCCTTATCCTGATGAGACTCATGAGGTATGTCTACAGGCGGACGCAGTATTGTTCGGTGCCATTGGAGATCCCAAATACGACAATGACCCCAAGGCAAAAGTAAGACCTGAACAAGGGCTGCTGGCCATGAGAAAGAAACTGGGGCTTTTTTCCAACGTACGACCTACATTCACTTTCCCTTCATTGATCCATAAGTCGCCTTTGAAGAAAGAGCGAATCGAAGGTACTGATTTTGTGTTCTTGAGAGAGTTGACAGGTGGTATTTACTTTGGTGAGCCTAGAGGCCGAAATGAGCAAGGTACCAAGGCTTTTGATACCAATGTGTACACCAAAGAAGAAATCACGCGATTGGCACGAATGGGCTTTGAGTTTGCCCAGAAGAGGAGAAAATTATTGACCTGTGTGGATAAAGCCAACGTATTGGCCACTTCCCGTCTGTGGAGAGAAACCGTACAGGAGCTGGAACCAGAATATCCAGATGTAAAAGTGGAGTATGAGTTTGTGGATGCCGTAGCCATGCGACTCATCCAGTGGCCAAAAGCCTATGATGTGTTGATTACCGAAAACCTCTTTGGTGATATCCTTACAGATGAGGCCAGTGTGATCAGTGGATCCATGGGGCTGATGCCTTCTGCTTCCTTGGGAAGCGATGTGAAGCTGTTTGAACCTATCCATGGTTCTTATCCCCAGGCTGCCGGAAAAGACATTGCCAATCCATTGGCGACAGTGCTTTCTGCTGCGATGATGTTTGAGTATGCTTTTGACTTGAAAGACGAAGCCAAGGCTATTTCTGACGTAGTTAACCTTTCACTGGCCGAAGGTGTGGTGACTGAAGATATCGCCGAAGAGAGCAAACCAAGCAAAACCTCTGAAGTAGGAGATTGGTTGGCTGAGCAGATTTTGAAGTAATTGAGATTTAGTTGATATGAATAGTTGAAGACGGAGCCTGATTTTGGGTTCCGTTTTTTTTAGCTGATATTTAAGCTGCTGATTAACAGTGATAAACAAGAGCGCTGTCGTAGCCATCTAAATTATATTGATGATTTATCATCGGGGGACTTGGATACGAATAAATGTTGGAATACTGGTATTTGAGATATGAATTGATTTTTGGTATTTCAAAAATATGATTATACGCTTTTCTGCCAGTTAAAGAATATTGGTTCTCTATGATTTACTATGGGTAAACTGAGCGCTAGCGGGCTATGGAGATCGAAGAATCGCGTGGACTGATGAATTGGGTGCTCATGTTCCTGATACAGTCGATAATGATATATGTTTTCCTTACCCATGGTCAGTACCTACGGCACTGTTAGGATGCTGTATCCAATTTCTGTTACCAAGCTAATGCTCCTAATGGCGCATCCCTGCTGACACTTCTGTCGGTAAAATAGTGAGGAGGGAGTCCTGGCCAATGCCGCTGGGCATTTAAGCCTGGTAAAATCAGGTTGCCTCCAGGGGGCTTTGTGCCGTAGGAACAAAACTATTCCCCTGATCTATCCGCACAAGAGGGACAGTCCCGTGGATAATTTACCCACAGTATTCAATATAGAACCTTAAAAAAAATAGATAAGAAAGATGAGGCTTACCCATTTTATAGACTTCAGGGATGAACATAGATCCGAGTACATTAATGAAATCTGTAAGGTAAAATAGTGCCTTAGCGACTTTTCGGCAGATCGTCGATAGCGCCAAGGCACCAAGGCTCCATTATTTATCGGAAAACTTTTCCATAATTTCTTCTGAAATACCCGTGCTCGAATATCCCCCATCGTGATAGAGGTTCTGCATGGTGACCATTCTGGTGAAGTCAGAGAATAACGAAACGATGTATTCTGCACAAGCTTCAGCAGATGCATTTCCTAATGGGGATACCGAGTCAGCAAAATTGTAGAAAGCATCAAATCCACCGATACCTGACCCTGCTGTCGTTACTGTTGGAGACTGGGAAATGGTGTTTACACGTACCTTTTTACTTTTACCGAATCGGTAACCAAAGCCCCTTGCAATACTTTCCAAAAGTGCTTTGGCGTCAGCCATGTCCGTATAAAAAGGGAATACACGCTGGGAAGCGATATAAGAAAGCCCTACGATCGATCCCCATTCGTTCATGAGGTCTTTTTTCTCTGCTACTTGCATCATTTTGTGAAAAGATATAGCAGAAACGTCATAGGACTTCATCGCCCAATCATAGTTCAGATCGCCGTAAGCTCGTCCTTTTCGGATATTGGGGGACATTCCTATGGAGTGCAATAGAAAGTCAAAGTTGCCTCCCAAGTATTCCTTGGCTTCATCATATAGTTTTTCAAGGTCCTCCACAGAAGTAGCGTCAGCTGGGATGACGATGGTGTCACATTCTTTTGCCAGTTCGTTGATGGCACCCATTCTCATGGCGATAGGGGCATTGGTGAGCACGAACTTAGCTCCCTGTTCCTTGGCTTTCAGTGCGGTTTTCCAGGCAATGGAGTTTTCGTCCAGTGCGCCGGTGATGATTCCTTTTTTTCCTTTCAGTAGGTTCTCAGGCATGATTTATCTTTAAATTGATTATTCTCTAATTGCTAAGTGGTAAAATTAATTAAATTTTCACCTTTTCTAACTGTATCTTGCTGAATATTGCCTTTTCAGGTGCTTCAAATTGAATCTAACGTACCAATGGGCTATTTGTCCGGGATAAACTGTAAGAGTTCTTCTAGCTCGTAATTTGAGAAGTTGTTTTTCGTGGATTTATCATAGATAGAAAGCAAATAAATGATGTCATTGTCAACAATAACATTGGTTATTGTTTCGCTCCACCTGACTTACCTTTACCTTTGGATTTGATGGCTAAGCGGATTTTGAAGCAATTTTTTCCAATGGAAGTTCCTTGTTGTGGGCGTTTTTTTAGTTTCTGGACCAGATCAAATAATTTGGATTTTTAGTGAAGGATATTTTTGATTAGTTTCTTAGTTTGACGTTCAAAAACTTCTATGGTTTTGACTTTATAGTTCATCAAGGAAGTCTTCTGCATCACGGGTTTGTTTTTCCCCTGAGCAAATGAGTTTCATTTCTTTTACAGCCTACCTGATTTCACTCATGAACTCAGCTTTGCTATCTGTAAGTTGCTTCGTTTTAACATAGGGCAAACCTTTGAGCACTTCCAGTAAGTGTAGGGCTTTGTAGTCCTGTATGTCTAATAAGACCTTCATGACTTTTTTAATAGCTGTCCATTTTTTCTTTTTGCTACACTAAAATAATGAAAAGAGTTCTGCAATGAAAGAAGATGTTTTTCCACAAACCATAACTTTTGGCAATTGCCTCAATAAGAGCTTTTAGATTCAGATTCTAAGACGTAGAATCCGGGTTAAACATCAAATTGAGTGGTCTTACTCTCCCAATAGGTCCATGGCACTTTGTACAGCACTTTCAGAAGGATTGGCTCCTGCGATCATTTTGGCAATTTCTGTTATTCGCTCTTCCTGGTTCAAGGCGCGGATTTTACTAATGGTTTTGGCCGCACTGTTGTCTTTGTACACGAAATAGTGCTTGTCCCCTTTTGCAGCGACCTGTGGAAGGTGACTGATAGAGATGACTTGGTGCCTTTTGGCAATTTCCTGCATCATCTTGACCATTTGGAGGGCTACTTCACCGGAGATTCCTGTGTCGATTTCATCAAAAATCAACGTTGGCAAGGCGACCTTATCGGCCATGATGTACTTGATGGCAAACATCAGTCTGGAGAATTCCCCACCTGAAGCCACTTGGCGGATCGGTTGGGGTTTTACTCCTTTATTGGCTGTGAAGAGAATTTCCACTTCATCCATGCCAGTGGCGATCGGATCGACATTCTGATGGGATATTTCAAGAGTGGCGTTCTCCATGCCTAAATTGGCCAACAGTACTGTGATTTCCTTAGCAAATCCCTTGAAGCATTTTTGGCGCTTTTGGGAAAGTAGTTGCCCAGCTTGGGAAAGTGTCTGCCAAGCGTTTTCAGTGTCGGATTTTAACTGCTCCAATTCCTCATCGAGGTTGCCGATCTGAAAGGCTTTGTCAGCCAATTCTTTTTCCAATGTCATCAGCTCTTCTACTGTTTGTACACCATGCTTTTTTTGGAGTTGGTAGATTTTGCTGAGGCGTTCCCTGATTTCTTCCAATTTGTCAAAATCTACTTCGACTTTGCTATCCTCATCTTCCAGCGTGGCGGCAATATCGTTCACTTCAATACACACACTGTCAAATCGCTCTCTGAGCTCATTAAAGCGGTTACTGTACCTGGTCAGTTGCTGAAATCCTTGATTGATCTGCATCAGCAGGGCGGAGACTCCTATCTCATCACCTTGGAGCAATTGGAGGTTTTCGTTGATTTTGGACTTGATTTCCTCGGCATTGTCCAAGACTTCCTGTTCGTTTTCCAGTATTTCCTGTTCTCCATCTTGAAGTTGTAGCGCAGAAAGCTCCTCTAGCTGAAACTGGTTGAAATCGGCTTCTTTACGTAATTCTCCTGCTTCATGAAGGAGCTTTTCGTATGCTTTCCGTGATTTTTTATAGGCTTTGAAGGCCGTCGAATAGTGCTCTTTTTCCGATTGGGTACTAGCATAAGCGTCGATCAGACCCAGCTGGTATTCGCCTGCGGCCAAAAGCAGGGTGTCGTGCTGGGAATGAATGTCCATCAATGACTTGCCCAGGGATTTGAGGATGTCCAGTTTTACGGGAGTGTCATTGACAAAGGCCCTTGATTTTCCTGAAGGGGAGATTTCCCTGCGAATGATACATTGGACTTCATAGTCTAGGTCTTCAGCTTGGAAGTAACTTTCCAGACCATAATTACCGATCTCAAAAACCCCTTCAATAATGCATTTTTTTTCGTCATCGAAAAGTGCTTTGGTGTCCGCCCGGTTCCCGAGTAGTAGTCCGATAGCGCCGAGCATGATGGATTTACCGGCTCCTGTTTCTCCGGTAATCATGTTCAGTGCTGGGGATGGCCCCATTTCCAGCGATTCGATCAGTGCATAGTTTGTAATGCTCAGGTTCTTTAGCATAAAATAAAATCGGTTTTCAGCTTAGCGAATGTAAAGTTACGAGGAATTTTATCGTTGTAAAGTTGAAAGGTGGTAAGGTTGGAAAGGTTTACCGTGAAATTGCAAACATCTTGTTCTCAATCCCATGCCTTATTACCGGCAGCACACTCCATTATTCCCCTTTACAGGATGTCATTGTATTTTCTGGCGTTGTTAGGGTCCACTTGTAGGAGGTAATCCACCGCTTGTTCCTTGATCTCCAATGGGGCATTTTTGAGTACTTTAGCGATTTCGTCTGATTTCGCATCCATAAAGGAAATGGTCAAAATACTGTTTGGTTGTATGTTATTGACATCTGCAAGGTTACTTAGGGCCTTCAATATGTTTTGATAGGCTTCTTCGGGATTTTTGCTCAGCATGTCAAGTCCCCGGCGATGATATAGATAAAAGGCTTCACGAATCGCCCTGGTAACTTGTGAACTGTAAAGTTCATCTATTAGCCAGTATCGGTTTCGTCGATTACTGGGATCTTGTTCCCAGCCGAGTTTTGAGGATTGAAGGGCATTGGAGACAATGTTATTGGCAATTTCGAAATACGGCTCACCTCCTTCGGGAGAAAAGGTGTCGTAGTCAATCCCGATCACGATGTAGGCATAATAGGCTAGCAGGGAAGTGATTTCATTCAGGTAGGAATAGCGGTTAAATTCCATTGGCTGGGATTCCTTGAACTCAAAATTCCAGTTCCTGTCTACAAAATTCAAGGTAAGGGTTTCATAGCTGGTGCCATATACCGGTCGGACAGCTTGGATCTGAACAGTAGCTTCAAAATACCCCACTTGAGGCATGTCGTTAATGGTGACAAGCATGTTTCCTTTGATCTTTTCAGTGGCGTCAAATTGATCGCTGGTCCAGCTTCGCCCATTGAGGAACTGTTCAAAGGAGTTTTTCATTTGATCAAAGATATCCTTGTTTTGGGTCCTGGCACGTTCACTGTTGATGGTGACGGTGAAGTTTAGCTCCTGTGCCGTCACTTGGAAGGTGGTGAATAAAAGTAAAAAGAGTAAAAAGAGGTTATTTCTCATATGCTCCAAATGTTGCCCTTAAATATAAAAAAATAAAGTCGGAATAAGCTTTCCGCTAAAGGTCTTTTACGATGTTGTCCACGATCAAAGCCGCCACATCCACTTTGGCTAATAATGGGGAGGCTTCTTTTTTGCCGGTTTTATGGTAGATGGTGATTTTATTGGTATCATGCTTAAAACCTGCTCCTTTATCCTTCATGGAATTGAGCACTATGAAATCAAAGTTCTTTTTCTTCAGCTTTTCCAGGGCATTTTCTTCCTCTTGGTTGGTCTCCAGGGCAAATCCCACATGGTATTGTTCTGCGGACTTATTTTTTCCAAGCGTAGCGGCGATGTCAATATTCTTTTTTAGGGAAATGCTCAGGTCATCGCTTGATTTCTTGATTTTCTCTTTGGACTGATCCGCTGGCGCATAATCAGCTACTGCCGCAGCAAAAACACTGATCTTTGTGGTACGATGAGCTTTTTGGGCTGCTTCAAACATTTCCCGTGCACTTATTACGTGGATGGTGGTGATGTTGGGATGACGGGCTGTCTCTTGCGATGGTCCCATGACAAGGGTAACCTTTGCCCCTCTTTTGGCCATGTTTTCAGCAATGGCCACCCCCATTTTCCCACTGGAGTGATTGCCGATGTATCGCACTGGATCAATAGCCTCGTGGGTCGGCCCGGCGGTCACCAAAGCGGTTTGACCATTTAGGTCATTGGAGGTGTGAAAGTGCGTAATCACCCTTTCCAGGATATGTTCAGGCTCCATCATTCTTCCTTGACCACTTAGTCCACTGGCAAGTTCCCCACTTTCAGCATCCAAAAGGATGTTGCCGTAGGTTTTTACAGTAGCGAGGTTGGTGGTTACGGAAGAATGCCGGTACATGTCCAAATCCATGGCGGGAGCCAACATCACAGGACATCTGGCCGACAGGTAAGTGGCGGTAAGCAGGTTATCGGAATTGCCGTTGGCAAGTTTCGAAAGGGTGCTGGCACTTAATGGGGCAATAATAAAAAGGTCTGCCCAAAGGCCAAGTTCTACATGATTGTTCCATTCTCCTGTTTCATCCTTGTGAAATTGATGATGGACAGGTCTCTTGGATAGGGTCGAAAGGGTAAGGGGGGGGATGAAATCAAGAGCAGAAGTACTCATGATGATCTGTACTTCTGCTCCTTCTTTGACCAGTAACCTGGTCAGGTGAGCTGCTTTGTAGGCGGCAATACTGCCTGTAATACCCAGTAATATGCGTTTGCCCTGCAGCTGCATCTGCTATTATAGTTCTTCTTCGCTTTCCTCTTCAGGCCTTCTGAAGTGTACTTTTCCTTCCATGTATTCTTCCATCGCCAGCGTAGAAGGTTTTGGCATTCTTTCATAAAACTTGGAGATTTCGATTTGTTCTTTGTTTTCGAACACTTCTTCCAAGTTGTCCACAGTAGAAGCAAACTCGGACAATTTAGTGTTGAGTTCTTCTTTAGTGGCCAAAGAGATTTGTTTTGCTCTTTGGGAAACGATGTGGATGGACTCATACAAGTTACCGGATACATCGGCTACTTTGTCCAAGTCTCTAGTGATAATTGAAGGATTAACTGCCATATGATTCAATTGTTTGTTTTCTCTTATTTATTGGAATTGGCTCCTGTTTCAGGAGTGACTGCTTGCTCTAGCTCTTGTTTTTCGTCCGCTTCCTTTTGTTGCTTTTCTCTCGCCTCTTGCTCTAGCTTCCTGATCTCATCGTATTGTTTTTTCATCTTTTGATGAGAGGCAAGCTCTTCTTTGGTTTCTTCCATTAAGGATGTTACCTCGTTTTTGTATCCGCTTTTGGGATATTTACGTTGGAATTCATCACCAAATTCAAGTGCTTGGTTGAGGCGTTCTTCCTTTTTGTTGAAAATGCTTCGCTCAGCATAGGCTGAGCTGACTTCTACCAGCTTATAAGCAAGCTCTTCGTTATGTTCACTGTTTGGGTAGGAGTTTGCAAAATTCTGGAAGTTTACGATACAAGCCAAGTAAAACTGACCGGGGAACAAGCCTTCTGTCAGGCGGTAATACATGCTGGCTTCTTCATAAGCTTTTTTCTCAAAGCGTGACTGAAGGTTTTCTATCATGCCCATAGCCCTTTCATAAGAATCGGACCTTGGGAAACGGTTGATGAATTGCTGAATTGCAGCTACGGCTTCCCGACTACTCTTTTGATCCAAGTTGTAATCTGGCGCATCTAGGTAAAGCGAATAGGCATGCATGAAAAGTGCTTCTTCCGCCAGTGGGCTTCGGCTAAAGCTTTCATAAAAAGTATTGAAATAGCTGGCTGCCTCAATGTAACGCTTTAGTCTAAAATGCGCATAGGCATAATTAAACTGAGCCAGTTCGGATTTCTCACTCCCTCGAATGACAGGTAGTACCTTATCATAAAGGATTATGGCCTTATTATACTCTCCTTCTTCGTAATATTCATTGGCAGCGGTATATACTTCGTCCCAGTTTGTGCTTTTTTCTAGTTTGTAGAATTTTCCACAAGCGCCAAGGGTCATTACCATTGCCAAGAGCAATATATGTCTAATTGTATTCTTCATATTTTCAATCTGCAAATATAAGGGAATTTGGTTCGGTATCAAAGTTACTTTGGAGTGATGTATGGAGACTTATTTTTTGACAACGAGCTTTTTGGTAACTATATTTTTCCCGTTTACCATAAGTGTGTAAAAATAAACTCCAGGATTAAAATCACTCACGTTGATGAGTACGGTTTTTTGTTGGGGGGAGAGGGTGAGCTCTTCGATAGGGTTGCCGATAAAACTATTGATGAGCAGCTTGATGTTCGCATTGGGATTTTTTATTTGATAGTCGATTTGCGCAATTCTATTGCTGGGGTTAGGGTAGACGCTTCCAAACGAGATGTCTTTATGATTAACGGCTTCATCATCCTTTGGCGCAAAGGTTTCATACACGCCTTCTATGATGAAAACATCTCTTAGGTTAGCGGTATTGGAGAAATGCAGGTCAAAGGTACCCTTGGTCTCTGTAATTCCCAGTTTGAATTCAATATACAAATCAGTAAATACTTCGTTTGGCTCTAAGGTGACCATAATTTTGGAGATGTCCTTTCTGGGATCCAAACAATTGTCTCCTATGCAAACTTTGATGTCTTGGGAAGAACCGATTTCTCCTCTCATAAACTTCATGATGTACTCTTTCTTCTCGTTGGAAGTGTTTTGAAGGATAATGGATTTACGCTGAATATCGTCAATTTTACCTGTAAACTGTATCTTTTCGCTTAAGACATGCACTTGCTGGGCTTCAGCTGTTGTTAGCTGAAAAAACATGAAAACAAAAATGAATAGCGATAAAAAATTTTTCATGTAGATGCTCTATCGATATGATATTCGTTTAAGTGTGTGACTTTCTAAATCTTATACGTATAAAAATACCGATTTGGTTCGTGCTTTTAAAGGAAAGTGGGTTAAAAAATGTTAACCCCTTTAAAATTTTTTTTAAGCGGTAGCGTTTGTTAAAAATTGTTAAGTCGAAAACGAGCTTATTGTTGGACTTTATCCCGCTCCTTTAGCCAATTATTAATGATGACTTGTATGTCATCTTCATCAGGGTAAGGGATGCGTATATTAGGTTCGTGAAAGAGATTTTGGGGATTTTCGGGTTGTTTTTTTGGCGTTCGCCATTCCAACACCATCTCCAATGTAGGGCGTTCTTCAGCTCTCCAGACAAAGCCCTCAAGCTTAGAGTTCTCCTCATTTAGCATATGTGGAGGAGTGAATGATGCCTCAGGATTAATGGTATGGTTGATTTTGACCACATTGCCATTTTCGAAATGCATGAAGATCTTGCCACATAGTAGCGAGTTGACTCCTTGGAGTGTGGTGTCATTTTCAAGGGCGAAATAAAGTGACTCTCCGTTGCCTTCCACTTCCAGTCTGCTCATATCGCCATCCTCAAAGTATCCAATCATCTGACGGCCTTTGATCTGGTTAAAATTGGCAATGGTGTCGGCGGTGATGGCGAAGGCATTGTCTTTCAGAAAAGCCCGGTCAATATCTTCATTGGCAATGAGAAAGTGGATGCTGTCAGCGGAAATTTGGCTTTTATTGTTCCATAGCAAAGGATCACCATAGAGGAAAATGGTGGAGTCGGCATACATGTACACCGTGGAATCAGCCCTTCCTGACATTTCCCCCTTGATCATATTGGTATTTGGATAGGCCAGCATGTGGCGGTTTACTGCCGTTTCACTATCCTGACTGATCAGGGTGTCTGCTGTCATGTACATAGTGTCTGCTTCAAAATACTTCTGCACCAGTGCATTCCCGTAAACTTCTGAATATTTCTTCTCCTCCCAATACTTGCCTACATCTCCAAATATTTCGATGTTTCGTTCTTTATTGAAGATGCTGACATTGTCTTTGCCTTCGTAATATTTTTTGTTTTCGTCATAAAAAAGCTCATCCCCTGTGACCTTGCTGGTTTCATTCTCTACATCGCCTTCATAAAACCTGAACTGCTTGTTTTGGGTGTCATAATAGCTCCCTTTTTTGGCGTTGAGTTCATCACCTTTTTCTGACCGGATATTGGTGAGTCCTTCGGTTTCGGCGATTTTGGGGACGGTGAAATAATAGAGAATATTTGATTTTAGGGTGTATTCAGGGTTGACCAAAATGACATTATCCGTAAAGGTGATTTTTTCCTCTTGGGTTTCATATAGTCCTTTTTGGCTGGTGAGTACATTGGTACTGTCCACTACTTTCCCAAAGTTAAAGTAGTCGGCTACTCCCGATCTTCTATTGTAATCCAAAAAGTCGGTGTACAAGGTTGTTCCAGCTTTTACGAATACAACGTCATCACGTAATTTTGCCAAATAAGTATTGCCATTATAATCGGCATAGAAGCAGGTAATGGTGACGGTATCCTTCGGGTTTTCTATTCGGACATTGCCAAAAAGTTCAGACTTATTGCCATTTTGGTCATAATAAGCAGAGTCACAATAGATGGTAAACTCTCTTTGTTTCATGATGATGTTGCCGTACACCTTTTGTATTTGAGTGGCTTCGACCCTATGGATGCTGTCAGCTTTGTTTAAGCCAAGAAAATCCCTTGATTGCTGTGCATTGGAAAGGTGGGCACTGAAAATTAAACAGCATAGAGTAAGTAAATATGTGAGGGTCTTTTTTAGCATTTGGAAAGTTATCAACGACAAAATTAATCAAAAATGGTATTTTTGGGTTATGCTCGATCAGTTTATCAGTCATATACGGACAAAAAATATTTTAGATACCTCAAAGCCTTATTTGTTGGCGACAAGCGGTGGCGTTGATAGTGTGGCTTTGGCCTGGCTGCTGAAGAAAGCGGGGATTGGTTTCAGAATCGCCCATTGCAACTTTGGTCTGCGAGGTGAGGAAAGCGACGGAGATGAAAAGTTTGTAAGGGAATTGGCAGAAAAACTTGGTGCAGCTATTTCAGTGCAGCGTTTTGATACCCAACACCACGCCTCCACTAACGGGATATCCACCCAAATGGCCGCCAGGGATTTACGTTATGCGTGGTTTGAGGCGTTAAAGCAGCAGTATAAACTTTGTGGGATTATTGTGGCTCACCACGCTGACGATCAGTTGGAAACGATTTTGCTTAACCTGATGCGTGGGACAGGAATCGAAGGAGTGTATGGTATGGCCGAAATCAGGGAGCATGTGATCAGGCCCTTATTGCCTTTTACCCGTCAGCAGCTGGAAGCCTTTATGGTAAGCGAGCAGCTTTCATGGAGAGAGGACAGCTCGAACAGCCAAAGTAATTATAAGCGAAATTTCCTCCGCAATGAAGTGCTGCCACTGATGAAGTCACATGATGACCATGTGGAGGAGAAACTTCACATGAGTTTTGATAGGCTAAAAGATACTGGTAAAGCGTTCTTCTATTTGTTTGACCAGTGGAAAAGGCAGACGATCAAACGGGAGGGACAGGTACTATTTCTGGAAAAGGCTTCCTTGGAGACTGTGCCAGGAAAGTCCAGTCTGCTTTATTACTGGTTACGTGATTATGGGTTTAACCCTTCCCAAATAGAGGACATGCTGACTGTGCTTTGGTCAGATGAAGTGGGACAGCGGTTTGAATCAGGTAATTTCATGGTCAATATAGACAGGGATCATTTGCTGTTAGGTGAAAAACTAGCTCCTTTTGCTGAGTTTGACCTTGCCAAAACTGATCTGGAACTGTCTTTTGAAGGAAAGGTATACGATATATTGGTGATGGAGGGAGATGTGGCCGTGGATGTAAAGAAAGTAAACGCGATGCTGGACAGGAATAGCTTGGTGTTTCCATTGAAATTAAGGAAATGGAAGGAGGGGGATCGTTTTAGGCCGCTGGGGATGAAAAAGTTTAAGAAAATAAGCGATTTTTTAATAGATTTGAAAGTACCTGTAATTATCAAAAATAACGTGAAGGTACTTTGCGATGCCAGCGGGGAAGTGGTTTGGGTAGTGGGATACCGGGTGGATGATCGTTTTAAGCTTACTTCCGCCACCAATGAGGTCATGTATTTTAAGTTAAAATAATAAATTTATGCTTAATCCTTTTAAAAGGACTTACACTGAAGGGGAATTGAAGATTTTTGAGTTTCTAGCAAAGACTCAATTTTTTAATCATTTAAAGTATGCGGAAATGTACAGGTTCCTTCCGGCGATCCATTATCGAAAATATAGCAAGGATGAAGTTGTTTTTTTTAGAAATGATCCTAGTCAGGCATTATATATAGTAAAAGGAGGTGTCGTGTCGTTGAATGTCGATATCAGGGAAAATTTTGAGACTATTTATAAAGTTCGGGAAGGAGTGGCCTTTGGTGAAAACTCCCTGCTGGACAATGCCAAGCGGATCTATACCGCAGTGGTAGAATCCGAAGAGGCGGAGCTTATGGTGATTCCCAACTATGCGATCAAAGAAATTTTTGACAGCTCACCCAAGGTGAAGGCCAAGATGCTCACTTCGCTAGCTACTTATTATGACAATAGAAATTATCAGCTTTTTTCATCCTACCGCAAATCATTTGGTTTCTTTAATCTAAGCCAGATGTTTGAGTAGAATCAAGTATCAAGTTTCGGGAAAAGAACAATGACATACTTATTCAGTGATCCAGTACTGATAGGCTTTGAGCCTCTGCCCCAATAGAAAGGACTTAGGTATCCCGATGGGACAATGTGGTGCATGTGAATCACTTGTTGCCAATAGGAGGATTAAGATGTGTTTAATTTTATTGGACGAATTGAGTTGGTGTCTCAACGTCGACTGTCCCCTGGCGCAGCCACCAGTATAACGGCCAATTATCGGAGACCTATTACTGATCGCGGCCACCACCCCAAAACCTTTCAACTTTTATACCTTCCAACCTTCCAACACTAAAAATCCCCCATCCTTTAACAATCTTCAACTAATCAATTGATTGCTTTAAATAATACCCATTCTTTAATATCTTAGCGGAGCTTTTAAAAAATCTACAAATTAATTAAACAAATCATACATCATGACTAAAGTAACCGTAGTTGGAGCTGGTAATGTGGGCGCTACTTGTGCTGACGTATTGGCTTACAGAGAAATTGCTGAAGAGATCGTTTTGGTAGATATCAAAGAAGGTGTAGCCGAAGGTAAGGCACTTGATATTTGGCAGAAAGCTCCTATCAATGCTTATGACAGCAGAACAGTAGGAAGCACGAATGATTACACCAAAACAGCAGGATCTGATGTCGTAGTGATCACTTCAGGATTGCCCCGTAAGCCAGGCATGACGCGTGACGACCTGATCGAGACCAACGCAGGTATCGTGAAGTCTGTAACCGAAAATGTGGTTAAGCATTCTCCAGATGCGATCATTATCATCGTTTCCAATCCATTGGACGTGATGACCTATCAGGCGCATATCACTTCCAAACTTCCTCGTACAAAAGTAATCGGGATGGCAGGTATCTTGGATACCGCACGTTACCGTGCATTTTTAGCTGAAGCACTTGATGTGTCTCCAAAAGAAATTCAGGCTATCTTGATGGGCGGTCATGGTGATACCATGGTGCCACTTCCAAGATATACCACCGTAGCAGGTATCCCTGTAACAGAACTTATCGAAAAGGATAAGCTTGATGCGATCATCGAAAGAACCAAATTCGGCGGGGGTGAGCTGGTGAAGCTGATGGGTACTTCTGCATGGTATGCGCCCGGTTCTGCTGCCGCTCAGATGGTAGAAGCAATCCTCAAAAACCAACGAAGAGTATTCCCTGTTTGTGTGAAACTGGACGGCGAATACGGAATTGACGATTGCTACCTCGGTGTTCCTGTAATTCTTGGCAAAAACGGTATCGAAAAAGTGATCGAACTGGACTTGAATGATGACGAAAAGGCACTGCTGGAAACTTCCAGAAAGCATGTGAAAGAAGTGATGGCCGTACTTGATAGCGTCGGCTCAAAATAAGCATCTTCTGTTCAGCGTGAATGGAATCAGTTAATGAAATCCCGGCACTGGCCGGGATTTTTGTTTTTTTAAAGCCCTATTTATTTGTAAGAACATTTTCATGTCTTTATTTTACATCTATAAGTAAATAACATTTTCACTGGTTGAGTATGCTAAAGCGTTTATTAGTAGTCCTGTTGGTTCTTTTGATTGGTTTGACCGGTTATCTTTTCTATACTTCCAGGGCATTTACAGGTGAATTGGATGCCATTGATTTGGTGTCCGATGACGCCATTTTTGTTTTTGAAACCAAAGAGCCGGTAAAGGTCTGGAACCAATTGGTAAGCCAACCTATCTGGCAGCGCTTATCTGCTGTGCCTTCGCTGAAGGATGTGGAAAATCAACTGGTCGTGCTGGATAGTCTTACAGGAAAGGGAGGGAAGTTGGAGAGTACACTTAGCGGAAATAAGTTCATTGTCTCCCTGCATCCAACTGCTAAGTCGGAGTTTGATTTTTTGTTTTTGGTAGCCTTTGAGGATAAAGGCCAGGATCAATTTATCCAGTCTATTAGCGATAAAGTAAAGCCTGGACAAATCCAGTCAAGGAGCCACAGCGGTGAGACGATCTATGAGTATAAAAGTCCAGACCGTAATACTACCCTGTCCTATGCGATGTTGGAAAATGTGGTGGTGGCCAGTTACAATTCCTTTTTGATAGAGGAGGCTATTCGGTATGTCCAGTCAGATCATCTGAAGAGCTTTAAGGATGCCTATAAAGAGCTTTATGCTTCCCAAAATGAATCGAAAGATGGCTTGGGCCTATTTAGACTTGGCAGTGCGGGCGTCTCCAGTTTTATGAATGGAATAGCCCAAAAAGAACAATTGGATTTTTCCAATAACTTTTCGCAGCACCACTTGTCGGCAAATTTGGAATTGAAGTTTGCCGAAAACAAGATTTTCTTGGATGGATTCACGTTTTATAAAGATGGCAATGAAGTGAATTTTTCCAATGACAAGAAAGGAGGAGGCAGTCTCTTCAGTAATTTTATTTCCAATAGAACAGCGGTTTATTATCAGTACAACGTAAATGAAATTAGTCAGATAGCGCAAATTGGGAATGCTGCTTTTGAGCCGAAGAATACCTTGATGGGAGAAGTGGATAAAAACCTTAAGCAGCAGGGCTTTTTAGAGAATCTGAGTGGTGAAGTAGGGTATATGGTATTGGAAAAACTGCCCAATTCAGATACAGATAAAGTGCTGATATTGAAGGCTACGGATCCTGAAAAAGGACTGGATCTTTTGAAGGGATTTACGCTAAACCTCAACCAGGGAGATTCCTCCAAACTACTGAGTGATCATTATAAGGAGCAGGAACTGTTTTTGATCAACCAACCGGAGTTTCCGGCCCATTTGTTTAACGGACAGTTCCTGGGTTTTTCGCATACTTACATCACCCAATATCAGGATATGCTCGTCCTGGGAAACACCACGAAGGCGATAAAGATATTTGTAGACGATATTTACAATGACAATACTTGGGGAAGGTCCCTGAACCAACGTCGTTTTCTGGAAGGAGTGTCCAAAAATGCCGGGTTTAATTTTATCATTAATATTCCTCGTTTTTGGAATACACTTTTGGAGACGAGCTCTCCGCATTGGAAGGGACTATTTCAGAAGTATGCGCCACAGTTGAAATCCATTGACCTGATGGCCCTGCAGCTGAGTGAGATCGGGGACGAGCAATATGTCAATTTGGAACTTGGCTATAATCTTAAGCCGATAAAGTCGGTGAAGGATATTGTACTGACCGAAAGCATGGGACTTCAGTTTAGCGAGCCACTGACGTTTGGGCCCAAGACGCTTGAAAACTTTAATGATAAAAGCACCGATTTTGTGGTTCAGGATGCTTCCAATGTGATTCACTTTTTCAATGATGAGGGAGAGCGCATCTTTTCCAAACACGTGGAAGGCAAGATCAAAGGGGATGTTTTTCAGATTGATTATTATAAAAACGGAAAACTCCAGCTGGTTTTCGCGACGGAAAGCATGATCTACGCATTTGACCGCTTAGGGACCGCTTTGCCGGATTATCCTATCCGGTTGCCTCAGCAAGAAGCAGTGACCCATATGAGTTTGGTGGATTATAACCATACACGTGATTACCGGTATTTTGTCGCTACCACCAATGGCGACCTTTATATTTTCGATAAGCGTGGCAATAACCTGGAAGGCTGGACACCTCGTGAGACTTCTGGAACCTTAGCGGCTCCTCCTGCTCACCATCGCCTTTCAGGAGTAGGAGATTATATGGTTTCGCTCAATAGAAATGGCGAGCTGTATATCCTGAACAGGAGGGGGGAATTACAGACAGGGGCACCAATCAACCTAGGTGAGGGAGTATCCAGTGACTATGCGCTTATCCAGCGCGGTGACAAAGGCGACACCCAAATCGTGACCGTAACGGCAGAAGGTGAAGTCATCCGCGTTAACTTCCGGGGGGAGCTAACCTACAGAGACCAACTACTCCGGCCTGATAGGAACACCCGGTTTTCGCTGGTGAAGGACCAAATGGGAGACCGGTATTATTTTGTAGTACAGGAATACAATAAAATCACCGTACTGGACAGTGAGCTTGAAGTGGTTTTTGAAAAAAATATGGTTTCTGAAAACCTGGACTATCAGTTCTTCAGCTTTGGCGGGGATAAGAATATTTTTGTGGTCATCGATCGGGTGCAGGAATTTATATTCTTATATAACTTGGAGGGAGAGCTGCTGAATACCAGGCCACTTGATGGCAGTCATAAAGTGGAAATCAAATATTCAGGAAGTAAAAATGAGTACACTATCTATGCCATTCACCAAAATCAGTTTTCCGCCTATAAGCTTCCGTTATGATCGTGGGTTGTTATCCATGTAAATGTGTAGTTTTGCGAAGAATATAAAAATACTAATCATGGCGTCGAGATTTGGATTGATTTTACTTGGACTGACTCTTTTAGTAAGTAATCGTCTTTTTGGGTTTGATGGGAGGATCAATGAGGATTTTCCCCAAATAGAAGACACTGCTTCCTACGTTAATCTGTCTACTCCTTATACCACCACGCTTACTTTTTTCCTAAACCTGGAAGAAGAGAATTTTAAACCAGAAAATGCAGCAAAAACCTTAGGGGGGAATTTAACTCCCGAGCAAGCCAGAAAGCAGGTGGTCAAGCTAAAGCAGGTTTTTGATGGGCAAGGGGTGTTTGTGGATGTCGAGCAGGTGCCCAATGAAGCAAATTTCACAGATTCTACCAGGAGCTATCAGGCCAAATACTTCTATGAGAATAACAGGCTCCCGAAAATTTTCTTGGAGAAAACAGGGGATAAGTGGAAGTTTTCCAGCTATTCTGTTACCAAAATCAATGAACTTCATAAGGAAACCTACCCTTATGGCACGGCCAAATTGCTAAACCTACTGCCCAAAATCGGACAGCAGGTTTACTTCGGCCTGCACTTGTGGCAACTGTGTGGGATGTTTTTGTTGGTGCTTTTTGTGTTTATGGCGCATAAGCTGTTTACATTCATTGTGGATAGGGGGATGTTTCATGTTTCGCTGAAACTTGGCTATAAGCAAGTGGCAGAGACATATCTTCTTCCGGTGGCGAGGGTGATCAGTATCTATTTTGTGGTACTGTTGGTGGATATATTCATTCGTGTATTGCAGCTGCCGATAGAGGTGGTTTCATGGATTGTGATTTTACTGAATGCTGTCAAGCCACTTATCATTACCATAGTTTTTTATAAATTGGCTGACCTGCTCTCTGCCTACTTTGAAAGACAGGCCGATAAAACCGAGTCCAATCTAGATGACCAGTTGGTGCCGCTGATCAGAAAGACGCTGAAGGCTTTTATCATTATCGTTGGATCACTTTTTATCTTGAAAGATGGTTTGCAAGTGGACATCTGGCCATTCCTGACGGGGTTGTCCATTGGTGGTTTGGCATTTGCTTTGGCCGCGCAAGATACAATCAAGAATTTCTTCGGATCGGTGATGATTTTCATCGATAAGCCTTTCCAGGTGGGAGATTGGATTACCAGTGGAGATGTGGACGGTACAGTGGAGGAAGTAGGATTTCGTTCCACACGGGTACGGACATTCAGGAATTCCCTGATGTACATTCCCAATGGCCGTATAGCAGACGCCACGGTCGATAACCATGGTCTGCGGCAGTACCGAAGATTTTATACGACCATTACCATCACTTACGGTACACCGCCGGAGCTGATCGATGTGTTTGTAAAAGGGCTGCGTGAAATTGTCAAAAACCATCCCCAGACCAGAAAAGATTACTACAACGTGTACTTTAACAATATGTCTGCTTATAGCTTGGACATCATGTTCTATGTGTTTTTTGAGGTGCCTACTTGGGGGGACGAGTTACAGGGAAGACATGAAATCCTGCTCAAAATTGTCAAGCTGGCAAACGAATTGGGTGTGAATTTTGCCTTCCCTACACAGACCTTGCATATGGAGACATTCCCGGAGAAGAAAGGACTGTCGCCTATATATGAAGATAATGTGGACGCCTATAAGAAGCGATTGGATGCTTTTATCCAGAAGGAAATGAATAAGTAAATTATTTGACAGGGGATCTAAAGAACCGACCGATTCCCCAAATGCTCACAGCAAGCAGCACCATAAATAGCAATAGCTGCGCAGTGTCGGTTCTATTGTCCAAGGCCTCCGTGAGTGAGCTGGCTGCCAGTCCCAATCCGAAAGCCATGAGTGTCCGAGGAAGCATACCGAAAAATCCGTAAAGAAGGATGTTTTTCCAGCCTGCTTTGATCATGGCAAAAAGGATGTTGGACAGGGCAAATGGGATGACAGGACTGATCCTGGTGAAGAAGATCAGGCTGCCCATTTCACTGCCCTTTTTATGGACGATGGCTTTTGCTTTGGGGTAATTGTCCAGCAATATCTCAAAACTGTTTTTATCCAATGTTAAGCCCACAAAGTATCCGAGCAAACTTGCCAGCGAATAGGCAATGGTGACAGCTGGTAATGCCGGCCAGCCCCACCAGTATCCCGCGAGGATGGCAAGGATGGTCGTAGGGCATAATGCCAAGCCCATCATCATTGTGCCAGCAAGTATCAGGAGCAGATATAGGCCAGGTTGAACCATATTTGGGATTTCTTGGTGATGATAGGCATAACTGACCAAGAGCATGCTGCCCAAGGCAGGGACCACCATTACCCAAAGCACCGAAATAGCCATGAGAGGATTTTGACGGTAGAGGGATTTGATATTGGTTAAGAAAGTAATGTATCGAGCCATGGATAGATGAAATCTTCCTCCAAATTAGGTAAAATTGTTTGGTTAACTGGAAGACTACTGTTCTCAGAAGGGCAAACACTTCTAAAAGAGCCAGTAAAATGATATCTGCCTGAGAGGACCTGTCTAGCCAGATAGAGTCAAGGCCTCCGCGCCATCCTTGGCTTCTACCTTGTCCGACAAACTCGCCGTGGCGAGTGCCCAACTCCAATCTCCTGAACTTGGAGCATTGTGGAATGCCTTTGGCACGAGCCCTTTCAGGATGGATTGTTGGAGACAAATCCCAGGGTAGGTCGCAGCTTGTATGTCATCTAGCCGCGATGAGAGCGTCTCGTAATTAACCTGAATCTTACAAAGTCGGGTTCGCTTAAGTATTTTTCAGGTTTTATTGGTCTGGATAAGAGGAAATTTATTTTCTTTGGTTTACGTTCATGAGCCAAAGAAGAAATAAACGATAACAATATGAAATTCGGAACCAAAGTCATTCATGCCGGAGTAGAACCAGACCCTACCACCGGAGCGATCATGACCCCTATTTTTCAAACATCCACTTACGTGCAAAAGTCCCCTGGGCAGCATAAAGGATTTGAATACTCGAGAACCCATAATCCCACCCGTGATGCCCTCCAAAAGAGCATTGCTGCGCTGGAAAACGGCAAGCATGGGCTCTGCTTTTCTTCAGGAATGGGAGCGATAGATGCGGTCATCAAATTGCTCAGCCCTGGAGATGAAGTGATCAGTACCAACGATCTCTATGGCGGCACGTATCGGATATTTACAAAAGTCTTTGCCAAGTATGGCATTAAGTTTCACTTTGTGTCCATGGACGACCCATCCTCCATCGAGAAATACATCAATGACAAAACACGATTGATCTGGGCTGAAACCCCAACCAATCCGATGATGAACATCATCGATATCAAAGCCTTGTCCAATATCGCTGAAAAGCATGATCTGGTGCTGGGAGTAGACAATACTTTTGCGACACCTTACCTGCAAAATCCATTGGAACTGGGAGCTGATTTGGTGATGCATTCTGTGACGAAGTACTTGGCGGGCCACTCCGATGTGGTGATGGGAGCCCTGGTCGTCAATGACGACCGTTTGGCGGAAGACCTAGCCTTTATACAGAATTCCTGCGGCGCCACACCTGGTCCCCAGGATTGTTTTTTGGTGCTGAGAGGCATTAAGACGCTGCACCTTCGGATGGAGCGGCACTGCCAAAATGGTAAGACTATCGCCGGTTACCTCAGGCATCATCCCAAAGTAGATAAGGTATATTGGCCAGGCTTTGAGGATCACCCTAATCATCTCATCGCCGCCGGTCAAATGCGGGATTTTGGGGGGATGATCAGTTTTTCCATTGTCGGAGATAGGCAAGAAGATGCGATGAAGGTATTGGAAAACCTGCACTATTTTTCCCTTGCGGAATCTTTGGGAGGCGTGGAGTCTCTTTGTGGCCATCCTGCATCCATGACCCATGCGAGTATTCCCAAGGCAGAGAGGGAAAAAGTGGGATTGACAGATTCCCTGATTCGTTTGAGTGTTGGTGTGGAGGATGCTGAGGATCTTAAAAATGACCTCGCGGCTGCATTGGATTTGATTTAATTTCCTATCCCAAGATATCGGAAAAGAGATGTTGACATTGGCTGACTGCTTTGGCAGTCAGCTTTTTTTTGTTGCTCTTTAGTTTTTTAAGGAGTGTCTGGTATTTTTTAGAGGGGATATCTTCTGCTTCCGAAAGGCTAAAGGTGAGGTGCTGCAGAAAGAGATGGTTTTGGTACCACTTGTACAGTAACTGGCTCAGGTCATTCATATACGTATGAATGAGGTCCGTAAAGGTGGCGTTTAAGCCAGATACCATACGGATGTTTTCCAAGCTGATGATTAATTGTAAACCTTCATAGATGTCTTTGATTTCTTTTGCTTCTAGCTGCTTTTCGCTGTCAAATTTAAAAAAAGCCAGTTCCTCATTGATCAGCTGTGTGGTTGCGGTATTGATTTGAAGAGGCCTGAGCTGCTTGCTGTGGTCAAAAGCCTGTTTGTAAAGTTCTTCCCATATTTTGGTAGGGGTGGCGAAGATCTCATCGTATGCATCTGCATAGATGAGATCCCTGTCCTTCAATAACTTCTTCTTGTAGCTGGTAAAATGAATCCCAGAGGTGACTGTTTCTTCTTCTAATGCCTGTATCACCAATTTGATGTGCAATACTTTCTTAAGGCTCTTGAAAAGAGTCTTATAGGGAGCGAAGAGGGTGAATTTTAGCTTTTCTTCATTAAAGTGAATCCTGCTTATTAACTCAATATAGATCTCGAGAAAGATTAACTTTTCTTCCAGCTCTACAGCCTTTTTGGACTTAAAGAGCTTGGTCAAATCGGTGAACAGCCGCTTAGCCAACGTATATTGTTGGTCAAATGACTGGAAAACAGGAGAGACGTTTTGAACCTGCATAGGCGTTTAGTTTATACGAACAAGGGTAGCCCCATATCCAAAGCGGTTCTTTTGGGTATCTTGAAAGTACTTAATATTTCCCAATTGACTGAGGTATTTGTGGATTTCTTTTCGCAAAACACCATTGCCAATCCCATGGATAAAGGAAATTTCGTCCATTCCCGAGGCGATGGCATAGTTTAAGTTCTTCTCAAAAGTCTCCATCTGTAGCCGCAGCATCTCGCTGTTGCTCATGAATTCATGGTCATCTGCCAGCTTTTCGATATGTAGGTCAATCTCCTTGTCAGGTCGTTTGAATTGTTTTTCAACGGGTTGTGCACTAGCGTTGTTCAGTTCTTGGTTGAGTTGGTTGATGTCCAGTGATTTGGTCTGGTGGTCCAGCGGGAAAAGGTAACTTTTCTTGCCCGTAACTGGTGCGTTCTGTTGGCTCTTGAAAAAAGAGGAGGCTTTAAATTTTACCTTTTTTTCAAAAGCCGGCATTGTCTTTTCCGCTTTGTGGTTAATGGGAATAAAGCGAAAAAAGAGTTCTGGCCATTTTTCAAACTGTGGAATGGCTTTTTCATCAATTTTTTGGCTGGTCTTGGCTGAGAAGTTTCCCGATGCCAATGTCCTGGAGTTATCGCCAAACACTTCAGAAGCCATGAAAAGGTAATCTTTGTCCGTATTATTGATCAGATGGACGCTGAGGTCTTTGTCATTTAACGGGACATAGCTGATGAACAGCCCTGTTTGAGGTTGATGGCTTTTGACAGTCGCAAGCGATTCTGCCTTGGAAGGAGCGCCGCTTTTCTCTTTACCAAAATACTCTTTTTCGGTTTGATGGATTACGACCACCTCGTTTTTCATGGCCGGGATTTTAAATCCATCCTCTATTTCGATTTCAATCCTTCCGCTTCCGGATATTTTGGTAATCGTACCTTCTTCATTTCCGTGCAGCAGCCGCACTTTATCTCCGATGTTCATTTGTCCAATGCTGATTTATACGTTTCAAGTGCCCTTTCACGAGCTTTTTTGTGATCTACCATGGGGGCTGGATATTGGTCAGTGCCAAATTCCTTGACCCATTTTTTGATGTAATTGAGGTCTTTGTCAAATTTCTTTACTTGGGATGCCGGGTTAAATATCCTAAAGTACGGCTGGGCATCGGTGCCTGTTCCTGCGGCCCATTGCCAGTTGCCATTGTTGGACGCCAGTTCATAGTCCAGCAATTTTTTTGCAAAATACGCTTCTCCCCAACGCCAGTCAATTAAAAGATGCTTTGTTAAAAAACTTGCCGTAATCATTCTTACCCTGTTGTGCATGTGTCCGGTGGCGTTTAGCTCACGCATACCTGCATCTACGATGGGATAGCCCGTATTTCCTTCGCACCATTTCTCGAATTCTTCCTCATCGTTGCGCCAGGGAATATTGTCGTATTTTTTCTTAAAGGATTCGGTAACGACATGTGGGTTATGGAAAAGGATCATCATAAAAAACTCCCGCCAGATCAATTCGCTCAAGTATGTTTCATTTAGCTTATCGGCTTCAAGGGCAAGTTTCCTGACACTGATGGTGCCAAAACGTAGATGGATGCCAAGATGTGAAGTTTTGTCCTGCGCAGGAAAATCCCGCGTTTCATCATAATTTCTGATGATTGGTTTGTTGATTTCCAATGGAGGAATTGCGATGTCCGTTTCGATGAAGCCCAGCTCCCTGAGTGTTGGGAAATCGAAGGGGGCGGTTTGGTGTAATTGTTTGAGGTTTGGTTCAAGAAGTGCGGGGGCATTTGCTTTGAATTTTTTTAACCATGCATTTTTATAAGGGGTGTAAACTTTATAGAAATCCCCGCTTTCATTAAGGATTTCATTCTTTTCGTAAATGATCTGGTCCTTGAAGTCCAAAAAGTCGATTTTCCGCTCATGGAGAAATTTATCGACTTCTTTGTCCCTTGAGATGGCATAGGGTTCATAATCCCTGTTGGTATAGACAGCGGTGATGGGATACTCCTCGACAAGCTGTTCAAAAATGGCCATTGGCTTGCCTGTTTTTATCAACAGCGACGAACCCTGGGCTTTTAGTTCTTCCTGTAGTTTCTGAAGTTGGTGGTGAATAAATGCTACGCGGCCATCTTTTTTGTCCTCCAATTCTTCTAGGATGTCCGTATCAAAAATAAATAGTGGTAAAACATTCTCCTCATTCTGACAGGCATAAAACAGCCCCGTGTTGTCGTCCAAACGCAGGTCTCTCCGCATCCAAAAAAGGGTAATTTTTTTCATTGATCTTAAAGGTTTAAGCATCCAAAGGTTATAAGGATATGGTAAGTTCTATTTTCCTGTTTATAACCTATATAACCCCTTAATTGTTTGGTCCTTTTTCGGTGCTTTGCTCCTCTGGTTTAGTTTCGATGATGTTTATTTTCAGGGAGTCGGAAGGAGTGTTGGGCATTTCCGGATCGGGTAGTTTGTTCTCTTCCTGATAAGTGTCCCGTAGGAAATCATCCGAATCGTTTATAAGCAGCCGTTCCTTTTTCTTCTTTTTGCCCAGGTTCTGGAATAGCTCCTTGAATGAACTGAAGAGGAGTGTTTGGGATAGGGATACACCATACGTGTTGACCCGGTCGGCAAGTTGCAGGGAAGTGAAAGTGTTGAAATTGTTTCTGTTGTAAATGCGTATGCGGTAACGGCCGTCATCTGTCAAGAGGTATTCAGCCTGCCAGTCACCGGCGATACTTCCCAGGTCGGCATTTCCTTGGGGATCGGTGAAGCTACCGTCCCTGCTGACCCGTAATCTACCGTCCAAAAAGGTATAGGCCACACTTAGCTGAAAGGTCTCCAGGGCCGTTTCATCCAGCGATGCCAAGTCGATATTGATTTCCAGGTTTTGGTCTACTTGCGAAATCAGGGCATTGAGCTGGGAAGATACCAGCTGGCTGAGATTGGAGAAGCCGATCCCCGCACTGTTAAACTGGCCCTCCGGAGAGAACCTTCGCAGCATGATAAGGGAAAATACCTGACGGTTTTTTTCCTGCTCATCATTGGCGATACGATTTTTAAATGCTGATATGGTTGTCTGTGCTTCACCATCCGGGAATTCGGAAAAGTCAAAGTCAAAGTTGATTTCTGGTGACATTAGTGGTCCGTCCAAGTCCATGATGACCTGAACAGGATACCTTCTGTACAGCTGTGCGTCCTCAAACTCTGAAGAAGTTTGGCTGTTTTGTAAACTGGTGAGCGAGACATTTTCCTTATAAGTAGCTGTAATGTCCATAATTCCCCCATATGGATCGCCAAACCACGAGATCCTTCCGCCCGGTTTGATGTTAAATTGGCGGTTGATAATGTTGTATAGGGAGAAATTGTATTTTGCATCGACGATTTCATAATTTCCTGTCATGTTGAAATTGCCTTGCGTGTCAATGTTCAGCGTGAGGTTTCCGCGTCCCCGTCCTTGGATGTTTTCGCCCGTTCTTGGGTCAATCTGGATTTCAGTGTACGCATCAGGGGTGACATCCAGTACAAAATTCATTCGGACATTTTTGATTTCCAGCTTCTCTACCGTTTCCTCGATGTTGATTTGCCGAGTGGTGTCGCGGACGTTGATGATATTGATAAACTCTTCTTGGGCTTGGTTTTCAGTGGAGCCCAAGGGGATGAAAATTTCCGTTTTAGGCTGCGTGGTGGCCCTCGCGGTGATGTCCAGGTTTTGTGCTGCACCAAAAATATCCAAAGTGCCGCTGGCAAAAGCGGTTCCATAAAAGAGACTATTGTCCTCCAGGGAAGTGTTCAGCACTTGGAAGTTATTTAAACTGGACGAGATGTCCAGGATGAAATCACTGAAGCCATCGTGGGCAATACCTCCCGTCATCCGTGCAGTGTTGCCTTGGGGATCTGCGATATTGAGGCCTTTAAAGCTTATCTCATTTGGTGTGAAGGTGATGTTGCCATCTACGGTGTAGCGCGTGTTAAGATAGTTGACGCGCACGGTGCCGCCGACAAGGGTGCCGACGCCTTGTACGATGGGCTGGGCCACCGTTCCTGACACATCGATGTCCCCAGAGGCTGTTCCGCTAAATTCCGTCAGGTAATCCGAAAGAAAGGGTTCCAAGATGTCAAGCTTGGTTTCGCTGAAATCCCCTTTAAGGGACAATTGATCATTTTGGGTGTTGATGAAGCCTGTGACTTCAATGTTTTTTTGTGCTTCCCGTGTATTGGTCAGGCTGAGGTTTATTTTGTCGTTCTCAAAGTAGGTGGCCGCTTCTACGTTTCCTATCAAGAAGTTATTGACGGACAGGCTGTCCAGTACCAGGCTTCCATATGCCCCTGTCCGCTGCATGAAATTGTTAAAGGCAAAGATCCCATTGGCCGTACCACTGTACGTTCTGGTCGCAAAAGTATTGATGAAGTCAAGGTTTACATCGTTAATCTCAAAACTCAGGATTTCGTCCGGATTTTCATTGATACGGCCATTGAGTGCGAGAAACTGCCCATTGTTGGAGAGTTTTAAATTGTCCACATCGATCCGGTCTTGGGAAATGATGATGGAGTTTTCAGGGTCAAACTCCCAATAATTATCCAATATCTTGATGTCTGAAGGGGCAAAGACGATGGAAGTTTGGTCCTTTGACAGCTCTATTTGACTTTTAATTTGTGCATAGCTATTGGTGTTCAATTGGTCTATGCCCAGATTGAAGTCAATAGCTGATTCATCCCAGATGGCTTCCATGCTGAGGTTGTTGAACACAATGTCCGGCGTCAGCTGCTGTTCTTTGGAGTTTATATAACATGCCGCCAATACTTCCCGCGAATTCTTGATTTTTGCCGTGTTAAAGTCCAGGTCATTTTGGAGAAAGAGCTTGTTGTCATATTGGATGGTGTCAATGCCAGCATAGAAGTTAAAGATGGTGTTTTCGGCGGTCTGGTAAAAGGCTCCTTCCACAGAGGTGTTTTTGGAGATGTAAAGGGAGGGCTCGAAGAGCTGCAAGATGGGGTTAATATCGTGCAAGCTCATGTTGATGTCAATATTGTATTGATTGAGGTCATCGATGCGGCCGCTGGATTGGTCCAGTTCCGAATTGGTCAGGATATCGGAATAGTCGCTAAGTAAATGCTGAATGTCACCAACAACTTCCTTTGCATGGAAATTCCCCGATATATTGGCCACCAGAAGGTCTGAATTGAGGGAAATCATTCTGGTTTCATCGGCAAAAACCGATTGGAAAAAGAAATTGTCAATGGTGAAATTCCTGCCTTGGTGGCTTATCAGCAGGTCCTTGAATCTGGCGATTCCTTCCAATTTGTCCAGATCGGTGCCTTTGGTGTCCAGATCCACCCCACCACTGACGAAATACTCTTCTTGTGTAAGGTTCAGTTGATCGAGAAAGGCAGTGTCTACTTTCATGTTAAGCCTTGCGGAATCTTTGGCATTTCTTAGGTCCAGTGTTCCTTGGACCTTCATCTTTAGGTTAGGATCATTGATGGTCAATCGACCTCGGAACAAGTCTTTACCAAAGGTAGCGTTGGTCGTGATGCCTTTGTAATTGTATTGATTTATGCCTATGTTGTTTACACGGGCATCGAGGTTTACGAGTATGGACTCCAGTTTCGTGCCATTTCCACGAATGTTACCGCTCAGCGATACTTTTTGATAGGTTTTTTGATCGTTCAATAAGATGCCCAGATCAAGTGCTTCGACAGAAAGCTGCCCATAATATCTGGGTTGCTCTTTTTCTAACAGGTAATCCAGTCTGCCGGATATATTGCCTATGGCTGTTCTGAACTCACCTGTGGTCCTAAATCGAGAAAGGTATCCCGAAAAATCCGTATCAAAGTGAATGTCCTTAAATTTGGCGATTTCCTGCCTGGTCTTTCCGTCCAGATAGGGGGATAGGTCTTCGCTGGTAAGCATGGAATTGACCAGTGAAAGCTGGAAAAAGGTGCTGTCGATTTTTGGGAGTCCGTCAATGTGGAACTGGCCAAACAAGGCACTTCTCCTGCCAAACCTGATCAAAAGCTCTTCGGAATGCAGATTGCTGACTTTTCCGGATACATCACCACTCAGGTAGATTCGGTCGTCAAAGTTAGGGATTTTGTCTGTGAAGTATTTTAGGTCTTTGATGTCCAGCACAGCTTCATCCAAGCTGGCATCGATGGTCACCTGGTTATTGAAATCACTCAAGGAGCCGACACTGTCGTAGCTGAATTTCAGGTAATTCTTGATCACCGTCTCATTGGATTTGAAAAAGAGGTCCTCAAACTCCATGGCCGTTTTAGAATAGGAAAACTGGGTCAGAAGCTGCTGGATTTCCACACCAGAGTTGACCTCCAATCCCCTCAGGTACCTGATTTCAAGAGAGATTTTCCCCTCTTTTGACAGGAAATTCCTGGCTCCACCTACGAGGTTTCGGAAGCGGAGTCGTGTATAGTCAAAGCCATTTTCGATGGGCTCCTTTCTGTAATCAATAATGTCCAGAGAAACTTTTTCGAAGGACATTCTGCTGATAGAAAATTGGCTGGTACTTTCGTCTGTTTTCTTTTTCTTGGGAGCGAAAATACTGTTGAGTTCATTGATGAAATGAGAAATATTGGGCAACTGTTTTCCTTCATGGGTCAAAAACCTGAGCTGTCCACTCTCCAGCTGGATTTCATCGATGCCTGGCTGGTTTGGGTCGAGGATGGTGGAGGGAGAAAAATCCACGTACACACTTTCCAAGTTGGCCATGAGACTATCTTGCGGATCTCTCACTGTCAATCCTTTTAGGCTGAGGGCATCCCACCAACGGACATGGACATTCTGGATGGTAGTTTCAAATCCGGTTCGCTTGCTGAGCTGGCTTGCCAGAAACTGTGAAGCGATGGTTTGAATGAAAGGAATGTGTAAGGAACCTGCGATTAGCAAAAATAAGACCAACAGGTAAACGAGAACTTTTAGTATCCTTCTGATGGTTTTCTTTAAGAATAAATTGAAGAAAACATAGGGAACCGATAAGATGCGTGATGCTCCCCCCCATGCTTTCTGCAAAAATTCCGTAACTTTCGATTTCTTTTCCAAAGGATTATGAAGAATATTAATATACTTGCTATAGAGTCCTCTTGCGATGAGACCTCCGCCTCCATTATATCTAATGGCAAAATACTTAATAATATTGTCGCCACGCAATCTGTACATGAAAAATATGGAGGGGTAGTGCCTGAGTTGGCATCCAGGGCCCATCAGCAGCACCTCATTCCAGTCATCCATGAAGCAATTTCCACTGCTGGCATAGCACGGGAAGATCTATCTGCTGTGGCTTTTACGCGAGGCCCTGGATTGATGGGGTCACTGATGGTCGGTGTGTCTTTTGCAAAGTCCTTCGCCTATTCGCTGGGGATTCCGTTGATCGATGTAAACCATATGCAGGCGCATATTTTGGCACATTTTATTGATGAGCCCAAGCCCTCGTTTCCTTTTATTTGCCTGACCGTGAGTGGAGGGCATACCCAGCTGGTTTTGGTGAAGGATTACTTGGAAATGGAAGTGATCGGCGAAACGCTGGATGACGCGGTAGGAGAGGCTTTTGACAAGACAGCTAAGCTTCTGGGGCTACCTTATCCCGGTGGGCCATTGGTGGATAAATATGCGAAGGAAGGAAACCCACAAGCATATGAGTTTCCACTTTCGGAAATGCCAGGACTGAATTATTCTTTTAGTGGCATAAAAACTGCGGTGTTGTATTTCCTCCGGGACCGGCTGAAGGAGGATGCGGATTTTATTACCAGGAATATGGCCGATATCTGTGCTTCTGTGCAGTTTACCCTGATCAAAATGCTGATGCAAAAGCTAAAAAGAGCGGCCAGGGAGCATAAGGTAAAGGAAATTGCCATCGCCGGAGGTGTTTCAGCCAATTCCGGACTAAGGGCCGAGCTGAATAACCTTGCCGGAGAGTTGGGGTGGAAGGTTTATGTGCCCAAGTTTGAGTATTGCACGGATAATGCCGCTATGATCGCGATGGCTGCACATTATAGATACCTGAAAGGCGAATTTTGTGGTTTGGACGTTAGTCCTATCGCCAAGATGAAGTTGTAAGATTGGAGAGATTGTAAGGTTGTAAAATTGTAAGATTACATGAAAAAAGAAAATAGATTCAGTAAGATCGTCAATATCAAAAACCGTAAGGCAAGTTTTGAATACGAGTTTTTGGATAAATATGTAGCGGGGATTTCCCTTAAAGGAACAGAGATCAAGTCTATTCGCGAGGGGAAAGTGTCTCTGAAAGAAGCTTATTGTTATTTCAAAAGGGGAGAGTTGTTCATCAAACAAATGCACATTTCACCCTATACCCAAGCGGCCCACTTTAACCATGATGCCGTGAGGGAACGTAAACTGTTGTTAAATCGAAAAGAGCTTGATAAATTAGAAAGTAAATTGACCGAAAAGGGGCTTTCTGTGATTCCTGTTCGTATATTTATCAATGACAGGGGGTTGGCAAAGGTGGAGATTGCCCTTGGTAGAGGTAAAAAACTTCATGACAAACGTCAGGATATAAAAAGGAAAGATGCAAAACGAGAACTTGACCGAATGGCCTATTGAACATCAGTTTGGAATCTGCAGGATGAGCTTGGTGAGCATATACCTGGAACCTACACGGGGTACGGGCCTGATCACTCAATTGCTATTCGGCGAAACCTATGAAGTGCTGGGGATAACTGGCGATGAAAAATGGCTCAAGGTGAAGACCACCGAGGGATTGTCGACTGGGTGGATGTTCAGGGCGCAGCACCATAGCATCAGTGAAGAGGATTTTTATTTTTATAACCACGAAGATTATCAGGTAGTCACCTCTCCAGTATCTACCGTGAAATACCAGGGAGAGCAGATCTATATTTTAGCAGGCAGCCATCTTCACATTGGATCAATTGAGCTTTTTGACATGGGAGGGGTGCTGGAGTTTAAAGGAAATACTCGCCATGTCAAGGATAAGGCTACCCGCGAGGAGCTCACTTCCATGGCCAAGTTATTTATGCATGTGCCCTTTCTGTCCGGCGGAAGGGGCTTTTTTGGTATTGGGGCAGGGAGTTTTATTCAGTTGGCCTATAAAATGTCTGGTTATAAAGCTCCAAAGTTCATTTCGAAGCTAATGGAATCCGGAAAAAGTGTAGATGAAAAGAAAATCCAACTTGGAGATATTGTAATATTTGGAAATAACAAAGATATTCCGCATCATGCAGGAATATATGTGGGTGAAAATCAGGTGATTCATGTGTGGGGGCTGGTTAGGGTAGATAAAATCAAACTCGATGGCTCTGTAATGGTAAGAAACAATTCACCTTTATATAGGGTTTTGGATATCAGGAGTGTATTATAGAAATGGAAAAAAAGGTACTTGTGCTTAACCTGGATCACACGCCCATTGCCGTGGTCAATGTTCAAAAAGCGATGATACTCACGCTCTTGGAAAAAGTGAGCGTATTGGCGGATTATCCTTTGCTGAGCATTCGTACGATTGACAGGGAATTTAAATATCCTGCTGTTGTACGACTGGACGAGTACAGAAATGTCCCTTACCGTGGAGTGCTGCTGACCAGAAGCAATCTCTTTAAGAGGGATGATAACGAGTGCCAATACTGTGGATCACCCAAACACCTGACGGTAGATCATGTCATTCCACGTTCAAAAGGCGGCAAAAGCAGTTGGGCCAACTTGATCACCGCATGCCACCGATGCAACGTCCAAAAGGGGGATAAAACTCCTGAGGAAGTGGGGATGTTAATGCGAAAGAAGCCGTTTAAGCCCACGTTGGCTTATTTTTTAGCAGATTACGCAGAAAGAAATGCTGAGGAGTGGATTCCTTTCCTTAGCTCCAGGGCGGTGGAGGCAGGTTGATTTTTTGGTTTTAGAAAACTATTTGGTTGAGGCTCGTAGCCAATGCTATAAGCCTCAAAGAGCTATTGGATCAATAGCGCTGAATTTCCTCTTATTTCAGAAAACAGAATAGCCGAAAATTAGGGAAAAGGAACTGTAGTATGAGTTGGTATTAAGTTCGAATAGAAGCCCCTTTTCATTAGGTGCCGGGCTTCTATATTTATTCTGTTATTGTATTTATACCCTATTCCACCAGTAAAATTGATTGTCGATAGTTCATAATTGTAAGTTTCAATTGTACTGCCATCTTGACGCGTAGATGTGATTGAGGAATCAAAACCTAAATCCATTACCAAAGCTGCATTGACGTACAACTTGGACTTTTCGTCGATAAATAGATAATAGCGTACGCCCGTAGGGATTTCGATTGATTTATAATCAATCGCGCTGGTTAGGACGCCGCCTGAAATGATCGGGCTTTCTACGGTTATTTGGTCATTAAATTGGCGGTATGTTGGTTCTATGAAGAGTGACCATTTTCTTTTATTACCGGGCAATATGTATTCTAGCTCTAGGCCGATTGCCACAGATATATGGTTTTAATACTAAAACGCTTGATTGCAGAAGAACTTTCGGTCTTAAGGTTGGCTAAATTTATACGAGGCCGTATGCTTAGGTGAAAATCACCTGAATGCCGGCTTTCTTGGTAAATATTTCTTAAATCATCGTTCCAGTTGTTATAATCTATAAAGTAATTTTAGCGTATTTTAAATCACTCCATAGCTGTTGCCTGTACCTATTATTGGTACCAATTTTATTTCCGTTGTCTATTTTTGATTTAAGGTCGTAAATCCTGTATTTTTTATAGATAAGTTGCTTTATGGAATCATTCTCAATACTGTAGAAATACCTTCTGATATTGCTGTCCTGATAATACAGCAAGTTTGCCTTGCCTTCCACTAATAATTCTAGAAATAATCGTTCCTTTTTGAACAAAGGTGCACGGGAGTCACTAAGGGATGTTACATTATCACTGGAGCGGTCTATGTTAACGGTGCTTCTTATGTACCGTCCTCTATTATAAATACCGAACTCACTTGTTGAGTCAATCGAAACTGTTATAATCCCGCTTTGGTGGCTTTGTTTAAAATCAAATTTATCAGGGGTGTTTGTCCAATCTTCATTTTTGATCAATCCTTCAAATTTCTGACCCGTTTCGTTTATGTAATAACCTTTTTCGTAATTGATTTGCGCATAAACTTCTATGGTAAAAAAGACAAGAAAGGGAAAGAACAGTAGTTTTTCATGATGAACGATGTCAAATAGGGTGAAGATTTATAGTTGTGAAATTAAGGCCAAAAACATAGAATAAGCAAGGTGTAAAAAACTAGTTTTGTTGCCTTTGTGTCCTGATTTTCCGATTTATCTCAGATGGCTCCCAGGTTAAATGCATTTTCCCTGAGATTGCCTCGGTATGTTGGTTTATTTTCTACAGAAATTTTTATATTGGCTTTTTTAACCAAAACCCAGACAACCAGTGACAGTACTCTTTGTTCTCCTGAGCATTTTATTGCTAGTTTTACTTATCGTATGGGCCAAACTCAATCCGTTTTTGGCATTTTTAATTACTTCTATTGTGGCCGGATTACTGTTGGGTATACCGCCGGAGCAAGTGGCCGTGTCTGTGCAGCAGGGAATGGGAAGCCTCTTAGGGGATTTGGTGATTATAATAACGATGGGAGCCATGCTCGGAAAGTTGGTGGCAGATAGTGGTGCTGCGCAGCGGATAGCTGACTTTTTGATGCGGATTTTTGGGAAGAAGTATATTCACTGGGCCATGATGCTGACCGGTCTGGTGGTGGGCATACCCTTGTTTTATAATGTAGGCTTTGTCTTATTAGTGCCACTGGTTTTTACCGTGGCCCATCAATATAAGCTTTCGGCGGTGTATGTAGGGATTCCATTGCTGGCAGCCTTGTCGGTGACGCATGGGTTTTTGCCGCCACACCCATCTCCGGCAGCACTCGTTGCTCAGTTTGACGCCAATATGGGGATGACATTGCTTTATGGAATGATAGTGGCTGTCCCTACGATTTTAATTGCAGGGCCATTATTTGCGAGATATTTAAAGAGCATTCCTGCCAGCCCCCTGAAGAGTTTCCGTGCCAGTAGCAAGCCGGAGGAAGAATTGCCGGGTACATTGAATAGCTTTTTGTCTGCCTTGCTGCCTGTAGTGTTGTTGGTAGGGACGACGGTGTTATTGATGCAGACGGATGAGGGAAGCGTGTTTTATGGGTATATTGCATTTATGGCAGATCCGGGGATGGTGATGCTGTTTTCCTTGCTGGTAGCGACATTTACACTGGGACTGCATCAGGGGATGAAGATGAAGCACTTGATGGATATTTATGTGGATTCGGTGAAAGAGGTGGCCATGATTATTCTTATTGTTGCGGGAGCGGGAGCTTTGAAGCAGGTGCTGATGGACAGTGGTGTGAGCCAGGTGATTGCAGATGGACTGGAAGGATGGGATGTGCATCCGCTGGTGCTGGCCTGGACGATTACAGCCGTGATCAGGGTTTGTGTGGGATCAGCGACGGTAGCCGGCCTGACCACAGCTGGAATCATTGGCCCATTGATTCAAGATACGGGAGTGGATCCCAATTTGGTGGTTTTGGCCATTGGAGCAGGGAGCTTGATGTTTTCCCACTTTAATGATGCTGGATTCTGGATGTACAAGGAGTTTTTCAATGTCAGTATAAAGGATACCATCAAATCATGGTCTGTCATGGAGACAATTGTGGCGGTGGTGGGATTGGTTGGAGTAATGGTGCTGGATGGTCTGATAGGTTAAAATGTGTTAATGTTGGAAGGTTTTAAGGTGAAAATACAGGGAGATAGAAGTGAATAATTCAATAACTAGTAAAATAATATGTCAGCAGAAGAAAATTTCAAAAAGTTAGGACTAAGCCTTCCTCCGGCGCCAGCACCAAAAGGAGTGTACCGTCCATGTCTTGTCGACGGGAAATATTTATACCTTTCAGGACATGGCACTGTACAAGATGACGGTAGCTTGATCATGGGGAGAATAGGGGAAGCGCTTGACGAGGAAGAAGGTAAGCTAGCGGCCAGGCAGGTCGGGTTGGCGATGCTTTCCACCATCAAAACAAATTTGGGAAGCCTTAACAAGGTCAAAAGGGTGGTTAAAGTCCTGGGGATGGTCAATTGCGTATCGGATTTTGAGCGACATCCCTATATTATTAATGGCTGTAGTGAGCTTTTTGCAGAAGTGTGGGGCGAGGAAAATGGGGTCGGCGTTCGCAGTGCCGTTGGTTTTGGTTCATTGCCTGACAATATTCCCGTGGAGGTAGAGGCAATGTTTGAATTGCATCAGATATAATTAAAGAGAAAGAAATGGATTGGTATGAGATAAAGGATGTGGAGACCATTGATTCACCAACGCTTGTTGTTTATCCGAAGCGTGTGAGGTCAAATATAGGAAAACTTAAATCCATGGTAAACGAAGTGGCTCAGCTGCAGCCACACATCAAGACGGTGAAGTGTAAGGAAGTGGTGAAAATGCTGATGGATGCAGGGATAGATAAATTTAAGTGTGCAACCATTGCCGAAGCGGAAATATTAGGCATGGCCGGTGCCAGGGAAGTGCTGATTGCCTATCCCATGGTGGGGCCAAAAGTCGACAGGATGATTAAATTGATGTTGGTTTATCAGGATACGGAGTTCTCCTGTTTAGTGGATTGCCCAGAGCAGGCCAGGCACCTTTCTGCACAAACCTATCAAGCAGACGTTTACCTCAGGGTATTTGTGGACCTGAATGTGGGCACTGACCGAACGGGGGTAAGGCCCTTGGCAGAAGCCATGGAGCTATATGACTATTGCAAGGCCACCAGTCACTTGATCACCATGGGACTGCACATCTATGATGGTCATATCAGGCATAGGGATTTGGGTTTAAGAAAGGAAGCCTGCGATGCTGCTTTCGAGCCGGTGGAGGAATTGGCCAAACGTGTAAGGGAAAAGTATCCCGGTAAACTGAAGATTATAGCCGGTGGTTCACCCACTTTTCCGATTCATGCCCTACGAAAAGGGGTGGTTTGTAGTCCTGGAACATTCGCTTATTGGGATAAAGGATATCAAGAAGGACTGCCGGAACAAACATTTGATTTTGCTGCTGCATTGGTTTGTCGGGTGATTTCCCGTCCTGGACCACAGCTGATCTGTTTGGATTTAGGATATAAGTCAGTGGCATCTGAAGGGCCACTGGGGAAGCGGGTTTGGTTTCCTGCCCATCCTTCTTGGAGTCCCGTAAGCCATAGCGAAGAGCATTTGGTAATAAAGGTGGCTAAAGGGGAGGAACCCCCTGTCGGAGAGGTGCTGTATGCGATTCCTTACCACATTTGTCCCACAGTGGCTATGTATGATCGTGTGCTGACCGTGGAAAACCATGAAATCAGCGGAAGTTGGAGTACTGTGGCGCGGAAGAGAAAGATCAATATTTAGTAGTAAGAGGAAAGAACCAAGACGGATAAATGTTGTGCTGGGCCGAGCCCCTGTACTGAGGGAGATTGAGTGTTAGACCCAATTTGATTTAAGCTGGCAACTCAACAACCTTATAACATTTAAACCTTATCATTTCTATAACCAATAACCAACTATGTTTACAATTGACGCGCATTTGGATTTAAGCATGAACGCTCTGGAATGGAACAGGGATTTGAGGATGCCTGTCTCCGAAATCAATAACCGTGAAAAAAAAATGACCGATAAGCCAGATCGGGGTAAAGCTACGGTTTCGTTGCCTGCGCTTCGAGCGGGAGAAATTGGCTTGATAGTGGCGACGCAGATAGCCCGCTATGTAGCTCCAGACAATCCCCTTCCGGGATGGCATTCTCCCGAGCAGGCCTGGGCACAGACCCAGGGGCAGCTGGCCTGGTACAGGGCGATGGAGGATGCCGGAGAGATGGTACAAATCACAGATTTGAATAGCCTGGAGAAGCATTTGGACGATTGGAATTGGGGAGGTGATAAGTTACCGATTGGCTATATCCTTTCCTTGGAAGGGGCAGATTCTATTGTGGATTTAAGTTATCTGGAAAAAGCTTATTCCTATGGGTTGAGGGCTTTGGGGCCTGCTCACTATGGCTCTGGGAGGTATGCGCAAGGGACGGATGCCACGGGGTTTATGGGGAGAAAAGGGCAGGATTTGCTAAAGGAAATGGAACGGCTGAATATCATTTTGGACGCTACCCACTTGTGCGATGACAGCTTCTGGGAAGCCATGGACCACTTTAATGGACCGGTGTGGGCGAGCCATAATAATTGTAGGGCACTGGTGGATCATAATCGTCAGTTTAGTGATGAGCAGCTTAAAGAACTGATTGCCCGCGATGCGGTGATAGGAGGAGCGCTGGATGCATGGATGATGGTGCCTGGGTGGGTAAGAGGGGAATCCACTCCTGAAGGTACAGGCTGTAATTTGGAGAAAATGATCGATCACCTGGATCATATTTGTCAGCTCGCAGGAAATGCTGATCATATCGGTATTGGGTCGGATCTGGACGGAGCTTTCGGGAAGGAGCAATGCCCGTATGACCTGGAAACCATTGCAGACTTGAGCAATGTTCCAGATTTATTGCAGCAGCGTGGCTATAAGGAAGAAGATATAGAAAAAGTGATGCATGGCAATTGGCTTAGGTTTTTACGGGATGTTTGGGGGTAGAATTGCGAAGTATGAAGTTGGGTGTTGGATGACCGAAGTCGGATGATTGGTTCGATATTCCTTTATTATAAAAGGGGTGAAGGATCAAGCTAGGGTTAAGTTAAGTGAGATCGTATCCTCGGCTCCGTATGGGGAGCACATGCCTGTGTCAGGCAACCCCATTTGGTGCGAAAGCATACATTTGCAAACTGATTATAATTTTTTTAGCTGCTCGTTGAACATCTTAAGCTTTTCAATCTCCCTCTGGAGGGTCTGATCGGTTCCATCAATGTACAAGGTGATTCCGGTTTTACGTTGGTCACTGTAGTCGGACGTCTCTTCTTCAAATTGCATCGCCGGAGTTTTGTATTCCGGATATTTTTTAAACATTCCTTTGAGATGAGGAAATTCTCCAGAAAAGTCATGGTTTAAGGCCCTGCCTATTCGCAGGATAACGTCATCTTTTATATTTGGATTATTGAAAATGTTATATAACTGTCTTCGGCTGTATCCTGATTCATTTGCAACCTTGGTAATTGAGAAATTGCTTTTATTCACAATTGTGCGCACTATTTCCCCTCTATGGATCATTTTTCTAGCTTTTTTACAAATAAACGGGAATAAACTATGTACAAATGTTCAATATTAAGCGTGAAAAATTCTCTAATTTTAAATAAAATGTGTAATTTTAGGTAATTAATGGGGAAATATGGGCAATTTAAGAGAACGTTTTTTTCAGCCTTGTGTAATCACTATTTACAACAATTAATCTCAATACAATGAAATACCAAGTTACCAAACACATAAAGGGAAATGAACACCCTGTGCTGAAATACCTGGAAGAATATACGTATCTTTTTAATGAGGTGGACTATTCAGATCTCACAAGAACAACCGAAAAGTTATTTGAAACACTACAGTGCCTAACGAGAGAATTTTTCAAATGCAACAAAAGGCTTTTCAACGGGCATGGAAAGGTTGAATTTGACTTAAACACAGAATCAGACGATCAGTTTATCATGATCTCCATAGCTGAGCAGTCAATCATTATAAAACCAGCATCCTGATAGCGTACGCTGAATGTAGCGATGACAAGTGCCTGAATGTCAACCTTTGTCCAGGTGTTAATTTTTTTAGCGAAATTGTTTTAAGTCATAAAAAATCAGTACTTTTGCAGTCCGTTCAGGTGGACGGTTTCCGGTGGTCACGTTGGCAGCTGGAGATATCTATAACTAAAAACCTCAGCCTGAAGACACTAGGGCTGTTGAAAGTCAGTGTCATTTTATCAATATGTCTAATAACGAAGATTTTAACTGGGACAAGTTCGAAACCAAAGGTTTTGGCGAAGGCTACACTTCTGCAGAGAGAGCAGAGATGGAAAAGCTGTATGACGAAACTTTGACCGAAATCAGCGAAAAGGAAGTTATCAAAGGTACTGTAGTAGGTGTCAACGATAAGGATGTTATCATCAATATCGGATTCAAATCTGATGGTCTAGTGCCAAGAACTGAGTTCCGTGACCTTCCTGATCTGAAGATCGGTGATGAAGTAGAACTTTTCATTGAAGAGCAGGAGAATTCACTGGGTCAATTGGTACTTTCTAGAAAGAAAGCCAAGATGGTACGTGCATGGCAAGACATCGAAGATGCGCTTGAATTTGACAATGTGATCGAAGGTCTTGTAAAAAGAAGAACCAAAGGTGGTCTTATCGTGGATATCTACGGTGTGGAGGCCTTCTTGCCAGGTTCTCAAATTGACGTGAAGCCTATCAGGGACTTTGATGTCTATGTAGGTAAGAAAATGGAAGTCAAAGTGGTTAAGATCAACCACGCCAACGATAACGTAGTAGTTTCTCACAAAGTACTGATCGAAAAAGATCTGGAGAAGCAAAAAGCAGAGATCCTCAACAACCTGGAGAAAGGTCAGGTATTGGAAGGTGTGATCAAGAACATGACCAATTTCGGTGTATTCATCGACCTTGGTGGTGTGGATGGTCTACTTCACATTACAGACATTTCTTGGGGACGTATCAACCATCCAGAAGAAGTGCTTAACCTTGACGACAAAGTACAGGTGGTGGTACTTGACTTTGACGATGACAAGAAACGTATCTCTTTGGGTATGAAGCAGCTTACTGCTCATCCTTGGGACTCTCTTTCTGCTGAACTTGAGGTTGGTTCTAAAGTGAAAGGCCGTATCGTTAATGTGGCTGACTACGGTGCATTCCTTGAGCTTGCTCCAGGTGTAGAAGGTCTTATCCACGTATCTGAAATGTCTTGGTCTCAGCACTTGAGAAACCCTGCGGACTTTGTGAAAGTAGGTGACGAAATCGAAGCTGTAGTGCTTACCTTGGACAAAGAAGACCGTAAGATGTCTCTTGGTATCAAACAACTTACTGAAGACCCATGGACTAAGCAGGACATGGTGACAAAGTATGCTGTAGGTACTAAGCACCAAGGCGTCGTTAGAAACTTGACCAACTTCGGCTTGTTCCTTGAATTGGAAGAAGGTATCGACGGTCTGGTTCACGTGTCTGATCTTTCTTGGACCAAGAAAATCAAGCACCCTTCTGAGTACGTTAAAGTAAATGACGAGCTAGAAGTAGTGGTGCTGGAACTTGATGTAGATAACAGAAGATTGGCCTTGGGTCATAAGCAGCTTGAAGAGAATCCTTGGGATACTTTTGAAGGAGTGTTCCCTGTAGGTTCTACCCACAAGTGTACTGTGGTTTCTAAAAACGATAAAGGCGCTGTCCTTGAGCTTCCTTATGGACTCGAAGGATTTGCGACTATCAAGAACCTAGACAAAGAAGACGGTTCGCAAGTAGAAGTAGGTGACGCGGTTGATTTCGTTGTGACTGAGTTCTCTAAAGATGACAAGCGAATTGTACTTTCTCATACTGCTACCTTCAGAGAGGATGCGATGCCTTCTAAGCAGCCAGCTAAGAAGACTTCTTCCGCTCCTAAGAAGAAGCCAGCAGGTGGTGGAGATGCACAAGAAAAATCTACCCTAGGTGATTTGGATGCACTTTCTGCGTTGAAAGAGAAAATGGAAGGTGGAGACAAGAAGTAATTCTTAGTCCAACCACTTAATGGAAATAGAAAAGCATCCGCCACGGCGGATGCTTTTTTTATTTTCAGACCGGCACAGTAAGAATCAAGCGTAAAGTGAGTCAGTGATGCTGAGGTGTTCTTCCCTGGTTATAGTTGACCGGATTAATTATTAGATTTCATTGTCAAACATAGTAATAACTGGTCTTTCCCTAGATGGAATTTTAGACCAATTCTTTTCAAGTTCCTTTGGTCTTTTGTCTAATAGCTCACGTATCATTTCTCTCTACTCATTTGGTATTTTTATGGTTAGATCAAACTCCTTATTAAGCTTCTCGATGAAATAGGCGGAAAGCAGTGGGGATTCCTTTTCGATGTTTTGATGGACAAAGAAATATAGTTTTTTAAGTCCTTGCTTTCTCCACTGGATGATTCGCTCCAGCCAATCGTCCAGTCTGGAGTAATCGCTGTCGGCATTGGCACCGACATACCTTATAAAGGCGGTGTCGCTGGTCAGTCGCATATGGAGCATGTCTCTCCTTCCTGCTGTATCTACAATGATGTTGGTACGGTCATTTTCCACTAGTAGCTTACAGTAGTTGTCCAGAATCTCCTCGTCAGCAAACCATTCTTCATTGCGTAACTCAAGTGCCAGGGGAATCTCTGGAGGGAATTCAGCAATAAACTTTTCCACTCGGTCAAAATCCTTTGGTTTGAAGTTGTTGTGCATCTGTAGAAAAGCCATTCCCAGTCGGTTTTCAAAATTAGCGATGGCATCCGCAAAAGCCATGACAGGTTCTTGTACGTTGATGAGGCGCTTGAAGTGACTGACTGTGTTGGGGATTTTGGGAAAGAACCTGAAGTCCTCAGGCGTTTTGTTTGCCCAGGTTTTGACCTGTTCGATGCTGGGAGAGCTGTAGAAGGTCGCATTGAGCTCGATCGAGTTAAATTGTGTAGCGTAATAGGTGAGTTCGTCTTTAGTGCCCCTAGGATAGAACCCTTTTAGGTCTGCCCTGTTCCACTTGGCACAGCCCACGTATACCTCAAATGGCTCATCAGACTTGTGTTTTTGGAGAATGGCACTGGTTTCTGGATGGTCAGGTGGTAAGGTGAAATTTATTGATGACGGGTCTTCTACGCTTCCAAATTTCATGGTTTAGTTTTTAAAGTTGAGAGAAAAATATAAGTTAGCTATTTATGTGAAAATTTGAAACGGAAGAGCTGGTGAAAAGTTTTGTGAGGAGCTTTACGGACAGGATGACGGTTGCCGAGTGGACCTGCCTTTACGCCAGTTAGGGGCAAGCAGTTTTTGGATAGCACAAAGGTGGCGCAGATATGGGGGCAAGCCATATTTTTGGGTGCGGAGTAAGGTTTTTATTAATTTGGTATGTTGCCACAAAATGTTTTGTAGGAGTATTCCAGATTTCACGGAAAACAAACAGTCTTGGGCCTTAGAGCTTTGTGGTTTACCGTATCTTATTCGTTACCAAGCTAGCCCATCTAACGGCGGGGCAGACAAATTGGCGTTGATATACCACTTAATAGAAAAGAACTAACGCTCTATGCTGCCCGTACTTTAACAGGTGTTGAGTTAAAAACTCACTGTTCGCGGTTCTGCAGCACAGCTGTCGGAACAACAGGTGGCCTGCTTTTTTTTGCCATGAAGGCTCGAAGTCACAAAGTAGATCTGTAGGGAAGTGTCGTGCAGTCTGCACCTTTGTTACCCAAAAAAAACTACTGCCTTGGTGACTTTGTGGCAAAAAAACAAAAAAGAAACCATATTAAGATAAAGGGATTCATAACCCTCAATTTTTCGGGTCAAGCGAAAAAGTTGGGGGGGATTAGGGTTGGTTTCGATAGCACGCAGATGGCGCAGATTAATAAGACCTGCGCTGATTTTTTATACTGGAGCACGCATTCCTATTGCTAAATTAAAGAGAAATATGCTTACCAAAACCACCTGAAAATCTCTCATCCCCCAGAAATATTGCTTGGTCCAAATTTTCCGCTTGCTCCGTTTTTTCTTTTTGATGGCCTTAACATAGAGATAAAATCAAAAAAAAAAGCACCCGCAAACGGATGCTTTTTGATGGAGGTCGAGAGCGGATTCGAACCGCTGTACAAGGTTTTGCAGACCTCTGCCTAGCCACTCGGCCACTCGACCATCTAAATCGAGATGCAAATGTATGGATAATCTGATTTTATCCAAAATTAGCCCCTTGAATTTTTAGTGATTTTTTAATTTTCCCTGGGCTGACAAGGCCTTGTCAATGTCGGTTTAACGCAAATTAGTTGCCTAAGATGACCCTTTTTGACATTTATTTTGCTACTGGGGTTATTTATAAAAGTTCTAAATAGGATTTGAACATGATTTAGGTTTTGTAAAATGCTGATTTTAAATAGATTGTGGTGGTATTGTGAAATTGCTAAAGGATATTGTGCCTTACTGTATGGGTTTGAAAAATAGAAGTTGGGTAGTACATTTGTGAGGAGTTTTAAAAACCGTGAAACAAACTGATTAAAGAGTTATAAATATGTCAATCAAACGCTCATTATTAAGTGTTCCCTTCAGATTTTGCAACATGGCGTTGATTTTTTCCTTTTTGTTATTAGGAATTAATGCTTTTGCTGCTGACCCTGAAGTTTCTGATAGTGAAGATGCCATTAAGGCTGGTGAGTCACTATTTAACGCCAACTGTAAGACCTGTCACAAGCTAGATCAGAAATTTACCGGCCCAGCACTAAGAGGGGTTAGTGACCGAAGAGACATAGCCTGGATTCAGGAGTTTGTAAAGAATTCACAAAAAGTGATCCAAAGTGGTGATGCCGCAGCGGTAAAGCTTTTTGCCGATTTTAACAACACGGTGATGCCAGCTCACCCATTCTTGAGTGATGAGGATGTGATGAGCTTACTTTCCTACATTGAGTACGGAGGTCAGGAGGAAGCTGCTTCAGCTGAAGGTGGAGCAGAAGGTGCAGCTGCCGGTGCGTCAAGCAGCGGAGTGCCCAGCGAGTACCTCACCATTATTTTAGCGGTTTTGGTAGTGGTGTTGTTACTGATCCTTATCGTCTTGGGATTGATTGTTTCTGTATTGACCAAATACCTGAACAAGCAGCCCCTTGAAGAAGAGGATAAGGAGTTTATCAACCAAAAGACGGATTTTAAGAAAGTCCTTAAGAGTGATGCCTTTATTATCATTGTCACGGCCATTGTGGTTGCTTTGGTAGCCAAAACAGCTATTGATGGCTTATATACAGTAGGTGTGCAGCAGGGCTATCAGCCAACTCAGCCGATTGCCTTTTCCCACAAATTGCACGCAGGTGACAAGGAAATCCCTTGTCAATACTGTCACACAGGAGTGGAGATCGGCAGATCCGCTAACATTCCTTCTCCAAATATCTGTATGAACTGCCATATGCACGTTCAAAACGTAGCAGGTAAAGAAGGGGTTTCTCCTGAGATACAGAAAATTTACGACGCAGTAGATAATAATCAGCCTATAGAATGGGTAAGGGTACATAACTTACCTGATCTGGCATACTTCAACCACTCTCAGCACGTAAAAGTGGGAGGTGTTGAATGCCAGACTTGTCACGGTCCCATCGAGGAGATGGAGGTAGTGCGCCAGCACAGTGCCCTGACCATGGGGTGGTGTATTGACTGTCACAGAAAGACAGACATCAAAACAGCTGGTAATGAATACTACGACAAGTTGGTACAGCTGCACGCAGAATCAAAAGACGCGCTGAAAGTAAAAGACATCGGCGGTCTGGAATGTGCTAAGTGCCACTATTAATTAAAAAATCTTTTAAGAACATTCTTTTCTTTAATATAAAATGAAAGAAAATAAAAAGAAATACTGGAAGGGATTAGAACAGTTGACAAACGATCCGGAATTTGTGAAGAATGCAGATCGGGAATTTCCTGAGTACCTTCCAATCGGCGGACAACAAGAAGGGGGCGCATCCAGAAGAGATTTCCTAAAAGTGATGGGATTTAGCTTGGCAGCAGCTTCTTTGGCTGCTTGTGAGGCTCCTGTAAGAAAGGCTATTCCATATGTGAACAAGCCGGTGGATGTAAATCCATCAATTCCAAACTATTACGCATCTACTTTCTTCGGAGGCGGAGAATATGCCTCCGTAGTAGTAAAAACCAGAGAAGGTAGGCCTATCAAAGTAGATGGGAACAAACTTTCTCCAGTGACCAAAGGCGGTACAAGCTCTATCGTAGAGGCTTCTGTACTGTCACTATATGACAAAGAAAGATTATCGAGCCCCTATAAAAACGGTGAAAAATCCGATTGGGCTACTATCGATAAAGAAGTAGCAGCCAAGCTTAAGGCTGCAGGGAACGTTAAAGTGGTGACCAATACCATCATGTCTCCTTCTTCTGAAAAGGCATTGAAAGCCCTGACCGATGCCATTGGTGGTGCTGAAGTCATTACCTATGACGCTTCATCCGCTTATGGTATTGTAAAAGCTAACCAAACCTATTACGGGACTTCCGTATTGCCCAATTATAGCTTTGACAAAGCCGATGTTATCGTCAGCTTTGGGGCTGATTTCTTGGGTACGTGGATTGCTCCAATTGAATATTCCAAGCAATATGCCCAAGGAAGAAAAATAAGCAAGGAACATCCAGAGATGTCCCGCCACTATCAATTTGAATCCAACCTGTCACTGACTGGAGCCAATGCTGACTACAGAACCCCGATCAGGGCTTCCCAAAGCGGTTTGGCTGTGTTGGCACTGTATAATTTGCTGGCCAAAAAAGCCGGTGCCCCTTCAATAAAAGCTTCAGGTGTAGAAATAGCTCACTTGTCAAAAGCAGCGAACGAACTTTGGGCAAACAGAGGTAAATCTTTGGTGGTTTCAGGCTCAAATGATCCTAATGTACAAGTAGTGATCAGTGCGATCAACGAACTGCTTGGCAATAACAATAACACCATAAGCTACACCAAGTCTGTAAACTTTAAGCAAGGTGATGACACGGCAATTGCCCGATTCACTAAGGAGTTGGCATCAGGAAGAGTGGGGGGAGTCTTGTTCTATAACTGTAACCCAGTATACGATACACCAGAAGGTGAAGCACTGGGACAGGCCATTGCCAAAGCAAAAGTGTCCGTGGCCACCAACAGTACCATGGACGAAACAGCTTCATTGGTACAGTATGTAGCCCCTGACCACCATTACCTGGAATCTTGGAATGACTTCAACCCCAAAGCGGGTGAGTATAGCTTGTCCCAACCAGCGATTTCTCCGCTATTCGATACGCGCCAGGCGCAGGAATCATTCCTTACTTGGGCAGGTGTAGCCACTAATTATTATGATTTCCTTCAGGACAACTGGAAGGAGCTTTTTGCTGGACAGTCTGACATCAGCACTTTCCAGGAATTCTGGGACAGGGCATTGTATAATGGCTTCTATTCCACTCCCCTTGCCAGCGAGACGGCAGAGCTTACACCGATAGGAGATGTCAACAGTGCTGCCGCTGCGGTAGCCAAGACTTACTCAGCTTCTGGCAGTGGTGCCGAGCTGGTAATTTATCAGAAAATTGGTATCGGAGATGGTACTTTTGCCAATAACCCTTGGCTTCAGGAAATGTCCGATCCCATCTCGAAAGCAACATGGGATAACTACCTGACTGTTTCGCAAAAGTGGGCTAATGAAAATGGCCTTAAGATGGTGGAAGGTGCCACTAAAAAAGCTAAAATTACCGCAAATGGAAAGTCTCTGATCGTACCGGTATTGATCCAGCCAGGTCAAGCAGACGGAACAATCGGATTGGCGGTGGGCTACGGTAGAACCAAAGCCGGTAAAGTAGCCAATGGAGTAGGGGTGAATGCTTACCAACTTCTGGACAATTCCAAAGGCTATGTAAACAATGAAATTACCTCAGGAGTTAGCATTGAGCTTACCTCTGATAGTTATAGAATCGCCCAGACTCAGACTCACCAAACTTACATGGATCGTGGTAACGTGATCCAGGAATCAACCTTGCCGGAGTACAAAGAAGATGCTTCTGCCGGTAGAGTGATGCCAAAGATCTACAAGGATGGGGAATTTGTAAAACCTTCCAAGATATCTCTTTGGAATGGCCACAAATACAGTCAGCACCATTGGGGATTGGCAATTGATATGAATTCTTGTGTGGGCTGCGGAGCATGTACGGTAGCCTGTCAGGTAGAAAACAACGTAGCGGTAGTAGGTAAGGAAGAAGTGTTGAACAGAAGGGAAATGGCCTGGATCCGGATCGACCGTTACTACAGCTCTGATGCGGAAGCCGGTGATTTGGAAGGATTGGAAAAAGCTTCTGATAACCCCGAAGTCACCTTCCAGCCGATGATGTGTCAGCATTGTAACAATGCTCCTTGTGAGACAGTCTGTCCAGTAGCTGCTACTACCCATAGTTCTGAAGGGCTTAACCAAATGACTTACAACAGATGTATCGGTACACGTTACTGTGCCAACAACTGTCCTTATAAAGTAAGAAGGTTCAACTGGTTTAAATATCACGATAACAAAGACTTCGCGAATGTCAATGTGGCGCAAAACGATGATCTAGGTAAGATGGTGTTGAACCCAGATGTAACAGTGCGTGCCAGAGGTGTGATGGAGAAATGTAGCATGTGTGTGCAGCGTATCCAATCAGGTAAGCTTGCCGCCAAGCGTGAAAACCGTAAGGTTAAGGATGGAGATATCAACGTGGCCTGTGCAGTAGCTTGTTCTACGGATGCCTTGGTGTTTGGTGATTTGAACGACCCGAAAAGTAAGGTTTCTCAGATGCTGAAAATAGAAGAGAATACTACTTCTGCAGTAAAAGAGGTCAATGAGGAAAGAGCTTACCACGTGCTAGAGGAGATCAACGTAAGCCCTAACATTTGGTACTTCACCAAGATTAGAAATAAGGACAAAAACGAAGCGTAAATAATAATTTTATAAGATATGCAGGTTACTTCATCCGTACGCGAGCCGTTAGTTACGGGCGGTAAAACATACAAAGACGTTACCCATGACGTTGCTAGACAAGTGGAAGGCAAGCCAACTATCGGCTGGATGCTTGGACTGGCAGTATCCATCGGGGTGCTGTTATTGGGCAGTATTGCCGTGGGTGCCACGGTTTGGGAAGGTATTGGCATGTGGGGACTGAACAAGACTGTAGGCTGGGCATGGGATATCACCAACTTTGTGTGGTGGGTAGGTATTGGTCACGCCGGTACATTGATTTCAGCGGTATTATTGCTTTTCAGACAGAAATGGAGAACATCCATTAACCGAGCTGCAGAGGCAATGACCATTTTCGCCGTTATTTGTGCGGCAATGTTTCCAGTACTCCATATGGGTAGACCATGGCTTGGAGCATACTGGGCACTTCCGCTACCAAACGTTTTTGGATCACTTTGGGTAAACTTTAACTCTCCATTGCTGTGGGACGTGTTTGCGATCTCGACTTATTTCTCCGTATCCTTGGTGTTCTGGTACATCGGGTTGATTCCTGATTTTGCCACTATCCGAGATAGGGCTACAGGCTTGAGGAAAGTAATATATGGCGCATTGAGCTTTGGTTGGACCGGAGCTGCAAAAATCTGGATGAGGTATGAAGCCGTTTCGTTGATCCTAGCAGGTTTGGCTACACCACTTGTACTTTCGGTACACACCATTGTATCCTTTGACTTTGCTACATCCGTGATTCCTGGTTGGCACACCACCATCTTCCCTCCATACTTTGTAGCAGGAGCGATTTTCTCAGGGTTTGCGATGGTACTTACCTTGATGTTGATCACCAGAAAATTATTCAAACTGGAAGATTACATCACAATGGTACACATCGAGTTGATGAATATTGTAATCATCATCACGGGATCCATCGTAGGTATCGCCTATATTACGGAATTCTTTATCGCGTGGTATTCCGGTGTAGAAGCAGAGCAATACGCCTTTATTAACCGTGCCTTTGGCCCATACTGGTGGGCATACTGGTCCATGATGACTTGTAACGTGATTTCACCACAGCTTTTCTGGTTCAAGAAAATCAGAACATCCATTGTATTTACCTTTGCGCTTTCGATCGTGGTAAATATCGGTATGTGGTTCGAACGATTTGTAATTATTGTAACCTCACTTCACAGAGACTTCCTGCCTTCATCTTGGGCAATGTTCTACCCTACCTGGGCAGACGTGGGAGTTTACCTGTTCACATTTGGTTTGTTCTTTACACTCTTCCTGTTGTTTGCAAAGTTTTTCCCAGTGATCAACATGGCAGAGGTGAAATCTGTATTGAAGTCTTCATCTGAAAAAGTAAATAAATAATGGAAAGAGATACGAATTTTGTCCTCGGTATTTATGATGATGAGGATGTTTTGAAAGAAGCGGTAACCAAAGTACGGGAGAGTGGAGTCAAGATACATGAGGTATTCACCCCTTATCCTGTGCACGGCTTGGAAGATGTGCTTGGGTATAGGAGAAGTAGGCTGCCCATTGCTGCATTCTTGTTTGGATTATGCGGTACCTGCTTGGCTTTGACCATGCAGCTGCTCATGATGGCAGTGGATTGGCCAATGATCATCGGTGGTAAAGACCACGCAGCGATTCCTGCCTTTATCCCGGTTACCTTCGAACTTACGGTATTGTTGGCCTCTTTCGGAATGGTAGGCGTCTTTATGATAAGCAGTGATCTGAAGCCATGGGCCCAGCCAAGAATATTTGATAAAAGAAGTACTGATGACAAGCATGTGATGGCGATTGACATTGCTGTAAATGCTGGTATGGAAGAAGCTAAGATCAAAGAGTTGCTGGAAGCTTCAGGTGCTTCAGAAGTGAATAATAAAAGTTTTGAATAGTAGGTAACGAAGAAGATATGAAAATTTTAAAGTCCATATATTTAGTTGCGCTTTCCGCTGCTTCATTAGGAGTAGTATCTTGCGGGGCTTCAGGAGATGATCAGGGGCTGGAATATGCACCGCAAATGTATCACTCCGTAGCTTACGAACCGCTTACCCAAATTCAAAACGAAGAGGCTGGAAGCTGGTTGTCCAACAGAGAAGACGGGAAAGGTGAATTTTACAACAGTAATATTTACAATCCGCACAATATGAATATGAGGGAGCCTGTTCCAAATACGGTTCCCAGAAATAAATACGATATGCTTCCTTACCGACTGAATGTAGCTGATCTTGCAGCTGCCGACAGTTTGGAAAATCCCGTTGAGCTGAACGATCAGGTGTTGGCAGCGGGGGATCAGCTGTTTATACAATATTGCTCGCCATGTCACGGTGCAAGTGGAGAAGGAGACGGTAAAGTAGGTGAAGTAATTGGGGGTGTGGCCAACCTCAAGGGTGGTGCATACATTAACCTTACAGAAGGACACATTTTCCATGTGATCACGCACGGAAAAGGTAGAATGGGAGCCCACGGTTCGCAGATTTCTCCTGAGAGAAGGTGGAAAATTGTTCACTATGTTAAACAAGAAATTCAGAAACAATAATAATGGCGCACGTTACAAATTTTAACCTGGATCAGAAATTTGACTTCACGGCAGCCCTGAAGAAGACCATCTTTATCATGGGTGGTATTGGGTTGTTCTTGTTAGTCTTAGGGATTTTCACAGCTGGTGGCGGAGATCATGGGCATGGAGATACCGGTCACCAAACCGAGCATGTAGAACCTGCAGTAGGTCATGGGGATGACCACCATGCTGAAGCTGCAAGCCATGATGAGCATGCCGAAGCAGGACATGAAGAAGGTGGACACGGAAGTAGCGTGACGATGAAGCGCTTTTTTGCTAACCTTTGGATTAATAATGTATATTTCGCAGGGATCGCTATTATTGGAGTATTCTTCTTTGCGATCCAATATGCCGCTCAAGCAGGCTGGGCCACGGCTATCTTGAGGGTGATGATCTCTTTTGGTAACTGGCTGCCTTTTGCGGCTATTGCCATGATAGCGACCTACTTTATAGCTGGACATGATTTGTTCCACTGGACACACAGCAATTTGTTTGATACAGAAAGCAGTCACTACGACAGCATCATCGACGGTAAAGGTGGCTATTTCTATTGGCCATTGGCCAAGGGGAGCTTCCCGATCTTCTGGCTGGTCAGAATGGTTGTTTTCTTCGGTTTGTGGATTTTCTTTTTCAATAAACTTAAAAATCTTTCTTTCCAAGAAGACATTAATGGTGGTGATGGCTACTGGTATAAAATCAGAAAATTCTCTGCAATTTTCTTGGTAATCTTTGCTGTTTCTTCTTCCATCAGTTCTTGGGATTGGGTAATGTCCATTGACACACACTGGTTCTCGACACTGTTTGGATGGTATGTATTCTCATCATGGTTTGTAGCCGGGCTGTCTTCAATATGTCTGGTGACTATTATGCTGAAAGAGAGAGGCTACTTGGAGATGTTCAATGAAAACCATCTTCATGACCTTGGTAAGTTTATCTTCGGATTCTCTATTTTCTGGACTTACCTGTGGTTCTCTCAGTTCCTGTTGATTTACTATGCCAATATTCCTGAAGAATCTGTTTACTTCATTGAAAGGTTGACAAGTGATAAATACAGTGGCTTTTTCTTTGCTAACCTTATTTTCAATTTTGTGATACCGTTCTTGGTATTGATGACAAGGGACTCTAAGAGACATTTCATTTTCCTAAAGGTGGTTTGTACGATCATTATCATTGGTCACTGGCTTGATTTCTTCTTGATGGTTCAGCCAGGCACCTTGGGACACAATGGCGGCTTTGGTCTAATGGAAGTAGGCATGTTCTTATTATATGGTTCTGTAGTGATCTTTGTGGTCTTGACAGGTCTTTCTAAGAAAAATCTGATTCCCAAGAACCATCCGATGCTGGAAGAGACATATCATCATCATATTTAATACGTATCCGAAAAAGATAGAATTATGTACGGATTTCTTATAGCACTAGGTGTTTTAGTATTAGTATCCATCATTTGGATGGTTTATAGGATACAATCATTGGTTTCTGTAGTCAAAGGTTCTGATAAAAAAATCGCTACAGGAAGCAATAAAGTCAATGCAGCTTTATTTGTTCTCTTTTTACTTGGAGCCGGTGGCTTGTTTTTTTGGTATTCTTTTAAAGAATTCCACAACTATAATTTACCAATAGCATCAGAGCATGGTGTGGTGACCGATAACCTTTTTTGGGTAACCACGGCCATCACCGGTGTGGTGTTTATCATCACACACATTCTCTTGTTCTGGTTTAGTTACAGGTATCAGTATAAGGAGGATGCCAAAGCTTCTTACTTCCCTGAGAACAACAAATTGGAGATCATTTGGACATTGGTACCGGCCTTGGTGCTTACCGTGTTGATCGTGTATGGATGGAAATCCTGGACCGATATTACTGCTCCTGCACCGGAAAACGCACATGTAGTTGAAGTGATGGGATATCAGTTTGCCTGGGAATTCAGATACCCTGGTAAAGACCAACAGTTAGGAAAATATGATTATCGTTTGATAGATCCTACCAACTCTCGTGGGATTGACTTTACCGATAAGAATGCATTGGACGACTTTCCTGCGCAGAAGGTAGTAATTCCAAAAGGTGAGCCGGTATTGTTTAAGATCCGTTCCCGTGACGTGTTACACTCTGTATTTGCTCCGCATATGCGATTAAAAATGGATGCGGTACCAGGAATGCCTACCAGATTCTGGTTTGTGCCTACCAAGACTACCGCCGAGATGAGAGCAGAACTTGATGATGAGGAATTTGTCTATGAAATAGCGTGTACAGAGGTATGTGGCGGTGGCCACTTCTCCATGCGAAAAGAAATTGAAGTGGTAGAGCCTGAAGAATACCAAAAATGGTTTGCTGAGCAACAGACTTTTATCGAAATGGATCCTTCGCTGGTGGCTGATGCTCCTGAAGAAATAAAGGAATTGGCTCAGATTCAAAGCGGAGAATAAGGTATAAATTGATATAATAAAATAATTATGGCAGTAGCTAACATATCAACTCACGGTACTACAGAACATGATCATCACGATGATCATGCACATAGTGATAATTTTATCACTAAGTATATCTTTAGTACCGACCATAAAATGATCGGTAAACAGTTTCTGGTTACCGGTATGGCATGGGCGTTAATCGGTGGTTTCCTATCCATACTTTTCAGGTTACAGCTGGGATTCCCAGAAATGGACATGACTTTCCTGAAACCGATTTTGGGAGGCTGGATAGATGAGACTGGAAGACTGGACCAAAATTTCTACTTGGCTTTGGTGACCATGCATGGAACCATCATGGTGTTCTTTGTTTTGACAGCTGGACTTAGTGGTACTTTCTCCAATTACCTTATTCCACTCCAAATCGGTGCACGGGATATGGCCTCTGGATTTATGAATATGTTGTCATACTGGTTGTTTTTTATCGCTGGTGTGATCATGTTTATTTCCTTATTTATTGAGACAGGCCCCGCTGGTGGTGGATGGGTGATCTATCCTCCTCTTTCAGCATTGGAGCAGGCTATTCCCGGTTCAGGCTTAGGGATGACCCTTTGGTTGGTGTCCATGGTGTTCTTTATTGCTTCACAGCTAATGGGAGGTATTAACTACATTACTACTGTCATTAATTTACGTACTAGAGGAATGTCCTTCAGCAGATTGCCATTGACTATTTGGTCATTCTTTTTGACTGCTGTGATTGGTTTGCTTTCATTCCCAGTACTGTTCTCTGCTGCCTTGCTGTTAGTATTTGATAGAAGTTTCGGTACTTCATTCTACTTGTCTGATATTTATATCGGTGGTGAAGCACTTCCAAATACGGGTGGTAGCGCCGTACTATTCCAGCACTTGTTCTGGTTCTTGGGGCACCCTGAAGTATACATTGTATTGCTTCCAGCCTTGGGGATTACCTCTGAAGTGATTGCGACTAATTCGAGAAAGCCAATCTTCGGTTACAAGGCCATGATTCTTTCTATGCTTGGTATCACCGTCTTGTCATTTGTCGTTTGGGCACACCACATGTTCGTGTCAGGTATGAATCCTTTCTTGGGATCTATCTTCATGTTCTTGACATTGATCATTGCGGTACCTTCTGCAGTAAAAGTATTTAACTATTTGACCACGCTATGGAGAGGTAACTTGGTGTTTACCCCGGCGATGCTGTTCTCTATTGGTTTGGTGTCATTCTTTATCTCTGGAGGTTTGACTGGTATCTTTCTAGGTAATTCTGCAGTGGATATCCAATTACACGATACCTATTTCGTGGTAGCTCATTTCCACCTTGTGATGGGATCTGCTTCTTTCTTCGGATTGATGGCTGGGATTTACCATTGGTTCCCTAAAATGTTTGGCAAAATGATGGATGCCAAATTAGGCTACATCCACTTTTGGTTGACATTCGTTGGGGTGTACATGGTGTTTTTCCCTATGCACTATATCGGAATCGCCGGATTCCCCAGAAGATATTACAGTTGGACAAACTTTAACTTTGCTGATATGTACACTGACCTTAATATGTTTGTGTCAGTGGCAGCCATCATTACCTTTGGTGCCCAATTTATCTTCTTGTTCAACTTCTTCAACAGTATGTTTAGAGGACGAAAAGCACCTTTGAACCCTTGGAGATCAAATACCTTGGAGTGGACTACTCCGCTTCATCCCGAACACGGCAACTGGCCAGGAGAAATCCCTGCTGTTTACAGATGGCCATACGATTACTCCAAGCCTGGAGCCAAAGAGGATTTTATACCACAAACGGTGCCATTGTCTTCTACTCCAGAATCCAATCTTCCTCATGAAGCAGAGCAAGTGAAGCTAGAGCGCGAGATCATGGCCGAAGAAGGAGGAGATATTTTGGTAGCTGATGAATCAAAAGAATCATAAAAATATCCGCAGCTTTCGCAGGATCAGTTTAATCACTGCGATCGCTGTATATTTCTTGATACTGGTCGGCGGAATTGTCCGCAGTTCAGGAGCTGGAATGGGCTGTCCTGACTGGCCAAAATGCTTTGGAAGCTGGATACCACCTACCGCGGTTAGCCAACTTCCAGATAATTATCAGGAAGTTTATCTCAACAAAAGGTTAGAGAAAAACGAAAGGTTTTTTAAAATGCTTCATAGCCTTGGGTTTCACAAGAAAGCTGAGGAAATCAAGCAGAACAAGGCCATTCTCGTAGAAGGCGAGTTTAATGCCACCAAAACCTGGATTGAATATTTGAATAGGTTGACGGGAGCTGTCATAGGCTTATTGGTCATGGCGACCTTTGTGTATGCTTATAAGCTCCGGAAGGAAGACAAGATGTTGGCGCTGTGGTCATTTGCCAATTTGTTGCTGGTGATTTTCCAAGGATGGATCGGATCGATAGTTGTTTCTACCAATTTGCTTCATTGGATGATTACCGTACATATGGTGTTGGCATTGCTGATCGTGTGTTTGCTTTTATACGTACACTATAGGGCATTCAAGTTAAATCATGCATTTCAGCATAAGACAGAAAAGCCCACTCAGCTTTATCGTTTATTGATGATGGGTTTTGTGCTAATGATCATCCAAGTGGTCTGGGGTACGCAGGTAAGGGAAGAGATCGATATGATAGCCCTGCAGTTTGGAAACCTGTTTCGCTCCGAGTGGATATCCCATCTTGGAGTGGATTTCATGATCCACCGGTCATTTTCTCTGGTGTTATTGGCGGTGCACCTTTGGTTTGTTTATAAGGCATACGTATTCTCCTTCAGGGGATCAAGTATATTTAAATGGTCGCAAGTGCTGTTAGTGTTGATCTTTATAGAGATCATTACTGGGGCGAGCATGGCATACTTTGGTATTCCGGCCTTTTTGCAACCCGTTCACCTTTTGGTGGGATCATTGATTATCGGGGTGCAGTTTGTGATCCTGTTACAGTTAAGTGATCAAAAAAGAATAGTGTTAAATACATCCAATTCATGAGGACAGTTAATTTATCAGAAGCGTCCTTTACTGACAGCATAAGTATAAGGGCAAAGGCTTATTATGAACTGATAAAGTTCAGGCTTTCTGCCTTGGTGACATTCTCTGCTGTTTTCGGATTTGTTTTGGGAGACAGTGGAGCGATATTTTCATGGGGCAAGTGCTTTGCCTTGATGATCGGTGGATTTCTGATTAGCGGAGCATCAGGAGCTGCTAACGAAATTTTGGAAAAGGATTATGATAAATTGATGAAGCGAACCCAAAACAGGCCGCTTCCATTGAATATCATTTCCGTTAATGAAGCCTATTGGTTTACTGTGTTGGTAGCGTTGGTTGGCGTTGGGACCTTATGGTTTTTTACCAATCCGCTGACCACAGGACTTGGCGTACTCAGCATGCTGTTGTATGTTTTCGTCTATACGCCGTTAAAGCGCGTGGGGCCAGTGGCGGTATTCGTAGGAGCTATCCCTGGTGCGATGCCTCCTCTATTGGGTTGGACAGCGGCTACAGGGGCTATTTCTTACGAAGCATTGATCATCTTTGGTATTCAATTTATCTGGCAGTTTCCTCATTTTTGGGCGATAGCTTGGGTAAGTGATGAGGATTATAAGAAAGCAGGGTTTAAATTGCTTCCTTGTGGTGGTAGAAAAGATTTAAATACCGCGATACAGATTATGATTTATACTTTGTTCTTGTTGCCATTGGGCCTTCTGCCTAGCTATTTTGGACTGACAGGACTTAATTCGGGTATCGTGGCGACCGTATGTGGTGTGTTATTTCTGGCGCAGACCTTTTCTTTGATGAGAGATTGCTCAAGAAAGTCAGCATTGAAGATCATGTTTGGATCGTTTTTGTATTTGCCGATCGTGCAGATTGCGTATTTATTAGATAAAGTGGTGTAATGGAAGAGAGGTTAGCATATACCGAAGGGGCAGAACAGCCCATTGCGATGCACCCCAAAAAGTTTGCATTGTGGTTATTTATCGTCAGTGTTGTGATGATCTTTGCTGCGATGACCAGTGCGTTTATTGTGCGGCAGGGCGAAGGGAATTGGTTGGATTATGATCTTCCTTCCATATTATGGGTTACTTCGGGAGTTATTTTGCTTAGTAGTGCGAGTATGCATTGGGCATATTTGTCTGCAAAAAATGACCGTATTAACCACCTGAAAATTGCTTTGACCATAACTACTGTCTTGGGTCTTGTATTCCTTGTAGGGCAGTGGTTTAGCTGGATGGCTTTGGTAGAAAGGGATGTGTATTTTGTAGGTAATCCTGCGGGGTCTTTTATGTATGTATTGACTGGATTACATGCAGCACACTTGATCAGTGGTGTGATATTTCTGATTATTGTGTTAATTTCGTCCTTTAGGTATAAGATCCATTCCAAGCAGATGAATACTATGGAAATGTGTGCCACGTATTGGCATTTTCTTGGGGGGCTATGGATATACCTGTTTATGTTTTTGTTATTGAATCATTGAAAATATTAAGTTAAAACCTAGAATATATGTCATCGACTGCAATTGAAATCAACTCCAAGAGAGGAATCTGGGGTGGTGGAAATGAGCCCTTAAAGGCTAGTTACGGAAAGCTTATGATGTGGTTTTTCCTCCTTTCCGACATCTTTACTTTTGCCGCTTTCTTGATTACCTATGGCTCCATTAGGGTAAGTTACCCGGCTTTTGAGGGCCACGTGTCTGAATTTGTAAAGTCCAATGAGCATTGGCCTATTCCTGAAATGATTTTCAATGCATTTCCATTTTTTCACGGTGTTCACCTTCCATTGGTCTTTGTAGGTTTAATGACCTTTATTCTTATCATGAGTTCAGTTACCATGGTATTAGCAGTGGAAGCAGGACATAGAAATGATAGGAAGGATGTAGTGAAGTGGATGCTTTGGACGATGTTGGGAGGAATCACGTTTCTTAGCTGTCAGGCATGGGAGTGGAGTCACTTTATCCATGGTAGCGACCAGGGAACGTTGATGACCTTTGTGAACACCTTCGGGGAGACGGTTAAGGAAGTGGTGTATGGTGCCAATCTGCATGTAAATGAATATGGCCCGGCACCTTTTGCACAATTGTTTTTCTTTATCACCGGATTTCACGGATTTCACGTGACTATCGGCGTGGTATTGCTCTTCCTGGCCTTTTATCAGGCAGCTGTGGGAGTATACGAGAAAAGAGGCCACTATGAAATGGTAGAGAAGATTGGCCTGTATTGGCACTTTGTAGATTTGGTTTGGGTATTTGTGTTTACCTTCTATTACCTGGTCTAGATTCACCTAAAAACATTATTAGCTATGTCATCACACGAAAATAACAGCACACTAGAGGTATTACCTAGGAACAAGGAAAAGATCAAAAAGATCTGGAAAACAGCGGGTATTCTACTTGCCATTACAGCGGTGGAATTTCTTCTGGCCTTTACCATGGAACGGGGTATGTTGCTTTTTGCCATTTTTATTGGCCTTACACTTGTAAAAGCAGCCTATATCATGATGGAGTTCATGCACTTGAAAGACGAATCCAAAACATTGTTTTGGTCCATTATGCTTCCCCTGATTTTCTTGGTTTGGCTATTGATAGCCCTATTTAAAGAAGGAGCAGAGATCTTTATGTACAGATGGTAATGCCATCTTGATAAAAAACTAAAAAAAGTAGGTTGGAAGGAATGCTTTCAACCTACTTTTTTGTTTGTATTGGTATTATGAAAATGATTAGAGTATTACAGGGATTGGTATTGGTATGTATACTGATGGTTCCTGTGTTGATTATCCTCTTTCTCCGAAATTTTGGGGAAAACACGTATGAAATTCCCGTCTTGTATGAGAATGGAGTAGAAGACCCTTTCGGGGATTGCAATTACACCAATAATGGTCAACATTATATTCCGGAATTTACCTTTGTAAATCAGGATAGCGTACCGATGGGAAAGGCCGATATGAAGGAAAAAGTGACCATCGTCGATTTCTTTTTTACCAGCTGCCCAAGTATCTGTCCGGTAATGTCACTGGAAATGGAGCGAGTGCAGGATGCCTTCAGAAATGAGGCTACCGTCCAGCTGTATTCTATTAGCATCGATCCTGCATATGATACCCCAGCGCGGTTAAAGGAATACGCCGACCTGCACAAAGCCAATCCCGATAAATGGCATTTCCTCAATGGTCCAAAGGAAGAAGTCTATGAATTGGCCCGATGTGGTTTTGTACTTCCTACCATTGATGGGAAGGGAGTCCCCGAAGACTTTATCCATAGCGATAAGTTGGCATTAATAGATGAAAAAGGAAGGATCAGGGGGTATTACAGTGGTACCAATCGTGAAGATGTGGACCTGTTGATATTGGAAACAAAAATACTATTACATGGAAAAGACTGAGTTTTCGGAAAAAAAGGCCAACAAAGGGATTTATAGGCTTATTACGGTTATTTCTATATTGGTTCCCATTGTTGTTGCCGTCCTGTTATTTATGCCTGCCAAGCTGGATTTGGCCAGCGGATGGGTGTATTTTCTTCCGCATTTAAATGCGGTGATCAATTTTACAGCAAGCTTGGCATTGATTGCAGGACTGTTTTTCATAAAAAGTAAAATGATCAGCTATCACCGTATCTGCATGACCATTGCCTTTGGCCTGGGAGCAATATTTCTGGTTTCGTATGTGATCTATCATGCATCGGCAGAAAGCACCGGTTTTGGAGGCGAGGGGGTGATTCGAACGGTATATTTTGCAATACTGATCAGTCACATTATTCTGGCAGCGGTGGCATTATTTCCCATCTTGTTGGCCTATTATTATGGGTATACAGGAATGGTGGAAAGACACCGTAAAATCGTACGGTATGCTTACCCGATTTGGCTGTACGTGACTGTTTCAGGAGTGGTGGTATACTGGATGATCAGTCCATATTATAATCACTAAAACATAAGTACAAATAAAGGCGTAATAGAATATATGAAGAAGTTCTTGGTAAACATCATTCTGATTGCCGTGTTTATGGTCTTGCCAAAGGCCATCGCAGTAGCTCAGTGTGCGATGTGCAGGGCCTCAGTAGAAAATAACGTGTCCAATGGCGATACCACGGTCGGTGCCAGCTTGAACCTGGGAATCCTTTATCTTTTTGTAGCACCTTATTTATTGGCTGCTGTCATTGGATTCCTATGGTATAGAAATTCCAAAAAGAAGAAACTAGCAAAGGCTTCATAAAAGGTAAATAAGAAAGCAAAGTTTGAAATTAGACTTTGCTTTTTTACTTTTAGCATTACTGTCAGGTGAAATATGCTTAAGAAGAGAAGGCTAATTATTGTTTTTGGAATCATGTTAATGGCGATTGTCCTGGCCATTAATTTTTTCTCAGGAAGTCCTGATGTGTCAAAAGTGGGGCTGGAGCAAATAGAGACCACTACCAGAGAGGTCGCCGAGGAATTTGATGAGGATTTCATCCAGCTGTTGATGAATTACAGGCCTGAAAAACAAATGTCCTTCTCCACGTTAAACTTTGATTCCAAACATCCATTTTATCTATACAGTGAAGATGGCCAGCTGTTGTATTGGTCTGGTATTTCGATGATACCGGATTTTAATGACGTCAATACAGGTACTTCATTTAAGCCATATCAGTTAATTGACAATTCTAAGGGGACGTATTTTTCCAGGGTAAGAAGTATCACCAGGAATAACCAGCAGTATTGGATGGTTCAGGTGTATTCCTTATATGATAAGGTGGAGATTGACAATAAATATTTACATGCCGGTTATAATAACGATGTTTTTGGGAATGATCGGTTTATATTGTCAGCCGAACCTCGTGGAGAATACGATAAGGTGACTGGGGAGAAGGGAGAATACTTCTTTTCAGTTTCTCTGAGAACGGGTTATATCCCGGTAGGGCATAAGTCCAGTACAGCATTGTTATTGTTTTTCTTTTCGCTGACGGGGCTGGTATTTATCCTTGGAGGAGACTTTGTGGTTCGTCTTTGGAGCCACGGAAGACGACAGTTGGCGTTGCTCTACACCATCTCCATTCTCACTAGTATCAGGGCGATGATGCTGGTGTTTCATTTTCCTCAGGATTATTTTGAGGTGCCATTGTTTGATGCGACCTATTATGCATCATCGGTATTAAATCCCAGCTTGGGGGATTTGTTGTTGAATGTGATTTTTTCTGCTATTGTATTGGCCATGGTGATCAGTATGTTGGGGAGAAGAGAGGTGATCGTGGCTTTTGCCAAAATAAGAAAGCGCTATTACCAGTGGGTGTTTTATCTGGTGGCGTATTTGCTTTCAGGGTTTTTCTTGTTTCTGTTTTTCAGGTTGTTTTCCAATATTTCCAATAACTCCCAGTGGAACTTAAATATCCTTGATATCCCTACTTTTGACTATTTCAAGGCCTTAAGTATACTGATTTTATTTTTGGGAGGAGCAGGTTACTTGATGTTTACCCTGATGTCCTTAAACTTGGTGTTTTATAAGGCCAGGGCAAAAAAAGCCTATGCATTGAAAGTGCTACTTGGTCTTTCTGTTCCTGTTCTTGCCATTGCGGCCTGGGTGGATTTTATTTATCTTATTGTGTACGTTTCACATTTGATCCTACTGGTGGCGATTATTTCTTTCGAATTGTACGACAATGTCCTCAAGTTACAACTCAACACTTTCCTTACTTTTTTCTTTGGTTGTCTAGTAGGAGCCGTGGTGACTGGTGCAGCATCATATCAGGACTATGGTAAACGGGAAATCCACAATAAAGAACGGCTTGCCAATCAGGTGCTGAGGGAAAAGGACGTTATGGCGGAGTTTCTGCTGAGTGATGTCATGCAAAGGGTCAAAGACGATCTGTTCATTAAAAATCGCATGACCAATCCGTCTTTTTCTAAAGACCCCGTAGAACAAAAGATCCGAAAGATATATATATCCAATTACTTTGATCAGTATGAGCTCAATATCATGATTTTTAATCCCAGCGGAGAGGATATCTTAAACCGAAATAATGAGCAGTCACTGGACGATTTTAGGTTTCGTTACATGAACAGTGACTATGCCACTAGTGTGAGAAATCTTTATTTTATCAAAACTGGAGAAGGATTGGAAGGTAACAAGTTTTACGGGTTTATGCCCATGGTAAAAGAGGGTGACTTTATAGGGACTATTGTCCTGGAGCTAGTCCAGCAACGGATAAAATCTACCAGCGTATTTCCCAAGCTGCTTCTCGATAAGAAATATGTCGATGATATCTATGATAGCAAGCTGGATTATGCCCTGTTCAGGGATAGCGTATTGCAATATAGCGTGGGGGTATATAATTACCGAAATCCGGAAGTCGTGGAGCTTTTGGAAAATAATGGTTTATACAAAAGCGGTATAAACCGTGATGGATATCATCATTTTGGGGTGCGGAATGGCTCCAGTACCTTAATGGTGTCCAGCCCCATCTATCCTTATAATTACATCTTGGCCGATGTGTCTTTCTTCTTTATAAGTTATATCGCTTGCACTCTCTTTTTTATTTTCATTTATACCCTGCTCAATGGCCTTAACAAAGTAAGGTTTAATTATGCTACGAGACTCCAGTTTTACCTGAACTTCGCCTTTTTTGTGCCGATGTTAGTGATAAGTGCGATATCCATTGGCTTGTTGAGTAAATCCTATCTGGAAGACCTGCATCGGCAGTATTTTGAAAAGGCCAATATCATCCGCGATAACCTTTTTCAATACTTAGAGCAAGAGACCAAAGGGGTGATGGACAGGGATGAGTTCTTGGCAGAGGTGTATAGATTGGCCAATACCACTGCCACGGACATCAATGTGTTTTCCTCAGAAGGAAAGTTGATGGCCACCAGCCAACCCAATATTATCGAAAAGAAAGTGCTCACCAGATACCTTAACCCGGAAGCGTATGCCGAGATTATAGAGACCCAAAACAATCAGGTGATCCTGGATGAACAGGTGGGCAGCTTAAAATATAAGACGGTATACATCAGTCTTCGGGAAATGAAACGACAAAATACCCTGGGAATAATATCCATTCCGTTTTTTGAGTCCGAGGAGGAGCTGAATGTTCTTATCGTGGACGTATTTAGCACCATTATCAATATCTTTGTCGCGATTTTTATCGTGTTTTTGATCGTGTCCTACTTTGTTTCCAAACAGCTTACAGACCCTTTCAAGTTGCTGACCCAAAAACTAAAAGTTACCAATCTGGAGGATAATGAACCGATGTATTGGCCTACCAATGATGAAATTGGCTTGCTGGTAAAGGAATACAATAACATGTTATTTAAACTTGAGGCCAGCAGGAAAGTCCTTGCCCTGAATGAGAAAGAGTCTGCATGGCGGGAAATGGCCAAACAAGTGGCGCATGAAATCAAAAATCCGCTCACGCCTATGAAGCTTACCCTTCAGCATTTGTTGCGATTGCAGGCTGAAAAGCGGATCGACGATCCCGAAAAGCTAAAAAAGCCCATTCATAATCTGATCAATCAGGTGGACACCCTCAGCGATATAGCTACCTCCTTTTCTACTTTTGCCAAAATGCCGTTGCCCAAAAATGAGCTGATGGATTTTGATCAAGTGGTAATGAGTGCTGTCGAGCTTTTTAAAAACAATGAACGGGGCAAGGTGATCTTTTATGATCAAGTGCAAGGACGTCTTCCCGTCATGGGTGATGATAAGCTTTTTGGTCGGGTGATCTCTAACCTGATCATTAATGGTATCCAGTCCGTGCCGGAAGACAAGGTGGCTACGGTGACCGTCACATTGGCTACGGAGAAAGGTTGGGCCAGGCTGGAGGTTAAAGATAATGGAACCGGTATTCCTGAAGAACTCAGGGAGAAAATTTTCATTCCCAACTTTAGCACCAAAAGTGAAGGCTCTGGACTGGGACTTGCCATTGCCAAAAGAGGTGTGGAGACAGCAGGGGGGAACATTTGGTTTGAAACAAGAGAGGGAAAAGGGACATCGTTCTTTTTGACGTTTCCTTTGGTGAAAGAAGCAAAGCCAGGTGCTTCGTAAGCTGTAAGCGGTATGATGAGGAGTTGGAGTGCATTTGTGCCGGTAAGTTTAACGTGTTTGGTGATCATAGCGGGGATGGTATGGAGTGGCCCGGCACTCGGTCAAAGTCCTCTTTGTAAATGGTTAGAAGCGTCTCCTTCAGCTGATTCTGTTCACGTCAAATTGGATTCCCTAACAGCACTGGAAAGCTCGATTTCCATTTCTGGTGAGCGGGACTACCAGTGGATATATAATTCCAGTTCAGGCTTCCTTACCATTTACCGTGGAAAAAATGCTTTCCCCGATTCATTACAAGTTTGCTACCGTCGTTTTCCATATGCACTGAACAGGACTTTTTCCCATCGGACCTTGGAAGCAGACTATGATTCCATGGCATATTTTAAGAAGGTAAAAGAGGTAGAAGGAGAGGTATATGACTTTCGGGAAGAGATTTTTCCGTCAGGAAAGTTAAATAAATCAGGGAGCTTGACACGGGGGATTTCCTTTGGCAATACCCAAAACGTCTTTGTAAACTCTGCCTTAAACCTCCAGATGGATGGACAGCTCACGGATGATCTCTTCATTCGCGCCAGCATCACCGATCAAAATGTCCCTTTCCAGCCCCAAGGTAACACCCAGCAGGTGCAGGATTTTGATAATGTCCTGATAGAACTTTATAATGACCATTTTAGCCTGAAGGCAGGAGATGTTGTCTTTCGTCAGCGCCAATCAACGTTTTTGAGGTATTATAAAAATGTTCAGGGACTCCAATTGACCACGGATTACAGTGTCAATGAAAAGTGGAAAGCGTCTACACAAGTGGGGGCTTCCATCGCAAAAGGAAAATTTAATTCCGTTCAATTGGACATCCGGGAAGGAGTGTTGGGGCCATATCGGATTCCAGGGCCAGAAAATGAACGGTACATCATCGTGATGGCCAATTCTGAACGAGTGTTTCTGGATGGTAAACAGTTGAAAAGAGGGTTTAACCATGACTACATCATTGATTATAACCAAGGCCAGATCACCTTTACCACCAATGTGCTGATCACCCAGTACTCTCGAGTAAGGATAGATTATGAATATTCAGAACGGAATTTTTCCAGGTCCATCCTGACCGCCAATCATGTTCAAGAGAGTGAAAAGGCAACTTTTTACGTGAATTATTATAAAGAGCAGGACAACCGTAACCGGCCACTGTTTGATGAGTATGCTGAAGAAGATAAGCTACTACTGGCTGCTGTGGGGGATAATATTAATGCAGCAGCCGTTCCCCGTGTGGATAGTGTGGCCTATGATCCGCAGCGGATCTTATACCGGAAAGTAACGACGGTTAATGCTGAAGGGGAAGCCAGTCAGTATTATGAATATTCAACAGCTCCTGATGAGGCACACTTTGAGGTTACCTTTACGGAAGTGGGCACAGGAAGGGGGAACTATCGCCGACAGGAGCAGCTTGCCAATGGCTTTGTTTACGAGTATGTCCCACCTGTAAATGGACAGCCGCAGGGAAATTACACCCATTATTCCATACTGCCTGCTCCCAATAAAAAACAAATGATGACCGCTGGAGGAGAGGTGAAATTGAGCCCCTATGAAAAAATATACGGTGAAGGAGCCTTGTCCAATCAAGATATAAACCTGTTTTCTGATTTGGGAAATCAGGATGACAAAGGATATGGGCTGAAAGGCGGCTTTGTATCTGAAGGGCGTCCGCTTGGCTGGCTAAAAGGCTATCAATTGGAGGCCGCGACAGAACTGGAATACAATTCTGTGAATTTCGAGTTTATTGATCGGCAGCGGTACATCGAATTTGATCGTGATTGGGGGCTTTCGCAAGAGGCCTTAGCGATACCTGCCAGTGAAAAGCTTATCATGGCGAAGGCCGGTGTTCGCAAAGATGCCGCCAATGAGCTTGCCTATCAGCTCAACTACCGAAAGCGCGGTGCACGATTGGAAGGTACACAGCAGCGAGCCAAGTGGTATCAGCAAATCGGTGAAAAATGGTTTACCCGTCAGGACCTGTTTCTCCTGCAAAGTGAAATGCCGGCCATGACCTCCGACTGGGTACGATATGACGCAGAAGTTTTTTACCGGTCAAAAATCCTAGTGCCAGGTTATCAGTTCAATGTAGACCGAAACCAAAATATGGACAGAGTGCAGGATTCGGTGATCAGCAGTGCGATGAACTTCCTTTCGCACAAATTCTATGTTCGGTCAAATGACACCTTGCCCTACAGCTTTTTCGCGGATGTCAGCTGGAGGGAGGATCGCTTTCCCGTGGAAGGAGTGATGCTGCCGGACACCAAGGCTTTTACCACTAACTATGGTTTGCAGAAGCAGCTTGGGGCGCATGACCTGAAGGGAACATTGACCTACCGTCGATTATATCAGCTAAGAGGCAGAGAGGCCAGGGAAAGTACGGTAATGGGAAGGTTGGATTATATTAGTGCATTGCTGGATAATAACCTGCGTAACGAGCTGAGTTATGCCATCGGCAATGGGCAGGAGCTTAGGCGGGAGTTTGTCTACCTTCCGGTGCCGACGGGAGAAGGCACGCATACCTGGCGGGACGAGAATGAAGATGGTGTGCAGCAACTGGGCGAATTTTACCTAGCCATCAATCCCGAAGAAAAAAACTACATCAGGATGTTCACACCGACAGACGATTATATCCAGGCCTATACCACCTTGTTCAATTATCGACTGAATGCCCAGTTTCCTGACCAATGGCGCAAGGAAGAGGGAGTAAAAAAATTGCTTGGTAAATTTTCAAATACGACGAGCTGGAATGTGGAAAAGAAGATCACGGCCGGGGATTTTTGGATGAGGGTAAGTCCTTTTGCCAATGCTGTGCCTCCTGAAGATTTGGTGTCGTTGAGGGAAGTATTCCGGTCCACTTTATTTTTTAACCGTACTTCATCGTCCTATGGTGCCGACCTAGGTGTCTTCAAGAGCAGTAATAAACAATTGCTAACGGGAGGTTTTGAGGAAAACAGACAGGAAAACTGGCGAATGAATTTCAGGATGAATGTCAACCGCTTGGTTAATCTCCGGTTAAAGGGCAATGTAGGGCAAACGGTGGCCCTTTCCGATTATTTGGAAAACAGAAATTACCATGTGGACCAGATGTCAACAGGGCCTGAACTGACGTGGCAGCCATCTCCCATCTTCAGAACTTCTTTCCAATATCTTTTTACCCATAAGAAGAATGTAGAAAATGTAGAATTTGAAGAGACTGCGGCCTTGCATGAATTAGCAGCAGAAATCCGTTATGCCAAAGCCATCAAGACTACGGTAAATGCCTTGGTCAAATACACCCAAATTGATTATAATGGGCGGGCAAATTCCCCCGTGGGCTACGAAATGCTGGAGGCACTGACAGTCGGTAGCAATATTTCGTGGAGCATCAACTGGATCCAGAAAATAGGGGAAGGGCTCCAACTAAATTTAACTTATGAAGGCAGGGACTCGGAGGGATTGGAGCGTTTAGTCCATACTGGTAGGATGCAGGTTTCAGCGTTATTTTGAGTGTGTAAATGCATATTTATCCCAGGATGACATCTTGTTTTTATCTTTTAAGATATTTTCCAAAGAAGCGGTATAAAAGTCTCAAGTCTTGGGCTTTTTGGGGCACAGCGTGCCCATCCCCATAGTTTGTCAGGGTGTGGTTAGGAACTCCAATACTGTTCAGTTTTTTCTTGAATGAGGCGATTTGATCCGTATAGTAAGCTTCATCGCTGGTGTTATAGAAGAAGTAAGTCGGGGCAGTTGCCTGAGATTCCACCAGATAGGAAGCTCCCATTGCCCCCCATTTTTCTTGGTTTTCCACCAAGCTTCCCCATGCCCAGGGGCAACGTGTTTCGAGGTTGTCGTCGCCATCGTCTGCGTGATTGTAAATTAAGGTATAATCAAAAACACCTGGGCCTAGCACCGCTGCTTGAACCTTATCAGAAACTTCCCGATGTAATCCTGCATTTTCGAATACAGGGATGCTCCGGTCACCTATAGCCAGTGAACCTGCCGTGGATCCACGTGAAAAACCATAGATGCCGATTTTTTCTGAAAGGCCTAAAGCAGTTCCTCTTGCCCTTAACGTGCGAATGGCAGACTTTACCTTTTGGACGGCATCGGGATTGGTTTGGTAGGATTTGTATGTGTCATTTTTGCCATGGGAAGGTTTGCCTTTTCCCCAAGGGCAATACTTCGGATGATCTGCGATGGCCCAGGCCATTCCCACGGCAGGTGCTCCCTCCAAGATACTGTCGTCAAAACCCGCAAAGGTGTAGGGCAGAAAAGTGCGCTTATTTCGGTTGACAGCAGTGAGAACTCCTTTTTCTTCATCGTAAGTAGCGAAGCTGTTGCTGTACGAAAAAGAAAGAATGGTGGGTACTGGGATTTTGGGATTCGCAGGATAGATGATGTCCATGCGTAAGCTGTCACCTTCCGTGTATTGGTCCGGGAAATTATAGACAGTCGGGTCATCTTTGAAATAAGCAACATTTCTGTCAATCCGGTAGCTGTCAAAGAGCACATAAGATTGAAGAATGGAACAGTCTTTCAGACCACAAAAAACACCTGCAGCCATGGCATCGTTAATGGCGATGATGTCTTTATTGATAAAGGGAGATGTGGCCTTGCTGTGGCCATTATAGTCCAGTGTTATCACTCGATAGCCTTGCTCCAATAACCATTTTACATCCTCTTTGGTGGTATTGCCGCCGATTTTCTCAAAACCTGGGTTTACAAGATATACAATGGTGAGGAAATTGCCGTCATAATCTTTCAGGGGAGATGCAGGATGCCGGACGGTGTAGTGAATGGGAGCATTTAGCGTTTTGCTTATCCATTCACCTGTCTGGCTGCAAGCAGGAGTAAAGAGCTGCGTCATGAAAAGGCAAACGAGCATTAAGCCAGTTTGAAAGAAGCATCGCAATAAAGGTTTATTGGGCACAGATGAATGATGTTTGCTGATGGGCAATTTATTGATAAATCCGGTTTAAACCATCCAGTTCACCATCGAAATAGATGAATTTTTCACCTGGCCGGAAATCAATTTCTCGTTGGTACGCCGCCAGCGATTTCCAGAATACCGGATGATTGGGCTGTTGGATCTCATTGAAGGTTTTCTGCGGTAGGGTATGAAAGGCAAGGTTGTAAAGTCCGTGTGGGACTAGTCCGAGTATCTTCAGGAAAGGATTGTGAAATTCATGAATCCAAGTGGCCCTTTTGTAGCCAGTACAAATTTCTGCCAGTTCATTTGATATTGTTTGCGTGTCTTTTTGAATGAGAGCCAGTAAATAACGAATGAGTGAACGGTCAAATTTGCCCATCTTCTGGGTAAGGTATTTTTCGGCCTTTCCAGTACTTTCATCAAGCCATTTGGGATCCTGATGGATAAGAGAAATCAGGAGATTGGCACAGGTGACGGAAAACTTATGGCCTTTTTTGGTCAATCCCACATCTTTCGGAAACATTTTAAGCACCAGGTCAAGGTCATTTCCTGCATAACTTTCCATCACCTGATTGAAATATATACAATGGTCTGTGCCTGATGATAGTAATCGGTGGTGATAAAAAGAGAGCCTGTTATAGGTATAAAGCGCATCGTTTAACAGTTTTGGATTATTTTCATAAAAGGCATCATGGATCCCGATATTTAAAGGGGCTTCTATAGCTGCGGGTATTGAGATCCTTAATAGGGCATCAGTACGATCCAGATTGCTCAGATGGTCAGGTATCTGTTCCTGTTTTAAGATCTCGTCCAATTTATGAGCTCTTTTTCGGAAACGCACTAAACAATCTTCTGCAGATTTCTGATCCAATGAAGCATATAACTTATCCAGAAGTTTTTTGTCGATCTTGTGGTTGGTAGTCATGAAAAAAAAACTTGGTATATCCCTCAAATATAGTGGATATCACTATTCTTCCAATACAAGAGAGGATATTGACATCGCGAAAAGAATGTTTCAATAGTTGAAAAAATAAACAAAGATGGTTATTGATGATAAAAATTTTTAATTTTAACCTATGCCAATTCAACAAAGTGAATTGGCATAGTCCTGTTTTTTTAGATTAGGGTTAACTGCAGAGATTCCTCCTTTTGTCATTACGAAGTAAAAGGGGGCTATAAAACTAACCGTATAATTTAACAAAGTAGGGCAGCTTTAAGCTTTTGATAGTTAATAACCCTTTACCTGAAACACTATGAAGAAGATAATTACCCTATTGTTTGCTGTCAGCATGTTGGTGAGTTGTTCAAACAATAAGCAACAGCAAGAGACCGAAACACAAGAAGTAGAAAAGACCAAGATACCGGTGCATGCATGGCTAGGAGGCTATAATGATCGATCCGAATCGGAAATTCGTGAGGCTTTTGCCAAGTTCAAGGATCATGGTATTGATGCATTAATGTACAATGGCGGCCATAATCCCGAAGATTATAGGAAAGTAGGCAAGATCGCCAAGGAGCTGGGATTGGGCTTTCATGCTTGGATCCCTACCATGGTACAGCACAAAACCGATGAGTTGAAGCCAGAGTGGTATGCCGTCAATCGCAATGGAGAATCGGCCCTTGAAAAGCCTGCATATGTGCCGCATTATACCTTCTTGTGTCCAAGTAAAGCGGGGACTTATCAATTTCTCGAAAACATGTACGCTAAAGTGGCCGAGGTGGAGGAAGTAGATGCTATCCACTTGGATTATATCCGGTTTCCTGATGTGATTCTGGCAAGAGGGCTGTGGGACAAATACGGGTTAACAATGGATAAGGAGTATCCCCAGTTTGATTATTGCTATTGTGACCAGTGTACTGGGGATTTCAAAGAAAAAACAGGGATCGATATCAAATCTGTAGAAGATCCCACGCAAGTGCAGGAATGGAAACAGTTCCGTTATGATTTGATCACGAGTATCGTCAACAGACTCTCAGAGAAAGTTCACGAACATGGCAAAGAAATCAATGCTGCCGTCTTCCCTGGCCCTTCTACAGCCATGAAACTGGTGCGACAGGAGTGGGACAAGTGGAACCTGGATGCCGTGTTTCCCATGAACTATAATGATTTTTACCTGGAAGGTACGGAATGGATCGGTGAAATGGTAAAAGAAGAAGTGACCAGCGTAAACGGTGAGCGCCCTATTTACAGTGGCTTGTTTATTTGTCCCAATCCTGAGAAGAAAGCCGAAATCGAAGATCCGGAAGGCCATGGGCTGCTGCCAAGTGAGCTTGGAGCCGCGATCCGTCAATCCATGGAAAATGGCGCTACAGGGATTTGCCTATTTACGCCAGGAAGGATGACAGATGAGCATTGGGTGGAATTGGAAAAAGCGATCTATTGAAGATAGATGTCGGATGTGGGAAGCCTGATGACCGAACCCCAGAGGGCTTAAATCTTGGTAACCATGGGGTCCAACCCATGGAAATGAGACAGTATAAACCTATAACACTAGCCGCAGAAAAGATACGAGTGGATTGTCTTTTCCGCTAATGCCCATGGTAAATGATTAAAGAAGAATAGGTGGTTATAAAAAAAGGTGGAGACTGTTTACGCCTCCACCTTTTTTGATGTTATTTTACTCGAATCTTTCGAGGTTCAGACTATCGGCTGTAACTGTTATCCAGTAGTCTTTATTTATTAGGACTCCATTGGGATAGATGATGTCGTAATGTCCTATAGTATCCCTGAGGTCTTCACGGCCTGCTACTCCACAGACAATAAACCCTTCAGTGCCACTAAATTCTGGTTTCCACTCCAAACTGCTAACTGAACCATTTTCTGGTAAATAGAAAATGGTTGAATCTGTAGTGGAATTGAAGTTGGTAGAAATGATCCAAAGTTGTGCTTCTCCAATGTTACTTTTTGAATGAAATGTCAATGTTGGTTTCCAGTCTTCACGACTAGAATGACAAGAACAGCAAAGGATTATAGATAGAATTATTATGGCTCTCATTGATGATTTTTCAGTTTTATTGGTCAATAAAGTGAATTAAATTATACCCTCTTACCGCATCAACTCCAGAAATGGATTTTGCGGCTTTTAATACGTTGTCTGCAGCGGTTTCATATCATTTTTGTAGGCGTCATCAGATTTCGCGTTCCGCTTAAACGGCCAACCCCTCACTTTTTGGTAATAGGCCGTGTTCGAGAAGTGAACCCTGTCATACCAATTATTGTGTTTATCCCTCTCTATATCATAGTCTTCAGCACCATCATTTTCGTTACATAGTTCGTAGGCTTTTGTGAAACCTTTGGCAAGCTGAACTTCTTTGCTGATATCATTCTTTTTGGTTGATACCGCTCATTAATAATGCCTCAAAGTCAGCTTGATCATATTCCAGAACTTCAGTCGGAATATCCGTGCTATGCTTAACACCCAGTCCTCTAAAATCAACAAGATCTTAAGAGTGCTTTGTACTATTGTTTTTTGGATACATTGTCTCTTCATGAGAACACGAAACGCTCGTAGTGGCGAGAGCGATAAACGAGATCGCGGTCGTCTTTAAACTGAAAATAGAAGTAGTAGATTTTTTTCGATTAAATTAATTCAGATGCGATAATCGGGAAAAATAATTAAACCTACAAGTGTCTGTTAATTAACAGATTTTGCTTACCAGTAATAGGTGTTAAGTACTAGTTTTAGGGCGTGTTGTTATTGGAAAAGCTTCGCTGTTCAGGATTTTTCCGTAGGGATCCGCCACGGTGGACAAATCCCAAACAGCAAGCAACGAGGGTTTTTCAGTGCTAGCCGAAGGACGGGCATCCTGATTAATAGTGCTTTTACTGGTTTTGTTCTACTATCCTTTTGATATAGAATAAGACTACCGCTTTTTGGAAGGTGAACCATTTAGATGGCTCCGGCTCCAGCTTGGGCAACGGCGTGGTCATTTTCTACCGTACTGCCGCTGATACCGATAGCTCCAATGATGTCTCCTTCCGAATTTTTGAGGGGAATTCCACCTGGAAAAGTGATTAATCCATGGTTGGAATGCTCAATGTTGTAAAGCGGCCCTCCGGGTTGGGATAATTCTCCGATCATGCCAGTGTCCGTATCAAATAATCGGGCGGTCTTGGCCTTTTTGATTGCGATGTCAAGAGAACCTAGCCAGGCCCCGTCCATCCGCGCAAAGGCTACCGGATTAGCTCCTGCATCCACTATGGCGATGTTCATTTTGGTGTTTAGGGAGATGGATTTTTCCTTAGCAGATTGAATGATTTTTTCAGCTTGTGCTAGTGTAATGTTCATGATTGTTCTTTTAAAAATTGGTCATTTCTATTTTTTTAAGATAGTAAATTGATGTTGATAATTATAGGGCTTGGTGTTGTTTGTGAAAAAAATGTTCCGTAACCATAGAAACTGGTTATGGGCAATTTGAAAAGGCATTACAAATATCCCGTTCATTAAGCTTCTATTGGTCAATGTCTTTAGCAAAGCGGTGACTGGGAACACTTCTAGTCCGGATTTTCGTGGAAGTCATCTGCTACGGTGGATACCTTTGCCAATGGCGTCTCTTCGGAGTGGGGTAAGCTGAAACTGTATGTCCCTGATGTACATGCGAGCAGGTTATTCTGACAAGAGCACCCCCATCTGCTTACCCGGTAGACCATAACCGTCAGGCTAACGTATGCAAGGTACTGAAACTGTTTATCTTTATCTGTGTTATTCAAACAGGGATTATAAATCCCCTATGTTCCGGTTCGGGATTTTCCCATAGGGATCCGCCACGGCGGACAACTCCCAAATAGCAAGCAGCGAGGGATTTTAAGTGCAAGTCGAAGGACGGGTATCCTGATTAACAGTGCTTTTACTGGTTTTGTTCTACTATCCTTTTGGCGTTTTCGTTATCGGGATTAAGCTCCAGGGACTTTTTGTAATTTTTAACTCCCTCTTCGGTTTTGCCCAGCTTTAGCAGGATTTCCCCGAAGCTGTCATAGGTGTTGGCGGCCTCAGGATACAGTTCAGTATTGAGTTTTAGGATATTCAGGGCCTCTTGATTCTTTCCGGCATTCATCAATCCATAGCCAAAACCATTGATCATTATTTCACTGACATTGTATTCAGCCTTTTCTTTCTTAATGAATTCGGAGTTGATAAGGGCAATGGTCTTGTCGATAGAGTTTGTCTCCGCATAGAAGGTGCTAATGGATTTCAGGTTCATCAGTCGTTCTTTTTCCCTTTGCTGGGCCAAGGTTTCCACACCGTAATATTGTCGTTCCTGATCTGAGATTTTGGCGGAGTCGATTTTGTAGCGTTTGAATTTCCCTGTGGAGGGATCTTGGATAAACTGGGTGCCATAGACCTGTGATTTATCTTTTCGCATTAAGTCCCTGTCCACAGCAGCGGCATACCACCACTTGTTCAGGGTAGAATCCATCAAGATAGCTTTTCCAAAACACCGGACAGCCAGGTTAGAGTCGATGGTGTCGAGACCATGCTGGAAGATAATGCCGGCATTGAAATGGTCTTTGGCTGTTTTGACTTGACCTTGTTCCATGAGTGCCAGTACGCGTTTGCGTCTTATACTGTCTTGTTCATGTAGCGTTTGCCAGTCAATGTTTTGGGAAAAACGTGCCTGCTGATCGGCATCAGCCATTTTCTGGAGTTCAGCATTGTCTTGGCCTAAGGTAATGCCGGTCATGGACAGCAAGGCCAGGGATAGGAAGATAAGGGATTTCATAAAATGTAAATTTGATAGTTGAAAAAGCATAGGTGCTTTAAAGATAAAAAAATATATTCACTTTTAAACATGAAATATCTCAAGGGGAGGGCAATCGCTTTTAAACTATCAGTGAAGATAGGTCCGCTCGGTCTGATACCATATTGCTTGAATTAAATAACACCATTGGCTAAAAGCGATTCCCCTGATTTCAGGGGATTCACTGATTATTTCATTAGGAGGTAAATGTCAACAGGAATTTCATGCCAAAGGCCAGTATTAATGAAGTGGTGAAATTCACCATTGTCCCCGCTAGAAAAAAAACTGCATTGTCGTTGATGTCTTTTTGTCTGCAAATATCAAGGCTAACCCTGTGATCTCTACTGCCAACACAAAGCTTAAAATGATAATATTCTCGCATTTTCCATTGATGTATCCATCGCGGATGATTTTTTCATCATTTTTGTCGATTTTTTCATCGTCATTGGCCTCAGAAGTCTTTTTATCCTTAAGCACTATTTTTTTTATAAGGCAGTTAGTGATGGAAAATGTGAGAAAATAACCAGCGATAATAATCGCTGCCCTGATTAGGTTTGGGTTGGTGTTAATGTAGTTTATGATGAATTCCATCTAGTAATGTGTTTAGATTGCTTTCAGCTTCATGGATCAATTCCATTTTTGAGGTTTTTGTGATCTTGGAAATGTATTATTGGGATACTCTTACATTTTTCGCCAACTCCTTTTGTGTAAGATTTGATTCCGTGTTATAGTAGATTTCCCATTCTAATTCTTTCCAATCATCTCTAACGGTCAATATCAGGTTAAGAATGGTACTGATGGTTATTGTATCTATTTGATTATTAAGGTTAGCAGAGAAAAACATGTTGCTTTTTTTAAGCCTTTCCATTTGTTCTTGGCCTTTCCAGAGTGCTGGGCCTACAAGGGATAAGAAGTCCTTCTCGTTCATACCAAAAGAAACTTCATCTTCTATTAATACTATTCTTGGATGGCAAGGATAATCTTAGCCGCCGATACTGGATCCTTACATATCCCTCCAAAGCTATCTTCTGAGTATATTGTCAGTGGGATTTTAAAATATAGCTCGAATTTTTCATTTATCTGGTCAATTGCATCATGAAAATAGTTCCATTCTTTCGGGTTGAATTTTTTACGGGATTTGATTACATCGCCGATAAGTACTATTTCATTATTTTTCATACAACAAATAAGTTGTATTTTGTTTTTACAACTATATAGGTTGTTTATAAATTTCAATAATCAGTAGTAACAGCGTGATGAAGGGAAACATGAGTAATCTTTCAAGGGACTTTTTGGGGATTAAGCTAATCCTATGAGAAACATGGGCACTACAATTTTTAAATCGGCCTGAGGTTAATAGCGATTCCTGTAAAAAAATGTAACTTTGTGAATGAAAAATTAGTTGTCATGCTAATTAATTAACACTGATTAATTGCTTGTTAATTAGTGCTATAAGGGATTTGATCGTTGGGATTGGTGTGAATTCCAGTATTTTGTGGACAGTTAAAGTTAAACTACCAATATGCCAAAAAGTATATTAGTAACAGGAGGAACAAAGGGGATCGGCAAGGCGATCATCCGCCGATTTGCGACGGAGGGATTTGCTATTTTTACCTGTGCGAGGAGTCAAGAAGACCTTGAGCAGTTGAAAGTGGAGATAGAGAGCGATTTTCCCGCAGTCCAGTTTGGTTTTAAGTCCGCTGATTTGTCCAAAAAAGAGGAAGTGAAAGCATTGGCCGAAGCCGTGAAAGAAGCGTTTATCCCCGATGTGCTGGTCAATAATACCGGGGTTTTTCTACCGGGTGCTATCCATGATGAGCCGGATGGGAACTTGGAGCTGATGATGCAGACCAACCTGTACAGTGCCTATTACCTGGTGCGGGAGTTTGCCCGGGAGATGATTGCCCGTAAGTCTGGGCACATCTTTTCGATGGGATCCATCGCCGGTTTGACAGCATATGCCAATGGCGGCAGCTACGCCATCTCCAAGTGGGCCATGCGGGGAATGACCCAATGCCTGCGCCAAGAGCTGATGCCGCATCAGATCAAGGTGACCTCGGTCATGCCGGGGGCAACCTTTACGGCCAGCTGGGAAGGGGTGGATATTCCTGAAGAGCGTTTTATGAAAGCCGTGGATGTGGCCGAGTCAGTATGGGCTGCATATAACCTTTCGCCCCAATCGGTAGTTGAAGAGATAGTCATCAGGCCTCAATTGGGAGACTTGTAAACATAATTGAAGATGGAAATCAAAGAAACCATTGCCAGTACCAAATATTGCGACAGCCTTACGGCATATTCCCGCAGGAAGACCATTCCTGTAAAGATCGGGGATGTGGTGATAGGAGGGGATAACCCTATCGTGGTCCAGTCCATGACTACGAAGGATACGATGGATACCGAAGGCTCTATCGAAGAGTGTATCCGTATGATTAATAGTGGCTGTGAACTCATTCGCATCACGGCCCCCAGCATCAAGGAAGCAGAAAATCTTCGCAACATCAAAGAGGGATTGGCCAATAAGGGCTATCATGTTCCCTTGGTGGCAGATATCCACTTTACTCCAAATGCAGCGGAGATTGCTGCAAGGATTGTAGAGAAGGTCCGGATCAACCCTGGTAATTATGCTGATAAAAAGAAGTTTGAGGAAATCGAATATACCGATGAAAGCTATCAGGCAGAACTGGAACGGATCCGTGAGCGGTTTTTGCCGTTGGTAGAAATCTGTAAGGAGTACGGTACGGCCATGCGGATCGGCACCAACCATGGCTCACTTTCTGATCGGATCATGAGCCGGTATGGAGATACGCCGCTGGGAATGGTGGAGTCAGCCTTGGAGTTTTTGAGGATTTGTGAAGAAGAGAATTACCATGATATTGTCATTTCCATGAAATCTTCCAATACCCAAGTGATGGTGCAGGCGTATCGCTTATTGGTACAGAAGTTGGATGAGGGAGGTTTTCAGCCTTATCCACTCCATCTTGGCGTGACAGAAGCAGGTGATGGTGAAGATGGTCGTGTGAAATCAGCAGTGGGGATAGGGACACTCTTGGAAGATGGATTGGGCGATACCGTACGTGTTTCCTTGACAGAGGATCCGGAGTTTGAAGCACCGGTGGCCAGGGCACTGATTGACCGATATACCCAGCGTCCGGGGCATGATGCCATCACCGCCATTGAAGCATACCCGCTGAATCCTTTTGAGTATGAAAAGCGGGACAGCATGGAAGTTTTTAACTTTGGGGGAGTCAATGTGCCCCGTGTAATTACTGATATTTCCCGTGTGGAGAATATTACAGAAAAAGAGCTGAAAAATGTAGGCCATTTCTATTTACCGGAACTGGACAAGTGGAAGATGAATGATGTAGGCTGTGATTTTGTCTATTCCGGTAGCAATCCGATTTCATTTATGTTGCCCAATGGCCTCAAGGAGATCATCGACGGAGCAAAATGGACAGCCTTGGAGGATCACCATAATAAGTTTCCTGCATTTACTTTAGCGGAATTGGAAGTGGCCAATGAGCTGCACAAAACGTTGAACTTTTTGAAACTCAAAGATACGGAAGTGGAGCAGGCCATCCCTTTATTGAAAGGAAGAGAAGACCTTGTAATTATACTCCACAGTGACAATAAGCACAATATGCCGGCTTTGAGACGGGCATACATTACTTTGATCAATGCAGGTGTTCAACTGCCAGTGGTGACTGAAGCGGGCTATAAGGAACAAGATGCCGATCAAACCATGCTCTATGCCGCCACCGATATAGGGGGCTTGCTGATTGATGGTCTGGGAGATGGAGTAATGCTTGGACTGGAGGAAAAGACGTCCCCGGATCGCGCCGCATTAATGGATACGATCAAGCTCCACAATTCCGTGAGTTTTGGGGTGCTGCAGGCGGCAAGAACCAGGATGTCCAAGACGGAGTACATTTCCTGTCCTTCCTGTGGACGAACCTTATTTGACCTTCAGGAAACTACTGCAATGATCCGTAAAAGAACCGATCATCTGAAGGGTGTAAAGATAGGCATCATGGGATGTATCGTCAATGGGCCAGGTGAGATGGCCGATGCGGATTATGGTTATGTAGGTTCTGGCAAAGGTAAAATCACCCTGTATAAAGGGAAGGAAGTAGTCAAAAGATCCGTTCCCTCAGAACATGCCGTCGACGAGCTGATCAATATCATTCGGGAAGATGGCCAGTGGATAGAACCAGAAGCGGTGGAGTGATTGTTAGTATCAGGTATCAAGAACAGGGTATCTAGTATCAAGTAGTTGACTCCATACATAAAAAATAAATAGACATGGCCAATAATAAATTTAAGGAGTTCTTTCAGTTGGGAGAGGTAGGGAATTACTTCTTCAGGGTGTTCAAAAAGCCTGATCCTAGCCAAAAATCCAATTTTAACCTTCGGATGATGCACGGGATCAACAAGATTTCGATCTTGGTGTTTTTGGCGGCATTGATCATTTGGATTGTTAGAAGATTGATGTAAGACAAGAGGGTCAAAGACCAAATGGTAATAGGTGTCCGATCCAGGGAACGCATGTTAAAAGAATCGGAAGGTTCAAGGGATTCAGTGCTGCAACGTTTAACCCGGATTATACATTAGGAATCGTAGTAGCCTGTCCCGAAATCCTTCGGGACAGGCTGGCGGATATCCGGAAGAGCTGAAAGTACAATAAAATCAGCTAGTTTGGAGGAGTAAGCGTAGCACCGCTACGGTGTACCCTGTCTGGCCGCCAGGTAAAACCGAAAACTAAAGCGTAGCGGCTGATTTTGAAGTAATTTCAGGTCGCAACAGATAGGCTATATATTTCGGGTTTAAAGGTTGAAATGATATAAGGTTAGGAGGTTTTATGGTTGCCGAACCATTGGATTTCGGGGATGTTTTCGTTTCTAATTCCTCACTCTTAACTCTACCGCTCCAGCTAGGATGAACTCATTAGAACAATTCCACGCTTACTGACCAATTACTCCCTACTTAATACTTAAGACTCACATCTCAATACTATAACCATGGACATTGTGTTTTTCAGAGATTATTGCTTGAAGAAAGCCGGGGTGACCGAGGATACACCTTTTGGGCCGGATACGCTTGTTTTTAAAGTGGGCGGTAAATTGTTTGCCCTGATCGATATTGAGCAGTTTAAAAGTGTCAACCTGAAATGTAATCCTGAACGGGCAGTGGAGTTGCGGGAGCAGTTTACAGGAATTATTCCAGGCTATCACATGAATAAAAAGCACTGGAATACCGTGTCTTTTAATGGCTCCGTTCCTGATCCATTGATCCTGGAATTGGTGGATCATTCCTACGACTTGGTGTTCCAAAGTTTGCCCAAGAGACTCCAAAACGAAATTAAAGGATGAGCTATCTCAAGGTGAGCGAGGTGAGTAAGCGCTATGATGCAGCCAGCGTAGCATTGGAGGACTTTAGTCTTCAGGTGAAGCGCGGCGGGGTGGTGTCTATGGTGGGAGAAAGTGGTTCAGGCAAAAGCTCCCTACTACGGATCATTGCAGGACTGGAAGTGCAGAGTGCAGGTGTTGTCCACTTGGGAGATCAAAAAATCCTAAATCCAGCCCAAAAACTCGTGCCCGGTTATGATGAAATTCAGTTGATCCACCAAGAATACAAGCTTTACCCCAACTCAACTGTCGAGGAAAATATTGCCCGTCCTTTACTTTTATATGATAAGGATTACCAAAAGGAACGTACCGAGGAGATTTTGAAGCTATTGTCCCTTGAGACATTTAGGGATAAAAAGCCGAGGCAGCTTTCCGGTGGTCAGCAGCAGAAGGTGGCCATTGGTCGAGCGTTGAGCATAGAGCCTGAAGTGCTGTTGTTGGATGAACCTTTCAGTAGCGTGGATGTTATCCAAAAACGTGAGCTGATCGAAGAATTGAAAGGGATTTTTGATTCCCTTGAGGTGACCGTGATTTTTGTGACCCATGATGTGGATGACGCCCTCCTGATGAGTGAGGAGCTCTTGATTATCCAAAAAGGGAAACTGGTGCAGCAAGGGAATGTCAGGGAGGTCTTTCGAAAGCCCGCCAATGAATATGTGGCAAGACTGTTTGGATATCTGAATCCGATTCCTGGAAAGAAAGGATCCTATGTACGTCCGTCAGAGGTGAGATTTACCACCGAAAATGGACTGAAAGCCAACGTGGTCAAACAGCAATTTCTACTTCATTATAATCTTCTAACGGTGAAGCTGGCCGATTCCAGTGCGTTTTGGAGGGTCGATGATCCGAGCAGGACTTTTGAAGTGGGGAATGAGGTTTTTTTGGCCTATGAAAAAGAACAACTCATCCAGTTTGAGCAGGAGTAGAGAATTGCAAACTCCTTTAACCTGAAATCAATGCTGTTTAGTTAACGTATGTCCCCGATCCGATAGTCATACGGGGCAGGCTTCCTGATGACAGATTCTGTCCCGATAGATTGGGAAAGGCTCTTTTCAATCATCAATGTGTTGTTGTATGAAAGAGATTCCTTCGCCGCGGCGAGATGACAGTTTTGTCACTGTCTGCTCCAATCTACCCCACCTAACCTCTTCGCCGCGGCGGAGAGGAACTGTCTTTGATCTATCTTGATACTTCCACTTTGCTCTATAATTTTCTCAATGCTGATGGCCATTTAAGCCGTGCACATGGCCGTGGTTCAGTTCTTCTTCCGTGGCCTCACGAACTTCTTTTACTTCACCGTCAAAATGAAGCCTGAAGTTTACTAGGGGATGGTTAAAGTCTAAGAGCAATTGGTCGCCAAGATCTTTCAGTACTTTAGCTTGCATGGGATATCCTTCTTCATCTACAAGCGGGAGGAAATTGCCTTCTTGCAACATTTCAGGCTTGAATCCTCTTTCTTCAGTAAGTTGATCTTTCGGGATATCCACAATCAGTTCATCGTCAGCCTGTCCGTAAGCTTCGTCTACTTCTAAGGTGAAGCTGAAATCATCCCCTTGTTTTTTATTGGCCAAATATGCCTCGAATTTCTCGGGTAAATCACTGCCGCCAAATATAAAATAAAAAGGATCTTCCTCATCTCTCACTTCTACACTGAAGGGAGCTGATTCTTCATCCACATTGCTCACTTTTAGTTCATAGGTAAGACCTACCACGGTATTGTTGGATATTTCCATATTTTTATTTTTGCTTTTTCACAAAGATAGTCGCTTAATCCTGCGCCCCAAAAGGAGTTGGGGTAAAACCTTTGCGTTTTTTACGGCTTCAGTGGTAGAATTAAAAGGTTGTGTGTGATTTATAGTGGGTAAGTTGAGCGGTACCGGGCTATCGGGATAGAAGGAACTCGTGGACGGATAAATTTGGGACTCGTGCTCCTGATGCAGTCGATAATCATGGATCAAGCAATATTTCTGGGGGGCTGTGAATTTCAAGATGGTTTAGGAAAGTACATTTTTCTTTCGTCTAGCGCAGGGAGGAGTACTCCATTATCCAAAAAGAGGTTTAATGTAATTGCTGCTAAAATAGAATGCTGTTGATTCGGCTATTGTTCCCATGGCCGTTGCCCATGGCTATCACGCTCTATCTGGTATTAAACATGGCTACTTGGATGCAGACAAACCTTTAAGGGCTTCCGCCTAACCTGTCCAGCCCTTCCTAATAAAAAAAATCAGTGTAAATCTTATTAATCGGCACTATCTGCGTTCTATTAAAACCACCTCCTCAACTTTTCCACTTGACCCATAATCATACATTCTTTGCTCATGGTCAGTATACGGCAGTGCTAGGATACTGTGTTCACCTTCTATTACCAAGCTGATGCTCCTAGCGGAGCATCACTGCTGCCTCTTCTGTCCGCAAAAATAGTGAGGCAGGAGTCCTGGCGAATGCCGCTAGGCATTAAAGCTTGGTAAAATCAGGTTACTACTGGTCCCTTTGTGCCGTCGGCCTGCCTCGCTCTAGGCGGGTACAAGCCTGTTTCCCTGATCTATCCGCCCAAGTGGGACAACTCCGTGGATCATAGTGGGTGACTATACAAAGGGTTGTCCTCAGAAGACAACCCTTTTTAATTGGCCTGTATTTATCAGTGAAGATTTAGAACCGATAGTAATAGCCATCGTTTTTGCATATACTTGTCGTTCAGTTTTAGTTGTCCAGAACGGACATCGGTCATCGGACTTTCTGTCAAAATCAACGGGTGTTTGGATTCTTGATAATCAGCCTTAGACCACAATATTAACAATCTTGCCAGGCACTACGATGATTTTTTTAGGCGTTTTGCCATCCAACCACTTTTGCACGTTGGCATCAGCAAGCGCTGTTTTTTCAATTTCCTCTTTGCTAAGACTTAGGGAAATAGGAAGTTTTACCCTCATTTTACCGTTGATAGAAATAGGGTATTCATGTGCATCTTCGGTAAGGTGTTCTTCATTGAATTTAGGGAAGGCTGCTTCCAGGACAGATCGGTCATTCCCCATTAGCGACCAAAGCTCTTCCGCTATGTGCGGGGCATATGGTGAAATGATAATGGTCAATGGCTCCAGAATTTCCTTTTTGTTGCACTTCAGTGCAGAAAGCTCATTCACACAAATCATAAAACTGGACACCGAGGTGTTGAACGAGTAATTGTTCATGTCCTCCTCGGCTTTTCTAATGGTTTTGTGGAGTGTTTTTAGCTCATCCTTGGTTGGCTGGGCATCGGAGATGGTAAAGTTACCGTTTTTGTCGTGAAATAATCTCCAGAGCTTTTTAAGAAACTTGGATACGCCGTCGATACCATTGGTATTCCAAGGTTTGAACTGCTCCAGTGGTCCCAGGAACATTTCATATAATCGAAGGGTGTCTGCTCCATAACGTTCGATGATGTCGTCAGGATTGACCACATTATATTTTGACTTGGACATTTTCTCGACTTCAGCGCCGCAAATGTACTTACCATCTTCAAGTATGAATTCAGCATCAGCCAGATCCGGTCGCCACGCTTTGAATTTGTCCAGGTCCAGCTGGTCGTTATGCACAATGTTAACATCCACGTGCATGGCTGCTGTATCATGGTCTTTGCGAAGACCATGGCTGACAAATTTATTGGAACCCTTGATTCTGTATACAAAATTGGATCGTCCTTGGATCATGCCTTGGTTGATCATTTTTTTGAAGGGCTCGACAATCGTTATCAATCCTTTGTCGTATAGAAACTTGGTCCAGAACCGGCTGTAAAGCAAGTGGCCAGTGGCGTGTTCGGCCCCACCGATGTATAAATCCACCGCTTCCCAATACTGTTGGGCATCTTTGCTGACAAATTCTGTGTTGTTTTGGGAATCCATGTAGCGGAGGAAATACCAGGAGGAACCTGCCCAGCCCGGCATGGTGCTGAGCTCAAGTGGGTATGCTTCTCCGTCCACATTATAAGTCCAGTCTGTGGCTCGGCCCAAGGGTGGCTCTCCGTCTTCTGTAGGAAGGTACTTGTCCACTTCAGGAAGCACTATAGGGAGGTCTTTCTTATCCACCAAATATGGAATGCCATCCTTAAAGTATACAGGAAGAGGTTCTCCCCAGTAGCGCTGCCGGGTAAAGATGGCATCACGCATCCTGTATTGGATTTTTCCTTTACCGATTTTCTTATCTTCAAGGAATTCAATGGCCTTATCCATGGCATCTTTCATGACCAGACCATTGAGGAAGCCGGAATTCATGGCGATGCCATCGCGGCCAGGGAAGGAGCCGTTTTCCATGCTGCCCTCCAGTACCTGTCGGACTTCCAGTCCAAAGTGGTTGGCAAAGTTATAATCGCGTTCATCATGGGCAGGGACGGCCATTACGGCCCCCGTTCCATAGCCTGCCAAAACATAATCGGCTATCCAAACAGGGATTTCTTCTCCGTTAAAAGGGTTGATGGCATAGCTGCCAGTGAAGGCACCTGAGATGGTCTTGACATCGCTCATGCGGTCCCTTTCGGAGCGGTTTTTGGCTACTTGGATGTAGGCTTCTGCTTCTTTGCGCTGATCATCGGTGATCAATTCGGCTGCCAGTTCACTTTCAGGAGCCAAGGCTAAATAGGTTACCCCATAAATGGTGTCTATACGCGTGGTGAAGACTTTGATCTGTTGTGCTTTATCCTTGACCTGAAAGACCATCTCGGCACCCACTGAACGTCCGATCCAGTTCCGCTGCATCTCTTTGATCGGTTCTGGCCAATCTACTTTGTCAAGGTCATTGAGGAGTCGTTCTGCGTACGCAGTAATGCGCATGCTCCATTGCATCATTTTTTTGCGTTCTACGGGATGACCGCCACGCTCAGAAAAGCCGTCTTTGACTTCGTCATTGGAAAGTACAGTTCCAAGTGCCGGACACCAGTTTACGGTGGTTTCGGCGAGATAGGTCAGGCGATATTGCAGCAAGGTTTGTTGCTGTTCTTTTTCTGAATACCCCTTCCACTCGCTAGCGGTAAAGGTTTTGGTATCTTCATCGCATACCACATTGATATTGGCGTTTCCTTCCTTTTCGAAGATGCTGATCAGGTCGTTGATTTCTTTGGCCTTGTCTTCAGTCTTATCATAGTAACTGTCAAACAGCTGCATGAAAATCCACTGAGTCCATTTATAGTAAGAAGGATCAGAGGTCCGGACCTCCTTGTTCCAGTCAAAAGCAAAGCCTATATTTTTAAGTTGCTCAGTGTAGCGTTTGATATTTTCTTCTGTGGTAATGGCTGGATGCTGTCCAGTCTGGATGGCGTATTGTTCCGCAGGAAGCCCAAAGGAATCGTAGCCCATGGGGTGCAGGACATTATACCCTTGAAGCCGCTTGAAGCGGGAGACAATATCCGAGGCTATATATCCTAGTGGGTGCCCCACATGTAGTCCTGCACCAGAAGGGTAGGGAAACATGTCCAAACTGTAAAACTTAGGTCTTTGAGGGTCTATCTTGGCATTGAAGATTTGGGATGCTTCCCATCTTTCCTGCCATTTCTTTTCGATCTCTTGAAAATTATAATCAGCCATTTTTTAACAAAATTGTTGCTTAGTATAGGATTGGTTGCAAAAATAAAAAAATAAATGGGATATGTCGATGGATTGCCGAAGTATCAGTCGGAGAGAAAAGTATCAGGTAGCTATTGTCAAGATTACCCTGGAGAAGATATGCTCTTGCTGTCCCTTTCTTGATACATGATACTTGAATCTTGCTACTTTCTTAGTCTAAAATTTAATATCCAAGGGCTAACATCAAACCATTACCAGAATCTCCAGCCACGGCGCTTTGTGCGGCCTCTTCTCAGCCAGTTTTCCCAGATATCCTGCGAGAGGTAGATTTCTACGCCCACATTTAGGGTGAAATAGCCATCGTACCGATGGTCCAAGCCACTTCCGCGACGGATTTTATGTTGGAATTCACCATTCTTGTCAATATAGACCGCTTCACGGATTTTCTCGGTATCAGGCATCCCATTGTCGTCAAGGTAACGAGGGTTTTTTACAGCAAGCCGTAACCGTTCTGGCATAGGGCCCTCTCCATTTTCTCCATAGCTCGCCAATAAGCTCTGGTAAGAATCACGGATGTTGTAGGCGCTGATATCATCCAAGTAATCTGAAAGGGTAAAACGGTAATTGCCTTCAATAAAGAGATCGGTATAGACATTGAGTTTATACTTCATCCCCAGTCCCATGGGAAAGACCATAACTACTGCTGGATATTCATTGTTTTCCAATGCCAAAGGTCTTAGGTTATACCATTCTCCGTCCAGTTGGGCTTTTGGGGTGTTGGTAGTGGCGCCTACTCCAGCGAAGACATACCAATTAAGAAAGTGCCGGGTGATATTGTACAGTTTGACAGGCTTATAGTGGTATTCTGCTAGAAAAGCCAATTCTACATTCCTGGCCCTGAAATGAAGTTCACGTGGATAGCGGTACGCCCTGGGGTCAGAAGGGTAATCTTGTCCGGACATTTGGATATAAGATGCATCCAGCCGAAGGCGGGTGTTTGTCCCGATTGTCCGGCGTACATTGATGTTAATATTATAGTCGGGTTGTACACCTTCATAATATTTCCATAGAGAGTATAGCTCTCCAAAATACTGGGTGACGCCACCACCTACGCCGAAAGACCACGGCTCTTCAAACTTAAAGCGATTAAAGCTTTGGGCATTCGCTTCAAGCAAAGTGATCGCCAAGAGTACTGTACAAAGTAAGTATCTCATGCATTTAATACGTGAACATCAATCTGTTTTGGGTACAGATTTGAATTACTTCTTGTTGGTTTTAAACGTGTTGATACCGTAAATAAACAATTAATTGTCCAACTTTTCAAATCCTGATTTTAAATGCAAATCTCTTTGTGGGAAAGGGATTTCAATGCCTTCTTCATTAAATCTTCTGAAGATTTCGTAGTAAAGTTGGCTCTTGAGGACCTGTGGTTTATTGATATATTGGGAGGTCCAGACACGGAGGATAAAGTTGATGCTATTATCCCCATATTCAATAAACAGTACATCAGGTGGAGGGGTCTTAAGGACGCCTTCATTGGCTGTGGCCACGTTCATTAGGACTGTTTTGATCTTTTGGGGATCTTCTTTATAGGAAACACCTACAGGAAAGTTAAAACGGATGTTACGATCATTGTGAGACCAGTTGATAACAGGACTATCAATAAACTGGCTGTTGGGGACGATGATGGAGATGTTGTCATTAGTGACGATCATGGTAGACCGGGAGCTGATTTTGATGACATCACCATTCACGTCACCTACTTCGATACGGTCACCGACTTTGATAGGCCTTTCAAATAAGATGATCAGTCCACTGATAAAGTTATTGGTGATGTTTTGCAAACCAAAACCAATACCTACGCCTAATGCGCCGGCTAGAATGCCCAGTGCACTGAGGTCTATTCCAGAGTTTTGTATAATGATCACAAAACCACCGATCAGCAATATATACCTAATGATAGTTCCGACAGATTGCCGGGTGCCGATATCCATTTGGTAACGGGTAAGGACTTTATGGACAATTATTTTTTTGACCCATTCGGTAACTATTACCAGTATAAAAACCGAAAAGATCAGAGCAATAAGGAGTCCTACGGTAAGTTTAGAGCTTCCGAGCGTGACGAGAGTATACTCCAAAAAATCATTTAATCGCTCCAAAAAAGCTCCTATCCCATTTTTCTGTACATCATTTATAAGGTCTTCCATATTGTTCTTCTAGTGTAGCCATATGATAAAGTGAACACAAAATAATAATATTTATATTGTGAAACCAGTTGAAAACTGACTGATTTAATTATTATTGGCATGGGTTAGATACAGATAGTTTAAGATATTTGTAACTATAAATATGAAGTGATATGAGTAAGCAAAAAGAGGAACTGGAGCACAGGCTTAAGCTCAGGAATATTCATCTATCCGATTACAATGACATCCGGGAGTTGATGACACTGATTTACGAGCAAAAAGGAATGTCTTATACGAGGCAAGAGCTTAAAAATCAGATAAAAGCATTTTCTGAAGGGCAAATTTGTATCGAGGATAATGGAAAAGTGGTGGCAGTGGCCCTGAGCGTGGTAGTGGAGTATTCCCAGTTTGGCGATAGCCATACCTATGATGAAATCACCGGGTTTGGCAAGTTTGACACGCATGATCTGGAAAATGGAGACACCCTATACGGTACCGATGTGTTTGTTCACCCTGAGTATCGAGGGCTGAGGCTGGGGAGAAGGCTGTATGATGCCAGAAAGGAGCTTTGCGAAAACCTTAATTTACGGTCCATCATCGCTGGTGGGCGAATTCCCGGGTATAGCAAATATTCGGAGCAAATGACCCCAAGAAAGTATATAGAATTGGTGAAGAACAAGGAGATCTATGATCCAGTGCTCTCTTTTCAGCTGGCTAATGAATTCCATGTCCGAAAAGTTATCACCAAATATTTGCCGGAAGACAAGGATTCCAAGGCATTCGCGACCCTATTGGAGTGGAACAATATCTACTATGAGAAAGATGAAAAGCTCATTGGAAACAGCAAGTCTATTGTCCGGCTGGGACTGGTGCAGTGGAAAATGAGACGGTTTAAGGATGTGGATGATCTGATGCAACAGGTGGAGTTTTTTGTGGATACTGTTTCCGGCTATAAATCGGATTTTTGCCTTTTACCAGAGTTTTTCAATGCTCCTTTGTTAGCGGATTTTAATGATATGGATGCTTCTGAAGCTATTCGGAATTTGGCGGATTATACCGAAGAGGTGCTGTCCCGCATGAGGGACCTGGCTCTTTCCTATAATGTGAACATCATTGCAGGGAGTATGCCCGAATATGACGGTAAAAAACTGAGAAATGTAAGCTATCTATGCAGAAGGGACGGTACTATCGACAAGCAATATAAGTTACACATTACTCCTGATGAGCAGGCCTATTGGGGCTTACAGGGAGGAAATGGTATCAGTGTGTTTAATACAGACGCGGGTAGGATCGGGATTTTGATCTGTTATGATGTGGAGTTTCCGGAGCTAGGCAGGATACTTGCTGAGCAGGAGATGGATATTTTATTCGTGCCTTTCTGGACGGATACCAAAAATGCCTACCTTCGTGTGAGTACCTGTGCCAAGGCCAGAGCCGTCGAAAATGAGTGTTATGTGGCCATAACAGGTTCTGTAGGGAATCTACCAAGAGTAGAAAATATGGATATCCAGCATTCCCAGGCGGCGATTTATTCTCCATCTGATTTTTCCTTTCCCCATGATGCGGTAATTGCGGAAGCGTCCTTAAATACTGAAACGACCATCGTTGCCGATGTGGATTTGGATTTGCTGACCAAGCTGCGAAAAATGGGCAGCGTGAGGAACCTTGCCCAGCGGAGACTGGACCTTTATTCCATTCAGTGGAAGCGAAAGTGATTGATGTGGAAAATGACGTTGGCCATGAGCCCTAGCCTGTCCACCTAATAACCAAAAACCAATAACTAATATCCTAATAACAAATCATGGAAAATTACCTTAAAGGGATAGATGAAAAAGTAGTCACAAAAGCAGCCAAAATTAAGCTCCTAATTACCGATGTGGACGGAGTGCTGACGGATGGTGGGGTTATTTATGATGACCATTACCTCGAATTCAAGAAATTCAATGTCAAGGATGGGCTCATTGTAAAAGTGCTCCAAAAGCATGGGATCAAAGTAGGCGCCATTACCGGTAGAAATTCCCCCGTGGTGAGAAGCAGATGTGAGGAACTTGGATTTGATTTTCACTACCATGGCATAAAAAATAAACGAGAGAAGCTGGAAGAAGTGCTTGATGGGATGAAACTCGATATGGATGAGTGCGCGTATATCGGAGATGACCTTATTGATTTGCCTTTATTGATCAGGGTGGGGCTTTCTGTGGCGCCGAAGGACGCCTTGCCCTATGTGAAAGATGCGGTAGATATGGTTTCGTCGCTCAATGGAGGCAGAGGTGTCTTCAGGGAAGTGGCCGATTTAATATTGAGTTCGCAAGGACAACTTAAAAAGATTATTAATCAGTTGAAGGAGAAATAAATGATGCCTGTATTTACACAACCCATGCAGATCACTGACCAGGTGGTGCTTGGGAAAGAGAAACCTGTTTTGTTTTCTGGTCCCTGTGCCGTGGAGAGCTTTGATATCTGTATGGAGATCGGAAGTACTGTTAAGAAGGAAGCGGAGAAAAATGGATTTTCTTATGTTTTCAAAGCTTCTTTTGACAAAGCTAACAGAACCTCGTCCGGTTCTTTCCGAGGCATTGGAATGGACAAGTCACTTGAAGTACTCCAGCGTGTGGGCAAGGAGCTGGGTGTGCCTTTGGTTACCGATATTCATGAGAGTTATCAAGCGGCCGAAGTTGCTGAGGTGGCCGACGTGTTGCAGATCCCCGCTTTTTTATGCCGCCAGACAGACCTCTTACTGGCTGCTGGCAAAACAGGAAAAGCCATTAAGATCAAAAGAGGCCAGTTCATGGCCCCGGAGGATATGCAATATGCCGTCGATAAGGTAAGGTCCACAGGCAATGAGAACGTTTGCCTGACAGAGCGAGGCTTTTCGTTAGGGTATCATAACCTGGTGGTGGATATGCGCTCATTGCCCACTATGAGACAATTTGCACCGGTGGTGTTTGATATTACCCACTCTGTACAGCAACCTGGGGGACAAGGAGGCAGTAGTGGCGGCCAGCGTGAATTTGCTCCGTTTTTGGCAAGAGCGGCAGCGGCTACGGGAGTGGATGGCTTCTTTATCGAAACCCATCCTGAGCCTGCAAAAGCACTGAGCGACGGGCCGAATATGATCCCACTTAATAGAATGCCGGATTTCCTTCAAATGCTCAAAGAATGTTGGGAGATGGGAAGGAAATACGCTGCTTTTAAAATAGAATGATATATATAGATACAGAGAGGTCGTCTCATTTTGTGACGGCCTTTTTTATAGCCCTATGTTGAAATTGTTTGGTCATTTTTAAGTGCCGTAATCTTTTTGTTTTTAACTTACTTTCTTAAGTGGATTTTTATGAAAGCATTATTATTTCTCAGTTGCTTTTTGCTGTTTGGTGAAGCGATGTTTGCTCAATCTGTGGCCTCTGGCGGAGCGGTTTCTTTGGAAATCCGAAATATTTTGGAAGCGTCTACCCCGGGTAGCCCTGTTAGGGTAGGTGATGAGCTGTTGAGACAGTATGAAGAGCTGATCCAATTTTATGCTGATCGTGCGTTTACACCTGCTTGGCCGGATGATCAGCGAGGAAATGCTGCGGTTCAGGAGTTGTTGGTCCAAATTGAAGATTCCAAGTATGATGGATTGAAGCCTTCTTCCTACCATCTGTCGGCCATTAGGGAAATCGCAGCATCTTCGGATGCTGGTCGGAATCATGAAAACCCCGTTCATCAGGCCTATATGGATTTGGTGCTTTCTGATGCTTTTCTGAGTTTAGCACATGATTTGTATTTGGGGAAAGTGTCTCAAGAAGGGTTGCAAAATTCTTGGGGAATAGAACCGAAACATGTCAAAACGAGTTTTGGAACTTTATTGGAAGAGGGGCTGTCCAGCGGCCGTATCAAAGAAAGCCTGGTTTCACTGTGGCCACGGTATCAGGTGTATAAGAGCATGCGAAGAACCATGAAGCGGTACTTCAGGTTGGCAGAAGCAATGGAGGAACCTTGGGATAAGCTACGGGGAAAAACCATCAAAGTGAATGAGGAAAGCAGGCTTATACCTGAGGTGAGGAAGCGCCTCCAATACTGGAATGACTTGGAGGCAGACAATAGTGGAGAGGAAGAACGGTATGATTCGAGCCTATTTGATGGGGTGAGGTATTTCCAAAAGCGAAATGGATTAGAGGCTGATGGAATCATCGGGAAAGACACCTATACCGCACTCAATGAGAGTCCCGCTTCACTGATCCGAAAAGTAGCCGTTAACATGGAGCGGATGCGCTGGCTGCCGGATACCGTGCTGAACGGAAGGTTTGTTATGGTTAATATTGCCAATTTTCAACTAGACTATTTGCAAGATAATGGGCTTGACACTGTTTTTACATCTAAGGTTATTGTCGGTAAGGAATACCACACCACTCCAGTTTTTAACGGTGAAATGGCCTATATCGTATTAAGCCCTACCTGGACTGTTCCCAGCTCGATTATCCGGAGGGAGATGATCCCGAAGATCAAAAAAGATGTAAGTTATCTCAGTAGGAACCACTTTAAAATTCTCACCTATTCAGGAAAAGAGGTCAGTCCTTCATCGATCGATTGGTCTAAGGCTTCTGCTGGAAATTTCCCTTACATGATCAGGCAAAGCCCCGGTACTTTCAACTCCTTGGGACAGGTCAAGTTTATTTTCCCCAATAAACATAATGTATACATCCACGACACACCTGTGAAATCCCTTTTTAGTAGAGACCTTAGGGCGTTCAGCCACGGATGTATTCGGATTCAGAAACCTGCGGAATTCGCAGCGGTACTGTTGGAAGGTGATCACAAATGGAATTTGGAAAGCATCCGTGCGGGAATGGAAAGTGGGAGGGAGACAACCGTTCTGCTCAAGAAAAAAGTACCTGTGGTACTGATCTACCTGACTTTATGGACGGATCCGGCAGGTAAGACTTACCTGAGAAAAGATATTTACGAACGAGATGAAGCAATTGCCAAAGCGTTATTGCTTGATTAAGAATGGGGATAATCAATCGTAATAGGTGATTTTCACAAAATGGCACAGTCATTGATATTTTTCTTTTACTACTAAACCAGTTGGGATTTTATGGATAGATGCCAGAAATGGATCGTATTGGGCTTTTTGTTTTTTACCGCCTGTAGCCCAGAGCTAGATGAGGATACATTGGAAAAGTTCAAAGAGCGACTCAAGGGGGAAGCATTGGAGGAGGTATATGGAGTATTTGATTATCAGCCTATTTGGATCAATGCTGAGGGGCTAAGTGAAAGTGGGGAATGGTTTTTCGAGCTGCTCGACGAGGAAATTGCCGCAGATGGTTTGGACAGGAATGATTACCAATATGAGTCGATCAAGCAGCGGATAGATAGCATAAACCAAGGGGGAGAAATTGATGCTTTGGTGAGTTTGGAACTGGAGATTTCCGAAGCTTTTATCCACTTGGGAAACGACCTGCACTATGGTAGGGTGGATCCAGACAAAAGGTCCTCCAAGTGGAAGATGGAGCCAAAAGCTATGGACCTGGATGTCAAGGATATTCTGATAGAAATAGGGAAAGGAAATGAAAGCTCCTTTAGCGAGGTCCTGGATCAATTGAGGCCCGGCAATAGGCTCTATGAAGGGCTGAGAGAGGAGATGAAAGGAGTGCTGGAAGCCGGAGGAAGCCTTGATAAACCTCATATTGAACACAAAGAGGCGCTAGAAGTGGGGGATCGCCATCAGGTGGTCGTACAGGTGCGCAAGGCACTCGAAGCAATGGGCGAGGAGGGCATTTCCAAGTCTAAGGAGCCTGAAGTTTATGACCAGGAATTGGAGGGAGCCGTAAAGCGGTTCCAAAAAAAGCACGGGCTTAAGGAAGATGGTGTTCTGGGTGAGGATTTTTGGCGTGCTATCAATTACAGCACCGAAGATTTAATGGTGAAATTAAAAGTGAATTTGGAGCGGTTGAGGTGGTTGCCCGATTTTTTGAGCACTGATGGACCAAAAGTTCTTGTTAATATTCCAAATTATTTCATGGATTATATCGTGGATCAGGATACCGTTTTTTCTACCAGAGCTGTGGTGGGAAAGGAGTATTACCAAACGCCTGTTTTTACGGCCAAGATGAGTTATGTGGTTTTTAGTCCCTATTGGAACCTTCCCGAAGGGATTCTGTGGGCAGAGACGATACCGGCTATTCTGAAGGACAAAAACTACCTTTCTGAGCATAATATGGAGATCGTGGATAGGCAAGGGGAGCTTGTTAAACCAAACAAGGTTCCATGGAAGAAGCTTACAAAGGAAGAGGGATTCCCTTATTTGATCCGCCAGAAGCCAGGAGATGACAATGCTTTGGGTAGGGTGAAGTTTATGTTTCCCAATTCTTATAATATTTATATCCATGACTCTCCCGCCAAGGCGCTTTTTGACAGAGATGAGAGGGCATTTAGCCATGGATGTATAAGAATTGCAAATCCCGATGATTTTGCCGCTGTACTGCTTCAGGACAAAAAGGAGTGGGACAAAGAAGCTATTGCCGGTGCAATGCAACTAGAGAAGGAAAAACAGGTGAATTTGGAGCATAAACCATCAGTATGGATCCTATACCTCACTGCGTGGAGATCCGCCGGAGGGCTTCAGCTGAGAGAAGATGTCTATGGTAGCGACAAGAAGCTGGCCCAGAAGATGGGGGGTGAGGTGAGTAATGCGTTTTTTTAACCCGGTTTAGGAGGTTTTGTCAATGTCAATCAATACACTGGCCTGAAGATAATCAGTGTTTGGTGCGTAGATAAAAAGACAGCCATCATCCTTAATGCTATCAATGATTGCCTTGTACTGGTTCATTGGCAGTGCGGGGCATCCCAGGCTCCGTCCCAACCGGCCATATTTTTTAATAAATTCAGGGTTGGCATATTCAGCCCCATGGATGACGATGGCCCTTTCGCGGGCATGATCGTTTACTCCTTTTTCAATGCCGTCCAATCTAAGTGAATAACCGTGTTTGCCAGAGTAGGTTTCTGCTGTGCGGTAAAAACCCAGGCTACTCATGTAGCTTGAATGGATGTTAGAGAATTTCTTGGCCATCAGTTCCCCACTGTTTCTGCCATGTGCCACCCAGGTATGGTGAAGGATTTTGCCCGTGATGGGATCGACAGTCCATAGTCTTTTTTGGGAAGACGGAAGGCTGAAATCAATGATGGTAAGCGGTTTGTCAGGAGAAACGTTGCCCTTTGCACTTAGCTTTAAAAAGCCATTAATGCCCATTTCCAGAGCTTTGGGAGAAATGGTCGTTTTGGCATTCATGCCATCAAGGTTATCAAGTACTTTTTGAATGAGTATTTCCGCGGCAGTATTTGCAGTAGACGTGATGGGCTGTAAAGTAATGTTACGCTGGGGTGTGTACGCAAATAGGGCTGTGCTTAGCAGTAGTGCCAGCAGAAGTCCTGTTTTTCTAAGCATATATTCTATTTATATTATTTCGGTGGAAAGCGTGTTAATTATTTGAGCATTAGTGTATTACTCCTGTGCTTTATAACGCAAAAGTAAAGTAATCATTGTAAATATGAACTGAAAGGTTGTGTTATTTTGTTAAAAAAGCTGAAAATATTTCATCCATGGTGCCTGATAGTAGTAAGATTTCTGATCTTAATCATCAAACGGGATGCAATTGAAATAATATTTGGTTAATTTTGCCGATCAAATTTGCTTCAACTTTTTGATTAAAAAGGAGTTGGGGAGTGCAGGGGCATTGGAGACGGAGAGCCCCGTAAACAAATAGGTGAAAACAATTGTTCTGAAATAGGGATAGCTTGAAATAAATTTCATTATTCTTTCAGAAAAATCCATAAATGGAAACATTAGCATGAAAGTAGCGGTTTATCGCAAGGAGCATTTTAATGCAGCGCATCGATTATACAATGCCGATTGGTCGGAAGAGAAAAACGAACAAGTATTTGGTAAATGCAATAACCCTAGCTATCATGGCCATAACTATGACCTTCATGTGAAGTTGGTAGGGCCTATCAATCCTGAAACAGGCTACGTATATGACATGAAAGTGCTGAGTGATTTGATTAAAAGTAAAGTAATAAAGAAGTTTGATCATAAAAATTTAAACCTGGATACAGATGAATTCAAAGACCTCAACCCAACTGCAGAAAACATTGCTGTGGTTATTTGGAATATTTTAAGGAAAGAAATTGAAGAAAAATACGATCTAACGGTTCGATTATATGAAACAGAAAGGAATTATGTTGAATACGACGGGCATTGATATAGACAGGTCAATAGATGAAATAGGGGATGAGCATATCGGCACTTCCCATGAGACACCCTTGCGAGAGGATGCCTTTGAGATGGATGATGAGCTTAAGATGGAGTTGATTGAGAAGCATTTCAAAGACATCATGCATGTGCTGGGGCTGGACCTGACAGATGATAGCCTAAAAGGCACCCCGAGACGTGTGGCGAAGATGTTTGTGCAAGAAGTTTTTAGTGGCTTGGACCCAAAGAATAAGCCTGAAGTAAAGCTTTTTGAAAATAAATACAAATACAGTGAGATGCTTGTAGAGAAGGATATCACTTTCTTTTCTCACTGTGAGCACCATTTTGTGCCTATTTACGGAAAAGCACACGTGGCTTATATTTCCAATGGCAATGTAATCGGACTGTCCAAGATCAACCGAATTGTTCAGTACTTCGCCAAACGCCCCCAGGTCCAGGAAAGGCTTACCGTTCAGATCGGTAACGAATTAAAGGAAATCCTTGGTACAGAAGATGTGGCAGTGGTCATTGATGCGCATCATATGTGTGTGTCTTCTCGTGGGGTAAAGGATGTAAACAGTAAGACAGTAACTTCTTTTTATAGTGGGAAGTTTGATAAGGAAAAGGCTACTCGGAAAGAATTTATGCAGTATGTGACGATGAAGTAATTCGTCTATTCGTCATATTTACAGAATAAGAGCCATTCTTAGTCCGCCCCTGATGATGCTTATAAAGCCATCAGGGGCGGATTTTTTTTACTCCTTCACTCTTAATCTTTTATTGTATATCATTTCTCCCTTGACAAAAACCTGGAAGAAATAGCGACTTTTGGGGTAGCGTGTTAGGTTTAAGGTGAATTCCCCTTCTTTAAGGTCTTGATAGATGTGTTCTTCCACCACTTCACCGGTCGGATCCTTGACCAGTTTTATGGTGACTTCTTCAGGATGATTGGACAAATAATCAAAGGTGGTGGAGTGCTGCGCCCGGGTAGGGAAGACACCGAGTGAAATTTCATTGGCATCAATTGGGGAAACGGCTTCTCCAACTTGAAAATCATAAGTAAAACCGCTACCAAAATCCGAATCAAAGCTTTTTACGATCTGCCCTTCATTGTTCAATAAGATGACTTTCCCTCTTCCTGCCTTGGTCTTGTACCAAAACTCCAGGCCATCGCCTCCATTATCGGTGAATTGCAGGCGGTAAGCTCCTTTGGGCAGATTAAGTGTGTCTTTGTAAGTGGTGTCGGAGACCAGTGACCCTGCGGATCTTTTAAATAGAACTTTGCCATTTGCATTGGAAACGGTGTAGCCATTTTCCTTTGCCGCATTATTGGTCTTAATGTGAAGGATCAGTTGTTCGCCATGTACGGCTACCTTTTCATAAGCTGATTTGGTTACATTGTCTCCTTGATATCCATCCCTCTTCCCATTTGGTTTTTTAAGTTCAACTTGATAATTCAGGCGGCCTTGCTGTGGGATTTTTCCTTCCAGGGTAACCGTGTCCGATTCACCTGGAAGTAATTTTCCTGACCAAGGAAAAGTGTTGGTTTTTAGCCCGGAGGTACCGTGTTCGATTTCAAGGGTTTTTAGCGGATTGCTTCCATTATTTTTAATCACAATAGTAGGGCCAAAGGCAGCTGGGTTTACTCTACTGTGAATGGCCTTTTTGGAAGGGATGATGATGTCTTCAATGGATACGTCATGCTTTTCCTGATAGGGCTTATACTGGATGACATAAGCCGAAATAAGTTCATTGGCGCTGGGTTTTGGTGATATATAATCTTCCATCTGAAGCTGAACGGTGTGTTCGGGTGCGTTCAGGTCAAAGTCATAAATATCCGGCTGGACTAAGTCTCCTGGGCACCAATTGGCACGATCAAAGATCCAGGTACCTGCTTGTGGGTAAAGCGGGTTGTTGCCGCATTGCTTCCAGATCTGTCTGCTGGCTACCAGTTTTCCGTCCAGGTAAAAGTCTCTGTACTTGTCGCAAAATTCCCCGCATCCATCTGGTCTGTCCATGCCATGGCCGGTTTGGATGATTCTGAACCGGCCCAATGAGGCGGCTTCTTCAGTGGTGATTGCGACGGGGTTTAGTGTTTCCTCGATGGGGTTTTCCTTGTCTCCATAGCGGTAGGAGCCTTGATAGATTTTGGTGATGCTGACAGGTTCCATGATGGGTTGGCCCTTGATTACTTCAAAATCCACGGTCACTTTCCAGCCACGGTCATCATTGGGTTCGTAGCCTGTGTGCTTGTATTCGATCTCTACGCTGTCCCTCAGCAAAAGACTAAAGTCAGTAATATCCACTTCCCATTCGAATTCCCAGTCATTGCCAAAGGTACCGCCGTAAGGTGTGAGCATCCGGGCAATTTCGTAATCCAGCATTTTGCCGTTTTTGCCTCCCGCTCTTTTGAGGGTGATATGATCCACATAATCCCAGTCGGCACAGCGCATACCATCCGGACAGCCAAATTTTATTTTCAGGATGATTTGACGAATGGTCTCGTCCTTATCAGGGAAGACCGCCCAATTGGTATAGCTGTTTTCTCCTTTTTGGGGATTGGTGACGATGGTGGTCTGGTCATGGCTGATGATATGGACCGTGTCCTTCTCGCCAGCCAAAACGTTTACTGAGATCAAAAGAATAAATAGAATGTTGTAAAAGGTGGTTTTCATTCGTTTTTCATCTATCAATTAAAAACAAGTGAAGCCTTTCGGGATGAGCGAGTGGCTTCAATGGGAATGGTTGATTATTATTCACTCTGGTGTTTAAGCCGGATCATTTCCTTGTTCCAGTCAGTATGGAGCGTAAACAATTCCTGGAGTTTGTCTGGGTGTTGCTTGGCCAGATTAGTGGTTTCAGTAGAGTCTACGGCCATATTGACCAAGTAGAGCGTATCGTCCTTACTGAATGTCAGTTCTTTTTCGGAGTCCCAGGGATTGCCCAATAGCTTCCAGTCACCTTTGCGTACAGCCCAGGAATTGCCGGTGCTTTCAGGATCTCCAGTGGCCCAGTGGAGTACGTCGTGTTGGCTGGGAGCATTTTTATCTTTGATGATCGGCATTAAACTTTTTCCATCGATTTGATCCTCGTTGGGGATCGGGGTACCGGTAAGTTCGGCCAGCGTGGGCAGCCAATCGATGCTGTTGGCCATTTGGTTACGGACCTGTTTGGTGGGGATGGATTTTGGATAGCGGATCATAGCTGGTACGCGAATGCCGCCTTCCAGCATACAGAATTTTGCGCCGTGATATGGGCCATTATTGCCCCCTCCAAAAAAGGCCCTTTCTTCTGTGCTATGACCATGGTCAGATTGGTAAACGATGATGGTGTTATCCAATTGCCCAGTGGCTTCCAGGTGGTCCAAAACCTCGCCTATCATCTCATCATAAGTGCTGATGAAGGCTGCATACTCCCTTCGCGGAGAAGGGAGGTCCTTATAATGCTCAAGCCATTTTGGGTCGCCTTGATAGGGATAATGAGGCATATTAATGGCCCAATAAACAAAAAATGGATTTTCCTTGTCTTGGGAAGTGAAGTTTTTGACTTCATCCACCATCAGGTCACCAAAGAATTGGCCAGGATAATAGACCTCTTCGTCATTTCTGTACAGGTCATGCATGTTTGGCCCTGCCCAAAAGAAAAAGTGGCTATAATTGTCGATACATCCCCTTTGATGTCCAAAGAAATAGTCAAACCCTTGTCCGTTAGGGAGTTTTTCAGGGCTGTGGCCAAGGTGCCATTTGCCTATTAGTCCGGTTTTATAGCCGTCTGCCTTGAACATTTCCGCCATGGTGATTTCCTCCGTGGGAAGGCCTGATTTATACTCGGGATCGGCATGAGGTGGTGCCACATTGCCAAAGAGCCGTGCATGGTGGTTATATTTTCCTGTGAGCAAACTGGCTCGGGAGGGAGAGCACACCGGAGCTGCAGCATAGAATTGGGTGAAGCGAGTACCTTCGTGTGCGATCCGATCAAGATTGGGCGTTTCCAGGTCTTCTGATCCATAGGCATTAGTGTCAAAGGTGCCTTGATCATCGGTAAAGATGACCAGGATGTTGGGTTTACCTTTGGTTACACTTTTTTCAGTGTGTTGGACATTGTCTTTTTGCTGGCAGGAAGACAAGGCTGTTAGTAGGCAGAGGATTGCTGAAAGTAGATAGTTAAGGTTCATTTCGTAGATGGCGTTTTTAAAATTACCAATGTCATTAATTGCTAACTAATCTATCGAAGTAAATAGGTTTGCTTTAGTTTATCGAATATTTTAGTTAATTGGCTAAAGAAAGGTTGAAATTTTATATGATATCCTCAAATATAATAAAAACTATCATGTTTTAGGGGGATGCCTGAATTGACCAAAGGGGTGCTGTTAGATGGGGCTGTTTTTTTAAGCGATTTCATTGGTTACAAGTTTCGTTATTCTGATCGATATCATTAATTTAATTTCAATTTATTTCATTTTGAATTATAAAATATTCGTTTTATTTCCTTTTTTTGTAAATAGTGCATCGTCAAAAGTGTTTGTCTTTGCATTCCAGTTTAAAAAAGAGAAATTACCAAATTCTCTAGATCCATAACAAAATATAACTTCATGAAGTCAATCATTACTACGGCCTTGTGTGTCCTGATCTGTGTGACGCAGGTACCTGCGCAAGAAAGAAAAGCCGATCCAATATTCGAAAATCCCAATGTGCAGGCAGAAAACAGGCTGCCAATGCGCGCCTCTTATTTTCCATATGAAAATGAGGCGTTGGCAAAAAAAGATGAGAAAGCTGCTTCGGAACGCTTTTTTGACCTTAACGGAACCTGGAAGTTTTTGTGGACGGACCACTATGCCAAGCTCCCTGAGGATTTTTATGCTCCGGAGTTTGACGATGCATCATGGGATGATTTTCAAGTGCCTGCCAACTGGGAATTCAATGGTTATGGCACACCGATCTATGTCAACCACCCTTTCGAATTCGCGGTGGATAATCCCAACCCGCCTTTTATCGAGAATGAAAAGAATCCAGCTGGGGTTTACAGGCGGAAGATCACCTTACCGGAGGCTTGGGGAGATGAGCAGGTGTTTATTCATCTCGGAGCGGTAAAATCAGCTTTCAGGCTTTATGTGAACGGAGAATATGTGGGGATGGGCGAGGATAGTAAATTGGAATCGGAATTTGAGCTGACCGATTACCTCAAGCAGGGCGATAATCTAATCGCAATTGAAGTGAGAAGGTGGCATGACGGGTCTTACCTGGAGGCGCAGGATTTCTGGCGGATTTCCGGCATCGAGAGAGATGTGTACCTCTATAGTCGTCCGAAAGTTCACTTTTATGACCTTTTTGTAAAAAGCCCCTTGACCAATAGTTACCGTGATGGAATGCTGAACGTCACTGTTGATCTGTGGAACTGGACGGATAAGCAGCAAGGTGAAAATAAGGTGACAGTCAAATTGTTTGATCCTGCCGGAAATGTGGTGTATGAAAAGACCCAGGCGACCATTGGGCTGAAAAGGAAGCTGGGAAAGACGGTGTTGAATTTTGCTACTGAAATACCCAGTGTCAAGGCCTGGTCGGCAGAAACTCCAACGCTTTACGAGCTGGAGCTTGTACTGGCTGATGAAGCAGGGGACACCAAGGAAGTCATCCGCCAAAATGTGGGATTCAGAACTTACGAGATCGTCGGAAATCAGTTTTTGGTCAATGGAAAAGCAGTGCTTTTCAAAGGCGTAAACCGTCATGAATCCCATCCGGAAACGCACCATGTGATCACCAGAGAGCAGATGGAAACGGACGTGCGGATCATGAAGGAACTGAATATGAATGCTGTGCGGCTTTCGCATTATCCCAATGATCCGTACTGGTATGAGCTATGTGATAAATACGGTTTTTATGTGATCGATGAGGCCAATATCGAATCCCACGGGATGTATTACAGTCCTGAGCGGTCTTTGGGCAATGCTCCTGAATGGCTACATGCCCATATGCTGAGGATCAAAAGGATGGTGTTTCGAGACAAAAACCATCCCTCTGTAGTCGCCTGGAGCATGGGTAACGAAGCGGGGAACGGCTATAACTTTTACAAAGCATATGAGTGGATCAAGGCTTATGATCCCTCGCGTCCAGTACAGTACGAGCGTTCTACGTACGAATGGAATACGGATATTATCGTGCCGCAATACCCACATCCAAAATCCATGATCCGCTATGCCGAAAGCAATCCTCCCAGACCGTACATCATGAGTGAATATGCCCACGCGATGGGGAACAGCATGGGGAATTTCAGGGAGTATTGGGAAGTGATCAAGGCGTATCCAATGCTCCAAGGCGGATACATCTGGGACTGGGTGGACCAGGGGATTTACCTGGAGAAAGACGGAAAAAAGGTTTTTGGTTATGGCGGAGACTGGGGGCCGGAGGGCACACCAAGTGATAATAACTTCCTGATCAATGGGGTAATCATGCCTGATAGAAGATGGAACCCGCATGCCTATGAAGTGAGAAGGGCGCATCAAGAAGTTTCTTTTGAATTGACAGCCAATGACCGCTTGGAGATATTCAACGAATATTTTTTCAGAGACCTTTCCAATTATTCGTTTGAAGTCATTTTGTTGAAAAATGGTGAAGAGGTAAAGCGTGCAAGCATCGGTTCATTTGCATTGGCACCCAGGCAGCATACCGTAGTGGGATTGCCTTTTGAATTGGTGCGGGATAAAAGCGCCGAGTATCGGCTACAAGTCGAAGGAAAGATCATTGAAGAAGAAGGAAGGATGGCACCAGGGACATTGCTGGCAGAAGCGGAGTTTGCATTGACCGACCCTGTGTTGATGCCGTTTGAACCGACGCAGGCAGTGGTGGAAGTGCGTGAAGATTCCGGCAAGCTGCTGATTCGTAACAAGAACTTTAGTGTTTACTTTGATACGTCCACTGGACAGTTTCATGATTATAAAGTGGGAAATAAGGCATTGATCGTGGATGGGCCTTCATTGTCTCTTTTCAGGCCACTTGTGGATAATGACTTCGGTGGTGGACGCGGAAGAAAGCTGGATTATCAGCATGGAAATGTGACCTCCCTTAAAAGCTTAGAACATCAGGAGGCGGAAGACGGTACCTATCAGGTGGCCGCTACTTATGAAGTGCTCGGCGGGGATGCTGCTTTTACCCAAGTGTACAGTTTTGACCATAACGGTAAAATCAAAGTGGATAATGACTTTAAGGCCATCAAAGGTGAGCATGATTATTTGCTGAAATTGGGGACAGATCTGAAGTTGCCAGGAGAACTAGACCACTTTAAGTGGTATGGCAGGGGTCCGTGGGAAAGCTATTCCGACAGGAAGTACAGTGCCCAAGTGGGACTTTATGAAGGTAGTGTCCAGGAGCAATATCATCCGTATGTCAGGCCTCAAGAGTCGGGGAACAAGACCGATGTCCGTTGGGCATCCATCAGTAAGTCCCAAAAGGATGGTGTGATGATCTATGCGGTGGAAGACTTGCTGAATGTCAGCGCATTGCCGTATGGTATTGACCAGCTGTATCCAGGAAAAGAAAAGCAAAATATCCATAGCGGAGAATTGGAGCCAAACGGATTCACCAATGTACACGTGGACCTAATCCAAACCGGTGTAGCCGGCATCAATAGTTGGGGATCCATTGCGCTGGAAGAATATAGGGTCGCCTTTAAGGATTATACCTATAGCTACGTGATAGCACCGTTTTAATTGTATAGAGAAGAAAAAGGAAAATAGAGAACCCAATATGATAAGTATTAAAAGATTATTACCAATGGCTGCTCTAGGGGCACTGTTGGCATGTGAGTCTTCAGGACTTCAGGATGTGGCTAAGGAATTTCAGGTGACCACCGATATCCCTTTTGGGGGTAATTCGTATGTGACAGCTGGTGAAGGGTTAAAAGTCACGAAAGAAGGTGTTCAAGACTGGACTTCTGGAGAGGCTGTGTTGAGTACTTACTTCAAAATGGAAAAACCGCAGCCGGTGTTTTTGCAGTTGGTTTTGGCGGGACGTGATTCGGCTTGTGATTTTGTGGTAAAAGCAGGAGGGCAAAGCAAGGATGTTTCTGTAACTGCTCAGGGAAGTGATACTTTGAATGTGGGGGTCTTTGACCTTGAAGCAGGTTATGTGAAGGTGGATATTCAGGGGACTTCCAAGGAAGGCGCAGCATTTTCTTCGATCAGGTCACTTTTGGTAAAAACGAAAGACGGTGCATCTATTGTTTATGTGAAAGATAACGAAAGCAACCGCTTTTACTGGGGAAGGCGTGGCCCGTCTGTTCACTTGAGTTATACATTGCCAGAAGATAAAGATTTCAAGTGGTTCTACAATGAGATCACTGTCCCTGAAGGCGAGGATCCAAATGGCTCCTATTATATGGCCAATGGTTTTGGAGAAGGGTACTTTGGAATTCAGGCCAATTCCGATGACGAACGCAGGGTGTTGTTTTCTGTTTGGAGTCCCTTTCATACGGATGATCCAAGTGAAATTCCTGAGGATCAGCAGATCAAGCTACTAAAAAAAGGAGAAGGAGTTTATACAGGTGAATTCGGAAACGAGGGATCTGGTGGACAGAGCTATTGGAAGTACAATTGGATCACAGGCAATACTTACCGATTTCTTAATTCAGTGGAACCTGACGGAAAGGGCAATACGCTTTATACTGCCTATTTCTTTGCGCCAGAACTTGGTGAGTGGAAGTTGATTGCCAGTTTTTTAAGGCCCCAGACGGATACTTGGTATAAGCGGCCGCATTCATTTTTGGAGAATTTTATTGATAGAAATGGCTTTGTTGGAAGAAAGGCTTTCTATCATGACCAGTGGGTGATGGATACTGAAGGAACATGGTTTGAATTGACTGAGGCTAAATTTACTGGAGATGATATTGCGCGTAGAGGATATAGGATGGATTATGCAGGGGGAGAAGAGAATGGAAGATTTTTCCTCAGGAATGGAGGCTTTTTCGATGAATTTGAGGAGCTGAACAGCATGCATCAACGTCCAGAGAAAGGACAATCTCCAGACATAGACTTTGATCAGCTGCCTTAGCAGAGGTAGTGAAAATTCACCGATTGACCTGTACATGTTTTGTGTACAGGTTTTTTTGTGTCAAGTTCATTCATCGCCAGTTGTTTGTTGTCATCATCGTGTTGATTGATGGTAAAGCCTTTCGTTTCCTCCATATATATTGATTTTTAGTATAGCTTTTTTACCAGAAACGATATGGGTATGCCGTGTTTTGGGTGATTTTAGATTAATATTATTTCGAAAGAATCGTTTCGTAAGGTTATTTCTTTTGTTTTAAGGTTATTATTTCATTTATAAGAATAAAAAAATTGATTCGAAATATAAAATTATTACATTTAGGGTGTAAATAAAGAATTTATCGAAACAAAACGAAGGATATTAATTCTTGTTTATACTTGTGTTAAGCCGTGGAAATAGAGGACGTTTTCTTTAAAACCAAAGCCCTATGCGGTTTGTGATGAATGCCTTAACACGCGAAATGAAAATCAAATCAAACCCAAATAATAACATTAATGCAAAGAGTGTGGAGGCTAGGAAATAAGGAGCCCAGACCTTCACCTACTGTTTACCAACACAAACAATATAATTATGATGAGAAAACTACTTGCCAGAATGGGGTGGGTGGCTCTTGGGAGTCTGTCCCTCACGATAACCGCTTCCCCAACAAGCGCCAGTTCCCTAAAGGGGGAGGTACTGAAAATCGACAGTTACGAGGGCAGCGACTTTGCTGATCGAGCAGAAATTGATATTCAAGGAACCGTTACGGATTCATCAGGAGAGCCGCTTTTAGGAGTGAGTATCTTGGTGAAAGGTACCACCACGGGTACCATTACCGATATGGGCGGTAATTTTAGTCTAAGTGATATTCCAGAAGATGCAGTGCTTAAGGTGTCTTTTATTGGTTTTAAGAGCCAAGAGATTACCGTTGGCGGAAAAAGCCAATTGGAAATTGTTTTAAAAGAAGATACTCAAGGGTTGGAGGAAGTAGTGGTGACAGGTTATACTTCCCAAAAGCGAGAAAACCTTACCGGTTCAGTAGCCATCGTGGATGGTGATAAATTGCAGGACATTACTTCCCCCAATGTGGGGAATATGCTGCAAGGAAAACTGGCAGGGGTAGATGTAAGTGCTTCTTCGGGAGCACCCGGAGCACTTCCCAAGATTAGGATAAGGGGTAAAAATTCCATTCGATCTTCAGTGAACCCTATTTGGGTAGTGGATGGGGTGATATGGCACGGAACACCAAATATCAACCCCGCTGACATTCAAAGTATATCAGTTCTGAAAGATGCCGCATCCGCAGCATTGTACGGTTCTAGAGGAGCAAATGGTGTCGTCGTCGTGACCACTAAAACCGCCCAGGGAGCCAATACGAGCACTATTAATGTAAGTGCCAAGACGGGTGTTTCCCTGTTCAATACCGGCGGATTTGATATTTCCAATAGCCAAGAAATGTATGACTTATGGGGCCAGTTTCCAAACCAGAATGCAATTCCAGACTATTATAATGAAGAACTCCTGAATACCGATACCGACTGGTTGGATGTTGGAACACAGGCAGGTACGGTGCAGGATTATAACCTGAGCTATACAGGAACGGCAGATAAGACCAGGATTTTTGCTACTGGTAATTATTATAATGAAGAAGGTTCTGTAAAAGGCTATACCTATGAACGTATGACAGGCCGAGTGAATTTTGAATATGATATTTCACCAAAATTCACCATCAAACCAAAACTGGCCGCCACTTATATCAATACCGAGAACAGGCAGCACAGCATCTATGACATGTATCGTAACCTTCCTTGGGACAATCCCTACGGGGAAGATGGCAAGCCAGTGAACCCTCAGGAAGGGGATGTGACTTGGTATGGAAGGGACAATAGTAATTACCTGTATGACCTCCAATGGAACCACTCCACCGGGGATACGGTAAATGTCATGGCCAACGTGGATTTCCAGTATGATATCACGGAAAATCTATCCTTTATCTCTACCAATAACATCACCTACTATGAAGCAGAGACCTTTTCATACACAGATCCAAGGTCAAATAGCGGACTGGCGGACAATGGACGCCTGTATAATGGGATAGGAAAAAGAACCACGCGTTTTACCAATCAAATGCTATCGTATAATAAGGCCATCAATGACCATACGATCAGTGCTTTGGTAGCCTATGAGTATAATGATTATGTTTACAACAGTTTGAGTGCTACAGGGAAGGGAATAGTACCAGGTGCATCTATCATCGGCAGTACTTCTGAGCCTACGACAATAGGAGGAACCAAAAATGATTATGCATTCCAGTCTTATCTCTTCAATGCTAACTACGGTTACAAAGGCAAGTATAATGCACAGGTATCCTTTAGACGGGATGGTGCCTCGCGTTTTGGGGCAAATAACAAATACGGAAACTTTTTTGCCATCAGTGGATCGTGGAATATCAGTAGAGAGGAATTCTTCAACAGTCAGGCATTTGATTATTTAAGGCTAAAAGCATCTTACGGGGGTGTCGGGAATACACCAAATTCGCTGTATCCGCAGTATGAACTTTATTCACTGAATGCCCAGTATAATGGTGACCCAGCAGCCGTAGCTTCCACACTGGGCAATGATGACTTGACCTGGGAAAAAACCTATGATACCAACATAGGCGTGGAATTTGGCCTATGGAATAGATTGACCGGAGTGCTGGAAGTCTATAACAAAAGCACCAGTGGGCTGCTCCACTTTGTGCCTCTTCCAGACGTGTCAGGCTATACAGGATACTTTGACAATATCGGTGGTGTGAGAAACAGAGGGATAGAGTTTTCCTTGGGTGCTGATGTGCTGAGCACTGCTTCTGGTTTCAACTGGCATTTGGACTTTAATATTGGCAAAAATGACAATGAGATCACCGAGCTGTATGGCGGGAAAAGCCAGATTTCTGGTAACACTATCATAGAGGAAGGTGAAAATATCGATACCTGGTACATGAGAAAATGGGCCGGTGTGAATCCCGAAGATGGTACGCCACAGTGGGAGCAAATAAATCCATCTACTGGCGAGACAAGTATTACAGGATCCTATTCTGCTGCCACCCTACAGAAGGTAGGAACTTCCACTCCGGATTTCTTTGGAGGGCTTAGCTCTAGCATGGAGTACAAGGGAGTGTACCTCAATGCCACCTTTGCTTATTCAGAAGGGGCGATGGTGTACCAGGCGGCCCGTGAGCTTTTTGATAGTGACGGAGCGTACCCTACCTATAATTTCATGAGACTGCAAGAGGGCTGGTCGAGATGGTCTACTGACAATCCCAATGCAACACATCCGCAGCCGATTTATGGAGGAAACAACAATGCGCACAAAACCTCTTCCCGTTACCTGGAAGATGCCAGTTATCTGAGAATGCGAAATGTAACCTTGGGATACACTATACCTGGTCATATTACAGATGCTTGGAAAATAGGAAGCTTGAGTGCTTATTTCTCTGCGGATAACTTGATCACGATCACCGATTATTCGGGCTTGGATCCTGAAGCAGCTGTGAATGGAGATGGATTTTCTCCTTATCCACTGCCCAAAAGACTGACCTTCGGTGTAAACCTTTCTTTCTGATCTAAAAAGTTACGAAATCATGAAATACCTAAATAAGAAATATTGGATTGGGTTGGCGGTGCTCACCCTGTCCGCTTGTAATATAGATAGAAGTCCTTACGATTCCATTACTTCCGATGACTTGACCAATTCAGAAACCAGTGCCCAGTCGGTGACATTGGGGAATTATAGCCGAATGAAAGGATGGAGTGATAATTGGCACCGCCTTTTTGAATACCCTTCCGATAATGTGGCCCTTAGTGGCACCACTACAGACCCGCTGTTTTTTACCTATAATTACCAGCGGATTCCAAATGGATCCCGGGCTGCCGGCTTCTGGAGAAGTTCTTACCAGATCATCGTAGGTACTAATAAGGTGATCGAGGCGGTAGAGGAAGGGAAGTCTGATGCCGATGATCAGTTATTGGCAGAAAACTATTATATCCGTGCATTGATGCACTACCAGCTAGTGAATATTTTTGGACGGCCTTATGTACAGGGAAGGGACAATGAAGGCGTGCCTTTAAAGCTGGATGGTGATCCTGAGCGCATTCCTGTAAGATCTACTGTAGGCGAGGTCTATGATCAGGTAGCATCAGACTTGCTACGGGCTGCCTCGCTCTTTACCGCAGATAAGTCCAATGTATATGCTACAAAGGAGGCCGCTTGGGCATTGCTTTCAAGACTATATCTGTACATGGAAGACAATACCAAGGCCATCGAATATGCCGATATGGTGATCAATTCAGGGAAATTCAGTTTGGTAGCTACTGAGCGGTTGGCGGACTATACCAAGCTTGCTCCTGAGTCAAACTCAGAGACCATCTTTGCGATCAAGTTTATCCCTGATGCTGATTATGCCAGCAACGGCTGGTACACAGTAGGCTCATTATATGCCAATATCCAAGGTACTGGCTGGGGAGAAATGTATGCTTCCAGAAGGTATTTGGAAATGGTCAGGGAATACCCGGAAGATCAACGGTACAACTTTATCAAGCCAGTAGTGGTGGATGAAAGCATCACTTGGGCATTATATGTGGATGATAGCTATTCTTACAAATGGAAAGAGGTAACAGCCTCAGGGGAAGATTATGTGTACACAGAAGACGGTCAGCAGAAGATGCTGGAAAGGGAAAGTGACGGCCATGGAGGGTACCACTATTTCATCCAGACAGCGCAAGGGCGCAAGCGAGTCCTGATCGACAATAAACTGGATGTACGGAACGGCTTTCCTAAGTACTATGTGCTTAAGTGCTCTGGCCAGGAGGATCAGGTACATCTGTGGTCACCTGTAATATCAAGATTGGCAGAGATGTACCTGAATAGGGCCGAAGCCAATGCAAAATCAGGAAATGATGCGATGGCGTTGGAGGATGTAAACCTTATCCGATCCAGGGCAGGCATTCCGGATGTTGGGCTGCATACTATGGCAAATCTGGGAGATAAGTCTGTATTGGATGTAGTGTTGGAGGAGCGTCAGCTCGAACTGGCCTATGAAGGGCACAGAAAGATGGATGTATTCAGAAACGGTAGAACGATGAACAGAGAGTATCCGGGTACCCACTTATCCGGCAACAGCCCAATCTATACCATTCCAGCCAATGATAATGCAGTGGTGGAATACTTGCCTGAAGGACAATTGCTCATCCATGATGGACTGACGCAGAATCCTTGATTTAACAGCTTTCTTGCAAAAATCCTGAGCCACCCGCTTTAGCGGGTGGCTTTTGTTGTTTAAAACGTGTGATCGCAGGTAAATTATGTTCTTGACCAGTTGCTAATGTTTTTTTAGGGCTATTGGATAAGGGTTTTGGTGCTGTGTTTTAAAGTTAAAATGACAAGAAGTAGGCGAATTATGGCAGATTTTTACCTTGCTGTGTCATATAAATATTTTTAATAATAATTGATTTTTTTGTAGCTAATTTTGATAAGTGTAAGAGATAGTGGTCTGTCCTTTAGAAAGGGTAACCTGCTATAAATACAGCTTTTTGGATGTTTTTTTTTGTGATATAGTGTGTTGGGCATAATGTTATAACGTGATAAGCATCCAATTATGTTACTGAAGGGTATTTTTAAATAATAATGTGTGGGATTGGAATAGTTATATTTTGCTAGTGAGCAAATTAGAGCGGTGGTGAAAAATACGTTTTCAGTCATGAGTGAGAAACATAGGACCTTTACAATTATTTAAATGATTTTAATTTATGGCATCAATTTTTACCAAACCAATAACGTGTAGGGACGTTTCGGTTTTAATTCTACTACTTCTATTATCCTTTCAGGTATCGTATGGACAAGGGACCAAAACGTTGGCAGATGAAATGACTTACTCAAGTCCGAATGTGCCAGCAGGACTCTTAGATTTTCCTCCTTACAATAAGGAAACAGTAGAAACCCCTCAGAATGCAACGGTGGACGATGAGAATTTCGCTCGGCTGCTGGCCAGCCCGGGGATAGCTTTGGGCTTGGGCTCGTATCACGGGGAATTGGAACTAAAATACCCCTCCGTCTTGCCGGCCAATACTACTACCTATATCAGGGTAGATGGGAGTGATGGTCTTTTTAATTTGCTCCTTGGAGGAAGCCTTGGTGAGCTATTAGGAGATGTACTAAGCCTTGTTGCACTCGGACAGCAAGAATTCACTATCATCGCACGAAATGGTAGCACTGATGTGTTTTCCAGGAGTACCACCCAAGGATTCGATACAGCCAGGGCACGTGTGATCACAGGGGCAGATGGAAACTTTTACATTGCCATTACCCCAGATGGGGAATATGACCGGGTGTTTATAGAAAATGGTTCATTATCATTGCTTGGATTGGGTGATGAGGTGAACCTTGATGTTTTTAATGCCTTCAATTATGAATCTGCCAGTATCTGCGGAAACCCTGTCGGTACCTCCTATGATGTGAGCGGGGTAAACCTAGACCTGCTGAATTTGTCTGGTTCTGCTGCGGATGATCTTCATTTTGCCATTGATGGTGACGAAAGCACCTATACTGCCCTCAGCCCGGGTGTTTTGAGCGTCGCAGGCGTATTGGAGCAGCATTTTTACTTCGATGGCCTGGGCAAGGACACCGATGAGGTGATGGTGACATTCAGTGCCAATCCGGATATATTGGATGTTAATTTACTTGGAAACATTGAATTGGTGGTCTACAATGGCGACACTGAGGTGGGCCGTCAGGATTTGGAAAATCTAGGCAGTGACCTGTTGGGCATCGCGCAATTGGACCTGCTGGGTTTATTGGTAGATGGTGAGACCGTTACCTTTACCATGACTCCGGGGTCGGCTTTTGACCGGTTTGAAATAGAAGTGAGTACCTTGGTGGATTTGGGGACTTCCCAGAGCTTAAGGGTGCACGAAGTAAGCCGCACGCCAGGGCGTCCAGTGATCGATGGGGTGGACGATGAACAAAATATGTTGGTTTGTGCCGGTGAAGATGTGACGCTGAATGCTGCCGTGGCCAGTGGAGATCAAGTGAAATGGTACGATGCTCCTACTGGTGGTAATTTGCTGCATACAGGGGCCAGCTTTCATATTGGCCAAGTAGGTGGCAAATCCACTTATTATGCAGCTACTGTACGGACTGGCTGTGCCGAAGAATCCATTCGAGTGCCAGCCACGGTAGACATCAATAAGAACCCGTTGATTTCATTAAACGGATCTGCGGTTTATAATATGGCCATTGGGGACTCCTTTATCCTCCCGGCTGCTACAGCGGTCAATGAGGATGGATCCGATGTTCCTGTTACCTGGGCGGCATTGGATGGTGCGCCATTTACCGCTCCAAACATAGCAGGAGAATTTACCCAAGGTGGCAGATATGTATATCGTGTATCGGCTACTGGGACAGAATGCACCAATTTTGTAGATGTAGTAGTAAATGTATTCGATCCTGATGGATGCCCTCCGGTATATAATAGAAGGTATGCTACCAGTGCAGATGATTTCACGACCAGTAGCCTGCTGGGACTACAGCTTGGATCGGTCAGCGATGAAGAATCGGCGGCAGGAGATGACATGAAGGATTACTCCGAACTATTGGAGACAGTGGGCACAAGCTTACTGGGACTGACAGGAGAAACCTCCCAAACAGTTCGCTGGAACACCATGGTGCCTGCTGGTACGCCGGTTTCCATCAAGCTGGGTAGAGAGTATGGAGCTGCGGGTGTAGCGGGAGGAATTTATGTTCAGGCGGTCGATGGAGACCCTGTAAATGGCGATGAGCTTTTGGGCGTTCGTCAAGTGGCTGATGCCAACCTCGTATCGGCCGTAAATGGCATCAATGAATTTGTCTATACTTTTATACCGGTGGACGCCAATGGCGTGCCGGTGCCATATAATGCAGTAAAAATCTCCTTGGCCTCACTGTTAAATGCTGTGCAGCAAGTAAGGGTGTATGGAGCCTACTACCATGAAACCAGCACTACGCTGGAGAGTTGTACTTTTGGAAAGCTGGACTATTTGACTGGATTTGAAGCAGTTATTGGTGGGTTGGACGTGGCCAGTGGATTGACCTCAGTGACTGATCCTGGCTTAGCTTTTGACAATGATGAAAGCACTTATGCGGTCATGAACAATGCCGTCGGTGCCAATGTCAGCACCAAGCTGGATGTGACGTTTGCTGCTCCGGCAATTGCAGGAGACTCCGTATTTATAAAAGTAGGAGCAGCGACAGGATTGTTGGATTTGACATTGCTGGAAGGATATACCATTCAGCGATATCTGGGCAATCAGGAAGTTGGTGAGCCATTGGATGTAGGATCAAGTCTTCTTGAATTGCGCTTGCTGGAAGGAGATACAGAACAGGCATTGACATTTATCAATGACACGCCTTTTGATAGAATTAAAATCCTGACAGGAGGGGTAGTAGAAGCCATCGATAACCTTCGGGTATATGAAGTGAAGCTCATCCCGCTTGGTGAATTGGACAGTGAACAGCACGATGAGGCTACGGGAACGGATTATATTGAGATTTGTCCAGGAGATATCATCGAATTACCCGATGCTAGTTGTGACCAAATCAAATTCTATACTGACGAGACCGGTAATATAGAGATTACCATAGACGAAATAGCCGATTGGGCTCCAGGGACCGTACAGACCGTGTATTTGCAAGTAGTGCGATTTGGCTGTGAAAACGGTATCGACAGAAGGCCAATAGAAATCAGGGTCAAAGAGTCTTCAGACGATTTGCTGGATAATATCTTGGTCAATGGTGTCGATGCGGGGGCGTTCTGTCCTTCTGAAGGACCTGTGACGCTGGAAGCCAGTTTGATCTCTGATGCTCCATCTGGGGTGACCTACCAGTGGTTTAGCGATAATGCCGGTACTCCTGAGCCACTTTCTGGTGAGACCAGTGCCACAGTGGAACTTTCAGGGCTTGCTGCGGGAGATTATACTTATTATGTATCACTTACAGCAGGTGAGTTCTGTACCGCAGCCCCAATCCCGGTGGACTTTACCATCAATAGAAGCGCTACCAATGACGATATAAATATCGATGACCTCACACAGTGTGTGGGTGTGCCTGCGATGTTGTCGCCATCCAGTGGTATTGCCAACCCGGTATTTACCTGGTATTACGATGCGGCCAAAACCGCTCCAATCACAGATGGAGATACGGATGGTGGTATATCTTATGCGATAAATGCTGATGGAGAGCTGACCATTACCGGAATAGCAGACGGTGCCAGTGAAGTAGTTTATGTGACTGTCACAGGTGATGAGGTTTGTGAAAATGTAGAAGGCAAAGAAGTGACCGTGACGATATCGGATGATCTTCCTGCACCTACGTTTACCACGGCAGATGTGAGCCTATGTGGAACGGGACAAGAAGCCGTATTTGAGGTGACCAATGAAGCAGGTGGATTTATCTATGCAGTCTATGATGCTGAGACTGGGGGATCGGAAGTGACCACCGGGGTCAGCATAACAGATAATATCATTACCCTAAGCAATGTGACTGCAGATGCATCATATTGGGTAGCTGTAAATGCTGCTGGAGGCTGTGTCGGTACAGTCAGAAGTGAGATCAGCGTTACCGTACTTCCAATTGCCAATGCAGCTGATCTGGAAGTAATTGGTGCTCCGATCTGTGAAGGGCAAACGACCACCTTGTCCGCTTCAAGTTCGTCAGTGACCAACCCTATTTTCAGATGGTACAGCGATGCTGATCTGACCAATTTGATTTTTGAAGGGTTTGAATATGAAGTTTCCCCTTCTTCGACCACCACCTATTATGTGACTGTTCAGGGGGATGGTATTTGTGAAAATGTGCCTGGAACAGCCGAAGCCGCCACACTGACTGTAAATGAAGTACCAGATGTGCCGGGCGTATCAGGCGATGTGAGGATCTCTGAAGGTTTCGGTACGATGCTCAATGCATCAGCAGGAGAACCTGCTCCAGCTAATGTAGAAATCGTTTGGTATGATGAAGGAGGAAATGAACTGGCCACTGGAGCCTCTTATAATACTGGGCCATTGAGTCAAGGAACCTATACCTATTATGCACAAGCCAGAAATACCGTTTCCGGCTGTACATCAGCAGGCAGAGGAGAAGTGACCGTAACCGTTGGCCCTCCCAATCCAATAGAAGATTGTACGATTGCCAATGCACAGACCAATGGCACTGATCCTGTATGTGTGCTTTGTACCGTGGAAAATCCAAACAATGCGGTGGATGGCGATCTCAATACCTATGCCAGGTTTGTAGCACCAGCCTCCGTGTCGGGCGGCGTGTGGCAAGAACTTAAATTCCCTTCCAATGGAGCGGCAGGCGATACCATTACGGTAACCATTGGCAGTGGAGGATCCTTGATCGACTTGGGCTTGCTCAGTGGTTTGCAATTCGAAACCTATAATGGTGCCACTTCCAATAGCGATGGTGGGGTAGTAGATGATAATGTTATTGATCTAAGGCTTCTCGAAGGTCAGGATGACAAAGCCGAGATCGTGTTTGTGGCCGGGGGTAATTTTGATCGTGTACGTATAAGCTATATGCCATTGGCAGGTGTCCTGAACAGCGGATGGAGAGTTTATCAGGCACAGATCAATTATGCCGCACCGACAGCCATTAGCACAGGTGTCGAAGTATGCTCAGGAGACATGGCCACCTTGTCCGCCACGCCAGGCGATGGGACGACGCTAAGGTGGTATGATGCACCAACTGGCGGTACCATGCTGGAAGAAGGCAATTCCTACACTACAGGAGCTTTGACGACTCCAGGTACAGTGACTTATTATCTGGCAATTGTAAAAGGTGCCTGTGAAGATCCTGACAGGATTCCGGTGGACGTAGTGGTGAAGCCAAGCCCTACAGCTACAGATATAACAGTATCAGGAAATGAGAATCCGATTTGTGCCGATGTGCCTGTGGTACTGACGCCATCGGTGGCCACGGGTAGTACACTGGTAACGGCCCCAGGAACCTTTAGCTGGTATCTGGATGCTGACCGTACCATGCCGATCAACGATGGTGATGTGGATGGAGATATCAATTATGCCATTGATGCCAATGGTGTGTTGACCATCACGGGTCTAAATGCGGCCAGTAGCCCTTACACTTATTTCGTAAGTGTATTGGGAGATAATGGATGTGAAAATGTGCCTGGTAATCTGAAAGAAGCGCCTGTGACCATCAACAAAAATGCCACAGATGCTGATATAGGGCTAGCTGACGAAATTACCCAATGTGTAGGTCTACCTGTGACACTCTCTCCGGCTACTGGTATAGTTGACCCAATGTTTAATTGGTATTTGGATGAAGCCAAGACGATGCCGATCAATGATGGAGACACCAGTGGAAGCATGACCTTTACCATAACTCCTACAGGAGCACTGGAGATCGATGGCATCGCCGAAAACAGTAGTGAAATGTTCTATGTCACCGTAAGTGGAAGGAATGTTTGTGAAAACACTGCTGGAAAAGGTGTGAATGTAAGGACTACGAATACACTTGATAAGCCTGTTCTTAATCAGTCGGATATGGTGGTGTGTGGAGCCGGTAATGATGCGGTTTTTGATGTTACCAATTCCACTAGCGGACTGATTTATAAGCTATATGATGCAGAAACTGGTGGTAATGAAGTGACCGAAGGAATTTCCATTTCCAATGATATCATTACCCTGGAAAATGTCAGCGCGGATGCTACCTACTGGGTAGAAGTAAACGGGACTACGGGATGTGCCGGTGACGAGCGGACCAGCATCTCTGTTACCGTAAATGCGGTAGGCACAGCTGCTGATATAAATGCGGGTGATGCCACCATTTGTGCCGGAGATTCCTATACCCTGAGTGCAAGCACCAGCACGATTGATAGTCCAGTGTTTACCTGGTACACGGATGCCGCCTTAAACAATGTGTTGACCGACCTAACTGTATCGCCGTCCAGCACAAGGATGTATTATGTGACCGTAAGTGGAAATGGTGTATGTGAGAACCCTCCTGGAGATGCCAAGGCTGTTACCATTACCGTTAATAGAAATGCGGTCAAAGCAGATATAGAAACCACAGATGAGACCATTTGCGAAGGAGATACCTTTACCTTGTCAGCAAGTAGCCAAACAATTACCGATCCAGTGTTCACTTGGTATAGTGATGCATCATTGACTACACCACTATCCAGTACCGATGTCACCCCGACTGCGACGACTACTTATTATGTAGCTGTATCGGCAGATGGGGTATGTGCCAGCCTACCAAGTGAGGCAGAAGCCCTTACCGTGACGGTAAATCGTAACGCTGGTGCTGATGATATTGTGGCGGAAGGAGCAACGATCTGTGAAGGAGACAGCCATACCTTAAGTGCGTCCAGCAATACAGTGGATGCCACAGTATTTACCTGGTACAGTGATGAGGACTTGACAACGCCATTGAGTGGGACAGAAGTATCACCTACCGCGACGACTACTTATTATGTGACCGTAAGTGGAGAGGGTGTTTGTGAAAATAGGCCCGGAACAGCTAAAGATGTAACCATCACCGTAAACAGAAACGCTGGAGCTGATGATATTGAAGCGGAAGAAGCAACGATCTGTGAAGGAAACAGCTATACCTTAAGTGCGTCCAGCATTACAGTGGATGATCCAGTATTTACTTGGTACAGTGATGAGGACTTGACAATGCCATTAAGCGGAACTGATGTTACGCCTGCTGCGACCACTACTTATTATGTTACTGTAAGCGGAGTGGGGGTTTGTGAAAACAAACCTGGTAGTGCCAAGGCCGTCACGATTACGGTTAATAGAAATGCGACCCAAGAGGATATAGATGCCAGTGGTGGGACAATTTGTGCAGGAGATACATTCACCCTTTCTGCTGCCAGTACCACGGTAGAGAGTCCAGTGTTTACGTGGTATACTGATGCGGCCTTGACCACAGAAGTGACAGACCCTGAAGTAATGCCTGCGGCTACCAGGACATACTATGTAACCGTGAGCGGAGAAGGCGTTTGTGCCAATAATCCTGATGAGGCTGTGGCAGTGACCGTAACAGTGAACAGAAATGCTACTTCATCGGATATTCAAGCTGATGGCGGAACAATCTGTGAAGGAGACTCCTTCCCCTTGAATGCTACCAGCACGACAATTGATAGCCCTGTATTTACTTGGTATACAGATGCAGCATTAACCAATGAGCTAACCGATGCTACGGTTAGTCCTGAAGTGACTACTACTTATTATGTGGCCGTAAGTGGTGATGGTGTATGTGCCAATAAGCCCGGGCAAGGAAAGGCAGTGACTGTCACAGTGAACAGGGGTGCTTCCGCGGATGATATCGAGGCCGACGGGGCCACGATCTGCGCAGGAGATACCTTTACACTTGAAGCGACGAGTGCTATCAGCAATGCTTCCTTTACATGGTATAGTGATGCGGCATTGACTAATCCGATCAGCGATCTGGAAGTCTCGCCCACTAGTACTACCACTTATTATGTAACAGTGACGGGTGCAGATGTTTGTGAAAATGCATCAGGAGACGCCAAAGAAGTGACCGTCACGGTCAATAGAATCGGTACCGCTTCTGACATTCAGGCAGATGGAGACACGATCTGTGCCGGTGGAAACCATACGCTCTCGGCTACCAGTAGTATTGACAATGCCACATTCAGATGGTATGCTGATGAAGACTTGACTACCGAAATCACCAATGCTGTGGTTAGCCCTTCAGCCACGACAACATACTATGTGACCGTTAGTGGTGACGGTGTTTGTGAAAATAGGCCTGGGACTGCAAAAGCAGTCACCGTAATGGTGAATAGAAATGCTACTGCCGGGGATATTGATGCCGATGACGGGGCAATATGTCCTGGCGAAACCTTCACCCTTTCAGCCAATAGCAGTGTGGCCGGCTCGGTATTCACATGGTATGAGGATGCTGGCCTGACGACGGAGCTGACGGGTATGGATGTAATGCCTACCGCTACGACTACCTATTATGTGACTGTCCAGGGAGATGGGGTATGTGAAAACAAACCTGGTGAGGCCTTAGCAGTGACAGTAGCCGTCAATTCAGTGCCTGCTCCAACTACCGATATGACAACCCAGACCTTCTGTGGTGCAGGTGGAGGAACAATAGCGAACCTTCAAGTGAACGAAGCGAATGTTGTTTGGTACGATGCTGCTACTGGCGGAAACAGATTAGATGCATCTGAAGCACTCGTGGAGGGTATGACCTATTATGCCGCCAGGGTGGATGTCAATACAGGTTGCGAAAGTGCCGATAGGTTGGCCATCATGGTAGCCGATTGTGCCCATCTGGAGGTAACCAAAACGGCAGAACTACCAACGGTAGTGGTCGGCCAGATGTTTAATTATACCATTGCCATTACGAATACCGGTCTGGTACCCGCCCAAAATGTGGTCGTGACCGATGATGTGCCTGTGGAGCTCCAAGTCTTGGAAGCCTCTCATGACGGCGCTATTTCCGGCAATAATGTCACTTGGTCAATTGCTGCAATTGGAGCGGGTGAGACCCTGGAATTGACGCTTGGCGTGATGGCGCTTACTGAAAGCCAAGGTGTAGTGAACAGTGTCACAGCGGACAGTGATAACTCTGATCCAGATGATGACGATTCTGATCCTACTACCATACTAAGTGATGATGTAGATTTGGCGATGGATAAAGTAGTTTCTGCTCCAGTGATTGAGATCGGTCAGGAATTTACTTACACCCTGACGGTGACCAATAAAACAGCCACACCTGCACTGAACGTGACACTGACGGATTATATGCCGGATCAGGTGAGGTACCTAGGATCCAATGCCCCAGCGGATATTATCGAGAACTATGATGCAGCCTCTGGAGAATTGACCTTCACCATTCCTGAAATACCTGGTGAAACAGTAGTAGAAATCCTGCTTCGTGTGGAGGCGCAGGACAGCGGTTTGGTAACTAATTCCGCAGCAGTGGAAGCCGCTGATCAGGTAGATCGTTTCGAAGGTGACAATACAGCTACCATTAGCCATGATCAGTTGGAAATCACCATACCGAATGTATTCTCTCCAAATGGTGACGGTATCAATGACACTTGGGAGATCGAAGGGCTGACAGAGCTTTATCCTGACAATGAAATCATCGTGGTCAATCGATGGGGAGGGGAAGTATTCAAGACTTCCAACTACCAAAATGACTGGGATGGTGGCTCCTTGGATGAAGGTACTTACTACTACAGGGTAATCATCAGAGACGGAGATACAGGAAGAGAAACGGAGTTTACTGGATACGTAACCATTTTAAGATAAAGAATCGATGAAAAGCTTAAAATACATCTTGATAGTAGCGGGGATCATTTTTACTTGCATGGATGCAAAAGCACAGCAAGCTCCCGTTTTCAGTCAATACATGTTTAATCCCCTGTTCTTGAACCCGGCATATGCCGGGTACAAGCAACAGATTTATCTGCAGAGCTATTACAGGAAGCAGTGGACAAATGTCCCGGGAAGCCCGGAGACATTTGCGATCTCCGGCGATGGACTGATTACCGATACCAATGTCGGAATAGGTGGTCATATCATGGTCGATCGTTTGGGGGCGCAGAAAACCACGGGAGGATATGCCAATACAGCCTATCACCTACGGGTTTCCAATGAAGGCTATTTGAGCTTTGGACTTGGTGCCGGTTTGGTGAATACCAGTTTGGATGGCTCGATGCTGAACCCGATGGACCCTTCGGATCCGTCGGTGTCCAGTGGTAACGAAAGGGTACTTTATCCTGATCTTAGGGCGGGGTTATTTTACTATAACCCGAAATTCTATGCTGGGCTATCTGCAGACAACTTGTTTTCCTCCAGTTTTAATTTTGACAATGGAGCAGTGTTGGTACAACCTTCTTCGAATATGTACCTGACAGCAGGTACGATCATAGATGTGTCCTATAATGTTGCCATAAAGCCATCTGTCCTTTATGTAGAGGATTTTAATGGGCCTTCAAGATTGGATTTGAATGCGTTTGTGCTGCTGGGCGAAAAACTTTGGCTGGGAGCTTCGTACAGGACTTCTGTTAACCTTCAGGGAGAGGAGTTCCAAGGGGAGACCAAGCGGCCCGTGTCTGTTGTGGGCCTGGTAGAGTTTTACGTAAATGACCGCCTGAGGATTGGATACGCCTATGATCATAATGTTTCCGGATTCAGTACCAAGGCATTTTCTACGCATGATTTCTCTGTAGGGTATTTGTTCCCGCCAAAACGCGTGAAATTAGTTTCTCCAAGATATTTTTAATTCAGATATATGATGAAAAGAACTACCTACTATTTTCTTACGGTATTGATATTGGCTGGGGTCTGTTCATGTTCCAGTTTGAAAAACAGGGACTTGATCAAGGGCGACCAGCAGTATGAAATGCTTAACTATGCCGTGGCGGTAAATCACTACCAAATAGCATGGGAAAGGACAGAACTACCGGAGGTAGCAAGAGGATTGGCAAAATCCTATTTCGAGATGAGGGAGTTTGATCTTGCCGAGTCTTGGTATGCTAGGCTGGACAGGGATGATCAGCTTACCAATGAGGACAGGCTTGATTTTGCCAAGGCGCTGATTGCCAATTCCAAATTCGATGAGGCACGGATGCAGCTGATCAGGTACAACCGCTCTGAAGCCACTGAAGTAAGCCAAGAGGAAATCAATAATTTGCTCGAAACGGTAAAAGAAGCCAAAGCATTGCTAAATGCATCCAAGGACGTGCGAATGACCAACCTAAAAGATGTAAATTCCTCTTTTGCCGATTTTGGGGCGTTTGTCAGGGATAGTACTTTGGTTTTTGCCAGTGATCGAATGGATCAAGATCCAGATAAGATGAAAGTGGATGAATACAATGCCCTCAGAAGTGATATTTACGGATGGACTGGAAATGGCTATTTGAAGGTGTATGAAGCCACCGGTGACTGGGATAAGTATGATGTCGATACCGTCGTGAAGCTAGATGAGTATAAGAGTGACCATCACAGTGGGCCGATATATGAGACAGAAAACATGGTGTTTTGGGTAAAAGCCGGTAAGCCTGGTGATAAGAAAAAAGGTGATAATGTAAATAAAAAGAACTATACGCTCTATCCACAGGTGTTTTACCGGATGAAAACAGATACTGTTTGGGGAGAGCTTAAAGGTTTGCCTTTCAATAATCCCTACGAGTATTCTGTGAGCGATCCCTTTTGGGATGAAAAAGAAGAACGGCTTTATTTTTCATCGGATAAGCCAGGAGGTTATGGCAAAGCAGATATCTACTACAGTAAGTTTATGGGAGAGGAAAAATGGTCCGAGCCGATCAATCTTGGTGATGAAATCAATACGTTTGGAGATGAACGGACGCCGTTTGTAGATAAGAAAGGCCAGCTTTATTTTTCCTCAGATGGAAGAAAGGGACTAGGCGGACTGGATGTTTTTATGAGTAAGCCAAAGGGCAATAACTGGGAAAAACCAGAAAACCAAGGAGCACCAATAAATTCCACTCGTGATGATTTTGCTTATTTTATCAATCCAGATATTCCCGACAGGGGTGTAATCTCTTCTGATCGACAAGGAGGGGAAGGCTGGGATGATATTTATGCTTTTGTGCTGGACATTAACTCCAAAATTTTCCTTAAAGGTACCGTAAAGGACAAGGAGTCCCTTGAACCACTTCCCAATGCCGTGGTGGTGCTGTCTGATAGAAGTACCGGTACCGAGTTTACCTACGTTACAGATGAAGAAGGAGAATATGACTTTCAGCTGAATGAGGAGACCGTTTACGATATCGAAGGCAAAAAGACAGATTACATTACTGCTGAGATCAAAGGATTGAGCACTAAGGGAATTAGGTTGTTTGCGGATAGTACGATTGTCCGGGACCTGTACCTTGATAAGATTGAAATCGGCAAAACCATTGAGCTGGAGAATATCTACTATGATTTTGACAAGTGGGAGATCCGTCCGGATGCTGCATTGGAACTTGATAAGCTGGTGAAAATCCTGGAGGACAATCCAACAATGAAGATTGAGCTGAACTCCCATACTGACAGTAGGGGCTCAGATTCCTATAATCAAACACTTTCTGAAAAACGCGCCCAATCGGCAGTGGATTACATCATCTCAAGAGGTGTGTCCAGGGTGAGAATAGAAGCAAAAGGGTATGGTGAATCAAGACTTCTGAATGAATGTGACGATGGCATCGAATGTACCGATGAGCAGCATCAGCAAAACCGTCGTACTGAATTTACCATTGTAGATTATTAAGCAATAAGGACTTTTTATATAAACTTTCACTGGGAGGAGGGATGAGTTCGGTAGTAGTTAATAATACCCTTCACGTAAATTTTTTAGATGTCAAGACCGTCTGTTGGGCGGTCTTGGCCTTTTTTTGCCTGCTTTTAATCCAACCTACCCAAGTCAAGGGACAGAAAGTGTATGCGGATAATTATATTGGGAAAAGTAGTGACGCTCCTATTGTTGGTGCTATTTTTCCTCCATATTATAAACGAACTGCTATCAATGCCAATGAAGCTGCTCATGGTGGTGATGAATTATTTGCTAGCCTTTATGCTAGTCCAGGACTTATCTTAGGCTTGGGGGCTTATAGGGGGTATGTAGAAATCCAATATGATGAGATTGTTCCAGCCAATACCCCAACTTATATCAGAGTGGATGGCGATGAGGGATTACTTGAACAATTATTAGGTGGTACACTAGGTGAGCTTTTGAGTGGGGTGGTTGGTAGTATCTTGGGAGAACAGATAATCAAAGTGGAAGCGATGAATTCAAATGGGTATGTGCTATTTGACCGAAGCACACTGGGAGGACTTGGATCTGATGATCTTAAGATGGTCAAGGATAAGAATGGTAATTACCACTTAATGTTTACCCCAAACGTACCTTATCAAAGATTGAAAATTACCAATCTGGCTATGGCTTTGGCTGGACTTGGTGTTGAATTTTATCTTGATGTGTATGAAGCTTTTTATTTTGGTGAAGCATGTAATTATTCTCCTGAGTTTATTTCTTACGATGGAAGTGGCATTAACCTGGATGCATTAAACTTGGGAGGAGGGATCGTGGAGCATCCAGAAAATGCTATTGATGATGATCTTTCTACTTCGGCCACCATAGGGCCTGGATTACTTAATTTGATCGGAGGGTATTCTTCTCACTTTTATTTTACGGAGTCATCCAGTCCTACGGACGAGGTGATGGTTACATTGAGTGGCGATCCTTCCCTGGTGAATATAGAATTATTGAGTCATGTTTCCTTTAGGGCCTTTGATGGGGATTCGCAAGTGTTTGAACAGGACTTGGGAGCCTTGTCGGAAGAACTGTTGGGCTTGATCAAGCTGGACCTATTGGGGCTTCTGGGAGATGGAGAGGCCGTTACCTTTCCGGTTTCACCAGGTGTTCCATTCGATAGATTCGAAATCAGTGTGAGTTCATTTTTGGATATAGACGTGGGAGAAGCCTTAAACGTTCATGAAGTGGAGCGAACGGTCGGCATGCCGGATTTTGGCGGGGTGACAGGAAATGATTATTCCGTTTGTGAAGGCCAGGGCCTCAGCGTATCACCGCAGCACTATGGTGGGACGTCTCTCCGATGGTATGAGTCGCAAGAAGGAGGTGAGTCTTTTTGTTCTTCTGAAAGCTTGGATATCGAGGCAGTTACAGAGGATAAAACCTATTATGTCTCCAGTGTGGATGAGTGTGGTGGAGAGGAAATAGAATCGGCCAGGGTAGCCGTAGATGTGGCTGCTTTGACAGTCCCGGAGGAAGAGGATTACGAGGCGCTTCCCAATCAGGCTTCTTATGGAGAGGGAGAAGTGGTGGTTTTAGTGCCGAACTTGGAATTGAGTGCCGGTATAGAGGATCCGCAATTTAGCTGGTCGATGGAAGCTGATGGAGAGCCTGCCATCACAGATGAGTTGGTAATAGATAAAGGTGACCACACCGTGACTTACCGCTTACGGCCGGACGGGACATTGGAGATCGAAGGACTTCAGCCAGAAGAGGAAATCGATGAAGTGTACTTGGTCCTACAAAACGGTGATACGGGCTGTAAGGCCATCGAGGCTGTGGAGCAAGTGTTTGTCATCTTGCCCATCAGTTGGATACGATTTGAGGGACATGCAAGGGGCCGAGGGAATTATTTGTATGGGGAGTTTCTTAGCCAGACTCCCTTGAAGCAGTTGATTGTCCAAAGAGCTGGAGCAGGCCTCCAATGGTACGAAACAGGGGAGATACCGCTTTCGGGTGATCATACTTATGGAGGAGTGTTTGATTTTGTGGATGAAGCCCCTGTTTCCGGAATAAATTACTATAGGATCAAAATGGTACCGCTCGATGGTAAGGAAGAGTATTCAAAGGTAATTCGCCTGGATAGTGAGGAGGCGGAGCAGTTGGCATTTACCATTTCTCCAAATCCAGTAGTCGATACTCCCGTATTACGAAACCACACTGCAATGGATTTTAGTCATATTACCGTGCAGGTGGTAAACCAAAACGGGGAGATGGTGGATAGCTTTACGCTTGACCAGTTGCTTTCTGGAGAGGCCAAAAAACTCCAGATGGGCAAGACATTGAAGCCAGGGGTTTATATTTACCTGATATATGCCCAAGGGCATGCCCAGCGTGTAAAAGTGATTTGGTAAAGCCTTTGGGGGGTGAGTCCCTGCTTAACGGGTCACTTGGTTTAACCTGGACAGGATGTTTTGATAATAATTTCTGCCCACAGGAATTGATTGATCTTTTATGATGATTTCTTTGGAATTGAGGGCGTCTATTTTGTCGAGGTTAACGATAAATGCCTTATTGACTTTACAGAAAAGCATAGAAGGCAGCTTTTGGAGGACATCTTTGAGGATGTTTCTCAGCGTATAGACGGTATTGTTTCCCGTGCTAATATGCGTATAGGAGCCGTCAGCTTTGATCCAGTCAATATCTTTAATGAAGATTTTTTTTAAATAGCCCTTGTCTCGGATAAATATTGAGCCCCTGATGATTTTATCGTGTAGGATGAGCTCCGATACCTTGTCAGTGTTTTTGGTTTCAAAATTACTGATGGCCAGGGTCAGCGTGGTGATCAAAGTGTCCTTGGAAAAAGGCTTTACAATATACCCGTCCGGTGAGACTTCCTTCACCTTGTTCAGGGTTTCTTTATCCGTAGAGCTCGTGAAAAACACTACTGGTATGTTGAATTTATCACGAATGTCATGAGCAATGTCAATACCGTTACTGTTGCCCTTTAGATGAATGTCCAAAAGGACAGCCGCAGGGAACTTCTCGAATAAGGTATCTTCAATCCTTTCGTCTGAATCCAGAATATCGCAAACCTCAAATCCCTCAGCCTCCAGCAAATCCTTGGTATTATCTGCCAGTTCAAGGTTATCTTCTACGATCAGTATCTGTGTTTTCATATTTTGTCAAACTTGTATTCTCCAAATTGCGTCAATAATACGTAGAAATTAGGGGAAATAATACGAGATTTCCCTAAAAAAAGAAAAAAATATCATAAGATATTGTTATGATATTTTTGATACGTAATAATCACAAGCTTTATTTGTATAATTTTAGGTTTTATTAAAAAAACAACAGATTTCTGATAATAAAAGGAGGGATTATGTTATCTTAACAAGCAGGTAGCTGGTAATATAAACTAGGCCTCGCCAAATTGTCAATGGATTATTTTTAATATTTCGTTGGAATTGAAACATCCGGTTTATCGTCAAGAAGGAAGTTGGTAATATGGTAGGGAGATTTGTAAAGGGCCTGACGGGTTTAGTCAATGTGCTCAGCAAAGGGATCGATAAAATTTTAGGTAAAAAGACAATTATTTAAAAGTGTTTCGGTTAATGGATTCCTGAATTTAACCAACTGTTAGTCAAAACCGAAAATCCTAGATTGATCATTGTCATATAATTGATTTTGGCAGCAAATAGTCCTTAATGACAAGGGGAATCTATAAAGATTGAAAGTATCTGCCGCTTTGAGGGTAAATACTGCACTTCTTTGAGGAATATGAAAAAAGGAATAAATCTTTTATTTTAATGAGGAGGGATATGTTGAGAGCGTCGTATTCAATGGACCGAAATAACCTAAATACAGTAAACAAAGAAGTGTTTTCTAGCACAGGAGCGCATGAAAATAGGTGTTTAAAGGAAAAAGGACGAAGCGTGATGAATGTTTCTACCGAACTTTTTAGAATCCAGCGACTTTATCATTGCGAACAAATAAATGGGAATACAGCTTTTAAGAAGTTGGAACAGGTGGTGTCAGAAATAGTGACATTTGAATCCTTACTTTTCGGGAAGTTTGATTCAGGGAAAGTAGACAGTTACATGTACATTTGTTCCAATACCAAAGATGTTTCGGATTTTGTCTACTGGAATAAAGCCAAAAATGCTGCGAGTAGGATCTTGGTAGAGCACACAAACGAGCTTAATAGGGGCGAGCTATCTGAGGGAAATGAAACACGGCTATCCGATAATGATGTTATAATCAAAAACTATGTATTGGTACCGACTGTTCTGGATAATGAAAGTTTGGGCTTTTTACTTTTGGTAAACACTGAAGGAGGTCACATTGGTGATTGGCAGGAAAGCCTGGGACGGATAGCAGATGCTTTTGCTCTCATTTCATTAGCGGAATTGCGTCTTGGGAAAACAGGAGGAGATTTAGATCGTAAAAATAAAAGTGAGCTGCTGGATATGTTGATTATGCATTCCTCAGATATTATTGGCGTATACGACCTGAGTTTGATGCCAAAGTACCTTTCCCCTTCAGTGGAGAGTATTTTAGGGTTCAGTGTCCCGCAATTGATGCAACCGTCATTTTTTGAAAAGCTTCGTAAAGATTCCCAAGATATTCAGGAGGTCAATATTGATGGGGTGAAGCGGTACCGGTACATTACCAAAAATAAAGATGGAAAAGAGTTATGGCTAGAAACCATCATGGATAGTTTGTATGATGAGAAAGGGGAAGTGCAGGGATATTTTGGGGTAACCAGAAATATCTCCGAAGAAGTTATGGGGGATCAAAAGATGACAGAAGCGTTGGAAAAGGAAATAGCCCTGAACAAAATGAAATCCCAGTTTATTTCCATTACCTCTCATGAATTCAAAACGCCGCTTTCCACCATTAAATCAAGCATAGAGATCTGCAATATTGAATTGCAGCGCCAACTGGAAGAGCATCCTTCGGAGCAAAAATTCAGGAAACACTTTAACAGGGTAAACAATGAGGTGGACCGCATGAACACTTTATTGGTAAACCTTCTGAACCTTGAAAAGATCAATCAAGGAGTAATTCAAGTGACTCCCAAAGGTAAAAGGATCAATAGTTACCTTCATGCTGTTTTGGAGGATTGGGTCGATCAGGGGGCGGTGTTGTTTGAAACAGCGTTGCCCGAAGATTTTACTCATCCCATCGATGTCAGCTTGATGAATCAAGTTATAACAAACCTGGTGGAAAATGCCTTGAAATATGGCAGCAGGGATGATAAAGTGCTTGTGCAGGCCAAAAGCATAAAGGATAAGCTGATCATTTCCGTGAAAGACTATGGGGATGGGATCCCCAGGGATGAGCAAAAACATCTTTTTAAACCATTTTTCAGGGCATCGAATTCAAGTAAATATGACAAAGGATCAGGATTGGGCCTCATGATTACAAAAAAATTCATCGAACTCCAAAATGGGGCGGTACACTTTGAATCTAAGGAAGGAGAAGGAACCTGCTTTTATCTTACATTTCCGCTGATATGATCTTTTGACGGATGGAAGGCTATTTATGCCCTGGCCCCTTATCGGCAACATGCAATTATTTTATGAGGTGGAGCGCTTTAGAATGATCAGCTGGATAGTAGCGTTTAAGTTGACCTGGGGATAATGCAATGGTCTCACACTTTTTTCTGGTAGAAGGTCCAAATTTATTTATAAATCGGCCTTGTTTGTCCTTTTTATGAGCTAATTTAATGGTTTGTGAAATTAAAGCCGATTCTAGAAAATATGAAAAAAATACTGCTGCCCATTTTAGCCATCTGTATTTGTAGTGCCTGTTCCAAGTCCACCCAACAAGCCAATGAATCCGAAACGGAGGATACAGCCCCAGTGGTCGTTGACCTTGAAGAGGGTTGGGAGTCATTGTTTAATGGGGAGAATTTGGACAAGTGGAAGGTGAAAATTTCCAAGCATGAACTCAATGATAACCATGCCAATACCTTTCGAGTGGAAGATGGCATGATGAAAGTGCGCTATGATGGCTATAAGGATTTTGACCAGCAGTATGGCCATATTTTTTATGATAAATCCTTTTCCGCTTATTTACTTCATCTCGAATACCGGTTTGTGGGTGAACAGGCACCGGGAGGCGAAGGTTGGGCATTGAGAAATAGCGGTGCGATGCTCCATGGCCAGTCTCCAGAGAGTATGCTTAAGGATCAGGATTTCCCTATTTCCATTGAGGGACAACTGCTCGGTGGTGATGGAGAACATGACCGCACCACCAGCAATCTCTGTACCCCGGGTACGAATGTGGTAATGGACGGAGAGTTGTTTACACCGCATTGTGTGAGTTCTTCTTCAACAACCTATCATGGTGACCAGTGGGTATCTGCTGACTTTTTGGTTTTGGCAGATTCTGTGGTGCAGCACATCGTGGAGGGAGATACGGTGATGACTTATTATTCGCCTCAGATAGGAGGCGGGAATGCCGATCCTGTTGATCCGGAAGTAAAGCAGGATGGTAAGCTACTTTCAGAAGGCTACATCTCTTTACAAAGCGAAAGTCATCCCATTGATTTTAGAAAGGTGGAGTTGTTTGACTTGGCACCTTATATGGATGACCCGGCTTCATTGAAAGCTGTTCTGGAGAAATTGAGAAAGCGTTAAAGACACAGGTGAATGCTGATTACCAGCATTGGGACCAGGGGCAGGCAGTACTTCTATTTCAGGTCTGAAGACGGGAGTCCGTGAGCTACCATAAGTAGCTAGGTTTTAGAAAAGAGCCAAGAATAAAGCATCAGGACCAAGGTTAAGTTTTGGATTCCTTTCGCTTTTCCTCCTCTTTTTTGTTTTTTGGTTTTTTATAGAAAAACCACCAAAAAATCCCAAGTATGATTACCGTAAGAGGCAGGACTAAATAAATAATAATGTCTGCCGTAGTGTTTAATCGCACAGGCTCATCAGTCCTTGGTGTTCCTGTCGGTATCTGCGCATAAACATGTTGACAAGCAATAGCGATCACCCCTACCACCAGGGGTATAATACGACATGTTCTTCTTATCATCGGCTCCATAATTGTTTCGTTTTACTTAAAGTTATGGAATAGCTGGGTAAAATGTAAATGATTAAAGATAAAAACAGCTATTCTACGGCCTCCATCCATAGCCAATTGAATAGCAAAGTACCTTCTTCTGAGGGAAAAACGGTCAGAGTTACTTCATGATAGCCCTTATGATCAAAATGAACCTTGCCCAGTTGTATTTCTGGAAATTGGTCAGCGTAAAATTCCTGATAGGGTTCTACTACAATTTTTCCACTTGGCGAAACGGATGAGGAAAGTGTTTTTCTTCCTGTTTTTAGCTGCACGGAGGCGTTCGATTCACTTTGAGCGATGTTGTACGAAAGATCAAAGGTATAGTCTCCGGGCTGTGGAATATAGACTTTCCAGGACAATGAATCAGCCTCCGAGAAGACAATATGGCTAGGGCTGGTGCCGTCAAAGTCAATAATTTCCCAGCTTTCAAGACTATTTTTACCATTTAGGGAAAAACCCTTAAAGGTAGCTTCTGCAACTACTTCCGTATCCAGATCGGCTATTTGGTCAAACTCCATGGCTACAACGGAGACAAACCGATCCGGGGCCAGGTCGGGGAGCTGTATATGCAGTAAGGGGCCGTCTTGGTCAAATTCCAGCGGTTCTTTGAGCTTGTCCGCCAACAGGTAAATATTTTTGGGTGCCGAAGTGATGCCCGTGACGTTCAATTGCCGGTCAAGTGGCCAATTATAGACCTGCAAATAAATGGTGTGGTCATCGGTGTTTGTGGTGATCTTTCCCCAGTCATGTTGGGAAGGGGAGAGTGGCAGCCCTTCACTTTTGTAAATGGAACGGCCGTTTTCCCTGAGCCATTCTCCTATGTCTTCCAGTCTGCGCCTTCCCTCAAAGGGAAAACTTCCGTCAGCTCTTGGCCCTATGTTCAACATAAAATTTCCATTGAGACTGACATTTCCGATCATTGCTTGAAGGAGTTGGGAGGTGGATTTCCATTGGTTTTCCAGTGCGTTATATCCCCAGGAATGGGCGATAGTGCCCGGAGTCTGCCAGGGATGCTTTTTATAGACCGCTCCCAATTGGTTGTCGCCCAGCGTCTCGAAATCAATGTCCTCCAGTGAGGCCGGTAATCCTAACCTGGAATTGATCAGGCAGTTGGGCTGGAATTCCCTGACCAGATCGATTACCTGCTGGAGCTGTTTCTCCTGTACGATGGTCTGCTTATGGGGTATCCACATATCAAACCATAGCATGGCCACGTCACCATAGTCTGTCAGCAATTCCCGGAGCTGTGGGATGACTTTTTCCTGCCAGTATTGGTCAAATTGGTCATCACTTACTTTTCCGGTAAGTTCCAGGTTATGGTTCCAGCCATAGGGATGGGCCCAGTCGATCCAATGGGAGTAATAAAAGCCCAATTTTATATCATGTTTCCGACAGGCTTCGGCTAATTCTGCAATGATGTCTCTGTCGGTCCCTGCCAAATTGGGTAGGTTATAATCATCTGTACTGGAGTTCCAAATGGCCACTCCATCATGATGCTTCGCAGTGATGGTGATGTACTTCATGCCTGCTTTTTTTGCCAGTATCACCCATTCCTCTGGATCGATTTTCTCCCAGTCAAACCGCTTGGCGAGCTCACCATACTGAGCTGTGGGAATCCGGTTTCGGTACTTGATCCACTCCGCATAATTGTTGAAATGCCTGAGCCGTTCACCTTTCCAAATTCCTTCGGCCGCACTGTAAAGTCCCCAATGGATAAACATTCCGAATCGAGCTTCTTCAAACCATGCAGTCCTTTCTTTGGTAGAAAGCACCTGCTGGGATTGGGCATTGGCCATTCCCATTATCAACACACAAAACAGCCAAGTGAAAATGCAATGGATATTAGTCATGACGATAAGTGACAAGGGGTGAAAAAGCCGGTGAAAATGGAATTCACCGGCTGGAGATATTAAATAGATATGGCATGGTCTGCGGGGATGCTTTGTCCTGCCCAGGCTTTCTTGGCAGACCAATCCTCGTCAGCAGCACTCCAGAATTCATGGTCAGCGGGCAAGCCCAATGGTAAGAAGCCCAATGTGCAGAGGTAAAGGCTGCCTGTGGAGATATAGGAGTCGCCCATTTCAGGTTGATGGCCACAGAAACCGATGGTCAGCCAACCGTCTTGATCGAAGGTTCCCGGGGCTTCAAACTGTCTTTGGATAACCGCACTGAGTGCACTCCGTACCTGGGCACCGGAAATGGCTTCGGGAAGTATGCCCAGCAGGGCGGTTTCTGCCAGGGGCTGGAAAGCACCGACACGGTAAGTAATGGAACGGCCTACCGGCGGGTAGGTGCCTTCCGGTGAAATCAGCCTTTCCTGTTGCTCGGCAAAGCGGGTCATCCTTTTCGTGACTGTTTCGTAGAGTTTTTCATAACTTTTCTTTTTGGAAGAGGCCACTTTTAGCACCTGGAGCATCATGGGCTGGATGACGTAGCCGTTATAATAATCCATGTGGAAGTTTTGACCGTCACCGTACCAGCCGTCACCGACATACCATTCATCGTGTTTTTTTACGGCAAAATCGATCCGCATAAAATCGCCCCCTTCTCCTACAAACAACAGAAAGGCGTCCAGCATAGCGCCAAAGAGCAGCCAGTTATTGTAATAAGGAGGAATGGCCTCTTTTTGGTTTTTGATTTCTTGGACAAAACGCTGCTTGACTTTCTCATCGAGCGGCTCCCAAAGAGCTTCAGGTGCACGCATAATACCATGAACCAAAAATGCCCCATCCACAAGCGGTTGGGCTCCTTCGGTCCAGTTAAGGTAATCGGGGGAATTTGGGTCTACACTGTGCGCGATGCTTTTTAGTGCTTTTTCTTTGAGGTCTTTACGCATCTTTCCTTCTTCATCAGAAGATTCGGGAAGTGCCAGCCAAGGAGCCACACCGGCCAATGTTCTTCCCAAAGCCTCCAAGTGTGTGACCGTTTCACGGCCTCTGTAGGCTTTGGGAGGGGTTTCTACGGGCATGGTGGCACGGAGTTTTCCCTGGCTCATTTGAGTAAGCATGGGGGAGGCTATTTTATATAGCGTCGCTGCCCAATAGCTTCTTGCATTCGGGTTTTCGGCAGCTGCTGCCGTGGTTTTTGCTGATAAGGTACTCGGCAAAACGCCGATGGCCCCCACTGCTGGAATGTATTTCACGAAAGATCGTCTATTCATAATGATGTGATTTTCTGTTTTTTTTAAAAATAGTCTGTATGCACTAATTTTCAAGAAACATAGGGGGATTTATGATTATTTCCCCATGATTGGCTCCGGGTGCCTGTCAGGATTGAAAGGGTCGAAGAAGTAAATTCCTGCTTTGTGGTAAAGAGGAAGGTGTTTTTTTAGCCTGCTGGAGAAGCCGTCAAAATCTTTTTGCTCCTCGGGGGTCCAGGCAACCTCTGCAAGAGCGGCTAGTCGAGGGAAGGTCAAATAATCCAAACGGTCTTCATCAGTGACCGTTTCTGTCCATAAATTGGCCTGGAATCCCAAGATCAGCGGGGCTTTAGAAGCGGGAATATTTAACTTATTCAAGCTAAAATCATAGACACGTTGAAGAGGGTTGAAATTACCGCCCCATTTTCTGCCATAACGGTCATTCTCCTGCTGTACAAAATCAAAATATAACGGTATTCTCGGGCAGATGACTGTAGGGATATTGTTGTCCAAGAGTTTTTGGAGCTGCTCAGGCTGGTCATGACGCCACCATAGCAAGATGCTTTGGCTTGTAGGGAGTCCAGCTTCTGCCATTTCGTCCCAGGCCAGGATGGTATTGTTCACTGAGAAAAGAGAGTCTGCCATTCGCTTCATAAAGTAATCCTCCACGGCCTTCAAGTCCTCAAGTTGCTGGGAAGCCATTAGTTGTTTTACTTGAGCGTCTTTTTCCCATTGTTGGTTCCCAAAGCTTACTTCATCCCCACCTAGGTGGATCATTTGGCTTGGGAAAAGTGCATCTACTTCCCGAAGGATAGCTGTCAGGTAATGGTAGGTTTCTTCTTTGGCAGGGTGAAAGGTGAATTCGGGATATTTTTCTGATCCACCACCACTAAATCGAGGATAAGCCTTGTTGGCAGCTGTGGCATGTCCGGGCATGTCGATTTCCGGAATGATATCTATTTTCCTTTCAGCAGCATACCGGACGATTTCTTTGATTTGCGCTTGCGTGTAGTATTGGGCGGGTGTAAACGAGCTACTGTTGTTGCCAATACCTCCTACCAGCGTCAGTTTAGGATACTTTTTGATCTCTATCCGCCATCCCTGCGCATCAGTAAGGTGCCAGTGGAATTTGTTGAGCTTGTAATAGGCCATCCAGTCCAGCAGTGATTTGACCTTTTCTACTCCGAAAAAGTGCCTGGACTCGTCCAGCATAAATCCTCTCCATGAGTACGCAGGAGCATCTTTTATGTTCCAGGTCGGAATGGATAGGTGATCTGAGGTAGCTTCAGCTTGATCAGCCAATTGAAGGAGCGAAATGATGCCTTGGAAAATACCTGTTTCGTTTGAAGAAGAGATGGTGATGCCCGTGGATTGGTCAATGAACAGGTGATAACCATCACGTACCGTCTCTGTCAGAATGAGGTTGATCCCTTTTGTATTCGTTTCGGCCTTTTGTATGCTGATGGGGTATGATTTCCGGTTGAGGAGTTCTTTTTGCAAAAAATAAGCTTCTTCTTTCAGGTGATCATCCGTGTAGTGAATCTTCGTTTTTGAGGTTATAAAGAAAGCAGCTTCTCCACCTTCGTATGTTGCTGGCAGAGGGATGATTTCCGGACTGTTTTGGCCGAAGGAAACGGAGAACGATAAGTAGGCTAAAAGGAAGAACCAATAAGTTTTCATGTCTTAGGAAATTGTGGGATTTGGCGGATGTCGCCAGCGGTAAAATGCAAGTAGGTCTAAAACAAAAAGTGCTGACAAATAACCTCGAGAGTGTTTGTCAGCACTTTTTGTTATCATTTCTCCTTAATCAAGGAACCAGTCTTGGTAGCGCTTCAAGGCTTCAATGTAATAATAATCTGCATAGGTCAGTGGTACGTCGACTTCAGAATCGTGCGGCAAGGATCCCACACTGTGCAACAAGATAAACCCACCGTTTTGACCTAATTTAGCGCGGTACTTATCCGAAGACAAGCTGATAATCGTCTTTTCGGCAGCAGATACATATTTTTCTGCTTTGGCTTTGTCTTCAGTGTATTTGCTCAATTCTAGGAGTGCCGATGCGTTGAGCGCAGCTGCTGACGCATCCCTGAAGGTCGTGTCAGAGGCCGGTGCATCGTAATCCCAATAAGGAACCATGTCTTCTGGCATATTGGGATGGTCAAGGATAAAGGCGGCAATGTTTTCTGCCTGATCCAGATAGACAGGGTTTTTAGTGTCACGATACATGACGATGTATCCATAAAGTCCCCATGATTGTCCACGGGCCCACGCAGAGTCATCTGCTTTACCTTGGTGGGTTTTCTTGTCCACCACTTTTCCGGTAGTGGGATCGTAATCGACTACGTGATAAGAACTGTAGTCATCCCGGAAATGGTTTTTTATGGTGCTGTCGGCATGGGAAATATTGATGTTACGGTATTTGTCATCACCAGATGCTTCAGAAGCCCAAAATAGAAATTCCAAGTTCATCATATTATCGATGATCACTGGATATTTCCATGAGCCGTGGTCCCAGGATTTGATCAGTCCCGTTTCAGGATGGAACCGGGTAGCCAATGATGCTGCCCCCTGTAGCATTACATTTTTGTAATGCTCATTTCCTGTGATCCTGTAGGCATTGCCAAAGCTGCAGAACAGCATAAAGCCAAGGTCATGTGTGCCTTCATTGTTTTTTTCTTTTTCCAGGATTTCCAATTTCTGCTCGGCAAGCCGAAGCATGGAGGAGTCGCCTGACATCTCATAGAGATAAAGCAAGGTGCCCGGGTAAAATCCAGATGTCCACCAACTGGTACCGGATGTTACAAACTTGTCTTCATCTTTGATGTAGGTCTTGGGGAGTTTGTCTTCAGGTACCAGCGTACTTAGATGTTGATATTGATTGACGGAGAAGTCAATGTTCTCTTTTATGAATTCATCTGTAATAACTGGTTGGCTAGATGTGTCTCCTTCTTTCTTTACATTAGATTGGCTGCAGGCGCTTGCCAAGATACCCACAGTCAGTAGGGATAAGGTTAATTTGTGATTGAGTTTCATGCGTATATGATTAATTAAACTGCCAGATAAGCGTTTTTTTTATATAGATAGAGCGAATTTTGAGTAAAAGACCACTTATAAATGGATATTTTTTTATGAAGTTTAATTTACTTGGAGATTCTCCATCGTCAAGCCAATATATTAAATTAAAATAGAAATTATTGCCTATAAGTTTTGATTTGTTTCATTTTTGTTAGTAAATAGTAAGATATTGAAAATATAATATCAATTTAGCATGTAAACTGGTATTTTTCGCAAGGAAGTTCTTGTGCGATGTGTCCGGCCTAAAATTGGTCAAGGTGATGAAAATTATATTTCCCCCAAATATGTAAAGTGATGATATCATGATGGCAAATTCCCAAAATCTAGAGGAAGCTTGGAGTGCGTTTTTGGACGGCGATGATGAAGCTTTGGGCTATATATATGCCGAAAATATTGATCGACTTTATAATTATGGTAGGCAGTTTACGAGGAATAAATCCTTGGTGAAGGACACGATTCAGGATGTTTTTTGTCAATTGATCGATGATCGTAAAAAATTGCGGAATGCCCGCTCTGTGAGAGCATATTTAATGGCTTGTTTTCGCAGGAGGTTAATCGAGGCATTGAAGCAAGAGCGAAGGGATGTCGATGCTGTCTTGGAGGAAGAAGCATTTTTTATCTCGGTAGATGCCAGTTCCTATTTTATTGACTCCAATCTTTCCCTGGATCAAAAGAAAATATTGGAACGGTACTGCAATGAGCTTCCTGTACGACAACGGGAGATCATCATGATGAGGTTTTTCGAAAATATGCCCTATGAGGAAATAGCTGAAGTAATGGGCTTGGCTAATGCCAAAACCGTCAGGACCATGATGTACCGCGGACTCAATAAACTCTCGGATTCCCTGACGCCTTATAAATCCCAACTTTTGCAGCTATTGGTCATGATGGAAATGTTAAGGTGATGATGGGGCAAGCGAAAAGTTGGAGGGATTAGGGTTGGTTTCGATAGCACGTAGATGGCGCAGATTAATAAGATTTGCGCTGATTTTTTTATGCTGGAGCATGCATTCCTATTGCTAAATTAAAGAGAAATATGCTTACAAAAACCACCTGGAAATCTCTCATCCCCCAGAAATATTGCTTGGTCCGTGATGATCTTGGATAATTGCTCTGGGATGGGTTTTTAACTTTTTTTTTGTGGATTGAATCCGCTGTGCAATTTTATTGATTGTACCCAATCAGTTCATGTCTGGCTGTGGAGTAGCATGGGTGTATTCCCTGAATCTGATTGGTTTTGTTCAATTTTTTCTCCTAAAGTGACAGCGGTAATTGATTCAATTAATTAACCCCGGATTCAATGCCGATTTAGCGAAGAGCAGACAGTGACAAAGCTGTCATCTTGCCGCGGCGAAATACATAATGATTAAAAAGGTCCTTTCCCGATCTGTTGGGATCAGGATAGCTTGTCCCGCATGACTATAGAGGGCATACGTTAACTAAACGGGTTGAAGTTAATCTTGAGCTATTAAGCTATAGTGAATCCTTTAGAGGTATAATGTTTTTACTGGTAGAAGAGGAAGTAGTCGGAATTTTTTAAAATAAAATTAATAATCGAAGTGGTCGTTTTATCAGTTTTTCTCTCTACCCACAAAAGAACCTATCATAAGGAATTGTAATAGATGGATTTCAAAAGTATTGTTTTTAGGGAGTTACTAGAGGATGAATATTTTATCCAATGGTTGATTGCGCCAGACAACGTATCTGACAAGTATTGGCAGTCATGGATGAAGAATAATCCAGACAAAGCAACAGTTTTGAGAGACATTAAGGCAGTGGTGAATGCGATAGACCCTAAGAGTACTTATCAGTTGAATATGGCCGAAAAGAACGAGATACTAGGGCATATCAAACAATACGCTGGTCAGAAGAAATGTCAGGAATCATCCTGGAACAGGAGCAGGCCAAAACCAAGAAAACTGACCAACACCATATTGATGGCTGCTTGCTTTGTCATTTTGGCCATTCTTACAGCCAAATATTTTGGCGTTTTCGATCCGATACCAGTCCAAGAGCCACCTGTTACCGAGCAGATGATCTCAAAGCAGACAACCAAAGGTACGAAGTCTAGTTTTTACTTGCCCGATGGTACATTGGTGAAGCTGAATTCTTCAAGCTCACTGATGTTTCCGGCTGCTTTCTCCGATACCTTACGGGAAGTAAAGCTTGTCGGTCAAGCATTTTTTGAAGTGACCAGAAACGAAGCTGCCCCATTTGTAGTGGAGACAGAGCACTTGGATGTCCAAGTATTGGGGACATCTTTTGACGTGTTGAGCTATCCAGGAAGCGAACGTTTCGAAGTGGCTGTAGCCTCTGGCAAAGTAAAAGTCAACTCCTTTGCAGGCAATCAAGAAATCCTTACCAAAACAGAAATGACCCAATTGGATGTGCACAGCGGTCAATTGATCAAAAGCCATTTTGATCCGGTTTATCAACTGGGATGGAAGGATGGGGTCCTGGTATTTGAAGACGAGACTTTCGAGAAAGTCTTTGAGCGACTGGAGTATTGGTACGGTGTCACGATCACTGTATCCCCAAGCATGGCCATTGATAAATCCTATACCGGCAAATATGATAACCAGTCTCTTGAAAATGTACTCATAGGAATGTCAACGGTTCTTGATTTTCGATTTAAAATCGATGGCAAGCAGGTGACGATATTTCATTAATCATCAATTTAACATTAAACAAAAACCCAAAGCAGAATTGAATGTAAACCATAACCATAGCAAAATGAAAACACACCTACTTTCTGAAATGAAATTTGTGGGAATACTCGTCATGACGATACTTTTAAGTCTTGGTGATATTTCTGCCCATCAATATGCTTATGCCAATTCCTCCTGGAAACGGCACCAGAAGCTGGAGGATGTACAAGTGTCCTTGAACATGAAGAATGCCAGCATGGTACAAGTGCTAAAGGAAATCGAATCGTCCACCGCTTTCCATGTGGCATATATGGAGGAAGAACTTTCTACTGAGAAGGACATTTCGCTCAATGTAAATGAGCAATCATTGCTGTATGTTCTGGAAGTGTTGTCCAGGGAGCACAATGTACGGTTTACCCAAGTGAACAATACCATTCATGTCTCTCCAAAGAATGTACCACAATTACAAGAGGAAGTCGAGGAGCGGAATATCTCAGGAAAGGTCTTGGATGAAGAAGGAATACCCATTCCCGGCGTGAATGTGATCGTCAAGGGAACCAAAAGAGTGACCGTGACTGATCTGGACGGTGTGTTTTCGTTTGAGAATATTTCAGACGATGCGATTTTGGTATTCTCCTTTATCGGTTTTGAGTCACAGGAAATAACGGTGACCAATAAGGAAACGGTCTCGGTGACATTACGGGAAGATATGTCAGAACTTCAGGAAGTGGTCGTGGTTGGTTTTGGCGAGCAGCCGAAGGCGAATTTGACAGGATCAGTGGCTACGGTAGATAGCAAGGATATTGAGAATAGGCCTGTTACCAATGTGATGAACTCGTTGCAAGGGACAGCTCCCGGACTGACCGTGACCCGGTCAAGTGGTCAGCCAGGGAATGAAGGCTATGACTTGAATATCAGGGGCATCAGCTCTGTGAATGGGGATAACCAGCCGCTGGTCATTGTAGATGGAGTGGAAGGCAGTTTGGAGCTGTTGAATCCAAATGATATTGAATCTGTTTCCGTGCTGAAGGATGCTGCCGCTTCGTCGATTTTCGGGGCCAAAGCAGCCAACGGAGTGATCATGGTAACGACAAAGAAAGGTGCTGTAGGTAAAACAACAGTAACTTATTCAGGAATGTTTACGATCAATAAGCCCTATAGTCAGCCGGAATTATTGTCTTCCTACGAACAGGGGCTGATGCAAAATGAAGCTAGGGTGAACAGGGGGGGGAGTCCCGTATGGCGAGATGAGCAGTTGGAGTGGATGCAGGATGATAATTTCAACTATCAAGTTAATCCCAATAACCCAGATCGCTACGATTATTATTATAACATCAACAAGAAGGATCTTGTCATGAGAGATCTTACCTATGCCCAAAACCATAATCTATCCATAAAAGGAGGAAATGCTGAAAACCAATACTTGATTTCACTTGGCTATTACAACCAAAACGGTGTGTTTAAGTTTGGCCCTGATGGAAATGAACGTTATAATGCTAGGGTCAATCTAAACACCAAGTTTAATGATATATTTAGCTTGGATTCACGAATTTCCTACAATATGGATGAGACCATGTCTCCAAGTAGAAATGTAGGTGGTGATTATGGATTAATTTATCAAGTATATCAGTCTAGGTCCATTTATCCGGTTTACTTACCAGGATCTGATGACACCAAATACGCTGCTGGAACCCCGAATTATTATGGAGCACTAAAAGAGGGTGGATACAATGAAAGGATACGGAGCGATTTTAATGGTGTATTTACGCTAAAGGCTCAAAACCTCGCAAAGGGATTGACATTGAAGATGGTGTACAACCCGCGTTTCCGTAACAATACCGAAGACCAATTCAATAGGACAGTGCCATTTTACTACATCTCTCCCACACCTGGAAGCTACTATAATCAAGTGAATTCCATTGTCAAGGAAAGACAGAATGAAATCAATCATAACCTGCAACTATTGGCCGATTATGACTGGAATATCAATGAAGACCATAAGTTCCATGTACTAGGTGGATACCAATTCCAAAACTATCGACGGGATTATGTGACGGCTACTGCCAAAGCATTGATTTCAAATAATGCTCCTTCTTTAAATTTTGGCAGTGATCCCAATGTCCCTCCTGTGGTCGGAGATAATATTCAAACCAACGCATTTATTTCTTACTTCGGAAGGTTCAATTATTCCTTTAGAGATAAGTACTTGTTTGAAGCTAACCTGAGAAATGATATTAGCTCCAAGCTTGCCCCCGGGTATCGAAGTAAAACCTTTCCTTCATTTTCTGCAGGTTGGATATTGAGTGAGGAAGACTGGTTCCAAGAGTCCCTGTCATTTTTGACACAATTTAAGCTAAGAGGCTCTTGGGGTAAATTGGGCAATGCTAATGTTTTAGGTAACTATGATTATATATCCTTATTAAGGGAAGGTAATAATTATCCTTTTAATAATGTATCCAACTTGTCACTTTACCAAAGAGACCTAGCATCGCCCGAGAAAAGCTGGGAGTCCATTAAGTCTACTAATTTCGGTGTGGATTTCGCATTGTTTGATTATAGATTGACGGGTAGTTTCGATTATTTTGTAAGGCAGAATGAAGATATGCTCGTGACAGTGACACTTCCTGCCACGTTAGGGGTAAATCCTTCCCAGACCAATTCCGCCAAAATGGAAACCAGAGGCTGGGAGGTGGTTTTAGGCTGGAGAGACACCAGGGGTGAATTCAGCTATTCGGTTAATTTCAATCTTTCGGACAACAGAAACAAGGTACTGGAATATGCCGGAAGAAGTGTCTACAGTGAGGGCGTGAATAAAATAGTGGAAGGGCTGCCAATCAATACAATATTTGGCTATGAGGCAGACGGATATTTTAGTTCTGCAGATGAGGTGGCAGGCTGGGCGTTTCAAGATTCTAGAACAGGTGCGGGCGATATAAAATACCTTGATAATAACAATGATGGAAAGATCAACGGTGGACTTTTTAGACCTGATGACCATGGCGATCTGATCAATCTTGGAAACACTTCTCCCAGATACCTTTTTGGAGCCAATATTGGGTTTGATTGGAAGGGATTTGATTTCAAGGCGTTTTTCCAAGGAGTAGGGGAAAGAAAAATGTTGATTTATACACGGGCTGCCATTCCTATTTATGAATCGTGGAGGATGCCGTGGAAACTACAGCAGGATTATTGGACGCCTGAAAATCAGGATGCATTATTCCCAAGGTTATATGAAGGGGCCTCCCATAATGGCCGGACGTCCTCGCACTGGGTGCAAGATGCGGCCTATATTAGACTGAAAAACTTACAGGTAGGTTACACATTTAAAAATGGCGTGCTGGACAAGCTCAGTGTATCCTCTGCTCGCGTGTTTTTCTCTGGTCAGGATATGTGGGAAAAAACCAAAATGTGGTTCACCTACTATGATCCTGAAAACCCTAACAATGTTTCTTATAACTACCCATTCTTTAGGTCCTATGCCATTGGCTTGAATGTGACTTTTTGATCGGTTGAGTATTAGTCCACAAAGAAAAAAATTATGAAGATTATAAATAATATCAAAAATAATTTAGGCATCATCGCGGTGATATTGCTGGTGATGGGCTGTCAGGACAAGCTGGACTTGGCACCTGAGACGCAGATTTCGGATTCCAATTTCTGGAATTCTACCACTGATTTGGAAAAAGCAGCAAACTATCTGTACACCTTTTTGCCGGATATAGAATCGGCCACTGATAATTCGGGTACATTTTCTTTTTCCAATAGTGGAGCCAATAGTGTCAGTGATGGGACCAGGATCGCTCCAGCAACAGATACGGACAACTGGGATCAGAACTATGACATCATCAGGGCCAGTAACAATATCCTCGAAAAGTCTGTGAATGTAAGTGGCGATGAAGCGACCATAAACAAGTACTTGGCTGAAGCAAGGTTCTTCAGGGCATGGGCCTATTTTGAAATGGTGAAGCGTTTTGGAGGAGTTCCTTTGATTACGAAGACCTTGGGTGTTTCAGATCCTGAGCTTTATGCTCCAAGGGCAGAGAGAAGTGAAGTTGTTAGCTTAATTTACCAAGACCTGGATTTTGCAATTTCCCATTTACCGATGCCCAGTAAACAAGCTGGTGCTGAATATGGACGGATCACCGCATCAGCTGCTTTGTCTTTCAAATCCCGCGTGGCGTTATTCGAAGGGACGAGAGCGAAGTTTCATGGTGGTGATGATGCCCAAAAACATCTTCAATTGGCTATGGAAGCTGCAGAAGAAGTAATCAACAGTGGAGAGCATGGACTTTTTAAGTATGGTCAGGACCCAGCGATAAGCTATCGGAAACTATTCCATGATGAAGGTGATGGGCCATCAAATCCCGAGAGTATAATGGTTAAGTTATATGGAGAAAATGCGTCCAATAACCTAAGAAGCCACAGGATCACGGAAAACCGGCTCAATCAAGGCCAGATGGTCCCTACCAAAGCTCTGGCAGATCTTTATCTCTATACAGATGGCTTACCAAAGGAAAAATCAGCGAATTATGGGGAAGAGGTGACTTCTTTGACACAATTTGAGAGCAGGGATCCAAGGATGGAGATGACGATTTTTAACAAAACGTTATTTTATACTCCTACGGCGTTGTACGTGCCTGGTTTCCAGTTTTCGCCTTCTGGGTATAAGTTTTGTAAATATTTCAATCCAGAATATATGTCGCCGCCGGATTGCTGGGTGGATTTTATGATTATACGTTATGCGGAAGTTTTACTTAATTATGCTGAGGCAAAATTTGAACTGACTGAATCCATTAGTGATAGTGATTTGGACAAATCCATTAATCTCCTGAGAGAGCGGGTGGGGATGCCTGCACTGAGCAATCAATTTGTCAATGCCAATTCACTGAGCATGCGGGAAGAAATAAGAAGAGAGCGAGGAATAGAGCTGGCCATGGAAAATTTCCAATATTGGGATTTGATCCGATGGAAAACTGCCGAGGTGGAGTTGCCCCAGACTATTCTGGGAGCGAAGTACTTTGAGGAAGAGTATGGACCCACAGCTAATGAAATGAACGCGGATGGATATGTGATTGTCCAAAAAGAAGTGGACAGGCACTTTGATCCGTCCAGAGATTATTTGTGGCCGATTCCCCTGCAAGAACTAGGGCTAAACCCTGCTTTGGAGCAAAATCCTAATTGGTAATGTGAAATTTGATAGAGGACTTTGGCTTTTGCCGGGTCCTCTTTTTGTCTTAAAAAGGAATGACTATGGGGTTGAAAAAAGTTTTTATCGTTGTCTTGATCGGACTAAGTGCATATTCGCCATTGTTTGCCCAGAGTGGTTTTGATATTATAATGGAGCGGATTTTTGACAATTTTCAAAATTCCACTTCTACGAGCATCTTGGATGGGCAGGTGGCTGTAGTACGTGCTAGCTTAGATATGGACGGTAGCTGGCCGGATATTAACTACGCCGATCAGTCACAGACCAACTGGCAGCCTGTTAAACATTATGAAAGAGTAAGCGTGCTTTCCAAGGCCTATTCGAGGCCAGAGAGCAGTTACTATGGTGATCCAGCTTTGTTGGCAGATATTACTGCGGCCATGGATTACTGGCTGGGGCTTAACCCAGTTCCTTATAGTACCAACTGGTGGTTCCTCAGTATCAAGGTACCCAAGGATATTGGAAATATCCTTATTGCCCTAAGAAACGCCCCCACTGGCATTGACCCGGCACTGGAAAGCAGTATGATTGAATGGATGACCAAAGGGGGTTCTATGACTGTGTCCCCCGGAAAAGATGGTTCCAATCTTACTGATATTGGCCAACACTATATCATGAGGGCCTGTTTGACTGAAGACAGTGGACTGATGCAGCATGCCGTGACAGAAACGGGCAATTCGATCAAGATCAGCTCAGGGGAAGGCATCAAACGGGACAATTCCTATATGGCACATGGAGCGCAGCTTTACATTTATGGGTATGGAAGGGAGTATGTGTCAGGAATCAGAAATATCGCGGTAAATATCACAGGGACTTCCTATGCATATCCTCCAGAAAAAATCGCCATATTTTCGGATTTTGTCAGGAACGGATTTATCAAAACTTCTCGTGGTGCCTATGCCGATTTCAATGTTTTTGGAAGGAGCATTACCCGTTCGGGGGTAGGGCGTGCGGATGTAAACTTGATCGAGCAGGTCAGGGATTTTGATATGCCCCAATATCAAGCAAGTTACGATACCGTCATCACCAGGATGCGTGAACAAGAAAGTCCTGACTATGGCGTTACGCCAGAACATAATCACTATTGGAAGTCAGATTATACAGTACACCACCGTCCTGGCTATATGGTGGGGCTGCGCAATGTCTCCACCCGAACGGTGAAATCCGAAATGGGCAATGGTGAAAATATCAAAGGACATTTTTTAACGGATGGCGCCACTTATATTGCGGTAGATGGAGACGAATATTTTGGGATTTATCCTGTTTGGGATTGGAATAAGATCCCGGGAACCACCACTCCTGCAATCACTTCCTTTCCTGCCAGATCCTCTTGGGGGACCAATCCAGGGAAATCTCATTTTGTAGGTGGCGTATCAGATGGACAATACGGCGCCTCAGTCTATGATATGGATGACTATAATACCACCGCCAAAAAAACGTGGTTTTTCTTTGACGATGAGGTGGTTTGTTTAGGGACAGGAATCAGCTCATCGGCTGCGGAAGCCATCAATTCCACAGTCAACCAGGCCATGCTAAAAGGTAATGTTATCGTCAGCACAGGCAGTGGAGGAGTGTCCTTGGGGCAGGGGGATCACACCTATGCTAATAACCTCAAATGGGTATGGCATAATGACGTCGGTTACGTATTTCCTGAAGGTGGCCAAATAAAATTAAGCAACCAAAACCAAACGGGCAGCTGGAACAGTATTAACCAAACACAGTCTTCCGGGCAAGTTATAGAAGAAGTGTTTAAACTGTGGTTTGAACATGGCGTATCTCCAATAGATGATAGCTATGCCTATATCCTGCTCCCCGGGAGCACACAGCAGGAAACAGCCAGTTTTGATATCAAAGGCTTAGAGCTCTTGGCCAACTCAGATTCAGTGCAGGCGGTCAGGCATGGAGGACTGGGTATGGTGCAGGCAGTTTTTTACCGTTCAGGAAGCTATCTTTTGGATAATATAAGGGTCAATGTGAGTAAACCATGTATGTTGATGCTCAAAGGTGCCAGTACATCTTCGCTCAATGTGACGGCAGCAGACCCTACGCAGGGAAATACTGGTGTGCTGAGGGTTGGTTTGGAGACTGCCGCTTTGAGCGAAATGAAAATGCTTGACCTTACCTTGCCAGAAAGGGATCTTGCGGGGAGCAGTGTGGCTGGGGAAATCAACCAAAATTCACCGGCATTTGAAGAATTGGTGGCGCCACAGGTTCATAGAGCGGTAGCCGATGCTTTTGTGAGAGACGGTAGCTATGCAGATACCAACTACCCTACGGGGAATTTGGTGGTGAAAAAGGATGGAGCTGGGTATAGTCGAGAAAGTTTTCTTAAATTCAATACTACCGTGCTGAGTAATCAGTTGGACAGCGTGAAGCTTCGGCTTTGGATAAATAATGCCAATACGACTGTGACGGAGACCAATTGGGAAATCCATCATGTGGCAAATGATGCTTGGCAGGAAACAGGCATTACCTGGAACAATAAACCAGCCAGGGATAATCTCTTGGGACAGATTCCGGGTGCGCCTGCGGGGCAATTTGTAGAACTGGATGTAACCAATACCGTTTTGGAGAGCCTGTCTGGTGATGGGGCTTTTTCAATCAATATTGCAGGAACATTTCAGGGCAGCAAAACCGATGTGCAGTTTGCATCCAGAGAAGACGGCAATCCAGCCCATCAGCCTGTTTTGGTAGTGTATAAAAGCGAAATCAAAGGAGGGGAAGAGGGGAATTTGCCGGTGATAGAAGATACTTTCGTACAAAGAACCGATGCTAACGGTGATACCAGTGATAAAAATTATGGGGCAGCAGGGTTTCTCGCTGCCCAAAATGGAGGCTATGAGCGGGAGGTTTACCTTAAATTTGCATTAACTGATCTCACAGAGCCCATTCAGCAGGCTGCGATCCAACTGTACAGTCTGGGATCAGCTAGTGCTACATCTTGGGAGCTGTACAGTCTAGAAGATGTTGCTTGGGAGGAAGGAACGGGCAATTGGCAAGGAAATAGCGGCGAAGGCCTTACTTGGAATACCGCGCCTAATTCGGCAACCTTGCTCCATGCCATTCAAGGAACTACGCAAGAAGGTCCTGTGGTGTTTGATATCACCGGCTACCTGCAGCAAGTGGCTCCTCAGCAGGATACGGTGGCATTTAAAGTGGTATCCACAGCATCTGGTGTTTACACTTCCTTTGCCTCTGGAGAGAGCAATGATGTCAGTAGGTATCCTAGGATCCAATATGTGTTGGAACCTGAAGCCCTTGATCACGGGCTAAAGCCAGCCCCTAAAAACAAGGTGTTGCTTTTCCCTAATCCCCTGGAAGGAATGGGGACAGTGACTTCCGAACGGCTCATTCGCCAGGTGGTGATCAGGAGGCGTTCCGGAGAAATGGTCAAGGAAGAAAAAGATGTCAATGGTTATGAATATGAATTGGACCTGACGGGAATGAGAAATGGCTTGTACTATGTCATCATAATAGGTGATGACTATACCGAAGTGCAAAAGGCAATAAAGCGAAATTGATCATGTTGAATCGATCGTGACTTGAGGATTGAACCAAGCCCACTGATCTACATAAAATAATATCTGATGAAATGCAACTTAACTTTTACTGTCCGAGGAATATTTTTGTGCTGTTCGTTGATTTGGGCAGTCTTTAGCGCGTCAGCTCAGGAGAAGCGGGATTTACTGACCAAACAAATAGAGGACGTGAAAGACCTTGCCGCTTGGGAGATGGATCCCTTATCCGTCTTTCCAAGTGAAAATGCTGTTCACCAACAGTTAAGCCAGCTTCCGAAAGAAATCCAGTACCAGCTGGCAGAAGAAGGGGGCAAAGCCCTGGCGTATGAATGGCCAAGCATACCGGTGTCTGCCTATTTGGATTTTGTGCGCAACGGAAACCGTACCCGGATGCAAGCTTATCAAAATGAACGGATGAAGGCATTGAAAAGCTTGGTGATGGCAGAATTGGCGACAGGGGAAGGAAAATATATTGATGCGATCATGGATGGTGCCTGGGCCATGTGTGAGCAGTCCACCTGGGTGCTTTCTGCCCACCTGGGTGCCCAGAAAGATAAGTCGGGAATGCCTGATGTGGAGGATCCCGTAATCGATCTGGGAGCTGGTGAGGTGGCCAATTTATTGTCATGGATCCATTTTTATTTTCGAAGTGATTTTGAAACCATTTCGCCGTTGTTGACCAGAAGGATTGAGAAAGAGTTGGATGAGCGGATTATTAGCCCATATTTGGCCAGGGATGATTTTTGGTGGATGGGCTTTGAGTCTTCCTTTGTCAATAATTGGAATCCATGGTGCAATTATAACGTCCTGCTAACAGCATCGTTAGTAGAGAAAGATCAAAAACGCCTTCACCAGGTAGTAGAAAAAAGTGCACGATCAGTAGATCAGTTTATCAATTATTACAAGGCTGACGGGGCTTGTGAAGAGGGGCCTGCTTATTGGGATCATGCTGGGGGGAAGATGTTGGAATACTTAGCGTTACTCAAAGACCTTTCGCAGGGAAAAGTGGATGTTGGGAAAGAGCCCGTGATCCAAAATATGGGCAATTATATCAGGAAAGTCCATATTGCGGATGACTACTACGTGAATTTTGCGGACGCCTCTGCTCGACTAAAGGCACACCCTGGGATTATTTTTAGGTACGGTCAGTATATTTCAGATGAGAACCTGAAGGGTTTTGCAGCAGATGTAGCCCAAAAGGAGGACTTAGACCAATGGCTGCTGAAGGGAAGCCTGGACCGGACGATTCATAATCTTATGGGGTACAAGAAGGTGGAATCCCAAAAAGCTTATCAGGAAAAAACTCCTTTCTTTTGGTATTCGGAGACAGAGGTTGCAGGAGGACGATCTGTAGATGGGTTGTTTTTTGCGGCGAAGGGTGGCCATAACAATGAAAGCCACAATCATAATGATGTGGGGACATTTGTTCTGTATTATCATGGGAATCCGGTTTTTATCGATGTTGGTGTGGAAACGTACTCGGCCAAAACATTTAGCAAGGACCGCTATGATATCTGGACCATGCAGTCTGATTTTCATAACCTCCCGCTGATCAATGGTGTATCGCAGCAAAATGGCAAGAACTTCAAGGGAGCCTCGGTGGGTTTTTCCGAAGGAAAACGATACGTTCGTTTTGGACTGGATGTAAGCCAGGCTTATCCTGAGTCTGCGGCAAGCAACTTTTGGGAAAGGAGTTATGAGTTGGATAGAAAAAAAGGAAAGTTTAGCATTACCGACCAATTTTCTCTGAAAAGATGGGAGGCGCCATCTGAAGTACACTTAATGAGCCTATACCCTCCGGAAAAAACAGAAGAGGGAATGGTGGGCATCACATTGCCCAATGGTCAGGATATGATAATGCAGTACCCCGCTGATAAGGTGACGTTAACCATAGAAGAATGGCCAGTGGAGGATTCTCGGCTTTTACAGGTTTGGGAGCAGGAAGTGGTTTATCGGTTGGTATTTGTCCAAGTAGGAAAGCGCTTGGAGGAGAAATGGGCGTTTGAAGTGGCCACTCCATAGCTCCACCAGTAAAGTGGTTTACTGGTGGAGTTGGGAAAGGTCAGCTAATGCCCGTTTCGGGTTCAATCTCCCGATTCCCAAGCGTTATTGCCTGATGTCGGAACGAAATAGGGATGAGGGAGTTGGGCGAGCCATTGGTTATACTTTTCATTCATTTCAAGGTGTTTTCCAGGATTGCTTTTTAGCAGGTTGTTTTCTTCCGCCAGGTCTTGGTCCAGGTTGTAGAGTTCATGGCTGTCTTTGTTCACGATAAGCTTCCATTGCCCGGTCCTGATGGCACCTTTATACTGACTGGTGTGCCAGTACAGTTCACGGTGTTCGTGTTCCTGAGGTTTGTTGATGAGTTCCAGTACCGATTTTCCTTCCAGGTTTCGTTTGGAATAGCCTACGGCATCCAAAATGCTTGGCAGGATATCGAGGCTTGATGTGATGGAATGACAAACGGTTCCACTGTTGATTTTTCCTGGCCATCTTACCGCAAAAGGAACCCGGATTCCTCCTTCATACAGTTGGCCTTTGTAGCCTTTCAAGGGACTATTGTTGGCACTGATATGTTTCGATCCTCCATTGTCATTGATGAAGAAGATGATCGTGTTGTCCAGCTCGTCCATTGCTTGAAGCTGATCGAAGATCTTGCCGACATTTTCGTCCAGTGAATAAGCCATGGCTGCTAAGATTTCCCGTTTTGGATCCTCCGGAAATTTGCCTTTGAACATTTCCACATGCTCAGGTTTGGCTTCCAAAGGGCTGTGGACTGCGTTATAGGAAATATAGAGAAAAAAGGGATTTTCACGATTGTTGGTGGCAAAGTCCAGCGCTTCATCCGTGATGGCATCGGTCATGTAGGGAATGGTGGCCGGGTCTACAGGCTTGCCATCATCAATGACGTCTATGGCTTTCCCTGTGTGGTAGTGGTTGGAGCCCCACAGGAATCCCCAAAAATGGTCAAAGCCCTTTTGTTGGGGCTGGAATTCCTCTGCAAACCCTTCATGCCATTTGCCAAATGCTGCGGTAGAATAACCTAGTGGCTGAAGGTATTCTCCGACCAGTTTGACATTGTGAGGGAGTCCATATTCATCTTGATCTATACTGTAGGTTATCCCTTTGATGTAGTTGTAAATATGGCCAAACTCAGGCTGGTTGATGCCAGAAAGGAGCCCGGCGCGGGAAGGGGAGCATACGCTGGCGGTCACATATGCGTTGGTGAATTTTGCGCCTTCGTTTGCGATCCTGTCAATGTTGGAGGTAGATATAAACTTGTCAGACTGAAAACTGAAATCAGCGTACCCCGCATCATCGCTGACGATGACGATGATGTTGGGTTTTTCTTGGGCTAAGCTGTTGCCTATTGTGAATAACAAGAGAATTAAAAATGAACAGTATGGTTTCATGCTTTAATATTTGTAAGTGAATTAACGTTAATCAAAGTACTGCATATGATAATATAATGAAAATTTTAAAAACAAAAAGATAATGTTTTGAACGTTTTTTATGCTTGTGTTTGATCTTTAGATTTATACGGTAATATTTGTCTATATGTGGATTTAAAGTGAATCGAATAGTTTTAATTGTTTAGGTGAATTGTTTTTAATATGGTTTTGAGAAACCAATATATTTTCGATTGGTTTTATTATAAAATTTTTAGAGGATTAATGGGGTTTTTGTAAAGGTATTTAGTAGTTTTTATAAGGAAGTAAAGCATAAAATGTTTTACTCTATTGTTTTTTTTGTTTAAAAATTTTTATGTTTAAGAAATGTCTGATTATGAGAAAGCTAATAAAGTATAAGGAGAAGGAGTTGGTTGCTCTGATGAAGGAGGGGGAGTTGGCTGCTTTCGATGAATTGTATTATCGATATGCTCCACGTGTATTTGGGTTTGCCAAGAGTATTTTTTATGATCACGATATTGCAGAGGAGGCTGTTCAGGAGGTATTTGTGAAAGTATGGGAAAAGCGAGATGGATTAAATGAACAATTGAACTTTAAAAGTTATTTGTTTACAGCTGTCAAGCACCAAGTGTACAATAGAATAAGACAGGTGAAGCGTACTGTGGGATTAGAAGAAATGGCTCAGCCAGTCTATCACGAAGTTTCCGGTTTGGACGAATTGGAATACAAAGAATTTGAGCAAACAGCTTTGAATTTGATAGATAGTCTTCCCAGTGTACAAAAGCAGGTGTTTAAATTGAGCCGGTTGGATGGGGTCAGTCATAAGGAAATTGCCGAAAATCTAGGTGTTTCTGTCCGTACGGTAGAACATCATTGTTACTTGGCTACTAAATTCTTAAAAGGGCAACTGCTAAAACAGGCATCTGTCATCACCCTGACGTTGTTCATTTTGATTTTTTTGAACAACTAATTTGTTGTTTTTTGGATAATAATGTAATTGCTGCTAAAGTAAAATGCTGTTGATTCGGCTATTGTTTCCATGGCCGTTGCCCATGGCTATCACGCTCTATCTGGCACTAGACACGGTTACTTGGATGCAGACAAGCCTTTAAGGGCTTCCGCCTAACCTGCCCAGCCCTTCCTAATAAAAAAATCAGCGTAAATCTTATTAATCGGCACTATCTGCGTTCTATTACCCCCCCCCCCTCAACTTTTCCGCTTGACCCCTGATCTCAAATTGTTGTTTTTATACCGGTGATTTGTAAAACGCTGTTAAACAGGTGTTTGCTTGTTTTTTTGTTTTTTTTTATAAATAAATTAAGTAGTTCCCCTCTGTCATGTGTAGTGCCATTAAATCGAAGAAAAAAATTGGAAAAAGAGATACTTTTAAAATATCTATCGGGCACTGCTTCCCAAGTAGAAAAAGCAGCTGTTATTGATTGGCTTAAAACAGATAAGGGAAAAGCGCAATTGGAATCCTTGATGCAAGAGGAGTGGGGAAAGGAGCATAAGGGAGTACAGGAAGATGATTTAGAAAAGATGCTCACTGGGATTTATCGACGGATCGGTAAAGCTACTACCCATAAAAAACTGTCCAACAGAAAGGACCACAATTGGGGGAAGGTAGTTAGGATAGCTGCATCCGTGATGCTTGTCTCTTTATTGACTGTTCTGCTGTATAAGCAGCTTGATTATACTACCCCTGAATTGCCCGAAGAGCTCAAGACCTATACGAAGAAAGCTAGAGCAGGAGAAAAGCTGAAGCTACGTCTGCCGGACAAGACCTTTGTGATTTTGAATGCCAACTCTACCATAAGCTATACTTCGGGATTTGGAAAAGGAACCCGTGAGGTGGAGCTGGAAGGAGAAGCATTTTTTGAAATTACCCCAGATAAGGAGCGGCCATTTATGGTGAGAGCAGGTGGGGTAGTAGTGACTGCTTTGGGTACGGCTTTTAATACAGAAAATAGGGGAGGTAATGTATCGGTGGCGCTCACAGAAGGAAAAGTAAGTGTAGAAAATAAAGTGGAGGGAAATGAGGAAAGTGTCATTTTGGTCCCTGGTCAAATAGCCTCTGTAAATCGCAACGTAAGAGGGGAATTAGGTGTCGCGACATTTATTCAGGAAGATGTTACTGCATGGAAAGAAGGAAAAATCCTCTTCAAGAGCAAACCGCTCGGCGAGATTTTGGATGATCTTGAAGAATGGTATGGCGTGGACATCAAGTTAACAAAAGGCGTGAATGCCGCTCGAAAAGTTTCGGGAACTTTTAATAACGAGAGCTTAGAAAATGTGCTGAAGGGATTGACTTTTTCCCTTGGCTTCGAATATGAAATAAATAATGAACAAGTGATACTCAAAAAATAACATTGCCTATGTGAAAAGAAATCAGGACAGCCTTCCATCGCCAAATGAATCAACTGCCCTGAACGTTTCAAGTGATAAACCTTAAAACATTTACAAAATTATGAAAAGAAAATTACTGAGCCTAATTAAAATGGTGTCTAAGAACCTGTTATATGGTATAATTATACAATGCATATTTCTTACTTCGCTTATGGCTGGGGAGGGAAATGCACAAATCAAGCCCTTGGACAAGGCCTTTGTGAAACTGGAGCATCAAAATCGAACGGTGCAGTCCCTGTTTGAGGACATGGAGTCCAAGACTGACTATGTCTTTGTCTATCCAGATGACTTGCTAAGCAATAACCCATCCGTGACTTTGGAAAAAGGAAAAAAATCAGTAGAAGAAGTACTGACCGAAATCGCCAAATCCACTAAACTAAAATTTAAACAGGTCAACAATACCGTCTATGTTGGCAAAAATGTTCAGAACAGAGCTGATGCAGTAGAGATAAATATTGTTAAAATAGAACTGGTTGGTGTCGTCACTGATGAAGGCGGCAATCCGCTGCCAGGAGTAGCGATCGTCGAAAAAGGCACCACCAATGGCACCGTGACGGACTTGGAGGGAAAGTACAGTTTTAGTGTCCAAGAGGGAAGCGAATTGGTGATTTCTTTTGTAGGATATACGTCTCAGACGGTTCAGGTAGGAAGTAGTTCCCAGCTTGATATTGTGCTAGAGGAAGATCTTGGAGACTTGGAAGAAGTGGTGGTTGTGGGGTACGGTACCCAAAAGAAGAGTACACTCACAGGCTCCGTGACGGACTTAAGAGCTGATAAACTGGCTAAAAATCCAACGACCAATGTGAAGGGACTTTTGGTAGGACAGGTTCCGGGATTGGTAACCAATCAAAATCCAGGACTTCCGGGCTCTGATAATGTAGACATCAGTATCAGGGGATTTGGTTCTCCGTTGGTAATTGTGGATGGCGTGGAGTCTCATCTGGACCGATTGGACCCCAATGATATTGAGAGTATTTCGGTGTTGAAAGATGCCTCAGCGGCCATTTATGGTGCGCGTGCCGGAAATGGAGTCATCTTGGTAACCACTAAAAGAGGAGTCACAGGTAAGCCCAAGGTGTCCTATCATGGGTATTTTGCATCACAGAAAAGATTGACTTTCCCAGAGCAGGTAGATGCAGGTAGTTTTATCCAGCTCGGTAGGGATGGGATTTTTAACACCCAATATGACCCTACCAAACCAGATGCAGAGATTCCTTATGGTACGACATTTACTGAGGAAAACCTGGAGAAGTACAATGCTCCTGGTGCTCCTAGCTATGACTGGGCAAATGCAACTGTGAAAGATGGAGGCTCTCCTCTACAAAACCATAACCTGAGTTTTAGGGGTGGAAGTGAGAATGTAAGGTATTATGTCAGTGTAGGAATGCAAGACCAGTCAGGGATTTTTAAAGGAGATTATGACTATAAAAAGTTTTCGGTAACCAGTAATACCGATATTAAACTTTCTGAAGGCCTGGACCTGAAATTAAATGTGAGCCATATCAATGAGCAACAAGATTATGCCTCTTCAAGTATCGGGGATATATGGAATGATTTGAGGACAGCTCAGCCTATCTATCCTACGGTCTTGCCTGATCCTACGAAGAATCCCTATTCTGGATTCAATGCTCGCTCACCTGTGACTCGGATAAATAAAGACGCGGTAGGATATGAGAATACTAATAAAAAAACGACTGCTGGTGCTGCGGAATTAAGCTATAATCTTCCATTTTTTAAGGACCTAACGGTGGGAGCAAGGATGAATTTTCGGTTTAGAGGTGCGGTACGAGAGGAGCTGACCAGGTTCTACGAAGTGTACTCTTATAATCCTGATGATATCACGGAAGATTATGACGGATATAAGTTAGAAGGTTCGCAAGGGATCAATTCATATACCAAATCAATTTTTGGTCCAGGCAATGATCCGAGAAGTAGGTTCCTGTACAGAGGTTATGCAAGGTATAACAAAGAGGTTTCCAAGCATGATTTTTCTGCGCTGGCATTTGTGGAAAGGGAGGACAATATATACAATGATCTGTCGGTAACACGGAGGGACCTGCTTTCTCCTGATATTCCTCAAGTAAGCGGAGCCAATGAACTGACCATCACTAAGGGGACTGGAAGGGATGTCGAATACACCCGGATCAGTGTAGCTGGCCGATTTAATTATTCCTATGATGAAAAGTACCTGTTTGAAGCGACCTTACGGGCGGATGCGAGCTCTAAGTTTGGCCCCAAGGTAAGATGGGGCTATTTTCCTTCTGTTTCTGCGGGCTGGAATATTGCCAGGGAGGACTTTCTGAAAGATGCAGCAGTTCTGGATCAGTTGAAGTTGAGGCTTTCCTACAGTCAAACTGGCGTGGATAATAACCTGAGCAATACCTCCTTTGAATACCTGTCAGGGTTTGAAGAAAGGGTAGGGAATATCTACATCCTAAATGGTGATCAGGTTCCCCAAATTCAATCCAGTAGTTTGCCCAATGAATTGGTGACATGGGAGGAGACAACTTTATATAATGTGGGGGTAGACTATACAATATTTGACGGTAGGGTGTTTGGTAGCTTTGATGGATTTTACCGATATCGTGATGGACTGCTAAGGATTCCTCTAGAGGATTTGCCAGGGACATTTGGAGCCCCTCTTCCCGCGGTAAACCTTGATGCGAGAAGTAACAGGGGCTTTGATGCTTCACTTGGTATTAGAGGTGCTGTGGGCGAATTCCAGTACAATATCGTTGCAGGTGTGGGGTACACTCGGGAAAAATACGAAAAGTACCAAGAGGATATCGATGAGACGGATCCTGTGCAGGTGAAATTTGATAAGAGGGCCGGACGCTGGGTAAACACCGTCTTTGGCTATAAGTCTCATGGCCTTTTTAATTCACAAGCCGAAGTAGATGAATACTTGGACACGTACACTTTTGAAGATATCAATGGCAGCCCAAAACCGGGCGATATCAGGTATGTTGATCTTACAGGAGATGGTGTGATCAATAGGGAGGACCGATATGAAATCGGGTATGGAAATGACCCGCAATTGACCTATAGTCTTCAGCCTAATTTGACCTATAAAAACTTTAACCTGTCCATGCTATGGCAAGGAGGCTCTCAGTTCAATGTATTTGTGGTAGGAGCCTTCAGGGCACCGTTTGGCAATGAGCAGGTTCCGCTAAAGCTGCATGAGGAATACGCTTGGTTCCAAGACCCAGCTAACCCAGGTGTAGGAAGTAATCCCAATGCACAATTGCCCGCCTTTAATAGGGATGGAGCTAGGACTTGGAATGATACCCAATCCGATTTTTGGATGAAGGACGGCACCTATATAAGGTTAAAGACGGCTACCTTATCGTACACTTTCAGTCAGCAGATGTTGTCCCGGGTAGGCTTGGATAGGCTGACACTGTATGTGTCTGGAGACAATATAGTGGCATTTAACAAACTGGGGATTTTCAAAGGGAATATTGATCCTGAGGAGGCCTCCCGTCCAAATGCCTTTAATCTGCCTCTGTTGAGGACGATGTCCTTTGGTGTTCAATTAGCGTTGTAATTTAAAAGCAGACCGTAATGAAAAACGTAAGATATATATTTATACCACTTTGCATCTTCATGCTGTTTTCGTGTGAAGACGAGTTGACCAAGGTTCCGAATTTCATATCGGAGGATAATATTTTTGAGTCCGAGTCTTTGACTGATGCCTACTTGGCTAAAATCTATCAAGATTTGCGATTCATTAATTTCGGAGGTGATAATGGATATAACGTCGCCATGATCCCTGCCATAGGAGGTGAGCATATTTGCTTTGCAGATTGGCAGACCCCCAACACCACATATCAGCGGACCTATTCCGCGGCTGCGGGGGATGGGCCGGTTGGCTATTATCCTTGGAATAATATTCGTGATGCGAATTATTTAATAGAGAATATTGCGAATAGTTCCTCCTTTTCGCAAGTATTTATTGATGCCAAAACCGCTGAGGCAAAGTATCTCCGTGCCCATATGTACTTTGAAATGGTGAAACGGTACGGCGGAGTGCCCCTGATTACAGACGTGCAATATGTGGACGACCCAGAGGAAGTGCTGTATCCAAGCAGGAGTACCGAACAGGAAATCTATGATTTTATTATTTCGGAGCTGGATGCAGCCATCCCTTTTTTGAGTACTGACCCAACTGGCGGACAGGGAAGAGTGGATAGATGGACGGCATTATCGCTTAAAAGCCGAGCCGCATTGTATGCAGCGAGTATCGCCAATTTTGGTGAAGTGCAGCTGGATGGAGTGGTCGGTATACCCAATGCCCAAGCCGAAAACTATTATCAAATGAGTTATGATGCCTCCAAAGTGATTCTTGAGTCGGGTAATTTCAGCTTGTACAATGCCTATAACGATAAGGTAGAAAATTATATTAACCTGTTTCTGGATGATGGCAATAGCGAAGTGATTTTTGCCCAGGTTTTTGAGCCGATCGTGAAAGGGACGGGGTTTGATCGTTTGGCTTTTCCTGCCGAATTCCGCGGTGGCTGGGGCTGTAATTTCCCCGTGTTATATGATATAGTCGAATTGTTTGATTTTCAGGATGGCACCTTAGGGACTTCCATTTCGAGAGATGAGCTTACAGCAGATAATTCTTGGGACATAGATGAGTTTTTTGGGAATAGAGATCCGCGCTTTAGGGCATCGGTTTTTTATCCTGAAACTACTTTTAAAGGCGGCTTGATCTATTTTCACAGTAGCACATTGTATACCAATAGCAATGGAGAAAAAGTGGAAACTACCTCAGGAAATCTTGACAGGGTCGGAGAGGTATGGCCAGCTGCAGCTCACCCTAGGAACGTAAGGAATACCGCCTTGCTAAGACGAAAGAATGTAAATGAGAACTTGGATTTGCCGAATTCAGGTGAATCAGGACAGGATTTTGCGATTTTCAGGCTGGGCGAGACGTATTTGAATTTGGCAGAGGCTGCTTATTATCTCAACAATAGGGACGAATCACTCAATGCGATCAACATGCTACGTGAAAGAGTCGGAATGCCCCTTTATGATCAGATTTCTGAGGATAAATTGAGAAAGGAAAGGCAAGTGGAACTGTGTTTTGAGACACATCGGTATTGGGACTTGGTAAGATGGAGAATTGCCCCGGAATATTTGGATAATGTCAGGATGAAAGGATTGGTCTTCAAGTATGACCTGGATGAGGACAAGTATATTATTACACTAAAAAATGCCGAACCCGAGACCCGGACATTTGGTCCGGAACGGTTTTACTTTCCTATCAATCAAGGGATCATCGCAGATAATCCCAAGTGGGTCCAAAATCCATTCTACGAATAGGAGTAAAACAAATTGATATAAAAAGACCGGTGAGATCGCCGGTCTTTTTATCTTTTGAGTAGGTATATTAGTGCGTTTGGACTATATTTAAATGAACTATTAAACGATAAATATGAACAAGGCTTATTACGTTGGGGTATTCTTGTTGTTGATTGGTTTTTCCTGTAGCAATAAGAAGACAGGGGTCAGCGGTCAAGAAAAAGTAAATACAAAGGAGCCCAATGTCCTGTTAATATATACGGACGATTTAGGGTATGGGGATGTGGCCAAGTACGGAGGGCAGATTCCTACTCCCCATATCGATGAATTAGCTGCAGATGGCATGCTTTTTACCAATGCTTACGCTACTGCAGCCACCTGTACACCATCCAGGTACGCGATGCTCACTGGTGAATATGCTTGGAGAGCAAAAGGACGAGGAGTAGCTCCGGGAGATGCTTCTGCCCTGATCCGGCCTGACCGGGAAACTTTGCCATCGGTCATGCAGCGAGCAGGCTACAGAACTGGTGTGATCGGCAAATGGCACCTGGGCTTGGGAGGTGATGAAGGACCGGACTGGAACGGTGCATTAAAGCCAGGTCCGTTGGAAATAGGCTTTGATTATTCTTTTATCATTCCTGCTACTGGAGACAGGGTACCAACGGTCTTTGTGGAAGACCATCACGTGGTCGGCTTGGATCCTGAAGATCCGATCCAGGTAAGTTACCGAGATAAAGTAGGTGACCGACCCACTGGCAAAGAGCATCCCGAACTCCTGAAAATGATGTGGTCCCACGGGCATAATCATACGATTGTGAACGGGGTCAGCCGAATCGGCTATATGGCTGGTGGGGAAGCGACCTTGTGGAGGGATGAGGACTTTGCGCAGACTTTTGTGGACAAGGCCAGCCAGTTTATCACTCAGGAATCTGACAAGCCTTTTTTTCTTTATTTTGCCACACATGATATCCATGTGCCACGATTGGCCCATGAGAAATTCCAGGGAACTACTGGTTTTGGGCCGAGAGGCGATGTGATCGCACAGTTGGATTGGACAGTGGGTGAACTGATGAAACTCTTGAAGGAAAGAGGGATGGAAGAGAATACAATTGTCATCTTTTCCAGCGACAATGGCCCAGTGTTGGATGATGGTTACGAAGACCAGGCAAGGGAATTGATTGGAGACCATAAGCCGTGGGGAACGCTTAGAGGAGGAAAGTACAGTGCATTTGAAGCAGGGACCCGGGTACCGTTTATCGTAAAATGGCCAGCACAGATCGAGGGAGGAAAGACCACAGACGCGATGGTCAGCCAAGTGGATTTGGTAGGTTCTTTTGCTGAATTTTTGGGGCAGAAATATAATGCCCAGCAGGCGGTGGATACCCAGAATGCCTGGCCTGCCCTGGTAGGTGAAGATCCTAAAGGCAGGGAAGGGTTGGTGCAGGAAGCACTCTTCAGTAATCTGGCCTATATCCGACGCGATGGATATAAGTTGATCCCCGCAAACAATGGCCCCGACATGGTGCCATGGGGGCCTGTTATAGAGACAGGTTTTACCAATAAAGATCAGTTGTTTGATGTGAAGAATGATCCTGGAGAGACAAAGGATATCTCTTTAACATCACCCAAAATAATGGAAGAGATGAAATTCGCCTTGCAGCAGATCAAGGATAAGTAATGATCCCTAGTTTGTGCTTTATTAATATGGAAAGTGACTTTTACTATCTTTCGATCTTACAACCCGACCAGCAAAGAAAACACCTGAAAAGGAAAAGTCTTGTGTATTCTTTGATTTTATTTTTAGGTAACTTGCCCTTGTTTATTTGTTTTGAAAATCAACTAAATACATCATGCATACCTATTTGAAAGAAACTGCGTTTGTATTCTTTATGTTGCTGCTGATTTCTTGCAGTAAATCTGAAAAGGAAAAAAATGGACCAGTTCCTCCCAATATTATCTATATTCTGGCGGATGATATGGGAATTGGTGATATCGGGGCATATAGCCCGAATGGAAAAATCAAAACTCCTCATCTTGACCAACTCTCCGCAGACGGTATGCGTTTTACCGATGCACATACCTCCTCGGCGGTATGTACACCTACTCGATATGGCATAATGACCGGGCGGTACAACTGGCGGTCCACCCTGAAGAGCGGCGTGCTTTGGGGAGAGTCTGAAGCATTGATCGATACATCAAGAACTACGGTGCCATCCATGCTAAAGGAGCATGGTTATCATACAGCATATATCGGGAAGTGGCACTTGGGCTGGAACTGGGGCAGGGATGCAGAAGGAAATGTGGACTTCAGCAAGCCTGTGACGCACAATCCCAATGATAACGGATTTGACTATGCCTACGGCCATGCGGCTTCGCTGGACATTCCGCCTTATGTTTATGTCGAAAACGGAAAGGTAACTGCTTTACCGGTAGATTCTACAGAGAGTAAGGATAAATATGGCTGGTGGAGAAAAGGGGCAACCGGTGCTGATTTCGACCATGAAGATGTTACCCCTAATTTTTTTAGGAGAGGTATTAAATATGTGCAGGAAAGGGCCGCTTCCGATAAGCCGTTCTTCCTTTATTTGCCACTGCCATCACCACATACTCCGATCTTGCCCACTGCCGAATGGCAGGGAAAGAGTGGCTTAAATCCGTATGGGGACTTTGTGATGATGGTGGATGATTATGTGGGACAACTGATGGCTGCGGTAAAAGAGGCGGGGGTAGAAGAAAACACACTGGTCATCTTTGTTACCGATAACGGGTGTTCGCCTGCCGCAAAGCCTGAAGAATTGACCGCAAAAGGACATTATCCAAGTGGCCCCCACAGAGGTTACAAAGCCGATATTTATGAAGGTGGCCATAGAGTGCCCTTCATAGCTAAATGGCCAAAGGTCATCAAGGCAGGGTCAGTCAATGGCCAGACTATTTGTACTACCGATCTGATGGCTACCTGCGCGGCTATTGTGGGATACGAACTGAAGGATGAGGAGGGGGAAGATAGCTATAGTTTATTGCCGTTACTGGAAGGGAATGCTGGAGAAGAGGCCTTCCGGGAAGCTACGGTGCACCATTCCATAAACGGAAGCTTTGCGATCAGGAAGGGGGACTGGAAGCTGGCCATGTGTGCGGGATCCGGTGGATGGAGTCATCCTACCCCGAAGGAAGTAGCCATAATGGATACTTTACCTGCCGTTCAGTTGTTTAACCTGAAAGAAGACCCTGCGGAAACCATTAACCTCGAAGCGGAAAATCCCCAAAAAGTAGAAGAGCTAAAGACGTTATTGACCAAATATATTGCAGAAGGCAGGAGTACACCGGGAGCACCTCAGTCCAATGATGGGGACAAAGTTTGGAAACAACTGTGGTGGATGCAGTGATGGAGAAAATGTGGATTATCGGTTGTATTGGTTTAATGTCGTTTTTGACTCCCAGTTTGGAGGTATGGGCACAACAAATTGATGTCCCTGTTCCATCTCCGGCACAAATTGCCTGGCAGGAAGCGGAATTGACAGTGATATTCCACTATGATCTTCATGTTTTTGATGGTAAAAAATATGTCCAAAGCAACAATCGGATCACGCCAATCCCTGATTACAATATTTTCAATCCTGAAGCGCTGGATACCGATCAATGGGTCAGGGCCGCCAAAGGAATGGGGGCTAAGATAGCCATGCTGACGGCTACACACGAGACGGGGTTTGCATTGTACCAGAGTGATGTCAACCCCTACTGTATGAAAGCCTTGAAATGGCAGGACGGAAAAGGGGATATAGTTCAGGATTTTGTCACTTCTTGTCGGAAGTATGGAATCAAACCGGGGATCTACATCGGAATCCGCTGGAATTCATTCTATGGAATCCATGATTTTGAGGTCAGTGGGCAGGATGAGTTTGCGAAGAATAGGCAGGCACATTATAACCGCATGTGTGAAGGGATGGTGGAAGAATTAACTTCCAAGTATGGGGAGTTGGCGATTATATGGTTTGATGGCGGAGCACATGGGCCAGCCCAAGGAGGTCCCGATGTACAGGGAATTGTAGAAAGCAATCAGCCAAATGCCCTTTTTTACCATAACCTTGATCGTGCCGATATCCGCTGGGGCGGGAGTGAGAGCGGGGCTGTCCCGTATCCCTGCTGGGGTACGTATGGCCACCCTTCTTGGTTTGCCAATCGTGGTGATTCGATTGATTTCAGACCTATAAAATATGGTGATCCCAATGGTGCTTTTTATATGCCGGCGATGAGTGATGCACCGCTGAGAGGGTATAATGGAAGGCACGAATGGTTTTGGGAGCCTGGTGATGAAGCACATATTTATCCGCTCGAAAACCTCATGGAAATGTATTACAATAGTGTTGGGCATAACAGTACCCTGATCTTGGGGATTGCCCCAGATGAACGTGGACTGGTACCCAATAAAGACGTGGAGAGGATGAGGGAATTTGGAGATGAAATCTCCGCAAGATTTAATGATGCCCTTGCTAAGGTTTCCGGGACAGGTAAGGAGATATCAGTGCCACTTGGCAAGTCGTTAGAAGTAGGGACAGTGGTCATAGAGGAAGATGTCCGTTTTGGAGAACGAGTAAGAGAGTTTTTGATACAGGGAAAGACAAAGGGGCAGTGGGTAGACCTTTATAAAGGAACTTCTATAGGTCACAAACACATAGCGGTATTTTCAGCAAGGAAGGTGGACAGTGTGCGGCTTCAGATTCATGAAGCTATTGGTGATCCCAAGATCGCCTCCATAAAGGTATATGATTGAGGCCATTATTTTAGCTGTCTGAGTGCATACGTAGCTCGAAATGAACGAATTCCAGTTCGTCATCGCGAACGAAGTTGGTAACGCAGTGAAGCGATACCGTTTCATGATTACAAGATTGCTTCACTATACATCCGTTTCGTTCGCAATGATGTTATTACCGTTTTTTATCGAATTGGATAAATCCAACTGAGGTTATTTGGCAAAAATAGTACTGGTAATGGAGAAATTAATTAGAGCAAAAGACCTTATTTTGAATTAACTTAGTATTGTAAATCATTTAATGGGTTTTATTAGGGTTTGAAAGGTGAAAATCCCCGGAATATTGTCCGGGGAATTTTTTTTTATACCCCTAATATGCCTGATTGAAAATGAGGGTTCTATATGGTTTACTGTGGTTAAGTTGAGCGGTAGCGGGCTATGGGGATCGAAAAAACTCGTTGACGGATGGATTCGTCACTCAAATCATGCATACTTTTCTTGCCCGTGGTCAGTACCTACGGCGCTGTTAGGCTACCGTATTCGCTTTCTGTTACCAAGCTAATGCACCTAGCGGAGCATGACTGTTGACACTTCTGTCCGCTGAGTATAATAAGGCGGGTGTCCTGGCTAATGCCGCTAGACATTAAAGCTTGGTGAAATCAGGTTGCCTCTAGGCTTCTTTGTGCCGTAGGCCAGCCTTGCTCTAGGTAGGTAAAAGCCTGTTTTTCTGATCAATCCGCTCAAGAGAGATTAATCCATCTCTCCGATAAAAGGCAATTCTTCCTGCAATGAATTTCGGATGGTAGAGTGAATATAATCATCTACCTGCATAAACTTTGCCGCGTCCATGGCGTTGGTGGCTTTTTTGAATTTTTTGTAGTATTTGGCGTGCAGTTTAGTCAATTTAAGTGAATTGCTTAGTGTCCTTTTAGCTAAATTGTCAGCTTCTTCCTCGTCCAGGGTCGAATAATTGTCCAAGTATTCGTTGGCTATTAAGATTCGCTCCCTGGCAATGGCCTTTCTTTCTTCTTCATAAGCTTGATAGACGTGCCAAAAAGCAGGCTGGTCTGTTTCAGATAAGTCCATGTAATTTTCGATCAAGGTTTTCTTTTCCATACCGAATTCTGCTTGGATAAGCTGAATTTCTTCGTTTGCAGTCATTTGGGCATTGACGATGATGGGGCAAAAAACAAAGGTGGCGAAAAGAAGGTGTTTGAAGTTTTTCATGTTGGATGGGTATTTAATATTTTGACTAAGTTAGCCCCTAGTTGGTAGATGACATCTTTCTCTATGGACACGCTTGCCAAAAATGAATAAATCTTTGCAAGGAATAGTCAAAAAAATACCCGTGTTGGAGGCATTAAGCCACTGCGCTTACTGTATGATTTATAAAAAGGTGAAGTGCCGAAGGAGCAGTAAAGGAGCGTGATGGTTTATAGTGGAGCTTAAAGTGTTAAGATAATGGCTTGGGTAGTTGATTATTAGGGCAATTGGATAGTGTATGAAAGTTTTTAAGTTAAAATGCGTAATATTTTATCGATTATTATGTAAAAATTAACAATTATATAGTTTTATTTTTTCATTATGTTTTAATTAAGGTTTCGATTTGTATATTAATGGATACAAAGAAATTATGGTAGGTAGGTCTTTCGGGCTATATCATCCGATGATTCCAAGCATATATCCTTAAATCATGTCCAACACCGAAGCATTAAATTATACCCTTAAAGAGTGGAAGGAGGAAACTTCATCATCCAGCCGGCAGAGCCAATTTGCAGAAAAGGACGATGCCGTGATTTGGCAGCAATTTAAAGTGGGCAATGAAAGTGCTTTTATTTACATTTATAACAGCTATTTTGAGGAGTTGTGTCAATTTGGACTACAGTTTGCCCAAGTTGCGCTGGTGGAAGATTGTGTCCAAGACATGTTTATTGACCTAAGGAGAAAAAGGGAAAAGCTGCCTCCGATCACTTTATCCATAAGACTGTTTTTGTTCCAGTCTCTAAAGCGAAGGATTTTTAATGTATTGAAAAAGAAATCCTCCAAACTGGAAAGATATGCCGCAAGTGAGCATTTTGGAATATCTCCATCCCAGGAAACCTTAATGATCCTCAGTCTGCAACAAAAGGAGCGCCTTGAAAAGTTAGATAAAGCTTTGGCCGGCCTTAATGAAAAACAGCGGGAAGTGGTCTATTATTACTTTTATAAGGGGATGGGATATGAAGAAATTCAACAAATGATGGGATATGACCATGTCAAGTCTGCCCGTAACATGGTTTATCGGATCATTGGGAAGTTAAAGGAAGTGTTTCTGATAACATTGTCCCTAGCTTTTTGGAATACATAGTGAATGGTCTGAGAATTAATTGTTATCATAAGGAAAAATAATTTTAAAATTTTCAATTTCATATGATGTCATTTTGAAGTGTTACTTGTCTATAAGGAAAAGGACTAGTAACATTGGAAGATCATAAATTTGATATCGACTATTTTCTCTCTAACAGATACTTTGTGAGCTGGGTAAAGAATCCTAGTGAGGAAAGTGATGTTTTTTGGCAGAAATGGCTCCAAAATCACCCACAAAGCCACGATGATTTTTACCGAGCCAAGGAATTGGTGAAGCAGGTTCATTTTGAGGAATATCCAAACGGTAACCATCAAAAAGAAGCTATTCTGGATAAGATATTGAAAGAAAAGCCTAGCGATCATTTCAACGATGGAAACGAAAATCAGAGCCGTCTGCTTCAGATAATGCCCGTTTTACTTCGAGCGACGGCGGCATGTCTAATAATAATGTTGGCTGTTACGTACATCTTTTCTTCTTATCCGGTAAGAAACGATGAAGCCATTTCTACAGTGGCTTTTGTGACCAAAGAAAATCCATATGGGCAAAAGACAGCATTTTTCCTTCCTGACAAAAGCCGGGTTATTCTGAATGCGGGTAGCAAGATCAGCTTTCCAGAAACTTTCGATGGTACCAAACGCGAAGTGTTCTTGGAGGGGGAGGCATATTTCGATGTAATCCATGACGAATCCAAGAGCTTTTTGGTGCATTCCGGTGACGTGGTGACCCAAGTCCACGGGACGGCATTTTCTGTACAGGCCTTTTCGGGTGAGCAGATAGATATATCCCTGGAAAGAGGACTGGTCTCCGTCTACCCTTTGGAGCAAGAGAAGCCGGTCATACCATTATATCTAAAACCTGGCGAAATGCTTACGGTCCATCAGGATTTTGGGCAATCTGTTAAATCGACTTTTGACTATGATCAGCAGTTTGGCTGGAAAGATGGCAAGTTGGTTTTTAAAGGTGCCAATATCTCCACGGTAGTAAAGGTACTTGAGCGATGGTATGGGGTGAGTATCACAGTTGTGGATAATCCTCCATCGCAATGGAAAGTAAGCGGGGTTTTTCAGCAAGAGAGCCTGGAGAATGTACTCGAAGGGATAAAGTACGCAAGAAATATCACCTACGAAATCCATGAAAGTCATGTTACGATCAAGACAAAACCATAAACAATCTAAAAATAAACTTTAATCATTGCATGCTATGAAAAAAAATGTACCCAAGACCAATGGTCTAATCTGGAAAAGTGGTGCCATGCTTTTTTTTCTACTGCTCGGCACAGCTCTTCAGATGGCCAAAGCAGCGGAAAGAGCACAAGGAGACCTGGATATGGACAAGGTGTTTATTTCCCTGCACGAACAGAACAGTACTTTAAGGGAAGTGTTTTCTTCTATTGAGACCAAGACCTCGTTTCGGTTCTTTTACGATGAAGACCTAATATCAATAAATCGAAAACTGACCCTTGATAAGGATAATGCATCGTTGACAGCAATTCTTCAAGAGATTTCCGGAGCTGCGAATCTGAAATTTCGCCAAATTAACCATGTCATCAATGTCAATAAGCGGCACTCTGATAGTGAGCTAAGGGTGATCAGGGCAAATAGGATCGTGACAGGACAGGTTACTTCTGGAAATGAGCCCATGGGGATTCCCGGCGTGACCATTCGTGTCAAAGGAGGGAATACAGGAACGGTGACAGATATTGATGGAAAATTCAGTATTGAAGTGGCCGATGAAAGTGCGGTGCTGGTCATCAGTTCCATTGGTTACAAAACCCAAGAGCTTCCGGTAGGAAATCAGACTACCCTTAATGTGCAATTAGAAGAAGATACCAAATCACTGGATGAAGTGGTGGTAGTCGGCTATGGTACGCAGAAAAAGGTCAACCTTACCGGGGCGGTAAGTCAAGTGTCTTCTGACATGCTGGAAAACCGACCCGTGGCCAATATCGGTCAAGCATTGCAGGGAACCATCGCTAACCTAAACGTGGGGATTTCCAACGGAGCTCCCAATACCAATCCTTCGTTCAATGTAAGGGGAGGGACTTCCTTTTCAGGTGGATCTTTCCAAACGGGAAGCCCATTGATCCTGGTAGATGGCGTGGAGATGGATATCAACCAACTTAATCCGGAGGATATCGAAAGTGTATCGGTGCTAAAGGATGCCGCCTCCGCTGCAATCTATGGATCCAGGGCTGCATATGGGGTGATGCTGGTGACGACTAAAAAAGGTGCGAAAGGTGAAAGAACAAAAATAAGTTATTCCAATAGCTTTCAGTGGAACAAGCCTTCTGCTGTGCCGGATTTATTGGATGCCTATACCATCCAAGATGCTGCCATCAAAGCAGAAGAGTTACAGAACAGGACGCCTTCCTCGGATATGCAGGAAAAACTGGACAATATCGACCGATATATGAGCAATCCTGATACCGAATTGCCCTATTTTATGGATGCTGGGGGAAATATCATTTGGGTAGGAAACACCCGTCCCTATCAAGAAGCCCTAAGGGAATATAGTCCTATGCAGAAACATAACTTGAACCTGTCTGGTGGCAGCGCCAAAAGTTCATACTATGCATCCTTGGGCTATCAAGGCCAGGACGGTTTATATAAGATCAATACGGATAAGTTCAAGCGATACAATATGATGCTGAATGTCAAAAACGATGTTACGGATTGGTTCAGCGTTGAATTCCGCTCTTCTTATAGCCAGTCCAATTATTCAGAGCCTGTCAGTCCATCCGGGAAAGGGGGCTGGTGGACAGCGATGTCGCAGGAGCCCAGTCGAAACATTAACATGCCGATTAAGACCCCTTCTACTTCACCGGTAGGGGAGATGTATACCGATAATATTTTATCCTTTATGGATTATGGATCCCGTAATGATGAAACCAAGGAACATATCCTACTGGCCATAGCCCCCACGATCCATGTACTGAAAGGCTGGGATGTAAAGGCAAATATTTCTTATAAATCCTATAACTTCAGGAGAAAGCAGGTCATTCCTGAGTTGGAGCGAATAGAAAACAGATGGGATTCACCCACTACCGTGCATACCAATCCAAGCTCCGTGCAGCGGTGGACCCAGCACTCTGATCAATTTACCATCAACTTATTTACAGACTACTCCCTGACGCTGGACAATCATGAGTTTTATGTACTTGGTGGGTTTAATCAGGAGTCTTACAAGTACACTTATTTGGGAGGAAGGGGAGAACAGCTATTAACACCCTATGTTCCCGTGATTGGCCAAACCCTGGGTAATGAGTATGCCTATGACAATGAATCCGAATGGGCATTACGTGGGGCTTTTTACCGATTTACCTATAATTATGACAATCGCTACCTGATCGAGTCCAATGGACGCTATGACGGTACCTCAAGGTTTCCTTCAGACAGGCGTTTTAAGTTTTTTCCATCACTTTCCGGTGCATGGAGGATCAGTGAAGAGACATGGGCAGAAGGAATAAGGCCTGTAGTCAATGAACTGAAATTAAGGGCTTCATACGGTAGTCTTGGTAATCAGAATGTAAGCAACTATATCTATATCCCTTCTTACGGGACCACAGCACAAATTAGTTACCTTTTTGATGGGACAAGACCAGTGGGGATAAGGCCTCCAGGATTGGTGAATGCCGATTTGACCTGGGAAACAGCTACGACGATTGATGTTGGCTTAGATGTAGCGGTCTTTGATAAGCTAGACTTGAGCTTTGATTGGTATGAGCGGACGACCAGTGACATTTTGGTGGCAGGGGATAAGTTCCCTGCTGTTTTGGGAACCTCATCTCCAACCAAGAATTCCGGAGAAATGACAACGACTGGTTGGGAAGTAACAGCAAAATGGCGAGATGTATTGGACAATGGTGTTCGGTATGACCTGTCCCTAAACCTGTCTGATTACCAATCCGAGATCACCGAATTTAACGGCAACCCCAACAAGCTCCTTAGCTCACTGTACACTGGACAGGTGATGGGGGAGATTTGGGGATACGAAACAGTAGGGCTCTTCCAAAACCAGGAGCAGATCGATAATGCGCCAGGCCAAGAGCTGATCAATTCAGGGCTATGGTTTCCCGGTGATGTGCAGTACCGTGACATCGACGGTGACGGCGAAGTGGGGCCAGGTGAGAGTACTGCTGAAAATGCCGGTGATCGCAGAATCATTGGTAACAGCACTCCCCGGTACCAGTTCGGGTTGAATATGAACGTTTTTTGGAAAGGTTTTGACCTTAATATTTTCTTTCAAGGTGTGGGCAAAAGAGATGTATGGATAGGCAGTAACCTGTTTTGGGGTGGCATAGCAGGAGGCACGGGTACCTATGAAGTGTATGAGGACTCTTGGACTCCCGAAAGAACCAATGCATATTTCCCGGGTTACCGTTCCAGTGGAGCTAACCGTCAGACACAGACAAGGTACCTGCAAAATGCTGCTTACCTAAGATTGAAAAATGTTTCCCTGGGCTATACACTTCCGGCTGCTTTGACGGAGCGTATCCGTTTGGACAAAGTCCGGGTGTACACCTCGGCTTACAATATATGGGAAGCTACCAGTGTACCGGACACATTTGATCCGGAAGTGCTGAGCGGTAATTACCCGATGTTGAGGTCTATTGCTGCTGGACTGCAAATCACATTCTAATTCCTAAAACTGACACAATCATGAAAAGATTATATATCACAATTGCTTGCCTTGCAGGACTCCTTTCAGGGTGCAATGACGAGTTTATGGATCGCTATCCATTGGATCAAATTACCGATGAGAATTTCTGGAAAACAGCCCAGGACCTGGAGTTGTACTGTAATAGTTTTTATCCTGAATATATTACAGGTTTTGGTACCGACTGGGGCACTAGTACGGTAGCTCCCTATGGGTACAATGAAGCTATCGCGTATGGAGATGTCATTTCCGATAACGCGGCTCCAGAAACCTATTCTAAGGTGGCTGCTGACCAATATAATGGCTATGTAGGTGGAGGAAGCGGCAGTAGTGGATGGAGTTGGGGGAATATCCGCCAGCTTAATTATTTTCTGGATAACTACCAACGTGGTGATGTGGCAGAGGATGTAAGAAATGTTTATTTGGGAGAAGTCTTATTCTTTAAAGCCTGGGATTATTTCAAAAAGGTGAAAACTTTTGGTGATGTACCCTGGATTACCCACGCCCTGGAAACCAATTCACCAGAGCTATATGCTCCTCGGGATCCCAGGGAAGTGGTGATGGACTCTGTGATGCACATTTTAAATCAAGCCATCGAATTCCTTCCTGCCAAAGGGGAAGAAAAAACCGATCGGCTGAATAAAGATGTGGCCTTGCACTTAAAATCGAGAATTGGCCTCTATGAAGGGACCTATCGAAAATACCACCCGGAGATTGGCTTGGATGGGACGGCGTTTTTAAGCGCATCGGTTGAAGCAGCAGAACAGTTGATGGCTGGAAGTTATAGCCTGTACAGTACAGGAAATGCTTCTACAGATTACAATGATCTCTTCGCTACCTATAGTTATGATGGTAATCCTGAAGTGATTTTATGGAGGGAATATTCAGCAGATCTTACGTACGGAGTGGCATTTAGTCGATATTATGCACAAAACCTGCGCCATCGACACGGCGCTACCCGAAATCTCGTGGATGAATACCTTTGCGAAGATGGTTTGCCGATTAGCCAAAGTCCCCTTTTCATGGGCAAAGATTCTATTCAAACCGAGATGATGAACAGGGACCCAAGGCTTCCCCAGACAGTGGCCAATTTTGGAACTTACAATCTACAAGAGGGCGTACAAGGTGCCAATAATGCACCACTGCCAAATATTCCAGGGCTTTCAGGAAATAAATGTCCAACTGGATACCGCGTAGCAAAGTGGTTCTTAAATGATCCCGCTGACTGGGACCGAGTGACCAATGGCATGCAGGCCGCACTGGTGTTTCGGTATGCGGAGGTTTTGTTGAATTATGCTGAAGCTAAATATGAACTCGGGGAAATGGACCAAGCTGTATTGGACAACTCAGTCAATCTTATCAGGGCAAGAGTGAATATGCCACCAATGGTACTGGGTGATATCCCTGCAGATCCTGAGCTGGACGGTAACTACGCCACGTATTGTGACTATGTGCCCGATGCGGTTTTGAGGGAAATAAGAAGGGAGAGGCGTGTGGAGTTGGCTTTTGAGAGTTTCAGGTGGGATGACCTTATGAGATGGAAGGCAGGTAAATTTCTGGAAATTCCCGTGGAAGGGATCAAGTTTGTCCAAGAACAGTTCCCTGGTGTCATAGTGGACAAAGACGTGTTTTTAAGTGAAGAAGGCTACATTTTGCCTTATTACCAAACCCTTCCTGACGGTAGGGCTTTTGATGAAGAGAAACAATACTTATTTCCTATTCCGATTGAAGACTTGGTACTGAACTCTAACCTGGAGCAAAATCCAGGATGGGAATCCAACTAGCGCTTCAGCTGATGTTGAATTAAAAAGTTTTGTGTTGGGAAATAGATTAAGAAGGGGCCAAGTGGCCTCTTCCTGATCTCCTATTGTCTTTTTTTTGAAAATTAATTTTAACCACTAATAACTACTTTGATTATGAAAAACCGAGTCAATGAATTGTTTTTAAGAATGTTAGCTGTTTTTACTGCGGCTACAGTGATTTCTTGTAATGAAGTGCCGGAAACTCCGGTGATTGAAAATCAAAATGGGGCTGGTTTTGTGACCCATCAGGAGAATCTAAATGTGGTGTACTTTGTACCTACTGATAATCCTGAAGTGTCAGGTTATGAAGACCGATTGAGTGATCTTTTGGTTTATTTTCAAGAGTATATGGAAGATGAGATGGACAGAAATGGTTTTGGACAAAAAACATTTGGGCTACCGTTGGATTCTGCCAATAGCCGGGTAAAACTAGTGACCATTTACGGTACGGAGGACCAGTCCACGTATGGATATGGAAGTGCAAGTACCATAATTAGTGAAATCAATGCGTACAAATCCACCCATCCCGGTGACTTTACCAGTCAGCATACTTTGGTCATCTTGCCGCAGCGTACTGACAGCGGAAGTCAACCGTTTTACGGGTATGGTAAATATTGCTTTGCGGTAGACAATCCCAATATCAGTGTGGCAGAAATTCCCAGCACTTCTTCCAACTTGATAGCAGGAATGCTCCACGAGCTGGGGCACGGACTAAACCTTGCCCATAACAAGGCCAAAGATAATGAACAACAAACGTTGGGGACTTCCTTAATGGGGGCTGGAAATTATACCTGGGGGAGGTCAGCGACATTTATTCCTTTGGCAGATGCAGCGATATTAAACCGCAATCAGATTTTCCAGTCCACTCCGGTGGCAGATATTTATGGCGCAGCTACCACAACCATGAGTCCTGCGATAAGTTACGATGAGGTGAATGATGCGATCGCATTGTCCGGTACTTTTACCAGTGATAAGACGGTCAGCGATGTATTGGTCTGGGTGGATCCCAACGTCAATGGGGAAGGATCAGGAGCCAATAAGGATTACAATTCAGTTTCTTGGGTGGCCAATAGGAATGGGAGTGCTTTCGATGTGGATATTCCAATGGCTGAAATTCAGGATCATGGAGATTGGCCGTATGAGTTGAAGATAAAACTATTAATGGAAAATGGCACGATCAAGACGCATGGCTATAGCTTCAGTTATGTGAACGGTGAATTTACCTTGCCTGATGGTGTGGGGGTATTCCAGCACAGCAGCTACAATGGGTGGGGCGTGACACTTGCTGAAGGCTCTTACACAGCTGCCCAATTGACAGCACTCGGTGGAGTAGATAATGACATCAGTTCCATCAAAATTCCCTTAGGGTACGAAGTGACCTTGTATGATGGGGATAATTTTACCGGGGATAGCTATGAAGCTGGGCCTGGCAATATCAGCTTCCTTTCCGGATTCAATGACAAGGTGTCCTCTATTATAGTGGGTAAACAATAAGAATAAATCCTACTAAAATAACCGGGCTTTTGGAGAAGGTGCCTTTTCCAAAAGCCTTTGTTAAGTACCAGCACAGATGAAAATTACCAGAAAGAAATTCTTTTTTCCAAAGGATCTTTTCCTATCCTAAAGGACCAAATGAAGTGGAAATTGATTAAACAATGAACAAGCAAAAAATAAGTGAAAAAATGAAAAGGAGTTTAACAATGGTATTATTGATGTTTGCACTGACGGGTGCGAGCACCACTTTGACGATAGCCCAAGCCCCGGATAATACGCCAAGAATCTCCATGACGTTGGAGCATGGCGCCCACAGAATAGGTAAACGGATAGATTCGAAGATGTCGCGTTGGCGAAATTATGGTTTTGGTCAGTTTATCCATTGGGGGCTTTATGCCATTCCGGGAGGTCATTGGAACGGAGAATATTATGGCGGTGCCGCTGAGTGGATCCGCTCATGGAAAGGAATGCCCAATGAGGATTACGATAACTTGTATACGGAATTTGATCCAGTGGATTTTGACCCCAAAGCGTGGGCGGAGCAGGCCAAGGACATGGGAGCACGGTACATGATCATAACCACTAAGCACCATGATGGCTTTTGCCTCTGGCCAAGTGAGTTTACGGATTATGATGTGACCAATGCCCCATATGGCCAAGATATCATTGGCCCCTTGGTAGAGGCTTATGATGCAGAAGGCATCGATGTGTATCTTTATTTTTCTGTGATGGACTGGAATCATCCCGGCTATCGGAGTAAGCTGGAAACAGCCGAGGACAGAGAGGCTTATGAGGGTTTTAAGGAATTTACAAGAAATCAGCTGTTGGAATTATTGGAGCGGTACCCCTCGACGAAGGGGCTTTGGTTTGATGGAACCTGGGATGCGGCATGGAAGGAGCAGGCTGAGTTTGCAGATAACCTGGCTATGGAGATGCGGGAAATGATCCCTGGTTTGATCATAGGAAGCCGGTTTAGGCCAGATGACTATGGTAATCGCCATTTTGACAGCAATGGTGATCTGATGGGAGACTATGAGCAAGGTTGGGAGCGAAAACTTCCTGACACCTATGAAGATACCAAAGGTAATGATTGGGATTGTGTCATGACCGTTCCTGAAAACCAATGGGGATATCATTCCGATTGGAGAGGGCATGTGAAGACCAGTTACGAATTAATCGAAATGTTGGTAAAGTCTGTGTCCTTGGATGGGAATTTCGTGATGAATTTTGGCCCAAATGGTCAAGGAGAAATCCGGAAAGAGGAAAGACAGCTGGCTAAGGAGATTGGTGAATGGATGCACAAAAACCAGAAGGCCATTTATGACTGTGGTTACATTGATTGGGAAAAGCAGGACTGGGGATATTACACCCGGAATCGTGAGAGTGGCGAAGTCTATATGATTGTTTTTAATAAACCGATCAATGGCGCTTTGCGCATAAAAACACCTGCCAAAATCAACTTGGATAAGATCTTCGATCTCAATGGCCCCCAAAAAACTTACCGTCCTGAAGAAATCCATCGAAATGAATATTTTATTCACTTAGATGAAGCATTATTGGAGACGCCCAAGGTGATTGTTATTCAATATTCTGAAGCTACCAACCAGACAAAAGGCTATGATAAGGCTAAGACCTGATAATTATAGCAAGTAACAGGAGGCTGGCTTTTATTGATGAATGAAAGTGAGAATGCTTGGTTAGTATAAAAAATAAGTTTATTCACTTATTTTTTAAGCATGGATTTACTAGTTCATGCTTTTTTTGAATTTTTCACTTAAAAAATGATAGTTTGGCAAGTTATAATTTTTATATTCGTACCTGAACATGTTCCACAAAGTGTAGAGGTTCTCTACACGGGTTCTACACATTGGAGAGTGGGACGTGGCTTTAAGGGCTGATTTCATAAATGGCACGGGTTATGAATACTTGTCTATCAAATGAAACAGTAAATGATCGAGCTGAGAAGAAAGGTGCTGTTGTTGGTTTTTTTAATTGGTTTTATCATCGTTGCGCTCATTGGAGCGACAGGGATGCAATTAAAAAGAGAGGCAGGCGAGTTTCAGTTAAAGCTTGCTTCAAGGGTGCCAAGTAGCAGTATAATGTATCAACCCTAGACTAAAGATTATTCCATGAAGCTGATAACGTGCATGAGTATATTGACCATGATGATTTTAGCGTCATGTGGCAATCAAAGTGGAAATGAGGCATCAGAAGATGAACAACTTCAGTCAGAGGAAGTAATGCCGGATATTGATGGGGTTAGCGAATTGCAAACTCCTTCTGATGATGAGGCACAGCGGGATGAAATTGATAAAGAAGATCTTCCCGAGGACGTAATCAATTTGTTGGAGAGAGATTCCCTGCTTTCAACACTCCAGCTTAAAAAGGTTTACAAAGTTATAGAAGATGGGGAGACATTCTATGATATAGCTTTCGAAACTGATGAGAAGGAAACCATGATGGTATTGATCAGTGGAGAGGGAGAAGTACTGGAATACTAAACATTATAAAACAAATATGAAAAGAGTAGCTTTCATTATTGCATTGGGCGCATTGGTGTCCTTAGGTGTGGAAGCCTCTGAAGGGATATCGCCAAAAGGGTCGATTGTCCATTTGCAAGACAGAATAGAGATTGCTCCTGAGGATTTGCCTCAGGCAATAAAAGATACGATAGACGAAAAGTCTGAGACTAAAGATTTAACCATTTCGAAAGCCTATCAGGTGACAGATGAAGAAGGTAATGTCATCTATGAGGTGAAATTCGGAACGGGCGAACAAAGCATCACCAAAAAGTATGATGCTGAGGGAAAAATACTAGTAGAGGAGTAGTAGTTTCTTTTTATTCATGACTAAGGCACCGATTTATTGAGTCGGTGCTTTCTTATTTTATAGCAAAAAATAGTGAGGGTCAGGTAATGCTTGGATCAAGCAATATTTCAACTAACCTCTTCTTGGTACTTTAGGGATCAAGCGAACAAGTTGGGGGGATTGGATTGGTTCCGATAGCACGCAGGTGGCGCAGATTAAGAAGATTAGCGCAGATTTTTTATAACAACCTGATCTTGAATGCTGAAAACCAACTATTTAGGATAGGTTCCTGTAGTTCCGACAGCTGTGCTGCGGAACTACGAATATTGAGTTTTCAACTCAATACCACATATCTAGAATACTCCGGACCACGCCATATTTCTGGGGGCGGGGTAAGGTTTCCATTCATTTGGTATGTCGCCACGAAGTCGCCAAGACACGAAGTGTTTTGTAGGCGGATTCCAAATTTCATGGAAAACAAACAGCTTTGGGTCTTAGAATCTTTGTGGCAAAAAAGAAACCATATTAAAATAGAGGGATTCATGCCCAAACTTTTCCGATAGCCCCTTATTTGGTTCGTTGTCGGATGATTTCGTAGATCAATACACCACTGGCCACTGATACATTGAGGCTTTCAATATTGCCGGCCATGGGGATGCGGACAAATTCATCACTCAGTTCCATCAGGTCATCGGATATGCCGTCTTCTTCAGAGCCCATGATGATGGCTGTAGGTACAGTGTAATCTGCATCGTACATTTTTCGCTCCGTTTTTTCAGTACAGCTGACGATATTTAATCCCATTTTTTTAAGGTCCTTCACCATAAAATGGAGATTCCTGGCCCTGCAAACAGGTAAAAAGTTAAGTGCTCCCGCAGAGGTTTTTACAGCGTCGGAATTGATCTGGGCAGCGCCTTTTTCAGGAATAATGATGGCATGTACGCCAGCGCATTCGGCCGTTCTGGCTATGGCACCAAAGTTTCTCACATCAGTAATCCTGTCCAATACCAAAATCAGGGGATCTACACCTTTGGAAAAACACTCCGTGATGACATTATCGATGGAAGCATATTGTATGGCAGACATGTGTGCCACGACGCCTTGATGGTTCTTGCGCGTGATCCTGTTCAGCTTGGCCTCAGGGACTTTTACCACCGGTACGCGGTCTTGTTTCGCCTGGCTGAGGAGTTCCTTGATCAGTTCATTGTTCAGCTCCTTGTTCACCAGGATTTTGTCAATGTCTTTCTGCGCATGGAGGGCTTCCATCACTGCTCTAGTGCCAAATATGAAATCTTTTTCGTGCGCTCCCTTTTCGATCAGAAAGCCATCTTTCCGCTTCTCCATAATGTAATGCTTTGGAACCATTCAGGCTGATATGATCTGGAACGGTTCAACTTGTAGTAATTTGGTGTAAATATATTCCTAATTCGAGCAAAGGTAAAGCTTATTTTTGACTTGGAGCCTATTTTAGCATAAATCCAGATTTCTTTATCAGCGTCAAAAAATACACTGGCAGGAGGTCCCATAACGGTGTAGATCATGCCACGGTCAGTTTTCCACCCTTCTTTAAAATCTGTGAAGAGAATATTGGCAAACTCAATTTGACGGAAATACTCACGGATAATTCCCTGTGCTTTTTCCGTATCATGTGTCAGCTCCAACCAGTATTGATCCAATGCTTTCTTCTTGTCTTCTGCGGCACGCAGTGCTTCATGCTCGTTTCTGGTAGAGATGTATACCAATTTGTCGATCATCTCATCATAGGTGGATACACGGGGATAGGCAGCACTAGTGGCTTTGACCATAAATCCAGTTTGCTCAGTGGTGTCTGTCTGAACAAAATAATATCCTTCCTCTTCAAAGGGCTGAGGGACATTGACCAAGAACTCGCCATTGTCGATCACCTGAATGTCCTTGGCCACAGGAGCAGGTCGGGTTTCCATGGGGGGGAGAGGGATTTCAAAATCCTGGGGATAAAAGTAATTATAGAAGTTCAAACTTTTGCCACTCTTGAAAAGCAGTGCTTCTCCTTTATTGATAAATGTTTGATCAAAAGGAATGTCATTATCGTAATAGGCGCCAAAGCCAGGGATGTCAGCAATAAAAGGGCTGATGAGATCGGCATGGTAGACGTATTGGTCACCCTGTCGGGTGTCCTTGCAGATGATTACCGCATAGGCCTCTTGCTGGTCTGTAGGAATGGTGACGGACTTTTCGAAATAGAAATGCCTGTCGGTGTCTTTAGTCAAATCAGATGAGGTAAGTGGGACGATGTTTTTTTCATTGATCTCTTCTTCGAAGTCTTCTACGACTACATAAGAAAAGGCGTAATCATCAAAGTTGGGGCTTTCTTCGATTTTTTCCACCGGCATTTGAAGCAGGAATTTCCTTTCACCGGTTTTTATTGGGATAATCTTGGGCGAAATCCGGGAGTACCGGGAATAACGAAGGCTTTGATTGATGTTTTTCAGGTTACTTTGTGCCTGTGCATTCCATGCTGTCAGAAACAGTATCAAGGAAGTACTAAGTAATGTTAAATTTACTGTCTTTATCTTTATCATCATTCGGTTTTAAAAATTAACCTTAATTTTGCTTAAAATAATAAAATTTTAAATGGCTACCTATACAACGGAAATTGCTTCGGATAAGTTGGTAAGTGATAACCCAATTCATCAACGTTTATTAAAGGCATACATTGCGGCGAAACCTTTGGTAAATGGAGATTTATTGGAAATTGGCTGTGGAGAAGGCCGAGGAGTGGAAGTGCTCAGTGATCTGGTGCGTTCTTACCATGGGCTGGACAAAATCGGTGAAGTAATCGATAAGTTACAGCAGAAATTTCCTCAGGCAAAGTTTGAGCAGGCGGTGATCCCCCCTCTGGGTACGGTGCCTTCTGAGCATTATGATACGGTGGTGAGTTTTCAGGTGATCGAGCATATCCAGGAAGATAAGGTGTTTTTAGAAGAAATCTATCGCGTGCTGAAGCCTGGTGGCAAAGCCATTATTTCTACGCCAAATATTCGCCATACACTCAGTAGAAACCCTTGGCACATCAGGGAATATACAGGCACTGAATTAGTTCAGCTTTGTGAGCAGGTGTTTGACAAGGTGAATGCCAAAGGAATCGGAGGGAACGATAAGGTCTGGAGTTATCACGAGGCCAACAGGAAGTCAGTAAATAAAATCATGCGTTTCGATATTTTTGACCTGCAGCACCGCCTGCCTGCATCCATCTTGCGAATGCCATATGAACTATTGAATCGGGTGAACCGTAATAAGCTCCACAAACAAGGTGGCAATACCGTAACCGATATTACCCATGAGGACTACTTGGTAGTAGATCATCCTGATAAAGGACTGGATTTGTTTTATGTGTTAGAAAAGAAATAAAGTGGCTATACAATTCAGTATTGATGAGGTCAGCAAAGAGGAGTATTCTGCCGTAGTAGGTGTTTGGGAAGCTTCTGTGAGGGCTACTCATGATTTTTTGAAGCCCGGGGATATCGAGCGTTTTAAGCCGTTGATCCTAAACCAATATTTAGATATGGTTACGCTGGCCTGCATAAGAAATGAAGCGGGCAATATTGAGGGATTTGTTGGAGTGGCTGGGGACAAAGTGGAAATGCTGTTTGTCCATCCTGCTACAATGGGTACGGGTATGGGTGGGGCATTGATGCATTATGCCATTCATAGCCTAAAGGTCAAAAAAGTAGATGTCAATGAAGATAACAGTCGAGCAGTGGCATTTTATAAACATATTGGCTTTAAAGTCGAAGGCCGCTCACCCTTGGATGACGAAGGCAATCCTTACCCTATATTACATTTGCAATACCAAGACTAGCTTTGGAGAAAGATTGTTTTTGTTGGAAGGATGAAAACTAAAAAGAGCGGCCTTTTGAGCCGCTCTTTTTAGTTTTATTTCCTGTTCTGGAGGATGCCTCGCGGGGAGGCTGACGTCCCCATTACTTTGTCCAGATTGTTCTGGATTTCGGTGGCCAGTTCGTCGTATCCACGTTCTTGCAGCAGTGGTACAAAGAACCGCATCATCTCTAGGGAATACATCACTTCCCTGTCCATGGCACGATTTTTTTCCTGGTAAAACTGCAGCATCTCGAACGCTCTCTTTGAAAGCACCTCGATGATGTCCAGTGCCATATCATCTTCCCCTAATTCGAATAACGAAGGTACAGACTGCCCGCTGGACAGGTCATATGGAATGGCTTCGTTAGGGAACTTATCCATGCTCAGCTTTTGAATGTCTGCGGCCATGTCCAGCTTATCTTCCATGATCAGTGCATTGGTCAGGCTGTTAAACATGCTTCGGTGGTTAGAGGTAAACCTTCTGTATTCTTCGTCGAAGTAATTGTCCGGGTTGTTCATGCCACGGTATGCGAAGTTCTCCGTGACATTTTTATATGCCAGATCAGTGTTGACGAACTCATCGACATTTTCTGGCTTTTGGACAGGTAACAGTCGATACGTAAGGCCTTCCATCACCACATGATTGCTCAGATCGAGGCTGATAGAGGAAAGGGAGGTGTTGTTGAAATAAATTGGTCTCTCCCAGTTGTTTGTAGCGATAAGGTCCAGTAGCATCAGGTTTCCCTTGGTCAGGTAATTTCCTTTTACCCTAAGGTTCATATGGTTCACGGTAAGGTTTTCCATACCTTCTGGTACCACGCCTTTTTGGATCACTTCAGCAGAGTCCACTTCGAGAATCAGGTTCCTGGAAGGTACTTGGTAGATGGTATTGGTATAGCCTGATTTTACTTTCAGTAGATCGCTTTCGTTTTTAAGGAGTCTCAGGTATTCTTTGATCGATATCATTTCCAGTCCTTGGCGGTCATTGACAAATAGGATGTCATTGGTGCCCCGCTTAAAGTTCTTTTTCTCCAGAGAGAATGGCAACGCAGCGGACTTATTGATAGGCCTGGTCATTTGCTCTACATACCAATCTGTATCAAAATAGCTTAGCACAATGACACGCACGTCTGTCCTAAAGCCTTCGACCTCCTGCACATACCAAAGCGGGAAGGTGTCATTGTCCCCTCCCGTAAAAAGAATGGCGTTTTCTTCACATGAAGCAAGGAAGTTTCGCGCTGAATCTACAGAGAAGTATCGGTCTGAACGGTCATGGTCATCATAGTTTTGGGAAGCCATCAATACAGGTACCGGGAAGGCGATTAGCGTCGCCATGATAGAGGCTACCGCAAAGTTCTTGTTCAGCTTGGCCAGACCATGAGCAATGGCCAACACACCCATTCCTATCCATATGGCGAACGCATAAAAGGACCCAACGTAAATATAATCCCGCTCACGGGGTTCCACAGGTGGGGAATTGAGGTAAAGTACCAGTACCACACCCATCATCAGGAACAGCATCGTGGTAAGCCAGAATGACTTGGTATCGTACTTGGCCTGAAACAGCAGTCCTATGAGCCCCAGTAGTAAAGGAAGCATCAGGTAATTATTGTGGGCTTTGTTGTTTTCGATGAAATCAGGATAGTCTTCGAAGGCATTGGTGATGCCCATCCAGGGGGCATCGGTGATGTCGCTTTCCCTACCGGAGAAATTCCATAAGAAATAACGCCAGTACATATGTCCCAGCTGGTGATCCAGCATAAAAGCGATATTGTCACCAAAAGTAGGTTCTTCACCTTCCCTTAAGCCAAGTTTTTGACGGTAAAGTCGTTTATGTTGGGCCTGAGTGGAATATATACGTGGAAGAATAGTGGTTTTTTCCGGATCGTACTCCGTGACCATTTCATAATCGACAATTTCATATTTGTCATCTCCTTTGGCATAGACAGGATCTCCCTCTTTTTGCTCTTGTACTTCAGCTGTGAAGTATTGTCCGTGCATCAAAGGACGGTAACCGTACTGTTCGCGCTTAAGGTAACTGACAAAGCTGATAATGTCCTTCGGTGCATTTTCATTGATTGGTGGATTGGCATTGGAGCGGATGATGATGAGCGAATACGAACCATAGCCGATCAAGATAAAGGTCAATGAAAGCAATACGGTGTTCAGGATAACCTTTTCCTGCTTGATCGAGTAGATGACAGCGGCAATAAGGCCTCCGAGAAAAAGTACGATAAAGAAAATGATACCAGAACCAAATGGCAACCCAATGCTGTTGACAAAGAAAATTTCCATGGATCCTGCCAGGCTGGGCAATCCTGGTATAATGATGTTATTGATTGCTACCAAGGCTACCCCTCCCAATAGGAAAGCGACTATGGCTCCCTTGAGGTTTGGGTTCTTGTATTTCTTAAAGTAAACTACCAAGGCCAGGGCAGGTAGCGTCACCAAGTTAAGCAAGTGAACCCCGATGGATAGTCCTACCAAATAAGCAATGAAAATCATATATCGGTTTTCATCTTTTGGGTTTTCGATGACATCCCATTTTAAGAAGGCCCAGATAACAATGGCCGTAAAAAAGGAAGACATGGCGTACACTTCCGATTCAACGGCCGAAAACCAAAAGCTATCTGAAAATGTATAGACCAAAGAGCCGATGATACCAGCTCCCATAAGAGCGATGGTGTGGCCTTTGCTTTCCTTATCTTTTTCCAGTTTGAACAGCTTTCTGCCAAGAAGGGTGATGGACCAAAACAAGAAGAGGATGGTGAACCCGCTGAAGAGAGCACTGCCGGCATTCATCCAAAAGGCAATCTCAAGGGGATCCCCAAGAGCAAAGAAAGAAAACATCCTGTATATAAGCAGGAAGAAAGGCGCACCTGGAGGGTGGGGAACCTGCAGCTTATAGGCTACTGCTATGAATTCTCCCGGATCCCAAAAACTGGCCGTTTCTTCTATCGTCAGAAGATAAACGAGTGAGGCAATTAAAAATAAAACCCAGCCTGTGAGGTTATTGACTTTTCTATAATTGATCATGTTTGAGTTACACTGATGTGAAAGGCGAAAATAAAAAAATATTCACGAAAACAGGGCGATTTAACCATTTTTAAAAGGGTGGCAAAAAAAGGCTATAAAAAAAGGGAAAGCTTGGCTTTCCCTTTTTGGAATATCGTTAAGAAGTAATCCCCTGTTTTTTGTTCATTTCATCCACGAGCTGGCGCTTCAGCTTACGCTCCCTGTCCAGTGTGTTTTTGCGATGGGTTTCAAACTCTTCCTTGATTTCAATGAGGTCTTTTCGTGTTTCGACAATGACCTTGTGGCTGTTGGAATACTTATAAATAAAGTATGCAAGTGCAATGCCCAGGCCAATGATGATGCTCCACATCATGGTGCTGTATGTGGTTTTATATACTTGGATCCCCAGAAAGGAGAAACTGTCTTTGGCCGCCAAGGTTTCGTTGAGCTCATTTTCGGCATTTTCTATTCCGGTGTTTAGCTGGTCGATCTTAGCGTTCTGCTCGTTGATTTTGCTGTTTTTCTCCACGATCTGGTCTTTGAATACCTTTAGTGAATCCAAGATGTTTGATTTGATCTTGCTCAGGTTGGTCTTCTTGACCACTTTGTACTCTTGGTAGTTATTGGAGGCGTCATTGAGGTAGTCAAACTGGCTTTCGATGGTGCCGCCATTGAGGGAGTTCTGTGGTTTTTCAGGCTCAGGGTTGTCCTGGGCTAAAGAGGTATTGCATACAGCGATACACACGAAAAGTGCTATGATAATACTTCTTTTCATTTTGGTTTGGTGTTTAGAAATTCTAGTTGGTTTTGTTATTGTAACACGAGAATACAGGTTTTATTGCACTTTTGAAAGGAAAAGCGCCATTAAAGCCTATTTTTGGCCAAAAAAGCCTCGTTTTTTACCGTTTTTATAGGTATGTAATGGTTTTTTGAAGCCATATTCTATTTTAGGATAGGCGAAGTTTTTGATTTCATATAGCGAAAACTGTGTTTTTTTTTAAGGACATGGAAACTAAAATTGAGCATAAATGGTTTCCAAAGACAATTAAAAAAATGGCGATAGTAAAATTAAGGGCAGAGCTGATCGTTATCAATGTTTAGTCGGCATAATAATAAATTTCAGAATTTCTATTAAGGAAAATGAAGAAGGTCGTAATTTTGCTAAAAAATAATTCAATGAAAATCGCAACATACCTTTTCATTATTCTGCTGTTTGCATCTCAAGAGGTAGATGGCCGACAGTTTCAAAGGGATTCTGCAGAAGTGTCTTCAGAAAAACCAAAATACTTGCTGTTGGACAAGGGACTCCAGTTCAGGATTACCGAGGCAATCAACAGCATGTATAATTTTGATTTTGAGACCGCCGAAAGGGGATTTGCGATAATGCGATATACGTATCCTGAACATCCGCTACCTTATTTTCTCATGGGGCTTGCGCAATGGTGGAAGATTGTTCCCGACATGGACAATGAAGAGAACGACAAGATCTTTTTGAGGTTTATGGAGGAAACGATCACCAAGGCCGAAGTAATGCTGGATGAGGATCCAGATAATAAAGAAGCAGCTTTCTTTTTGGCTGCGGCGTATGGATTTAAGGGTAGGCTGCTGAGTGAGCGTGACAGTTGGACTGCTACGGCAATTGCTGGAAAGAATGCGCTAAAGTACATGGAGCTGAGCAAGGGTGAAGAGGAGTTGAGTCCGGAATTGTTGCTTGGAGAGGCATTGTTTAACTATTTCTCGGTATGGATTCCGGAAAATTATCCATTGATGAAGCCCGTTATGGCACTGTTTCCCAAAGGTGACAAAGCCCTGGGATTGATGCAACTGGAAGAAGTTTCCAAAAATGCATTTTATGCCAGGGTAGAAGCGCAGTATTTTCTTTTTCGATTGTATGCTTCGGAGGAAAAGCGCCCTTACGATGCTTTGCAGATTACAGATTACTTGCATGAGAAATATCCAAACAACCCCTATTTCCATCGGTTTTATGCCCGCCAGTTATATGCGGTGGGTAGAGGAGCGCAAGCAAAAGAAGCCTCGCTTGATATCCTTCGACGTATTGAAGACGAACAGCTTGGATATGAAGCGAACAGTGGAAGGTACGCCTCGTTTTTTGCTGCTCAATACTATGATCGGATAAATGATGTACCAAATGCCAAAAAATATTACCAGAAAACAGTGTCCTTCGGAGAAGAATCAGAAAGCCAGGAAAGCGGGTATTACCTGTATGCTTTACTGCATTTAGGGAAAATAGCAGCCAGTGAAGGAAGGGATAAAGAAGCCAAGGATTACCTCAAAATGGTGAAGAAATATGCTAAGCGAAAACACCCCGCTCATCAAGAAGCCAGAGATTTTTTAAAAAAGAATAAACTTTAATACTGCATAGTACGTGTATAATAAAATCAATCAAGAGAAAATTTGAAATTTTGGATATAATAAAGTTTTATGGTGTGAAAAGTTTTAAATATTCAAGGCTAAAATTAACAATATTTTGTATTTATGGTCGTTTTTTGTCTTGAATAGCTTTAAAATAATTTGAAAATATATTACCTTTGCACGACATAAAATTTTGCAAATACTATAAATCATGGATAATCACATAAAAGTAAAATTCGACAAAATTGATCGCAAGATCCTCGAAATTCTTCAAGCCAACGCAAAAATTACCAATGCGCAACTTTCAAAGGATATTGGCTTGTCTCCAGCCCCTACTTTGGAGCGTGTAAAGAAACTTGAACAGTCTGGCATTATTAAGAGCTATCACGCAAAACTGGACCCAGAAAGAATCGGTCTTGGTGTAAGTACGTTTGTTTTGGTAAGCTTGATCGGTCACAACAAAGCAAATATTGATGCTTTCATGAAGGAAATCGAAGCGATTCCTGAAGTGATCGAGTGTCACCATATCACCGGAACAGGGGATTTTATATTGAAGATCATCTCTAAGGACATTACGTCTTACCAGAAATTGATGCTAGAGAAGGTAAGTGAGATCAAGGAAGTAGACTCTATGCAGTCTATGGTCATCCTTTCTACCTTTAAGGACAGCAAAGTATTGCCGATCCCTGCTTAAATTAAAAGAAATTTAATCAATCAAGGGTGGCTGTTCAGTCGCCCTTTTTTTTTGAAAAGTATTGAATATTATGGAAGAGAATCCTTGGAAAACCAAGTCAAGGAAGTCGTTATACTCCAACTCTTGGATAGAGCTTGAAGAGCACCAAGTGGTCACTCCCGCTGGCACTGATGGGTTGTATGGAAAGGTTAAATTTAAGAATAAGGCCATGGCGATTTTGCCCGTGGATGAGGAACTCAACACGTGGCTGGTAGGTCAGTTTCGGTATACGATTGATGAATACAGTTGGGAGATCCCTGAAGGAGGCAGCCCAATAGGAGAAGATATCCTTGAGGGTGCCAAAAGGGAACTGAAGGAGGAAACGGGATTGACTGCGGAGAAGTGGACACCGATCATGCGGTTTCATACCTCCAATTCTGTTACAGATGAAGAAGGCTTTGCTTATTTGGCACAAGGCTTGAGCGCGGGAGAAACGGCTTTTGAGGATACGGAGAAAATTGAGGTGAAAAAGCTACCTTTAAAAGAGGCGGTCCAGAAAGTTCTCGATGGAGAGATTACAGATGTGATCAGTGTGGCGGTCTTGCTAAAAGCGGCCAGGATGCTTGGCGTATAATTTTTTTCAACGATTTGTTTTCTAGTGTAAAGAGATTCAAAGTGGCTTAGCGGCTAACGGATGATGTATTTAAAGCAACTGAATTTTAAGGAGCACTTTTCCAAAACCTTTAACCTGGCCTATCCGGTGATGTTAAGTCAGTTGGGACAGGTTTTGGTAGGGGTGGCGGACAGTATGATGGTCGGAAGGCTTGGAGCAGAGCCGCTAGCGGCGGCCTCCTTGGCCAATAGCATCTTTTTTGTGGTAATGATGTTTGGTACAGGGGTTTCGATGGCCATGACACCACTGGTGGCAGCTGCTGATGGAGAAGGAAAGCCACGTAAAATTACGCGGGTTTTTAACCATGGTTTTGCTATCAACGGGTTTACTGGCGTCATTTTGTTTTTGGTGATCGTATTGGCGTCACCACTCCTGGCACATATGAACCAGCCGGAAGGAGTCGTGGAGCAGGCGATTCCGTTTTTAGGAGTGATTACCCTCTCCTTAATTCCCCTGATGTTTTTTCAGACATTTAGGCAGTTTGCCGAAGGATTGAGCCATACCAAAGAGGCGATGTTGATCACTATTCTCTGTAATGTGGTCAATGTGTTCCTAAACTGGGTGTTGATATATGGTCACCTTGGATTTGCGCCAATGGGACTGAACGGAGCCGGTTGGGCGACGTTGATTTCTAGGGTGTTGATGGCACTGGTTATGGCGTATTTCATATGGAAAAGTGCGTTGTTCAAGAAGTATAAGTTGAAGCTTGATTTTAGGAAGCTGTATTTTCCGATGTTCAGTAAGCTTCTGAAGATTGGCGTTCCCACGGGGTTTCAGTTTGTGTTTGAGGTGGGGGCATTTAGCTCAGCAGCAATTATGATGGGCTGGATAGGAGTAAATGCATTGGCTGCTCATCAAATTGCCATAAACTTAGCCTCCATCAGTTATATGATGGCCTCAGGATTATCTGCTGCCGCAATGGTCAGGGTAGGGAATCAGCTTGGAAGAAACGATATCAAAACCCTTCGTGAAGCGGGTTTCACCTGTTTTGGCATGATCGCAGCATTTATGTTGTTGTTTGCGGGGATTTTTATAGTCTTTAAGGACTACCTTCCATTACTTTACATAGGGGATTCAGAGGTGGTGGAAATGACTGCGGGGTTATTGGTGATTGCCGGGTTATTTCAGCTGTCCGACGGTATTCAGGTAGTTGGCCTGGGAGCACTCAGGGGCATGGCAGATGTAAAGATGCCTACTGTGATCACTTTAGTGGCGTATTGGGTGATTGCACTTCCGCTGGGATACATGCTTGCCTTTCACTGGGGAGCTGAAGAAAAAGGAATTTGGTATGGGCTGTTAATTGGCCTGACCATTACCGGTGGGTTGTTACTTTTGAGGTTTCAGCGGCTTAGCCTGCGTTTGCTTTCTCGAAATAATCAGCGATTGGGGGTAGCCTGATCCCATATTTGATGGATTGATTTCAGTCTTCTTCAGGGTCTTTTGGAGAGTTTGTTTTATCTTTATCGAATTGTTTGCAGTTTTTAAAGAGACCAATCATGAGTATAGATAAAGAAATAGCGAGAACGTCTGCTTTTTCCAGAACCACCATTACCGAACTGATGATTCCTTCTTATGCCAATTTTGGCGGGAAAATCCACGGGGGAATTTTACTTTCGCTGATGGATAAGGTGGCTTATGCCACAGCCAGTAAGCACAGTGGAGCCTATTGTGTGACCGTTTCGGTGGATACGGTGGATTTTTTGCAGCCGGTGGAGGTGGGAGAACTGGTCTCCCTTATGGCTTCCATAAACTATGTGGGAAACAGCTCCATGGTAATAGGGATAAAGGTGATTTCCGAAAACGTAAAAGTGGGAAATGTCAAGCATACCAATACCTGCTATTTTACGATGGTGGCCAAAGGGGAGGACGACAAGCCTACCAAGGTGCCCAGGTTGATCTTGGAAGATGCTACTGATGTGAGAAGATTTGTAGAGGCAATTTATCGGAGGAAGTTCAAGCAAAACTATGAGACCAACCTGAAGGAGATAAAATCCAATTGGGAAAAACAAGACATCGATAAGCTACTGAAGGATCAGCGCTGCATTTACAAGGCAGGTAAGCATTAGGAGGATGATTTACTGAGTTCTTCATGAGGTATTTTGGAGGCAGTCTTAGTGATAAATAGGTAGAGGAAAGCTACCATGGCACCGGCAGTACCCATTAGGAATACCAGTGGGAACCTGTCGTGTTGATTGCCATAAATCCACCCTGATCCTAAAGCACCAATGCCAATCCCCGCTTCTAATGCAATGTACATGGTCGCCAGTCCCCGCCCTCTGAAAGCCGATAGGGACAAGTCGATGGTCCATGCAGCGATGGTCGGTGAAGTCATGCCCAGAGCAAAACCGAAGAGTACACCTGAGAAAATCAGCATTTCCTTGGAGTGGCTAAAGGCAGTGGCGGCCATGGCCATGGCTAGGCAAAAAGTAGCAGCTTTTAACACCGGGATCCTGCCATAGCGGTCTGATGCCCTTCCGGCAAGTAACCGTATGGCCAGTGAGCTAAGGGTAAATACAGCAAAGAAAATCCCTTTGTTTTCGATTTTTAGAAATGTTGAAAAATCAGGGATAATGGTCAGGATGATGCCGAAGGATAGGTAAGAAAAGAACAGTACAAAGCAGGGAGAAAATACTCTTTTTTCAAATAGCTCATCTTTTTTTAATTTGAAATGTCCCATGCGGAAAGGTTCTGTTTCCGGTACGGTCTCCTTCAATCGGGCCAGTAATAGAATGGAAATCAGCGCTACACCAGATGAACAGTAAAATAATGGAGTGATGCCATGCAAGCTGGCAATGTAGCCTCCTAAAGCTGGACCGGCGGCCATGCCCAGTGAACTAAAGAGCGATTGGAGCCCCATGGCTTCTCCGCGACGATTGAATGGCACTATGTCGGCGACGTATGCCGAAATTCCTGTAGGCGTAAAGCCTGTACTAAAGCCATGAAAGAAGCGTAGGCATAAGAAGCCAGCCACTCCGGAAATCATTGGATAGAGCAAGCTCACTACCAGGCAAACTCCTGCGCCAAAGATCATAACGGGTACTCGACCTATGCGATCTGCCAGCTTGCCACTGAATGGCCTGGAAAGGCCTGCGGTCAAGGTGAACAGAGCGATAATCAGACCCTTATAATCCTCACCGCCCAAACTGCTCAAATAAGCAGGTAGTTCGGGAATGATCATGTTAAAACTGGCAAAGAAAAGAAAGGAACTCAGGCATAACTGCAGAAAGCGCAACGTAAAAAACGGAGGAAGTAATTTTTGCAAGTTCATCGTTCGCCAGTTTAAATAGAAAAGCACACCGGAGAGAGTCCGGTGCGCTTATTGACCTGATTTTGAATTATAAACCGTCACTGCGAGCCTGTTTAGCACCAGGCAGGCCTGCCTGGTGCTAAACAGGGCTTAGAGGAAGTCTTCTTAAAAACGAGATTGCTTCGTTCCACTCCCCGTTCCATTCGCAATGACATATTACGATCAAATTGGGATTGCTAGGTTTTGATGAAGCGGAAAATTAATTGTTTTCAGCTTCTTCTTCACTTTGTGCCAACAGGTATGCTTTGATAAAGTCGTTCAGGCCTCCGTCCAAGACAGTTTGTACGTCTGAGGTTTCATGGCTTGTCCTGGCGTCTTTGACTAGCTTGTACGGATGTAATACATAGTTCCTGATCTGCGAGCCAAAGTCAATTTTCATTTTACCTGCTTCGATCTTGTCTCTCTCGGCGTTGCGTTTTTCCATTTCCATTTGATAGAGACGTGATTTTAGCATTTGCATGGCCTTTTCACGGTTGGCAAGTTGCGATCGTTCTACCTGACAGACCACCACAATTCCGGTAGGCTTGTGCGTAAGCTGGACTTTGGTTTCTACCTTATTAACATTCTGCCCTCCAGCACCCCCTGAACGGGAAGTGTGTAGCTCGATATCTGCTGGACTGATTTCAATATCAATGGATTCATCCACCACGGGATACACATACACTGAGGCGAAAGAAGTATGTCTTCTGCCACCGCTGTCAAAAGGTGAAATTCTCACCAATCGGTGTACGCCGATTTCTGATTTCAGGAAGCCATAAGCCAATGGCCCATCAAATTCCAACGTAACGGATTTGATGCCCGCTACATCACCTTCCTGTAGGTCCACTTCCTTGACCTTGTAGCCGTTTTTCTCTCCCCACATGATGTACATTCTCATGAGGATGGAGGCCCAGTCGTTACTTTCTGTGCCGCCTGCCCCGGGGTTGATTTCCATCAGTGCACTTAGCTGGTCTTCTTCATTGCTGAGCATTTTTTTCAGCTCTAGCTCTTCGATTTCGTTAAGTGCCTTTTGGTAATCAGCTTTGATCTCATCTTCTTCTACGTCTCCTGCGGTGTAGAATTCATGCAGTACTTCCAGGTCCTGGACTTTGGCTTCGGCACTTTCATAAGAGCCGGTCCAGCCCTTCCGTGCCTGAATCTGCTTCATGGTCTTTTCGGCTTCTTCAGGGTTGTTCCAAAAGTCAGGTTGTGCGGATACTGCTTCTAAATCTTCTATTTCTGCTTTCTTACGATCGTAGTCAAAGATACCTCCTTAAGGCCGTGATACGCGCCTTCAAGTCTTTCAACTGTTCTGATGTCATAAATTTATTTTCGTTTAATTGATTTTTAAGAGATGCGAATTTCGTCAAATTTTATGGCTTTACCTAAATCTGTACGGTGATCTTTATGGTGTCATTTGATTTCAATTGGGATTTAAAATTATCCACTAAAAGTATTTAGCAGTATTATACTTAATTTCAGGATTGCTGCCGCGAAGACCCTAAGACGTGTAGGTTTTTGGTTTGGCAAAAGGAATAGCCACAAAGCCACCACGGCACAAGTTTTTTTTGAAGATGTATTGGCCACGGTTTGGCATGGACAAATAGCACTTAGTGCCTTCGGGTCTTGGAGGCTTTTTTTTTATGGCCTTATGAAAAAAGCACTTTTTACACCTTCACAACAGCTTACTGGTTGAATAAAACCTTCCCGTCCAGAACCGATGCTTGATCCGAGCTATTGATAGAGGTTCTTTTTGTCGTTTTCTTCTTTCAAGGGCGTGATATCCAGGTATATGATTTGGATCTTGTTCCTCCCTTCATTCTTAAAATACTTTTTCTTAAATCTCGAAATGACGAAGCTCCCCGCGAGCAAAGTGCCCGATATGATGAGACCGCCTTTGGAATAGGAGAGTTCACCTTCAGTGTAGAGGCTGTTAATGGTTTCGGCGGTCAACAGCAAGGCACCTGCTGCGGCAAAGATGGTACTGAAACTTTTTATTGTCCGATTTTGCTCTCTGGTGTCGCGTACATCCACTACGGCGATGTTTTCCGGACGAATGATATTTTCCCTGAGCACCAAAAAATCACGGTGGATTTCCTTGATCTGATCACTGATGAAGTAGCTCATGTCCTTGGTTTGATAGGTGATCAGGTCACCTTCCTCATACTTGATGCGTGTCTTTTGATTTCCGCCCTTCTGAAGAATCATGTATCGCTGTGCATGGGCAGAGGAGCATCCAAGGGTCGTCAGTGCCAATAAACTGCAAAAAAGAAATAAACTGATGTTTTTGTTCATAAACTAATCGGTTTAGTATTGGAAAAAAGCTCTATTTATAACGTTTGATTGACTCTCAGGTTTTGTTTTAGTACCGTTGTAAATCATAAAAAAAGCATTTCAGAAAAAGTAAAGATCCTGAAATGCTTGGTTTTATACTATTATGATGGGATTTCAGACTTTGGTGATCCACCCATGTTTATCTTCTTGTCGACCATATTTTATGGCATCAAGGGTCTCCAGTACTTGGTAGGAAAAGGAGTCGGCAGGCTTCTCAGGAAGGTCGTAATCCTTGTCGCCTACATTAATTTTGTAAATATGAGCAATGGTGGCTGCAGTTCCCGTTCCAAAAGCCTCTTGAAGGGTGTTGTTCTCCAAGGCTTCTTTGAGTTCTGACACTGTCAGGAATCGTTCATCTACCTTTAGCCCTTTTTCTTTTGCTAATGTCAAAACAGAATCACGGGTAATGCCCTTTAGGATCGTGCCCTTAGAGGTGGGGGCTGTGATAAGGGAGCCATTGATGATGAACATGACGTTCATGGTGCCGCTTTCTTCGATGTTTTGATGGCTTTTTCCATCTGTCCACAGTAATTGGTCATAGCCTTGCTTCTGTGCGATTTGGGCAGGGTAGAGCGAGCCGGCATAGTTCCCCGCTGCTTTTGCTTGTCCGGTTCCTCCTTCAGCGGCCCGTGTGTATTTGGTCTCCACTTTCACCGACACAGGTTTGGCGTAGTAGTGACCCACCGGACAAGTGAAAATCATAAACTTATATGTGGCCGATGGCCTAATGCCCAGGTAGTCGTCAGTGGCAAAGATAAATGGACGGATATAGAGCGAACAGCCAGGCTTATTGGGGATCCACTCCCTGTCTACTTCCAGCAATTTCCTTAATCCCTCCATGAAAACATCCTCAGGAATCTGTGGAATGCACAGACGATCCGCTGATTCGTTCAGGCGTCGCTGATTGGCATCTGGTCGGAAGATGAGTACATTATTGTTTCCGTCTTTATAAGCTTTCAAGCCTTCAAAAACTGACTGGCCATAATGAAGGGTAGCATTGGCGGGGTTTAGGCTGAGTGGAGCATAAGGCTCTACCCTGAAGTCCTGCCATTCACCATTTTTATAATCGGCCACAAACATATGGTCACTCATTACCTGTCCAAAACTCAGGTTTTCAAAATCAGTTCCTTGTAATTTGGATTGGCTGGTTTGTTTTATTTGGATGTCTATTGTTGTATTCATGGTATTAAACTCTAGATTCCCACGTGATCTCTTTTACTTCTAATTCTATTGCTATTATCCTTCCCAGTACAAACAGGTAATCTGAAAGTCTGTTTAGGTATTTGATTATTATTTCGTCCAATGCTTCCTGGGTATGGAGTGCGATAATCCTTCTTTCAGCTCTCCTGCACACTGTTCTGGCTACATGGCTGTATGAGATAGCAGGATGCCCTCCTGGTAATATGAAATTTTTCAGCAAAGGAAGTTTTTCTTCCATCTGGTCAATTTCCTTTTCTAAATAAGCTACATCCTCTTCTAGAATGTCTGGTTTCTTTACCTTGTCGTTCCCTTGCTCAGTGGCCAAGTCTGCTCCGATGGTAAACAACCGGTCTTGGATGGTTTTTAACTGGCCGGAGCGTTTTTGGTTTACCGCCTGATCCTTGAGTAGTCCTAAAAAAGCATTTAACTCATCTATGGTGCCATAAGCTTCTATTCGTAAGTCAGCTTTGGAAACCCTACTTCCTCCCAATAGGGAAGTCTGGCCTTGGTCGCCTCCTTTTGTGTAAAGCTTCATTCGATAAAGTTTTTAGGTATAACGAAATGGAAGATATTTCCTTAGCCCAGGCTAAAGAAAATTTCACCGATTTCATTTTCTACTTTGAAATCAGGAAGCAAAATTAAGCATTTAATTGCAATACTATTCGCTGACCGCCTGAAAATTATTTTTTGTAGGGTTGGGGTTTCTTTGGTCTGTTTCCACTAGGCCATCCCGGAGTCTTACGATACGATGGGCGAAATGGGCAATGTCATCTTCGTGGGTAACCATGATGATGGTGTTTCCCTTTTGATGGAGTTCATCAAAGAGGTTCATGATGTCGTGGGAGGTCTTGGAGTCCAGGTTTCCTGTAGGCTCATCGGCAAGGATGATGCTGGGGTCGTTGACCAATGCACGGGCGATGGCGACTCTTTGACGCTGGCCCCCTGATAGCTCATTGGGTTTGTGGTTGATCCGGTCTTCGAGTCCTACGCTCTTGAGTGCCAAGAAGGCTTTGTCCTCACGGTCTGATTTATTGAATCCTGCATAGATAAGCGGTAAAGCCACATTCTCAAGACAAGTAGCGCGGGGAAGCAGGTTGAAGGTTTGAAACACAAAACCAATTTCCTTGTTCCTGATTTCGGCCAAATCGTTTTCGGACATGTGACTGACATCTTTGTTGTTCAGGACATAGTTGCCGGCGGTAGGGGTGTCCAGACAGCCAATAATATTCATCAAGGTCGATTTCCCAGAACCTGATGGTCCCATAAAAGCGACATATTCTCCTTTGTTGATATCAATGGTGACAGATTTGAGGGCCTGTACTTTTTCAGCGCCCATCACATAAGTTTTCTTAATGTCTTTGGTTTCAATTATTTTCCCCATGATAAAAATTGACGTTTTGTATTTCCTAAAGATACAGTTTTAAACCAAAAAGTATAATGGAATGATCTTAATTTATCTAAAAGGCAAAATGAAAGTATCAAGTAATGATATATGAGTACTGAGACTTGAGACTTAGGGCCTATATCAAACACCGTCATCGCGAATATAGCGGATGCGAAATGAAGCGATCCCGTATCAATATAACAAGATTGCTTCGTGACCGCTGGTCATCGGGGCAGGCGATATTTAGTACGATATATCAATCCTCCCTCTCCATCAATTCTTGGAGCTTCGTTGGAGGCACCCATTGTGATAGTTCATCCATGTAGGTCTTGACATATCCAGTCAGCCCCAGGTCGCGGGCAGCTTGGATCATGGTGAGCCATAACTTGGCATCCTTATTAAATTCGGCAGCATTTCTTAGCAGCTCGTACCGTTGGTCTGTAGAGGGCGCTTCCTTTGCAGCCATGAGTACCATTGGAGTGAAATAAGGGTTGGAAGCCAAAGGGGTGTCGTCCTGAAAATACGCCTGTAAAATAGGGCTTTCAGGTGCTTTGAGGATTTGCTGTCCAGCAATAGCGGCAAGCTCATGGATATACATGCTGTCCAGGTCTTCATGGGAAAGCAAATAGGATGTTAGCTGGTCGATTTCAGCTGTCGTTAGCCAGTGGCCTTTCTTGAACAGGATTTCATGGGTATAAATGACCTTTAGTGGCCCCTCTTCCATTGCTTCAAGGGATGGGATGAAATCAGCTTTGGTAGCCCGGTTAAGCTCGGCCAGGTGGCCAAAATAAGCGCTTGCTGGCTTTGAGCTCGCAGATGAATCCCGTTCGGCTTTTATCCATTCCGGAAACTCCAACTCGTATTTATCGGCAACCTTAAAGGAAGCATCTTTTTTACCTCCAAAATATAGAATGGGCAAGTGGTAGGGCTTAAAATCCCTGAAGCCCATCATTTCGGCCATTTCAAGTTCATTGGCGGCTTTTTCAATATCAGCTTCACCAATCAATACTTGTGCGGCCATGGCATGGAAATATCCCGCAGATCCTTTGAAATCGATGGCCAGTCCGTTGAGGTATTTTAGGGCTTCACCTATCTGATGAGCCTGGTAGCTTCTGATCACCCGGGTGAGCCGTAGCTCTTGTTGTAAAGCAGTTTGCTGTTCGTGGCTGTACAGTGAGTCCACCAGTGCGATGTCTTGTGCCAAGGGAGCCGTGGTTTGGTTGGTCCATTGGTTACGGAGAATGGCCTGCTGGATGAGCGGTGCATCACGTGCTTCAGCAGTCATGGTGAAGTCTGTGAAATCCCCCATAAGATTTTTATAGGCCAAGGTGTTGATCCTGGCGATTTTGTCCTTTCCGGGAGCAGGTAAGCTTTCGATACGGAGCAAGTGCTTTACCTGAAGACCAATTTGATTGGCAAGAATGGGCGAGTAAGGGTTCTCTTCGTTCAGCAGTTCAAGGGCTTGCTGTCCTTTGTTGCCTTTGCTGTAAAGCAGGGCCAGGTTGTTTTTGATATAGCTGTTGTTTGGGAACATTTCCAAGCCCTTTTCCAAGTAGAAAAGGGCGTCAAAATATCGATTACGCTTGTGGGCCATATTGGCAGCCAGCAACACTTCCGCCACGGAAGGGTCCCATTCAAATGCCTCTTCCATTTGCTTTTTGGCCAGTGTAAGCTGGTTTTCTTCTTGATACAGTAAGGCGGTAGTTACCTTTGCTTTACTGTTGTGGCGGTATCGGATCCAGCTGTTTTCAAAAAGAATACGTGCTTCCAGTGGTCGGTCGGTGGCGTAGTAATAATCCGCTGAGAAATTGGTGGAGCTGGTGCTCAATTGTGGGGCAATGACCCCGTCCGCATAGACAATCAATGACAGCAATGCAATAAATGAACCTATTCGCATGTGAATGTAAGCGAAATATTTGGGCTTAAAGATCACCTCGTCCACAGGTTTTCCCGAATTCATAAACCCTAGGAAATTGGCCAATAGGTAAAAGAAAAAGAGCAGGGACATGGCGATCTGTGTGTACAGCAGCCAATGATCCAGAAAATCCTGCATGGGTTGGTTCAGTGTAAAACTGGCTTTCCAAAAGGCCATTGCCGTGATGCCAAAACCAATCCAATAAAGGGATTTTCCGATAATTGCCCAGTCAAAGGGTTGGGGGACCTGGTCTAATTTTGCCTTTACTTCAAACCATCCCAAGCATCCCGCAAGAATAACCAAAGGGAAGAGCGGTGGATAGATGATGGGAAAAGAAAAGCTTCCGGTATAGTGCAGGTATAGTGCTAAAAGCAAGAGTAAATACACGGCTGTAAACACGATGAGGTGCCAGGAGATTTTAAGGCCGACACCTCGATTGAGCTTGGTGAGCAATAAGAAAAAACTTCCCATGACCGCATGTCCCACATACAGCAGAAAAATGGCCGCAATTCCCAATGTGGTCAAACCAATGTTCTCCGAAAATAACAAGGCCGGTTTGATCACAGGGCTGAGGAATAGCAGTGTTACGACGGTCAGCCAGGCAATAGGAAGAATGATCAAGCTCCTTCTGAGCAATGAGATGTGCTCATAAAAAACGTGAATGATCATGCCGGGTATCGTGAAGCCAATGATCAAAATGATCAGTGAAAAGTTACTGCTGGCACTTCCAATGTTGAGTGAGTTGACACCACTGAGGGTGAGTAGGATGATGACCAGTCCCATGCCACCAATAAAATGGTATCGCTTAAAGGTGGTGATCAGCACGATGCCCAAACTGACGAGTAGGCCGATTACAGCTCCAAAGAAATAAGTCTTTGCCTCTTGGGCCACTGGTGCCAGTACTTCATAGTTTTGGAAGATGAGGTAGTTTTCTACTGTAAGTGGATAGCTGCTGATGCCCCAGTTAAAAATATCAAGGGGCACCTCTACCATTTCCGAAAACAGGCCCGGCTGCACGGGCAAGGCTTCGTCCGGCGAAAAGAGATGCTGGTAGCACAAAAGAAAACTGCCAATGATCACGATGAGGATTGGCAGTTTTTGAAATATTATGTTGCTGGGTTTGTCTACTGGATAATCAGGCATTATTCTAGCACCTTAGGCACACGGAAATAATCAGAATCCTTTTGAGGAGCATTCTTAAGTCCTTTTTCATGGGAGAGATGCTCTCCTACAGCGTCTTCCCTGAGTACATTTACTTCAGAGGACATGGTCGTGATAGGTTCCACTCCTGCAGTGTCCACTTGCTCCAAGTGCTCCACCCAATCCAGGATCTGTGTCATGTCACGGGTCATTTTCTTGGCACTGTTCTCATCGAATTCCAAACGGGCTAGATGGGCAATTTTCTTTAACGTATTGATATCAATTTTCATGATGAATATTTTTTTGGTAAATCCGTGGGGTTAATTGTCCTTCCAAAGCTGCTCCTGGATGATTTGATGACAATGCGATTTCATGTCGGCCACCGCTTCCTTATCTGAGCCTTCAGGCATCATGGGCGCATGAATGACCACTTTTACCGGTTTATAGTGCAATAAGAACTTATTGTCGTCGGGCAAAATTAAGTGATTATAGGATAAAGTTACAGGAATTATAGGGATTTGTTTTTCAAAAGCCAGATTAAATGCGCCATCTTTAAACTGTGCAATCTTTGGTGGTTCGGTGCTGCGAATGCCTCCTTCCGGAAAAATGATGATGCTGCTTCCTTCATCGATGATCTCCTTGGTTCGTTTGAGGGTTTCGCCCCGGCTTCTGAAGCTTTCCCTGTCCACTGCGATATGAAGTCTTCTGAACATGTAGCCGAAAAGCGGAACTCTACCGATGGAGCTTTTGCCCACAAATACCGCATCACCGGACATCAGTCCGATCACAGGAATGTCCAAATAGGAGAAGTGATTTGCCACGATGATATATTGTGAGTGCTTTTTAAGGTGGTGCCTGTTTTCTACTTTGACGTTCATAAAGAGGCCGCTAAAGAAGACCTTTGCCCAGATACCATTGAGCATTCGGCCGTATTTTTTCAGTCCCGGTACCTCAATGGTGATGATGAAAAGCGGAAGCAGAATCAAAAAAGACCCCAAAAAGATGATGGTGCCGTATGTCGAATAAATCCTTCTGAGTAAGCGCATGCCTGAATTATTGATTGATCATGTGATTGGCTACTTTTACGAAGTAGCTCATCATGAGCTCTTTGATGTTTTGGTCGATAGCTACTTTGTCCATCGCAGTAAACATGGTGCTGAGCCAATGATCCCTCATGTTGTCATCAATGGCCCATTCAAGGTGCCTCATGCGAAGCCTGGGATGGCCACGCTGTTCGGAATAGGTGGTGGGACCACCAAAAACCTGTAGTAAAAACAGGAATAGACGCTTCTCGGCGGCATCAAGGTCACTGGGATAAAGTGATCTTAATGCTTCATTATTGGCCACGCCCTGATAAAAATACCCAGCCAGTTCCTTGATTTTTTCTTCTCCTATGGCCTGATAAACCGTTTGGAATTCATTCATGGAATTTCAGTGATAGTTACGGCAAACTTAATTAAAAATGCGCAAAAATGTAGAAGGTCAGCACACGATGGAGTACAAACACGCGAAAATGGGTACAATAACTCAATAACCTTCCCCCGCTAACTGATTTTTTTCACCGTTAGGGAAGTGCCCTCTGTACTGATGACTTTGATCTTTGCTCCTCGGTCAATGAACTCTCCCCTCGAGTGGGCGTCATATATCTCCTCATCGATCAATACCTTACCGCTTGGCATCAGCCGGGTATGGGCGGTGCCTTGCTTTTCCAGTAGGTCATTGGAATACCAAAAGGAGGTATAGCCATCTTCTTTCTTCTGGGTGGTGGCTAAAGTGATCTTGCTGAAGGCCTGCCATTCGTTGACTTTTGGCGCTAACATAAAGATCCCGCCTATAGCCACCACTGTCGCTAAGATGACCGTAACTACAGCTACAAAGAGCTCTCCTGAAGGGACAAAAGAAAAATCAAAGGCATCATTGGGAAGCATACCGAGGGTCAATCCTGCCAGTATGCAGGCAATTCCCAAAATACCGGCCACCCCAAAGCCTGGTATGACAAAAAGCTCCAAAGCAAGTAGGATAATCCCGAGGACAAAAACGATGATTTCCCAGTTTTCGGCCAGTCCTGTCAGGTAATAGGGGATAAAATACAAAATCACCGCAGTGACCGCTGCTGCTATGGGAAAGCCCACCCCAGGTGTTTGGATTTCAAAATAAATACCTCCAATAATGATTAATATCAAGAAACCGCTGATGGCAGGATTGAGGAAAATGCTGATGATCTGCTCTACGATGCTCATTTCATATTCAATGAGTTCGTAATCCTGTACGCCAAATTGTTTTATTGCATCATCGATTGAGCTGACTTCAGCTTCACAGAATCCATTTTTAATGGCTTCTGAAACGGAAAAGGTGATGACAGAACCTTCCGTGGTGATGCCTTCTATTTCGATGCGTTCATCGACCATTGCTTCGGCGATTTTGGGGTCCCGACCATTGGCTTCGGCGGTGCTGCGCATCATGGAACGCATATAAGACTGGTATTTGTCGGGAGCCGCTTCTCCGGAGCCGCCCATGACGACGGTGGCCGCACCGATGCTGGCGCCGGGAGCCATATAGATACTGTCGCAGGCGATAGAGATCAATGCACCCGCAGAGGCGGCATCTTTGTCGATAAAAGATATGGTGGGGATTTTGGCTTCCAAAAGCATCGTGCGGATATCGTCCGCGTCATTCACCGCGCCACCATAAGTGTCCATGTGGATCAGGAGTATGTCCGCTTCGATTGATGTGGCCTCTTCCAGGGCCATTTGTACTTTTCTATTCATCCTGGGATCGATGTTGTCCTGAATCTCGAGGACGTATACTTTTTTAATTTCCAAGGAGTCTGTGGCTGCCAAGAGATGAAAATGGGACAGCAATAAAAATAAGCAGAGAAAAAAACGAATGATCTTCATAGGTGAATTTTAGTAATGAATACTGCCAAACATGGAAATAAAGCTCCTTTTAGGTGTTGCAGTGCATGTAGTAGTCTTCAATGTGAAACTGCTACTATAAATATAGCGGTTTTATAACAATTTCCGTTTAGAAACTTTAAGGGCAATCAATCAGGAAATTTCTGTTGATTGAAATTTTTAGCAGTATTTTTGTAGTAATTTGGCAGCTAAGAAAAAAGCATAATTCAACGCTTAATTGCAAATAGTAATCACATCAGGAAATATGAGTTTTACAGTGAGTATGGACAGTTTAATCAAAAGTGTAAGTTTAGTCTTCTTTATTTTTTTTACCGGCACAGGAGCAACCTTTGCAACGGGAGTGGCCAGGGATTCGGTAGGAGTGGAAAAGATTGGAGACAAGACTTATATTATTCATGAAGTAACGGCGAAGGAAACGTTATTTGCAATATCAAGGCGTTATGAGACTCCCGTGGGAGATATCATCAAGAATAATGATGAGCTTAAGCAGGGGCTTAAAATCGGTCAACGAATCAAAGTACCGTATATCCCCAAAACAGAGATTCCAGCTGGTGCGGTGCTGCACAAGGTGAGTCCTGGTGAAACGCTTTTTTCTGTTGCCCAAAATTACAGCGTGTCTGTTTCGGACGTGAAAGCCTGGAATGACCTGAAGGGAGATGACCTAAGTGTAGGGCAGGCATTGATCATAAAAGGCGCAAAGCCAAAAGAAACTCCAAAACGAGAAGCTCCAGAGTTAAGGGGCAATCCGACTGAAATAAAGCAAGCGCCTGTAACGGCCACTACGGAGGCTCCAAAAAAAGAAAAACCTAAAGAGGAGAAAAGTAAAAAAGAAAAGGTATCAGCAAAAGCATCGGATGAAACCGAGCAGCCCCGTGAGGAGCAACGTATAGAAGATGTTCCCGCCGGCGAATCAGCTGGATGGATCACGCATACGGTTAAAGATGGAGAAACCCTTTACTCCATTTCCAAAAAGTATAATGCCAATATGGGGGATTTGATCAATTGGAATGTGCTTTCATCCAATAACCTACAGGAAGGACAAAAACTTAAAGTTGGCAGAAAGGAAGGTGCTGTCAATAATCCTTCCGTACCCGCAGAGCCAGCGACCACTTCAGCTAGGGATAATAAAGGGGTGACCACCCCTGAAGAAGAAGAAGCAGTCACTGCCGCGGCCGTGAAGAAAGCTTCCAATGAAAGTACTGCCTATAAAAACATCAAAGCGTCCGGACAGGCTGAAGTAATAGAAGGTACGAGCAATCACAAAAAATATTTGGTGCTGCACAAGACTGCACCGGTAGGGACGATTATGAGGATCCGTAATGAAGAAAATGATGTGACCATTTTTGCTAGAGTAGTCGGAAAGCTTCCTGATACCGGAGATAATGAAGAGCTGTTGATCAAGGTTTCCCAAGCGGCTTTTGACCAACTGAGAGCAGTGAATAATCGTTTTAGAGTCGAGATATCATATTAAATCAAGAATAACATTTCAAAAGGCTGTCTCCAAAGCAAGGTGCTTGGGACAGCCTTTTTTCATGGCCTTTGGCCAATGGGTTTATGTGACGGCATAAATGATGCGGATGACTTTAGAACTAAGCAATATTTCTGGGCGATGAGGGATTTCTAAGTGGGTAATGGTAAGTATATTTCTCCTTTTTAGCAATAGGAATGTGTGCTCCAGTATAAAAAATTACTGGCGTCCTACTAAATTTCAAACATGATCAAAACTGTCTTTGAATAGAAATTTGAGGGTTTTTATTCCAATTCCTAAAATGCCCCCCATCCCCTAAAGGGGGGCTTTAGAAAGTCCCCTTTAGGGGATGGGGATGAAAACAGTTGATTTTTTTCATTTTGACGATTGTTTTCTCGGATGCCAGCAAAAAAAATCAGGGCAAATCTAATTAATCTGCGCTATCTGCGTGCTATCGAAACCCACCTAATCCCCCCAACTTTTTCGCTTGATCCTGACTTTATGGCTCATTGATCGCTAGTTGCCAAACCTATTTTGTTAATTGTTGATAATTGGGCTATTTTTGCAAAGACGTTTGCATTAATAAATGAATAAAATCCAACTCATATTTCACCATATATTCAGGTTTATCTGGAACCTGATATTTGTCATTTCTTATCCTATTTTGGCCACTTTTGGACTGGTTTTTATAGGTGTGACCTATTTTTTTTCATGGATATCCAGGCTTTTGACACGGATGAAGAAGAAGGAGTCCATTACAGAGATCAATACTCCTGACTGGGAGCCGCTTTCCAAAGAAGTAGACTTGCTTGAAGGAAAACTTCATAAGCAGATCATGTTTGGACCTTCGTGTTATAGCGTTCGGCGAAAGGATGGTGTGCCATCGGTACTTGAAGACCATTTCTTTGGGACGAAGGTGAAATTGATCGATGAAGGGTATTTATTGGAAAAGTGGAATACCACAGATGCTAAAAAGTTACCGGATTTTGACGTTTGCCTTTATGAGCCCGATGAAGACCGGCTCACTCCCTTGACCAATATCAAATGCTTCGATTGGCATTTAGCTGAGAAGGAAGAAAATGAGCTGTATTTTAAGTGGTTTGACGGGATTCAGGGTGGTGAAGTGAAAGTGGCCTTATGATAGACCTAAAAGCGTTTTTGGATGAAAAGGTAGCACTATACAATCAGCCTGGTTTTATTTCCGCTGATCCTATCTTGATTCCCCATCGGTATTCAAAAAAGCAAGATATAGAGATTGCAGGTTTTTTTGCAGCCATCCTGGCTTGGGGACAGCGAAAGACTATTATTAAAAAGTGCACGGAGCTTTTGGCCATGATGGATGATGCTCCACATGATTTTATGCTGCACCATCAGGAGCGTGATCTGAGGCCATTCGTAAATTTTAAGCACCGTACGTTTAACGATATCGATACCCTGTGGTTTATCACTTTTTTAAGTCGGTTTTATAAAGCACACGAAAGTCTAGAGCAGGCTTTTATCCACGAATGGGTAGATGATTTCGATGTGATGGGGAAGTTGCTGACAAACTTCCATGAAGTTTTTTTTAGTGACCCGGAAGCACCACAAAGAACCCGAAAACACGTAGCTACTCCCAAGCGAAATGCGGCTTGTAAGCGTATCAATATGTTTTTACGATGGATGGTCAGGAAAGATGACTGTGGTGTTGATTTTGGGATTTGGCATAAAATCAAGCCTTCCCAACTGATCTGTCCTTGTGACTTACATGTGGACAGGGTGGCCAGGAAGTTGGGCTTGATCGAGCGAAAGCAAACCGACTGGAGAACAGCCTTGGAACTGACCGGCCGACTAAGGGAGTTTGATGCAAAAGATCCTGTGAAGTACGATTTTGCCCTTTTTGGATTGGGCGTCGAAGAGAAGTTTTGAAAGGTGAAACTGCCGAATTGTAGAATTGTAGAATTGTAAAACCGATGGGCGATTCCGCAATGCTACAATTCCAACAATAAAGCAGTTAATTATTCCGCTCCCCAGGTGTCTGGTGACTTTCTCCATTTTGCCAGGGATTGAAGGTCTTCATCGGAAGCATAGTTGTTTTCAATGGCTTGAGGAAGCATGGCTTCATAATCACTGAGGCAAATTAGCTTCACGTCTGCATTTACGAAATTCTGACGTGCTATTTCAAATCCATAAGTAAAGATGGCTGCCATTCCCAGTACTTCAAAGCCTGAGGCGTTGAGTGCTTCTATTGCCTTGAGTGAGCTACCTCCAGTAGAAACCAAGTCTTCGATAACCACTACTTTTTGGCCTTTGGTTAGCTTCCCTTCGATCATGTTTTCCATGCCGTGGCCTTTGGGCTTAGACCTCACATAGATGAAGGGAAGTCCCATATCTTCGGCAATCAGCGCTCCCTGGGGGATCCCCGCGGTCGCTACACCTGCGATGCCCTCTGCATTGGGAAAATTTTGCTTGATTACTTCCACCAGCTTTTCCTTAATGAAGGTCCTGGTTTCTGGGAAGGACAGGGAGAGGCGGTTGTCGCAATAAATGGGGGATTTCCAGCCCGATGCCCATGTGAATGGCTGTTTTGGCTGGAGACGAATGGCTTTGATGTCAAGTAATTTGCGTGCGACGGTTGCCGCTATTTCTTTGCTGTATAATTCCATGCCCCAAAATTAATTCATAAAAATCTTTTGGCTGTTGTGATGGCTAAAATTTTTGTGCATTTTTGATTTGAAATGACCATCGTATGCGAATATTTATCAACGACAAGCCGCTGGACATCTTATCGCCGGCACAACTCAACAAGAAAAGGACTTTTGAATGCGTCTATGACAATCCTAAGGATTTACCTGCTTATGTTGCTTTCCATGACGATGTGCTGATCACTAAGCCTTCCAAAGACATCATCATCAAGCTGCTTTACTTGCTGCGGACAAGGAAATTGAAAAATCTGGATTCCATAACCATCGTTTCTGACGATGTAGAGATGCTGAAATCATTCATAAAAAGCCGCTTCAATATTATCAAAGCAGCAGGTGGAATCGTTACCAAAAATGAGAAGGTGCTGTTTATCCATCGACTGGGGAAGTGGGATTTGCCAAAAGGTAAATTCGAAAAGGGAGAGACAGCGGAAATTTGTGCTGTCCGAGAAGTGGAAGAAGAATGTGCTGTGTCCGTAAAGCGAGGAAAGCTGATCTGTAAGACCTGGCATACTTATACCCAAAACAGGAAAAGTATTCTGAAAAAAACCTATTGGTATGCGATGGAGTGTAAGGATGATTCCAATATGGCGCCGCAACGTGAAGAGGGGATCGATGACATCAAATGGCTCAGTCACCAAGAAGCCAAGGTAGCTTTGATCAATTCTTACCCCTCAATGCGGTACTTGTATAAACGTTTTTTGAAAATGGTGCCTGAGGTTCAGACTTCGTAAGGAAGAAATTCGCTTACATTTCCGCCGTAGCGATGGACTTCTCTGATGATGGTAGAGCTGACAGCCGCATATTGCGGTGAAGTGATCAGAAACACTGTTTCCAAGTCGGCGTTGAGGTAACGGTTCATTTGGGATATAGTGTTTTCATATTCAAAATCCGTCGTGTTTCGTAGCCCTCTAAGTAAAAAATTGGCGTTATGTTTTTTTGCTAAGCTGGAAGTTAATTCGTTGTAGACTACTACTTTTACCGCTGGAATATCCTTATAGACTTCTTCGATTTTCTGAACCATCTTGTCTATTTCGAAGTAGCGCGACTTTTTGGAAGAATTATAGCCGATGCCCACGACAATTTCGTCAAAAAAATCCAATCCTCTCATGACGATGTCATGGTGGCCATTGGTATATGGATCAAATGAACCTGGGAAAATTGCGGTTTTTTTCATGTCTTCAGCTTGCCCAAAAGGCTTCCAGTTTTTTGGTTTCCCTAAAGCTTTCGGCTCCTGGGAGATAATTTTGGGTGGGTTTTGGAGAGGTAATTTCCATGTTCTTGAAATACTTTCGAAGTACTTGTTCCTGGACGTTGATTTCTTCCAAGTTTCCGCAAAGGGTGATTTTACAGTGCATCCTGTCGAATGCCAATTGGTGAAGAACACTGAAACTGTATTTTAGAAAATCCTGATTGTTCCGCACTTCAAACCGGTTGAAAAATTTCAACTCTTTATTCGTGAAACCTGCAATGTAGACTTCATTATCCTCAATTATCACTGCAAGTTCCTGATTGAGCATTAGAGGTTTCTCTCCAAGCAAATAAGTAATGGCGAGGCTACTGCCATGCTTTAGACTAAGGTTATTGACATACTTGCTAAAGATGGCTAACGTAGCTTTTTCGATGCCTCCTACGATGACGAGCTGATCTTCATTTAGACTTGAGTAAAATGAATCGGTACCGTCAGTTTTGGTACTGAAGTTAAGATAGGTTTCTGCTTCAGAGGCATCAAACAATACGCTGGGAACCAAACAAAAATCAGGTGAATAAACGTAGAGCGTGGCTTCGCAGTGACTGGCCTTTTGTGAAATGAACAAGTCTTTTTGCAAGATCATTTCTAGTTCATTTTTTTCCACAAAGGGGTAGTCATTTACCCCAATGACCAAGCCGTTTTGGTTTTTGGCCAGTACGATCAGCCTTTGCGGATAAAATAAAAGCGATAAACCTGACGTGTTTGACACGTCAAGTTTATCGCAGTGAAATTCTGTATGTGTATTTGTTACCGTTTTTGCCAAGGTTATTCCCAGTTACCTGAGGTAGAAGCGTCTGTTTTCGATCCCACTCTCAGCGCTTTCTCATTGTTGTTTTGTCTTCTTTCTGGATTTACAGGAGCAGGGTCTCTGATCTCGAATACATCGATAAGTGTTTTGCTGGCTCCTCTTTCCACTTTGTCCGCAAAGAACTCAAATGTTTTTCCTCCTGATCCGGGTACTACATTCAGGGTGTTGATGTTAAATTCAGGATACTTTCTTTCATTGAAAAGGGAGTCCATTACATTAACGGAACCTAGCGTATCATAGTGAATAGTCACTTCCTCTTCACCATAATCCAATAATTTGGTTTCTTCAGTCTTCTGGACAATGAAGATATCACCGTCTTCAATGAATTTTCTTAAATCCTGCCAGTTTCCGGCATATTCTCCGTTGGTGGCCAAATAGGCCTGTTGTGCTTGTCGAAGCATTTGGAGTTTTTCGATGACGCGTGCTTCGATGTTAGCAATTCGCTTTTCTTCTTGCATGACATCGTCAACGCCCTTGTAAAGCTTATAGCCTACGGCCAAAGCTGCGATGAGAAAAACAATCGATAAGATTCTAGTCAAATTCATTTTTCAGTGGATTTTACTTCTTATATAAAGGTTGATGGTATCTAATAAGATGCTATTTTATGCATTTATTTTCAAAATTAAAATATCCTTTCCATATTCTTATGTCATTCAGCGATTTTATCTTCCAAAAAAGATGATGTTTTTCATCATTGGGAATTTGGTTTATTTCCTCTAAACTCATGAAGCGCACATCTTCAATTAGTTGTGCGTGATCTGGGAGTTCAGGATCGGTTCCCCTTTTCAATTGACCTGATTCTTTGGAGACTTCAAAAAAAAGCTCCACTGCATGAAGGGGTGGTTTGAGAAATTCGGTAACCGTTAATAAAGGACCTATTTGGATCATGAACCCAGTTTCTTCCAAAAACTCCCTTTTGAGGTTTTCGGGAGCGGTGGATTGGTAGTCCATGCCCCCTCCAGGGACATTCCAAAAGCATTTTCCGTTACCCATATGATGCTTGACCATCAAGATCTTGTCTTCCAGGATGAGAACGCCATTTACCCTCGTGCGTAATCTACCCCCAAATTTCTCATTGATTTCTTTTTCTAAATTCTGCATTTAAGCTGTAGATTCGCTTTTACATGAATAAAGATAATCAAGATATTCCGAAACCAGCGAGCCTGATACGTCAAAATTTCCCACATGAGCCCACAGAGGGCCAAAGGGCTTTCTTTGGCTTGATGGATACCTTCTTGGATAAGGATTTTGATAAGAAGCCTACGTTTATTCTCAGGGGATATGCAGGGACAGGAAAGACTTCCGTGATCGCAGCCGTGGTGAAGTCTTTGGCCCGATTGAATTTCCGCTCATTGCTTTTGGCGCCTACAGGGAGGGCAGCCAAGGTAATGTCTGCTTATTCTGGAAGGATGGGCTTTACCATCCATAAGATCATTTACCGTCCAAAGGAGCAAGAGGGATTTGCCGGAGCTGGTTTTGACCTGCAGAAGAACTACTATAAAAACACGGTATTTATCGTGGACGAGGCTTCTATGTTGGCAGATGATGCCCTTGGGGGAAGCAACTTGCTGCGGGATCTGTTGCAGTACGTTTTTCAGCACTCCACCAATAGGCTGATTTTGATTGGCGATACGGCTCAATTGCCACCAGTGAGCAGCGAAAACAGTCCTGCGCTGGACGGGAATTACCTTATCCAACATTATGGTCTGGATGTCCTGGAAGCCGAGCTTACCGAGGTAATGCGGCAGCAATTGGACTCGGGAATCCTCTACAATGCCACTGAGCTGAGAAAAGAGGTGATCAAGAAGGAACCTGTCATTTCGTTTACAATCAAAGGGTTTCCTGATTTTTATAAAATGACCAGTGAACGGTTGGAGGATGGTCTGCGCTATGCCTATAATAAATATGGAGTGGAAAACACCATCATCATTACACGATCCAATAAAGCAGCCGTACAATATAACCAGTATATCCGTAGGGCGATTCACTTTTACGAAGAGGAAATTTCTACAGGGGATATGCTGATGATCGTGAGGAATAATTATACCTATATGGCCGAATCCGACAAGGTGAGTTTTTTGGCAAATGGTGATTTTGTGGAAGTGGTAAAAATCCGCTCTTTTGAGGAAATGTACGGGCTGAGGTTTGCGACATTGGAGCTGAGACTGATTGACTATCCCGAGGAGTCTTTTTTCGAGGCAAAGGTCATCTTGGACACGCTCTATACTTCATCTACTGCCCTTAGTGCAGAAGCTTCAAGGGAATTGTACCGACAGGTAACAGAAGATTACGCAGGGGTGGAGAACAGAAAAGAACGACGTGAATACATCAAGAAAGATCCTTATCTCAATGCATTACAGGTGAAATTTGCCTATGCGCTAACCTGTCATAAGAGTCAGGGAGGGCAGTGGAATGCCGTCTTCGTAGATCAAGGTTATGTGACAGAAGATCAGTTGGATACTGCTTATATTCGGTGGTTGTACACCGCCTTGACCAGGGCTACAGCAGAGGTGTTTTTAGTGAATTTTCATGCCAATTTCTTTGTGGGATGATTAAAGTGAGTGTTTTAATGGCATATATAAAAAGCCCATTAGCTTGATTATTCTACAAAAAATCGGAACATTTACGAAGCCATACGTTTAAGGGTTTAGGGTGTGGATATTGAAGATAAGTATATTTGGAACGAAAATTGAAGCTAATTTTCTATTAGTAATTAATAAAGACCAACTGAAATGAAAAAGTTAATTCTAATTTTTGCCGTGGCGTTTTCAGCATTTGCTGTGCAGGCACAAAGTGAAACTGAAAAGGCTACCGCCGAGAAAGAAGTAGTAAAGGGGCCAGTGATTACCTTCGAAGAGACCGAAAAGGACTTTGGTGAAATCACGCAAGGAACCAAGGTGGAACACACCTTTAAGTTTACCAACACTGGAACGGAAGTGCTCAAAATATCAAATGTAGCCGCTACGTGCGGATGTACCGTGCCAAATTGGCCAAAAGAACCGGTGGCTCCAGGGAAAACTGGTGAAATCAAGGTGAGCTTTAACTCTGCAGGGAAAATGGGCAAGCAACGTAGCGTCGTGAGAATTTACTCCAATGCTTCTGAGCCTATTGAAAAGGTAGCATTGATCTCCAATGTGACCAAAGACGGAAAATAACCTAGCATCAAGATTTCAGATGCTAAGCGTGAGATATTAGACTAAACCTCCGGGAAAGTAGGCCAAGGGCCATCTTTCCCGGAGGTTTGTTTTTTTAGGTTGCTATGACAGCTTAAGAACAACCGGACTTGCGGTACTTGATCACTTCGGAGATAAGTCCAGTGGTCGCTAAAATGATTACCAAGATATAAACATGATCCAAATAAGGAATAGCATGATCAACTCTCATCAAAAGAAGCATTGAGACGATTATCGCAAGAAATGAAATGATATTTATGATGAGTTTTTTCATGTGGGGCATTAATAAAAATCACTTGGTCCAAAAGATCTCATAAAGCTAATGGATGCTATGCCGTGGCCTGCCATAGCAGTCACAGCCAAAACACCAATACCGCCTGTTAGAACTGCTAGTCCAACCGTAGCAAATGCCCAACCACAATCTTCACTCATTCCTCATCTTACCTTTTCCATACTTTCAAAACTAAGCTCTTTCATAATTTACAAAATTTAACGTAAATACATAGATTTATCAATGGGCTCAATTTATCCCTGATCCACTGCAATTTCCTTGCAGTCAACTGTTTTTTTTGTTTGAATCTGTGTTAATGACCACCATGTGCGACAAAATATAGGTAGCAGGATTGTTTTATAAAATGACTAAAAAGTTGTTGAAAATCCGGATTCGACCAAGCAGCGGGTATCAAATCGTTATTGAGAATGCAGCTATGATGGTATCGAGAAACGGGAACGTCATAACTATGGATCAAGCTGAAAAGTTGGGGGGGATTAGGGTTGGTTTCGATAGCACGCAGATGATGCAGATTAATAAGATTTACGCTGATTTTTTATAATAAACGCGATTTAAAATACCGTCATTGCGAATGCAGAGCAACGGAGTGAAGCAATCTCGTTTTCTTAATACGGGATTGCCACGTTCCCGATAGGTCGGGACAGGCTATACTTCCTCGCAATGACGGATTTATACTGATTTTATAATCTACACATTCCTATTGCTAAATTAAAGAGAAATATGCTTACCAAAACCACATGGAAATCTCTCATCTTCCAGAAATATTGCTTGGTCCTCAAAATGTGCTAAAAAGGAGGCAAGCGAAAAAGTTGAGGGCATGAATCCCTTTATTTCAATAGGATTTCTTTTTTGTTTTTTTGCCACAAAGATTCTAAGACCCAAAGCTGTTTGTTTTCCATGAAATTTGGAATCCGCCTACAAAACACTTCGTGTCTTGGCGGCTTCGTGGCGACATACCAAATGACTATAAATCTTCTCCCGCCCCCAGAAATATTGCTTGATCCATAACTATGACGTCATTGCGACGACCAGAGGAAGGAAGCAATCTCGGCTTCGTGTGAAACATGGGATTGATTCTTTCCCAATAGCTACGGGATAGGCTATACTTCCTCGCAATGCGGTAAATGAAATCGTCATAGCGAGCCATTATATGCAAAAAAACACAGAGCCTTGTTGTTGGGATTTTAAAATTGAGTTAAAAAATCGTATTGGTAAAGGCAATCTTCACTTTCATCTGGAAGTTTTTGATCACTTTGAAGATTTCGATGAGGGTTACCTTTTCGATTTTGGTGAGGCTGTCGATGCTGATGAAGTTTTCGGGTTCCATTTTGTCCAGCATGATCTGTTTGGCTTGCCGGTCCAGTCGCAGTCCCATCAGGTAATAATAGGCTTGTTTAAGTTCCAAGAGTTCTTCTTCTGTGATATGATTGGTCTTAGCAAGGGCATCTAGTCGTTCGCCCGTATTGGTCAGGAAAATCTTGTCTTTGAGCGCAAACACCCGGGTGATGTCCACAATGGGCGTCATGGCCTTTTTGATATCAAAGACCTTTTGCTCACCAACAGTGAATGTCCTGATCCCCTTGAAAAAGGTCAGGGGAGGTTCGTATTGCAGGGCATTGGTGGCCATGTTAAAGAAAAAGCGTTCCAGCGGGACATCCAGCTGCTTGTCCATGTAGCCGTGCAGCTCATCCAAAATGCTGAAGTCCCCATAAATCGGACGGTTGTCGAAGAAAGTGGAATACTTCATGACCGTCTCTTGTGTGGACTCCATCATCCAGGCATCATAGTTGCGCTTCCAGTGGGAGAGTGAATGGGTCCATTTGGGGTTTTTGGCCATGAACCCGCCTTTGCAAAAGCTGAAACCAATGGTATCCAAATGAGAGGAGATTTTGTCGGCAAAGTCCAGGAAATATGCCCGAACCTCTTCACGGTGTTCGTTGGCTTTGTCCTCGTAAATGATCGCGTTGTCCTGATCGGTTTTGAGGGTTTGTTCTTTGCGGCCTTCACTTCCCAATGTGATAAACACAAACTTGGAAGGCGGGGGGCCTACTTCATGGATAACATCATCTATCACACGAAGGGCAATGGTATCGGAGACGGTGGTGATGACCTGATTGACTGTTTCGGACTTGACACCTCGCTGAAGCAATTGCTCCACAATGGCCGGCACCTGGCTCCATTTTTCCCGAAGTTCACCCACAGAAGTGGCCTGTTTTACGGATTGGATAAAAAGAAAGGGCGATTGTGACTGCTCACTGAGGAGTTTGGTCCGGGAAATAAATCCCGTAAACTTCCCTTCATTTTCCACCAAGAGATAGCGGGTTTTGGTTTGGAACATCAGGAGCAGGGATTCATAGATATAAGCATCCGCGTCAATGGACACGATATCCCTTTTGGTGATTTCTGCCACAGGAGTAGTAGTGGGAATATTCTGTGCGATGACCTGGTCCCGCAGGGTGATGTCTGTGACATAGCCGATGATGCTGTCTGCTTCATCAGTGATGAAAATACAGCTGGTTTTTTCCTCGCCCATGATCTTGGCGGCTTCGGCTATGGTGGATTGTGCTTGTGCAGTGACCAATTCGCGCGGATTTAGCGAGCCAACTTTTTGCGTATAGAACGTGTCGGAAGTGATGTTGTTTTGTTGGGGATAATAGGTGGCGCCTTTGATGAAGTGCACGAATTCAGGCTCCAGCATGCGTTCACCAAATTCCCTTACAAAATGATCCCTGAATGTTTGTTGTTCTTGACAAATCAGGTGGAATTCCTCTGGAGTGAGGCGCATCACCTTGGTATTGGGCAGGGTGTCCACCGTCTGTAAGGAGATTCCTTTGTTGTACAGTAGCGAAATTCCCCCAAACCAAGCGCCCGGCCCATACTGTTCTATTCGCCGCTTCTTTTGGTTGCGGTCATAAAAGTATCCTTCAAACCCTCCCTCGACGATAAAATCAAATCCCTCAATGCCAGATTGGTTTTGGAGGTATAGCCGCTGGGATTTGGCGTATTTTACTTCCTTGAATTTTTGGCTGAGTTGATTTTGAGCAGTTTCAGGGAGTGCTGTAAATGGCTTGGTAAAATATACCATGGGTAATTCCTGTTTTAAAGTTGGTTTTCTAAAAATATGAAAAAATAAAAAATTAATTGCGATGACAATACATTCAGTGAAAATATAATTGGTTCGATATGATTTATGGTGGGTGCTGAACTGGCTTGTTGCGTGGTAGAGCTGTGGAATAGAATAATCGTTTTGATTGTCTTACAGGGGGTGCTGATCAGGGAAATCGCTTTTTAAAAAATGTTGTATAAATCACAATTTCTAATTCGTTGTCATCCCGACTTGAGGAGGGATTTCAATTTTAAATAAGAGATTCCTTCCCGATATATTGGGGTCGGAATAGCCTGTCCCGAAATCCTTCGGGACAGGCTGGTGGATATCGGGGACAAAGGCATTGTTAGAATGGCGTAGCTAGTGGAATACGCAGTCGCTCATCTAAAAGCGATTTCCCCGGGACGCTGATTGAGAATGATGAATAAGAAGGAGAACACCATTACCAAAAGCCAGAATCTTTCAATGCTACAACGAGGTAAATCGTTTTTGAACTATCAGTGAAATGATGTCAGCCTGAGCGAACCTGGCGGACAAACAGGTCCGCTTGGTCTGACACCATATTGCTTGAATTGAATAACACCATTGGCTAAAAACGATTTCCCTGATGCGACAACCTTTAAGTCTCTCAATGGTTTAAATTAATTACATTTAAAAGAACCAAATGAATGGACAGACCGTTTTTACTCTTTGTCAACTTATTTTAAACCATTAGTAACAATGAATAACAAAGATTTGACGTTTATTTTTGACCTGAACGGTACCATAATAGATGATATGCATTTTCACACTAAAGCTTGGCACCAGCTGTTCAATGAGGACTTGGGCGCCAATCTCAGCTGGGAAGAAGTGAAAGTAGAGATGTACGGAAAGAATCCGGAAGTTTTGGACAGGGTTTTCGGAAAGGGGCGTTTTACTGAGCAGGAAGCAGATCAATGGTCCATGGAAAAAGAGAAAAGGTACCAGCAGGAATATAAACCCCATTTGTCCTTGATCAAAGGGCTGGGCGGGTTTTTTGAAACAGCAGAAAAAGCTGGAGTGAAAATGGCCCTTGGGACGGCAGCCATTCCCTTCAATGTGGATTTTGCACTGGATAACCTGGATATCAGAAAGTACTTCTCCGCCATCGTCACTGCAGATGATGTGAAGCTGAGCAAGCCCCATCCAGATACTTTTGTGATGGCAGCAGAAGCCCTGGGAAGGGAGCCGGAGGATTGTGTTGTTTTTGAAGATGCACCGAAAGGGGTGGAAGCAGCCCAGAATGCAGGTATGAAAGCTGTGGTACTTACCACTGCGCACCCCAGAGAGGACTTCGATCAATATTCCAATGTGCTGGCCTTCATTGAGGATTATGACGATCCCTTTATAAAGGAGTTGATCTAACGATAAAATTTTGGACACAAATGGCTCCAGAGATAAACACAGGTTAATGGACTTTATTTTACTTTGATCTGTGTTTATCTTTCGATAGAATAATAGAAGTATTTCTGTGAAGATTGTTTGGCTAGATGAATGTACTGAGCCAGGCTTCCAGCCTGTGGTAGCGTAATGTGTTTGGGTATATGCCCCAAGGCCTTGCTTTGGATCAATGCCAGGTAAGGCTTTCAGCCTTCGGTTCTCGTCTCGATAGGGGTAGGATGAAAATTAGTCTTGATGTGGCTGCAAGTCGAATTTCGGGCTTAGAGTAGCAATGCAGGATCCACTTCGAAAGCCAAGATGCTTTAAACAGGGAAACTGAGGTTATCATCTTCCAATTTTACAATCTTTCAATCAAAGTTTCAGCCAGTTGCTGTGACCAAGAGCGGTAGATATTTCCACTGGGATGGAGTCCATCGGAAGTAAGGTTTTCTTCCAAGTGGCCAATTTGGCGGTATTCGGTAGTGATGTCCACGAATGTAACGCCCCTTTCTTCCGTGATTTGTCGTTGAGCTTGGTTATAGGAGTCAATTTCAGCCGCTATTTTTTCCTTGTCCACTTGCTGCTGCTCGGCAAACTGGGTGACGCCCCAGTCAGGGATTGAAATGACCACGACCCGGTTGGTGTTGCCATCGGCAAAATGGATGGCTTGGTCCAATAGCGCTTCGAATTCCAGTTTGTAATTTTCTACAGATCGGCCTCTGTACTGATTATTGACACCGATGAGGAGGCTGACGATCGAGTAAGTGTTGCCTTCAATATGGGCAGAATCAATGCCTTGTTGGAGTTCGTCAGTGGTCCAGCCGGTGGTGGCGATGATCTTAGATAGCGTAATGTTAACCCCCTTGGCGGTGAGTGATTTGGTCAATTGGGCAGGATAGGTTTCGTTATCACTGACACCTTCACCAATGGTGTAAGAGTCTCCAAGTGCCAGGTAGGTCAATGCTTCAGTAGGATTGGTCATGTCCTTGTTTTTGGGTGTTTGTGATGAATAGGGGGTTGGTGAAAGATTGGTGCCATTGGTGGCGCAGGCTGAAAGTCCGATTGACAGCAGGCTGATTAAGGTCGAAAAGAGCGATAGGGTTTTCATGCTTCAACATACGATGTTTATCGGGTTGGGGATTATCCGTGTGGTTTAGTACGAACGGTCATGCTCATCCTGAAAGATCTTTTCTGTCATTTCAAAAATCCCTTGGTCTGCGTCCATTTTTACCCTTGCTCCGATAGGCACGATAAACTGCTTGCTGACATGGCCGATCATAGCTCCACGGTAAGCAGGAATGGCCAACGGCTTGATGTAGTCTTCCAGGATTTGCCAAATGGTCAATGAACCGTATCCTCCGGAAGGTTCGCATTCTGAACATTGGCCAAAGATAAAACCATTGATTTCATCCAGTGCCCCCATGAGCATCAGGGTGCTCATCATGCGGTCCACGCGGTAAGGATCCTCCCCGACATCTTCAAGGAAAAGGATTTTGTCCTTGAATTCGGGCAGGTAAGGGGAGCCGGCGGTTCCTGTCAAGACCGTCAGGTTTCCGCCCACAATGATTCCCTCGGCAGTGCCAGAAGTGATGGTCTGGATTCTGTTTTTCTTCACGATCAGGTCATCGCCTTTTTCCTGCTCATTTTCAAACCTTACCAATTCCTGATCAAAGAACATTTGCTCAAATTGATTGACGTTAAAGCTGTTCCAGCTTCCGGTGCCATTTGGGCCGTGGAAGGTGATCAGGCCGGTCTGTGCATAGATGGCATTGTGAATGGCGGTGATGTCACTGTAGCCAAGGATGGGTTTGGGATTTTTGCGGATGGTTTTATAATCCAAAAGGGGTAAGATCCGCGCCGCTCCAGAACCACCACGAATGCAGATGATGGCTTTGACGTCCTTATTCGCAAACATGGCATTGATGTCTCCTGCTCGGTCTTCATCTTTGCCCGCGAGGTGTCCGTACCGATCTGTGAGGTGCTTTCCTTTTAGGACCCGAAAGCCAAGCGCTTCCAATGTCTCCTGTGCAAATTGGAACAACATCTCGTCATTGGTCGCGGCGGATGGGCTGACCAATCCCACTAAGTCTCCTCGTTTTAGTGGCTTGGGCAATAAGGTATTTGAATCTATAGTGGAGGCGATGACGTCGCTTTTGAGGCCCATCATCGGTGAGAGGCCCGCCGTCAGTCCCAAAACTTTGATAAATGTTCTCTTGTTCATGCAGGTGTTTTTTGATTGAACCCGGATTATTCATTAAGAATCGTTATAGCCTGTCCCGACGGATACCGGGAAGAGCTGAAACTGTAAGAAAATCAGGCTGTTTGGAGATTTAGGCATCCGCCGTGGCGGACGATGAAATCGAAAACAGCAGCATAGCGGCTGATTTTGAGACAGTTTCAGGTCGTAATACCTGTGCGCCGTGGCGTAGATAGGCTAATGCATATTTAGGGTTGAAGTTAAAAATTATCCCGGACAAACAATAACACCTTTTCCATCTCATTGATGACTTGGCGGGCTTTGTAGGGATAATTATTGTTCATAAAGGCAAAGGCGTAGAGCTTGCCTTTTTTGGTTTTGATATAGCCGGCCAGTGAATGATTATTGCTGATCGTGCCTGTTTTGGCAAAGATATAAGGAGTAGGGGCGCGGTAGGCGTTCTTAAGTGTGCCTGTCCTGCCCCCTTGCGGCAAAAGCCTGAATAAGGTGGTGTCTGGCACGATCTGGTAAATCTTTTCAGCAATGGAAACCATGGATCTCGGAGTGAATAAATTGTACCGGGACAGTCCCGATCCGTCCAGCCAAATGGGCTCATCCTGTAGGTCGGAAAGGTAGTTTTTAGTCACAAAGTCAATGGCTTCCTCCGCATTGAGCTTAAGCATCAATTCATCGGCGACCATCAGTAAGAGATGTTCGGCCAGAAAGTTGTCACTTTCGTGAAGCATTTCCTGGTAGAGACAGTTCAAGGGAATGCCTTTTAGGACAAAGTGGTTTTCGGGCAGTTTGTCTTTGGTGGGGATGACCTCTTTATCCAGCTCTTGACTGGCCAGCTGCGCAAAGGTCTCCGTGGAGGTGGCAAAAGGTACCTTGGTGTCCCTTCCGCGGTACACATAAGTGTTGGGATTATAATAAAATCGGTTACTGCGAAAATCACGCTCCACGTCTTTGATAGCTTTGGTAGTGATGGCCAGTGCATTGGCAAAAAGCGGTGGTGCCAAGCTGGGAGATCGCTGAAGGCTCTTTACTGTGGCCAAGTTCCCATAAATGGGAAGAGGGGATCGTTCGGCAGCATAGGAATAATAAAAATCATCCCACTGCCAGCCATACCCATACGGTGTATCTTCCCAGTTGCTGTCAGAAAAATAAATGTCATCATAGTTGGCAAAGAATCCCTTCATATCAATGTCAGGAACGGGCTTGTACTTCCAAGAAGGATCCCCGGTGCCCCAAATGATGACGTCCTTCCCTTTGGGCAGATAGCGAAGGCGCTTGGTACTATCCCCAAGTGTGACCAACGCTGCATAAAAAGTAAACAATTTGGTAGTGGAGGCTGGTGCAAAGTACAGCTCGCTATTTTTTTCATAAACGGTTTGCTGCTCGTCCAGGTCATAGAGCATAAAGCCCGTAAGGTGCTTTGAAAAAAAAGAATTTTCTCCCAGTTGGTTTTCTAGTGCTTTGACGGCTGGTTTGGTTGCTTGCGCCCAAAGTTGAAAAGGCAAGCATAAACAGCAAATAAGGATGAAGTTTCTAGCGTCTTTCATAAAAAAGTGGTTGCCTATGCGGGTAAAACAAGTATAATTATCAACATGCCATCAACTTTTAGCAAGCGGCTTTGCTCCCAAAAATACCATGATCCATCCGGCAATAAAAGCCACTCCTCCGATGGGGGTAATGGCTCCCAACCAGGTCACACCAGTGGTGGACAGTATGTAAAGCGAACCGGAGAAAATAATGATTCCTGCCAAAAACGCATAGATGGCAGTATCCAGGATTTTGGCATGAGGGAGTTTTGCCTGCAATAGCCCTACCATGAAAATGGCCAAGGCGTGGTAAAACTGATACTTTACGGCTGTCTCAAAGGTCGCTGTCCGGCCAAATTGCTCCAAGGTGGCCGCGAGGCCGTGGGCGCCAAAAGCCCCTATGGCCACCGTTAATGCACCTAGGATTGCGGCAAGTTTAATAGTACTGGTATAGTTCATCTTTTCGTTGGTTATTTAAGTGTCCATAATCAGCTGTCTACTGTCTATGGTATGTTTGTTCCATGACATTGGATTTTGATTGCCTACTGTCACGTTCTGAATTTAGTTGACACTTTTTACTTGTTTTTCCTTAACTATTTGCTTTGGGCATTAGCGTAAAGGAACCTAAGACTCTACTTTAGTGTCTAGATCAATAAGCCTATTAATCGACTTTTACCATGGCTATAAAGCTTTTGCTCTGTCAGGCACTCAGAAGCCAGGCAAGCCCTGCGGAGTTTGTCTTTGCTCCAAAAGAACCCTACCTAACCTCTTCACCGTGGCGAAGAGGGACTGCTCAATACTCATGTCTCAAATCTCCCGTCTACATATACTTTCTTTTGCCAAAAATGGCACTACCGATCCGGACCATGGTGCTGCCTTCTTCCTGGGCAATTTGATAGTCACCGCTCATGCCCATGGAAAGCTCCTTGAGGGCCATGCCGTTTGGAAGATCCAAGGTGTTTAAGTGATCCATTAGCTTTTTGAGCCCGGAAAATTCCGCTCTGACCATTTCTTCCTTGTCGGTGTTGGTAGCCATGCCCATCAATCCGATGATACGGACATTTTTCAAAGCAGCAAATTCAGGCAGTTTGATCATCTCTAGGATTTCCTCTTCACTAAAGCCAAATTTGCTTTCCTCCTTCGCAATATGCACCTGCAAAAGGCACGCGATGACACGGTTGGCCTTTTGGGCTTGCTTATTGATTTCTTTAAGGAGCTTAAAAGAATCCACGCCATGGATAAGATGGATAAAGGGAGCGATGTATTTGACCTTGTTGCGCTGTAGGTGACCGATCATGTGCCAGCGGATATCGTTGGGCAGCTGAGGTTGCTTATCGACAAGCTCTTGGGCCTTGTTTTCCCCAAAATGCCTCATCCCTGCATCATAGGCCTCTTGGATATCCTCCACTGGCTTGGTCTTGCTGACCGCAACCAACAAACAATCTTGCCTTTTAAATTGTTTTTTTAACTCGGATAGGTTCTCTTTTATGCGCATTCCGTTATTTTTATGCCTGAAAGCTGGATGGCTACTTGACTGGAGCATTTACCATCTGTATCCAAAGATAGTGGGGAAGATGGCTATTGGCAAATTAATGCATGGTGGAAGTGAGCAGTTTCATTTCAGTGGATGGAACGATGATCACGTGAGATCAGCTGAAATTTGCAAATAAACGGAGGAGTCGATCGTGGTAAGTGTTTGAAATACAGTAAAATCACAACAGGAAATAGAACATCGAGATATTGAAGCGTAAAATATGGCTATACTAGGCACATTGCTAAAAAGGGGGATCAGGCTACGGGAATCCCTTGAGCAGGAATACAGCTCACCCCTGGAGCTGCAAAAGCAGGAATTGAAGAAGCTGCTCATCACGGCCAGCAAAACCCAAATGGCTGAAAAATATGGTTTCAAGACCATACTTTCACAGTTTCCAAACGCAGGGGATGATTTTTATAGGGCATTTTCAGAGAGGGTTCCCATTTATGATTACGACAAGATATATGAAGAATGGTGGTACAAGCTTCAAGATGGAGAAAAAAACGTAACCTGGCCCAAATCCATCAAGTATTTTGCACTGAGTTCAGGGACATCGGGAAGTGCCTCCAAGTACATTCCCATAACCAGGGAGATGGTCAAGGCCATCAGGAGAACAGGCGTGAGGCAAATCCTGACCCTTTCGAAGTACGATTTGCCCTCCAAGTTGTTTAACAAAGGCATCCTGATGCTTGGCGGAAGTACCGATCTGGAATTTAACGGAACCTATTTTGCGGGTGATCTCAGTGGAATTACGGCCGGAAACCTGCCCATTTGGTTTCAGCGTTTTTATAAGCCAGGCCAAGAGATCGCACGCAACAAAAACTGGGGAGAAAAACTGGAGAAGATTGTGGAAAATGCTCCGAAATGGGATATTGGGATCATCGTAGGCGTTCCTGCCTGGCTACAGATTTTGATTGAGAAGATCATTGATAGGTACCAGGTGGATACCATACATGATATTTGGCCAAACCTGACGATTTTTGTTCACGGAGGAGTGTCTTTTGAGCCATATAAAAAAGGTTTCGAAAAACTGTTAGCCAAGCCATTGATTTACCTGGAGACTTACTTAGCAAGTGAGGGATTTTTGGCCTTTCAGGCATTGCCGGATCGTAGCTCCATGCGACTGGTGCTGAACAATGGAATCTTTTATGAGTTTGTTCCTTTTAATGGGCTTTATTTTGATGAAAACAGTGACTTGAGAAACGGAGTAATGCCCCTAAAAATCGATGAGGTAGAAGAAGGGGTGGATTATGCCATTTTGATATCTACTTGTGCCGGTGCTTGGCGGTATATGATAGGTGATGTGATCAGATTTGTCTCGTTAGAAGAAAGTGAAATAGTCATTACAGGGAGGACGAAGCACTTTTTGAGCCTCTGCGGGGAGCATTTGTCCGTGGATAATATGAACAAGGCCGTAAAAATGGCCGAGGACGAGCTGAATATCAATATCCGGGAATTTACCGTGTTGGGAGTGCCGCACGGAACCTTGTTTGCGCATCATTGGTATATTGGCACAGATGATCAGGTGAACCAAGATGAGCTTTGCAGGGTCATTGACCATAATCTGAAAGTACTTAACGATGATTATGTGACTGAGCGAAAGCACGCACTGAAGGAAGTTCGGCTGGATGTCCTTCCCGTTTCGGTATTTTATGACTGGATGCGGGAACAAGGCAAAGAGGGGGGACAACACAAGTTCCCAAGGGTGCTAAAAGGGCCACGAATGGAAGCTTGGCTGGAATTTTTGGAGAAACGGTAGTAAGATGGGATTTTCACTGGTAGAAGGAATCGGGATGGGGCTGGTGTTGAGTTTGATCATCGGTCCTGTTTTTTTTGCACTGATACAGAATAGCATCGAGCATGGTTTTAGGAACTCGATGTTTATGGCCATGGGGATTTTACTGAGCGATACGGTCTATGTGGCGATTTCCTATTTTGGCGTAAGCTATTTGACCAATAATCCAGCATTCAAGGCAGGGCTCGGGTATGTGGGCGGGGCGATCATGATAAGCTTTGGATTGGCCAGTCTTTTTAAAAAGGCGGTCTCCAGGCCAAATTCAGGGGGATTGCCCCATAAGACTCCTCCCAGTCGCAGAAGAGGTTTTTTTAAAGGATTAAGTTTGAACGGAGTGAATCCTTTTGTGCTGCTTTTTTGGATTTCCATCGCCGGGATGGTACACCTGAAAAAGCGTTATGCAGCAGGCGATATTTTTGGGTTTTATTTGGGCATGCTGCTGACGGTGTTTAGCACTGATTTGCTCAAAGTTTATATTGCCAAAAGACTGAGCAAATTCATCACACCCAAGCTAATGATGTATATGAACAAAACGGTAGGTGTGATACTGGTGGTTTTTGGCGTTCGATTGCTTTGGTATGCGCTGAGCAAGACATGGTAAAAGTCTGAAGACATAGGAACCTTTTTAGTGAAAAGTTCGTGACCAGGCATAAATACTGTCGATATGGATTTGTTAAGAAAGAGAAAAGATGGATAGGTATATGGTGTTAGTGGACAGCTCCGTTTGGATCGATTATTTTATAAGAAGGAGGTAATAGGCCATTGGAGAATCTAATCGATGAGGATTTGGTTTGTACTAACAAACTGATATTGACGGAGCTTGGACCCTTTTAAAGCACCAAGGAAGAACTGATATCTGGGATTGTTTACAAGCTCTTCCTATCATTCCATTCTACTATCTTTCAATCTCCCCCTAATCCAATAGGAAATTATTGACAAAGGTACTTTTCAGTCCTAGCCAGATGAAGAAAAAGAATATGCCTAAAAACAAATAAGGCCTGTAATAATCCTGGGTTTCCTTGTAGCGGGATTCGAGGATTTCGGCTTTTTCCAGTTGGTCAATCTGCTCGAATATATTCTCGAGGGCCTTGTCGTCAGAAGCCCTGAAAAACTGGCCTTTCCCGATTCGGGCCAGGTCTCTTAAGGTGGTCTCATTCAGATAAGATTCGACCATTTGTGGCCTTCCGAAGAAATCCGTGCCATAAGGAACCATGCCGTCTTTGCCAACAGCGATGGTGTAGATTTTGATGTCCATCGCTTCAGCCAATTCTGCTGCAAACACTGGATCCACATTTCCGGCATTATTATCCCCATCGCTGAGGAGGACCATTACCTTGGATTTGGAGTCTGATTCCCGCATGCGGTTAGTAGCCGTGGCCACAGCGCTGCCAATTGCCGTGCCTTTGGCATCCATCATATCAAAGGAAATATCATCAATAAGGTCAGTGAGCAATTCATAATCAGTGGTCAGTGGTGCCAGTGAAAATGCCTCTCCGGCAAAGATCACCATGCCTATTCTGTCGCCAAAGCGACCGTTTATAAAGTCGATGGCGGTGGATTTGGCGGCTTCTAGCCTGTTGGGTTCGAAGTCTTGTAGGTCCATGGATTCGGAAATATCCATCACCAGCATGATGTCGATGCCTTCTGTAGATTGCTCTACTTTTTCATTGGAACGCTGGGGACGCGCCAGGGCGATGATCACCATGGCGAGGGCCAGCATAAAGAACAGGGTGGGCACCAACCGTAAATAAGTCCATGGATTGCTGCTGGATACCCTTCCCGGCAGTGAGAGCTCCAGGGAAGGGTTTTTAATGAATTTGGTAAACTTTCTGATCAGCAAAATCAACGGTACAATCCACAACAGGTGCATTACCCATGGGTTTTCCCATTCGTATGAGCGGAAGGTTTCCGGTAAAAACCAACTCCATGAAAACCATTCAATAATACTATTTGCGTTCATGGATTTCTTTTACTTTTTGATTGTACATGTTTACACAGACAGCTTTTAGCTTATCGGCCGTAGCCAGGATGTCCTCAGCCGGTCTGTTGGCATAGATGATGATTTCGATCTTTCTGAAATCCGCTACCAGTTCCGGCTGATCCAAGTGTTCGGCAATTTCTGTAGCTGTCCATTCCTTATAAGGTTTTCCACTGAGCTGTTCCATATAATCCCTCCATAGCCAAAGGGTGTCTTCGGCCGTTTGTAGCGAAGGGGCGGATTGAAGGGACTGGATGGTAGTATCCCATTTTTTGAGGAAGATGCTGTGGCGTTTTTTCAGGCGTCCTGCTGCCCATCGATGCTGGATTTTTTTACCAAACAACAGTAAAACGGCCAAGCCAATCACCAAGACAATTCCCAAGAAAATCAGCAAATAGGGATAGTTGAATTCCTTATCGATCGGCATGTACTTATCGTTGTCCTTAAAGGTCAATTCCTCCGGTAGCGGATCAATTGTAAGCTGGAGAATCAGTTCATCTTGGGAGGCATAATGAACAATGCTGTCATATTTGAGGATTTCAAAGACCGGGAGGGCATAGGTTTTTACAGAATCCAGCGAGAAATTGGAAAGGAAGTAAATGGCACTGTCCTGGGTGATACTGTCAGGAGTGTAGGAGGTAAAGGTCTGTTTTCCCAGAAAGGAAAAGTCCCTGTACTGAAAAGCGGAGTCAGGAAATACGATGTTCATTTCGGAAGGATACTCGGCCTTTAGCACATAGCCGATACGCTCGCCCAATTTGGCGGAATCCTGCATAAAATACCCTTCCACTTTGAGACCTTGGGGCTGACCTTGCGCCCGTCCCTGGACTGGGAGGGAAAGGCTGAGGACTGCAAACAAATAACTTAAGATAAATACGTTGATTTTACCCACGTTTCATGGATTTATTTCTATACCTAAACAATTCTATTAGAGGAAGGACGATGTCCTCACGGGTGTCTATTGGAAGATAATTGATTTGGTTTTTCTTGCATAGTTCTTTTAATGTGTTTCTTTCTTCAGAGAATGTTTCGGCAATTTTACGTGAAAAGCTGCCAAATGCAGTGTTTACCCAGGTGGTCTTGCCCTCTTCCTTGTCAAACACCGGGATGATGCCCAGGGCAGGCAATGCCGACTCACGGGGATCGGTCACCTGAATGGCCACAACATCGTGCTTTTCGCCCATGGCTTTTAGTGACCGCTGGTAATTTTCATCGATAAAATCCGAGATGATGATGATAATGCTCCGCTTTTTGATAAGGTTGAGTGCAAAGGAAAACATTTCATTGAGATCTGTTTTCAGTGATTTGTTTTCATGGTTAAAGATTCCTCTGATCACTTTTACCCCTTGCCGGGGGCCTTTGCCGGGAAGGATTATCTTTTCTTTTTGGTCAGAAAAGGAAATGAGCCCTACTTGACTGCCCTCGTGAATGGCAGCTAGGGTAAGTACTCCGGCGATTTCTTTTCCCAAATCGATTTTCTTTCGACGCTCATCACCAATGTCCTGGGATCCGGAAATATCCAGAAGGAAATAAACTGACTGGTCCTTATCTTCTCGGAAAGTTTTTACGAAAGCCCCATGGCCTTTGGCGGATACTTTCCACTCGATCGTGCGGACATCATCACCATACTGATATGGCCTCAGGTCATCAAATTCCAGGCCAGCACCTTTAAAGATGGATTGATAATCCCCTTGAAGGTGGTTGTTGGCCACTTTCCGGATCATTATTTCGTATTTCCTGAGTTTTTTCAGTAGTTGATTCATGGGCGGTTTTATTCCGAAGGCCTAAATTTAATGGACTCCTTTGAATAATAAAACGAGTAATGGCTAACATATTACCTAAATTTCAACGGAAATGGCTAATTTTGAATTGTGAAAAAGGCAATATTCTTCTTCGTTTTCGTGGTTGGGGTCATTTCATGTGATGATGACAAGGCTCCCAAATACCTGCTGTCTGAGGATGAGATGGTGGGAATAATGGTCGATATCCACATGGCTGAAGGCATGGCCAGTTCATTGCCTGTTTCCTATGACTCCTCCAAAAAATTGTACCCGCTTTTTGAAAGCCGTGTTTTCGAAAAACATCAAGTGGTCGACACAACTTACACAAAGAGCCTGGAGTATTATCTGAGGGATACCGAAAAGATGAAGGAACTGTACAGCCGCGTGATTGATTCATTGAATGTGAAGGAGAAAATCGGACAGGAAGATGACAAATGAGGTGAATGGTGCCAGTGTTCAGTTGCCGGTAATCGGGGTTCAGTGACCAGTATTCTCTAAGGAGTAATGGGTGGATATGCCCCACTGTTGTCTTTTACGGCCAAATTAACGAATAACTATTAGCGAATAACCAATTCTAACGTATGCAATATCCGGATAATCTTGAAGCCAAGATTAATTTCGATAAAATAAAAGAGTGGATAAGGGAAGAGTGTAGCAGTGCGCTGGGGATAGCCATGGTGGAGAAAGTGGGCTTTTCCAGTGATATTGTTCTGCTAAACAAGCTGTTGGACCAAACGGAAGAATTTCGCCAGATATTGATCTCTGGGGAGCTTTTCCCTTCATCCAATTATTTGAATATATATCCCTATCTGGAAAAGGCAAAAATCGAGGGTACGTTTTTGTATGAGGATGATTTTCACGAGATCAAGCTTTCCCTGATTACCCTCAAAGAGTGCGTCGATTTTTTTAGCAAAAATGAAGAAGAGTACCCCCAATTGTTTCAGTTGATCGGAATGGTGGCGCTCGATAACACCCTGCTTCGGGCAATCGAGCGAGTGCTGAACGATAAGGGCAAAATAAAGGATAATGCCACTAAGGAACTCGGCCTGATCCGTGGACAGATCATTTATGAAGAAAATCGCTTAAGAAAAGTCTTGGATAGGATTTTTAGGGAAGCTAAAGCAAAAGGATTGACACCTGATGATGCTTCCATTACCATTCGTGGAGGACGTATGGTGATGCCTGTTTTGGCTGAGAACAAACGGAAAATCAAAGGCTTTGTCCATGATGAATCGGCTACTGGCCAGACGGTTTTTCTGGAGCCCGCAGAGGTGTTGGACATAAATAATGAGCTTAAAGAACTGGAGTACATGGAGCGCCGTGAGGTGCAGAAGATCCTGATGCAGCTCACGGATACCTTGAGACCATTTATCCCTGAACTAAGGAGTGCTTATAAATTTTTGGGCATGGTGGATTTTATCCGGGCCAAAGCACGATTGGCACTCAAGATGGATGCCAGCAAACCGACTCTTCAGAAAGAGAAAATCATCGAATGGTACAATGCCCGTCATCCGGTTCTGGAACATGCGTTGAAGCAGCAGAGCAGGCCAATTGTTCCCCTGAATATTCACTTGGATCATAACAGTCGCTTGCTGGTGATTTCAGGGCCCAATGCGGGAGGTAAATCCGTTACCTTAAAAACGGTGTCATTGGTGCAGTACATGCTCCAGTGTGGTCTGTTGGTGCCGATGGATCCGCATTCAAAGTGTACCGTTTTCCATCATTTATTTATAGATATTGGGGATGAGCAGAATATTGAAAATGACCTGAGTACGTACAGCTCCCACTTGATGAGCATGAAGTATTTTACGCAGTTTGCTGATAAGAAAACCATTTTTTTTATTGATGAATTTGGTACAGGTACAGAGCCGCAGTTTGGCGGAGCGATAGCGGAATCCATTTTATTGGCCCTGAATAAATCGGGTGCTTACGGGATCGTGACGACGCACTATGGTAACCTGAAACAAATCGCAGCGAAAAACCAAGGGATGACCAATGGTGCCATGCGCTTTGATATCGATAAATTAGAACCGCTCTACCAGTTGGATATTGGGAAGCCGGGGAGTTCTTTTGCACTGGAAATAGCCACTAAGATTGGGATTCAGAAAGATATCATCAGCTATGCCAAGGCACAGATCGGTGATGAACGGGTTCGATATGATAAATTGCTCAACAAGCTTGAATCTGAGAAAAATAAATACGAGCAATTGGTACTGGAATCACAGCGTAAGGAAAGGCTCCTGACGCAGCGGCTCAAGGAATACAATGAGCTAAAGGAAACCGTCGATAACAATAAAAAGCAGCTGATCCAGCAAGCAAAGCTAGAGGCAAAAGCGATCCTGGACGGTGCCAATCAAAAGATAGAGGAAACCATTCGCTCCATCAAGGAAAACAAAGCTGAAAAAGAGGCTACTAAAAAGCTGCGTAAAGACCTAGAACAGCATAAGGCGACCATCAAGCCAGATAAGTCCATCAAGGCAAAAGCGACGGAGGAAATAAAAGTGGTGGGCGGAGCCATAGAGGTAGGAGATTATGTGCGGTTAAAGGATAACGGGGCCATAGCTGAAGTCTTGGCTATCCGAAATAAGGATGTGGAAATCAGCATTGGTGATCTGAAATCCAATGTCAAGCTCAGCAGACTGGAAAAAGTATCCAGGACGGCCATGAAGAAGGAGAAGAAGACGATCGCAGCAAGGTCTACTTTTGATACTACTTCTAAGATGCGTGACTTTTCCCCAAATTTGGACCTAAGGGGCAAAAGGGGAGAGGAAGTTTTGCCAATTGTTCAGAATTTTGTGGATGAAGGCCATATGCTTGGCGTAAAAGATTTACGGATTGTTCACGGCAAAGGCGATGGAATCCTGAGGGAGATTACCCGAAACTTACTTCGATCCATGCCTGCTGTGGGCAAATATGAAGACGAACATGCTGATCGAGGTGGCGCAGGGGTTACATTGGTTACCTTGAAATAATGGGGAGATGGTTTTCCGGTTTTTAATCAGGGCTTCTACTGCGGGACTTTATAGGCCTGTCTGGCCAGTAGTTTCCATGATTCACCAGTGTCACGCCAGATCATAAGTACACCAATTTTGACATTTCCCGGCACCCCATTGTCGTTGGTTTCGGCGACCAATATATGTCTGGCGATGCCAATATCATCGACGACATCATAAGATTGCTCATTTAGATTAATGGTTACAAAGTCTGATTTCCCGGTCATCAATGAGGAAATGAAGGTGTTTTGGTCCTCTTGACGACCACTGGAATGCCCGTATGATAGTTTTTTATGCGTGATTTTCTTTAGCTGGGCCTCATCCGGATGGATCATCAGCTGGGTAAATTCTTGCACTGCATTTACCAGTTTGATGCTATTTTGAGACTGGGCAAAGCAGCCAAGTGTGGAGCCCCAAAAGGCGACGACCAGTATTAACCATTTTTTCATAGGGGCTGCTATTTTTTTTCAAGCATAAATACGTAATCACCGGCCAAAGCGTTTACCCTGCCGTTTGCCGGGGCAGGAACATTAAATTCCAGCCGAAGCGTATTGCCCTGTCCGGAAAAAGCAATTTCCTGTCCTGCTGCCGGTTGGTTGCCGCTAAGGGAGAGCTTGTCAAAATTGGTACCTTCAAAGAACCAGCTGCCACTCTCGTCAAACAGTAAATTGCTGTTTGAAGAAGTGTAGGCTTTATTGCCTGCTGTAGCAGAAAATACAATTTCGAAATCGGCAAAGTCAGCCGTTTCATCTGAGCCTTTATGTGTGACAAATCCATCTTCGCCAATTACCCAGGCCTGCGCTCCTTCTCCGGTCAACTTTTCTGAAGCTACTTGCTCCTTGGACTTGGAAGGCGTGGGCTTGTCATCCCCGCCGCAAGAGAAAAATGCCATAAAAGTAATAAGGGCAAAAGAAGAATAAAATCGTCGTGTCATAAGTGCAATTTTTTTTCGAATAGTATGAATATGGCTAAATATAGTCAGATTCATCAAAAATCCACGTTACTTTTTTAGCTTATAATCTTCTATGGAGAGATTCTTGGAACAGAATCCATATTCCGCAGGATCATTGGATGCGACAAAAATGGTGCGGTCCTTTCCATATGAATTTACCAGTTCCCGGTACCACTCACTTCCCCTGCGATCGAGGTTTGAGGTAGGCTCATCCAAAAGTAACAAAGAAGCATTGGCAAAGAAACAAAGGCCTAATTTTAGACGTTGTTTCATGCCTGAAGAGAAATAGGAGATTTGTTTATTGACCGCATCCTCCAGGTACATGACCTTGATCATTTCTTCTGGGCGCATACCTTGGTATGGTGTTTTGAAATTGAAATGGAACCTCAGGAGTTCAAGTAGTGAAAACTCTTCCGGAAGTTCCATGTAGGGGGCGGAAATGGATAAGTACCGGTAAACTTCACTATCAGCGATATGCTGTTGTCCGAGGGTGTACAGTATCCCTCCCTCGGTAAAAGGATTGATTCCGGCAAGGCATTTCAGAAAAGTGGACTTGCCGGAACCATTGCTGCCAGTGATGGCGATTTTATCAGTTGGTTTTACATGCAGGTCAAGGTTTCTAAAAATCCAGTCATACTGGAATCGTTTTGCTGCATTGGTTAACCTTATTTCGAGCATTTATTAATTTATATAGCCTTTCATCACTCCTCTTTCAGAGGACCTGATGAAGTTGACGATTTCGTCCCTTTCTTTGGTAGCGGGGAGATTGACTTCTATTTCTTCAAGTGCCCGGCTGTTATTGAGACTGTTGAGGAACAGGTAACGATAGACTTCTTGGATATGACTGATCGATTCACTGGTGAAACCTCTTCGCCTTAATCCAAGGGAGTTTACACCTGCATAGCTTAATGGTTCTCGAGCAGCTTTAGTAAATGGGGGGACATCCTTTCTGACAAGCGACCCGCCGGAAACCATCGCGTGCATGCCGATTTTCACAAATTGGTGAATCGCACTGCTTCCGCCGATGATGGCCCAATCATCAATGGCAACATGCCCTGCCACCTGCACTGCATTGGCAATGATGACATTGTCCCCAACGATACAGTCATGGGCAATGTGGACATAGGCCATCAGCAGGCAATTACTGCCTACCTTGGTGATTCTTTTGTCAATAGTGCCACGGCTAATTGTTACGCATTCTCTGATGGTCGTGTTGTTCCCGATCTCTACCGTAGAAGTTTCTCCTTGGAATTTAAGGTCCTGGGGTACCCCTGCAATGACTGCCCCTGGGAATATTTTGCAATTTTCACCAATTTTAGTTCCGGGGTAGATGGTTACATTTGAACCTATCCAGGAACCTTTTCCTATTTCTACGTTTTCATGAATGACCGAAAAAGGGTCGATGGTGACATCTTCGCCAATTTGGGTTTTTTCATGTATTTGTGATAGCTTACTTATCATGCTTCTTTTCTTACTATACTGGCAGTCATAACGGCTTCGCAAACCAATGTGTTGCCCACATAGGCTTCACCTTTCATTTTGGCAATCCCTCTTCTGATAGGGGACAGTAACTCACATTTAAAAACCAACGTGTCTCCTGGTAGGACCATTTTTCTGAATTTACAGCTTTCGATGCCCAGAAAATACGTCCAATAGTTTTCCGGATCATCCACGGTACTGAGTACAAGAATTCCGCCAGTCTGAGCCATGGCTTCTACTTGTAATACTCCTGGCATTACAGGATTGTTTGGAAAATGCCCCATAAAAAACGGCTCATTGATCGTGACATTCTTTACACCTGCCACTACCGTTTCGTCAAGATAGATGATTTTATCCAATAACTGAAAAGGATAGCGGTGTGGAAGTATGTTCCCAATCTGATTAATGTCCAATACAGGCGGTAGCTTTGGATCATAGTGGGGAATATGGCTTGGCCCGACTTTTTCCATTGCCCGCTTAAGCTTTTTGGCAAAGGCCACATTGGCGGCATGTCCCGGTCTGGCCGCTAAAATTTGTCCTTTCAGAGGACGTCCGACCAATGCAAGGTCTCCCACTACATCCAGTAGTTTATGCCTTGCTGGCTCGTTTTTATAGCGAAGTTCGACGTTGTTCAGAATACCTTCTTTACGTACCTCTACTTTTGGTTTATTAAACATTTTCGCCAAGCCATCCAGCTCTTCATCCGTTACCACACGGTCTACGACCACGATAGCATTATTAAGGTCCCCTCCTTGGATGAGGTTTTGGTTATAGAGCATCTCTAGTTCGTGCAAGAAACAGAACGTCCTGCAAGAAGCAATCTCAGACTTGAATTGGCTTATGTCTGTAATAGAGGCGTGTTGGCTGCCCAGTACGGGAGAATTATAGTCCACCATAACAGTGACCCTATAGTCATCGAGCGGTAAAGCGGCCATTTCTACTTCCCTGGAGGAATCCCTGTAATGGATGCTCTCAGGAACTTCAAAGAAGCGCCGAAGGGCATTTTGCTCTTTCAGTCCCGCTTCTTCGAGAATATTGATAAATTGGATAGAGCTACCGTCCATGATAGGAGGCTCAGGTCCGTCCAACTGGATAAGCACATTGTCTATTTCTAATCCTACCAGTGCAGCCAGTACGTGTTCGACCGTGTTGACACGCGCACCACTTTGCTCGATAGTTGTCCCTCTGGATACATCCACCACGTTATCGACATCGGCATCCACGATAGGCGCCCCTTCCATATCTATACGTTGAAACTTATAGCCATGGTTTGGTGGGGCAGGAAGAAATGTCATGTTGGCATCCACTCCGGTATGTAGCCCTACACCCGAAATGGTCACCTGTTTTCCAATAGTATGCTGTTTGACTTTCATTAAAGATGATTTTTGGGCATCACTTATTTTGCCACAAATTTATTGTTTTTTTTCCAGTTCTTTTACTCTGTCCTGAAGAGATGGAAGTTTTTTGAAAATAGAATAGGACTTTAGGAATTCCTTCATTTCAAAGCCCATGTATCCAAAAATCGTTTTTCCGGATTGTAAAATCGACTTACTGATACCTGTATTGGCACCAATAATAGTGTTGTCAGCTATTTTGAGATGTCCCACGATACCTGCTTGTCCTGCGATGATGCAGTTTTTGCCAATTTCCGTGGATCCCGAAATACCGGATTGGGCGGCGATGACCGTATGTTCTCCGATGATGACATTATGAGCGATCTGAACAAGATTGTCTATCTTGACTCCCTTCTTAATAATCGTGGATCCCATGGTGGCACAGTCAATGGTACTGCCAGCCCCTATACTTACATTGTCTTCCAGGATGACATTGCCGAGCTGAGGGATGTTTTTGTAGCTTTTGTCTTCCTGAGGAGCAAATCCAAAACCGTCTGCGCCGATGACTACATTTGGGTGGATTTCACAATCATTCCCTATGACGGTGTCATTGAAGATTTTGGCACCGGGATGGATGATGGACCTGTCCCCGATTTTGACATTGTCTCCAATGTAGGCTTGGGTGTGGATGCAGACTTGTTTTCCTATGTTACAGTTTTTACCAATATAACTAAATGCTCCACGAAAGCCCCCATCTTCCATTTTACTGGATTTATCCATAAATGATGGTTCTTCTACACCTGTTTTGTTGTGTTTGGTAAGTTGAGCATAAGCCTCCAGCAATATGGTGAATCCTGAATAAGGATCCTTAACCCTGATAAGCGTGGGCCGGAGCGGTTTAGATGGAGAAAAATCCTCGGATACGATCACTGCAGATGCTTCCGTATTGTAAATATGAGGCTCATACTTCATATTGGATAAGAAACTGATCCCTCCTTTTTTACCTTCTTGGATTTTATCTATCCGTTCGACTTTTCGGGAACCGTCACCTTCTACTGTACCGTTTATTAGCGTTGCAACCTGACTGACAGTGAATTCCATGAGTTTAAAATTATATTACCGCAAAGTTAAATTTTTAGCGCGACAAGCATAGTACTTTTTCACAATTTTGCTCATCGCTTTGATGTTGGGGAGATCTGCTGCTTGGGCCACATCGATTACCTCACCCTTTTTGGTGAGGATCATGACTTTTTCCTTGGCCACGTAGGCATTGTTAGAGATAAATCCAGAAGAAACAAAATAGGGGATTTCTTCATCGGAAATCCTTAGGCCCTTGGCGACTTCCTTTTTCATGAGTGCAAGTTGTTCTTCTTCAATTGGTGTGTTGCTTAAGTTGATTTTAAACAGGTTTCTGGTCAAAAACATTTCTGAGATACTCCTAAGGACAAAGTCATCATGGTTTTTCCAGTATTTTATGGCACCCCAAATATCAAAATCATCCAGATCAGCAAAAGTCTCCAATAAATCCGATGATTGTTGAAAGTCTTTTAGGGTATAATTGTTTTGGAGCAAATGCCTGAAAGCGTGAGAACCATCCACATTTACTCCAGCTTGTTGGAGGTCTTTGGCCCTAGTGATGAGGTTAATGAGCATTTTTTCGGCACTTACTGTTGTTTTATGCAGGTACACCTGCCAATACATCAGGCGCCTGGCACTGAGGAAATTTTCTATGCTATACAAGCCTTTTTCTTCTACTACGATCTGATCATCCTTGATGTTCATCATCTTGATGATCCGATCAGCACCGATAGTGCCCTCGGACACCCCTGTAAAAAAGCAGTCCCGCTGAAGGTAATCTAGACGGTCAATGTCCAACTGACTGGAAACCAGTTGGTAAAAGAATTTTCGCTCGTATTTATTCTTAAAAATTCTTAAAGCCAGATCCAATTGGCCGTTTAATTGGTTGTTTAAAGACTCCATGAACATCAGTGAAAGCGACTCATGGGGGATACCCTTGAGTAACGTGTATTCGAGCGCATGGGAAAAAGGCCCGTGACCAATATCATGGAGTAAAATGGCAATCAATGCGGCTTCGTATTCCTGGTTGCTGATTTCATGTCCTTTGTTGCGGAGATTGTCCAATGTGATGCTCATGAGGTGCATGGCACCAATGGCGTGGTGAAAGCGGGTATGCAGCGCTCCTGGATAAACCAAATCGGTCAAACCAAGTTGCTTGATCCTCCGTAACCTTTGAAAAAAAGGATGGTCAATAATGGTGAAAATCAGCTCACTGGGGATGGTGATGAAACCGTAAACAGGATCGTTAAGTATTTTATGGCTTTTCAATTGCCTAGGAATTAGTTGATAGAATTCAAAAGTAATTATAAATTTAAAAGATTTAAACCTGATAAGATGCAAAAATTTAAAATACTCTGGGCAGATGATGAGATTGACCTATTGAAACCTCACATCATGTTTTTAGAGGAAAAAGGATATGAAATTACCACAGTAAACAGTGGTGTAGATGCTATTGAAATGGTGGAAAACACCAATTTTGATGTGATTTTTTTGGATGAAATGATGCCGGGTATGACCGGATTGGAAACCTTGCAGCAGGTGAAGATCCTTAAGCCACAGACGCCTGTGGTGATGATAACCAAGAGTGAGGAAGAGCATATCATGGATGATGCTATCGGTGGTAAAATCGCCGATTACCTCATCAAGCCGATCAATCCGAATCAAATTTTACTTTCAGTAAAAAAGATTTTGCAGAATAAGCAGTTGATCAGCGAAAAGACCAATCTTTCTTACCAGCAGGATTTCTCCAAGATCAGCATGGCCTATAATGATGCGATCGACCACAAGGAATGGGCGGACATTTATAAGAAGCTGACCTATTGGGAACTTGAAATTGATAAGACCGAAAATAAAAGCATGCAGGAGGTGCTGGACACGCAAAAGACCGAGGCCAATGCTAACTTTGCCCGGTTTATAAAAGACAATTACCTGGATTGGCTTAATGACGGGGATGCTGACAAACCGATTTTATCCCATCGCGTGATGAAGGAGAAGGTCTTTCCCCAATTGAAAGAATCAGATAAGCCCTTGTTTTTTGTGGTGATTGACAACTTGCGCCTCGATCAATGGGAGATCATTGAGCCGGCCTTAAGTGATTATTTTAATATCAAGTCAGAAGATACCTATTATAGTATCTTGCCCACAACTACCGCTTATGCACGGAATGCGTTGTTTAGTGGAATGATGCCATTGGACATGGCTCGTTTCCATCCTGATTTATGGGAAAATGAAGATACCGATGAAAGTAAAAACAGCCACGAAGCAGATTTTTTGGCCATAAATTTAAAGAAAAACCATCTCCAGAGTAAGTTTAGCTACCACAAAATTCTTCAAGCCAATCAGGGCAAATCGGTGCTGGAGCAGTTTCCAAATCTATTGAACAATGACCTTAATGTTTTGGTCTACAATTTTGTGGATATGATGTCCCATGCCAGGACCGATATGAAGATGATACGGGAATTGGCACCCGATGAGTCAGCCTATCGATCCATTACCGAAAGCTGGTTTTTGCATAGTTCGTTGTTTGAACTGTTTAAAAAGGTGAGTGAGGCAGGGTGTGAAGTGATCGTGACGACAGATCACGGGACGAAGAAGGTGAATCGGCCCTATAAAATCATCGGGGACCGGAAGGTCACTACCAATCTGAGGTACAAGCAAGGTAAAAACTTAAATTTCGAATCAGGAAAAGTATTTGAGATCGGAAAACCGGAAGATATCATGCTTCCGAGGTTTAATGTTTCCACAAGTTATGTTTTTGCAGTAGAAGATTATTTCTTTGCATATCCGAACAATTACAACTATTATGTAAATTACTACAGGGATACTTTTCAGCACGGAGGGGTTTCTTTGGAAGAGATGATTGTTCCGATCATGCACTTATCACCTAAAATAAAGTAGTAGAAAAAGATTGAAAACAATCACGTGTGGAGATATTGAGGACTTGCCCAAAGCGGCAAAGGAGGTGGTCTCCTTCTGCAGGGACTTGCCAGTTTGGATCTTTCAAGGAGAGATGGGGGCCGGGAAGACCACATTAATCAAGGCCATCGCAAAGGAATTTGGCGTGGGTGATATTGTGAGCAGCCCATCATTTTCTATCGTCAATGAGTATCACAATGATGGGGGGGAGACCTTCTATCATTGTGATTTCTATCGGATAAAAGAACAAGATGAGGTGTTGGAAATTGGAGTGGATGAATACATTTATAGTGGAAAATACTGTTGGCTTGAATGGGCAGAAAATATCCCGGACTATTTACCGGAGGAATTTTACCTGATCAGGATATCAGTAAATGAAAATGATGGTAGGGAGATGAGCATAAAAAAGTTTTAAGATGGGGGCTAAAATGGCTGAGATAAGTAAAGAGGCAGGAATCTACCCGCAAGAATCCTTGGCAAAAACAGGAACTTCTGACCACTCGATTTTGATAGGAGTTCCCAAAGAAGCGGAATTGCAAGAAAAAAGAGTGGTGCTGACACCAGAGGCAGTGGCTTTGCTGGTCAATAATAACCAACGGGTCATGGTAGAGTCTGGGGCAGGGAAGCCCTCGAAGTTTTCAGATAAAGCATATTCAGATGCCGGGGCCAAGGTAGTCTATTCCACCAAAGAGGCCCTCGAAGCAGCAGTTGTCCTAAAAGTGGAGCCGCCTACAGAGGAAGAAATAGGTTATATGAAACCAGGGAGCTGCCTCATCTCCGCTCTTCAGCTAGGAAAACAGAATGCGGATTATATCCATGCCCTCAATAGAAAAAAAATCACTGCGGTATCTTTTGAGCATCTTGAGGATAAAGTAGGAGGGATGCCAGTGGTACGCGCCATGAGTGAGATCGCCGGTAGTTCAGTGATGCTCATCGCCGCAGAGTATCTCAGCAGTGCGAAAAAAGGAGGTAAGGGGCTGATCCTTGGAGGGATTACGGGAGTTCCTCCTACCAATGTAGTCATCATTGGTGCGGGGACGGTGGCTGAATATGCCGCGAGGACCGGTCTTGGTCTTGGTGCAAGCATCAAGATTTTTGATAATCACCTGTATAAGCTCAGAAGAATAAAACAATTACTGGGACAACAAGTTTACACTTCTACCATAGATAATTATACCTTGGGAGAGGCCTTGAAAAAGGCAGACGTGGTCATAGGAGCGCTTAGGGGAGAAAAAGGCCGGGCAAAGGTCGTCGTATCAGAAGAAATGGTAGCTGAAATGATGCCTGGGAGTGTGGTGATTGATGTGAGCATAGACCAAGGAGGCTGCATTGAGACTTCCCGAATGACCACTCATAATGATCCTGTTTATAGCATGTATGATATTATTCATTATTGCGTTCCCAATATTGCCTCAAGGGTTTCAGGTACTGCTTCTATGTCCCTAAGTAATATTTTTACACCTATTTTACTACAGATGGCAGACTTAGGCGGGGCCGAAGAAATGATATTTAATTATAAGTGGTTTATGAAGGGCGTGTATACTTATCGGGGAAGCCTCACCAATGCCCATTTGGCGAGAAAGTTTCAGATGACTCATAAGGAACTGCAACTGCTGCTGGCTGCCAGGTATTAGCGTTTACGCAACAATATCAGTGGACGATCGATTAAAGAGCTTTTTACTCGATGCAAAATTCGCCTAATGATGCTGGATGGTAGAGGCTGCCTTTAGTAGTTTTTATTAGGATAACAGTTTCTGTCTTAAGAGAAATTCAAGTTGTTCATTGGCCTTGAGAAGGTCATCTGTTAATTTCTTATTCTCCTTTCTTAAGGAGTAAACTTCATAAGCATTTTTGATGACCGTCTTGATGTATTCCTCTTCCCAAGGCTTGGTCAAGTAGTGGTAGACTTGACCTTTATTGATAGCGTCGATGACTGCTTGAATATCTGTATAGCCTGTCAAAAGAATGCGTATGGGTTCGGAATGCTTGTCGATGATGGATTCAAGGAACTCTACGCCTGTTTCTTCTGGCATTCGCTGATCAGTGATGATAATATCGATGTCATTATCAGCTAAAACTTCCCTGCCTTTAGCAGCAGATTCAGCCAAATGAATTTTGAACTCTCTCCTGAAGGTAGCTTTAAAGGCCTGGAGATTGTTCACTTCATCATCCACATATAGGATTCGGATCTTATCTTTAGCTTCTTCACTCATTGGGAATTCGATTTAAGGCATTACTTTGGTAGGGGCATGAGTGGCTCAGGGTGATTGAGTGTTCCAATATCTAATTGAATTATTACACAAATATAAATGTAATTTACTTATTCAAACGCTTTTTTTACAATTCTATTTAGATGAATAATGGTTATATTCTATAAAAAATGCAATTTTTTATTTGTTTCTGCGATCTATAATATAACTTTACTTGCTTTAATTACCTAATGAACCACCAACAAATTAAATGATTTTACAGGACAATAAAGAGCTTGATTTTAATTATCAAGCGTTAATTATTCCCGCTGATGCTCAAGGAGCTCAAAGGGATACCTTGGCTCGTTTACTGGAAGATGGGACTATCGAAAAGATTGACCAACTGGATATACAGGTATCTGAGCTGATCAAAATAACACATCCTGCCCAGAAATTTGATAAACAGGCATTGCACGAGAAAACAGCAGCGTTTTTTAATGAAAATCAGCGTGAAAGATATGGAAACTGGGTTTATTATCATTGGAGAAGGCAATTAATTCGTATTTTAGCTCAAGATGATTTTGAAAACCTCAGAACATCCAGAAACCGATATAAGATCAAGGATGAAGAACAACAGCATCTTTATACCAAAAAGATAGGCGTAATTGGGCTTTCCGTTGGGCAGAGTGTGGCATTGAGTTTAGCGATGGAGAGGTCTTTTGGCGAGCTGCGTATCGCTGATTTTGACACATTAGAACTCAGCAATATGAACAGAATACGGACGGGTTTATACAGTTTGGGGGTAAAAAAGGTATGGGTAGTGGCCAGGGAAATAGCAGAAATAGATCCATTTCTCAAAGTGACCATTTATGATGAAGGGATCACAGATGAGAATATAAAGGATTTTTTTGAAAGGGATGGAGGCATTGACTTACTGGTGGAGGAATGCGATAGCCTGCCAATAAAGATAAAGAGTAGACTGATGGCCAAGGCAATGAGGATTCCCGTTGTAATGGATACCAGTGACAGGGGGATGATGGATATAGAGCGCTTTGATCAGGATCCTGATCGACCTATTTTTCATGGTTACCTGAAAAAATTTGGTGAGGAAACGACATTACCAGATAAATTAGCTGATAATTATAGGGAAATATTATTGGCAATTTTGCATTTTGAGCAATTATCCGAAAGATTAAAATATAGTATGAGCGAAATTGGCAAAACTATTACTACGTGGCCTCAGTTGGCTTCTTCTGTAATCATGGGAGGAGCGATGGGAGCCCATTATGCTAGAATGATACTTCTTGATCAGAATGTCCCCTCAAACAGGTTTTATGTAGATTTGGACGCCATAAATTAGTCGTTAGAATGAGGGTAAGGATACGGGCAGTCAGATCTATTTGTGATACTACCACTACTAATAAATATATTGATGGGCATTTTTCCCTGCTGGAGTCCTATGGTGTAACCAAAGTCACCTCAGCAGATCGGTCATGGGCCGAAAACCCAAACGTGTATCTCTTGGTAGTAGAGTCAGAGGATGGCTCTAAGGTGTTTGGTGGAGGCAGGGTGCAAATAAAGAGTGGAAACTATAACCTGCCTTTAGAGCCTGCTATCATCGAAAAAGACACACGTATCGTGGAGTACATGTCTCAGTTTGGAGATTTGGAAGTAGCTGAGCTCTGTGGGGTGTGGAATTCAAAAGAGATTGCAGGTTATGGGATCGGGAGCATTTTTCTGATTAGGGCAGGAGTAGCAGTGGCATCTTTGCTCAGATTAAAATGCCTTATGGGATTTTGTTCGCCATTTACATTGGAAAATTGCCAAAAACTGGGGTTTGGAATAATAGAAGGACTAGGGGACAGTGGTACTTTCTTGTATCCCAAAGAGGGATTGATCGCCACTATTTTGGATATTAAAAACCTGAAAGACTTGCCCAATGCCAAGGAAGAAGAAAAAGATAAGATTTTTTATTTAAAAAATAATCCCGTTCATTCTTCAAATGAAACGAGTCCTAAAGGAGACTTTACAATATTATATGATTTGGAGACCTGAAGTTGTTATGGAATTACAATTCTCAAAAATCAGTTTTGGAAGGAGCTTTCTTCCCCTATTGCTTGTTGCCCTTGTGATGTGCAGTTGCACAGATCAGGTCGGTAATGACGAAAGAAGTAATATCAAAATCGAACATTACGAGCTGCTGAATGTGGAGAATGGTGATTTACAGGAAACCAGAATACAAAAGGATTTTTCCGGAACTGAGGTATTAAACCTCGGAATGCAATCTGATACGGTCTATATCAGCGCGGAGGTAGATGTGAGTGAGTTGAAATCCAGTGGGCCATTTTACTTGGAAGTTAAAAATCCTACAATAAGGTATTTAGAACTGTTTGTTAAGGATACTTCAGGTAGCTATGTCTCTAGTGGCGTGAAGGGGACAGCTTTTATGGGAGACGGACTTAATGGCCACTTGGCTCCTGCTTTTTGGGTTGAAAATATTGAGACAGGAGACATTGTTTTTAAGTTATACTCACAGGAACCGATTTCTTTCGAAACATCAGTATACCCTGAAAGTGTTTTCGAAGGAATGGATACCAGAAGGATGTTGCTGGCAAATATTTACATAGGGATTATGCTGGCGTTGTTTCTGTATAATCTCGTGCTTTATTTTTCAGTTCGTGACGGCGTTTATTTAGTATATTGTTTGTATATCCTTTTTATATCGTTGGCGCAATTATCCCTAGCTGGATATTCAAGACTATTTTTATTTAGTGATAACTTTCGGTTTTTCGAAGTGAGCGCGGTGTTGTTTTCAGCCTTGTCGGGGGTGTTTGCAGTGACCTTTATCCGGATTTTCCTAAAGACCAAAAGTATCATTCCTAAACTCGATAAGGTACTGTTGGGCATCGGTGTGATTTACGGGCTGGTACTTTTTACAAGGGTGTTTTCCTTTGTAGAGTTGAGTTATAGGCTGACAGATCTCGCGGGTATGTTGGTGGCCGTGTTCTTTTTTCTTTCAGCCATTATGGCTGCCAAAAGTGGTTACCGACCGGCACTTTATTTCCTGATTGCGTGGTCGTTTTTTCTGGTAGGCGTGGTGATTTTTGTACTGAAAAATTTAGGGATCGAATTGCTCCAGGATTTGGCAAGCTTCCCGATGCTAGTGGGGACCGCCTTGGAGGCAATTTTACTTTCACTGGCACTGGCCAATAGGATCAATATTCTCAAAAAAGAAAAGGAGCAACAGCAGCAGGGAAAACTGAAGGCATTAAAAGAAAATGAAAGGTTAGTGAGGGAACAGAATGTTATTTTGGAGGAAAAAGTTAAATTAAGGACCAAAGAACTTGAACTGACTTTAAAAAATCTTCAAAATACACAAACACAATTGGTTAATCAGGAGAAAATGGCGTCCTTAGGGCAGCTTACAGCGGGTATAGCCCATGAAATCAATAACCCCATTAATTTTGTAAGCTCTAATATCTCACCCCTAAAACGTGACCTTCAGGATGTGTTGGAGATAACGGAAGCGTACAGGCAAAAGGGAAAAGAAGAGTTCTCGGAAACAACCCGTAAATCCCTTCATGATCTGGAAGAGGATTTGGAGTTTTCGTATTTGGTGGAGGAGATTGACATGCTGCTAAAAGGGATGGAAGAAGGAGCCAAACGGACTGTGGAAATTGTAAAGGGGCTTAGGCTGTTTTCCAGGGTAGATGAGCAGGATGTGAAGAAGGTGGATTTGCACGATGGCTTGAACAGTACCTTGATTTTGCTGAACAGTACAATGGGACGCGTGGGAGTGGACAAGCATTATGGAGAAATCCCTATGGTGGAATGCCTGGCTGGAAAGATCAATCAGGTATTTATGAACATTATCAGTAATGCTGTTCAAGCGCTGCAAGAGCATGATAATATTACCCATCCATTGGTAGAAATCACTACTTCTGTCGTAGAAGGAAATAAGGTGCGGATAGAAATCAAGGATAATGGTCCGGGGATGCCTGAGCATGTGAAGGAACGTATATTCGAACCGTTTTTCACCACTAAGCAAGTTGGGAAAGGGACAGGATTAGGATTGTCCATTGTTTATAAAATTATTGAAAACCACCAAGGTGCACTGGAGGTGTTCTCTGAAGAAGGAAAAGGAACCTCCTTTGTGATTACCTTGCCAATTTATCAAAAAACAGCACGTAATGAGTAGTAAGATAAATGTTTTATATCTAGATGATGAGCATAATAACCTTAACTCTTTCAAAGCAAGCTTAAGAAGAGATTTTAAGATTTTTACTGCCTTGAATGCTGAAGAAGGCCTGTTGATTGCTCAGAATGAGGATGTTCATGTGGTCATTGCTGATCAGCGAATGCCTGGAATGACCGGTGTGGAGTTTTTTGAAAAACTGGTCCAGTTCAAGCCTGATCCTATTCGTATCCTACTTACCGGTTATTCTGATATTTCCAGTGTTATCGACGCCATTAACAAGGGCGAAGTGTACAGGTTCATTGATAAGCCGTGGAATATTGAGCAGATCAAGAATGCCATAAAGAATGCGGCTGATATCTATTTTATCCGTCAGGAATTGAAGGAAAAGAATACTCGCCTGGAGAAAATGCACTCCGAGATGAACCAGTTTGTCTATAGCCTTTCGCATGAACTTAGGGGGCCGTTAATGAGCATTTCCGGGGTCTCTAAATTGGCCAAAATGGAATGTGATGATCGGACAATCCTGGAGTATTTTGAGATGATTGATTCTGCAACAGTAAAGCTAGATGATTTTATTTACAAAATGCTGGATTTTTATCGCTCCACCAAGATCGATAATGTGGTCACTAATATTAATTTCGAAGAACTTTTGGCTCAGCAATACGAAGCTTATGAAAATAAGTGGGACCTTACAGAAATAGATGTGGAGACAACTATTAATCAAGAAGAGCGATTCCAATCTGATGAGGCAAAATTGAGAGTGATTTTCAATAACCTATTTAGCAATGCCTATAAGTTTCAACAAGAAAATAACCCTGACAAGTACATTAGGATTTGGGTGGATGTACAGGATGGAAAGGCCATTATTCAGGTGCAGGATAATGGGATCGGTATAGATGAAAAATATCAATCGGACGTTTTTGAATTGTTTCAACGTGCCACCCAAAAAAATGTAGGTTCTGGAATTGGTCTTTACATGGTCAAGGAGTCTGTAGAACAACTGAAAGGAGCCATCGAACTGGACTCGAAGGTAGGAGAGGGAACACTTTTTAAGATAACTATACCTTCCCTGTAAAAAGAAATTGCTTCCCTGTCGCGACAGGGAAGCAATGATGGGACTCTTGGAGCCGTTTTCCTAGTGGAATTTTGCTAAATTAATTTTCAAAACTAAAGATGACCTGTACTTCATCTGTAAGCTTTTGCTCATCAGGTGAAAACGATGGAGCAGCCTCTGAAGCCATGCTTTTGTCCATTCTCATGTATTGCACCTGTGAAGGTTGCGGCATAGTGATGGGAGTGTTGGAGGTATAGTTGATGCTGGCCACGGACAATCCTGTTAATGACATCGTTTTTGCGATTAGATTTGCCTTTTCCCGTGCATCTTGCAACGCTTTTTCGAGAAGCTGTTCTTCATATGCTTTTGTCATTTTTTCTGAAATCGAAAAATTGACATCAAACATGATCTCTTCATTTTCATTTAGTAGCTCGACCACTTTCACCAAGTCATCCTGCGGGTTAGGGAGGGTGATCTTAATATTTTGACTGGCGACATAGCCACTGTCTTTGCTGGTGCCTTTGGTATAGACTCGATTGACCGTGACATTGTAATTACTGGTGTTCAGTTCGTAATCTTTGGCCTTACTTTTCTTAAGTTGATTCTCGATGATACTCATTTTTTTGTTGAGCATAGCAGAGGCTTCACTGGCTTTCATGGCTTTGTTTTCAAGACGAACATTGATAACGGCTTCATCGGGTTTGATAGCGATCTCACTCTTTCCAGTCACCGCTATGTGTTTTTTTTCTGATTTGGTTTGGGCGTTGACAGAGATGATTCCTGCCCAGATTACTGCAATAATTAAAAGCGTTTTTTTCATAACGAATAGTCAGTTTTATTACCTATACGACAAATCGTAAGCCAATATGACAGCGCGGTCAAAAAATATAATAAATTCAGCTTTTTTTGTTTTGTTAACTACGTAAATGGCAGTAATTTGCCGTCCGTAAAATTTTACAAATAAAGTAATAAAAAGTTTTTAATATGATTAATCCATGGCATGATGTCCAAATAGGCGAAGAAGCACCTGAATATGTACAAGGCATCATTGAGATTCCAAAGGGTAGTAAAGGAAAGTACGAACTGGATAAGAAAACGGGTATGCTGATGCTGGATAGGGTGTTGTTTTCTGCTGTTCATTATCCGGCAAACTATGGTTTTATCCCGCAGACTTTTTGCGAGGACCATGATCCGTTGGATATTTTGATCATGTCGCAGATCGATATCCCCTCCATGACGTTGGTAAAAGCAAAGGTGATCGGTGTGATGAGAATGATTGATGGAGGAGAAGCTGATGATAAAATCATCGCCGTAGCTGCGGACGACCAATCCGTGAATTATATCAATGACATCGATGAGCTTCCTCCATACCTTATGAAGGAAATCCACCGTTTCTTTGAAGATTATAAAAAGCTGGAAAACAAAGAGGTGAAAGTGGAAGACTTCTTGGGAAAAGAAGATGCCATGAGAATTGTTAACGAGAGCATAGAGCTCTATGACAAGAACTTTAGAACAAAAAAATAAACCAAAGCCATCATCAGATGGCTTTTTTTATGGGATTTAGCAGCGTTTCCTGCATGTATGACTAACTAAAGTTGACTTATATGGCCTGTTGACGCTTTATTTTTTGTATTTTGCGACTTTGTAAATGAGAACTACATGTCCAAATTTGATCATATAAGGCCGTTTTATGATACTGAAGTGAATCAAGCCATCAGGGGAATTGTCGACGATCCCATGATGAAGGCGGTTATGCAATTCACTTTTCCAGAGATGGAGGAAAGCGAATGGAAGCGACAGCTGAACAGGACGCATTCCATAAGGGATTTCCAGATTAACTTTATTTATCCAGCGATAGAAATGGTGCTCAAGCGGAGCTCTGAAGGGCTGAGTTATTCGGGCCTGGACCAGCTTGATCAGCATGTGCCGTATTTGTTTATCTCCAATCATAGGGATATTATCCTTGATACTTCTTTATTAAATTATGTCCTTTATAATAATGGACTGATGATGACTTCATCGGCGATAGGGGATAATTTGGTGAAGCGACCTTTGTTGATGACGCTTTCCAAGCTGACACGGAACTTTATGGTGCAGCGCGGACTTTCACCACGAGAACTGTTGGAGAGTTCCAGACTGATGTCTGAATATATCCAAGACTTACTTTTCCATGAAAACAGATCCGTGTGGATAGCCCAAAGAGAGGGTCGTACCAAAGATGGAAACGATGCGACGCAGAAAGGAGTGCTTAAAATGATTTCCATGGCGCGTGGAGAGGTTGGTGAAATGGAATATTTCAAGAAAATCCACATTGTTCCAGTGTCCATTTCCTACGAGTATGATCCCACCGATGTGCTGAAAATGCCGGAACTAATGGCTAAATCCCGCTCCGAAGTGTATGTGAAGCACGAAAATGAGGATTTTAACACTATTCTGAACGGTATCATGGGGCAGAAAAAACACATTCATGTGCATGTGGATAAGCCCTTAGATGATGAGATCGATAAAATCATCAAAACAGAAGAACCCGCCAATAGACAGTTTCAGTATCTGAGTCAAGTGATCGACGAAAGGATCATTGCAAATTATAAACTATGGCCGACAAATTTTATTGCACACGACCTGCTCCATGGCAGCGAGCAATATGCCGGCGAATATAGCACAGAAGAGCGGAAACAGTTCCAGGAACGTATGGCGGAGGGAATAGACCTTCAGGATGAAGTGGCCGTGACTAATTTCTTGTCGATGTATGCCAATCCTGTGACTAATCAGGAAGCCCTAAAAATAAAGGGATAGCAATGGGGGCGATTGTAGGATGATGGTGATGTTTGGGGTATCAACTGACCTTGGATGTCAGCTTGGTGGCTGAAGCCGTGGGATGATCATCGGCGGCATTCCAATAGGCCAGTTTTTTACAGCTTATGATTTCGATGGTGTAAAAGTTGAATTCTTCAGAAACCTTCCCTTGTAATAGGTAAATACCACGCCCGGATAGGGGGTATTGTTTTACCACAGGAGGAAAATGGACTGTGTCTATCCAGTGCCCATCCCTGTCTAGAAATGTACCAAAGTTCATGACATCTCCTTTTACGGTTCTGGTGTACTTTACGGTGACCAGATAGCCCATTAGCTGAATTTCCTTTCCAGTATATGACTTTATATCTCTTGCTTTTACAGTGTTTTGTGGTGGTGATTTTAGTAATAGGAAAGGATCTGCAATCGAAAATTCCATGATTTCCAAGTGATCTAGGATATCCTGTCGTGGATCCTTGGTCTCTAAATTTGGAATACTGAGCTCCCGGAGAGTGATTTGGCGAAAAAGATGGCTGGTAGACGGCTTATTCTTTTGCTTGTTCATGAGGAAATGGGCTTCCCAAAGCAGTTCTTGCTTGCTTTTGGACGTAAACCGGAAGGCATCGATCCTGATAAGGATCAAGAGCTGCTCAAGGCTGATGGCTACGCGGTTGGTAAAATCTCTGAGATCACTGAAAGACCCTTCTGTTTTCCTGTTTTGTAAGATTGTATTGGCGATTTCTTTTTGAAGGTATTTTAAATGGATAAAACCTAGATAGACCGTGGAGCCTTTGATAATTGTGAGGTGATCACTTTCATTGATATGGGGGAGCTGGACGTCAGCATTATAGGCTTGAAGTTCCCTGATGTAAAATTCCGTTTTGTAAAAGCCCCCAAAATTATTGATCACACCAACCATGAATTCCATAGGGAAGTGGGCTTTGAGATAGAGGCTTTGGTAGCTTTCTACCGCAAATGAGGCGGAGTGGCCCTTGGCGAATGAATATCCTGCGAAACTTTCGATCTGAAACCATATTTCATTTGTGACCTTCTGCTCATGGCCTTTTTCCAGAGATTTTTTGAAAAAACTTTCCTTAACCTTAAGAAATTCTTCTCGAGACCGGAATTTCCCACTCATGCCTCTTCGTAGTACATCTGCTTCGTCAAAGGACAGTCCCGCATAATAATGGGCTACCTTGATGACATCTTCTTGGTAGACCATAATGCCATACGTTTCCGGCATCAGGTCATAAAGAATGGGGTGGGCCTTGGATTTTCTCAATTCAGGTTTACGGTGCCTTAGGATGTATTCACGCATCATGCCAGACCGGGCCACTCCAGGTCTGATGATGGAACTGGCGGCGACCAATCCTAAATATTCGTCTGCTTCGAGTTTTGCCAGAAGCATTCGCATAGCGGGCGATTCCACATAAAAAGCACCAATGGTATGACCTTTTCGTAGGTGGTGTTTGATTTTTTCGTCTTTTTTAAAATCCTTGATCCGATGGATGTCTACTTTTTTGCCTTGGTTTTTTTCGATGATTTCCAGGCTGTCACGGATATGGCCCAGCCCGCGTTGGCTAAGGATGTCAAATTTAGCAAAACCGATTTCCTCTGCCGTGACCATGTCAAAGTGCGAGACGGGAAAGCCTTTGGGAGGAAGATCCGTGGCTGTATAATAATGTATGGGTTGTTGGGATATCAGGATGCCTCCTGCATGGATGCTGAGGTGGCTGGGCATTCCCTGGATCAGTTGGCTATATTTCAATACCAACTTACCAATGCGGTCTGGAATATAATTCCCCGGCTTGGCGACGTGATTGATGAGGGCTTCAATGTCCGTCTTTGGGAGTCCAAAAACTTTTCCTAACTCACGAATGGAGGAGTTGGCCTGGAAAGTATTGTGTGTGGCGAGAAGGCAGACATGTTCATGAAGGTCTGTGTTGTGGTTTTGAAAAATATGTTGGATGACCTCATCACGGTCGCGCCATGAAAAATCAATATCAAAGTCCGGTGGTGTGGAACGGTACAGGTTGATGAACCGCTCGAAGTACAGATCGAGCTCTATGGGGTCCACATCCGTAATGTACAGGCAGTAGGCCACGATGCTGTTGGCGCCACTCCCCCTGCCGACGTAATAGAAGCCACGGTTGCGGGCAAATTTTACGATTTCATAATTGATCAGAAAATAGGAGACGAAGTCTTTTTTCTGGATAATGTCCAGCTCCTTCAGGATCCGAGTTTCTTGTTCTTCGGATAGCTGAAGGCCGTATCTTTTTTTAGCTCCTTTATAGGTGAGTTCGGTTAATTTTGCGATATCGTCCTTTCCCGAGCCGAACATACATTTTTTGTTTTCTACCCGCTGGTAATCTTGCTCAAAGTGGCAGTTTGAGAGTAACTCATGCGTTTGCTGGAGTAGCCAGTAGTGCTGGTCGCATCGTTCGGTCAGTTCCAAGGTGCTGTAAAAACGGTCGGATAAGTCCCCTTGCTCTGAAACAGGAAGTTTGCTCAGCAGGATATTCAGCTCTATACAGCGAAGGAGTCGGTGGATGTTAAACGACTGCTGGGAATGAAAAGTCACAGGTTGTAACAGTACCCAACGATCTTTTTCCGCTAACCAAGGTGAGCGATGCGCTTTTTTTAGCTGGTGAGGATGGATGCCAAGATACTCATGAGGACCAAGCTTAAAATAGGGCTTGGGAAAAGGATAGATGACGGCAGTATGATGCCATTCAGGTGCTTTTTCCGGAAAGGCTGCTTTTTTTCTTTTATGGTTAGATAAGTGACTGTTCATCTCCCAAAACCCATGATGGTCCAGTGCCAAGCCAATGTATTGCTGGGTGATGCCGTTTCGGAAGTCAATACCGATCACCGGTTGGATGCCAGCTGCTTCTGCTGCTTTGATGAATGGATATACTGCTGCTGTACAATTAATGTCCGTAAGGGCCATGGATTTTACTCCCTGCTTTTGTGCATGATCTACCAGTTCCGGAACAGACATGGTTCCATAGCGAAAGCTGAAATAGGAATGGCAGTTAATGTACATGGTTATGAGTTGTTTGTATTTTTAATACAAATATAAAAGTTTATTTAATGAACCTTTATATGTTTGTTAAATAAACTTTTATCCAAACGGTTTGAAAGGCTTTTTTTATTATCTTTGTGCAAGCAAAAAAACGGTGATTATGAAGAGCAAAGGTGCGGCAATTTTGGCAGCGAAATGCCCTAAATGCCATCAAGGCAATATTTTTCCTGTTTCAATGGTCAGTTTTAGAAAATTGTCAGTAGTAAATAGCCATTGTGCACATTGTAATGCTTCTTTGGAGCCTGAGCCTGACTTTTACTATGGGGCCATGTACATTAGCTATGCCTTGTCTGTGGCCTTGGTGATCAATGTCATGATCATCCTCAATTTTGTTTTTGGCGATCCTGAATTGTGGGTTTACCTGGTATCAGTAGGGGTTGCAAACATCGCCTTACTACCAGTGATGCTACGGTATTCCAAGGTGTTGTACCTCTATATTGCTGGCAAGCTAAAATACGATCCGAGTGCTTGACCCATCCATTAATTTAGGCGGCATTAAGTAAGGTAGGGTTTGATATTTAAGGTGTCACTACTATCGATTGAGATATTTTTTGGGGTGCCACATCATTTTGTTGAGGCTGATGGTGATGCCCGTGAGCAGTAAGAGTGCTGGAAGTCCGCCGAGGTTGGACAGCATTTTGATCCCGTCGATGCCGGCAAAGGTGATCATGATCCATGCCAATAGCCCCACTAATGTGCCCCAGATCACTTTCAAATTGGTGTCCGAATCAAATTTTTCCAGGGAGAACTTCTTCATGCTGAGCGAAGCCATGGCTTCTGTACTGGAGTCGGCAGCTGTGACATAGCTGATAAACATGGCCATCACGAAAGCTGGTCGAAGGATGTTTGTAAACCCAATTTCCCCAAAAACTTGATAGATGATAGACTCGGGGCCAGAGGTTTCCAATAGGTTTTTGAATAGATCGGTGTCCTGCGAGGCGTAGAACAAAGTGCTGCCTCCGAAAATACTCATCCAACAAAGACAGAAAATTGCGGGCAGTAGCCAGTTGAACAAGAGAAATTCCCTTACGGTGCGTCCATAGGCGATCTTTCCTAGAAACAGGGCTGTGATGGGCGCCCATGCCATCCAATTGGCCCAGTTGAAGACAGACCAAGATTGGGACCATTCGCTGTTGCGTACATCATCCCACTGGAGACTGAGGGGCAGTACATTTTTAATATAGCTTTTGGCTCCCTCAAAAGCAGCATCTACCATGGCTGTAGAAGGGCCAATAAAAAGGATAATGATGCTGAATAAGACGAAAAATAAAAAATTGATCTGGCTGAGGTTTTTGATGCCGCGGTCTATTCCTGAAGAGGCCGAAAGAATAAATGAACAGATGATGGCGAAGGTGACCAAGGGTAGCAAAAATCCCCTGTCCAAGGTGCCCCATTGGTCGGCGATGCCACCAGAGATACTTAATATACCTGCGCCAAGGGATGCGGACATGCCTGCTACCAAGGCAAAAAGGCAGACCATGTCAATCAATGCGGCGAGTTTTGGTCGACTGTTTTTTCCTATGAGCGGAGCAAGTGGACTGCTAAGGCTAAAGGTTAAATTGGCGTTATAGATGGCCAGGGCAATACCGAGAGAGGGGATGGCGTAAATGGCGTAGGGGGTCAGCCCCCAATGAAGGAAAATAGCCCCCATAGAGAACTGTGCAGCTGCTTCTGATCCGCTGGTATAAGCCGTGAATGAAGGCGGGCGGAGGAAATGGAAAAGTGGCTCAGCGCTTCCCCAAAAAAGAATCCCGACGGCCACTGTTGTGCAAAGGACAATTGAGAACCAGCTGATGCGGTTGAATTTAGGTTTGGCGGCTTTACCACCAATGCGTACGTTGCCCAAAGGTGAACACCCCACCAAGATACAAGTGAGGACCATGGCGAAAGAACTGTAGGAGAAAAATAATGAAAAGTGATCCAAAATAAAGTTGTTGATGCTTTTCATAGAGGATTCAAAAAAATCAGCACTAATGAGGCTGGTACCTACGGCTGCTAAAATGAGTAGAAAAGGTGGCCAAAATACATTTTTCCTTATCGGAGTATGGAGGAATGAAGTTAGTTTTTTCAAATCAGACGAAGGTAAAGTGATAAAGGATGCTTGAAAAACTCCTTATTGTTTTAAGTGGGCAGAGCAGCGAAATTGCTGGAAGTCATTAATTTCGGATAATTTTTATTCAAAATAAAGGTATCTTTAGAATAACAGGTTTTTGGGACGATTCTTGAAGGAGTAAAAGAGACTTTTTAATTAATTTAAGGTACTAAAAGGCAAAAACATGATTTTACGGTTATTGACATTTCCTTTTCGCTATACTTTTGGCAAAGTAAAAAAGGTAGTAGGAAAGCTGGACAAAATTAAAATTGAGCCGTTATATGCTTTTGGGAATGAAGATTGTATTTATGTGAAAGGGAGGGTGATAGAAGCGTATAAGCAAAGCAAGCCCTCCGATAAGAAAAACAGTCTTCAAAATATTGTGGCGGCTCTTCGGCGATATGCGGGTAGTAGTGTGCCTGATGCTAAGGTACTGGTGACCTATTTTGGCCAGGAAAAGGAACTATACAGTGATGAGGAGGGTATCATTAGCTGCGAATTTCATACCGTGTGCCAGGAAACAGAGGAAGTACATCGTGTGCGGTTTAGCTTGGTAGAGGAAGAAGGATTGGTGGCTGAGAATAAGATCAGTTCTTTGAAGGTGAGGCAATTTCCTAAAGACCATCCGATCGGGGTGATTTCCGATATTGATGATACGGTTTTGATCTCACATGCCACGGATATTGGAAAGAAGCTTTGGTTGTCGGTTTCCAAGAATGCGTTCACTAGAAGACCATTTCCTGGAGTCAGTGGTTTTTACAGGGAACTTACTGAGAACGGAAAGCATCCGATATTTTATGTTTCCAGCAGTGACTGGAACCTGTATGATTTGATAAAGGATTTTTTGGCGTTTAGGAAAATTCCGGCCGGGCCGATTCTCTTGCAGGATTTGCATTTAAGCCTAAAGAATATCTGGAAATCAGGAGGGGGCAGTCACCAGCACAAGCTCGAGAAGATTAAGATGCTGCTCGATATGTATCCTGGAATGCATTTTTTTCTTATTGGAGACAGTGGGCAGCATGATCCGGAATTATACGCTGAAGTGATTAGGGCGCACCCTGAAAGGATAAAATCAGTCTATATCCGAAAAGTAAGTGAAGACAAGGAGGAGGGTCGGGAAATACTGATAGAAGAATTGAAAAGAATGGAGAAATCTCCGCAAATGGTTTTTGTGAAAAACACTCAAGAAGCTATCAAACACGCTAAACAATACGAATTTATTCCTTCCTAAAAAACGCTATGAGCAAACAGTTTTTATACATTCTCAACCCAATCTCGGGAGATGGGGTTGACCGGGCTGAAGTGAGCGATCTTCTCGCCAATAATCTTTATGGTGTAGAAGTTACGGTTTGGGAGACGACTGGGAAATCCGATGATCCACAAAAAATCCAACAACAATTAAAAGAGAAGCAGTGGGACGGGATCCTGATCGGAGGAGGGGATGGCACGATAAAAATGGTCGTCTCTGCCATACTGGGTACTGGTATTCCCGTTGGGATTATTCCTTTGGGCTCGGCCAATGGACTGGCCACAGGTTTTGGGATCCATGGAGTTTCTGATGCTTGTTTTGCCATTCAGAAGGGGCGAATCGAAAAAGTGGACCTTTGGGATATTAATGGTGAGTTGTGTATCCATCTCAGTGATTTTGGCTTTAATGCGGGATTAGTGAAAAAATCCACTACCATGGAGAAGAGAGGCATGCTCGCGTATGCCAAAAGTTCTCTGGAACAGTTTCGGGAGATGAGGTCATATTCCTTCGTCATCAGGGCAAATGGAGAGGAAGAGAAAGTGACTGCGAAGATGCTGGTGGTGGCCAATGGGAATAAGTATGGTACCGGCGCTGTGATCAACCCGTTTGGCAAGGTAGGTGATGGTAAATTTGAGGTGGTGACGGTAAACCCCGAAGGGCTAGACGAGATCATAGGCCTTTCCCTGGCCATGTTCAATGACAGGCTGGAAGAAGTAGATCACGTAAAAAGCCGGAGTTTTGAAAAGGCGGAAATAGATAATCCTGATGGGGCGGATTTTCAAATTGATGGAGAGGTAATGCCCCGGACAGATCAGATCAAAATAGAAGCCATCCCTCACAAGGTGAACTTTTATAGCCTTGAATAAGTGAACTGTCTGAGGGCAATGCTATCAATGTGTGGGCGGAAGCAGGTGTCTATGCGCGTACAGCTTTCCTTTGGGCCATGGCATAGCCAAGGTGCATGCCTTCGTGGATGCCATTGAATTCCACTGCTTCGGAGATGCTTTTTAGTGTGACGCCAAAGCTGGTGGTATATTCATTGAACTTGGTAAAGCCACCAGCCAAAAGATCGTTTTTAAAGCTTTCTAGCGTAGATAATGCCAAAATTTTTAGCTCTTCGAGTTCTTTGGAAGTGATAGGTGATTCAGGTTTTGTCCCTTTTCGATACTTTTCTACCAGTGTGTCGGGTACCAATATTTCCTGTCCGGAAAGCTTATAGCAGATGATTTGTTGAGTGACGATGACGTGTCCGAAGTTCCAGGCGATGTTGTTATTGAATCCTTTAGGGATTTCATTGAGCTCATCGAGAGTCATTCCATTTACTAGACTGATGAAGTTTTCTCGGGTCTTTATGGTAGAGCTGATGTTCATGATGTAATGTAATAGGTTAAATTTTACTAAAGTTAGGGGATTTATTTAATGTTCACGAGGGCTTGTTGAAAAAAGCTAAGCCATATAAAGTAAATCCGTCATTGTTTCTTCCGAAGTGTACCGAAAGAAGCAATGACGGAGAGTTAAGAGGCAATCTTTTCTGTCTTTTTATACGCCTAAAGACCAGTCTCCACGGTAATTTCTTCTAACGAACTGGTTGGCTTCGTCGAAGTTGGTGACCTTCATGTTAGGTCCGTCCCATACCAGTTTGATTCCTCTTCCAGGATAGTCGTAGCCGCCGTTTTCGCGAGGTTTTCTGATGTCATAGCTGCGGATGGCAAGGTTGCCCATAAGTACGGACTCAGTCAGCGGTCCGGCAATAGAGAAAGGAGAACTGAGTTCTTTGAATTCCTTGCTGCCATGTCCGGCTACGCAAGCTTTTACCCATTGGGCATAGTGGCCATTGTCACCGTTTTCTACCCTAGGGACGGTCTTGGGTACTTTTTTGCCGTCTTCCCTGGAAGTTGGTAGCAGCATGGGATTGATGCCATAGGTAGAGCACATCATTTTGCCTTTGGTGCCTTCGATGATCACGCCATTGCCACCGTCGCCCATTTGTTCGTTAGGGCCAAGTTCTTCTGGTCGGGTTGGTTGGATGCCGCCGTCCATCCAGTGAAATTCCAGATCTTTGCCGCTCGGCATTTTAAATTTGAGGGTAACGTGGGAGGACGGAGGGCAGCCATCAGGAAAATATCCGCGCTGAAATTCCCCTACATATACCGATCCTACGCTGCATTCTGCTTCCGTAGGATAGCCAAGGCCAAGGGTCCTGAATGGCGGTTCCATGATGTGGCAGGCCATGTCACCAAGTGCACCGGTCCCATAATCCCACCATCCACGCCAGTTGAATGGGACGAGGTTGTCTACGTATTCCTTATAGGGCGCAGTGCCTAGCCAAAGATCCCAGTCGAGCTCTTTGGGAGGTGTGGTGCCCTGTTCCGGCCATTTGATGCCTTGAGGCCATACCGGCCGGTCTGTCCAGCACCATACTTTGGTGGCTTCACCGATCAGTCCTGCATCGTACCACTCCACCATCCGACGAACACCGTCTCCAGAGGAGCCTTGGTTGCCCATTTGGGTGACCACTTTGTATTTTTCGGCAGCCTCTGTGAGCATGCGGGCCTCATAAATATCGTGGGTAAGGGGCTTCTGCACGTAAACGTGCTTTCCAAGCTGCATAGCGGCCATGGTCATGACGGCATGGTTATGGTCAGGTGTGGAAATGGTTACCGCATCGATGTTTTTATGTTCTTTTTCTAAAAGCTCCCTGTAGTCTTTATAGTATTTGGCCTTTGGGAAACGCTCTCGGGAAGTGGCAGCCCTTCTGTCGTCCACATCACATAGATAGCCGATTTCTGCATGGCCGCTTTGGTACATGGCGTTGATGTCGCTTTGCCCTTTTCCTCCGGCACCGATGCCGGCGATGACGATCTTGTCACTGGGTGCAGTATATCCCGGGCCTCCTAGGACATGTCTGGGTACTAAATAAAATCCTGCAGCAGCTGTGGCCGCACCTTTCAAAAACGCTCTTCTGGAATTACCAGTGCTGAGGGGCTTTTGTTTTTTCATGGGAAATATTGTCGGTTGAAAATTCTTTTGATAGTTTTTAGGTCAAACAATTTATCAAAAACTTTTTTTACTTCAAGCTAAAAAATAGTTTTTCGCTTCAAAAGGTCTTATTTTGGGATAAATGGTGTTGGTTTTTAGTGATTTTTAACGGTATAATTGAGGTTTTTTCTATTGCTAAATCGTTAAATTGTCTTTAATTCAGCAGCTATTAAATGTTGAAAAGTTTATGTAATCATGAATAATGTTTTAATAAAAAATTAAGTAAGTTTAAGGATTGTTTAAGAGTAATTTGAAAAATATAAATAAAATGACTGTACACAAAATAGGTGGGATTTCGGTGGTTTTACTGGTAGTGACATTGTTTTTTTCATGTGGGCAAGATCCTAAGATGTCCAGTGCTGCATTGATCCCATTGCCCGATAAGGTGAGTGAAGCCGAAGGGGCTTTTGAAATCGATAAATCTACTAAAATCCATGTGCAAAAGGATGCCGGTGACATGCATAGCGTTGCTGATTTTCTGGCGGGATTTATCAATAATTCCACAGGATTTAATGTACAGGTGGTCGAAAAGCTTCCTGAAACGGGGAATTACATTTCCTTGTCACAAGCAGGAGGTGGAGAGGCCTATAAGCTTGATATTAACCGTGATCGTATAGAAATAGAAGCGGGGTCTGCAGCTGGTGCTTTTTGGGCAGTGCAGACACTTCGTCAATTATTGCCGGTGGAGATCGAAAAGCAGGGAACTTATGAAGGGGTGTCTTGGAAGGTTCCTGCGGGAACGATAAAAGATGATCCAGAGTACGCTTATCGGGGAAGCATGTTGGATGTGGCCAGGCATTTCTTTGATGTCAATGATGTGAAGCGTTATATCGATTTGATGGCAATGTATAAATTTAATCACTTGCACCTTCACCTGGCAGATGATCAGGGGTGGCGGATCGAGATCAAGTCTTGGCCGAAGCTTACCGAGATAGGGGGCAGTACAGAAGTAGGCGGGGGTGAAGGAGGTTTTTATAGCCAGGAGGAGTACAGGGAGATCGTTCGGTATGCGCAGGAGCGGTTCATTACCATCGTGCCAGAAATCGATATGCCGGGACATACCAATGCTGCTTTGGCTTCTTACCCAGAGTTAAACTGTACAGACGAAGTACCTGAGCTCTATACGGGCATAGAAGTAGGGTTTAGTACGCTCTGCACGGACAAGGAAGTGACCTATCAGTTTATCGATGATGTCGTGCGCGAACTGGTAGAGATGACCCCTGGGCCATATATCCATATCGGTGGCGATGAGTCGCATGTGACGGCTTTGGAGGATTATATACCGTTTATCGAACAGGTACAAGATATTGTCAACTCATATGACAAACAGGCGATTGGCTGGGATGAAATCGCCCATGCAGCGTTACGGCCAAGTACCACCGCCCAGTACTGGGCAAAAGCTGAAAATGCAAAAATGGCTGTGGAACAGGGATCCAAGGTGTTGATTTCTCCTGCTAGTAAAGCCTATTTGGATATGCAGTATGATTCAACTACGAGATTGGGATTGCATTGGGCGGCTTATATTGAATTGGACAGCGCTTATATGTGGGAGCCTACCGAATTGGTAGAAGGCATTGACAAAGCTGATATTCTGGGTGTGGAAGCGCCGCTTTGGACAGAGACGATTGAGACGATGGATGATATCGAGTACATGGTGTTCCCCCGGTTGATCGGAATTGCTGAGGTGGCCTGGACTTCGCCGGAGAAACGGGACTGGGAAGGCTATAAGTCACGATTGCGCAAGCATACTGCGAGACTTGAGGCACTTGAGGTGAATTATTACCAGTCGCCATTGTTAGAAGAAAAGGAAGCAGCAGAATAAAAAAAAGCTAAGGCCAGTTTGGGAAAACTGGCCTTAGCTTTTTTAAGTCGAATATATTTAAGCTTTAAAGCAGTGACGGATCGCCCAGTTTTCCGATAAATAAAATAGTCCCGCTATGTTTTTCTTGGATGAAGAACAGGAATGGACGGTTCAGTTTTATGTTTAAGGGAGTGGAGGGACCGGCCGTGACTTCTATGATTTCCACAACGGTGGCTGCAGCAGCTTCAGTGCCTTTTTCGTCCACTTCGATCAGCGCATCGTGAATGACGCGGTTGATTTTTAAATAATCCGTTGGGGTGTCAAACAATTCAGTAAAGTTTCGTGGGTCAAATTTGAATGGTGTGACCAATCCCAGTGCTTGTAGATCTTCTTTAAGGTTGTCTATTTTTTTTCGTAATTTAAATTTGGGCATTTGGAGAAATAATGCCCTTTCCCGCGCTGCGGTTCGCCATCGCAAGAGGTTTTCTGCATTCAGTTGTTCTTCCACTTTATCCAAATTCAGGTCATCTGGGAGTAGGATTCCCATGGAGTATTGCCCAGTGCTATAGGGGATTTCCAGGTAGGTCAGATGGTCGGATTTGAGGTACCTGAAATCAGCAGGTTCTTGGGTCCTCATCATGTCCACATTGACAGTGGTTTGTTCATCGACATGGAATGGGGCTTGTTCAGTAGCGCTTTTTTCAAACTGGTATTTCCAATCTCCCTTGAAGTAAATGGCATTGACCAGGTACATGACCGCATCATCATGGATTTTATCCAGCATATTTTGAATAAGGTTATTGGTGTGGTCTTCTATCCAGTTATTGATGATGTCCACGGAGTTAGGATTTGCCATGTTTAGCCCGCTGAGAGCGGCAAAATAGTGTTGCTGGACAATTTCCTGGAAAGCTTCTTTTACGGTGAGGTTTTCTTTGTACCAGATACCGTTGGCGACGTTAAATGTTACCTTTGGGTCCACTTCCTGAAGGAATTGCGTAAGCCCTTTATTGGCCATATTGGCTTGGTCAATAGTAAGGTTATCGTATCTGAGGGCTTGCAAGTATTCTTCGAGGACAGTTCCTTTATTGCCGTTCATGGTCATGGATAGTGCCTGCTGAATACTGTAAGGGCTAAAAAAAAGGTTGGTATCATCATGGTTCCTTAGCTGCAGATAGAGGTCAATGGCGAAATCTCCGCTGTAGGAAGCCAGGGACTGTTCCTCATCTGTCAGCGTTCGCAGGTTGGGCAGGATCTCTTTGTCCTTGGGCTCGCTATCGATACATCCAACTGTGGAGGCAGTCATTAGAAGAAAAAAATAATAGATCTTTTTCATGGCTCGGTTATTTGGTTTTGTTCCCAAGACGGTGAAAATCAGGTGAGTGCTACAAAAATGAGATTGCGTCATAAAATAAAATGCCGTCATCACGAGGAGTGGCGGGAAGAAGCAATTTCTTGACTGAAAGGCAAGATTGCTGTGCTTCACTACTGTTCCGTTCGCAATGACGACTATTTATGACAGAGTCCCCTTAGCATCGACTGTTTGCGAGGTGCTATTTGGACTTTTCCAGTGCTCGCTCTATGTCCGCGATGATGTCATCATGGTGTTCCAATCCGGCAGAAAGCCTAATTAGCCCTGGAAGAATGCCTACACGTTGGCGTTCTTCTTCAGTGAGCTTGCTGTGGGTGGTAGATGCTGGGTGTGTAATGATACTTCTGGTATCCCCTAAGTTGGCTGTGACGGTGATCATCTGCAGTTCATCAATGAATCGCTGAGCTCTCTCGATGCCTCCTTTCAGCGTGAGTGTGACGATGCCGCCGCCATGTTTCATTTGTTTTTTGGCAAGGTCATGCTGTGGATGCGATTTTAGGAAAGGATATTTTACGAATTCAAGCTCATTGATGTCCTGGAAATAGGATGCTACCGCCAATGCATTGGCGCAGTGCCTTTCCATTCTGACCGCCAGTGTTTCCATGCTTCTGGAAAGGATCCAAGCATTGAAGGGGGAAATGGAAGGTCCTGTGTGGCGCGTAAAGAACTGCACGTCTTTGATCAATTCTTGCTTTCCAAGGATCAATCCTCCCAAGACACGTCCTTGACCATCAATGTACTTGGTAGCGCTGTGTGCCACGATATCCGCGCCCCACTTGGCCGGTTGCTGTAGGTAGGGAGTGGCGAAGCAGTTGTCCACCACTAAGATCAGATTATGCGCTTTGGCAAACTTACCGATCCACTCCAGGTCGATTACCTCTAGGCCAGGATTGGAAGGGGTCTCTATGAAGAGCATTTTGGTGTTGGGCTTCACGAGCTTGTCCCAGTTTTCGATATCCGAAATGTCTCCGTAGGTAGAGGTGATGCCCCATTTGGGGAATACTCTTGTGAGCAGCTGGTGGGTAGAGCCAAACAATGATCGGGAGGCAAGGATATGATCTCCTTGCTGTAGGAGAGAAGCTATGCTGCCAAACATTGCTGCCATTCCAGAGGCAGTGGCGATGCCGTCCTCGGTGCCTTCCAGAGCGCAAACTTTTTCGATCAAGTCTGAGCTGTTGGGATTGGCATAGCGGGAATAGATATTGCCGGGGATCTCCTCAGCAAACATCTGACGGGCCTCTTCGGCACTGTCAAAGGTAAAACTGGATGTCATGTAAATGGGAGCCGAATGTTCCCGTTGGTTGGATTTGGAAGAAGCGATCCTGATGGCTTCTGTTTCAAAGTGCTTATTTGACATGGTGTTTAATATCTTTCGGTTTTATAGAATCAGTAATTAATCATGAAAAATCAATAATTGTCTGGACATGGCATAGGCCAGCGAAATCCGGTAGTGGATAAGAAAAAAACGGTGAAAAGGTAGATTGGTCATAATGTCTAATTTATAGTTCCCTCAATTTTTTTTTTGGGCAGGTATTGGCACCTTTTCGCCGAGACGAATGGTTGCCAGAGGGTCGCAGAGCCTGGTCTCTCGCCTCTTCTGTATAAATCAGTTTCCTGAAGTCATGCAAAGTAACATCAGCACAGTTGATTTTCCAAACAATTTGGCTTTTGAGTATGCAAGATCAGCGCCTAGGGAATGTGTGGCTCGAGCATCTCTGCCCAGCCGTCGTAGCCCAGTTCGGTCATGTGGAGGCTGTCGGACAGGTAAATTTCTGGATTGGGTCGCCCTTTTTCATTGAGGGCAATGTCCCAAACGTTGACAAATTCAACGCCGATGGTTTTGTCGGCATAAACTTCCAGTAGACGGTTTAAGGATTCATAGTCTTCTTTGAGCTGCCACCTTGACGGACTTGGTTTGGGACTAATCAGGACGATTTCCGTTTCAGGAAGCTTGGACTTTAGTTTGCTGACCAGTTTTTGCATGGTGTTCAGGATGGTGACGGGGGTCTTGCCACTTGCCAAGTCATTGTCGCCCTCATAGATAAAAACTTTATGGGGGGCATAGCGGATGATCAGCTCTTCAGCATAATGTAGCAATTCAAAAGTCTGCGAACCACCAAAGCCAGTATTGACCACTGTGACGTCAGGAAAATAACGATCAATGTCCTTCCACATTCTTACGCTGGAGCTTCCAGTAAAAAGGTAGACATCTCCTGATGGTACAGGGGTGTTGGTGACGATTTGATCAACTTCTTTTCGAAATTTTTCGGGATTTTCCTGGGCTGATAGCGCATGGATAAAGGCTATCTGGAGAAGAACAAGCAGCAGGCCTGTGTTTCGGGTAAATGAAGATGGGATGGGCATTTGTTCTAGTGATTAGTGAAAAGGTTTTAGTCCATTATTCTGTCATGTAAATAACTAAAAATAATGGGAAAGGAGAAATGTTGACGTAGCGGAAAAGGGAAAGAAGTGTCAAATCGATTTTTCATTTCTGAACACATTTCCGTTCATAGAAAGGAATTGTGCGTTTTTGACCATTTTACTATATACGTTTTACGGCGGATTGGGCATTCTTTTTTACACCTTAAAAGTACTGATTGGTGGCATGATAGGCTGTTTTCATCACATTAGTTATTGGATGCGCTTTCCAATCCATAATTTCAGTGGATTGTTGCCCGCTTTTTGAGCAGAGGAAGAGGTAGTTGCCCAATGAAATAAACTGATAATGGAAAAAGTGAAAGTATTCTTTTTGTTTTGTAGTGGAGCCAATGTGTCCATTCTGAAAAAATGTCCTACCGAAACCAATAAATACGTGGGGATCGGAGGTACTGTGTTCTTTACAGGGGTTTTGGCAGCATTGTCAGCAGGATATGCTTTGTATACCGTTTTTGAAAGTTGGTATTGGGCAGTGATTTTCGGCTTGGTGTGGGGCGTAATGATATTTAATTTGGACCGCTTTATTGTTTCGAGCATGCGAAAGAAGGAAAGTTTTTGGTCTGAATGGAAGCTTGCATTTCCCCGGCTATTATTGGCTGTGTTTTTGGCATTGGTCATTTCGAAGCCACTGGAGTTGAAGGTTTTTGAAAAGGAAATCGATCAAAAAGTCAGTGAACAAAAAGTGCTTGAAATGCAGGAGGCCAAAGAGAATTTGGATGCGACCTATCCTGAAATAGCCCATCTGGAAACTGAGAATCAACAGTTGCGCGATGAAATTGCCGCTAAGGCGGCTTTCAGGGATGAGGTACAAAAAGAGTATGATGAGGAGCGTTTTGGGGTCAAGACCCCAGGGACTACAGGAGTCATAGGTTTGGGATCCAATGCTAAAAAGAAGGAAGAGCAGCTAGATGCAGCCCAGCTGGATTTAGAGCGAATGCAAGAAAGGAATTGGGCAAAGATCGATAAGAATGAAAGAGAGATGGCAGCGGTGATGACCAGAAAGCGACAAGTGTTTGAGCAGCAGCAAGCTTCGATCGATCAATATGATGGGCTAGCTGCCAGGATGCATGCCTTGTCCCAATTGACAGCGGAAAGCCAAGCGGTCTATTTAGCCAATATTTTTATCATGTTGCTTTTTGTGGCAATGGAGACCGCTCCGGTGATGGTCAAAATGATGGCAGGAAGAGGTCCTTACGACGAGATGCTGGACAAGTCAGAACGAGCCGTGAAGCTGTATACCGATGAATATAACTATAAAAATCAGACAGAAAGCACCCATCGGATCCGGGTGTTTGATGAGGTGATTGCTGCTGAGACAGCATCGCTCATTAAGAAAAAACTCCATCGCAATGAGGTCTTGACCAAAGCAGAAATGGAACTTCTCGAAGAGCGGCTAGAAGATGCCAATGGGCTTCGGGGGCAGCATGAAACTGGAAATAAGGAGGCGGCCATTAAAGAGTAGGCTATAGTTGAGCGGTTCGCAGATTGTTTGGAGTTGCCTTTCGCACAATTCCTTCCAGTCGGTCCATCACCTCAGGAATGGAGTTCCACTCGGTAAGATTGATGATAAATACGATCCACCCAAAGAATTTTCCCGGGTTGACTATTTTGTTCGCGATGCGGTAAATTGCCTGGTCGCGGACCGTGAAGCATTGATCGATATCCTGGGTGGTACTGTATTCTTGGGCAAATTCCCATGCTCCGTCCCTGGCGATTTGGATGCTGAAATTGAGCAGGAGTTCATCTTTGCCATCGGCCAGCTGGATCAGAAAACCAAATAGTGGTGAGATGATGGAAAGATTGGCTTTTACACCATCTACCATACTGGCCAAGATAATGTTGATCTTGTCAAAATCTTCTTTGATGGCTTCCAGCCCGTTTCCTTGCGTGGTTTGGACGGTGGCAATGCCAAGGTCCAGGTTGATGTGGGCGTTTATGCCTAAAAGTAAATGTTGGAGAATGACCTTACCGGTTTTTTTGGTGGCGTCAAAGGCGCATAGCCAGCTTTGACTGGTGGTGTTGTCAGAAAGGTAATTCTCATATGCGTCGAAAAATCGCTGGGCAAAGATAATGTCAAGCCGCTCCATGCGCGCATTATCCTCAAACTCCCCAAGGTCTATTCCTTCTTTAATTCTTCTGGTGACTTGTCGGTACAGAATGGCAAAGTAGCCAATTCTACTTTTTTGTGTTCTGCAGTCGGCTACAATTTGGTCCATTCTGGCGATTACTTCTTCAATTGATGACATGGTAGAAAAGTCAGTATTAATGGTGTGTTTTGTTTAAGGTAATAAAATTATCGATGCTTTGGGTTTTAGATCGGCTTGGATAAAGTGTTTTTTGATAATGATAAGTGGTTTGTGATTGTTTGGGAAAAGTTAAATAAAGGTTAAGATGTTATGGCTTTCCTTAAAAAGAAGGAATTTAATCGTTTTAGTGTGATGTATAGAGGTTTAGTTGTATTTCGAAAGAAGTGAAAAGAGGTATTGATTAAAGAGCTGAACGATCGATCGGAGAAATTATTTTTGGTGTTTTATTGTAATCAAAAATATTTTTATTAAGTTTAAAGAAGTTTTGGTTCTAAAAACGAGGATTAACTTCCTTTTTTCCAAAATATATACGGCTGTTAGTCAGTTAAAATAAACCCATTCGAGGAATCTATGCAAGGATTCCTCTTTTTTTTGCCCTTTTTTAAACCGGTTTTCATTTATTTTACAAAAATACTAAGTTTTATGCTTTGATTTTAAACCGATATTTTGATTTTATACAAAATAGGTTTTTCGTATAGGTGTTATTTTGACTGGTTTGTGGTGTAAACGTCAGTTTTTAAGTGAATTAGGTTTTTTTTGAAGCTTTTTTTAAATAATAGAGCGTAATCCAGAATAAAAGCTTGTTAATGACTCTATATTAATTAATTGTTAAGTTGCTGCGTCAAGATGGGGGATTTGTAAACAATAGAGCAAATGAGGGTGGTATACAGTAGCTTGCTTGTCCCCGGAAAAATGTATTTTCTCGTTTGTGATTATACGGAATTGTGCAAGTAATCAAATTCATTGGAAGAAAGTCCACGAATTGCACAGGTTGCCACGATTATTTTATGTTAATCATTGATTGATATAAGGCAGTTTGCTGAATATTCTCAAACTGGCAGAAAAGCGTATAATCATATTCTCGTTTTATCAGAACACAAAAGCCATTCCCGAGGAGAATGGCTTTTGTGTTTATGCTTTATATTATGATGCTATACAGCTAGCGGTTTACCCGTAATTATATGCTGGCTTCCAGTCCTCGATGGTTTTATTGAACAAGGAATGGTTGGCCAGATGGATACAGGTGGCCGTGGTGGCGCCACTGATGACATTGGAGGCTGGGTATTCCTTGTTTTGGATGGATTTATAGAAATCACTGAATGCGTACCAAGTGCCGTCTTTGGTCTTATCTTCCAGGATGGGGATTCCTTTGCCTTCCTTCCAAGAAAGTTTGGTAGCTCCTGAAACTCCATCTACAATCTGAAGCTCATCCATCCTCTCTTTTTCAGGATAGAAATACCCTTCGTTCATCAATAATTCGACGGTTCCTTGCGTCCCTTTAATGGAAAATGAATAACCCTCTCTGGCATTGCTGCAAGTAGCACCAAAATTCCCGATCATCCCTTCTTTATCATACCGCAGCAATAACTGGACATTGTCATAAGTTTCTCTGCCATCGTGATAATTGTCTATTCCACCAGTTCCGATGATGGTGTCTGGATGCGTTTCAAACGCCCAGTTGATAAAATCAATTTGGTGGGAAAGCAGCTCGGCCGGAAGTCCTCCGGAGTATTCCCTATACATCCTCCAGTTGATAATCCGTTCGAGCGAAGGATCAGGAACGGGTCTTTTCCAGTTCCAGTTTCTGTCCCATCGGGAATCGATTTGTGTGATTTTTCCCATATACCCCGACTGGATCATATCTTTTACCTTATAGTATAAAGGAGTGTATCGGTATTGGTGGCCTACTTGCAGGGTGAGTGTAGGATTCTTTTTTACCAATTCGATAAGTTCGATGGCCTCGGGGATGTTATAGGTCATCGTTTTTTCGAGGTATACATGTTTTCCCGCTTGCAGGGCTGCTTTGGCCGGTGCAAAATGCATGTTAAGAGGGGTGGCAATGGCTACGGCCTCTATGGAGCTGTTATCCAATAAATCTTGGTAATTTTTGTAGGATTTGGCTTTTAGGTCTGGGAACGCTTTGCTGGTTTGGTCTAGCCTGAAGTCCATGTTGTCACAGACAGCGATGATCTCAAATTGCTCAGGCATACCCGACATGACATGCATCAGTCCTTTTCCCCTGTCCCCACATCCTATGATACCTATTTTAATAGGACCCTTATCAGTGTTGGTTCGAAAAGCGCTGGCGAGTTGATAAGGGAAAATTGATCCGCCTAAGACAATGCCCCCGGTTTTCATAAAATCCCTTCTATTCATGATTGCATTTATTAATATTTTGAATGATCGTACTTTTAGACAAAGTTTAAATATATGAGATAAATGAATGAAAGAAAAACTATTCGTTTTTTAATGGGGACATATCGTGGTTGCTTGGTGGGTATAATGTTTGTTAGGTAAACGAATAAATAAGGTTACTGTTTCTTTCTTTTTGATGGAGTATAATATTGGATCGGAATCTTTTTATCTTTAGATAAATTTAAATCGAGTAAATAATGTATCTGTACGGAGCTTCTGGACATGCCAAAGTGGTCATTTCAAATTTGGAAAGTCAGGGAGAATTGATTCATGGGTTGTTTGATGACGATACCTCTGTTGTGGAATGCTTGAATTATCGAGTGTTTCAGTGGGGCAGTGTTTCGCCTACAAGTCTATATTTGATTGTAAGTATTGGAGATAATTCCATTAGATATCAAATATCGGAAAGGTTACAGGGAGAAGTGGTTTTTGGCAGGGCAATCCATAGATATGCTCTGGTAAGTAGCCATGCGGAAATAGCTGCGGGTACTGTGGTGATGGCAGGAGCTGTTATCCAGCCTGATGCGAGGATCGGTTCCCATGTCATTGTCAATACATCGGCTTCGGTAGACCATGATTGCAGGGTCGGGGATTATGTACACATTGGTCCCAAAGCAGTCCTTTGTGGAGAAGTGAAGATAGGAAAGGGGGCTTTGATCGGTGCAGGGAGCACGCTGGTTCCCGGAGTCCGTGTGGGAGAAGGCTGTGTAATTGGAGCAGGAAGTACAGTGTTGCGGGATGTGGCTGACGGAGAGAAAGTATGGGGAACAGTAAAGTGAAATGACCATGAAAGAAAATAGGATCCGGGTATCGGTGCCTACGATTACGGATGAGCGCTTACTGGAGGAAATGAATCTGCAGGGGACATTGGTGGAGATTTTGACAGGGGAAGCGATCATGGAGCCTGGAAAATTTATAAAGACCGTGCCGATTGTATTGGAGGGGGCTATAAAAGTCCTACGAATGGACGAGGAGGGAAAAGAATTGTTCTTATACTATCTCTATCCAGGGGAGACGTGTGCATTGTCACTGACCTGTTGTGAGTCAGGAAAGGCTAGTGAAGTGAAAGCGATAGTGGAGGAGGATACAAAGATGCTTATGGTTCCTGTTCAGTATCATGAGCAGTGGTATGAGCAGTATAAACAATGGAAGGACTTTGTCTTGGCGACGTATCAAAAACGTTTTCAAGAAATGCTCAAAGTGCTGGATTCTGTAGCGTTTTTAAAAATGGATCAGCGATTGGCAAGGTACTTGGTGACCAAAATGAAGAAAAACAACAGTACTGATCTATCCATCACCCATCAGGAAATAGCCAATGAGCTAGGAACTTCACGGGAAGTGATCTCCAGGTTGCTAAAGCAATTGGAAAAGAAAAGGTGGATCGAGCTCGGAAGAAATAGGATTTCTGTCCGTGGTGATTTTGAGGAATTGACAGAAGTGGGAAAGTGATCGGTGTTTAGACAAGCCTCTACTGCGGTTACAGCGGCTAATGTCATTTATCTATTCCCGTGGGGAGAGCATGGCTACAACCCCTTTCCCTTCTGCAGCACTCCTAAATCATTGTGTTTTGGTTAAGATCACATACTTTTAGTCGAGTTTGCGCCTCGTGCCATGCACCCATCTTTTTTGGACTAAGCAATATTTTTGGGGGCGGGGGAAGATTTACATTCATTTGGTATGTCGCCACGAAGTCGCCAAGACACGAAGTGTTTTGTAGGCGGATTCCAAATTTCATGGAAAACAAACAGTTTTGGGTCTTAGAATCTTTGTGGCAAAAAACAAAAAAGAAATCATAATCAACTACCCCGGGGCAAGCCCCGAGGTATTAAATGGCGTTTGCAAAGCAAACTATTTCGTTTCCGACCCAGAGGGTCGGGGAATTAAACCACTTTTCGATTAAAATAAAGGGATTCATGCCCCCAGCTTTTCCGCTTGATCTTACTTTTTTCCTATGTTCTTTACTTTTTAGTGCTATCAGCGATTTGATTCTTTTTTAATCGAAACTAGTTGGCTATGATTTTTGAGATTTGAGCACCAAAAGGGGAACGGTGCTGTGAAGCGCCATTTCAGCACAATGGCTGGTCCTGAAGAGATAGTCAAAGAATCCCCTATGTTTCGAAAACATGGTCAGGAGTGTCCTGGGATGGTCTTGGGTGTATTGTTGAAGTCCTTCGTTTACCTGGTCGGCGTTTAAGGTGTCAAAGGTTATACTCAGCTCAGGAAATCGGTCTTTTAAATACATAGACAATTCTGAAAAAGGCATTTCGGGAAGTGGGTCGTTGTCCTTTTTGATGTGGATGATTTGGTAAGGAAGCTTGTAATGACGGGTGAGTGCAATCAGCTGGCCTAAAAAGACGATGTCTTCTCGGTTGAGCTCCATCGCCAGGGAAATATTGTCTACAGCCTCAAAGGTAGCGCTGGCAGGAACGGTAAGGACCGGAATGCTACTTAAGCGGATAACTTCAGAAGTGGTGGAGCCAAATATTTTTTTCGGAAAGTCACTTTTTCCTTGACTGCCCAGTATAATTAAGTCGTAAGCCCCTTTTTCCGATTCAGCGCAAATTGCCGAAGAGGGTGTTTTTTGCTCAATGAGGAAGGAGGTTTCAATTCCTTCTTTTTTACAAGTCTTTTTCAAGGACTTCAATACCTTTGTGGCTTGCTGTTCTATCGTAGTAATGTATTCGGCCGTTTGAGCGGCAAAGTCGTAGACTGGGGAGTAAGCAAACAGCAGCGTAATCGAACTGTTATGGGCCTTGGCCAAATGCAGTGCAAAATTCACTGCGTTTTGTGCATTTTCAGAAAGATCGGTACCTACTAATAGTTTCATTCTTGGTCATAAATGCCTACAATAATTAAAGATAAGAACATTAAAGGATATTCTCAATAAGAAAGGGACTGGTAAGGTTTAATGTAACAAAAGTCACTGTATAAGCTGAGCAGATAGGGTAGCTTTGTATAAGTTAGAGCAAAGAGAAACAATTACATGGAAGTGAATTCACTAATAGGGTTTGGAGGAGCAGTGTTGATAGGCATCAGTCTGGGGATGATTGGAGGAGGAGGATCCATTTTGACCGTTCCCATTTTGGTTTATCTTATGGGAATAGAGCCGGTGCTGGCGACAGCTTATTCGCTGTTTGTAGTGGGGAGTACCTCTTTGGTGGGAGCGGGGAGCTACTTGAAGCACGGAAATGTATCCTACCGAATAGCTTTGGTGTTTGCCATTCCTTCTTTTTTGGCCATTTTCCTTATGCGCAAATTTGTGGTACATGCCTTACCTGAAGTGCTGTTTACAGTAGGGGATTTTACAGTGTCGAAGAGCTTGGCAATCATGGTTTTCTTTGCTGCAATTATGATATTAGCAGCTTATTCCATGATCATAAATGGAGGGAAGCTAAAGCCAGAGATTAGGACAAAGGCGATTAATTATCCACTGATAGCCTTACAAGGATTGGTGGAAGGAAGTATCACAGGGATCGTAGGGGCCGGAGGTGGCTTTTTGATTATTCCTGCTTTGGTGCTGATCGCTAAGCTGCCCATGCGAATGGCGGTAGGTACTTCTCTGTTGATTATTGGCATTAAGTCTCTTTTGGGATTTACAGGGGATCTTATCTCCCAGGATATCGATTGGTTTTTCCTGTTGATCTTTACGGGACTGAGTATTATAGGGATTTTTATTGGAGGAAAACTTTCCCGTAAGGTGAACGAGTCAGCGCTGAAAAAAGCCTTTGGATGGTTTGTGCTGCTGATGGGTGCCTATATTCTGATCAGAGAACTCTTTATTGGTTAGCAAAGGGCTTATGTGATGGATGTCACTGATAAAGTGATTTGCTTCCCTTAATTTAGTAGTGTTATTTGCCAATCGGAACTAGAAGTATTCCTTTGGTATTTATATAGAAATCAACCGCAACTATAACTTGGAGATAAAAATGAAAATTGAACAAATTTATACGGGATGTTTGGCCCAGGGGGCTTATTACATCGAGTCCAATGGAGAGGCAGCCATCATAGATCCACTCCGGGAAGTGGAGCCGTATATCCAAAAAGCCAAGCGAAATGATGCTACGATCAAGTATGTCTTTGAAACCCATTTTCATGCTGATTTTGTGTCAGGACATATAGATTTGGCCCAAAAAACAGGAGCCAATATTGTCTTTGGCCCTACTGAAGCCAAGTTGGGCTTCGACGCGATCATCGCTGAAGATGGACGAGAATATAAAATTGGCGATATTACTATAAAAGTGCTTCATACGCCTGGTCATACTATGGAGAGCACTTGCTATCTGCTAAGTGATGAGTCAGGAAAACCAACAGCCATATTCACAGGCGACACCTTGTTTATTGGGGATGTGGGCAGGCCTGATTTGGCGCAGAAAGTCTCTGACGACCTGACGCAGGAAAAACAAGCGGGGTACTTATATGACTCTTTGAGAAATAAAATTTTACCGCTTCCGGATGAGTTAGTCGTTTATCCTGCGCACGGCGCTGGAAGCGCCTGCGGTAAAAATATGAGCAAAGAGACATGGGATACCTTGGGCAATCAGAAAAAAACCAATTATGCGCTACAGGAAATGACCAAAGAGGAATTCATTAAGAAACTGACAGACGGACTTACGCCACCTCCAGCATATTTTCCTCAAAACGTCAAAATGAATATCCAAGGGTACGATAGTATCGATGAGGTGCTAGAGCGAGGCGTCAAGGCGCTTTCACCAGCCGAATTTGAGGCAGTGGCCACCGAAACAGGGGCGATAATGCTGGATACGAGAAGTCCACAGGTGTTTGCTCAAGGGTTCATTCCTAATGCCATTAACATTGGTATTGATGGAAGTTTTGCCGTTTGGGTGGGGACCATGATTCCGGATGTCAAGCAGAAAGTCCTCGTGATTGCTGAAGAAGGGAGAGAGGAAGAGGTGATCACAAGGTTGGCCAGAGTGGGGTATGACTATGCCCTGGGCTATTTGAAAGGTGGTTTTGAGGCGTGGAAAGCGGTTGGCAACGAGGTGGATACCATTACCTCAGTGGATGCCAGGGATGTCGCCAAAGTCATCCGGGATAATCCCAAAGCCGCTATCCTGGATGTCCGTAAGCAAAGTGAATATGACAGTGAGCATGTAGAAGGGGCAGAAAATAATCCCTTGGATTATATCAATGAAAACATGGACCAAGTGGATAAGAATAAGACCTATTACGTGCATTGTGCCGGTGGATATCGGTCGATGATTTTCGCTTCCATCATGCGGGCAAGAGGGTATGAAAACCTTGTGGATATTTCTGGTGGATTTAAGGCCATCAAAGATTCGGATGCATTTGGCCTTACTGACTTTGTCTGCCCGACTACTAAATTGTAATCATTAAAAAGATATGGAGAACATAATAAATTGGATGAGCGAGCCTTGGCCATGGTATGTAGCAGGGCCTTTGCTTGGACTCACGGTGCCCATATTGCTGTTGATTGGCAATAGGTCATTTGGAGTTTCTTCATCATTGCGGCATGTGTGTGCCGCTTGTGTCCCTGCGAAAATCCCTTTCTTTTCGTACGATTGGAAGGCTGAGTCCTGGAACTTACTATTTGTGGCAGGTATAGTACTGGGTGGGGTAATCGCTGCATCAGTTCTGTCTGATCCGGCAGATATGGTCGTGGCGGGAAGCACGAAGCAGGAGCTCATGGCACTTGGGATTACGCGATTTGAAAATCTTTTGCCATCCGAAATATTCAATTGGGAGAATTTATTTACCATGAAAGGGTTGATCTTCTTTGTTTTGGGAGGTTTTATGGTGGGCTTTGGTACCCGGTATGCAGGGGGGTGTACTTCTGGCCATGCCATTATGGGAATCAGTAACCTCCAGTGGCCCTCGGTGGTGGCGACCATCTTCTTTATGCTTGGAGGATTTACAATGACACATTTGTTTTTGCCTGCCTTAATGCGGTTGGCAGGCTTTTGAGTGAAGCGTTGTGTCCTTTGATAGTCAAAAAAACACTTAATAAAGAACTAATATAATGAGTACTATAAAATCAGAAAGGGGTTTGGCTCTGGTGAAATATCTCCTTGTAGGAATGTTTTTTGGGATTGTGCTGGTGAAGGCCGAGGTGATTTCCTGGTTTAGGATCCAAGAAATGTTTAGGCTCCAATCATTTCATATGTATGGTGTGATCGGTGCTGCTGTAGCCGTAGGGATGCTATCTGTTTTCCTGATCAGGAAGTTTGATATCAAAACCATTTCTGGTGAAAAAGTGGAGATTAAGGATAAGGAATTCAAAAAGGGGCAAGTGATCGGAGGATTTATTTTTGGATTGGGGTGGGCAGTTACAGGCGCCTGCCCAGGGCCTATCTTTGCCCAAATGGGAATTGGTTACACGGTGGTGGTCGTTACCTTCATCAGTGCTTTGTTGGGAACCTGGGTGTACGGCAAACTTGCTGAAAAATTGCCTAATTGATATGGCAAATCGTGGGTCAAGCGAAAAAGTTGGGGGATAAGGGTTGGTTCCGATAGCACAGATTTTTTATAATAATCTGAGCTCAATTTAAAATACCGTCATAGCGAGGAAGTATAGCCTGTCCCGAGCTATCGGGAACGTGGCAATCCCATATTAAGAAAACGAGATTGCTTCACTCCGTTGCTCTGCGTTCACAATGACGGATTTATACTGATTTTATAATCGAATTCAGGTACACATTCCTATTGCTAAATTAAATATGCTTATCATAGCCACCTAGAAATCTCTCATCCCCCAGAAATATTGCTTGGTCCCAAATCGTTTTCATAGTAGGGGGCTGCATCTTAGTGAATCTAAAAGCGATTTCTCTGGTGAGTGACGATGATGGGATGAAATATTATTTGAAGACTTTTTTATAGATGGTTCGGATAATGAAAATAGCCATGATGATGGTGGTTCCTGCGATTACAAATTCCATTGGAAGTGAGTTTGTTTCCGGAAGTTAATTCTAAAATCATGTGAAATATAGTGAAAACGAATAAAATATAACCACCGAAATCGATTGCTCTATTGTTTGTTTTATAATCAGGGTTTTTAATGCTGAAAAAGTCCTTTACTTTGTAGTTCAAACCTATTGGAATTACCTATGAAACTAATAAGGAAACGGCGCATTGCGCTAAGTGGACTTTTTTTTCTTGCAGGTTTAAGCTTCGCCTCTTGGGCATCGAGGATTCCTGACTTCCAGCAGCTATTCGATCTCAGTGAAGGACAGTTGGGCACCTTATTGCTGGGGATGCCCCTTGGTTCCCTGATCGCTTTGCCGCTGGCAGGCTGGGCAGTGGACAAATATGGCAGTCGCAAAGTAATCGTGATGGGAAGCTTGCTTTATGCCTTTTCGTTGTTGAGCCTTGGCTTTACCGGTTCGGTTATTCAGCTGGGAGTGGCGGTGGTGATTTTTGGGATAATGGGAAATATCATGAATATTTCCTTAAACACGCAAGCCCTGTTGGTGGAAGATGGATACAACCGCAGCATTTTAGCCTCTTTTCATGGTTTGTGGAGTTTGGCAGGATTTGCTGGAGCCGGCATCGGCGCCTTGATGATCAAGCTCGACTGGGCACCAGTCTATCATTACTGGGTGGTTGCAGGTATTATGCTTCTGATCTTGGTGGCTAGTTTTAATTTACTTTTTAAAGAAGAGAAAAGGGCCGGAGGTGGCGGTTTAATGCTCAAAAAGCCTGATGCATTATTGCTAAGGATAGGCTTGGTCGGTTTTTTTGGAATGATGTGCGAGGGGTGTATGTTTGACTGGAGCGGTGTGTACTTGAAGAAAGTAGTGGTCGCGAGCCCTGATTTGGTACCACTGGGATATGTTACTTTTATGGCTGCTATGGCTTCCGGTAGGTTTTTTTCGGATGCTTTGGCCAATAGGTGGAGTAAGATAGTGATGCTGAGGATTTCTGGCACCTTGATATGCCTGGGGCTACTGATAGCAGTGGCATATCCAGTGTTTTGGACAGCGGTGACGGGCTTTTTGTTAGTGGGTTTTGGAACGGCCTCTGTCATTCCTCTATCCTATAGTATTGCAGGCAGGTCGAAGATGTATTCCCCCAGTATTTCACTGGCATTGGTGTCCACGATTTCATTCTTTGGCTTTTTGCTTGGCCCTCCGATAATAGGGTTTATTGCAGAGCTGTTTGATCTTCAGGTTTCCTTTGCGGTCATTGCGATGATGGGAATGTGCATCTCGCTTTTGGTTAGTGTCAAAACCCACATATTTGATAATCATAAGGTCCCTGCGAATAAAAAAGTGGCTGCAAAAGGCTGATCATAAAGGACTAGGGCCAGATGATCAGCATTTCACGAAAGCCGGCAAATCACCTTAGTATTTATTCCGTTAAAAAAATCAAATTTCCCTATCTTTGCAGCCTATGAGCAAAAGAGACTTTAAGAGATATACCGTTACTTCCGCGTTACCTTATGCCAATGGACCACTCCATATTGGCCATTTGGCAGGTTGCTATATTCCATCAGATATATATGTCCGCTACTTACGATCCTTGGGTAAGGATGTAGTTTATATTGGTGGTTCCGACGAGCACGGGGTGGCCATTACCATTAAGGCAAAAAAAGAGGGTGTTACCCCACAGGAAATAGTGGACCGCTATCATGGTATCATGAAAGCCAGTTTTGAGGAATTTGGAATTAGTTTTGATCATTATAGTCGTACCAGTTCGCTGGTGCATCATGAGACAGCTTCTGAGTTTTTTAAGGATTTATATGACAAGGGAGAGTTTTTAGAGCAGACCACTGAGCAATATTACGACGAGGAAGCAGGTCAGTTTTTGGCCGATCGCTACATCGAAGGAACCTGCCCAAAGTGTGGCCACGAAGGAGCGTATGGCGACCAATGCGAAAAATGTGGGTCCTCGCTGAGCCCTACCGAACTGATCAATCCAAAATCTAAACTTAGCGGTAATTCACCGGTTCTTAAGGAAACCAAGCATTGGTTTTTGGACCTTGGAAAATATGCAGGCTTTCTGAGAAAGTGGATACTGGAAGAGCATCAAGAGGATTGGAAAAATAACGTGCTGGGGCAATGCCGCTCTTGGCTAGAGACAGGCGATGGCCTTCAGGCAAGGTCCATGACCAGGGATATGGACTGGGGTGTACCCGTGCCTGTCGAAGGGGCCGAAGGAAAAGTGCTATATGTGTGGTTTGACGCTCCAATAGGTTATATTTCCTCTACCAAAGAGTGGGCTGCAGAAAAGGGAGTAGATTGGGAGCCATATTGGAAGGATGAGGATACGAAGTTGGTGCATTTTATTGGAAAGGATAATATTGTATTTCACTGTATCATTTTTCCTGCAATTCTAAAAACACACGGAGAGTATGTACTTCCTGATAATGTGCCTGCCAATGAGTTTTTGAATCTTGAAGGAGAAAAGATATCTACATCTCGAAACTGGGCAGTCTGGCTGCATGAGTACTTGAAGGAATTCCCCGGCAAACAAGATGTGCTACGATATGTCTTAACGGCCAATGCACCTGAAACCAAGGACAATGACTTTACTTGGAAAGACTTTCAGGGAAGAAATAATTCCGAACTCGTGGCCATCTATGGCAACTTTGTGAATCGTGCCGTAGTCCTTACCCAGAAGTATTTCGATGGCGAAATTCCTGTGAGAGAAAAGCTTTCGGCCTACGATAGGGAAGTATTGGAAGGATTGGCTGCTTATCCCGGTAAAATAGCTGCTTCCATTGAGAAATTCAGGTTTAGGGAAGCACTTGGGCTGGTGATGGATTTTGCCCGTATGGGCAATAAATACCTGGCTGATACAGAGCCTTGGAAGAGTATTAAAGAAGATAAGATAAGAACAGGTACGGTGTTAAACATCGCATTGAACATTGCGGCAAATCTTGGCGTAGTATCAGAGCCTTTCCTTCCCTTTACAGCCCAAAAGCTCGCCAAAATGTTGGGGACAGAAGGTGTAGACTGGACCAAGGCAGGCAATGGAGAGATTCTCAAAGGTGGTGAGACTATTGGTGATGCGGCATTGCTGTTTGAAAAAGTAGAAGACAGCGTGGTAGAGCAGCAGGTAAATAAGTTGCTGGAAACCAAAAAGCAGAACGAAGCAGCAAACGCTCCGGCGGAACCTGTGAAGGATACTATTGCTTTTGACGACTTTGCCAAAATGGACCTGAGGGTCGTTACCGTACTGGAAGCAGAGAAGATGAAGAAATCCAAAAAACTGCTAAAACTAGTAGTGGATACCGGCTTAGGAAAACGGACGGTATTAAGTGGTATTTCCGAATACTATAAACCAGAGGACCTCGTAGGAAAACAAGTGACCATGCTGATTAATCTGGCACCAAGAAAAATGATGGGAATCGAATCGGAAGGGATGATTTTGATGGCAGAAGATAAAGATGGCTCTTTACGCTTGATGATGCCAAGTGATCCAGCAGCGCCGGGATCTCCAATCAACTAGCAAAGGTGGTTTAGGAATAACAATGAAGTCCGCTTTCCCAAAGAGAGCGGGCTTTTTTTATGCCGTAGATTCAAAAAGGAATGCATAAACAAGGTTAAATGGCTAACCTCTTATAATGTGTTCTTAAACAATGCCAAACTCCTGTTGCCACATCTTAGAAAAAGCATGGCAAATCTTTGTTTTTTTACTATTGGATTGCATTCTTGTTAATTTGGGAATAAATCGGTCTATGGATGGTTTTTAGGGGAATAATACTTTTTGCTATTTGAAACCTTTTTGTTGGCTTTGTAATGATAATTGGATTAAGTAAAGATTTATTTTATTGATTCAGTTCGAAAATACCCAGTTTGGGGTATTTTTTTGTTAAAATTAAAATTATAGATTTGAAGAATAGTTAACCTAAGTGATTCCTAGTATGACATTCTTTTACCTTACCAATTTTTACAGCCATTCCGCTCCACATATTATTCATGCGTTAGGCTGTCCTAATATGCCTGATATGAATGAGCTAGGTTATTTGGGGCCTTTTAACAATTGCTCAGAGGCGAGTAGGTCCGCTTCTAAAAAGTTTGATAATATAAAGGTTTGCGAGTGCTGTTGTGATAAGCGCAAAAAGCCAATAGTTAATAATGCCCCGTGTTAAACTTAAAGATTATTTTAGGTATTAGGGGTTATGATTATACGCTTTTCGGTCAGTTTGAGCATATTCAGCAAACTGCCTTCTATCAATCAATGATTAACATAAAAAAAATCGTGGCAATCCGTGTAATTCGTGGACTTTCTTCCAATGAATTTGATTGCTTGCACAATTCCGTATAATCACATTAGGGGTTTAGAGAATTAACTTTTACACATCAAAAAAACGAATTTTTCGATATTTTACAGGAAATGATAAGCTGATAAAATAGGTTTCGTCCATCAACAAGCTTTTGATTTTCCAATCCGAGAAACCACCACCTACTTCATATGGGATATATTGGGTGCCATCCAGGCAATTGATCGTATGGAGGTTGTCCACCATTCCTACTGAGGTGGCTTTCAGCAGAGACTCTTTTCTGGTCCAAAGTTTATAGAATTCATGACGGGGCGAATAAGCATTTTCTATAAAATGTGTTTCGGGCCTGGTGAAGCAGTTATTGATCAGCGACAGAAAGTCAAAATCCCTGTCCACGTGTTCGATGTCCACCCCCAGTTCATCAGGGCAAAAACCAAAAATCACCCAGTCTCTAGAGTGGGAAATGTTAAAATGAATGGTCCTGTCTCCTTTTAAGACCGGTTTTTTATTGATGCCCTCCATAAATTCAATTTCCATAGGGGGTTTGTTAAGGTACTTTGACAGCAGGACTTTTAGATACCCTTTACCAATGATATACCTGATCCGGTCACTGTCCCGTTGGTACCTGTTCATTGTTGTGAGTTCTTGTTCTGTAAGGTATTGTTGCAGAGGGGAGAGCTTCCCCATTAGTTCTTTTACAGAAATTCTCCAAAGGTCTATATGATCATCGATCAAATAGTTCGATTGTTGGTTCCAGTTGGGAAGTAAAACGGTGCTGCAATGAATCTTACTGATATATAGTTGGCTATTCATAGGGCACGTTTTATTCTCCTGATGTGTAAATTGTAAACAACGTTTTCGCTATTTATCTTGCAGTTAATTCTTAATTGGGCAGTTGAAATACTGTTTACTATATTAGCGTGTAGGGTAGTTACTTTATTCATTTTTTATTTGACATTTTCCATAGCAAATGGAAGGTCTTGACAATAAGCAATAAATTGCTGTGGCCTTTTTGACTTCACCACTTTATTCCTCCAATGGTTTTTGTGAAGTCAGAAAGAAGATACGCTCCCTTCTTTTGCCCACATTAATCAAAAGTAAATCTAGTTATTTTTTAAATCAATAAAAATGTATTTTATATTAAAAAAAATGAATTTAAACTAAATGTAGTTGAAAGGATACATTACAGCAACTATCCATGGTAAATAGTGTATAACAACAAGAAAAAATTATCTTTTATATAGAGATAGTTCTGTGTAAACGATGAAAAGTGGCATTCGTCTCCTGAAGGAATGCCACTTAACCACGATAGTCTATGTGATACCGTCCAGGGTTTCCTGGAGTTTACTGGCAAATGGAGCTACAAATGGAGGCTCGAACATGCTGTTATGATCTCCATCTATATCGATTACTTGGATAGCATTTACATACGGAGCCCATCCATAGTATTTTTCTTCTTTCACTGGAGCCAGTTTGATCCTTGTCCTAAAAAGTATCAGGTCAGCGTTTATAGGACGCAGGGAGTAGTTGAGCATAGAAGCCTTATTTATTTCTTTTATTTTTTTTATGATAGCGGCTCGGTCATAAGGGGATCTGTCTTTTTGAAGGCCTATCTTGGTTAATAGGTTTTCGGCTTTCCGTTTGATCATCCTTCCTTTAGTGGTTCTGAAAGTATTTGGGGCTTCTACCAGAAGTTGCATTTCCACTTTTCTTTTGTTCAATTCCTTCGAAATCATTTCCAACAGTCCTGTTTTGACTTTCTCTTCATCCTCCGGTTCCACGCTCGTGTCGAAGATGATCAATTTGCCCAAGGCTTTGTTTTTTTCAATTAGTTGCCGGGCCATTTCAAAAGCCACATAGCCACCAAAGGAATAGCCTCCGATATGATATGGTCCTTCAGGATTGTGCTGGAGGATTTCATTGACATAGTGTGCAGCGATATTTTCCAGCCCTGAGTTTGGTGTGTCAATGCCATTTAACCCCTTCGCTTGAAGACCAAAAATGGGTTGGTCCTTATTCACATGCTCGATGAGTTTGTAGTAGTTGGTAATATTGGCAGCAACACCATGAATGACATAGATGGGTGGTTTGCTGCCATCAGGCTTGATCGGAACTAGGGAACTCCATTCTTTCCTTATCTCTTCAGTTTTTTCCCGGTTTTCCAGAAGGGCAGCAAATGCCCTTACGGTAGAATGCTTAAATATCGTCGTAAGGGGTAATTGTGTGTCGATTTTTTTATCCAGTGAACTCATGACTTCCACCGCAAGGATCGAGTGCCCTCCAAGCTCAAAGAAGTCATCATCCAAATTGATATGGGTCAATTGTAGGCTTTTCTTCCATATCTCACCAACGAGCTTTTCATTTGTAGACCACTCCGGATGGTCTGCTGTAGGATTTGCCAAAGTCTTTGATGTCGGAAGGGGCAGGGCTTTATGGTCTATTTTTCCATTAGGCGTGAGTGGGAACTGCTTCATGACCACCCAATGTGAAGGAAGCATGTATTCCGGCAATTTTGCTTGGATATTTGCTTTCCACATTTTCTGGGTTTCATCCGATATGGTTGAAGCTTCTTTATGTGTATTAGCAGTAGTACAGGTCACATAGGCGACCAGTTGCTTATGGCCTTGCTGTGATTCCTGTAGCATCACATAAGAAGCCATGATCCCTTCCAGCAGGTTGATCTGCTGTTCTATTTCTCCTAGCTCAATGCGGTGCCCTCTTATCTTGACCTGGTTGTCAATCCTCCCCAAACACATCAGTTCACCATTGGCCTTAAACTTCCCGAGATCGCCTGTTTTGTACATTAATTTACCGGTATTATCAAAAGGGTTAGGGATAAATCGTTCCTGCGAAAGGTCAGGTTTTTGCCAATATCCCAGTGCTATGCCATCTCCGCCAATATAGATTTCCCCGACCTCGCCAATATCCACCAGTTGCCGGTGTTCATCAAGTAAATAGATCTCTGTATTATTTATGGGGGTGCCTATAGAATCAAAATCATCCGGTGCTTCAATGAGCTTCAGGCTGGATTGAATGGTCGTTTCTGTGGGGCCATAAGCGTTCCAGATTTCCTCTGTAATGGGCAGTAATTTTTCGACAAGGCTTCTTTGGAAGGGTTCACCTCCGGAGATGATCTTTAGCGGCAATGGATAATCCCATCCCACCTGAACCAGCATCTGATAAGTGGCCGGTGTAGAAAACACCCTGGTAATGTTTTTTTCACGAAGTGCCTTCAGGAGCAGCCTACCATCCTTTAGGGTAGGAGTGTCGGCGATGACCACCGTAGCACCGGCCACCAAAGGGCCAAAAAGCTCCATACCCGCGACATCAAAGGAAATCGTGGTAACTGCCAATACGCGCTCTGAATAAGAAATCCCAGGGCGGTCTTTAAGACTGTAAAGAAGGTTGGTGAGATTTTGATGGTTGACTTGTACGCCTTTGGGCAAGCCTGTTGATCCGGAAGTGTAAAGGATGTAAACGGGGTCATTCATCTGGATATTTGCCTCCTGATAGGTGTTGGGCAAGGTTTCAAAAATCCGATGGAAGTCTTCCATGAAAACCAGCTGCACTGCGGCTGGTGGAATATTCTTAATGGAGGTGGTCGTGACGATCGCTTTGGCACTGGCGTCCATTAGCATGTGGTGGATGCGATCATGCGGCAACTCAGGATCAATAGGGATATAGGTCACCCCTGACTTGATAATTCCCAAAAGCCCAATGACCATGTCTGCTGATCGAGGCATAAAAAGTCCTATTCGATCACCTTTTTTAAATTTTTTGCTTTGTAAAAATGCAGCAAATCTGTTGGATTGGTCTTCTAGCTCCTTATATGTGATCAGCTGATTTTGGAATTCTATGGCTGTTTTAGTAGGAAACTGATTAGCCATCGCGTGCACCAATCTGGTGAAAGGAACATTCTTAGGGTAGGCATGTTCGGTGTGATTCCATTTTTCATAGAAGTGGACAAGTTTGACAGGGTCAAAAAGGTAAATGTCTCTCAATAGCGTTTCAGGATGGCTTACTACCGTCTGAAGGAGCCGATTAAATTCCTCCATCATCCGAACGATGGTAGCTTTTTCAAAAAGGGTCGTGCGGTATGACCATTCAAACTGGTAGGAGTCCTTACAGTTAGTCAGGTTTAGTGCCAGTTCAAAATTATCAAAAGCCCTAGGGTTACTGATCAGCTCATGCTCAAGCCCGTAAAACTGGACGAGTGAATCCATCCCCATGTCCAGATTGAAAATCACGGGCACCAAAGCCGTCCTCGAGAGGTCTCTTTTACGATTAAGTTTGTTTAGCAGGCTACTATAAGTGAAAAGCTGATGGTCGTAGCAGTCGAGTATTTCCTCGTTTCGCTGCTTTAAGAAAGAACGGAATGAGGTATTGTTGTCTACCTTACTCTTCAGTGGTAAAAGATTGACACAGTGTCCCACAAGGTTAAACAGGCCAGTAGCGGACTGTCCAGCTGCCGGAATACCTAGGACTACCTCCTGGTGCTGACTTTTCTTCGAAAGAAACAGTTCAAACGCAATAATAAAGGTGTTGACAAGCGATACGCCTACAGACTTGCCAAGTGTGTGGATTTGATCGATTTGGGTTTTGGGTGCTTTAAAATCCAGCCGTTCGCTTTTGTACTCTTTTAATTCGGGACGTATGTGGTCAATCGGAAGCGAAAAATCTTCTGTTTGATGGTTGAATTTTTCTAGCCAAAATGAAATGGTATCAGCATGTTCCGGCATGCTTTCCAGTGCAGTAATTTGCTGGCAGTAATCACTGAGGGGATTGACCACCGGTAACAGGGAAGTAACCTGCTGAACTTTGGCATTGTAAATTTTACAAATATCTTCCAGTATCACTCCAAGTGACCACCCATCGCCGATGATGTGGTGGATAGTAAGGGTAAAACAATGCTTCGAAGGACAAAATTTGTGAAGGGCCATCCTGAACAGTGGGCCACTTTCCAGGTCAAAAGCGGTAAGGGAATCTTCACGTTTAAATTGGTCAATGTACTCGGAAGCGGTCGTGGTATCCAGGGAAGAGATGTCTTGGGTGTGTATTGAAAAAGGTATTTCTTCCTGAATAAGGATTTGTTGACCGTCGATGGCAAATATCGCCCTTAGAGCTTCGTGACGTTTGATGACCTCTTGGAGAGCTTCCAGGAAAGATGACTGGTCAAGTTTTCCCTTTAATACCAAAGAGATGGACTCATTATAGGCTCTGTTGGCATCGTCTCCGCCGATTTTACAGGCTAGCCAAATTTCACGCTGGGAGGTGATACTGGCATAGGCTTTCTCAATGGGGCATCCAAAGGGATCGTAATCAACAACTTTATAGGTTAAATCCGGATTCATGGCAAGGGTGTTAGGAGGTTATAAAAGCTAGCTGTAGGTATTTTCCAGGGCGATGTGGGTCAGGGATAAACCAGGCAGCCTTTCCTTCCTGGGTTTGTCCTAGCTTAGCACCCGGAACGGGAGGTTGATTTTTGGAGATTACCTGAGGGGAGGGATGCACGCTTTCAGAAAGACCAGGGACGATATCATCCCAAAACGTTGCTGAGGCGAGCTGCTTGAAGCCGCTTTTGATCACCTCTATGATTTTATCAATATCCTCATCTTGATATGCAGCAGTGGCAAAGCATGGGAACCCATCGTAAATGTGGAGTCCTTGTTCTCTAAAAGTGGCAAATAACAACTCCGTGTAAGGTAGCTCTTGCTGGAACTTTATTTTCCACAAAGAACCAAAATTGGCCACATATGCTGGAATCTCATGGTCTTGGAAGAATTCGTTCAACCCGTCCGCTAGCCGTTGGATTTTGGCTGCCAGGTTTTTTTGGAGCTTGCCATTGTCTTGTTGGATATGCTCTAGGGAGGCTTTTGCGGTGGCCAGCGCCAGCGGATGGCGTACGAAGGTACCGGCAAAATAGGTGACTCCTATCTCGGGAACGGACGCATCTCCGTATTGCCAGTGGCCACCATCCAGGGCATCCATAAAAGCGGTTTTTCCGGCAATGACTCCGATGGGCAATCCTCCACCTACGACTTTTCCGTAAGTCGTTAGATCTGCTTTGATGCCAAAGATGGCTTGAGCACCTTGAGGGTGCATCCTAAAACCAGTGATCACTTCATCAAAGATCAATGCCGAGCCAGAGGCTGAGGTGATCTCACGGACTTTTTTAAGGAATTCTATTGGTTGGAATTCCGGCCTCCTGCTTTGGACAGGTTCCACGAGCACCGCAGCGATTTCATCTTTTTTTTCTGCTATTATTCTAAGCGTTTCTTCGGTGCCATAGTCTAGGATGAGGATGTTTTCGACAGCTTCGGGCATGATGCCTGCAGCGGCAGGAAACGAGCTTAGACTTTTGGTTCCTCGTACGATTACCTCATCAAAGATTCCATGATAGGATCCGTTAAAAGCGACTACAAGTGATCGCTGGGTGATGGTACGGGCAATTCGCAAGGCGCCCATTACGGCTTCAGAGCCGGTGTTGCACAAGGCTGATCGGTCGTGGCCGGTGATGTCACAGATAAGCTTACATACTTCGCCGGAGAGCTCATGCTGCGGGCCTATTTCATACCCCTTATCAATCTGAGCTTTTAGTGCCTCATCGATAAAGACTGGCTTGTGCCCAAATAAAATAGAGCCAAAACCATTCAGGATATCCAAGTATTCATTGCCATCAATGTCCCAGATCCTGCTTCCTTTTGAGCGGTTTACCACCAGGGAATAGACCGTTTCTTTGATGCTGGGATTAAATCCACTTACCACTCTTGGGTCAGCCATGTGGCGCCTGTTTTTTTGGGTGTAAGCTTTACTTGAAGCTGTTTTTGAGGTGTACCTTTTGGTAAAATCAGTAATAAATTTTTGCTGCTTTTCAGGGAGCTTGTGGTCTTTTTTGTCAATTCTGGCGGTGGCGCCAAATGGTTTTTTCAGGTTTTCAACCTCTTCTTTCGTTAACTTGATTTCTGTACCATTGGTATTGACAGGTGCATTGACATGGCCATTTCCATTTAGATGAGCGCTTGGCTGCTGAGCTGTAATAGGGATGGGGGCGCTTTGCAGAAGGGCCAGCTGCTTGGATAGAAGCTCTAGCTGTTGGCCAATTAAGCCAATGGCAGACTGGTGGTGTGCCGAGGGATAGGAGGCTGGTGGCGCAATAGCTTGGGTGCTTCCGTTTTCAGATGGGGGAGCAGGTGGTGATGATGGAGAGGAAATGGACTCCGGAGCAGGTTGGAATTGATCAGTAGGAAGTCCTTGATCCAAAAAGTCCACTAGGGCGTCTACAGTGTTGATGTGGGAATTTAGCTGCCTAAAAGAAATTGGTAGGCCAAATTCTTTTTTGAGGGCAAAAGATAACTGTGTGAGCAAGAGCGAGTCTAATCCCAGTTCCAAAAATGAGCTGTCACCGGATTGGGAGCTAATTTCCAGACCAGAGAGACTTTCCAGGACTCCAATGGCTTTATTGCGAATAATATCAGTTCTCATATGCTTAGTAGTAGTTTCTTTTTTGTTAAATCTGGTAGAGGTTTGGGTAAGCTGTTGTGTAGTGAAATCCTTTGGGAGCGGATCGATCCAGCACCTTTTACGATCAAATGCGTAGGTGGGGATATCATCTAATCGGTTGCGTTTTTGGCCGGAATAGAAGCGCGCCCAGTCTGGCTGAATGCCGGCTATGATCATTTTTCCCAAATTATCCAGCAGTTCATGGTAGTGGTTTTTTTCACTTTGGCGATGTATGCTGTTGACAGCAGCGGCATTTTTAGCCTGGTGTTGTTGTTTGATGAGAGTGCTGAGAACATTTCCTGGCCCTATTTCCAAGAAGACGGTGTTCGGGTCGTCAGCTAAAAGGTGTTCGATCGCTGGTGCAAAAAGCACAGCCTTTCGTAGGTGGTCTGTCCAGTATTGAGTGGAAGTAGCTTCTTGGTCCGTAAGTGGCTGTCCCGTGACCGTAGATATCATGGGAAGCAATGGGGGATTTAATTTTATCTTTTCTACTTCCTTGCCGAAGCTATCAAGCACTGGATCCATCATGGAGGAGTGGAAGGCGTGGCTGGTAAACAGTTTTCTGTATAGAATGTTTTCCTGATCCAGTTGTGCGCTGATCTTAGTAATAGCTGCCGATGGGCCGGCCAGCACGCATAAATTGGGAGCGTTTATCGCTGCTAAAGAAATATCTTCCCTAATCAGGTGTTCCAGCTTGGCATATGGAGCCCTGACTGATAACATGTCACCATTGGGTAAGTCGGCCACTAATTGTCCTCTTATGGCAACTAGCCTTGTGGCATCTTCCAAGGAGAAAACACCTGCCAAATGAGCCGCCACAAATTCGCCGATGCTATGCCCGACCAATGATGATGGGGTGAAGCCCCAAGCCATCCACTGCTGTGCCAGTGCGTATTCAATGGCGAAAATGGCGGGTTGTGTATACCGTGTGTTTTTTAATATGGCTTCCGCCTGATCTGTTTCCGCTGCCGGATAGATGATATCCAAAAGAGGTTTATCCATAAAGCCATCAAACAAAGCAGCACAATGCATCAATGCTTCCCTAAAGACCGAAGCAGATTCGAATAGATCTTTGCCCATGTTCAAGTACTGGGCACCTTGTCCTGGAAATACAAATACTGTGTTTTGGGGCAATTGTTTAATTGCTTTTTTTCTCGTTGATGCGTCTTTTTTGCTCTCCAGTTGGAGAAGAAGATCATCCTTGTCCTTAAAGGAGAGATAACTTTTATGGGGAAATTGCCGGAGTTTGGTGTTAATGGAATAGCTTAGGTCTGCCAGGTTTAGGGAAGATGCTGATTGTACATACCTATGCAATTTAGCCTTGTATAGTTCCAGGCTGTTTTCTGTTTTTGCTGAGAATGATAGTAGGTGATAAGGGGATGTGGAGACATCCGAAATTTCATGTACATGCTGATATTCTTCCAGGATGACGTGCACATTGGTTCCCCCGATACCAAATGAGCTGACGCCAGCCCTACGTGGAAATTCACCTTTCCAATCTGCAGTCGCTCCATTGATATAAAAGGGGCTGTCTTTTAGGTCGATTTGCGGGTTTAACTGCTTAAAACCCAGCGTGGCCGGGCGTTTTTGGTGGTGCAGGGAGAGGACAGTTTTGATAAGTCCCGTGGCGCCTGCTGCAGCGGTGAGGTGGCCGAAATTGCTTTTGATAGACCCGATACTACAAAAATGCTTGTTAGGATGCTTTCCAAAAGCCATTTTCAATCCCTCAATTTCGATAGGGTCACCCAATGGAGTGGCAGTGCCATGCGCTTCTATATAGCCTATGGAGGCAGGAGATACCTTGCCGTCTTGCAGGGCAGCTTTGATGACATCTGCTTGGCCTTTTATGCTTGGGGCAGAGAAACTGCCTTTGGCATTGCCGTCATTGTTGATGCCAATTCCTTTGATGGTGGCATAGATTTTATCCCCATCTCGGATGGCTGCATTGAGGTCTTTGAGCATGATGGCAGCTGCACCATCGCTAAATATAGTGCCTGAGGCCGTGGCATCAAAAGGCTTACAGTGGCCGTCTTTGCTGAAAATAGCACCTTCTTGGTATAAATGTCCGCTTTTGATCGGAGCGGTGATGGTACTTCCTCCGGCGATGGCCATTACACATTGGCCAGCGCGGATACTTTGTACCGCTTGGGCGACAGCCAGCAAGGAGGTTGAGCAAGCAGAATAAACACTTATCGCTGGCCCGGTGAGGTCAAATTGGTAAGCAGTACGGGTAGCGATATAGTCTTTTTCATTCAGTGTCATGATCTGCAGGGCGCCATTTTGCTCGATCAGATCTGGGTTGCTGAGGAGGTTTTTATAGTAATAGGTATTGTTATTTGTACCTGCAAATACCCCCGTCTTGTAAGGCGAGTCCGAAGTTGTTTGCTGGGTCTTCTCCAAAAGTTCCCAGGCCACCTCCAGAAACAGACGTTGCTGGGGATCCATCAAGGCAGCTTGATTTGGCGTAATGCCAAAAAAACTGTGATCAAATTTATCTGCATTTTCGATAATGCCTCGGGCTTTTACATAATTTTTATCTTTCCTGAGCTCTTCAGGGACCAATGAATCCAATTCCTCGTTTGTGAAGTGGGTAATGGATTCTTTTCCCTGTATCAAGTTTTCCCAAAAAGTGGCGATGTCTTCAGCTCCTGGAAATCTACCTGCCAGCCCCACGATAGCCACCGCCTTGGATGAGGAAGGTGTATCAAGGGTGTTTGTTCTGGAAGATGACTGGTCGTCTTCGCAAAGGTATGCCGTCAGCTCCTTAACAGTAGGGTACTGGTAAATACTAGTGACAGCGATTGTCAATCCAAGTGCTATACGTATGTCATTAGACAGTTTTTGCACCAGTAGGGAGTTGCCTCCAAATTCAAAGAAGTTGTCAGAAGTGCCTATTTTGTCAAAATGAAGTGCTTTTTGAAAGAGCAGACTGAGTTTTTTTTCAAGCTCGGTTTTGGCAGGAACAATAGGGGCTTCGATATTTTCACGCTTATTGATGGGGTCGGGAAGCAACTTGCGGTCTATTTTTCCGCTGGTTGTTTTTGGGAATGCTTCCATTTGGAAAAATATGGTCGGTATCATGTATTCAGGCAGGCTCTTCGCCAAGTGATCGATCAGCTGCTTTTGTGATGGCTGTTGATTTTCTGAAGGGATATAATAGGCTACCAAGTATTTTTGTCCATCATCATAGGTTTTTGCAAGTACAGCGACTTGGTAGATAGCTGTAAATTTGCCCAGAATCGCTTCCACTTCCCCGAGCTCGATGCGATGGCCACGGATTTTGACTTGATCATCACGGCGACCAAGGAATGTTACCTCTCCGTCGGCACTGATTTTAGCAATATCCCCCGTTTTATATGCCCGCAGTGAAGGCTTGTCCGGTATGGTAGACAGGGTTTTGAACTTTTCTTGCGTAAGATCAGGGTGATTTAGATAGCCTGAAGCCAAGCACACTCCAGCAATGTAGAGTTCACCTTCCTCATCATAGGGGACTAGTTGGTCGTTTTCGTCCAAAATGATCAATTCGACATTGTCTATGGAATAGCCAATGGAAGGCAGTGCGGGCCAGTTGCTAATGTATTGTGACTTGAGGGCCAACTGGGATACCACATGGGCTTCTGTGGGACCGTATTGGTTGAAGAGAGTGGTGTTGTTAAGGTTGCTGAAGAAGTGTTTGACCTGGTTAGTGATTTTAAGCTGCTCCCCAGCGGTGATCACTGCTTTTAAAGACGTCGGGTACAGCTCATGCGTTACGGCAGTATGTGCCAGCGACTGAAGGCTGACAAAAGGTAGGAACAGCCTGTTGATCTGATTTCTGTCAATGAGCCGTAGGAGGGCAAGTGGGTCTTTCACCGTTTCTTCATCCACCAAGTGTAAGGTTCCCCCTGTTGTCAGGGTGCTGAAAATTTCCTGAAAGGATACATCAAAGGTGAATTTTGAAAACTGAAGTGTACTCGATCCCCGAAGCTTATCAAACTGCTTTTCTTGCCATAGTAGCAGGTTGACCAAGGCGTTATGAGGCATACAAACACCTTTTGGTTCTCCCGTGGATCCAGATGTGAAAAGGATATACGCTGTGCTTTCAGGTGAAAAGGTAATGGCAGGTGCCAAAATAGGATACTTGGAGGAGATTTTTTCCAAGAGATCAATTTGCAGTAATCTTGCTGACGTTTCGTTAAGATAATTGTTGTCACTGATCAATACTTTTGCTTCTGCAGCTTGACAGATATATCTTTTACGCTCTTCTGGAAAATCTGGAGCGATGGGTACATAAGCTGCACCACATTTTAAAATAGCCAAAATCGCAACAACCATTTCTTTGGATCGATGAGCACAAAGTGCCACCTTATCACCAGGAGATATGCCTTTGTCCATCATCAAATGTGCCAGTTGGTTGCTATCATCATCTAATGCTTGATAGGACATGTGACTGTCTGCAAATGAGATAGCATCTAGTGTGGAGGCATCAATTGCTTGTCGCCTAAAAAGATCGACAAGGGTCATCTTGGGTATAGGTATCGTATTATCGGCATTCATGGCTAAGGAGTGTAGTTCTGGGACGCAACTACTTCTGAAATGTGAGGTAGTGGTGTCCTGTGGTTAAAATTAAATATTTTAAAACAAATAAAAATGTATTTTGAATAATAAAAAATGAATAAAGAATAATTTTTATAAAAATAGGATTTTAATGAATGCGATCTTTTATTTTGTATAATTGGTTTTATATTGATAAAAACGAAATATTAATAAAATATGATATTTTATGGTGAGAATTTGTAATATTTACAAGTGTTAAGAAGTGTGATTGTTTTGTTAAGTGGCTATTTATCAGAGATGTAAAAGGATAGAGTAACAGATGAATATTGATGGTTCTGAAATGTTTTTGCACGTTGGTTGTGTGTTTTAATCAGTCTTGGTGAACTTGGTTATGGAATTTTATTTTGTATCTTACTTCGAAAAGATATTAGCTAACTATTGACTTATTTTAACTTCCACATCGATGTGTTTTGTTAAACTTTTTAAGTTTAGAAAATATTATTGACGTTTGTGTAAACTATCAGTATCATCACACCCAAAGGATTTCATTCATGATTAAACATCTTGTAATACTTCAATGGAAATCGTTTTTTAGGTCTGCAGCTTTTTCTTCAAACCTGGCCATTAAGATTTTGATGGGATTTGCAGCATTGTACATGATGCTTAGTTTCGGCTTCTTGGGAGTGGCGACATTTTACATCTTGGAGAAGATGGACCTAAATGCCTTTGATATGGTCAACAGGCTGTTGGTTTATTATCTCGTTTTTGATTTGATAGTCAGGTATATGCTTCAGAAGATGCCTGTCGTGCAGATAAAACCATTGCTTTTTTTGCCCATAAAAAAATCGACTATAGTCCAATATAGTGTTTGGAAAACAATATTGTCATTCTTTAATATTATCCACGCTTTTTTCTTTATTCCCTTCGCGGTGGTCTTGGTCATAAACGGATATGGGACAGTATCTGTTGTTATGTGGTTATTAGGTGTTTATGCGCTGTTGTTGGCCAATAACTTCATTAATATTTTTTTGAATGGCATAGATGCAGTGCTTTTTTCAGTTTTAGGTATTTTGGCATGTTTAGGATTGATGCATTATTATGGTCTATTTGATATTTCTGTGTATACCGGTCCTTTGTTTCAGTCCCTCTATGATGTGCCCGCTTTGGCATTGATACCTCTGGCATTAATGGTGGCCGTTTATTGGATAGCGTTTACATATTTCAGGAAGCGACTTTATTTGGATGCAGGGTTGTCCATCAAGCAAAAGGAAGCAAAATCCGAAAACTTGGAATGGCTGGATCGATTTGGAAGTATTTCGGTATTCTTAAAAAATGACATTAAGCTTATCAAAAGGAACAAACGCTCGAAGACTACCGTGCTGATGAGTGTCATGTTTCTGTTCTATGGTTTGTTGTTTTTCACCAATGCCATTGATGCGTATCAGGGGCCAGCTTGGAGGATTTTTGCGGCACTCTTTGTGACAGGAGGGTTTCTGTTCAGCTTTGGCCAATATGTGCCCAGCTGGGACAGTTCCTACTATCCCTTGATGATGAGCCAAAACATCCGCTATCGGGATTATCTTAATGCCAAATGGTGGCTGATGGTGATGGCAACAGTGGTTTCTACGATTTTAGCATCTTTCTATGCGTATTTTGGATGGGAGGTTTACTTGGCCATTCTGGTAGCAGGGATCTACAACATCGGCGTCAATTCCTACATGGTCCTGTGGGGGGGTGTTTATGTGAGAACTCCCATTGACCTTTCCAGCAATAGGGGAGCCTTGGGCAGTTCCCAGGCCTTTAATGCCAAAACGTTACTGTTGACCATTCCCAAATTGCTCGTTCCGATGATTTTATATGTGATCGGACACGTTATTAAAGGCCCTTATCTGGGCTATTTGTTGGTGGTGGTATCGGCCGTCCTTGGGTTTGCATTCAAGGAAAAGGTGTTCAATTTGATTGAGAAAAATTATAAAACAGAGAAGTACAAGACCTTGGCTGCTTACAAGCAAAAAAGCTAGTGATTATGATAAAAATAGAAAATCTATCTAAAAAATATGCAGAAGATCCTGTGCTGGATATTGATGCTATGGAGATTCCTTCTGGGGAGATTTTTGGCCTCGTGGGAAACAATGGTGCTGGAAAGACCACCCTCTTCAGTTTACTGCTGGACCTCATTATGCCGAGTAATGGAAAAGTATTGAACAATGGCGTCCAAGTGAATGTCAGCGAAGACTGGAAGCCCTTTACCGCTGCGTTTATCGATGAGAGTTTTTTGATCGGGTACCTGACGCCTGAAGAATATTTTTATTTCATCGGAGAGTTGCGTGGGATGAACAAACAGGATGTCAGCGAGTTTCTGGTGCCTTTTGAAGATTTCTTTCATGGAGAAATCCTTGGAGGGAAAAAATACCTTCGGGACCTGTCTAAGGGGAACCAAAAGAAAGTGGGCATCGTCGCTTCATTTTTGGGCCATCCCAAAGTGATTATCCTTGACGAGCCCTTTGCCAATTTAGATCCCACTACCCAAATTCGACTCAAAAAGATCATTGCCCAATACAAGGACGATGCAGAAGTGACTTTGTTGATCAGTAGTCATGATTTGCTGCACGTGACAGAAGTCTGCCAGCGCATTGTAGTACTGGACAAAGGCAAGGTGGTGCGCGATACCAAAACATCCAATGCTACCCTTAAGGAATTGGAAGGGTTCTTTGCTGAAGAGATCCAGTCTACTGAAGGAGAGTAGGGGAGGCGGTGATCGGTCATCAGGGCGAATGACACATGTATGTCAATTACCAATGACTTAACCAACTCAACTACCTCCCCCGATCACGAAATCTGCAAAATCTTCCCACTGATTCCTGACTTTCATGTATGTCAGAAAGCGTGAATATGGGGATCTAAACTGTGATCATGTACGCAGCAATTTTATGCTTTCGCTGCCAGGTCTATCAAAAAGGCATAGTCCATGGCAGTTTCTTTTAAGGCATGAAACCTTCCTGAAGCACCGCCGTGTCCTGCGTCCATATTGGTGTAGAGTAAGAGTAGGTTTTTGTCCGTTTTTTTATCCCTTAGCTTGGCCACCCATTTGGTAGGTTCCCAGTATTGCACTTGGCTGTCATGTAGTCCGGAAGTGACCAAAAGGTGGGGGTAATCCTTGCTTTCCACATTGTCATAAGGTGAATAAGCAAGCATGTAATCATAATACTCTTTGTTTTTGGGATTGCCCCATTCGTCAAATTCCCCGGTAGTCAGTGGAATACTTTCATCCAGCATGGTCGTTACCACATCCACAAATGGTACAGCGGCGATGACGCCTTTGTACAGGTCAGGTCGCATATTAATGACCGTGCCCATCAGCATTCCTCCGGCACTACCGCCCATGGCGAAAAGTTTCCCAGAAGAGGTGTATCTTTCGTTGAGCAGGTATTCGGAGCAGGCGATAAAGTCCGTGAAGGTATTCTGCTTTTTGAGCATTTTTCCATCATCATACCAGTGCCTTCCCATTTCCTGTCCACCACGAATATGGGCTATAGCAAAGACGAAGCCCCTGTCAAGAAGGCTTAGACGGTTGGAGCTGAACACGGCATCGGTGCTGAATCCATAGGAGCCATAAGCATACTGTAGCAATGGATTGGAGCCATCCTTTTTGAAAGTGGCAGTTTTGTAAACCAGTGAAATAGGGACTTCTGTGCCATCTGGAGCAATGGCCCAGGTTCTTTCTGATTGGTACTGGGATGGATCGTAGCCTCCCTGTACTTCCTGCTGTTTCAAAAGTTCTTTTTCCTGGCTTTCCATATCATAGTCATAAGTGGAAGAAGGAGTCGTCAGGGAGTTATAGCCAAATCGTAAGGTAGTGGTGTCAAATTGGGGATTATAACCCAGCCAAGCGGTATAGGTGGGGTCGTCAAAGGTGATATAATGATTTCCCGTGCCATCCCACGGTATAATTTGAATTTTTGTCAGCCCGTTTGTGCGTTCTTCGAGTACCAAGTACTGTCCGAATACCTCAAAACCTTCCAATAATGTATCCTTCCGGTGGGGAACAATGTCCCTCCAATGATCCTTGTTCGGGCTCGTGATTGGGGTTTTGACCAATTTGTAATTGCTGGCTTTTTGATGGTTAGTAAGGATCAGGAAGTGATCTTCAAAGTGTTCCACGCTGTATTCTAGGTCACGCTCCCGTTCTTGTATAAGCTGGAAGGAAGAAGTAGGTTGATGGGCGTTTAAGTAGCGGACTTCTGAAGAAATGCTGCTTTCGCTGACGATAAAGATAAAATCTTTGGACTTGGATTTGGCGACATGGCAGGTGAATGTTTCATCGGTTTCCTCATAGACTAAAATATCCTTTTCCTGTGGCGTTCCCAGTGTATGTTGGTAAACCTGAAAAGCCCGTAGCGTGTTGGGGTCTTGTTTGGAGTAAAAGAGGGTTTTGTTGTCATTGGCCCAGGCCATGTTGCCGGTTACCTCGGTGATTTCATCTGTTAGGACGGTTTCTGTGCTGAGATCCTTCACCTTGATGGTGTATATTCTTCTGCCTATATTATCTTCGGCGTGGGCAAGCAATTGTTGATCATGGGAAAGGGAAACAGCATTGACGCTGAAGTATTCGTGTCCTTGGGCTATTTGGTTGACATCCAGGAGAATTTCTTCGTTGTTTTGCAGCGAATCTTTTTTTCGACAAAAAACAGGGTATTCCCCTCCTTTTACAAATTTGGTGTAATAAAAGTAACCATCTCTAAAGTAGGGGACACTTTCGTCATCCTCCTTGATGCGGTTTTTCATCTCTACAAAAAGTTCTTCCTGAAGTGATTCCGTATGTGCTAAACTGGCTTTTAAAAAACCATTTTCCTCATTAAGGTATTGAATGACCTCAGGGTTTTCCCTGTCATTCATCCAGTAATAGGGGTCAATTCGCGTATGGTTATGGTAGGTGATTTCCTGTATTTTAATGGGAGCCTTGGGAGCTTCTACTGTTTTCATAGGTAATGTCTCGCTTTCATAATGAACTCCAGCAAATTTACAGCTTGCAAAAAAGGAAACCTACCGATCCCTTAAATTGATTGAATGAATGGCAGGTGAATTTTTGATGGATAACGTGAAGTTACGATCATGAGTAGCTAATGTGGACCTTTGATTTAGTCCATTAGTGGAGAGAATGATGAAAGGGTATTTAAAAAGGGCTCTATATGGAATACTGTGGGTAAATTATTCACGGGATTGTCCAACTTGTGCGGAAAGAGCAGGGAAATAGTTTTGTTCCTACGGCACAAAGCCCCCTGGAGGCATCCTGATCTTACCAGGCTTAAATGCCCATCGGCATTGGCCAGGACTCCCTCCTCACGGTTATAGCCGACAGAAATGTCAGCAAGGATGCTCCGTTAGGAGCATTAGCTTGGTAACAGAAATTGGAGACAGCATCCTAACAGTGCCGTAGGTACTGACCATAGGTAAGGAAAACCTATGATTATCGACTGTATCAGGAGCATGGACACCCAAATTCATCCGTCCACGCGATGCTTCGATCTCCAGAGCCCGCTACCGCTCAGTTTACCCATAGTAAATCATATAGAACCTTAAAAAGCGGGATTTATGGATGAAATAAAAGTGAAATTATATATCATTATTATCTATAATTGACTGAATAAATTATATTTATGATGTTTAAAAATAATTCAATATGGGATTCGTTCAAGAGTTTAAAAAGTTTGCCCTTAAGGGAAATGTGGTTGACCTTGCAGTAGCGGTCATCATCGGAGGGGCATTTGGTAAAATTGTCACTTCTCTGGTCAATGACGTGGTCATGCCACCGATTGGGTTGGCACTGGGTGGGACCAATTTCAAGGAACTGATGGTCGTCCTTAAGGAACCTTCTGTGACTGCTGATGGAGTGGAAGTTGCGGCAGTTGCGATCAAGTATGGTGCGTTTATCAATACCATTGTGGACTTTCTGATTATTGCTTTTGTGATCTTCATGGCCATTCGCACTATGAACAAGCTCAAAAAGAAAGAAGAAGCAAAGCCAACTCCTCCTCCAGCCCCTTCAAAAGAGGAATTACTGCTTACCGAAATCAGGGATATCCTGAAGGAAAAATAGGGGTGAAATTCCTGCAATGAATTGTGATCACGCTGCCTTAGAAGAAACAGCAGCGTGATTTATTTTCCCATGTGAGCAATTTTCCTCCATGTATCTTGACGCTTTCAGCGGAGTCATAATTAATTAAATTGGTTACGCTAGGCTTTTTTGTTCCTGTAAATCTACCGGTTAAACTGGTAGCGAACTTGGAACGTCAACTCGCTGAGGTGAGTGCCTTTTACCTCTTGAAGCCCACTGCTGATGGTGCTTCGGTCGGTATAACTGGTCCTGGCCCAACGGAGCCAAAAACTTAATTTCCTGATTGGCTTAAATTGGGCAAGCAGGTAGTAGCGCATCCCCTGGCCATAGTAACTGGGTATAGAAAATGCCCAAAGCACATTTTTTTCATATACATACTGGCGGTTATCATAATCGTCTGTGTCAAAAAGAGCTATCCTGCCGCTCCATTTCCATTTTTTATAGGCAAAATTCAAGTCCTGGACGATGGTATAGCCCTTGGTGATTTCTTGATGGTAGTCGAAGGTGCTCATCTGTACCCTGGAACGTAAGGAGAATTGTTCACTAATATCTATATCGAGGTTCAGCAGGTAATTGTGCTTCCTTCCTGTTTGGATTTTGTAGGTGGCCAGGTCATTTTCATATGCGGTGACGTTACGGTCTTTTACTTCTTCCCGTATTTGAAAATATAGCTCCATTGATTTTTTTGGACGATAACTGATGCGCTGAAGCCACTCATGGCCAGATGAAGGAGAGTATAAGCGGTATCTCATCCACGGGAATTTGAATTGATCGTAATATCCGTTCCATTGAAGTTGCTTGGTGGGGTGATAGCTTAAGCCCAGGTAGATGCCTTTTTCATTGATTGGTCGTGAGCCTTCACCAAAGGCATTGCCATAGAAACTGTGAAAGTTGCGGTCATAGTTTCTGACGTGCAGCACCAAGTCCAATTGCTTGCTGAGGCTGCTCATGATTCCCGCTACATAGGCGACACCTTTACTCTTCGATAAGGCTGTTTCTCCAAAGAAGAAATGGTTTTGGTAATTATAGGAAAAATATGCACTGTGGAGAAGGTTGGCTTGGCCCCGGAACTCAAATCCGTTGTAATTGCGAAAATCCCTGATATATGGCAGTTCAAACCGTGTCATTAAACTGTTGATGCCAATTTGTAGATTTCGGTCTTCGGACGAATAGTTGATATTGATGCCAACATCTTTTTCGTTGGCAGAAGCCTTTCTGTTTATTTCGGATGCAGTCCTGTGATAGCCATTTGATGGGAGGGAGGTTATGCGGTAAGGTACCGCAGTGGAGTCTATATTGGCATCTCTGGCAGCCGAAGAAACCATGATGGATCCTTCAAACCGTCCTTTTTGGTAGGTGGCAGAAATGCCTCTGAAGAATCCTGACTCCATAGAGGAGGTATAAGGTTTGATGCCGGTGGAACTTCTTCGCGTCGTGGTAATGGTCTCTGCACCTTTTCCTACCGAAAAGCCTGCACCGAAGACCAGGCCTTGGCCGTATTGGGCTTGGTAATCTCCCACGGTGATTTGCTTCCATGGCCCTTTGTCATAAAGAGTGAAGTGGTAGCTTAGAAAATTGAAACCATATCTTCGTGAACTTGGATCCCAAGTAAACGATTCTCCAGCATCTCTGTCCATGGTAATGCCAAAACTAAAATCCCCACTGTGCTGGCTTCTTATCCTGAGATATTGCGTGCCGGGAGGTCCTTGATACCTGCTGGTGAGTGAGCCGTTTTTCAGTGTATCCGGCGGAATGAAGCCTTTTCGCTTTTCCAAATAAATACGATGCCTGTAAATCAAGTAGGCTGTTTTTTCGCTTATGATCCTTTTCGGAAGTTTATGGGAATACTTTTCGGTGGTTTTCTCCAAGGTGACAAAAGGAATAAGTTTTCTGATCGTATCCAAGTCAAACGTTGGAATGGCCTGTAGCTCGTAGATAGACAGGAATTGGCCATAGATTCGACGGTATTTGAAAAAATTGCTCACTTGTAGCGGTGTAAGTATGTAAATAGACTGTAAATCGTCTGGAGAGCAGCGGTTAAGGTCAATAGGGTTTAGGTAGCGCTGTAGAAGGTTTTCATACAGCTGTTCATAATCCAGGTCTTCCTCCTGAAGCGAAAAAAGCTCTTCAGCAAATGCCTCAATATCAAATTCAGTCTGGGCATTTACTCTTTCGCAGCAGAGAAGGATCACGGCTAAAAGTATAATGCGACATGTTTTCATGGCGATACAAATGTATAATTCATGGAAAAATGGTGCGTGAACCCTAGTTGGTTGTTTTGGGCGACCGCATAGTCGAATCGAAAATGTTTCGGGTTGAACCCGATGCCAAAATGAAGGTTGGATGGATTGGTGCGAATGCCACATCGCGCCCAGAAGCGATTGATAAAGTTATATTCTAATCCTACTTTGGCAATTGCGGGTAATAAAATATCTTTTTCCGCTTCCATACTGATGAGCAGTTTTCCTGAAGGCTGAAAGGAAAGCCCTGTTTTTACAATGGTCGGCAGATAGTCCTGGGAATCACGGCTCAGTTGGCTTCTGGTAAAATTGTAGACATGTGCTCCAAAGATTAGCTGTGGGCCAAGTGCCGCAGTACCGCCAAATTCCAGTACCGGAGCCCCATTTCTTCCATATCCTGCGATGTTTGTCTGGAGGTAGGTGGCCTTGATGCCAAAACTGGCGATTCCCATTTGATTGGCATAACCGACTCCTGCTGCCTGCTGATTAAATAATTCGCCACCATAATGAGATAGGCCAATTCCAAAGTTGCCTTTTTTTGTGGAAATGACCGCTCCTGCACCTAAAGTGGTCAGTTCATCGAGTCCCAATCGGTGGTCATAGCCTACGACGGCTGTAGTGGCTGATATTCTCCCCATCGCGCCGGGATTGTTAAAGATGCTCCAGGCATCCGTTAAGGTCACATGAGCATTGGCCATTCCGTAACTTCGAGCGCCTTTCGAAAAGATCTCCGTGCCATTCTGTCCATAGCTGTAATATGGTACTATAAGGATTAAATACGAAAAAACCTTTAAAACAAACTTCATAATAGTGAAAATAAACAGTTAAAAAATGTGTTTAAATTAATCTATGAAAAATCCTGAAAAAATAAAAATATCCTCCGTTTAAAGCGGAGCCTTAATATTGATGAAGAAACTGCCTACTTGTTGGCTATTTATAGAGTATTCAAATCTGAATACCTGATCGTAAAAAGTGACCAAGTCTAGCCCAAGGCCATAGCCATAGAGGTATGTATTGGTAAGCGCGGCATTTTCAGGGATGTGGTTACGGTCGTTTACGTAGCCATGGTCAAAATTGGCACTGAGGTAAGCCCTGATCGGGAAGGTGCTAAATTCCTCGATAGGGATCAGTTTAGAGATATCATAAGCCACATCCAGCAGTTTATACCTAAAGCTATTTTTGTGAATGATGGTTTGTTGACCTTCGATCACGTTGATTTCATATCCTCTTATAAAGTCCGGTGAATAACCAATACCGCGGACCAAGGTATAGGGTTGGCTGGAGCTGAGGTAGCTGGATGCCGAAATACCCGTTACCAGGTGCGTCTTATCACTAAATCTAAAATACTTATTGGCAATCAGTGCAATCTCGGTTTCATTGACATCATCGTTGGTAAAGAGACCATATCTCGTCACTCCTACATTGATAAGTTCACCTTGTGTGGCATAGGCGATATTATCTCTGCGGTCGTGCTTAAAGTTATAAGAGGCATAGAAATATTTCTGCCGCGTACTGTCATTGAGAAAATAATTAGGGTTTTGGGTCAATACATCCTCATGGATTTTGGTATTACTATAGCCAAGGGTGAGGTAGTTGAAATTATAGAAATTACCCCGATAGGTGTACTGCACCGTGGCTCCTAGATTTTTCCTTAATATGTCCTCTTCCTCATTGGTGTAAAAGACTTGCTTATTATAAGCGGATTTGACGGCGATAGTCTTATTGGTGTTGTAATTGATCCGAAGAGCAAGACCATGTTCTTGGTCTTTATCGATATAAGGAATGCTGTACACCAGGTCAAAAGCCTGAGTAAAGCCCAGCTGACCCATTACTCTTAGTTTTTCGTTACGGCCTCCGACATTATTATGGTTTAGTTTTAAGCCATAATTGACACGGGAAAGATCCCTGTTTTGATTGATCCACCATTCTGAGAAATTTCGGTCAGCGAGATCAAAAATAATACTTGGAATAACATACCAGCGCTCTTTTACCGAAACCAGCAGCTCAACTTCTTCATCCTCTACGAATAGCGGAGTGATTTCTACGGATGTAAAAAGCTGCAAATTATAAATTCGCTGTTGATCTGTCTTGACCATGGCCAAGAACTCCTCCCAATCATACTCCACACCGGGAGCAACATCCATTTCTCGGAGAATGATGTTTTTTCTAGTCTTTTCATTGCCTATGATAAACACATTGTGGACCGTTACTTTCTCTGGAGCTTTTAAGGTATTGACCGCTTGGGAGGTGGTGTCCTCGTTTTGTGCCAAACCACTTGGGCAGTGGGCCAATACCGAACCAATAAGGCATAAAAGTAATAATGTGCTTTTTAGGTATCTTTGCGGTATGGATAAACGAATTTGTTTCACGTAGTGGAACTATGTTTTATGTTTTGGCCTTTTACTCTCAAATGAACTAAATCTTGAAAACTATTTTAAGAAAAATAGCGATTTTTCCAGTGTTGCTTTATCAGTACTTGATCTCGCCAATGTTTCCAGGAGCTTGTAGGTATACGCCCACTTGTAGCCAATATACGAAAGAGGCAATTCTCAAACACGGCATAATCAAAGGAGGATGGCTGGGGATCAAACGCATTGCCAGCTGCCATCCATGGGGAGGCCATGGTCATGACCCCGTTCCTTAATTATGTTTGGCCGGATTGCCTGTTTTCAGGGCCCTTATAACGAGAATAATGCCTCCCAAAACCAATGGAATACTCAGTGTCTGGCCCATATTTAGGGAGAGGTTCTCTTCGAAGTCTACTTGATTTTCTTTAAAGAATTCCCAAACGAACCGCATTCCAAAGACTGTAATTAGAAACAATCCCAGCAGCAGGCCATCAGGGAGCCGCTCTTTGTATTTATTCCAAAGGAGATAGAGGATCAAGAAAATGATGAAGTAGGAAATGGACTCGTAGATTTGTGTCGGGTGTTTGGTAAGTCCAAAGGTACGGATAGTGGCCAAGTAGTGGTCACCTTCATCTTTCAGGTCGTAATCCAAGGGCGTGTCTGCAGGCTCAGCCATGTATTTTTCAGAACTATTAAACTTGGTCAGGACGTATTTGACATCATTTTCCAAGGTTCTCCTTAAGTCAGCTTCCTGGTAATTCCCTTTTTTTATTTCGATGTCAATATTTACAGGGACGTGACCGTTCCCTTGTAGTTCTCCATTGCGGTCATCTGGTTTATAGGCAGAAACATGCTCCACAGGGACGTTGAGGGTCCCCAAGATTTCTTCTGTGCTATGGGCATAGACAAAGCCATTGTCGGTTTCGGTAGGCTTGCCGCCTATTTCTGAATTCATGAGGTTCCCAAATCTGATCAGCGCCCCCGTCATGGCCACTACGATGACAATTCTGTCCACTACCCAAAGGTAGCGCTGCTTCGGTGTATTGCGAACGTAGAGCCAGAGAGCTATCAAAATGGCTATGGCAGCACCATGGCTGGCAAGTCCACCTTCCCAGACCTTTAGGATTTCGATAGGATTGCTGAGGTATTTTTCGGGTTCATAAAACAAGACATGCCCTAAACGAGCACCTATGATGGTAGCCACGACCATATAGATGGTCAATTTATCTACTAATCGTTCGTCATGGCCTTCTTTTTTAAAGAGGTAGATGACGATTTGCTGGGAAATGATAAAGCCAAGGGCAAATAAAAGGCTGTACCACCTGATCCGATCAAAACCTGGAAAAACAGCTGGGTTAGGGCTCCAGACTACGTAATCTAAAATAATGCTGATCATTGGTCTAGTTAGTTTCTGCTAAGATAGTTTTATTATTCATCTATTTGATCCAATTCATATAATTCTTCTGTGAAGCCTCCAGACAATATCGGAAACCTGCACCAGGTTTTCGGATCCACGTTAAAGTCATCCAGGTGGAAGGATGGTGCCAAGCGTTCCCGCTTCCACTGGTTCCTGGACCACAGACGGAAGAATTTATGGATGTATTTTTTTAGTTGAACGGGAGAAATGTCCAGTTCTTGTTTCAAGATCAGGTAAATATCGGCAGGTTTTCGTCTGTCACGAATGGCGAGTCGTTCGATTTCCACGATCACAGGATAGGGCATGAGGTCCTGCTCATCTGTTTGATGCTGTTCCCGGGGCCTTAGTTCTGCTGTGGGTTGTAGGGAATTGACTTTTTGAAGACCAGTGTACCCCAATGACTTCTCGGCCCATTGTAACCACTGTAGGATAAACTCCTTGTCCACTGCGGCAATGGGAGAGATGCTACCGCTGGTATCACCATCCATTGTGGCATAACCCACATCTCCTTCGCTCCTGTTGGAGGTCGCGAGGAGGAGAGCGTTGTTCAGGTTAGCGAGCATCCAGATTACCGGAGCCCTGACCCTGGCTTGGATGTTTTGGAGGGCAATGTCATCATGGTCCCATGTGAGCTGACGACCGATGGCTTTTTCTATCTTCTGTGTATAGGAACTTACTTCCTCTGAAATCTTCCAATCATAAAAGGTGGCGCCTAGGCTTTCTGCCAGGCTACGTGCACTGGCCAAGGTATCCTCTGAGGAATTTTCTGAGCCTTGATAGGCGGTGGTGAGGATTTTTTTGACTACTCCTTTTAGTGGGGCTTCCGAAGGGATTTCATGTTTTAAACGGGCTCTTTCTAAGAAGGCGTCCAAGCCCAGTTCAGAGAAACCCCGATTGACCATTTCGGCCACTAGTGTCGCTATGGAGGAGGAATCGGCACCGCCGGATAGCGAAAGGACAAAGCCTGTGCTCCTGCTTTTTCGCATGTAATCAAACAGTGCCAAGCAAACTGCTGCGGTGAATTCCTCATTTTTGTTATGCACCGATTTGATCGCTTCCAAAGACTTGGCATCTTTTGAAAATTCGAACCCGCGAACTTGATAAGGCCGGAAGGAAAGGAGCGGGTTTTTAAGGAGGAGTTTACCATCTTTGGCGGCGAGTATTTCACCATCAAAGATCATTCTACCGGCTTCATTTCCCAAAAGGTTCACATAAAAGTATGTGGCGTTCAGTGCTATGCTACTTTCAGTGACCAGCTCTTCCCTGTGGGCACTTTTACCCATGGCAAAATGACTGGCACTGGGATTAAATATCAAATTTACCTGCCGGTCCTTTAGGCGATACCCTGGGCGTAGATCTCCCCGCCAGGCATCTTCACATATCTCAAAACCATAGGTGATTCCTTTTTTGTCAAAGACAATGTCACCAAAGGGGATACTTTCACCAAAAAAATCCAGCGTCGTTATCTTTCCAGCTGTCCAAGAGCTAAACCAACGAAACTCATAATGAACCCCATCGATAGCTAGAAATTGCTTGGCCATGACCCCCAGTACCTTTTCGGCCTCTAACACAGCGGTGCAGTTATAGAGTATCTCCCCGATCCGAACAGGCAGCCCTATACAGATGGTAATATCTTTGGTGTAAGGAAGCAGCCTTTTAAGTTGTTCCAGTGATTTTTCCGGATACCATTTGCTCAAAAACAAGTCCTCACTGCCATAGCCTGTAATGGCCAGCTCGGGAAAGCACAGTAACTCAATGCCTTGTGATTTGGCTTCTTCGATGGCATTGGTGATATTTTTAAGGTTGCCTTCCCAGTCTAATGGGGTTTGGTTGACGGTGGCTCCACCTATTTTCAAGATCGACATATAGCAAGGTAAATTTGAAGTTGACTTTCTCCATGTTTGGAAGGAAAGGTCGTTCAAAACCAATTAACATAAGTGGCAAATATAGGGTTCTATAAGGCCAATTTTAGTTTTTCGCAGGCATTTTTTGCAGCTTCTTGTTCTGCTTTCTTTTTTGTGGAGCCTGTTCCTTCTGTGAAAATCTCGTCTTCGATCTTCAGTTCGATCGTAAATTCCTTGAATCGCTGTGTTCCAGTGACAGATTTCAGGAAAAATTCGACTTCTTTATTTTCCCGTTGCGACCATTCAATGATCTTGCTTTTGAAGTTGGTGACAGTGGTGATGATATTATCCAAATCGAAATAGGGGGACAGGATTTTGGTGAGGATAAAGTGTCGGCAAAAAATGTACCCCCGATCAAGGTACACTGCTCCCACCAGTGCTTCCAACGTGTCACCATAGATTGATTTGTGAGAATAAAGTCCTTTGCCCGAAAGGTCTGATTCGACTATATTGGACAAACCTATTTTTTGTCCCACCCGATTGAGTGATTCTCTGTTGACGATCCGTGAGCGCGTTTCTGTCAGGAAGCCTTCGTCCCTGTAGGGGAACTTGATGAAAAGATGTTCTGCCACGACTGCTCCCAGTACAGCATCTCCAAGAAATTCGAGACGTTCGTTAGAAGCTTTTACACCATGCTTGATCTCTTCTGCAGCAGAAGAGTGGCGCACGGCGAGCTTGAACAATGACAAATTTAAAGGCTTGCTGCCTACCATTAACTTGATGGCAGCAGCAAGCCTTTTATCTTTTTTGTTATACAGTAGTTCGTGTAATCTGAGTTTTCGAAATATTTTCAAGGTCGGTTTACTCAGTTAATTTTTTGAAAATGACAGATGCATTGTGCCCGCCAAATCCAAAGGTATTACTCAAAGCTACATTTACTTCCCTCTCCTGAGCCTTGTTGAAAGTCAAGTTCAGCTTTTCATCAAACGCTTCGTCTTTGGTGAAGTGGTTGATGGTCGGCGGTACCAGGTTATGATTGATGGCCATGATGGAGGCGATTGCCTCAATGGCACCTGCGGCCCCTAGAAGGTGGCCTGTCATTGATTTGGTACTGCTGATGTTAAGATCGTAAGCATGTTCGCCAAAAACGCGTTGTATGGCTTTGATTTCGCTTACATCACCCAATGGAGTGGATGTACCGTGTACATTGATGTAATCTACCTCTTCCGGTTTTATCCCAGCATCTTCCAGCGCGAATTTCATTACATTTCCGGCTCCGACTCCTTCCGGATGCGGGGCAGTAATGTGGTGGGCGTCCGCAGACATACCACTTCCGATGATTTCGGCATAGATTTTTGCTCCACGTGCTTTGGCGTGTTCGTATTCTTCCAGGATAATGGCTCCTGCTCCTTCTCCAAGGACAAAACCATCACGGTCTTTGTCAAATGGACGGGAGGCTGTTTCTGGAGCATCATTTCTCTGAGAAAGTGCTTTCAGCGCATTGAACCCTCCTACACCGGCTTCTGTGACTGCTGCTTCCGAACCTCCCGAGACAAAGACGTTGGCCTTGCCCAGTCGGATGTAGTTATAAGCATCGATCAGCGCATTGGTGCCTGAGGCACATGCTGAAACGGTCACGAAATTTGGTCCTTGGAGTCCATATTTCATGGAAATAAATCCTGCGCTGATATCAGCGATCATTTTGGGAATAAAGAACGGATTAAAGCGAGGTGTTCCATCACCTGTAGCAAAACTGGCTACTTCGTCCTGAAAAGTCTTCAAGCCACCAATTCCAGATCCCCAAATCACACCGGCCTTGCTAAGGTCTATCTTGTCAAGGTCCAGTCCAGAATCCTTCATGGCTTCCTCAGATGCAATAACAGCATACTGAGTGAAAGGATCCATTTTCCGGGCTTCTTTCCTATCAATAAATTGCTCGATGTCGAGGTTTTTGACCTCGCAAGCAAATTGAGTCTTGAATTGTGAGGCGTCGAATCTAGTAATAGGAGCAGCACCACTCACACCATTAGCAAGTCCCTTCCAATATTCCGGAACGGTATTGCCTAATGGCGTAAGGGCGCCTAAACCTGTTACTACAACTCTTTTTAAATTCATAAATGAATTTTGAGTAGTTAAATTATTTTACGTTTGCTTCCAGGTAGCTTACTGCTTGACCTACAGTGCCGATTTGCTCGGCTTGGTCATCTGGAATAGAAATGTTGAATTCTTTTTCGAATTCCATGATAAGCTCAACCGTATCCAAAGAGTCAGCGCCAAGATCATTAGTGAAGCTTGCTTCAGGAGTTACTTCAGATTCTTCTACGCCTAACTTATCCACGATAATGGCTTTTACTTTTTGTGCAATTTCAGACATTTTGTGATTAGTTTAGTTAAAACACTTCGCAAAGAAATATATTTAATACCTTAATGTCAAAAAAAACCGTTAACTAAATTTAAGATATTCCGATGAAACATTGAAGTTGAGCAATAATTTTTAATTTTGTTGTTCTAAAAATCCTTCCTTCATGAGGAAAACAAAACTCCAGGTAGAGCACGATTATGAATTTGATCTTTTGGGTCTGGTAGCTCCTTTAAAGGACTATAAGATGGCCTGGGTGGTGAATAGTTCCCTGGGTATCAGGATGATAAAAATTGGCGATTTTGAATTGGATTTCTTAAATCAGCCCGGACTCATAATTTCTCGGTACATATTGGAAAAAGATCATGGCTATATTCAGTTATTAAAGAACCGTTCTTTTTCAGATTCGGGACAAACGCTGTATCTTGTGCCGGAATTAAAGATTATGGATTATTTTCTCCTACTTCAGGATTTCACCCAGGAGACTGACCTTAATCACTGTATTGGTCAGCTGTCTCAAAGCAACTATGTGCAAAACGTGGTGAAACTGGATGTGGCCAAGCTGAAGTCAAAAGAGAACCTATTAACCTATTAAATATTATAATATACAAACAATGAACTTACCCATCGCGAATAAGAAAACCAAGATTTTGGCTACTGTTGGGCCTGCTTCAAACAACGAAGAGACGCTTAAAGAGCTGGTAAAGGCCGGCGTGAATGTGTTCAGGCTGAATTTTTCCCATGGTAACCATGAAGGGCATGCCGAAGTTATCCAAATGATCCGTAAGATCAACAAGGATTATGGATTGAATGTAGGGATCTTGCAGGATTTGCAAGGCCCTAAGATCAGAGTAGGTGAAGTGGAAAATAACGGTGTGGAGATCAAAGAGGGTGATCCGATTACCATTACCAATGAAGCAGTAGTAGGAACCTCATCTTTAGTAAGTACCGTTTACCAAAACCTCCCGGGGGATGTAGTTCCTGGTGACAGAATCCTGATTGACGATGGAAACCTTGAGGTGTCCGTGAACAGTACGGATGGAAAGAATGTAAACTGTACAGTGATACATGGTGGAATCTTGAAATCCAGAAAAGGCATCAATCTTCCCAATACCAAAGTAAGTGCTCCCTCCCTGACAGAAAAGGATATTGAGGACTTGGCCTTTGGGCTGGAGAAAGAAGTGGACTGGATTGCACTTTCTTTTGTCCGTTCTGCTGAAGATATCATTGATCTCAAGAAGAGGATCGATGCCAAAGGCAAGGCGTGTAAAATCGTTGCAAAAATAGAGAAGCCAGAGGCACTGGACAATATTGATGAAATTATCGAAGTCACTGACGGCGTGATGGTGGCCCGTGGTGACCTTGGTGTAGAAGTGCCAATGGAAATGGTGCCACTGTGGCAAAAAAGAATAGTAGAAAAATGTAAACAAGCCAGTAAACCTGTAATCATCGCTACGCAGATGCTGGAAAGCATGATCCAAAATCCACGTCCTACCCGTGCTGAAACCAATGACGTGGCAAATGCTGTGCTCGATGGTGCTGATGCAGTGATGCTTTCTGCCGAGACGGCTTCAGGTGCTTACCCTATTCATGCCGTAGAAGCGATGACCAAGGTGATCCAGTACGTAGAGAACAATTCCGATGTCTATCATTACCTCTATGACATCCCGGAGAAAAGTGATTATTTCGTAAGCAATAATGTCATCATGATGGCTTCTGGCCTGTCCAAAAACGTCAATGCAAAGGCTATCGTCGGAATCACAGCTTCTGGATTTACCGCTTTTAGGATCGCTTCCCACAGACCATTTGCCAAAAACTTTGTGTTTACGCACAATAAGACGCTGATCACCCAGCTTAGCTTGGTGTGGGGCGTGACGGCTTATTTCTTCGAAGGAAAGCAAGTGTCCACTGATGATACCATTACATTTATCCAAGATACCCTGAAGGAAAGTGGGCATCTGAAAGTGGGCGATATCATGATCAATACCGCAAGCATGCCGCTACAGGACAAAGGCAAAACTAATATGCTAAAAATCCACATGGTGGAATAGGCAATCTTTTTCGTGAAAATTCATTCAAAGGCACCTTGAGCAATCAGGGTGCTTTTTTGCTGGGTAAATCATGTGTTTTTGGCCAAATTTAGTCGTTTTTTGCTCTAGCATTCAAATCTGGGAGGATATATCTTTGCTTATAACTCTATGACTGTCATTGAGTTGTTTTGTTAACTGTTTAACCTTTACTTTTATGAAAATTTTATCCCCCCCCTATTTCAAGGCTTGGCCTTCCTTTGATGCTGGCCATGCTTACGCTGATATACGGCTGTCAGCCGGAAGAGTCTCCGGTGCCTGCCCCTGTCATAACAGAGGGCACTGGAAAGGAACAGATGATCAGATTGGGTGATCAGCTGAAAAACCCCTATTCGGTGGAAAACATGGCCAAGGCCTACCAAAACCTTGTGAAGAATGATCCTTCCGGTGGTATAGCCGGGGAGAAGATCAATATTGCCGCCACACATCTGTATATAAAGTTCAAACCCGCCAATGAGGATGAGCTGTCCTCCCTGAAGCGGGATTCGAGCTTGGTGCTATATGAATATCCCCTGGATTATGAAATCGAGGAAGGAGGGGGCTATTACCATGATCCTGAAGTGCCACTGGGAGTACCTACTTACCAGTATGTTTCGTTGCCCATCGATAAGGCGATTCCCGGAGGGGTGGAGCACGAAGTGCTGGCAGAGCTCTTTATCCCTGATGAGAGCGGGGACACTGGTGCTGCCAATGGACGGATAGCATCGGAAGGTGCCGTCCAGCTGCTGGTGGACGAAGCCCTGAGGATAACGGGGAACCTTGATAAAGAACCATCCCCTGCCAATGGCCGTTTGATGGGTAAGTGGAGGCCGGCGGGCCGGATACGTGTCTGGGACGATTCCAAATACCCCAATGGCTGGCGGGCTGTAGAAGGAGCAGAGGTAAGGGCCAGGAGATGGTTTACCACACACAAGGGGATTACCAATTATAGTGGATATTATTCCTGCAATGGGACATTTAGGAAGAAGGCCAATTACAGTATTGATTGGGAGCGGTACCATTTTAAGTTACGGGAAGGCTGGCTGGACGGAGCCGGCATCAATGGCCCCAAGCAGGAGGGCAACTGGAACGTGGACATCAGGGGTGACAAACACGAGTTTCACGCACGGGTGTTTATGGCGGCTTACCATTATTACTATAAGGATATCAAGGGACTGAGAAGACCGCCCGAAAACGGAGCCTTCAAAACGCAGCTAAAGATCAGGTGCTACTATGAGGATAATGGAAATAAAAACGGCAACCATAATGCAGGGAGAAGATTCCTGGGACTGGGAAGCGCAATAAAGATCTATAATCCGCAGAACGAAATGAAGGATATCTACGGTACGACCATCCACGAGCTGGCCCATGCCTCCCACTGGAAGATGGGCGGCGACTTTTACGATAATGCGGAGGATATTGTGGCAGAGTCCTGGGCCAGGGGAGTGCAATGGGAGCTGACGAGAATGGTATGGACTGGATATATACCAAAAGTATATGCCCGTTTAAATTATACGGGAATCGTGCAGGACATGATCGATGGATATGGAACGAAAACGACATATGCCTGGTGGGATTATAGTAAGAAAGATTGGGGGAAGCCTAGAATAGAAAAATCTTATTTTGATCAAGTTTCAGGCTATACCATCCGTCAGCTGGAAGATGCCTTGGCGGTTTCGCATACTTGGGAAATATGGAAGAAAACAATAAAAAACGACTATGAAAACACTACGGAAGAGTACCTGTACGCTACTTTCAGTTATTGGAATACTAAGTAGCCAGCTATTGTCATCCTGTGGGAGAGAAATGGTAGATGGAGTACACTATGAGGAATATTATTTTGTAAATGAGTCTGATTATGAGATAACTATTGATGCATTTTATGAGTTATATGAGGCAGAAGATGTCCATCAAACTTTTAGTTTGCCTAAGGGCGGTAATGTTGTTCAAGAGATAGAACTTTTTTTTGGAAGCGATCCTGTTATTGCCTATTCAGATTCCGTTTCGGTGGTGTTTGACGGCATCCGGGAAGCGGGTTTTTCCCACTTGAATATAGATTCTCCTTTTAATCTTCTAAATCCTGCCAATTCTACGTTTGAAGAAATAGCCCATAACCGTGACCGGTACACCTATGTGTTCACAAATGAGGATTATGAAAACGCGGTGCCCATAGATAAAGATTGATCATTCGTCGTGTTTTCAAAGTGAGGTGAGTGATCAGGGGTTCCACTTTTAAAAAATAGTTGTTGTATAAATCACGGTTTCTAAGTTGTTGTCATCCCGACATGGGGAGGACAAGCTGGTGGATATCGGGGGACAAAGCGATTGTTAGAATGGCGTAGCTAGCGGAAGATGCAGTCTTTCATCTAAAAACGATTTCTCTGGGCGAGTGATGAAATCAAGGGTAGTATTTATATTATCCATCAGCTGTCAGGCACACAGGCGATAGCCTTGGGGATATGGATAAAATCTCAAATCTATCGTCTCATATCTAAAACCTAAGGAGAGACTGGTCCTTTTGGTGCTACCATAAGTACTTTTTCCTGATCGACCATGACGGCACCGGCTGGAGAACCTTTTACCTTTCTGACGTATTTGCAAGGGGTGTAGATCACCGCAGCAAGGGATTCGTTTTTGCTTTTGGAATAGTAGGCGGCTAATTCTGCCGCTCTTTCCAGGGTTGTTTGTGGAATGCTTTGGCCCGATTTAAACTTGATGATGACGTGGGATCCTGCTACATCCTTGGCATGGAGCCACATGTCGTCCTTCCAGCTGTAATACCTTAGTATTTGGTCATTCACCTTAGCGGATTTCCCTACTAAAATTTCAAATCCATCGATTTCAAAACGCTTGAATGGGAGGTTGGTTTGGTCTTCTTTGGATTTGGCAGATAGTTGGTGGGTTTTGGAAAACTCCCTCAGTGCTTTGAAATTGTCAATAGTAGTCAGCTCTTCCAGCAAAGCCTCCAGTTGAAGGAAATACTCCTCTTTTTCTGATAGGTTTTTTTGTAGCTGTTGTACTTCTATTTTTCTGTTTTTGGATTTTCGATAGAGGTTTTCGGCATGCTTTTGTGGTGTTACACCTTTTTTTAGTCGAATGGAGATTTCCTTGTTTTGATAGAAATCAAATAAGGTGGCCGTTTCTGTTCCTTGGGGGATTTGGTGAAGGTTTGCCATGATAATATCGGCTATTTGGCTGGGAGGGGCACTGTTTTGAAGCTCGGTTAATTTTTTGGCGGTCTTTCCAAGGTATGCCTCTGTCCTTTTTTTCTGGTCTTCCAGCTGCTTGGTCAGGAGGCCTTTTTCTCTTTCGAAGGCTTGGTGGACCACAGCATATTGGAAGTATTCATTGCAGGCTTCGAGAGGATTTGCTGATGTGAAAATAGGGGCGGAGACAGGGAGCAAGGTAAGCTGGTATTCATAGTCTTCTTTGGCAATGCTAAAAAGTGGTGCGTTTAGCATATCTATCATCTCCTGCATCAACTGCCATTTTGTAGTGAGTTCAGCTTCTATGTAACCATGGGATTTAAGCCATTGGCGAGGAATCTTGCCTAGCGTAGGGAGGAAAGTGGATGCTTTTCCATTTTGCTTTAAAAACTCATCATAAGACAGGTCAAGGTGTTTTTCCAATTCCTCTAAGGTGATATTCTTGTCTTCTTTTAGTTCATTTCTGAAAAGAGCAATTGGTTTCTGTTCTTTGCTTTTATCAAATAGGAGGATGTTACTGCGGTTTCCGTGAAGTTTAAATAGCAAGGTCTTGTTGGATTTGAAATCGATCCTGAATGCCCTTTCAAAAGACAGTACACGAACACATACCACCTGGTCTCCAATGAGGGCCGGGAATAAGTCCACGCTGTTTTTTTTGCTGCGCTTGTAGTCCTTTGGGAGGCATAAGCAGGTGTTTGATGGACTGAGATTTGCTCGTATGTAGTGTGAGTGCTCATCATCAGCAAATCCCAAAACCAGTTCATCGCGGTGCTGTGAGAAACACGTGATGAGTTCCAGTCCATTCAAAATATCGTCTACCTCTGGGCAGAGGAATTTCAAGAAATGGTAGTTAAGATGCATGGTTATAGGCTGATGGTAAGGCCGTCATAGGCCAAGAATACATTGTCAGGTAATTTGCTTTCCACGTTTTGTTGGGAACCAAGCTTGTGGCTGATGTGGGTGAGATAGGCTTTTTCAGGTTTTATGGTGTCAATGAGCTCCAGTGCTTCGGAAAGGGTAAGGTGGGAAAGATGTTCTTTTATTTGAAGGGCGTTTAGCACCAACACTTTCGTTCCCCTTACTTTTTCCAGTTCTTTTTCCTCAATGTGTTTTGCATCGGTGATGTAGGTGAAATCTTTTATCCTATAGCCAAAGACAGGCAGTTTATAATGCATTACCAAAATAGGCGTAAATGTCGTTCCAAGCACTTGAAAAGGTTCGTTACTGATTTCATGGGTGACCACCTGTGGGACTCCTGGGTATTTTTTAGGAGTGAAGACATAGGAGAATTCCCGTTGGAGCTGATTTAGGACAGCAGGAGTGCCATAGAGGGGCATGTCTTTCATCTGCATAAAATTAAACGGTCTGATATCATCCATGCCAGCGGTGTGGTCTTTGTGCTCGTGGGTATAGATGATGGCATCTAATTTACGGATACCTTCACGAAGCATTTGAGCCCTGAAGTCGGGGCCTGTATCGACTACGAAACTATTGTTGTCTACTTTTAGGTGGATGGAGCTTCTTAGCCTTTTGTCCCTGAAATCGATGGAACTGCACGTTTCGCATGTACAACCGATTACTGGGATTCCTTGTGATGTTCCTGTTCCTAGAAAAGTAACTTTCATTTGTTTTTCGTTGTTCTTATATCTACAGTTTTCTTGTGCTGTAAAAGAGAAGAGGAGGTGATCATAAACACAGGAGGCTAGGTGCTCCCAGGTACAGGTGGAGTTTGATGATCAGAGCTTCAGTTCGGTTTGCTGTAGCTCGGTATAGAAGTCTTGGTTCTTTTTGTTTTTAAATTCCTTAGGATTAAAATCAAGCTCTTTCAGGATATCTATTAGGGTGTTTATCTTCCCTTCTAACGTGTAATATTTATTGATTATTACGACTTTGGTGTCTTTTAAGATACAATAGCCTGACTTGAAGTTCCCTTTTTCATACCGAAGCATATAATCCGATTCAGCAAAAAGGCTTTCTATTTTGTCCAAATAATTTTTTGTGTACTTTATTGCCATCAGGAAAATCCAATAAGGGGTTATTTTGGTCCAAGGTGTTTTTTGACCGTGGATAACAGGAGGTCGTAGTCCAGTGGCTTTTGAAGGTAGTCATTGAGTCCGGCCTGTTTGAAATCCTCCATGGAGTAATTTTTATAATTGCCTGTGATGGCTATGACGGGAATAGCAGCTTTTTTAGGGTCATTGAGTGCCCTGATGGCCTTGGTACATTCGATACCGTCCATTTGAGGCATATTTATATCCATAAGGATTAAATCATAATCTGCCTCTGCCAGTTTATCCAGAACTTGTTTACCATTTTTGACTGCGGTAATTTCGTAATTTTCAAACAGCAGAACGTTTTTAGTCAGGTTGATGATCACCGAACTATCTTCAGCTACTAAAACTTTTTTGTTCTCGCTCATTTTTAAGATAGGTTGTTTAATTCTTTCAAATGCGATTTGAATACCTTGAGTTGATCTTGTAACGTTAAATAATCTTCAATAATACCATTATATTCTGAGTCTTTTAATTTTTGTTCCAAAATACTGGAGTGCTTAAACAATATCCTTGCTCCTAAGGTACCAGAGTTTCCTTTTAATATATGAAGTTTTTCGGCAATTTCTGAATAATTCCCCTGATCAATTAACAATTTGATTTCATCCAAGAGTGTCTGGCCTTCATCAAAAAAGTCTTCATACACTGTTTTGATGTCTTCACTTGTATTGTATTTTTTTAGTTGGTCGTATACTTTTTGGTCAAGTATATCTTGTTCGTTACTTGACGGATGATCAGAAGGGTTCAAGGATTTTTTGTGTAAGTGATTGCTGATGCTTTCCAGAAGGTCCTTTGGTTTTACGGGTTTATCGATAAAGTCGTCAAAACCTGCCGATAAAAAATAGTCACGGTCTGTTTGGTCAGAATAGGCCGATATGGCAATGACCGGGGCAGCGGTAAGTCCTTCGGATTTAATGATTTTTAGTGCTGTGATGCCATCCATTACGGGCATTTGGATATCCATTAGGATAAGGTCAAACCTTTCACATTTTATTTTATCAATAGCATCCTGGCCATTTTCTGCGGATGAAAACGGGAAATTGTGACAGATGATGTTTTCAAAAACTTTTCTGTTCAGATTGTTGTCGTCTACTATTAATATCCTTTTGTTTTCCATGACCTAATCCTCTAATTTTGGGCCATTGGTTCCCTTAATTTATGTGATGGTTTGTTGATAAAAAATAATAAATATCTTCTTGTGGTAGCTGGTCCTACAGCAGTAGGAAAAACTGATTTGTGCATAAAACTAGCTAAAAAATTTAAAACCGCTATTATATCTTCTGATAGTCGGCAATTTTATAAAGAAACGGACATTGGCACAGCTAAACCCTCCGCTGCTGAAATGCAGGATGTTCCTCATTATTTTGTAAATAACTTGTCCATTCACGATGATTATGATGTAAGGAAGTTTGAAAAAGATGCCCTGTTGGTTTTAAATAATTTATTTGAAATGCATAATGTGGTCATCATGACGGGAGGCTCAGGGCTCTATATAGATGCCGTTTGTAATGGATTCGATGAGATTCCAGCTATCGATCCAAGTATTAGAAAATCCCTTAATCAATTGTATCAGGAAAAAGGAATCACTGCTTTGCAGGAAAAGCTCGCGGAATTGGATTCAGATTATTATAAGCAGGTGGATGTCAATAATCCGCAGCGTTTGATCAGGGGCTGCGAGGTGACTATGGGGACAGGGAAGCCTTTTAGTAGCTATCGCAAAAAAGAAAAGGTCAGAAGGCCCTTTCAGGTGATCAAAGTGGGGCTGCAGCGAGAGCGGCAAGAACTCTATCACCGTATTAATCTGCGGATGGATCAGATGATTGCAGCAGGATTGTTTGAAGAAGCAGCAGGATTGTATCCGCAGCGTTACTTAAATGCCTTGCAAACGGTCGGGTATTCTGAAATATTTGGCTATTTGGATGGGGAGTATGATAAAGAAGAAGCTGAAAGATTGCTCAAAAGGAACTCCAGAAGGTATGCCAAAAGACAGATGACTTGGTTCAGAAGAGATGAGGAAATACAGTGGTTTTCCCCTGATGAGTATGAAAGAGTGGAGGCCTATGTGGAGGATCAAATGACCCGTTGACCAGTAAGTTTGGCCACCAGGCTATAGGGCTTAGTCTGGACCAATTCATTGTATTGGTGTTTGAGTAGTTTGATTTGGCCAAGTTGGCGCTTGAAGGTTTGGGCATCAGGATGGCCGGTGACGAGAAGGGATTGAATGTCTCTTTCCAGTACCGTAATATCCCCAGTTTTATCAAGGGGTTCCGCTACAAGTTTTTGCTGAAGCCCTAGCAGAGCAGCTTTATATTGTTCCTTTTTTTGGTTGATGCTATAACTGACCACCATGCCAAAGAGCAATATAAAGCCTGCTAAGGTGAGTAATATTGGAATAAACCCCATGTTTAGATACTTAAGATTTCGATAAGTTTTAGGGTGTCTCTATTTAAGGGTTTGTTTTTGGTGATACAGTCTTCAAAGCTGGTGTAGGCCACTTCGTCATGGATGATACCGGCCATGCAATTGGCTTTACCGCTCATAAGGCCTTCCACTGCAGCCATGCCGCACCTACTTGCGAGCATCCTGTCTTTTCCGGTAGGGCTTCCTCCTCGCTGGATGTGTCCAAGCGTAGTGACTTTGAAGTCTTTCGTGTCGTCATCGATGATGTTTTTGACCTTCTCCATGATTTCAGCAGCACTGCCTTCTTCATCACCTTCGGCCACTACGATGACGCTGGACGTTTTGGTTTTACGAGAGCCTTTAAGTTTCTCTACTACTTCATGAAGGGTGGTTTTGGTTTCTGGTACCATTACCATTTCCGCTCCACCTCCAAGGCCACACTCTACGGCGATGTAACCGCTGTCCCTACCCATCACTTCGATAAAAAAGATACGGTCGTGCGCTGCAGCAGTATCCCTGATTTTATCGATTGCTTCCAAGGCAGTATTAATGGCCGTGTCAAATCCGATGGTAAAGTCAGTGCCATAAATATCATTATCTATCGTGCCAGGGCATCCAATAGTAGGAATTCCATATTCCTCATAAAACATCTTGGCTCCGGTAAAAGTACCGTCTCCACCTATGGCGACAAGCCCTTCGATCCCGTGTTTTTGTAATTGTTCGTAGGCTAGTTTCCGACCTTCTTTGGTGCGGAATTTTTCACTACGGGCTGATTTAAGGATGGTACCTCCACGCTGGACAATATTGCTTACAGCATGGGATTCCATTTTTTTAATCTCGCCATTGATCATGCCATCGTAGCCGTACATAATTCCGTACATTTCCATTCCATGGAAAATCCCGGTACGGACCACAGCCCTGATGCAAGCATTCATGCCAGGCGCATCTCCTCCCGAGGTTAATACAGCAATTTTCTTCATCGGTTTAATTATAGGTTTTAATAGTGAGCCAAAATTAAGCATTAATGAATGGAATAGTAATTAAATGGATAAATCTTTTAGCGTGAACGCTATCCTTTGCATGAGATTTAGGCAAAGGTTGTGTTTGAATTAAACTGGTTAAAAATACGATTTTTTGGTCATTTTTTTTGAGATATCAAATGCTTTATTATATTTGCTTTTAACCAACATAGTAAAATTTTATTTCATATTTTTTAAATTCATATAAATATAGTTTTGTGTCTTTGAGCCCTATTTATATGGATTTTGTAAAAAATATTAGCTGCGTTAATTGAGACCAGACACGAGAACATATGATAAGAACACTACTCTTTTGCATTATTGGGGTAATGCTATATGGTATTGCCTACCCTTTTTCTGGGGGGGCTGATCCCGGAGCTGCACCAGTAATTAACACTACTCCAGGTTTTACGGAATTTGAGCCTGGCGAAGGCGCTGTCACTATTGATGGAGAAGTTTCGGTGACAGATGAGGACTCGCCAAAAGCCGCTAAGGCAATGGTGAAGCTGACCAATCTTCCGGATGGAGGCAATGAATTTATTACCATTGCCCCTGATGTGGTGGACTTGGCCAATGATAGTGGCCTCACGGTAAATTATAATTTTACCAATGGGGAGCTGACCATTACCGGCGAGGCGGATTTTTCCCTGTACCAACGGATTTTTAGGGAACTGACCTATAACAATGTATCACGCTTTCCTGATACGGAAGACAGGGTGGTGTCGTATACCGTTTTTGATACAGAAGGTAACCAAAGTGGGCAACAATCCAGGATTATTAAGATCAAAAATGTGCCTGCTGTCATTACCGAACTAACACCGGTGACAGACGGGCTTTATGGTATTGGTGATGAGGTATCAATTGTCCTCTCCTTTAATAGACCCGTATGGGTAAATGACGGTGTGCCTGAATTAACCATGCAGATAGGGGATGAGGCCGTACCTGTTATCTATACCTCCGGCTCTGGATCAAATGAGCTGGTCTTTAGCTACACCGTGAAGGAGGGGGACCTGGATGATGATGGAGTGGCTTTTACAGGTGAAGTGAATGTGACAGGAGCCAGTATCATGGACAGTGAGGGCGAACCAGCGGATCTTACTTTTGACCAGTTTCCCAATACTTCAGGTATCCTGGTGGACGGTATCCGTCCAGTGGTTTCACAAGTGACTTTGCCGGAAGATGGTACATATTCTGTCTGTGGGGCTAATAATATCTTGGAGTTTTCCCTGACCATGAGTGAGCCGGTGACGGTAAAAGCCTCTGCAGTTTTACAAATTGTGCTGGATTCAGGTGAAATATCGGTAACCTTGGACACCGAGAAGAGCAGCTCTGAAGAATTGGTGTTTTCATACGAAATAGTTTCAGGTAATGTGGACGAGGACGGTATTGTGGTAACCACATTACAGTTGGAGGAAGAAGGGATCCTGGACCAGGCAGGGAATAGTTTGGTGGATTTTAGCATGGACAATGCGGAGATCCCAACACAGAACAATATCATCATTGATGGAACGGCGCCATCACCTCCCCTGGTAACAGGGATCAATCCTGATACAGGATCTTCTGATGGCGACCAAATTACAAATACATCATCCATCACCATCCTGGGGACAGCTGAACCCAACCTAGCAGTCAATCTCCTCGCCAATGATGAAAAAGTAGGCGAAGTGACTGCAGATGAGAACGGGGCATGGACGTTTGATGCAACTGACCTGGCCTGGGAGGAAGGGCGATATGAGCTTTCTGCCGTCGCGGTAGATGGCGCTTGCAATGCCAGTGAGTCAAGCAGCAAACTGATGCTAACAATAGACCTAAATGGCCCGGCAATCACTACCGTCAATCGGGAAATTAGTTTAGGGGAGAATGGAGAAGCATCGATAGCAGCAAGTGCATTGGTGGAGACTGTTAGTGATAATTTCTCTTTATCAGATGAAATTGTACTTGCCCTGGATACCGATGTGTTTACCTGTGAAAACTTGGGCGAAAATGAAGTGAACGTTATGGCCACGGACATAGCAGGTAATGTGACTGAGACATTGGCCTTGGTGACGGTGACTCATAGTGAGGCACTTTCATTTGTGGTGGAGGACGTGGAGGTTTCCTTGGATGAAAATGGAGAAGCTGAAGTTTCCCATGCTGATTTGGTGACAGGGATCAGCGGAACTTGTTTGCGTATGGATGACTTCAATTTTGAATTGAGCAGGTCAAGCTTTGACTGTTCAGATTTGGGAGATGTTAGTGTGGATATTTTGGTAACTGGAGAGCAGGGATTTACAGAGACGTTGACCGCATCTATAAAAATAACGGATGACACTGCGCCCCTCATCACTGGAACGGAAGAAAATATTGACATCTATGTAGATGAAACCGGCGAGTATGTATTAGGGGATTACCTAGAGGTGTTGAGTATTTCCGATAACTGTACAGTGGCTTTGCAGGTCCAGCTTCCAGCTGAAGGTACGGTACTCAGTGGGTATGAGGCTCCCCATCCTGTGAAAATCACAGCAGTCGATCAGGCAGGAAATGAAACTGAGTATGAATTCACTATTACGCTAAAAAGCAATATCATCGCTTCACTGATTGATCCTGAAATACTGACGGTGAGTTGGGGGACAGCCCTGGAAGACCTGCCACTACCGACACAGGTAGAAGCGGTACTGGTTTCGGGAGCTACGGCGATGGTTGAGGTGGTTTGGGATATTCAACATTACGACGAGATGACCCCCGGGATTTATCAAAATGCCGGTGCCCTGAATTTGGGAGACAACTATAGCTACGACGGTGACCAACAGCCCAATCTGACTATTATGGTAAATGAGAAGTCGCTGCCGGAAGATATATTGCTAAGTAATGATGAGTTTTCCGTAGAGGATGACCCTAACGCTCCACTGGGCATATTGACTACAGTCGATGTGGACGATGATCAGCACACTTATGCCCTCACCGGCGAATATGAGGATGAGCAGTATTTTTACATTTTGGGGGATAGATTGTTTTGGACACCAGCAGGGATGCCAGATGGCCAGCAGGAATTTACCATTACGGTCATCAGTACGGACAGGATAGGAAATAGCATTTCCAAGACATTCACGATTACACGATCAAAACCAAACTTAGATGATCTAAATATCAGTAATGTATTCAGCCCAAATGGAGATGACATCAATGACGACTGGGGAGTGCCTTCATTAAAGTTTTATGGGGATGTCAAGCTAATGATTTTTGAGCGAGGTGGTAAGATGGTTTTTGTATCCTATGATCCAGGAGAACGATGGGATGGCAGATATGAAGGAAGTGACTTGCCTGTCGGAGCATACTATTATGTGATCGAATTGGGAGATGAGCGACAGAAGCGACGTGGGGTGTTAAACCTTATCAGAAACTAATTCCAATAGTGGTTACTATGAAAAGCAACAACATGAAAAAGCTCATATTTATATTCCTATTCGTAGCCATGGTTTTGACCCAAGGATACGGACAGAGCAGAAAGTATTTCAGTTATTTTAGTTCCCTTCAGAGCTACTATAGCCCCGCGTTAGTTGGACTGGAAGGAAGTAGTGCCAGGAGTATTGTCAGAAATCAATGGGGTGGCATTGACGGTGCTCCCAAGACGGTTTATGGAAGCGTGGAGGGTGATTTTGCACATTTGGGAGGAAATGATAGTGTGCCGTCCATAGGGCGGAATGCCATAGGACTTTCTATCATGTATGATAAGCACGGTGCCTTTACAGAGACAGAACTGGTGCTCAATTATTCCAATCGAATTAGGTTGTCGGAAAAACACCATTTAGGCTTGGGGATAGGTGTCAAGTATCAAAATACCGAGCTGGATGGAATGTCGTTAACTCCAGAACAGTCTGATGACCCTTCACTCTCCAGGTATTTGGGGGGCTTTGCAGAAATGAAGTTTTTGGACTTTAACTTTGGTCTGGCCTTGAGGCATAAGCAATACTATATTGGGTATGCAGTTCAAAATATCGCTGCAGGGAAAATTTCATCGGGGGATGAGTTTTACATCGATCGCCCCATGAGTCATAATGTCCAAGCGGGATACAGGGGGCAAGCGAGTGAGAATATTGGCTTGGTCGGAAATGTGCTTTATCGTATACAGGAAGATTTGCCTTATAACGCTGAGTTCAATGTGAAAGCACTGTTTGTGGATCGTGTCTGGTTGGGCGTAGGGCACCGGGTAGATTATTCGACTGGATTGCAAGCAGGATTTTTGATGAATCGCGTCAGTGTAGGGTACAGTTATGAGATGGCTACACAGCGGCAATCGAGAATGTACGGAAGCACACATGAGTTTATGGCATCTATTAGGCTCTTTGATCACTATGGGAAAGGAATTTTCGGTATTTGGTAATACCTGTATTTTTAATCAAACAAAAAAAACGCTCCAATGTCAGAGCGTTTTTTTTATATTCGCATATTAAAAGGGTGCAAATGTATTAGAAAGCGCTTGATGTAAAAAGCATTTATTTTAATGTTTAATGCTTTTTATTATATTTGTTTTAATGTTTGGACAAGTGATTTGAAGAAATGTTCCATTTGGAGCCTAAAAGATAAAGGAAAGAGAATATGAGATTTTTAGTAACTGGAGTTGCTGGATTTATTGGGCATGGCTTATCAAAAAAACTTTTGCAGGAAGGGCACCAGGTAGTTGGTATTGATAGCCTTAATGACTACTATGATGTAAATCTCAAATTGGCCAGGCTAAAGGACCTACAAATAGATGTGTCCAATATCAGTGAGCACCAAAAAGTAGCTTCTACGGATAATAGATGCTTTGAGTTTGTGAAGATGAAGCTTGAAGATGGTGTGGAAATGATGGCACTTTTCGAGGCAGAGCAGTTCGATATTGTGGTTAACTTAGCTGCACAAGCTGGAGTAAGATACAGCTTGGAAAACCCGAGAGCTTATGTGGATGCCAATATTGTAGGTTTTTTGAATTTACTGGAAGCATGTAGGCATCACCCAGTAAAGCATTTGGTTTATGCTTCGTCCAGTTCTGTGTATGGTACCAATGAGAAGATGCCCTTCTCCACTTCAGATAATGTGGATCACCCAGTTAGTTTGTATGCAGCTTCAAAAAAGTCCAATGAATTGATGGCGCACACATATAGCCATCTGTATGGTGTCCCGACGACTGGACTGCGATTTTTTACGGTCTATGGCCCATGGGGGAGGCCGGATATGGCCTTGTTTATTTTTACAAAAGCCATCCTTGAAGGTAAACCATTGAAGGTTTTTAACTATGGTAAGATGAAGCGTGATTTCACTTACGTGGACGACATCGTGGAAGGCGTTTACCGTACCTCCTTGGTTCCGCCTGCGGGAAATCGGACAGCTGAAAATGATGGACTTTCCAATGCCCCTTACAGGCTGTTCAATATTGGGAATTCCAAATCGGTGAATCTTATGGATTTTATCCAGGCCATAGAAAAAGCTACCGAAAAGGAAGCGGTACTGGAAATGCTTCCGATGCAGCCAGGGGATGTTCCTGCTACATATGCTGATGTTTCAGCCCTTTCTGAGGTGACCGGCTATAAGCCCAATACACGTGTGGAGGATGGGGTGACTAATTTTGTGAAATGGTATAGGGATTATTACCAAGTATAGTGAAGAGTGTTATGGTATTGTTTTTGGTTGTTGTAAATTTGTTACTGGGTTAGCCCTGTAATAAAGTAGCTAACCTTATGTTAAAAGCACATACCTACATTCCATGCAGAAATCAATTTTAATTACCGGTGGAGCTGGCTTTATTGGAAGTCATGTCGTTAAACTATTTGCCACTAAATATCCCGATTATACTATCGTAAATCTAGATAGCCTGACGTATGCAGGAAATCTGGAAAACCTAAAAGAAGTAGAAGGAAAGGACAATTATCACTTTGAGAAGGTTGATTTACTGGATGAAAAAGGGCTGGAAGAGGTATTTGGAAAATACCAAATTACCGATGTGATCCATTTGGCTGCAGAATCACATGTGGACAGGTCTATCTCAGATCCATTGGCATTTGTAAAGACCAATGTCATTGGTACGGTGAACTTGCTGAATGCCGCCAAGTCTGCCTGGGAGGAATTGGACGGACATTTGTTTTACCATGTGTCCACTGACGAAGTTTATGGATCACTGGATGATGGGGGATTTTTCTTGGAAACCACTCCTTATGATCCCCAATCACCTTATTCTGCTTCTAAGGCATCTTCTGATCATTTTGTCAGGGCGTATACCAATACCTACGGCATGAAGACTGTCATCAGTAATTGTTCTAACAATTACGGTCCCAACCAGTTTCCGGAAAAATTGATCCCACTTTGCATCAACAATATCAAGAACAAAAAATCCCTGCCTGTATATGGGAAAGGTGAAAATGTAAGAGACTGGCTCTATGTGGAAGATCACGCGGCAGCTATTGATATTATCTTTCATCAGGGAAGATCAGGCGAAACCTACAATATAGGTGGATGGAATGAATGGAAAAACATTGATATCGTAACACTCCTTTGTGAGATAATGGATAGAAAACTTGGTAATGAAAAAGGAACATCTGCTCAGCTGATCTCTTTTGTGAAAGACCGGGCAGGCCATGATTTGAGGTATGCTATAGATGCCAGTAAACTGGAAAAGGAATTGGGATGGAAGCCTTCTCTGCAATTTGAAGAGGGAATAGAAAAAACGGTGGATTGGTACCTGTCCAATGAAACGTGGCTGAAAAGTGTAACCTCTGGAGATTATCAGAATTACTATGATAAGCATTATGAATAATAATTTTTTTAAGTAGAGATTGATAAAAAGGATGGTTGAATATGTTGTTCGACCATCCTTTTTTGTTGATGCTGTTTGCGTCGGTTCATATATGATATATGCATTTTCATAACTTGGATATTTGAGTATATTTGGTATAACATAGTAGACTAACCAATATAGTACAATCCTAGTTTTGAATGAATAAATTGCTATTTGCTATACCTATAGCACTGTTAATGATTTCGTGCGTAAGTAATAAACGTCTTAATTATTTACAGAATTTACCTGAGAACGAACCAATTGATCTGGATGAATTTATTCCATACGCAGCGGTGGATTATGAGTATATTCTTCAGCCTTTTGATATTGTGGATATTGATTTTGCTTCTTCCGATGAAGAGCTGACCAAGGTGTTTGAATATCAAGGGGCACGGAATACCCGCGGATCTGGTGGTGGAAATAACGGTGGAGACCCTTATTATTTTACAGGATATTCCATTGACAAGGACGGAGCGGTGAGGATTCCGAAACTTGGTAGGATCACGATTGCAGGACTTTCGGAGGAAGAGGCACGTGCAAAAATCGAAACGGAAATCAATCAGTATTTTAAGGAAGAGGTTTATGTGAGGTTGAGAATTGGGGGGATAAGGTTTACCACCATCGGAGAATTCAATAGTTCGGGTACCAAGGTAATCTATAAAAATAGGGCCACTATATTCGATGCCATCGCTTTGGCTGGCGAAAGTGATATCCTTGCCAAGAAAAATGAACTGTTTCTAATCAGGCAATACGATGGAGGAACCAAAATCCACCAGATCAACCTTAACGATCGGGCATTATTAGCCTCGCCGTATTATTTTATCCAGCCCAATGATATTCTCTATCTACAGCCGATGTCCATTAGGCAGGTAGGTGATGCCAATAACCTTGCCACCACCTTACAGCTCGCTATTGGTCTAGTGACGGCAGTGTTATTCTTTGTTGCCTTAACGAAAAACTAGTGTATGAGAGAAGCATTTGACATACCGAAGTTTGAGGACGACGATAAGCCGGTAGATATAAAGTATTACTTAATAAAGTACTTTCGGTTTTGGCCAATATACCTGATGAGCATTATTGTTGCTTTGGCCGGGATGTTCATGTACCATCGGTACACGGTAGAGCAATATGAAGTCAAGGGCAGTATGCTTATCAATGCTGCTCCCAGCCCTGAAGTGCGTATATTGGATCGTTCGAATATTTTCGAAAATCCAGGGACTTTGGAGAATGATATGTTGGTCTTTACTTCCAAAAATCTGGCGGCGAAAGCACTGGAGAAAGTGCATTTCGATGTGAGTTATTTTGCTTGTACCACCATTAAGGAGATTGAACTGTACCAAAAATCTCCTATTATGGTAGAAGTGGACTGGGACCACGTACAGCAAGAGCATGGCCTGATCAATCTAACCGTGGTGGGCGAAGAAGAGTTTACGTTAAGCATCGCTGATCAAGGCCTTTTTAATCACTTTTCCACCAAAACCTCCATACCAAAAGATGCCGACATCTTGGGTAAAACTTATCGATTTGGAGAAGTGATTGAGTCTTCAAGAACCAAATTCGTAGTGAAGAAGGAAAAGTCAATGGAGGTAGGGGAAAAGCTTTCGTTTATCATTCATAATCCCTCTTCCCTGGCGGATTATTACTCCAATGCCATTTCTGTGCGCCCCCAAAACAATTATGGATCGGTTCTTCAGGTGACCTTGCGCACCAAAGTCGTGGAAAAAGGCAGGGATTATGTAAATGCCCTCATGAATGCCTACATGGAGCATGACCTGGAAAAGAAGAACCAAATAGCAGAAAATACCCTTCAGTTCATAGAGGACCAGATGTATGTGGTAGAAGATTCCCTGAAATTGGCAGAAAGGAGAATGCTTGATTTTAAAGTGGACAACAAGATGTTGGATGTGGATTCCGAATATGGCGGGGTGCTGACCAAGATCCAAGCACTTGAGGAACGACACCAGGAAATGGATTTTGAGCTGGAATACTATAAATCACTGGAAACGTATCTCAGTGAAAAAAAAGGTGATTACAGCGAAACCGTGGCACCATCCATGATGGGAATTACAGATGCCAGCCTAAACAACATGACACAGCAGCTGATGACACTTTCCATGGAAAGAAAAAGTATGCTTTCTGTTGTGAATGAAAACCATCCCGATGTCAAAAAACTGGATGAGCAAGTAGGACGATTAAGGGAAAACATCTTTGAAAATATCAAGAACCTGGTCGCAAATACGGAAAAGAAGCAGCAAGAAGCCGAGAAAAAACTGGCAGCTTATGATCGGGAGTTTTCCAAGCTCCCGAAAGCGGAGTCCAATTATGCCAATATCTTCAGGGAATTTAAGCTGAGGGAAAATCTCTATAATTACCTGTTGGAAAAGCAGGCAGAAGTCGGTATAGCCAAAGCTTCCAATGTGTCTGATATTTCGGTGGTGGATTATGCAAAACGGGGAAGCTTGATATTTCCGAAGAAGCTCAATAATTATGGCATGGCACTGGTGTTGGGACTTGTTTTGCCTTTAGGTTTCATCTTGTTGTATGATTTTGTGAATGACAAAATACTTGATCAGATTCAACTGAAAAACGCCATCAGGATGCCTTTGCTAGGTACCATTGGTTATAGTGATAAAAAGACAAATATGCTGGTCGCGGAGCATCCAAAATCCATTGCCTCGGAGTCTTTCAGGTCACTTCGATCTGCGCTCTTTTACATTGCCAGTGATAAGAAGTGTAAAAGAATCTTGGTCACTTCCAGCGTTTCCGGTGAGGGGAAAACTTTTGTCAGTTTAAACTTGGCCGCGGCCATGGCCCTGAGTGGAAAAAAAACCTGCGTATTGGGAATGGACCTGCGAAAACCACGAATTGCCCAATATGTAGGGATAAGTAACAAAAGTGGACTTTCTTCCTACCTGGTGGGAAGGTCCTCAAAAGCGGAAATTGTCCATCAAACCGAGCATGAAAATCTCTATTTTATACCTTCTGGACCTGTTCCGCCAAATCCTTCGGAGCTTTTATTGAAACCGCAGCTGCGGGAGCTGATGGCCTCATTGGAAAAGGAATTTGAGGTGGTGATCCTGGATACGCCTCCTTTGGCCCTCGTGTCGGAGACAAAAGACCTATTGCGGTTTTCGGATGTGAATTTGTATATCGTCAGGCAGGATTATACTCGTAAAAAGTACCTCCTTATGATAAATGACTTATATGATAATGACCAAGTCGATAATTTTTACGGAGTCTTCAATGCCGTGAAGGCAAGTGGAAATGATTTTGGTGGTTATAATTACGGTTATGGCTACAATTATTCATTTATTAAAAAAGGATACTATTCGGGATACTATGAAGAAGAACCTGCTTCTGTACCAAAGGGCTGGTTTGCTCGAATGTTGGATCGGTTTAGAGGTTGAGATATTTAAGTGCTCAAGATTTCATGGATAGCACTGGCTTTGAGCAGACATTCTTCATATTCGTATGCTGGGTCTGCATCATAAGTGATGGCGCTTCCTGCGGCGAAAAAGAGGTGCTTGGCTTTGGTGTCTATGATGATACTCCTGATGATGACACTGAAGTCTATATTCCCTTCTTCATCCATATAGCCAATGGTGCCGGAAAACCATCCCCTTTTAAAGTTTTCGTATCGTTCGATCAGTTCCATGCATTTGATTTTGGGAGCACCGGTCATGCTGCCCATCGGAAAAGAAGCAGCTATGATCTCTGCAAAAGATAGGCGTGGGCGGAGGGTAGCAGAAACCGTGGAGATCATTTGATAGACCTGCCGAAAAGGGTAAATGCCGAAAAGTTCATCTACAGTCACCGTACCCGTTTGGGCAATTCTCGCCAAGTCATTTCGCATCAGGTCCACGATCATCAGGTTTTCTGCCCGTTCTTTTTCACTTTGACGTAGCGTTTCTTTCAGCACTTGGTCTTCATCGGGGGTTTGGCCTCTTCGAATGGTTCCTTTGATGGGCTGGGCAATGAGCTTGTTTCCCTGTTTCTTGATAAACCGTTCGGGGGAGGCTCCCACCAAATACTGGTCTTTACATTTGAAAAAGCTGGCAAAAGGCATTGGAGATTTCTCCTGTAATTCCAAAAACACCTGGACAGGACTTATCGATTGCACGGATGCTTCAAAAGCGATGCAGTAGTTCATCTCATAGATGTCCCCCTCACGGATATGATCTTGGATGTTCCTGACGTTTTGGATGTATTCGTTTCTACTGGTTTTTACATGGATAGGAGAAATGTTTTTTGGGACAGTCTCAGGTTGGAAAGCACCAATTTCTTCAAATAGCCTCTGTGGTTCAGCATATTTGATCTCAAGTGTTTCTTTGTGAAAAAAAATGGTCAGCTCCGGAAGAAAAAAGCACGCTTCGGGGCAGCTTACCAGTGATGGGTTTTGGCTTTTTAGCCTTTCGAATTTATTTTTGAGATCATAGCTTAGGATTCCAGCTTTGGGGCCAGCATAGGATTCCAAGTCATTCCAGGGAATGGTTTTTTGGCCGGCATAAAGCACATGGGGAAAGCCCTGGCCTGGATATGGGATGCTATTGGGGTGGTGATAACTGGTGTAGTCGAAATGTTGAACGGCCCAGTGTATGGCTTTTTCGATCCAGTCCTTCTTTAGTGGAAATTCCCCGGTAATTGCGTCCATCATATCCCAAAATTAAGGGAAAGGGTATAAAAAAAGAGGAATTTGACCAAATTCCTCTTTTTATTAATTATTGTTGAATTCAATTAGTTTGCCTTGATGTCAAAACCAACATTGACCGTGTTGTAGATGAACTTGTCTTTTGCTTTATCCGTAACAGAGCTTTCATCACCATAGGTCAGGCCCCAGTCTGTTCTGTTGATGTTAAAACCAGCTTTCGCTGAGATGATGCCGTCATTAATGCTGACTGCAGCAGGGAACTTGATGTTTTTGGTAGTTCCTCTCATGGTCAGGTTACCACTGATCCAATGCGTAGGATTTTCTACCATTTGCTCGCTGAGGCTGTTAGGAGTGAAGTCAGATTTAAACTCTTCCTTATCTTCAATGTTAGCATCAGCTGTAAATGGTGCTACGCCGGTGATTTCAAAAGTCGCCGTAGGATGATTGGCAGCATCAAAGAAATCGGGTGATTGCAAATGTCCGTGAAGTTTGCCATAATCTTCAGAACCTTCTTCCATATCGCCGATCTCAAGAGCCGCAATATCAAAAGTGAAAGTACCGCTGGTAATGGCATCTCCTTCGATGGAAATCTCTCCTTCGGTCACCGGGATGGTCCCGAAGTGCTTGCCCGCAGGCTTATAACCTGTCCAAGAAACTGCACTGGCTGCTGGGTCTACAGAGAGTGTTTTACCAGTCACTTCAGCTACTTCCTGTGCTTCTGAGGTTTCTACAGTTTCGCTCTTTTGGCCGCAAGCCACCATCAGCAGTGCGCTTGCTAGAAATAGGCCGGTAGTTTTGATTAATTTCATAACTGTTTGGTCTTAAATTGTTGAGTGTATTAGATGTATATACATGTAAATTTAAAGTTAGAAAAAAAGGTTCACATTGTCATGAAAAAAACTAGATTTGATGGTTAAATGTTTATGGATAGATAGAAATTTACTTAAAATAATTATATGGCACTAGTGAAGAAGGTAAATGGTAAGGCTCCGCAGTTTGGAGATAAATGCTGGTTGGCGGATAATGCCACAGTGGTGGGCGATGTCAGGATGGGTGACGGCTGCACGGTATGGTTCAATGCAGTGGTGAGAGGAGATGTGCACGAAATAGTAATCGGGAACCATACCAATATCCAGGACGGGGCCATTATTCATTGTACTTATCAAAAGGCCGGAACCTATATAGGAAATAACGTGTCTATTGCGCACAATGCCATCGTACACGGTTGTATGGTTCATGATAATGTCCTGATCGGCATGGGTGCAGTGGTCATGGACAATGCTGTCGTGCACAGTGGTGCCGTGATCGCGGCAGGTGCCATAGTACTGGCGGGAACAGTGGTGGAAGCCAATAGTATTTATGCAGGAATTCCTGCAAAAAAAGTCAAAGATACAGGGGAGGAAATGCTTTCCGTGATCAAACGGACTGCGGAAAACTATCCGAAATATGCTTCCTGGTATGAACAGTAAGGGATTTGATATATAGTTTTCGGTGGCTTAGCATGAGCCAGAGGCCCAACTTTAGTATCTTCTTAGTAAAACTGACGGGATGATGTTAGAAATGAAAAGAAGTAAATAACAATCAAGGACTGTTGTCATAATGTTTTGTTGATTTTTTGACCGAAACCGGTTGTTTCTGAAAGCTGTAAATCAAATAAAACAAGGCTGGCAAAATAAACAGGCTGCCGATCAGCAAGGCCATGGCCAGGGCGAAAATGGTACTTTCACCAGCAGCGGCATTTTCGAGACTGATTGTGCTGTTTTTGAGAATGATAAAATCGGGATGTTGGCTGGCCATCAGCGTAATCAGGATCATGGTGATCTGAAAGCCTACGAGTACCCGGGGCCAATATACTTTTTTCAGCCGCAATAGCATCCATGTTACCGGAAGGGACAAGGTCGCCAAGACCAATGCAGCCAATCCCACAGGGTGGTTGATCAGCTCTGTAAACAGCCGGATGCCTTCCCATTCCCCGACCAAGAATACCAAGCCTCCAGTAATCACGGTAAGGATATTCATGCGAAAGGCCTTTTTCCGGAACAGATCCCTGTCTTCGTCGTTGTTGGCTTCTCCGATCAGGAACACCGCCGCCAGAAACCCGCAGATCACTACTGTGAAGAGCCCCACAGACAGTGGAAACCATCCCAGCCAAGGGCGGATATAGGCAGAAACGAAGTCTGTAGCGTCAGGATCAATTCTTCCAGAGATGGCCGTGCCCGCTAGAATCCCAAGGAAAAACGGCGTCATAAAAGAGGAGTAAACGAAAATCAGGTTGTAGATTTTTTGAAAATGATCCTTGACAGCATCATAATGTCTAAAGATAAATGCTGTGCCACGAGCGATGATCCCAATCAGCAGCAATGAAAGAGGAATGTGCAGGTAAACGGAGGCCAAGGTATATATTTCAGGGAAGCCCACAAATAAAATGACAATGGTAATGATCAGCCACATGTGATTGGCTTCCCAAATGGGGCCGATGGCCTGATAAGTAAGCAGGCGGGTACGTTCCTTCAGAGATCCTCCAGAGAAAAGCTCGATGATCCCCGCACCGAAATCCGCCCCACCAAAGAGGAGGTAAAATAAGATAGATAGGTATAAAAAGGCGATGACTACATACAGCATAGCTTAAGCATTTGAGGGTAACGATAAATCTTGGTTTTTATCCAGGTTTTTGATCTGCCGGATCAGAAGCAATGTTACGATCCCCGCAAGCGAAATGTAAATAACTGTGTAAAGCAAAAAGGAATACACAATGCCCGGCATAGGTGTGACGGCATCTTTGGTTTTCATGATGCCATAGAGTATCCAAGGCTGTCTTCCTACTTCTGTGACAAACCAGCCCGCTTCTACCGCAATAAACCCTAATGGGGTAAGCAAGGCAATTAAGCCCAAAAATTTATGGGAATATATGTACTTCTTGTTTTTCCAAAGCCCATAAAGCCAGAAGATTCCCGTAATCATCAGTACCATGCCGCAGCCGACCATGATCTGGAAAGCAAAGTGGGTAACGGTGACAGGGGGCTGCTCGTCTTTGGGAATTTGGTCAAGACCAGTAACTTCAGCATTAAAATCCCCATGAGCCAAAAAACTCAATGCTCCCGGGATCTTGATAGCATAACTGACGGTTTGGTTTTCTTCGTCAGGAATGCCGCCGATGATCAGGGAAGCAGCTTCTTCTGTCTCAAAGTGGGCTTCCATTGCCGCAAGTTTGGCAGGTTGTCTTTTTGCTACATCCTTGGCAGAAAGGTCTCCACTGAGGGGCTGTAAGATGGCTGCCACAGCACCTAAAGTGAGCGAAATCTTCAAGGCTGCTTTATGAATATGGATGTTTTTACCTTTGGTCATCATCCAGGCGTGGATGCCGGCCACAGCAAAGCAAGTGGCCACAAAGGCCGCCAGGATCATGTGCAGCGCTTGTGTAAACCATGCATCATTAAACATGGCCGCGATCGGGTCGATATTAAGATATTCTCCATTGACATAGTCAAAGCCCGCGGGGGAATTCATCCAGGCATTGGCGGCTACCACCAAGATGCCTGAGGCGAGTCCGCTGACGCCTACCACCACTCCAGTGAACCAGTGAAACCAGGGCTGGAATTTTTCCCAGCCATACAGAAAGAATCCCAGGGCGATAGCCTCAATAAAAAAAGCTGTGCCTTCCAGCGAAAAAGGCATTCCGAAGATAGGTCCGGCATGCTTCATGAATTCTGGCCAGAGCAACCCAAGCTCAAAGGAAAGCATGGTACCCGATACGGCCCCTGTTACAAAAAAGATGGCCACGCCCTTGCTCCAGGCCTTGGTGAGGGTCTTGTATTTTTCTTTTCCGGATTTGAGGTATTTATAGTGGGAGATGGCCATCAAGAAGGGCATGATCATGCCAATGCAGGCAAAGATGATGTGAAAACCCAGTGATAACGCCATTTGAGACCGTGCGGCCAATAGATCATCCATATGTAATAAGGTTAAAAATTGTTAAAAACCCTGTATCTACTTACGGGGTTTTTTACCCCAAAGTTGACCTGGTGAAGGTAATGAAAAGTTAGTTGAAAAGGGTTTTTAGTAGGTTTTTTTGAAAGAAACCGCCTTATTTTAATGCGATGGTAAGGGTGCCGCTTCTTTTGATTTTACCAGAGGGGGTTTCGATGAAATTTTCTAAATAGTAAATTCTTTTTGGCCGCTCATATTTACCTACGATTTCGGCAATTTTATTCGATAACTGACGATCGGAAGGTTCCTTTACACGAGGAGTTTCAATCAATAATACCACCTCTTCTCCCCATTTGTGACTGGGAGCCCCTGCTATAAAGAAACGTTTCCCTGGGAAATAAGCTTCGATGACCGGAGCAATCTGTGCTTCTAGATTTTCAGGCTGTATTTTTACACCGCCGGAGTTGATGGTAAAGTCAGCCCGCCCTTTCCAAATGAAGGACTTGGATTCTGGGATGGTTACGATATCATTTGTTATTAGGGATGTTTTGGCCATTGGAGCATCAATGACCAGTCTGGAATCATTTGTGGTCGAAATGCACACTCCCGGGAGCGTTTGATAGGTGAGCGGAGGATGGCCTGTTATGTTTGCTAAGGCTATATGCGAAACGGTCTCCGTCATACCATAGGTTTGGTAGGCATTGCACCTTAATCGGGAAATTTCCTTTTGGAGCTTTTGTGAAAGGGGAGCTCCTCCTATGATGAGGTGCTGGATGCTGTTTAGCTTTTCTTTATCGGCAGCGCTAAGAAGGCTGTTTTCGACCTGGGCAGGCACCATCGCTACAAAATCAAATGCATCCAGCATATCAAAACTGGCCAACGGGGTTCCTGAGGGTTCTTCCAGGTAAATGTGGCTGTCCCATTCCAGTCCTCTTACGAGCATCATCTTGCCCGCAATCATGGCCGTGTTTAAGCAACAAAGCAGATTGGCTTGCGGTTTTATTCCAAAGAATTTACCAGTGGCTGCCGCACTTATTTCCATTTGTTGTCGATTGATGTCGATGACCTTGGGCATTCCGGTAGAGCCAGAGGTGTTCAGCTGGAAGTTTTCTTCACCATTTAGCCAGGCTCGACAGAAAGCCAATGATCGGTCGAAGTAGGCAGCACAGGCAGGCCAATTTCCATTTTTGATTTCCATGAAGGTGACAGAAGATGTTCCAATTATGATTTTGCCCATGACCTTTCTTGATTTTTACAAAAATAATCAATTAAAACAGGACTGGCTATACTGCCATTGGAAGGTGTGATAAGAAAGCGGTAAAGTTTGATTTGTCTTTCTTAGCACCTTCAAATTCACGCAATAGCTGGTTTTGTCCATTTTTATATGCTTAATCGGCCAGTTGCTGTTATCTTGCATAGATATTTCTTTCAGCAATAAACAATAAAAATATGGAGTGGAAAATAGTAAAAGAATTTAAGGATATCACGTATAAAAAATGTGGAGGTGTGGCCAGGATAGCTTTTAACCGTCCAGAAGTAAGGAATGCTTTTCGCCCCCAAACTACCAGTGAGCTTTTTGAGGCATTTTTGGATGCCCGTGAGGATACTTCCATCGGAGTGGTGTTGTTGTCAGCAGAAGGCCCTTCTCCAAAGGACGGTGTGTATTCTTTTTGCAGCGGAGGCGATCAGAAAGCAAGGGGGCATCAAGGCTATGTGGGTGATGACGGCATGCACCGTCTAAATATCCTCGAAGTGCAGCGTCTGATTCGTTTTATGCCAAAAGTGGTGATTGCAGTAGTACCAGGCTGGGCTGTCGGTGGAGGCCATAGCTTACATGTGATATGCGACCTGACCTTGGCCAGCAAGGAACACGCTATTTTCAAGCAGACCGATGCCGATGTGACCAGTTTTGATGGTGGATATGGCTCGGCTTATTTGGCCAAAATGGTAGGGCAAAAGCGGGCAAGGGAAATATTTTTCCTTGGTAGGAATTATTCAGCCCAAGAGGCGTATGAAATGGGAATGGTCAATGCGGTTGTTCCCCATGATGAATTGGAGGATACAGCTTATCAATGGGCCCAGGAAATCCTGGAAAAATCTCCAACATCTATCAAAATGCTGAAGTTTGCCTTTAATCTCACCGACGACGGTATGGTGGGGCAGCAGGTGTTTGCCGGAGAGGCTACCCGTTTGACATACATGACAGAAGAGGCCCAGGAGGGGAGAAATGCGTTTTTAGAAAAGAGAAAGCCCAATTTTAAAGACATCAAGTGGATCCCTTAGAAGGAAGAATGTTCAATGTCTGCTATTCATCGTTGACAGCAGACTTTAATTTAGCCTAACCATAAAATACCATGAAAAGAATCTTAAGTGCCGTAGCCTTTTGGATGGCTGCGACCAGTGCGTTCAGTCAGACTCCTACAAGCCAGTCGTCCCAACCTTTGGCGGAAGCAGGTCCTACTAGTGTTGGGATGTCGGCAGAGCGTTTGGATAGGATATCGAGAATGCTGGAAGCTGAGGTGGATGCAGGGAACATTCCCGGAGCGGTCGCTTTGGTGGCCAAAGACGGTAAAATCGTTCTACATGAGGCTTTTGGTATGGCCGATAATACTGAAGGTACGATCATGCAGAAAAATGCGATTTTCCGAATTGCCTCCCAGACCAAGGCCATTACTTCCACGGCTGTGATGATGCTCTGGGAAGAAGGCAGGTTCAGGTTGGATGATCCCATTTCCAAGTACATTCCCGAGTTTAAAAATCCTCATGTGTTAAGGGATTTTAAATATTCAGATACGACGTATACTACCGTGCCGTCAGAGAAGGAGATTACGATCCGCCATTTACTTACACATACTTCTGGCTTGGGCTATGGAGTGATCGATAGAGATGAACGGATGAAGATGATTTACCAAAAAGCTGGAGTAACAGATCTTTTTACCACTAAGCCTATCACTATCGGTGAAAGCGTAAAGAAGTTAGCAAAACTTCCCCTGCATTTTAATCCAGGAGAGCAATATTCCTATAGTGAGGGATTGGATGTGTTGGGATACTTGGTGGAGGTGATATCTGGGCAGCCATTTGATGAATACCTGAAGGAGCATATTTTTGATCCATTGGGGATGGAGGATACGTGGTTTTATCTTCCCGATGGTAAGGCTGATAGACTGGTGACGGTACAGCAAAAAGTGGATGGGAAATGGCAACAATTTCCAGTTACCTTTTATGATACCGAATACCCTAAGAAAGGAACAAAAACATTCTTCTCCGGTGGAGCAGGGTTAAGCAGTACTGCTAAGGACTATGCCACTTTCCTTCAAATGTACCTCAATGACGGTGAATTAAACGGGGTAAGGCTCCTCAGCCGCACTACTGTCAGAAGTATTATGGGCAACCATACAGGAGAGCTGTTTGGTGGAGAAAATCAGTATTACGGCTTGGCTTTTGGAGTGGTGACCGCTGAGGGAGAGTTGTATGGAGGAATGGGAAGTGAAGGTACCTTTGACTGGGGTGGTTATTTTAATACACAGTATTTTGCAGATCCCAAGGAGCAGGTAATCGGTGTCCTTATGAAACAAACACAAGGGCGGATAGATGATCAGACCGGCTGGAAGTTTCGGCAAATGGTAGGTGCCGCAATAGATGATTGATGGTCAGTGAAATGTGATAATGACGGCTGCCTTGGTGACGAGGTGGCTTTTTTTGTGATGTGACTGATTTTTTAGTAAATTTCTATATGGATACTTCTGAAAAAGATAAGAATAAAGCCACTGAGCCTGATATAGAATACGGCCATTATTCCTATGCGGATTACCTGACCTGGCAGATGGAGGAGATGGTGGAGCTGATCAAGGGCAAGGTGTTCAAGAAAGCCGCAGCTGCTCCCCGTCGGATTCACCAGAAGGTTGTTGTGGAGTTGGTGTCCGTGTTCCATGATTTTTTGAAGGGAGGCATTTGTGAGGTATATTCTGCGCCATTTGATGTACGGTTTCCTCAGCATTCTAAAGCAGATAAGGATGTATATTCTGTTGTCCAGCCTGATTTGTGTGTAATCTGTGATCCAAATAAGCTGGATGACCGAGGATGTATCGGAGCACCGGATTTGGTAGTGGAGATACTTTCGCCAGGCAATAACCGGTTGGAGCTCCAAAACAAATATGAGGTTTATGAAGAAGGAGGTGTGAAGGAATATTGGATCATCCATCCTGATGAGCAGACCCTATTGGTCTACACATTGGTAAAAGGAAAGTACGTACCTTCCCAGCTGATGACCAGTGGAGACATGGTACGGTCCAAAGCCGTTGATGGATTTGAACTGGATTTGGAGGATTTCTTTTCAGAAATAAAGTAGCCAAAGGATGACAAATGATTTAGGGACATCAGAAAAAGATAAGAGTAAAGTCACTGAGCCTGATATCGAGTACGGCCATTATTCCTATGCGGATTACCTGACCTGGCAGATGGAGGAGATGGTGGAGCTGATCAAGGGCAAGGTGTTCAAGAAAGCCGCAGCTGCCCCCCGTCGGATTCACCAGAAGGTTTCAAATGAGTTGGCGTATTTACTGACTGACTATTTAAAAAGACATAATTGCGAAGTGTACTCAGCACCGTTTGATGTGCGGTTTCCTCAGCAGTCCAAGGCGGATAAGGATATTTACACAGTGGTGCAGCCTGACATCTCTATTGTTTGTGATCCCGAGAAGCTGGATGATCGAGGTTGTATCGGAGCACCGGATTTGGTAGTGGAGATACTTTCACCAGGCAATAACCGGTTGGAGCTCCAAAACAAATATGAGGTTTATGAAGAAGGAGGCGTGAAGGAATATTGGATCATCCATCCTGATGAGCAGACCTTATTGGTCTACACATTGGTAAAGGGAAAGTACGTACCCTCCCAGCTGATGACCAGTGGAGACATGGTACGACCCAAAGCCGTTGATGGATTTGAACTGGATTTGGAGGATTTCTTTTCAGAAATAAAGTAGCCAAAGGATGACAAATGATTTAGGAACATCAGAAAAAGATAAGAGTAAAGTCACTGAGCCTGATATCGAGTACGGCCATTATTCCTATGCGGATTACCTGACCTGGCAGATGGAGGAGATGGTGGAGCTGATCAAGGGAAAGGTGTTCAAGAAAGCTGCTGCTGCCCCTCGCCGAATTCACCAGAAGGTTGCGGTGGAGTTGACAAAACGATGGGCGGTATTTTTGGAAGGAGAAATCTGCGAGGTATATTCAGCACCGTTTGATGTGCGGTTTCCTCAGCAGTCCAAGGCGGATAAGGATATTTACACAGTGGTGCAGCCTGACATCTCTATTATTTGTGATCCCGAGAAGCTGGATGATCGAGGTTGTATCGGAGCACCGGATTTGGTAGTGGAGATACTTTCACCAGGCAATAACCGGTTGGAGCTCCAAAACAAATATGAGGTTTATGAAGAAGGAGGCGTGAAGGAATATTGGATCATCCATCCTGATGAGCAGACCTTATTGGTCTACACATTGGTAAAAGGAAAGTACGTACCCTCCCAGCTGATGACCAGTGGAGACATAGTACGGCCCAAAGCCGTTGATGGATTTGAGCTGGATTTGGAGGATTTCTTTTCCAGAATTAAATAATTCACTTTTCTACATCCATAAATCCTTTTAGGGCAGACTTTACTTTGCTGAGAATGGCGGCGTTTTTGGTGCTATCGGAAAATACTTCAATGATTTTTGGTCTGATGGAAGGGGCATAAAAACCCAATAGCCCATCGTTCAGCTCTTTTTCTGTTTTGACAGCAGTATAGTCAAATTCAAAATCCTTGGCCAAGTTTTCTGCATTTAGCGACTGAGTGGTTTCAAAAAACTCCTTCAGTTCAGGCTGTTGGCTTGGGCCTTTTATGATTCGGAATATACCGCCAGCGTGATTGTTGAGAAGGATGATCCGGAGGTTATTAGTGGTGTAATTGTTCCAAAAAGCATTTCTGTCGTAAAAAAACGCCATGTCACCAGTAATCAGTGTGACAAATTCTTTAGTGGTAAAGGTACATCCCACTGCTGTAGAGTTAGATCCATCGATTCCACTTGTGCCCCTGTTGCAGATTATTTCTTGGGGCCTTGCTCCCAAAAAGTTCACATAGCGTACCGCCATACTGTTGGCCAGGTGAAGTTTCGATTGTTGAGGCAGCTGTTGAAGGACTCGGTAAATTGCTTTCCACTCGCCAAAATCCCCCTGCTCCATAACGTTTTGAATAGCCTTTTCCATTCGCTTATCGGCATGGTACCAGCGATGATGAAAGGCTTCATCTATTTTATGCGTTGATTGGACTAAAAGCTCAAGGGTGTCTTTAACTGAAGAAGGGATGATTTTGACCAGTCCCTGATAAGTGTCCGGTGAATAGCCTGCGGGTTGGATATGCCAATGTTCAGCACCTGAACTCCTGAGAAAATTCTTTAGCGGTTTTGAGATAATGGATTTGCCAAAACTGATGATCAGATCCGGGGAGAAGGCAGCATGGTCTACTGCGGGTAATATTTGATCGTGATGGGTGATGGTATTCCCCGCCTGCATATTGGAAATCGTGTCACTGATGACTACTGCTTTTTGTTGGCTGGCCAGTTGATTGAGTAAGCCGAGTATGCTCTGATCAGGTGCTTGCTGCCCTGGGATGATGACAATCCTGTGGAATCTTTCCAGTTCATTTTTTAATTTAACGACCGACTCACTACTCAGTTTGGTACAGGTATCTAGTTTGTTTACAATAGGAATGGGACGGTTAAAGTCAAATTCCTCTAGGTCTTCGGGATAGAAAGGTTCCCTAATAGGGATATTGATGTGAACTGGTCCTTCAGGAAAATTAGAAGCAATATTTATAGCTTCATTGCCTATTCTATGGGCATGCCAAACAATATCAGTATGTCCAAAATGATCAGGGAAATCAAAAGATTGCTTGATATGCCGTCCATAAATGTTTTGTTGTCGGATAGTTTGTCCGTCCCATTGGTCGATCCACTCAGGTGGACGGTCAGCGGTGATGACAACTAGGGGGATTTGCTGAAAGTAAGCTTCCGCAACGGCAGGGGCATAGTTTAGCGCCGCTGTTCCACTTGAACAAACCAAGACCACGGGTTTTTTAAGCTGCTGGGCCATGCCAAGTGCTACGAATGCAGCTGAACGCTCATCAGAAATGCTTCGACAATGAATGTCGGGGTGTCTAGCAAATGCCAGGGTCAAAGGTGCGCATCGCGAACCAGGAGAAAGAATGACGTTTTTTACATCTTTTCTGGCGCATATGGCCACTAGGTCGATAATTGGCTGGATGATCAAGTTGGTGTCTATTGAATGAATTTTCCGATAATGTCACATTTTAACGTCGTCTCTTCCCATTCTTTTTCCGGGACGGAATCAGCCGTTACGCCAGCTCCAGCGTAAAGGAGCACATCCTCATTGATAAGCTGAGCAGTTCTTAAGTTGACGTAGATGGCTGTTCGGTTTTCGATATTCACCGGTCCGATAAAACCAGCAAAGAAACATCGATCAAATGATTCATGTTCTAAAATAAATTTCATGGAGTCCTCCCGTGGAGTACCGCACACCGCTGAAGTGGGATGCAGAAGTTTTAACATTACTGATCCGAGTTGTGGAAAGTTGGTGGCTTCCATGTTTACCCTAAAGTCTGACCTCAGGTGTAAAAGATTGCCAGCTTTTACCGTTTTGGGACCATTTTCTTCATACTCCCGCAGGCGGATTTTTTTAAAATTGTTGACAATGTATCGGCTGACCATGGCCTGCTCTTCAATCTCTTTTTGCTTCCAAGCAGCATTCCTTACAGGGTCTTCTCCTTCTGCCTTTTGTGTTCCGGCGAGGGCCATGGTATGGAAGTATAGGCCTTCTGTCTTGATAAGTATTTCAGGGGTGGCACCCAGCCATGTACCCACGTTGGGGATATGAAAGAAGTTGACAAAAGCGTCCGGATATCGCTGACATAGCTCCAGAAAGGTCTTTGTAAGGTCAAAATTGTCCTTGAGGTGAACTTTTTGAATCCGTGCAGGGACTACTTTGGATAATTTACCATCTTGAATCGCTTTAATCCCCTTCTCCACAAATTCAATAAAACTGGATTTCGAAGTAGAGGAAAACTGGAAACTGTTTTTTTCAGGTTGTGCTTTTCGCAACAGTTGGTTTACTTGCCCTTTTATTTCAGTAGGAGACCGCTTTGCTTTTTTATAGAGTTCGTCTTCGGCCTCCGTCATGGGCGTATCTATATCGAATTTGAAATAATCTGAAGCTTCGAGAAAAAAAGCTTTTTGATCTTCTTGGTCAGCAAAGGGATGCGCGATAAAACCTTGCGGAAGGATATCCAGCTCAAGGTTTACCCGTTTTATTTCCTTGGTTTGGTCTAGAATAAGCTGTACACTGTTTGATTTAGGAGCCCTCCAAATGGCAATTTGGAAACCTCCCTCTAAGGCAGAGCAAAGCCACCTGTCCAGTACTTCTTCCTGTGTGATGAGATGAGTATCTGCGGTTGGTGTATTCATCATGATTTTTTATCCAGCACAGCCATCGTAATCCGACTGATACAGGCTAATTTGTCTTCTTCTGTAATGACTTTTATTTCCCAAACATGTGTTTTTTTTCCAATATGAATTGGAGTGGCAATGCCTGTGACCAACCCTGATCGAACAGCCTTGATGTGGTTGGCATTAATATCGAGGCCTACACAATATTGTTTTTCTGGATCCACGCAGCATGACGATGCCACGCTTCCCAAGGTCTCTGCCAATACCACACTGGCTCCACCATGTAACAAACCAAAGGGCTGTTTTGTTCTATGATCAACTGGCATGGTGGCTTCTATGAAATCATCACCGATTTTAGTGAAAATAATCCCTAAATGCTCTAACATGTTACCTTTGCCAAACTGATTCAAGATATCAAGGCTGAGGTTTTTGGGAAATATCATGTATTTTGAAATAAAAACGTTTTCTTTGAATTGAAATTATGACCTTTTTAGATTTCGAGGAAATGCGAAAAAGGTGATTCCCAAAGAATAGGTCTTGTGATGAGCCCAGCTGACCGGAAAAACCATTCTTAAGAAATCAATAACAAAAATACAGAATCTTGAGTACTAAAAAAATATACCTTGTCCGCCATGGGCAGACCGACTATAATCTTCAGGGAGTGGTGCAGGGAAGTGGTATTGATGCTCCTATTAATGAAACGGGTAAAAAGCAAGCAGAAGCTTTTTATGAAGCGCATAAGCATATCAAGTTTGATAAGATTTATTATACTGGATTGCAACGCACCCGGCAATCCATCGAGAAATTCTTGAACAATGGGGTTCCTAATGAATCGCTACCTGACCTGAATGAAATCAGCTGGGGTAAATACGAAGGCGTTCCGATGAGTAAAGATGAGCATTCTTACTATCAGGGGATGCTTGAAAAATGGTCGGATGGAGAATTGGATTTTTCGATCGAAGGAGGGGAATCACCAAATATGGTTTTTGCCAGGTTAAAAAGAGGCCTGGATCACATTTTGTCCCAAGAAGGGGAAACCATTTTGATCTGTATGCATGGGAGGGCCATGCGAGTGATGCTAAGTTTAATGTTGGACTACGACCTGCGGTTTATGGATGTTTTCGATCATCATAATCTTGGTTACTATGAATTGACCGTAAAAAGTAACGGGAGATTTGTCTTAGATCGCTATAACAACGTGAAGCATTTAAAGGCTAAAGGATTGATTGGATAACCTTTCCAGCCTTTTTATCCTCTTTTCCTACTTCTTGATCATTGAAGGAGATCATTAATTCCTGGAAATTTTCCTTTGATTCACTAAGGTCGATAATCCTGAAGGCTACTTCTTGAAGGGGCTTCCACGTAGTGTTGTTGATTTGTACCAGTCTTTTTCCGATTTGGCATTTATCAAAATCACAGTTGGGAACATTGATGTATATGACAGCATCGGAATTACCGGAGTAGGTCTTGGTTTTATAATCTTCCATAAAGCTGAGTTCTATATACTCAGCACTGGATTTAAGTTCTTTTAATTCCTTCTTGCTAAAGATTACAACGAATGTTTTGTCTTCTGGGTTTTTACAGAAACCTACCGATACTAAAAGGGTGAATAGCGGTACAAATATTAAATGCTTCATTCAGGTAATATATAAAAATATTTCTCCGCATTCAAGGGGTATTGTTACATATCGGAAAAAATAATTTTAAGGGAATTGACGGGATGACTCCACAGCTGCAAAACTTGTTTTGTATCTGATTGTTTAGTGGTTTGGGAAAAAGTGATGATATAAAAAAAAAAGCCCGGAAAACCGGGCTTTAAATTATTTTTTAGCTCTAGAGCTTCTTTTTTTCTTTGGAAGTGTTTCGTCTTCGATTTCATCGGCTACATCTGCCAGAATTCTCCCACAGTGCTCACAGACAATGAGTTTTTTCTTTTCTCTAATGTCCGCTTGACGTTGGGGAGGAACGATATTAAAACAGCCACCACATGCACCTCTTTTCACTTCTACTACAGCCAGCCCGTTTTTGGCATTGGCCCTGATCTTCTTGTAGGATTTAATAAGGCGGTCTTCGATTTTCTTGGTAGCTTTTTCCCTTTCGGTTTTCAGCTTGCTCTCTTCAGATTCACTTTCGGAGACGATTGTATCCAATTCTTCTTTTTTGGTGTCCAGATCCTTTTTACGATCCTTTAAGATTTCCTGAAGATCATCCAAGTCTCTTTTTTTACCTTCTATCTTTATCTCAGCTTCTCCAATTTTCTTTTTGGAAACCTGGATTTCAAGGTCCTGTAATTCCAGTTCCTTGGTGATGGCGTCATACTCACGGTTGTTTCTGACGTTCATCTGCTGATCCTGATATTTCTTGATGAGTTTTTCAGAGTCCTTGATAGCTTCTTTGTGCTTCTTGATTTCATTCTCAAGGGCCACGATGTCATTGTTGAATTTCTCTAACCTTGTTTCGTAGCCTGCTATTTCGTCCTCTAAATCTTGAACTTCTTCTGGAAGGGCTCCCCGAATTTTAAAAATAGCATCTAAGCGGGAGTCTAATTTCTGAAGATTATAAATGGCATCAAGTTTCTGTGCGACTGTACTTTCCATGTACTATACGTAAGTTATGGGATTCGTAATGACTTTTGTCAAATAGAGTGCAATATTACTAAAATTTTGTGACAATATCTCTAATAATAAATCTTTTGTGTAGATTTCACTTTCGTAATGCCCAATATCGGATATAACTAATTGATTGTCAGCATCAAAGAATTCATGGTATTTTATGTCAGCCGTGATGAAAATATCAGCCTTGGCGCTTTTTGCAGCACCCAGTAAAAATATGCCCGCTCCACCACAGATGGCGACATGTTTTATGGGGCGATCCAAAAGTGGAGTGTGCTTGATGACGTTAAGGTTCATGGCACTTTTGAGGTGCTGGAGAAAGGTGCTTTCTGCCATAGGGGATTCCAGTTCACCAACCATCCCTGAGCCGACTTCTTGGTGTTCATTTTCTGTTTGTTGTAAGTAATAGGCGACCTCTTCATAGGGATGACATTCTTTAAGGGCACGGATGATTTTTCCTTGCAGATAGGCAGGGAAGATAACTTCTATCCTGTTTTCATTGACTTCTTCTGTAGCTCCCTTTTTTCCGATGGTAGGGTTGGCCTGGTCTGAAGGGAGGAAGGTTCCTGTCCCTTCTACTCTGAAACTGCAATTACTGTACTCTCCAATGGCTCCTGCGCCAGCTTGATAGAGTCCTTGGAGTACAAGCGGTGTGTCCGCTACGGGGACAAAAGCCGTAAGTTTCATTAAAATACCCTTTTTGGGAGCGAGAATTTTGGTGTTTACCAATCCTATTTTGTCGGCAATTCGCTTGTTTACTCCGGTATGGACATTGTCCAGATTGGTATGGATGGCATAAATGGCGATGTTATTTTTGATGGCTTTGATGACTGTTCTTTCTACGTAATTTTTACCAGTAAGGCTTTTGAGTCCTTTAAAAACAATGGGGTGGTGAGCGACGATCATGTTACACTTTAGGTCGATGGCTTCTTGGACCACGTCCTCGGTGACATCCAAGCTGCAGAGTATCCCCGTAACCTCATCAGAGGCATTCCCGGTGATCAATTGGGCATTGTCATAAGATTCCTGATAGGCCGGTGGAGCGATGCTTTCCAAGTAGGAGACTACGTCACTAATCAAATTAACCATATATTTGTATTTACCGTTTGATCAAAAGTATAAAAAAATAAGCAATGCGCCCTTATCATCTTTTATTGTATCCTTTTTCATTTTTATACGATGGGATTACCCGTCTAAGGAACAGGATGTTTGATCGGGGGGTCAAGAAAAGTGTGGTCTTCCGGATTCCTACTGTCGTGGTGGGAAACTTGTCCATGGGAGGGACTGGCAAGACACCAATGGTGGAGTTCTTGATCAGGGCCTTTAAGGATAATTATGCAGTGGCGACGCTGAGCAGAGGGTATGGCCGCAAAACAGCGGGGTATCTTTTGGCGGACCAAAGCTCCGGACCAGCGGAAATAGGAGATGAACCTTTTCAGATATATAGCAAGTTTGGCAGTGAGATTTCAGTGGCAGTAGGAGAGCAGCGCGCTGAGGCTATCCCGCAGATCATCGCAGGGTGTCCTGAAACTGAATTGGTTATTTTAGATGATGCTTTTCAGCATCGATACGTTAAAGGGGATTTCAACTTGTTGCTTACTACGTTTCAGCGTCCTTTTTTTACGGATCACGTGGTGCCTATGGGTATGCTAAGAGAAAACAGAAGCGGGGCAAATCGTGCCCATGCTGTGGTGGTAACCAAGTGTCCGGAAAATCTAGATGAAGCTACGAAGTTTCAGTTTGTACAAAAAATCTTGGGTTATGCCCCAAAGGACTGTCCTGTGTTTTTTGCTGGCCTTGAGTATGGCCAACCTTATAATATTAGAAGTAATAAGGAGGAGCCAATTCAGGAGGTGATTTTGCTCAGTGGCATTGCCAATAATAGCTTGTTGCAGAAAAAGGTGGGGGAAACCTATGAGCTGTTGGAAACACTGGAGTACAGTGATCATCATCATTATACGGAGCGGGATATGGGAAAAATTTCGGAGCGGTTTAACATACATAAGGATAAATCCCCCGTCCTCCTTACCACAGAGAAAGACGCTGTCAAACTTAAAGCGGATAAATTGCTTAGATATTTACAGGAAATTCCGATTTTTGCGTTACCTGTTCAGGTGAAAATGGAAGAGGAAGAAAAAAACACCTTGTTAGAACATGTAACCAAGGCCATAAGAAATAAAGGTTATCAACGTGAAGTTTAAGTACCTATTTGTTTTATTTATATCGATCTTATGTTTTAATCAACTTGCTTTCGCCCAAACGCGTACGAGGGAAGGTGGTGAAAACCAGGAAGAAGGAAAAGAACCACAGCGAGGAGGATTGATCGATGATTCGACCAAAATGGTCTATGGTCCTACCACGACCCTGTATTTTCAAGAGAAAAACCTTAGGTTTAACAAGATGGAGAAAACGCCCCTCGATACGGGATTGACGGGATTTCATAATTTTGAACCGGTTTTTCATAGTGGGCATAAGTATCAGGGGTTAGCTAATATTGGAAGTGCCGCCAAGCCGGTTTATTATACGCTGCCGGGTTTGATAGGTGCGACGTCTGGTTTTAGTGTTTATGATCTGTATTATCATTCACCGGACAGCATGCTGTATTTTGATACCAAGTCTCCATACACCAAGTTGGAGGCTTTTTTTGGAGGGGGAAACCGAAATATGCTAAATGTGGCCTTTGCCCGGAATGTGAATCCGAGATGGAATATCGGCTTTAACTTTAATACGATAAAGGCCCGAAAAACACTGAATCCCAATGCACGTGACGATAATATGGTGGAGCAAACTTCCTACTCCCTCCATACAAACTATCGGTCCAAGGATGAAAAGTATTTCCTGCTGGCCAACTTTTCCAGGATGCACCATAATGTGTTTGAAAGTGGTGGGATTATTCCTGAAACGGTGGATTCGACCTCCCTTTATTTTACGTACGAGGATTCGAAAGTGTGGCTGAGTAACAGTGAGGCCACTGATATTAGACAGGATTATCACCTGTATCATCAATATAATATCTTGGAAGAATGGCAGGTATATCATGTCTTTGATAAGAAGAAGCAGGGACTATCGTTTTTTTCTGATTTGACTACGAATGACTCTGTCTACTTTAACTATTTTGGTCTGCCCAGGATGATAAATGAAGACAGTACGTATAATTATCACCATTTCTCTGAAGTAAGAAATGAAGCTGGGTTCAAAGGAGACTTTGGGCCGGTCTATTATAATGCCTTCGTAAAGTTTAGGACTGGAACGTTTTCCAGCCCTAATTTTGAGAGTGATTATAAGTTCAATGAAGTTTATATCGGAGGCGCCCTTCGAGGGGAAATAAACGATCAGTGGTCTTTTGAAGCGGATGGGGAATATTTGATCCCTAGTGGATACAGGATCAACGGTTATTTCCATTCGCCATTCTTGGATGTGAGTTATACAAAAGCATCCTATAAGCCCACGGCCATGCAGGAAATGTATCGTGGAAACCACTATTCCTGGACCAATAGTTTCTCCAATATCGGGGTCGATCAAATCAAAGGCGTGATCAAAGCCGATTTTACCAAGATTTCCGTAAGGCCCAGTCTTACTATTAATCGGGTGAACAATTACGTGTACTTTGATGAAAACCAAGAAGCAACCCAAGCGGATGGGGGTGCATTTATGGTCATTCCGGGGGTTACCGCGGATTTTACCTTCTGGGAAAAGCTGAGGTGGCAGAGTGAAGTGATTTATACTGCTATTACAGGCGATGCTGCAGATGTATTCAGAATTCCAGATTTATATGCTCGTAGTAGGCTGTTTTTTGACGGCCCCATGTTTGATGAGCATTTGTATATCCAATTTGGAATAGAGGGAAGGTATAAGAGTAGTTATAATGCAGAGGCTTATATGCCGGCCACCCAGCAGTTTTATTTGCAAAACGAGTTTGATGTCTATGCCTATCCAGTCCTGGATGCTTTTGTGGACTTACGGATAAACAGGACAAGGGTACTGTTTAGGTATAATCACCTGAACGGTGGTTTTATGCAGCGGCAAGGTTACTTTGTGACCCCTTATTATACTGGGCTAAAAGGATCCCTGGATTTGGGAATCAGTTGGTATTTCTTTGATTAGTAAAGGCTGAGAGAATATAAAGTTCTAAAGGTGTTAATGTTGAATGGGCCAATTACCAAAACATTCGTTCGTTATTGATCAAAAATAAATAATCAATACTACATACTAGGTTCCAGATACAACATACCAAATACTAAACGAAATGAGTTGGGAAGAAAGTACAAAAAACAAAATGCTAAATCTCCAGCTGCCCACTGATCCCAGGTGGGTGGATATAGCATCGATGAATTTGGAAGACATTCTGGTAGACCATGCTTATTGCGAGCAAAAAGCTGCGTCATCCTGTATTTCGTTGATCGTACGCTATCCAAACCTGGATAGGTTGGTGGATGTGCTTACTCCAGTGGTAGCGGAGGAATGGGCGCATTTTGAAAGGGTGATGGAGCAGATCAGAAAGCGTGGGTTTCAGTTTGAAAAACCTCGGAAGGATATGTATGTGGTCAAGCTTAGTGAATTTATTCAGAAAGGTGGCAGTAAAAGGGCGCAGTTGACAGAGCTTCTTCTGATGAACGCACTGATAGAAGCCCGAAGCTGTGAGCGCTTCAAGTTGCTCTGGAAAAACATAGAAGATGAGGAGTTACAGCAGTTTTATTATGAACTGATGGTCTCTGAGGCGGGACATTATGTGAATTTTATTGACTTGGCCAAGCACTACCATGACCCAGAGGAAGTGGATAAGCGATGGAAGCAATGGCTTGCCCATGAAGCCAAAGTGCTAAAAGAGCTCGAAATACGACCAGATCGGATGCATTGATCAGTGGGGAATAGGAGTAGCGTTTTTGTGCTGTGGTTGGATTAATATTCTGGAAGGAAGGTTGGGCCCAGGCGCTGTCAAGTATTTAGGGCGCGGGCGATATTTTTATTCAGCTATTATTGCCATTGGTTTATTTTATTGATAATATAAGGCTGATTTTTAGTTAAAAAACGGGATTTGTTCTAAAACGAACACTTTATGGAATTGCTCGAGAATATTAAAGAGGCACTGAGGTCAATTAAGTCCAATAGGTTAAGGACCATTTTAACAGGACTGATCATCGCTATTGGCATCACTGCACTGGTAGGGATGCTGACGGCTATTGATGGGATGAAAGCACAGATTGAAGAGAGTTTCAGTGGCTTGGGAGCTAATAATTTCGATGTACGTTCTAAAAACACATCAGGACAACGGGTGACCCGGTCTGGTGTGACCGAGAAGCAGTTTAAGCCTGTGAGTTATAAGGATGCGCTGGACTTTAAAACTGCTTATACTGCCCGCGGAATGGCCACAGTCTCCACTCGAGTAAGTGGATCTGCAGAGATAAAGCGTGGTTCCGACATTACTAATCCCAATGTCAGGATAATTGGCGTGGACGAAAATTATGTCCTGATCAATGGCCAAAATATTAAAGAGGGAAGAAATTTCAGTAACGTCGAAATTGAGTACGGAAATAATGTGTGCCTGATAGGCAGTGAAATCGTGGAATTACTTTTCGAGAGCCATGAAGATCCTGTAGGAGCGCATGTTTCATTTTTTGGCAATCGGTATTCGATCGTCGGGGTTTTGGAAGAGCAGGGATCCGTAGGGAATGATTCGGGGGTGGACCGCACGATTTTGATTCCTGTGGAAAATGCTTCACGCCTTGATCAGACAGGTGGTTTTTGGTATACGATCACCATTTCTACTGCAGATCCTACCAAAATGGATTATGAAATGGGACAAGCAACTGGGCTAATGCGGAAAGTCCGTGAAGATAGGGTAGGGGAGTTGGATTCTTTCGAAGTGGTCAAATCCAATAATGTAGGAGAAAGCTTGGAAGAAGTGGCGGGTTATTTGAGGATAGGTGGCTTTGGGATCGGATTTATCACGCTGCTGGGAGCTTCAGTGGGGTTGATGAACATTATGCTGGTTTCAGTGACAGAAAGAACCCGCGAGATCGGCATTCGAAAAGCTCTGGGTGCTACCCCTAAAAGGATCCGTCAGCAGTTTTTGATTGAAGCCATCGTCATTTGTGTATTCGGGGGGATTTTTGGAGTGCTCATAGGAATGGGCATAGGGAATATTGTGGCCAATTTTGTGGGGCCAGGAGGCTTTTTAGTCCCTTGGCTTTGGATGCTGCTGGCGTTTATGATTTGTATTTTGGTAGGTTTGGTATCCGGGGTAATTCCTGCCATCAAGGCGAGCAAGCTTGATCCTATCGAAGCACTCCGATATGAATAATGACTAAACAACATCTGTTTTTCTTGGGTCTGGCCCAAATTTATTTGGCCCACTGTGTCCAGCTTTAATGGCCAGGTAAACAAAACCAATTAGGTTGACAGGAGGTGGAATGAGCAGGTATAGCGCATACTTCCAATCCATCCCAATGTCATGAAGTCGTTTGATCGCCTGCACCAAAAGCAAAACAATAGTGGTGATAAGCAGAATGCCAAAAACAGCAAAGGTGAGCCAGTTTTCGGCCTTAATGGATTCATAGATCAACATAATGCACAGGAGGTTGATGAAATAGAATAGTACAAACATTACCAGGTACTTTCTCCTTGTAATTCTCCCTGTAGGTTCAAGAATGGTTTTCATGGCTAGTTGGGTTACGGTCTATTTTAATATAGCGTAAAAAATGGAGAATTGTTTAAAATAGCCAGTAAAAAGTAAATACTTAGCTATAATTAGGCAATCCGTCATTGCTTCTACCCATGATTATCATCCTGAGAAGTGGTGATAAAGAACGAATGATGTGACTGTTTTATGTAATGTTAATGTTGTTCATAAACAATTTCAGGTTCCACCACGTCTACAGTTCCTTTTTCATTGATGTCCCAGAGGGTGACTTTTTTGATTTCATTGATTAGCAGTGGATCGTATTTAGCGGCTACTCGTATGTAGTTTTCTGTAAATCCATGCATCATGCCATTATCAATGTCCTCTTCAAACAACACATCGAAAGTGCCTTTCAGATTTTCTTCGTAAAATTTCCTCCTTTTTTTCTCTGAAAGTATCCGCAGCATTTTGGAACGTTGATTTCGGACTTTCATTGGGACGACATCCTCCATTTCTGTAGCCCTGGTATTTGGTCTTTCAGAATAGGTGAATACATGAAGGTAAGATATTGGTAGTTCGTTTAGGAAATTATAGGTTTCAAGGAAAAGCTCATCAGTTTCACCGGGGAAACCTACGATGACATCAACACCGATACAGCAGTGCGGCATTAGTGATTTTATTTTGGTAACCCTGTCCACATAAAGTTCACGAAGATATCTCCTTCCCATCTTTCTCAGGATGGTATTGCTGCCTGATTGGAGTGGGATGTGGAAATGAGGTACAAAACGCTTTGAACGGGAAGCATATTCTATGATCTCGTTAGTAAGCAGGTTAGGCTCAATGGATGAAATTCGAAACCTGTCAATTCCCTCAATTTCGTCCAGCTTTTGGACAAGGTCAACGAATTTTTCTTTTCGTTTGCCTCCTTGTATTCCGAAGTCTCCGATATTGACCCCTGTCAGTACCACTTCCTTTACATCAGTGGAGGCAATTTCCTTGGCCGATTGCAGGATATTTTCGATACTGTCACTGCGACTTTTGCCTCTTGCAAGGGGAATGGTGCAGAATGCACAGCCATAATTGCAGCCATCTTGGACTTTCAGGAAGGTACGGGTGCGGTCATGCATGGAGTAGGCATTGTTAAATGCGGTGGCTTCTTGAATTTCCGAAGCAAGGACTTTGGTCTCCTGTTCTTTGGCAAATCCATCAAGGAGTTCGATCAACCTGAACTTTTCGGCAGCTCCCAGAACAGCGTCTACTCCCTTTATTTCCGAGATTTCTTGGGGCTTCAGCTGGGCGTAGCATCCAATAATGGTTACATAGGAGTTTGGAGAGATCTTTTTGGCCTCTTTGACGATCTTTTTACATTTTTTGTCAGCATTCTCTGTCACCGAACAGGTGTTGATAATGAAAATGTCCGGAGTGTCCTCAAACCCGACCTTTTTATAGCCTTTTTCTTCAAATTGTCGACTAATGGTGGAAGTTTCAGAATAGTTTAGCTTGCAACCCAATGTATAAAATGCTACCTTTTTCACAGCGATCCCCTTATTTTGATGTATTGATTTGCAAATTTAAGGATATTCTTCCAGTTTTCAATTTTGTGTTAATAATGAGGAATTTACGCTGATTTACGTGTATTTGTGTGGATTTGTATCTTTTTTGGTCGAATTAATGCCTTTTTATTAAAGATTGGTGTAAAAAAATACGATTTTTCTTTTTATTTCAGATTTTTGCTTATCTTCGCTACTGTTTTTAAACCACATTATTGAAACATGGCAACTTTACGACAACAATCATTAATGATGGTGCAATCAAGAGAAAATGTAGCTTTTGAAGCACCTTCAAGTAAAATTTCCGATTACTTTGGTTCCGAAGTGTTCGGATTATCCAAAATGAAAGACGCTTTGGCTCCTTCAGTCTATAAAAAAGTGAGCGAAGCGATCGAAAAGGGATCAAAAATCGACACCTCCAGCGCAGAAGAAGTAGCTACTGCGGCGAAAGCATGGGCGCTATCTAAAGAGGTGACCCACTACACTCACTGGTTCCAGCCGCTAACTGGTTCTACAGCTGAAAAACACGATACGTTCTTTGATGCGCACGCAAAGATCGAAAGATTTAAGGGTTCAGCATTGGTACAGCAAGAACCAGATGCTTCCTCCTTTCCTAATGGTGGTATAAGAACAACATTTGAAGCAAGAGGATATACTGCATGGGATCCGAGTTCTCCAATGTTCATCTTTGAGAACACACTATGCATTCCTACGATCTTTGTCTCCTATACTGGAGAAGCATTGGATTACAAAACACCTTTATTGAAGTCTGTTGAGGCCATTAGTGCAGCCGCTACTCCTATCTGTCAATTGTTTGACAGAAGTGTGAAGAAGGTGAATCCATCGCTAGGTGTAGAGCAAGAGTACTTTGTAATCGACAAAGCACTTTATGCTTCTAGACCTGACTTGGTGATGGCCGGAAGGACGGTATTTGGCCACAATCCTGCCAGAGGCCAGCAGTTGGACGATCACTACTTTGGTTCTATCCCGAGTAGAGTGAAGGCTTTCATGAAGCATTTCGAAATCGAAGCCTTGAAATTGGGTATTCCTGTTTCTACTCGTCACAATGAAGTGGCCCCTGGTCAGTTTGAGGTGGCTCCGGTATTTGAAGAAATCAATAAAGCCACAGACCACAACCAGCTGTTGATGGACCTGATGGATAAAGTAGCAGATCAGCACCACTTGAAAGTGTTGTTCCATGAGAAGCCATTTGCTGGACTAAACGGTAGTGGTAAGCACAATAACTGGTCGTTGATCACTGATACTGGTGTAAACTTGTTCCAGCCGAGCAACTCTGCCAGAGAGAACCTTCAGTTCTTGACGTTCTTGATCGCTACAGTTAAGGCGGTTCATGATCACGCTGATATCTTGAGAGCGAGCATCGCTTCTGCAGGTAATGACTTCCGTCTAGGTGCAAACGAAGCACCTCCTGCAATTATTTCCGTATTCCTTGGGTCTACCCTTTCTACGGTACTGGATGAGCTTGAGAAAAACGGTAATATCAAGATCGAAAAAGGTGATAACATGTACATGAAACTGGGCATCAGCAAGATTCCTGAGATCATTCTGGATAACACCGACAGAAACAGAACTTCTCCATTCGCTTTCACGGGTAACAAGTTTGAATTTAGAGCAGTAGGATCTTCTTCAAACGTAGCAGGACCAATGACCGCCTTGAATGTGATCGCTGCAGATACCCTTAGGTTAATGTACAAAGACATCCAGGCAGAAATCGAAGCTGGAAAGGAAAAGAAAATCGCTATCGTTAATGTATTGAGAAAATACATCAAGGAAACCAAGAAAATAAGATTCGAAGGAGACGGTTACTCTGAAGAATGGGAAAAAGAGGCGAAGAAAAGAGGCCTTTCCAACTTGAAGAGTACTCCTTTTGCGCTTGATGTATTGTTAGCAAAAGCAACTTCTGAGGTGTATGAGCGGCACAGTGTGATGAATGTCACTGAACTGCATGCAAGACACGAGATCCGTCTTGAGAATTATATCATGAAGGTGCAGATCGAGTCAAGGGTAATGGGAGATCTTGCCCTAAACCATGTGATTCCTACTGCTATCCAGTATCAAACCAAACTGATAGAAAATGCCAATGGACTTAAGAGCCTTGGATTGGATTCCAAAGCCGCCATTGATACCATCAATGAGATAAGCAAGCATATCGAGGCAATCAAGGAAAATGTTTCTGCGATGATCGATGCAAGAAGAAGATTGAATAAAGAAGAGGACATCGCTAAGAGAGCCAAAGGCTACAGCACAGATGTAAAAGATGCCTTCTTTGAAAAAATCAGGTATTCTGTAGATAAACTGGAGCTTTTTGTGGACGACGAGTTCTGGCCACTAGTGAAATACAGAGAAATGTTGTTCTTGAGATAATCAAGATTCGACAAAAATCAATTGAAAGCCGGGGTCTATTCCCGGCTTTTATTATTTGTAGGGATCGTACTGGTTCAGTTCAGCCAGTTCAATGAAAAGTTTGCTGATTTTTTCGGTAAGGTCTTTGAAGTAGCGCTCGCCTTTTTCCGATGAAGCCTTTTTGGGATTCCCAATGCCGGTGTCTTTGGTGACCCTGGACCATTTTCGCTCCGACCAAGCCCAGCCTTCCCTGATGCCTTCCACCAAGGACTCGCGTTCTTCTCCTTCCCCTGCTTCCTCAAGTGACCGGACCAGATGGGGCTGCAAGTGCATGATTAAGCTCGTTTCCATTTCGTCTGCATGATCACCATCCATCTCGAAATACTTTTTCTTGTCCAATGCCCTGAACCAATTACAGCTAGAGAAAAACATGTCTGGGTATTTCAACCCCAGCTCCCTGAGGATTGTTTTAAAGTCATTTCCTCCATGGCTGTTTAGAATGAGCAGTTTTCTGACCTTTTGTCGATGGAGTACTTCTACTAAGTCGTTTATAATGGCCAGCTGGGTGCTGGGATTGAGGTTCATGTCCAGAAAGATATCCGCCTGTCCAGTATTGACACCGAAGGGTATGGTGGGTAGTACGGTGATTTGCGCTCCTGCTTCATAAGCTAGACGCCCTGCTTCTGCAGCAATGGCCTCGGCTTCGTAATTATCGGTGCCGTAAGGTAAGTGGTAGTTGTGCGCTTCTGTAGCTCCCCAAGGAAGAATGGCTAAGTCGATATTAGCATGTTTCAGGTCTTTCCAGTTGGACTCAGCAAGGATATAAGGTCTCATCATAGTATCATTATGGTTTAGTGTTAATTGATTAATCTCAATTCATATTTGGGCAATTCTGATAGGGTACGCCAAGTACGGAAGGCTATCAGGTTATTAAATAGAAAGCTAAATGATGCTTTCCTAAACCATGTTAATAATATAATAAATTTCACTTGTTTTTATAGTCTGGAACACCTGCTTTTTTACATAAAGCAGGTGAAATGATAGGGGTTTGTATCTGTAAATGTTTGATAAATGATTAAATCTTTTTTAAAATTTTTGATTATAGATTATAAGTTGTACTTTTATTTCTGAAAATATACAAGCGTTATATTCTTAATCCGGCATAAAATGAGAAGAAAAATACTGAGACTATTGGGTGTATTGGCCGTGTTCGGCGCAGCTCACGGAGCAATGGCGCAACATGACAATCTACACCGTCAGTCCAGTGTTTATGAAGCTCCGAAGGACCCTGAGGTTATTGCCAAGCTTGACAAGTGGAAAGATCTAAAGTTTGGAATGATCATCCACTGGGGAGTGTATGCTGTTCCGGGCATGATCGAATCTTGGGCACTTTGTTCTGAGGATTGGATCAATAGGGACAGTACCGTTTCATACCATGATTTTAAGGAATGGTATTGGAGCCTTAAAGATGAATTTAATCCGGTGGATTTCGATCCTGACCAATGGGCAGATGCGGCAGATGCTGCAGGAATGAAGTATTTGGTGTTTACGACCAAGCATCATGATGGCTTTAATATGTTTGATACGCAGCAGACAGATTATAAGATCACAAATGGCCCTTTCAAAGACCACCCTAAAGCAAACGTGGCCAAATACGTTTTTGAAGCATTTCGTAGAAAGGACTTTATGATCGGTGCATATTTTTCGAAACCTGACTGGCATTCCCAGTATTACTGGTGGGATAAATATGCTACTGCCGATAGAAATAACAATTACGATATTCGCAAAAACGAATGGAGATGGAATAAATTCAAGGAATACACCTATAATCAAATCAGTGAGCTGATGCATGATTATGGGAGCGTGGATATTCTTTGGCTTGATGGGGGCTGGGTAAGGCCTTTGGAGACGGTAAATGATGAAGTGCGTGCATGGGGAGCAAGAATTCCTGAATGGAGTCAGGATATCAATATGCCCAAAATCGCTAAGATGGCCCGAGGAGCCCAGCCTGGGATTCTCATGGTGGACAGAACCGTTCATGGTCCGTATGAAAATTATCAGACTCCAGAGCAAAGTATTCCTGAAGGACAGTTAGATGTGCCATGGGAATCGTGTATGACTCTAGGCCATGCGTGGGGCTATCATGAACACCAAAATTATAAGTCAGTCAATCAGGTGGTACACACCCTCGTGGAAGTAGTGGCGAAGGGAGGAAGTCTTTTGCTCGGCGTAGGGCCTTCACCGAAAGGAATGCTTCCTGATGAGGATGTCAGGCGTTTGAGAGGAATAGGAGAGTGGTTGGATGTGAATGGGGCAGCTATCTATGGTACTAGAACGGTGGACTATTATCAGGATGACAATGTGTATTTCACTCAGGATAAACAAGGTAAGAAGTATGCGATTATGCTGATAGAGGAAGGGATGGAGATTCCAAATACGGTCTCTTGGTCATCAGAACAAGATGTAAATGGTAAGAAGGTAACACTGCTGGAAGGAAATCAATCATTGCGGATAGCGAAGACTGCTGGCCAAGTGGTGGTGACCATTCCGGCAAAAGTCAGAAATAACATTAAACAAAAAGACGCTATCGTCTTTGCATTTCGATAGGTATAAAATATTTATTAGGGTCAAAGCCTGGGGGGAAGGATTCCCTTCGGGCTTTTTTTGTAGATTGATTTATGAATGGCATGCTTTCTTTGGCTTATTTTTTGTCATGTCAATGGATGGGCTCGTAATTGCAAGTTTCAAGCCTTATCTTCGTAAATAAAAAAGAACGACTTTTACTATGAAAGGTATTATTTTAGCCGGTGGTTCCGGGACACGACTATATCCATTGACCATCGCTGTAAGTAAGCAGCTGATGCCTGTTTATGATAAGCCGATGATCTATTATCCCTTGTCTGTATTGATGATGGCTGGTATCAGGGAAATACTGATTATTACCACACCAGAGGATGTGGATGCTTTTAAGAAATTGTTGGGAGATGGTTCTCACTTGGGGTGCGAATTTTCATTTGCAATTCAGCCAAAGCCAGAGGGACTGGCACAAGCATTTGTGATAGGTGAGGAGTTTATAGGGGACGATAAGGTAGCCTTGATCCTTGGGGATAATATATTTTATGGTTCTGGTCTTCAGGAGACATTGTTGAAACATACCGACCCAGAGGGTGGGGTGGTATTTGCTTACCATGTTAATGATCCGCAGCGTTATGGGGTAGTGGAGTTTGATAAGGACAAGAAAGCCATCAGCATCGAAGAAAAGCCCCAATCTCCGAAATCCAATTTTGCTGTCCCGGGGTTGTATTTTTATGATAATCGCGTGGTGGAGATAGCCAAACAGATTAAGCCCAGCGCGCGAGGTGAATTGGAAATTACCGATGTCAATAATGTTTACTTGAAGGAAGGTAACCTGAGTGTGGGAATTCTTAGCAGGGGGACGGCGTGGCTGGATACCGGTACGCATCAATCTCTACAGCAGGCTGGTCAGTTTGTGGAAGTAATAGAGGAGCGTCAAGGGCTTAAGATTGGCTGCGTCGAAGAAGTAGCCTATCACAAGGGCTATATCAATAAGCAACAATTGCTGGAGCAAGCTGAAAAACTTGGTAAGAGTGGATACGGGACTTACCTTAAAGGGATTATTTAGGAACTTTTTAAAAGGAGTTAAAGGAGTTTGAGTTTATTTATCAAACCATTTATCCCAGAATGGAAATGGGGAAAGGTAGCGCTTTACGAAAAACTGCCCCTGCATTAGCATATCATTGGCCTGGTTACTTCCGGCATTTCCATCAAGTTCATCGGACAGTGTGGCAAAAAGACTGGCCTCAAAACCAACGTCCCAATTGGAACCAAAAGCAACGCTTCCTCCCAGCCTTACCGGTATGTATAATGCGGTAGGGGTTGTTTTAATAATGGTGACCTCTGTTTGATCAGGATAGGCGTAGGCCTGCTGTTCCGGAATTGCGATAAAACCAAGCCCAACTCCTGCGTATCCATTTACCCGGAAGCGTTCGATATGGGTTTCGAAAGGGAGAAAATAAAATTCAGGCATGAAATCAACATAAATGGCATCACCGGTAAAGGCGTAAGCCTTGTTTTCTTCCCCCCATTCGAAGGCTCTTTCTGCCAAGTATTCCATATTACTACTGACATGCTGATAGCCTGCAGAAAGCCTTAAGTTTATTCGACGATTGATTTTTTTTGCTGCGGACAATGTTACGGAACCAAAGATCGGGAAATCTAATTTTCTATAGGGTCCCCCATTGTCAGAGTACATGGATGCCGGTCCTCCTGCTAATGTCAATGTATATACCCTGGGGATACGTTCTTTATAGAAATTCTGCGCAGACAAGGTGCCTGGAATGATGAGAAAAAAGAGGGAGGTGATAAGTAAGTATCTAGCAGCCATGCGATGAAGGGTTGGGTTTGGGGAAGTTAGCAAATTTTAGATTGACATTTAGGTCAAACAAGTATTGTACCAAATTAAGCACGGGTAGTATTTATAAATACCAGTTATATACTAAAAATTACGTAATAGGCCATGAGGAAATTTTCCTCACTTAGTGGAAAGTGTACTATGGAAAGTAGGGGCATACCAAGTGATTTTAGTGGTTAAGTGTTATTGAACTAGGCAATAAAGCACCTTCTTTGTTGACGTTTTATTTATTATGAGTCTCCACAATCATACACGTAGCCAAGCATAATTGAATAAATTGTGTTTCCGTCCTTTTATTCAGGTGTAAAATTGCTTTCAATAGGTCTATGAATGCTACGCATTTCCCTTGATGAAAAGGACGGAAAATCCAGTCCGGTGGTGATACCTTTAAATTGGGGAGGACAAGTTTTCCAGTGAGGAAAATACGTTACCCAATTTAATTTAAGAAAACTGCTCCGGCCTGAAAATGAATGGATCTCGCTGTTCCACGACGCGAGCTAATTCATTTTCTTAACGGCCTGCTCATTTTTCTTAAACCGGTCTCACCAAGGGACTTCCTTAATTTTCGAAATCGCATTTTGTAATGGTACCACTACGTGTAAAATTACCGATAGTCATTTTATTTATTTCATTATCCTATTATCAATGATTTTTTGGTAGAAGTTAATGTAAGTATATTTATTGTTAGATCATTTCCGTAAATTTTATTCCGGAAATATGAAAGGGCCGATGATAAAACATTGCGGTATATTTTGCTAATTAGCTTATGGGATTTATAAGAGGTGTTCATCACATTGCCATTATTTGTTCAGATTATAAACGTTCTAAAGCGTTTTATACGGAAGTATTGGGGTTGACAGTGCTCAGGGAGGTTTACAGGGAAGAGCGACAGTCTTATAAGCTTGATCTTTGTGTCGAAGGGCGATATGTCATTGAGCTCTTTTCTTTTCCGAAGCCACCTCCAAGGGTGAGTTTGCCAGAAGCATGTGGGTTACGGCATTTGGCATTTGAGGTGGAGGATTTAGTGTCAGCTGTAGGGGAGCTGGAGTCAAATCATGTGGTGGTAGAGGCAATAAGGATGGATGAATTTACTGGTAAGCGATTCGCCTTTTTCCAAGATCCAGATGGGTTGCCCATAGAACTATATGAAGGCTAGAACCACTTTTTTCGTTTAAAATACCTGATCATAAACAATGTGATAAGAATAAAAATCACCCATAGAACGGGGTAGCTATATTTCCATTCCAGTTCTGGCATTACCTGAAAGTTCATGCCGTAAATGCCTGCGATAAATGTCAATGGTATAAATATAGTCGAAATGACTGTTAGGGTTTTCATGACTTCATTTTGCTTGATGCTGAGCTGTGTCATGTAAAGTTCTGCCAAACTGCTCATGGTTTCCCGCTGAAGCTCCAATCCTTCCAGGATTTCTATGGTGTGCTCGTAAATATCATTAATATAGGTGAGGTTTTTTCGCTTTATCAGCGGGTGCTCTGATTTTCTCCAAAGGGAGATCAATTCACGCATTGGCCAGATATTGTTTCTGATTTTCCGGAGCGTCTTTCGGTGATGGTGAATGGTGTTTAGGTTTACATTGGATTTGTTCTGTAAGATCTGGTCATCATATTTTTCCACGGTATCACTGATTAATTCCTGTATGCCAAAATATTCATCTATGATGGCATCCACCAATACATATGTAAAATAATCAGAGCCCAACTTTCGCATTTTTCCTTTAGGGTTTTCCAGCCTGACTCGTATATTATCAAAAATATCCTGGGGTGTTTCTTGAAATGAAAGGATATAGTTTTGCCCAAAAAGGATGCTTATTTGTTCTGTTTGAATTTCAGAAATGCTGTTTTTCGAATAAAGCATTTTGACCAGCACAAAGATGTGATCATCAAACTCTTCGATTTTTGGCCTTTGAGAGGTATTGGTAATATCTTCTATGACCAGGGGGTGGATGGACAGAAGTTCTGAAATCTTTAAAATGAGATCCTCATCTTGGATGGAACTGATGTTTAACCAGAATTTTAGATCTTTCCTTTCCAGAAATGGCTTTAATTCCTCAAGATCCTGAATGAGGTGTTTTTCGAAATGTTGCTCTCCAAAAGAGTAAAGTTCCAGGATAGGCTTGGACATAAACGAATCGGCTTTTTCACTCGTTTTTGACATACTCAGGTAGTATTTCAAATAGCTTCTGGTTGGTCAAAGGTTTCTCAATAAACCCTTTTACCACTTCAAAGGTTCTTGATTTTTTGCGATCCTGATAATCAATGGAGCTTGATAGCATGAGTATGATATCTTCTCGTTCAGGGCAGAGCAACTCGTATTGTTCTAGGAAGTCCCACCCATTCATTACTGGCATATTTATATCCAGAAAGATAAGTAGTCTCTTTTCATTGTCCAACTCCCCGATTTTTTCAAGAGCATCTTTAGCTTCCAAAAACTCCGCGATCTCGTCACATAAATTGAGCCTCCCTAGTAATCTCTTGTTAATCAAGTTGTTGATTGGGTCGTCATCTATTAAAACAATTGAATCAAATGCGAGCATCAATCGTGTCTTAAAATTTATAAATTCCATTTTTCCAATTAAAAGTAAGATACGGATATATTTTAAGTTTCAAAAAATAATTTATGCCCTGATTTTTCTGTTTTCCTAGTGGATATTTACCGATTTAGTATGCTGGTAAACGAAAAAGAGGACATGATCCATGTCCTCTTAATATTGTTTTTTCATGAAAATGGTCCGGCTTACATCATGCCGCCCATTCCGCCACCGCCCATAGGAGGTGCTGGCTGACCGCCTTCTTCCTTCACATCAGCTACCACACACTCAGTAGTAAGCAGTAGGGCTGCGATGGAAGCAGCGTTCTCAAGTGCTAGACGGGTAACTTTTGTCGGGTCGATTACTCCAGCTGCAAACAGGTCTTCAAACTTGTCGGTTCTGGCGTTATAACCGAAGTTACCGGTTCCTTCTTTGATCTTATTGATTACCACTGATCCTTCAGCGCCTGCATTGGCGACGATGGCTCTTAGTGGAGATTCGATGGCTTGTCTGATGATGTTGATACCAGTGTCTTGGTCATCATTTTCACCTTTTAGTCCTTCCAGTGCAGAAGTTGTTCTGATCAGGGCTACTCCACCACCGACTACTACACCTTCCTGTACAGCAGCTCTGGTAGCGTGAAGGGCATCATCTACACGGTCTTTCTTCTCTTTCATTTCCACTTCAGTAGCCGCACCGATGTATAGGATTGCTACACCACCAGAAAGCTTGGCAAGTCTTTCTTGCAGTTTCTCTCTGTCGTAGTCGGAAGTGGTTTTTTCGATCTGTGTTTTGATTTCAGAGATTCTGGCTTCGATGGCAGGTTTTTCTCCGGCACCGTTTACGATAGTGGTGTTATCCTTATCGATGTTTACTTTTTCTGCAGTACCTAGGTACTCGATAGAAGCATTTTCCAGTTTGTAACCTCTCTCTTCAGAGATCACGGTACCACCTGTAAGGATGGCGATATCTTCCAGCATCGCTTTTCTTCTGTCGCCGAAACCTGGCGCTTTTACAGCCGCTACTTTCAGTGCACCCCTGATTTTGTTTACTACCAAGGTAGCAAGGGCTTCCCCGTCCACATCTTCTGCGATGATCAGAAGTGGCTTGCCTGATTGGGCTACTGGCTCAAGTACAGGAAGCAATTCTTTCATGGAAGAGATTTTCTTATCGTAGATAAGAATGTATGGATTCTCCAGTTCAGCTTCCATTTTCTCCGTGTTGGTAGTGAAGTAAGGAGAAAGGTAACCTCTGTCAAACTGCATGCCTTCTACAGTTCTTACTTCAGTTTCAGTACCTTTTGCTTCTTCTACGGTGATCACACCGTCTTTGCCTACTTTGTCCATCGCGTCAGCGATCATATTGCCTATTTCCTCATCGTTATTGGCAGAGATCGTACCTACTTGGGCGATTTCTTTAGAGGTAGAGATAGGTTTAGATGTAGCTTTCAGCTCAGCTACTACAGCAGCTACGGCCTTGTCAATGCCTCTTTTGAGATCCATTGGGTTAGCACCAGCTGCCACGTTTTTGATACCTACATTGAAGATAGATTGGGTCAAAACAGTAGCGGTAGTAGTACCGTCACCTGCATTGTCAGCAGTTTTGGAAGCTACTTCTTTCACGAGCTGGGCGCCCATGTTTTCGATAGGCTCTTCCAATTCGATTTCTTTTGCTACAGAGACACCATCTTTTGTGATCGTAGGTGCACCGAATTTCTTGTCGATGATTACATTACGACCTTTTGGGCCTAATGTTACTTTTACTGCTTCAGCAAGAGCGTCTACGCCTTTTTTCAGCCGTTCTCTTGCATCGGTATCGAAAAATAATTCCTTTGCCATTTTGTTGATTTTTTAGATTTTCTTGTTTAATAAACGATAAAAGCGAGTGATTAGAGAATCGCGAAAATGTCTGCTTCTCTCATGATCAAATAATCAGCACCTTCTACTGAAAGTTCTGTACCGGCATATTTGCCGTACAATACAGTGTCTCCCACTTTAACAGTAAGTGGTTCATCTTTTTTACCATTGCCTACAGCTACGACAGTACCTTTTTGGGGTTTCTCTTTGGCAGTGTCAGGGATGTAAAGTCCGGAAGCTGTTTTTTCTTCAGCAGCAGCAGGTTCTACCAGAACTCTGTCTGCAAGTGGTTTGATGTTCACTTTTGACATAATAGTATTGATTTTATAAAGTTTGGTTCATTGATTCCTATTCCTTTCTATCATTTCTTGTGCCAATGGATACGAAGCGTTTTTCTATGACATAAAGTCTTAAATCTTGCTTCATTTGGGAGGTTTCACCATGGCCAATGTGAAGTACATGACAATTTTGCTTTTTGGAATTGTCATTTTTGTCAGTTTTTTGTTAAATTCTAATAAAAAACATGCCTATGAAAAAGCTATCGGATAATTGGATTGCGGAAGGTTGGATAGATTTTGAGTATAAGAAATACCTGCTGCTGGCTTACTTAAAGGAGGTGGAAAGGCATTTCGGAAATGTCAAACTTTATCCTCCCTTGGCCGATCTGATCAATCACTACCGTAAGTTGGAGGAACTGGAGCAAAACAAGGACGGGCTCCGCAATTCATTTCCGCAGCGAGTGGTGGGGATAGACTTTAGAAATGCCAAACTGCAGCGGGAACATGTGACAGGTGAGGGAGAGGTGATGAAGGCGCTCGACGAAATTATTGCGTTTTCACTGCCAAAGATCAAGGGGCAGATCGAGCAGGGAAAAGGTATCTATGATTATATCGAAGAAAACCTGGAAGTGGAGCCAGTGGGCCTCTCACCACTGTACCAAAGAGAAGGCTATGTGTTTATTACCCTGGAAAAATCAGCGGATGTGTTTATTTACGGCTATCAAATGAAACTGTTCGAAAACAGCTTTGAAAAATACCGGGGTATTGCTTTTTCCTTTCTTAAAAAAGAGACCAAAACCCTTGCCCATACCTATGAACAGATCAAGCTGGATCTGGTCAGGTCCAATCAGCAGTTGCCCAATTCAGCCACCTGGCGGGTCCAAAGTAGTAATGTGGTGCCACTTGAGGAAAGTTTACTGCCGGTGAGCAAGCGGATGCTGCTCAGGATGATTGCTTGATGGGAGGGGGATTCCTCTTGTCATCCTGACGGTAGGAAGGATCTTTATCCAATCGCTTTAATTTATAGAGGAATCTCTCAGGCTCCACCGATTTGCAGAGATATGAGGGGGTAAAAACAACCGCTTACTTTGATAAGTAGGATTAGCCAAATGGCATTGTATTCTGGATTAAAACACACGGCTAATGCCGATCCTGCTGTATAGGTTGACGGGGAGATCTTTAGTTCTTCGGTCAAAGGGGATGCCGTAAAGGGCGTCCAGACTGAGTTTTAGCTTTGGGGATAGCTGCTTTTTCAGTTCCAGTCCGAGTGGCCATCCCAAGGTGGTATTGTCTTGCACACGAAAATTTGACTTATAGTTTAAGGAGCCATCTTCATTGTAAGATATATGGTAGATGTCAAAGTCCACGAAATTTTCGTCCCGGATCAATATGCCCGAGAAGGCCCTGAGTTCAAAGCCTTTTAGCGAAACTACCCTGAACTTGGCCAGTAGCCTAAGGTAATTTACATTGTAGCCTTTAAATGAAAAATCACTAACTTCATCAATAGATAAACTTCGGATATGTTCATCCACTTTGGTGGAGACATCGTGGCCTTCGGCAAACATAAAGGATTTGTCAAAGTAATCAGGAAAGTCATTTTGCTTCCCAAAGCCCAGGTCAATCCCGATGGATAGTATGGGTAGCTGCTCTATATTTCTTTCATAATTGAATTCGATATTGTATCCCCCAGTCTGCGGCACCGTCCATGCCTACAACACCGGTTTTCATCCCGATTTCGTGTGATTGGGCTATTGACACTTGGATCAGTGTCAATAGCATTAGTAGTGATAAGATATATTTCATTATTATTCTTTTTTGGATGTTACTCCCTTATTTCCGGTACTAGATAAAAGGAAAAGCCATTGAAATGATAGATTTGCCGCCCCTCTCTTGTTCCATATCCACCATCAGATGCGTTTTCTCCCAGCGCAGTGCATCTATCAAAATTCTGATTGAAGAGCATGAAGGCATGCATTTCAGTGCTCAAAGAAAAAACAACGTCAGCATCCCTGGTGAAATCTCCATTGGTATCGATCGAAATTTTATCCGTGTAATTAATATTGCCTTTCCCATCATTGCGGGCTGCAACAATGATTCTTAAGTCTGATTGGCCTTTCTTCCAGTTATGTTTTAGGAAAGACATACCGGAACTGACCCACTTTTTCTTTTTGACATTGTATCTGCTCACCTTAAATCATATATCATCACCCCAAGGCTCCTCTATCTTTGGGTTGGAATTTACAAAACCATTGCTGTTTATGGAGTAGTCCCCTGTTATTGCCCAAAGAAAAAGCCTATTGGAGTTGGGCCAGTTTCTGGTGTTATTGTGCAGACGGAATTTTGGTATGTTTATTCTAACAGTAGCATCTTCAGGGACTTTTCTACAGTCAATATCCCTATAGGTGGAAGAATAATCCGGGCTTTCGAAGGTGCTGCCATAATATTCAGGTTCATCAAACTTACCAAACACCACGGTAGGGTTATCATAGGCATAATTGTCATCTGCGGTAATATATTCTACTCGCTGGTTGATGCCTGCTGTTCCTTGTTTTTGGCCTAGGGATTCGAATTTGCCGTTTTCGTTTATTCTAAATTTAACAGCAGGGGTCTCTCCACTCCAATTGGGATTCTTCTTTTGGGCTTCGATTTCCATTTCTTTGGTCCACCAGGAAACGGTCAGTTCTTTTAGTGTATCCGGATCAAAACTTTCAGCAAGATAAGGAGCGATTACCCCAATGTCATATTGGTTGATAAAAGCTTTCAAACTGTCCACATTGATGGACTGTTCATTGGTTGTTCTGCTGTTTGCGGCATTTCCATAAAAAGCCCTTACGATGGCCGACTGCTTTCGACTAACAGGATCGGTTTGTTCTTCAAAGAGTCTGCGGAGGTTATATTGTATTTCTCCGGCATTCCCTTTCAGTTCGGCAAAACCGAAAAGTTCCTCTCTGGCCGCAGGATCCTTGAATACTTCTCCCATGTAAAGGGACAGCTCTTTGAGCTGCTTTTCATATTCTTGGCCGTTTGATTGGATAGCAGTTATTTCGCCCCTCCATTTTTCTTTTCGATTTCTTCCTGTCCGTTATCCTGACAGGAGATCATAGCAGTAGTTACGATTATGATTAATGAGAAAAAGTAAATGGTGAATTTTTCATAGTAGAAGAGTTTAAAGATAATCTGTTTTTTTTCTTCTAAAATGGTTTACCTCTTCTGATTTTCCTAAAAATCAGCTACGCAGATATACGCAACATGGTTTTTGTCATAAAAAAAGCCCGGCGATTGCCGGGCTTGGGAGATTTAATTTTCTTTTTGGAGAAGTGAGGGTTCCTTTTCTGTCAGTATGGGAGCCGGCTGTGCAGAATTTATTTTCTGAACATTTTCTTCTCTTTCCTTTTTTCTCAATTCTCGGTTTTTGATAATTTCGTCCCCGGGCTTGCCGAAGAGGATTTTAAATGCCTCCTGCTTGTTTTCGGCCTGCTTGAGGTCTTTGACGATATCATACCACTCGTGGAATACCAAGGTGACAGGGTTATAGCTATTTACGGGTTTGGTAATCCCATAGTTTGGCCGCTCGGCTTCTGCCATAAAAGTCCCGAATATCCTGTCCCAGATGATCAGTGTGGATCCGTAGTTTTTGTCCAGGTAATGCTCGTCACTGGCATGGTGTACACGGTGGTGGGACGGTGTAGTGAAGATATACTCTATTGGCGCAGGAAGTTTTTTGATGTATTCCGTATGGATCCAGAACTGGTACAAGACCGCAATCTGGTGACAGATGAAGAATACAAATGGATCGAAGCCGATCATCACTACTGGAATAAAGAAAATGAACTTGATATGCTGCGTCCAGCTCAGTCGGAAAGAAACCGAGAAATTATATTTTTCTGAATTATGGTGTGTCACGTGTGTAGCCCACCAAAAGCGCTGCTCATGCGCCACACGGTGTGCCCAATACCTGGCAAAGTCAATGGCAATAAAACAAGGTATAAATGACCACCAAGTAGGTGGGATTTTCCAAGGAACAATGTTCCAAAAGAAAAGTACAGCAGAAAACAACACGACTTTGATCAAGGCACTAATCCCGACATTGATCAGCCCTATGGATGAGGCCGCCAAGAAGTCCTTACCGTCGTATGAGTCCCTGTTTTTGTATAAACTCAATCCCCATTCTGCGAAAACCAGTGCAAACATTACTGGAGCTGCCCATAGGATAATGTTTGGCCATTCTGTGGCACCTATATCCTCAAGGGTTTTATAGTTCTCAAACATAAAATCGATGTTATAAGTTATTAAAATTTTGGAATCAAACTAAAAGGTAAGGCTAAAAACGCGGTTTAACAAATCAATAGCGTGATATTAACATTTGTTTACAATCTCCTAATTTCCCAAAAAAAAAGCCCAGTCAATGACTGGACTTTGTGAGATTTGAGTTTTAGCTTCGATTATTGTGCGCTGTCCGATGGTGCAGTTAATTCTTCTGTACCTTGCTCTTCTGAGGGAAGGATGCTTTCCTCTTCTCCGAACGATGGAGCGACCATTTGCTCCTTGGCACTTTCTATATTCGGAGAGGAAAATTCAGTGGATCCTCCAGCATTGTTTTCCAGAAAAGCTGAAGTCCCCAATGAGAGCACCAGTATGGAAATGGACAATACCCATGTGGCTTTTTCAAGGATGTTACCGGTTTTGGTAACGCCCATGATTTGGGAAGCCCCACCACCAAAAGCAGCACCAACACCACCTTTGGAGTCTTGACCAAGGATTACCAATACTAAGATAACCGCCAAAACAATGACGATGCTGATAAGTAAAGTATACATATGCTAAATGAAGTTAATCTTTTAATTCTTTTATTAAGTTCGCAAAATAAGCTTTTTTATTCGGAAACTTCAAGCTTAATTTCTGATAAATATCGATTGCCTTGTCTTTTTTTCCCTGTTTGGTCAATAGCTTGGCGTATGATTCCGAAAGTAATTTGTCGGACAGCTGCGTACTGTTTTTGGAGAGGTCTGTGTTTTTGCCTGTGTTTTCTATTTCCTTGATCGTGGCCAGCTTGATCTCTTTTTTGCTGAAGGCTTTGATAATATCAAGTTGCTCTTGCTTTTTGGCGTCTTTGATGAGTTTTTTTTCTTTTTTTCTGATGGTTTCGATCAGGTCATCGTTCTTCGGAGTCTTTTTCTTGGACGTCTTTTTTGAGCTTGGAGAAGCTTGTTGGTCGGTTTTAGGCTCTTTTTCAGCTTCTACATGGCGTAATTTGTTGAGGTTTTCCTCCAGCTTTCGCAGCACTTCTGCTCGGTCTGATCCAGAAGACTGGTGCTTTTCCTCCGTTTTGTCCGGATTACTGGTTGCAGAAGGAATGGGTTTCTCTGGTGCTCCTGCTTTTGGAGGAGGTGGAACCTTTGTCTGAGTGGTTTTAGATGTCGAGGATGCCGCAAAATGGATATCTTCTTCGATCAAGGTTTTGAGCCATGCCCTGTCTGGGCTTTGGACAGCTGCCCAGTGTAGGAGTTCCTGTGATTTGCCCTTGGAGATTTTCCTTTCGTATTTGGCTGCCAGTACTTTGGGAACCAAAAAATACGGAAATGTTTCGTGGAGCTTCAGCAGTGACCTGAAATCTTCCTTCTCCAGAGAGTTGCTCTTTTTGATGATATTTAAAAACTGGGCTGCGTTCACAAGTCAGGTATTTTTGGTTGGTTATCCAATTTAAAGAAAATTACCAATTTGCCACAGTAGAGGTGAAAATATCCTGAATGATGTTTTCAAATATAATGTCGATCAGGTCCGTTTCTACTGCGAGTACTGAGGTGCTTCGGGGGTCATAGTCCTGATAGAAAGAGTAGGTCTTTTTACTGTCCTGCTCTTCATCGCTGAGGTTGATATAGTTGACTTCCACAGCGATGGTCAGGCGCATTTGGCCAGCCCGATCAGGTTGGTTGGGATCTGTGGTAGAGACGGTGGCCTGGGGAGTGAGGGAGTATCGGGTGATGGCTCCTTCAAACTGCAGGTCCCCGTTGGTTTGGACCAGCTCCAATTGTGTGTTTCGCTGAAAATAATCCTTTATTGATTCGGTGAAGTTTTGCCCCATATTGGCTGGGCCTCCACCGGAGTCATTAAAGAAATTGGCCACAGAGAATGTCTGGGTTAGATTATAGTCTAAGTTGGTGCCGGTAAAACTGTATTCCACTTTACAGCCCCATAGCAGCATCAGTGGACAGAGCACCATGAGAAACATGAGCTTAGGTTTACTCATTGATATCATATTGTTTGATTTTTCGGTAAAGGGTACGCTCAGAAATGCCCAGGTCCTGCGCCGCATATTTCCGTTTGTTATTGTGCTTTCTAAGGGCTTTTATGATCAACTCTTTTTCTTTTTTCTCGATGGATAGTGAGTTATCATCCTCTTCGTGAATGATGTCTTCGATTTCATCATCATATTCCTCAGTACGTGAGTGCTGATTGGAGATTTTTCCTGACTCCAGTACGATAGGCATAGCGGAAGGACTCGGCTCCTTGGAAGGGGTATCTTCAAAAGATACTGAAGTGTCCATGTCTTCAAACAACGAATGGTGTTTTTTGATGATGTTTTGGTTGATACCGCCAGACTGATAAGTGTCAAGGACCAGTTTTTTGAGCTCGGTCATGTCCTTTTTCATGTCAAAGAGGACTTTGTACAGGATTTCCCTTTCGGAAAAATCAGAAGATGACTCGCCTTCTTTTCCTCCTCGCGTGTAGGGAGCTGGCAAATTGGACTCTGTGGTGGGAAGGTATTTGGCCAGTGTGATGGCATTGACATCCCTGTCCTCTTCCAGTAGCGATATTTGTTCGGCTAGGTTTTTCAATTGCCTGATATTGCCCTTAAAAGGAAATTTTTTAAGTAGCTCCCTGGCTTCCCCATCCAGTGAAATAGGTTTTACTTTGTATTTTTCACTAAAATCAGTTGTAAACTTCCTGAAAAGCAGGCTGATGTCATCGCCTCTTTCCCGAAGAGGAGGGACAAAGATGGGAACGGTGTTTAAGCGGTAATAAAGGTCTTCTCTGAATTTACCCTTTTCTACTGCTTGGATAAGGTTCACGTTAGTGGCAGCAATGACACGGACATCGGTCTTTTGGACTTTGGAGGATCCTACTTTTATAAACTCTCCATTTTCGAGTACCCGAAGGAGCCGGGCTTGGGTGCCCAGTGGCATTTCACCGATTTCATCCAAAAATAGCGAGCCGCCATCAGTGACTTCGAAATATCCCTTTCGCGCTTCATGCGCTCCAGTGAAGGAGCCTTTCTCATGTCCGAACAACTCCGAGTCTATAGTGCCTTCCGGGATGGCACCACAGTTTATGGCAATGAATTTTCCGTGCTTCCGAGTGCTGATAGAATGGATGATCTTGGAAAAGGACTCTTTACCACTTCCACTTTCTCCAGTGATCAGTACGGTCATCTCCGTAGGGGCAGCCTGCATGGCTACCCTGATGGCGTGATTGAGCAGCGGGCTGTTGCCGATTATTCCAAAACGCTGTTTTATAGATAGTACTTCCGCGTCTGTTATCATAGATTTCAGGGGCTTTAGTGGGTTAGGACAGGACTTCGCCAAATAGGGTGGCAGCGGTACAGTCCACTATTTTTACACGGACGTAATCTCCTTTTTGGTGGTTCCCTTTTGGGAAAATAACCACCTTGTTGGCAGAATTTCTGCCTTTTAGCTGCTCTTCAGAGCGCTTGGATGTGCCTTCTACCAATACTTCTTGGATTTGCCCCAGATCAAGTTTGTTCCTTTCCATGGAATGTTGGGACTGCCTGGCGATGATTTCCTGAAGCCTACGTTTTTTAGTCTCCAAAGGAATGTCATCTTTATACTTTTTGGCAGCGAGTGTCCCAGGTCGTTCTGAATAGAAGAACATATAGGAAAAATCGTACTTCACGATATCCATTAAGCTCAAGGTCTCTTGATGTTCTTCTTCGGTTTCTGAGCAGAATCCTGCGATCATATCAGAAGAAATACCACATTCCTGTCCCAGGATTTCACGGATCTTGGACACTCTTTCGAGGTACCATTCACGGTCGTAGGTCCTGTTCATCAGGTCAAGCACACGGCTATTGCCACTTTGGGCAGGGAGGTGGATGTATTTACAGATGTTGTCGTACTTTTTCATGGTGTACAATACCTCATCTGTGATGTCTTTTGGATGGGAAGTGGAGAATCTTACGCGCAGTGTAGGAGCCACTTTGGCCACCATTTCCAGAAGGTTGGCAAAGTTGATCACCTCACTGACTTCCTCTTTCTGTTTGTTGAGGCGGGCCTTGTTGTTTTCTTCCGGTGACCATTTGTAGCTGTCCACATTTTGGCCTAAGAGTGTGACTTCTTTATAGCCTTGGTCGAAAAGCTCTTGTGCCTCATATACGATGGAGTGCGGATCTCGGCTTCTTTCCCTGCCCCGTGTGAAAGGTACCACACAAAAAGAGCACATATTGTCACAGCCCCTCATGATGGAAATAAAGGCACTTACCCCATTGGTGTTTAGCCTTACTGGAGAGATATCGGCATAGGTTTCTTCGCGTGAAAGGAAGGTGTTGACGCCTTTGTCTCCCTCTTCGGCTACTTTCACTAGGTTAGGAAGGTCTCTGTATGCATCAGGGCCTACCACCACATCTACTAGCTTTTCTTCTTCAAGTAGCTTCTCTTTCAACCGCTCTGCCATACAGCCTAGCACTCCAATGGTTAGGGATGGTTTTTCTCTTTTTATGGTATTGAACTGCGTAAGTCGCTTTCTTACGGTCAGTTCTGCTTTTTCTCTGATGGAGCAGGTGTTGAGGAAAATGACATCTGCCTGTTCGAAGTTTGATGTCGTATCGAAACCATTCTTTTTCATAATGGATGCGACGATCTCACTGTCAGAAAAATTCATCTGACAACCATAACTCTCAATGTAGAGCTTCTTTTGCTTTCCTGTATTCTCCTCTTCTGTGGTTTTAAACTCACATGCCTGCGCCTCTTCAGCTGGAAGAATGTCGATATCCTTGATAATGTTCTCCATATCTCACGTTCAATCAATTTGAGATGCGAAATTAATAAAATACCGACAAAATGACAGGTTTTTGCTCGTTAATCTTTTATTAGTACACAGATTTAAAAATTGGGTTAGTGGACATGATGGAAATGATTGATGGAGCGGGTTTTAGCGTTAATTTTTCAGGAATATTTTTGGTTTAGCATGAAAATTGGTTTATTCTTCTAAGCAAGTTGTTTTTGCAATTAACACGAAAACATTTTTCATTAAAGTAGACTTTTACTTATTATCTTTACTAAGAGAACTAAACAGACACAATTGAATAAACTAAAAAAGGTACTTTATAAATTTTTCAAGGTATTTAAGGTAATACTATTGGTATTGCTGGTACTTATTGTGGGTGCTTTGCTCTTTATCCGGAGTCCATGGGGCCAAGACATCATTGTAGGGAAGGCCATCAGCTACGTAAAGGGTAAAACCAACACAGAGATGGACATTGAAAAGCTTTATGTTACTTTTTCGGGAAATTTATTTTTGGAAGGACTTTACCTCGAAGACCAAAAAGGAGATACGCTTCTTTATTCGGGAGCATTGGAGACCGGTGTTGAAATTTGGCCGTTGCTCCAAGATGGTGCTATTCACATATCCAAATTGGAATGGAATCAGCTCACCGCCAATGTGATTCGTGATGGAGAAAGCGGGAAATTTAATTTTGATTTTTTGATGGAGGCATTTGCTTCCGGTGATAGTACGACCGCTGCAGCGCCGGATACTGCCCAAACATCCCCGGAAATGCCACAGGTGGATTTAGGGCCAGTGGATTTAAGGGATTTTAATATTACGTACCAAGATGGAGTGATGGGGATAGACTCCAAGGTCAATTTAGGAGAAATCCACTTGGACATGAAACGGATTGATCTAGATAAGATGGCTTTTTATATCCAGGATTTTCAGTTTAGAAATACCTCCGCGAGCTATACACAAACCAAGCCTTTTCCTCCCTCAGCGGAAGATACGACAGCAGCCTCACCCATGCCAGTGATAATCATCGATCATTTTTTGGTAGAAAATGTTCAAGCGATGTATGAATCCATACCGGATGAAATGAAAGCCCAAGTGGATTTAGGCAAGTTTCTAGTGGAGCTGCCTGAAGCGGACCTCACTACCCAGAAAGTGCATCTAAAAAGGATGGAATTAACCGATTCCAATATCAACCTTAAAATGCCACGGGCCACTTCATCCGACAATGAAACTGAGACAACCACGAGCGAGTCTGCCCCCTTCCAGTGGCCAGACTGGATAGTAGATGTTAATGCCATTGCACTGGAAAGAAACCAGTTTGATGTTACTTTTGGTGATGAAAAGGTGACACCAGGAGCATTTAACCCTGAAGCAATTTCCATTTCAGATTTTCACTTTCTCGCTTCTCAGATTTACCTAAAAGAGGGCGGTGCAGGAATTTCATTGGACCGTTTTGACTTTAAAGAGGCCAGCGGATTTCAATTACAGGAATTTGGGTTTAAAGCAGCCGTATCAGATACGGAAGTGTCCATTGAGGATTTGGGCATAACCACTGGAAACAGTGCGCTGGGAGGTGGTATGACCTTGACCTACCAGTCTATGGATGAGCTGATCAATTATCCCGATAGGTCTAATTTTGATGTGCAACTTCCTAAAATAAAACTCAATGGAAAGGATGCCTTTTATTTTGCTCCTGATTTGCGCAAAGACACTATTTTCAAAGAGGTGAATAAAAAGAACCTTACCGGCAAACTACAAGTCGAAGGGAGCTTGACCAATATGAGGGTCAATAAAACGCAGTTGAATTGGGGCAAAACTACCCAAGTGTCTGTAGATGGAATCCTGAAGCAGGTGATGGATACCGAAAAGCTCCAGGTGGACTTGAAAACGGTCCGTTTCAATACAACCAGGAAAGATTTGTTGGCGTTTTTAGATGAAGCGGACTATGGTGTACGGTTTCCGGACCGGATTACTTTAAACAGCTCCGTGAAAGGAATGCTGAATGACCTCGTGGCCCACGCATCCGTCGAGACGACGGATGGAAATCTTTTTGCCGATGCCAAATACATGGACAGAGAGCAGCTGATTTTTGATGCCCAAGTGAAGGGAGAGCAGTTACTGATGGAAAAAATACTTCCCGGCCAAGGGCTGGGAACATTGACTTTTGAAATTGATGCTTCGGGCAGTGGAAGTACTATGGAAGAACTTGATGCTAACTTAACCAGTGCTTTTGAGGAATTGTCTTATAATGGCTATGATTTTTCCGGACTTTCGCTGGATGGCCAGTTGACCGATGGAGAAGGTGAGGTCAATGCATCTTTTACGGATGAAAACCTGGACATGGCACTTAAGGTGGGGTTATTGTTGGATTCGGTGGATGCGAAATATACAGCGGACCTAAATCTCAAAGGAGCCAATCTCAGAAATTTAGGAGTGACGGCAAAGAACATTCGTGCTCGTTTGAAGTTGATGGCCGAATTTCAGGGCAATCCAGAGCACTTCGATGTGACCACCAAGATGAGCGAAGGCTTGGTGGTGTACGATGATCGTTCATATCCACTTGGGGAGCTGGATATCCAAGCTGCTGTCCGACCGGACAGTACGAGTGTGGATATTCACAGCATGATGCTGAATGGGTATCTGCGGTCAAATTCCTCTCCTGCGCAGATCTCAGCAGGAATGCAGCGCCACTTTGAAGGGTACTTTAAAGACTCATTGCAAGGAGACAGTAGTTCTGTGGATACTTCCTTTCAGGAACCCGTCAATTTGGATTTACAGATGGCGTTTAAGCGGGCACCGGTACTGGATCAGGTGTTTTTAGAAGGCCTGGAACAGATGGATTCCGTGGATATCAATGTCAACTTCCGTGAACATGAAAAACAGCTCCAGGCCAGTATAAGTTTGCCTCGTGTCCGATATAATGAAATGATGCTGGACAGCCTTTTGGTGGATGTGGACGGAGATGGAACAGAAATGAAACTGGATGTGGGATTTGAGGGGTTGACGGTATCTCCGCTGGCCATGGGCAGAACTTCCTTTAAGGGCAATTTCAGTGGTCAAAATCTATATATGAATTTCGAGTCTTACGATGAAGAAGAGTTGCTGTATTTTGTGGATTCCGAATTGGATTTCAAGGGAGATACTATGCATTTGCATGTCGTTCCAGAAGGCTTGGTGCTAAACAGACAGCAGTGGGAGGTGCCCGCATCTAACCAGGTTTCCTATGCTGATAACGCATTGAGGTTTTCGGATTTTAGTTTTACGTATGAAGGTCAGCACCTCACCTTTAGCAATGGTTTAAATCAACAAGTAGCTGAGCAGGTAGGCGTTACTTTTGATGATTTTCGACTTGGAACCATCATGAGTTTGCTAAACCCAGACCAGTTACTACTAGGAGGTGAGCTAAACGGGGATTTTGTGGTTGAAAATCCATTTGGAGCCACTGGGATCGTCGCGGACATGGACATTACAGATATGAAGGCCATGGATGTAGAACTCGGGAACCTTGCCCTGAGGGCAAAGTCCGAAGATACCAAGTTATACGATTTTAACCTTGCGCTAAAAGACCGTGAGATTGATTTGGATATTGTGGGCGATTACCAAGCCAGGGAAGAAGGGGCGGATTTGAACCTTAAAATGGATTTAAATGAGCTACAGCTGAAAGTGCTCGAAAAGCTCATGCCTGATCAGTTTGGAGAGGCCACTGGAAATCTGCAAGGAAACTTGGCCGTAGATGGCACTACGACAGCTCCCCAATACGAGGGAGCGTTTAATTTTGAGTCTGCCTCGCTGGTGGTGAAAATGCTGAACTCAAAATTCACATTGCCCACCCAGCCGTTACGTGTCGATGATCAAGGAGTGTACTTTGACCAATATAGCTTCAAGGATGCCGATGGAAATAGCTTTACCCTGAATGGAGAAGTGGGCACAGAAGATATGACCAACCCGGTGTTTGATCTAAAGCTGGCCGCGCAAAACTTCCAGGTGCTCAATTCTACCCGTGAAGATAATGACCTATTTTACGGAAAAGCCAATATCAATGCTGATGTCAGCATCACTGGAGATATGAATCTTCCAGTCGTAAAGGCAGATTTAAAGGTGAATGAAGGAACGGACTTGACTTTTGTCATTCCAGAGACACAGCTGGAAGTGGTCGAGCGAGAAGGAGTGGTGCTCATAGTGGATAGAGATAATCCCAACGATATCCTGACGAAGCGGGAGATGGAAAATCCAGAGGCTGCTTTTACAGGATTGGAAATTGCAGCGCTGCTGAAGGTAGATCCAAATGCGGTTTTCAGGGTGATTGTAGATGAGCGTTCGGGAGATAACCTGATGATTGCAGGAGAGGCCGACCTGAACCTGAATATCGAGCCCAATGGTAAAATGAACCTGTCAGGTATCTATGAGCTTTCCAAAGGACATTATGAGATGAGCCTCTACAACTTGGTCTCCCGAAAATTCAATATCGTCGAAGGGAGTTCCATTACCTGGAAGGGAGATCCCATGGATGCCGATATGGATATTACTGCTTCATATGATGTGAAAACTTCAGCGAGTGACCTTATGGCCACCCAAACTTCGGGCGTGAGTTCGGAGGTCTCTACACAATATCAAGAACGATTGCCCTTTATTGTTTATTTGAATGTAGAAGGGGAGTTGATGCGTCCGCAGATATTTTTCCAATTGGACATGCCCGAAGATGAACAAGGCGCCTTAGGTGGAAATGTTTATTCCAAGATTCAGCAAGTCAATGAGGAAGAAGGGGAATTGAACCGTCAGGTGTTTTCTTTGATGGTCCTTCAGAAATTCATGCCGGCCACAGGAGGAGACGGCACTGGAGGAGGTACTGCAGGGTTGGCGAGATCCAGTGTCAGTCAAATGCTTTCTAGCCAGTTAAATGCCCTGTCCAGTAATGTGCTGGGCAATTCTGGTTTTGAGCTAAATTTTGACTTGGACAGCTATGAGGGGTATCAGGGTGCACAGACCCAGTTAAATGTGAGCGCACAAAAAAGGCTTTTTGATGATCGATTGATAGTCCAGGTGGGGAGTGAGATGGAACTGGAAAGCTCCGGTCAAGATACTCAAAATGACGGTGCTGTATTTGGAAATGTGAACATCGAGTACTTACTCACTGAAAACGGTAGGTACCGCCTGAGGGGATTTAGGAAAAATGAATTTGAAAGCATCATCGATGGACAAGTGATCGTCACGGGAGTGGCCTTCATTCTGAACAGGGAATTCAACAAATTCAAGAATTTTTGGAAAAGCGAGGAAAGGATACAGCGCGAAAGTGAAGAAGAAACCAAGCAACCTGAAGCTGTAGAGGGTAAAAATAAAGAGGAACAATAATGAGTAGATTCTTTCAATACCGGCTGTTTTTTTTGATGATGATCCTTAGCTCGTGCGGGGTCACCAGATATATTCCAGAGGATGAACAACTCTACACTGGCTCATCCCTTAAAATCACGACGGAGGACAAGGAGAATGTAAATGATAAGACCCTTGAAGTGATACAAAGCCGGCTGCACGAGATGATCCGTCCAGAGCCGAACAGTAAGTTTTTGGGGATGCGAATTGGGCTGTGGGCACACTATAAAGGCACTCAAGAAAAACCAGGGTTTTTCAACCGTTTTATGAACAAGAAATTCGGTCAAGAGCCTGTTTATTTTAGCCAAGTGAACGCATCCAAGACAGAGGAGTTATTGCTGAACAGATTGGAAAACAATGGCTTTTTTTATGCTTCTGCAAATAGTGAGACCACCGGAAAGGGAAAGTTTTTAGGGATGGCTTATGAAGTGGAGGTCAGCCGGCCTTACCGTCTGGAAGAGTTCACCTTGGAGGGAGACAGTTTAAGTATCCAAAAAGAGATAAATGAAATCCTGAAGGAAACGAAACTGACAAAGGATGCCAGGTTTGAGTTACAGGCCTTTAAAGACGAGCGGGCACGTATAGATGAAGCGTTGAAGTTGAAGGGGTTTTATAATTTCAATGGAGATTACTTGATTTTTGAGGCGGATACCAATAACTATGAAGAAAGGAAATTTGACTTGTTTTTACGGCTAAAAGCAGGTGTGCCCGAAAAGGCCATTGTGCCTTATACCGTAAATGATATCCGTGTTTATCCCAATTATTCGGTGGAGGAAAAGACAAGTGCCCAGGATACCACGGTCATCGAAGAAATTGCTTTTATCCAAGATGTGGAAACATTCAGACCGGAATTGCTGGAAAGGTACATTCTGATAAAAAAAGGACAAAGATACAGTTCGGAGCAGTCCAGGTATACCTCAAACAGGCTTTCGGCCATTGGGAATTACAGGTATGTGAATTTGCGGTATGAGGAAGTGGATTCTGTAACATTGGATGATGGAGGGAAGCTCGATGCCAATATTTATCTTTCTCCGCTAAAGAAAAGGTCAGTAAGAGCGGAGCTACAAGGTATTTCAAAGTCCAATAATTTTATTGGGCCTTCTGTTTTGCTGACCTATCGAAACAGGAACCTGTTTAAGGGGGGCGAAACGTTGAATATTTCGGCGAGCTTTGGCTACGAAACACAGATAGCCGGAGGAGACCGAACGGGCTTGAGTACTTATGATATAGGGCTGAGCAGCGATTTGATTTTTCCTCGGGTGATCTTTCCCACGCAAATCCAGGACAGATTCAGGTATTCTGTGCCCAAAACCAAAGTTAGCTTAGGAGTGCAATCTATCAATCGGATTGGGCTTTACAGGCTAAACAATGTCTCCACTAGTTACGGGTACTATTGGAATGCGAATAGGTTTGTTTATCATGAGATAAACCCGATCAGCTTAAGTATTGTGAGCCTGTCGGATGTGACACCCGATTTTCAGCAGATTCTGGATGACAATCCTTTTTTGGCCAAGAGTTTTGAGCAGCAGTTTATCGCTGGGCTTAATTATACGTTTAATTATAACCAACTGGGAGATAAGTTCAGGACTCATAAGATCTTCACAGGGTTTTCGCTGGATATGGCCGGTAACTTGATTGGGGCGTTTGATGGAAAAAGTACTGTGGAAGAGCCTAACAAGATTTTTGGAATGGAATACGCCCAGTATGTTCGTGGAGACCTGGACTTTCGTTATCACTTGCAGTTAGGAGAGGACCAGGTTTTGGCGACGCGGTTATTTGGTGGAGTAGGTGTTCCCTATGGGAATTCCATCTCCTTGCCTTATGTAAAGCAATATTCCGCTGGTGGCCCCAATAGTGTTAGGGCTTTTAGGATTCGTTCATTAGGCCCGGGCTCCTATCGACCAGATTCTATCAATAATCAATCTTATTTCGAGCAGACGGGTGATATTCGGCTAGAAGGAAATATTGAGTACCGATTTCCGATCGTTCCTTACCTGAAAGGGGCGCTATTTGTCGATGCTGGTAACGTGTGGTTGATGAATGAGAACGAGGCATTGCCTGGAGGTAAGTTTACAGGCTCTTGGGCAAGCGAACTCGGCGTAGGGACCGGGATTGGATTAAGAATAGATATTGAGTTTTTTGTGATCAGGTTTGATTTTGCTTCTCCGTTACGAAAACCTTGGCTACCAGAGGGAGAGCGATGGCAGAAAGAGTTTAAACCATTTGACCGAGATTGGAGGAGGGAAAATTTTATCTTTAACTTTGCGATAGGGTATCCGTTCTAGTTATGGGTAGGATTGTAGAATTGTTTGATCGTAAAATTGAAGTTGTGCTTGGCTCTACTCATAAGCTTATCCCTATTTCATATCGCCGCGTCACAGAACATTTCCTTTTACAGTTTGACAATTCTACAATCCTACAATACTTAGGTAGATAGGATTTTTGCTACACGGAAGTCTTCTTCATCCACTTCCTTATCGTCTACTATTGCCCTTTTTATGGGGGTGTAAACGACCTTGTTATTGATGACGCCAGCCATCACATCACATTTCCCTTGCATCAGGCCTTCTACGGCAGATACGCCCAGTTTACTGGCAAGTACCCGATCGTAGGACGTTGGAGAGCCACCACGTTGGAGGTGGCCAAGGATGGTTACTTTAATGTCGTAATTGGGCAGGTATTTCTTTACTTTTTTGGAAATTTCCATTGCGCCCCCGCTTTTACCGCCTTCAGCCACGATGACCACATTGGCTTGCTTTTTGGCCTTTGCACGGGTGTTTAGGCGGTCTATCAATGCTTCCACAGGCATTTTTTTCTCAGGAATCAGTGTTGCCGCTGCAGCACTGCCAATACCTGCATTGATGGCGATAAAACCAGAATCACGTCCCATTACTTCTACAAAGAAAAGTCTGTCATGAGACGTGGCAGTATCCCTGATTTTATCGATGGACTCGATGGCTGTGTTACAAGCCGTGTCGAAACCAATGGTATTGTCAGTGCCAGAGAGATCATTGTCAATCGTTCCCGGCAAGCCAATAGCAGGAATGCCAAATTCCTTATAAAATAGGTGAGCACCTGTCAGGGAACCGTCTCCGCCGATGACCACTAGTCCATTGATACCGTGTTTTTGGAGGTTATCGTAAGCTTTTTTTCTTCCTTCGGGTGTTCTGAATTCAGCGCAGCGGGCGGATTTGAGGAAAGTACCTCCCCGCTCCAGTACATAGGCAATGTCAGAACTGTCCAGTTGTCGGATGTCATTTTGGATCATTCCTTCATATCCTCTATAGATCCCGTAAACTTCTATGTTATAATAGAAGGCACAACGGACTACTGCACGAATGGCTGCGTTCATTCCCGGTGCGTCACCTCCAGAGGTCAGTACACCGATTTTAGTTATTGCTTTACTTTCCATTGTGTAAATCGGTGGTTATTTGTTTGAACATTAGTTTTGCAGAGGCCAGGTTGGTGGCCAGGGGAATATTGTGTACATCACAGATTCGCATCAGCATTTGTACATCTGGTTCGTGGGGATGTTTGTCCAGTGGGTCTCTGAAAAATATGACCAGATCGAGCTTTTTTTCAGCTGCCATAGCTGCTATTTGGGCATCACCACCATAAGGGCCTGACATCAGTTTTTCGACCTCAAAACCAGCTCGTTCGATGTGAGAGCCAGTCGTTCCAGTGGCAAATAAGCGAATGTCAGCTCCTAGAAGCCGGTCTTTGAAACCACTTAGAAAGTGTACCATGTCAGCTTTTTTTCCGTCATGGGCAATTAAAGCTATTCTCATTATCGTTTGTTTAATAGGTTGATGGCCTAAAGTTATGAAAAATATAAGATTTTGTTCAAGGTTTGTTTTGGTAAGATGAGTATTGAAGGTTTAGTGGCCATAACATTTTTTGAAATGTCAATTTTGTGTTTAAGACAGTTTAATGATATAATGCCATTGACCTATCAATAGGGATCGACGTCCACTACAAAACGGACCGATTTGAATTCTTTTTGGGTATTGAGATCAAAGATGATCTTCCCCATTTCATGTTTGAAAATAGCGGGGGTGTTGCCGGCTTTGTCCAGCTTTACATAGATGTCAAATAGATATTGGTTTTTGATTTTTCCTATCAAGGCTCTTTCAGGTCCCAAGATGATTTTTTTTATGGCGATTTCTTTGAGCAGGTTGGTCAGGTGACGGGAAGCTTTTTCAGCGATTTTGGATTCCTTGTGCCGGGCGGTGATTTTAATGTTTTTGACGAATGGGGGATAGAAGAACCGCTTTCTTTCTGCCATTTCAGTAAGGTAAAATTCCGGGTAATTTCCTTGAATGACTTTTTCAAAGACCACATTGTCTGGCCTTCTGGTCTGTACGATAACATTTCCCCTGCGATTTCGCCTGCCAGCCCGGCCGGCCACTTGGGTGATTTGCTGGAAGGCCCGTTCTCCTGACCGGAAATCCGGAAAGTAAAGGATCCGATCAGCGTCTACAATTCCCACCACCGTAACCCGGTCGAAGTCCAGCCCTTTGGTGATCATCTGGGTGCCCACCAAAATGTCTAAATTTCCCGAGGAAAATTCATCAAAGATACGTTGATAAGCGTATTTGCTCCTCGTGGTATCCAGGTCCATTCTTCCTATCCTGGCTTCAGGAAACAGCAGGGATAGGCTTTCTTCCAGCCGTTCCGTGCCGATGCCCACTGTCGTCAACTTATGGCTCCCACAAGCAGGGCAGGCACGGGGTACTTTTTCTTTAAATCCGCAGTAATGGCAGCGCATTTCTTCGCTGTACTGGTGATAGGTGAGGTTGACATCACAGTGCTCACAATCAGGAATCCACCCACACTCTTCGCAGGACATATAAGGTGCATAGCCACGCCTGTTCTGAAAGATCAAGATCTGTTCTTGCCGATCCAATGCTTCTTGGATTTTTTCTCTCATGATCCGTGTAAAGTCCAGCTTGAGCAGGTTTTTCTTCTTGTCGACCAGGATGTCCGCTATATGGAATTCCGGTAACTGTGCTTCCCCGAAGCGTTTGTTTAGGTGGACGTACCCGTATTTTTGTGTTCGGGCATTGTAGAAGGATTCGTAGGAAGGAGTGGCACTTCCTAGGAGGGTCTTGGACTGGTGGAGCCAAGACAGCATGATGGCTGCATCTCGAGCCTGAAATCGCGGTGCGGGATCGAATTGCTTATAGGAAGGCTCATGCTCCTCATCGATAATGATCATCCCCAGACTGTCAAAAGGTAGAAAAATGGCTGACCTGACGCCCACCACGAAGGAAAACCGTCCACTCAGCACTCCTTGCCAGACTTCCACGCGTTCATTGTCGGAATGTTTGGAATGGTAAATGCCCATCTCACTGCCAAAGACTTTCTGGAGCCGGCCGACGATCTGTGTGGTCAGGGCGATTTCGGGCAGCAGCAGCAAAACTTGAGAGCCACTGTCAAGCACTTCCCTGATCAGGTGGATGTATATCTCTGTTTTGCCACTTCCCGTGATCCCGTGAAGGAGCACGGTTTGCTTTTGGCCAAATTGTTCTTTGATGCTGGATAAACCTTCTTGTTGGAAGTCTGCTAGATGGATCTCACGATCATCAGTGGGGAGGTCGTCAAACCTGCTGACGATCACTTTAAACTCTTCTAAAATCTCTTTTTTAATGAGTGTTTTGAGGGAACTGGGACTAAGCCCTGCGTCCGTAATGACTTTTTTCTCAAGCCCTTTTTCATTCTTTTCAGGGGAATGAAAAACAGGGACTTCCTGAAGATATTTCAGTAGGATTTCCTCTTGCTTGGTGCTTTTGCTCAGCTTCTCAAATAATGCTTCCAGGGCTTTTTTGGAAGTGGCGTAGGGTGCTTTGAGCTTTATCCTGTTTTCTACTTTTGGTACGTATTTTTCTTTGACCTGCTCATATACCAATACCGCTTCCTTGATGACCAGGCTTTTGATGATCAGATAACTGGATTTGATGCCCAGTAACTTCCCACAGTCTTCATAAGTGAGTTCTGCATTTTTCTCCAAAGCATCCAGGATGATTTGTTCTCGGTCATCTATCGGAAACTCAGAAGTCTCCGGGTCAAATTTCGGGTTTAATTGGACTTTACTTTCACTGCTCAGTTTTAGGCCTGAAGGGAGTGCCGCATTCATGACTTCTCCGATCTGACAACAGTAATATTCAGCCATCCAAAACCAAAATTTGATTTGCAGGGGATTAACGACTGGTTGATCATCCAGCACTTCTAATATTGCCTTGGTCTGATAATCTTTAGGTGGTTTTTGATGGACTTTTCCTATGACTCCCGTGAGGACTTTTTTTCGTCCAAATTGCACGATCACCCGATGCCCAATGCCGATGGATTTTTCCATTGACCTAGGGACGCGATAGGTGAACATCCGGGGAATGGGTACAGGAAGGATCACATCAGCAAAAGTAGATGGATCGGTGGTTTCGTCATGCGGTATACTATCTCCAAAAAGGTCTTCCAAGGTAATCAGTTGAGTTTTGGGAATTGGTCAATTGCTTCTGCTACCGTCGCAACAGGGCGAAGGCAGGTTTTGTCAAAACAAACGTAAATTAACGCATTTCCATTTTGATCTGCTACTTTATCCGCTAAAAGGGGTACGTCTTTTGTTTTGGTTTCTGATACAGCGATTACTTTTAGGGCAGGAGTAGCTTGTTGTATTTCCAATGCGAGGGACTTGGCACCCCGACCTACGATGGCTACTTCCGGGGTGCCCAGAAATTCCGATAGATAGAGATTTGCCCATTGGCTAAGGAATGCCGGATCCGAAAGTAACAATGTGCGCATCAGCCCCAGTAATTGCTGCGCCAGTTTGAGGTAATGGTCCTCGTGATAATACCTGCCCAGCTGATGGAGGTTGTTGGCCATCAGGGCGTTCGATGAAGGGATCACATTGTCAAAGATCTCCTTTTTATTTGCAATGAGTGTCTCGGAATCCGGGTTGTTGAAATAGAAAAGGCCATCCTCCTCATCGTAGAAATGTTCCAGTACAAATTCCGTTAGGCTCTTGGCTTTATGAAGCCAATGACTATCGCCAGTTAGTGGATAAAGATGGATAAATCCCTGTATGACTGCGGCATAGTCTTCCAGGAATGCCGGTGTGTATGCTTTTCCGCCTTTGTAGGAGCGGTAGAGTTGATTGCCTTGAAGCATGTGTTCCGCTATAAAAGCCCCGTTTTTGATGGCCAGGGATTTTGCCAGCGGGTTAGTTGTGGCCCAATACGCTTGAGCCAATCCTGCTAGGGTCAGGCCGTTCCAACCGGAAATGACCTTGTCATCCAGGCCAGGAGGTGTGCGAAGGTTTCGAATTTTAAGCAGCCTTTCCTTGGTCTGTCGTATCTTTTTTGACAATTGATCCATAGAGAAGCCGTACTTTTGGGCGATTTCTGCATAAGGGCTGGTCTGGAACAGGATATTGAGACCTTTTTCCCAGTTCCCTTTTACAGTGATGTTGTAACAATCATAAAACCAAGCATCGTCATCGTCGAGTATACTTTCCAGCTCATCGTAGGTCCAAGTGTAAAACTTGCCCTCTTCTCCTTCACTATCGGCGTCCAGGGCAGCGTAAAAACCTCCTTCTTCCTGATGCATTTCTGTCTGGAGCCATTGAATGGTCTCGTTTATTTTTTCCTTATATAATGCTTCACCGGTGAGCTGAAAAGCTTTGGCGTAAAGTGACAGCAACTGGCCATTGTCGTAGAGCATTTTTTCGAAGTGGGGAGCAAACCACTCACCATCCACTGAGTACCGGGAAAAACCCCCTCTGAGGTGATCGTAGATGCCGCCCATGCCCATTTTGCTTAGAGTAAAGAGTACATTGTCTTTTAATGCAGCGTCTCCTTTTAAGGTGGCATAACGCAGTACAAAATCCCAAACGGCTGGCATGGGGAATTTTGGAGAGCGGTTAAATCCGCCCCATTGAGAATCCATTTGACTGGCTATTTTTTGTGCCATATGGGTGAGGTCTTCGGAGGTTAGCTTGCTGCTATCATCAGAGAGGCGGTATTTTTCCCTTTCTTTTAGCTTGATACTGTTCCCAAATCCCTCAGCACTTTTTGCTAATTCATCAAAATGTTTTTCATAAGCCTCTGCGATATTTTGAAGCAGTCCTTTCCAGTTGGCATTGGGGAAGTAGGTACCACCATAAAATGGCTTTTGGTTAGGCATTAGAAAGACATTGAGCGGCCATCCTCCTTGCAGCCCCATAGATTGGACTGCATCCATGTAGATGTTGTCGAGATCAGGACGCTCCTCTCGATCGATTTTGATGCACACAAAGTGCTCGTTCATGATCGCGGCAGTCGCTTCATCCTCAAAGCTCTCATGCTCCATTACATGGCACCAGTGGCAGGCAGAGTAGCCTATGGAGACGATGATGGGCTTGTTTTCCTGCTTTGCCTTATCCAGTGGTTCTGGTCCCCAAGGGTACCACTGGACAGGGTTATAGGCATGCTGGAGCAAGTAAGGGCTTTGGCTGTAAATGAGCTGATTGGCTTTCTGGGACATGGAAATGTGGGTTTGTTAAAAAGATAAAAGCTGGTCATTTACCTGCTTGATCTCTTTGGTGAAATCAAATTCAGCGGGCATTTGTTCCATTTTTCTTAGAAGATTTTGAAGGAATTTTTGGTGCGCTGCACTGGATGGGTTAAATGGCCTGTGTGCCAAGGCCTTTTTGATGTCCATGATGTTTTCGGCTTGTTTCCGGGCTGCGGGGGAAAGGTAGCTATGGGAGAATTTCTCCCAGATATATACCTCCGCTTGTGTGGATGGATGGATGAGGTCGTCTTTATAAAAACGATAATCCCTGAGTTCGTCCATCATGATTTCATAGCTGGGAAAATAACAAAGGTTTTCATGCACATTGACCAGTTCGTCACAGGCTACCCTTAAGATGGATTTGCTGAGTTGATTTTCGGGAATGCCATCCTTGGTATGCCGCACCGGACTGACGGTCAATACAATGTTTAGATCAGGGTTCATTTCTTTTAACCTATGGTGAGTTCTGGAAAAGGCCTTTTTTATTTCATCCACGCTAAGTGTCTTTTTTTTGAATTCCTTAGCTGGCTGCTTATGACAGTTGGATACGATCATGCCAGACGACCGGTGCTCATAGACATTAGCGGTGCCAAAAGTAATGACGAGCAAAGATGCGGTGGATAACATTTCTTTCGTAACGCGACATTGTGCTTCCAAGAAGCTTTTTAGTTCGTCTTTAGTGTTTCCAGAGATGGATGAATGACAAGAATAATGCAAGTGTCTGGCGTCATGTTCCAAAAAAAGTGCCTCAGGAAAGTTTGGTTCTCCCAGAGCGATATCGATGAGCTGGAGTAGTGACAAGGGATTAAATAGTGTGCCAAAAGGATTGTCCAGTACCTTGAATTTCCGCTCCTTTAGTTTTTGTCCAATGACTGTGGAAAAGCATGACCCAATAGTCATCACCGAAGATGAATGATCTATCGGGCAGGGATGAAATGGAATGTCAAAATTGGTTTGTAACTGCATAGAACGAAATTAGCGAAATTGTGCCAATGATCGAGCAATAGGTCGTTGATCAGTGAAGTTTTATGTGTATGTTTATAAAAAGTTATTTTTGTTATTGATTTAGTGAAAATAAATTAGGTTCGTTGATAGTTTGTTTTCAGAAGGCTATTTTTAGTGAATAAAAGGAAGAGATTTTTAAACAAACCATATTGACCATGAAAACACTTACTTTAGAGAAAACCGTAGAAGCAACCGTTGAAAAATTGCAAAGGCTTAAAATCCAAGATCAACTGATAGCAGAGCTACAGTGGTGTTTGGGGAGTTTTCGAAACGATCAGAATCCTGCTGGGCTGATTGAGAAGAGTTCCGTAGCACTGGAAGCCCTGAGAGCTGAAAAGGAAAGGAACAGTAGGGCCGTTTCCAAGAAGCTGATCGAAGACTTGGAGAAGGTCGCTTCGGCCTGATTTATTTGAAGTGGTAAAAAAAGCTGATTTTACGCATTGCTACCAAAAATAAGAATACTCAGCGAATTGCTTTGTTTCGGGCAATAATCGGTATATAAAATCCGTGTAATCCGTGAATTTTCTTCCCAAGGAGCTTGATTGATTTCCAGTACTATTCCGGATAATCAAAAAAAACAGGGCTATCCGCCTAAGGAGGATAGCCCTAAATATTGATCTCTAAATCGAAATGCAGGCTTATTCAGCTACTACTTCGAATTTAACCTCAGTTTTTACTTCTCTGTGAAGATCTACTTCAGCTACATATTCACCGGCACCGGTTACAGGCGTGCTGATAGCGATTTTCTTTCTATCTACTTCCACCCCTTTTTCTGCAAGGGAATCGGAGATTTGAAGGGTAGTTACTTTACCGAAGATTTTTCCTGAGTCGCCGATTTTGGCTTTGATTTCCAGTTTGATACCTTCGATCTTGGCCGCTAGCTCTTCAGCTGCAGTTTTGATTTTTTCTGCTTTGTGAGCTGCCTGCTTGATGTTTTCTTCAAGGATTCTCTTGTTAGAAACTGTGGCCAATACCGCAAAACCTTGAGGGATAAGGTAATTTCTTCCGTATCCTGGTTTTACAGTAACTAGATCATTCTTATAGCCAAGTCCTTTTATGTCTGTTTTTAAGATAACGTCCATTGTAGTTGTCTAAATTTATTAAGTATTGAATAGAACAGGGCCGGATTATTTCAATCCGTCAGTTACATAAGGTAACAAGGCCAAATGTCTGGCTTTTTTAATGGCGTTGGCCACTTTTCTCTGGTATTTCGCAGAGTTTCCTGTAAGTCTTCTAGGAAGGATTTTACCTTGCTCATTTACAAACTTCAATAAGAAGTTAGGGTCTTTGTAATCAATGTACTTGATGCCCATTTTCTTGAATCGGCAGTACTTCTTCTTATTTTGTTCTCTGTTGATTGGTTCGTTCTTAAGTGTCATTTTGCAGCCTCCTCTTTAGTTTCAGTTTTTTTGTTGAATTCACCTTTTCTTCTTCTCTCGGCATAGGCAATAGCATGCTTATCCAATACAGTAGTCAAGAAACGCATTACTTTTTCGTCCCTTCTGATCTCGATTTCAAACTTCTTGATCAAAGTAGGCAAGCTTTTGAATTCTACCATTACGTAGAAACCAGTGCTTTTCTTCTCGATTGGATAGGCCATCTTCTTAAGACCCCAATTTTCAACATTAATAATTTCTGCTCCCTCTTCTTTTAACAAGTTCACGAACTTGTCAACGGTATCCTTCATCTGAACATCAGACAAAACGGGAGTTAAAATGAATACCGTTTCGTAATTTCTTTGGAACATTTTAATTATTGTTTTTAGTAATTATTAAACAGATCGCAAAATTAAAGGTTTATTTTAATTTATCAAAGTCCAATGCGCTAAATTGATGGGTTAATGCATATTTCTGGTTCAATGCCGTTTAGATAAAAGCAGACAGTGACAAAGCTAATGATTGAAAAGATCCTTTCCCCATCTGTCGGGATCAGGGTAGCCTGCCTGCATGACTATCGGGGACATACGTTAACTAAACGGCGTTAATTTCGAGTTAAAGTAAGGAGTTGTCCCTCAAAAAAAATCACCTGCTGACAATAATGCCTGCAGGTGACGTTCAAAATTAAAATATGTCAAACGCAATGCTCGGTTATTTTATTTCAAAGGACTCGTTGCCAATATTGAAACCTTCACTGTATATTTTTACTTCGTAGATTCCTTCTGGATAGTCTGTTTCTTTTTGATAAAGGTAGATGAGGCTCTTTTTCGAATTGTCATATAAGATGGCCTGCTTTGCCGTGTAGAATTCCTCACGGCCATCAATGCTGAATGTGCCAGAGCCTTTAGCAATGTCGAAAATCACTTGGTTGTTTGGGGCGACGACTTGTACGAAAATATCCCTGGATCCTGGCTCCGCGACATTGTTTTCGGTCAAATCGAATGATATTTTTAGCTTTTCTAAATGCCGATTACGAAAAGAACCTTCTCGCTCTTTGCCTCTTGAATTGACTGCTGCTACCGAAATGTTCTCCGCATGAAGCTTCTGGGCAATATTTACCTTTTCTTCCAACTTGTCCTGTTTTAGGTTTAGCTGTACGATGGAATCTTCAATTTCAGCCTTTGAGGTTTTTAGATCTTGGTTTTCTGTAAAAAGCTGTTGGTTTACCTGTTTTAGTTTTTCGATTTCGGTGTCCTTTTCCACAAGCACGCCAGAAAAACCATCTATTTTTTTGTTCAGTTCATTGATTTCAGCAGCACTTCTGTTGCGATCAGTATTTCGCTCAGCTAGTAATTGCTCCTTAAGCACGACTAGTGAGTCTACATTGCCGCCCAGCTTTTTGATTTCGTTGATTCGCAGGTCCAATTGATAGGCCATGCTGTCAATACGGAGGTTGAGATCATTATTTTCTTCCGATAAAATGAGGATTTCTTCCGTCTTTTGTGATTTATCTACACTGTCAAAGTACAGTTTTATGCCACTGAAAATAACCAAGAGAAGTAAAACAATGATCAGGATGTTTTTCCCCTTTCCATTTCTTGATGATTTTTCTTCAGGTATATTAGTGCTCATATGTATTGTGTATTAGTCGGTTAGTGCAAACAAAATTCAATTATGTATCCTTCACTTGACGAAAACTATTGGCTTAGCAGGTACCAGCAAAATCAAATTGGCTGGGATGCCGGTGAAGTAACCATTCCCCTAAAGCAATATTTAGACCAATTTCACGATTATGGAGTAGAGATTTTGATTCCGGGTGCAGGAAATGCGCATGAAGCAGCGTATGCTTTCCAAAAAGGCTTTCAGCATGTCCATGTCTTGGATATCGCCGACGAACCGCTCAATAGATTCCAACATCGATATCCGCAGTTTCCAACGGCCCATTTGCACCATGAAAACTTTTTTGATCACCGGGGTCAATATGACCTTATTTTGGAGCAAACGTTCTTTTGTGCTTTATGTCCAAATCTACGAAATGATTACGTCAAAAAAATGGCGCAGCTCTTAAAGCCTGATGGAATGCTGGTAGGGCTACTTTTTGATGTGCAGTTTGGACGGAATGAGCCTCCTTTTGGAGGTACCAAAGAAGAATATGTTAATGTGTTTTCGAATGCACTTGAAATTCTGAAATTGGAGCCATGCTACAATTCCATTGGTCCACGAAGAGGTAAGGAGCTTTTTTTGATGGCCAAAAGACCGTCAGGTCATCAGTAGTGCAAGATGTGGTGTTGTTTTATTATTCCGGGAGTAAAAAACAGAATGCCACATTCATAGAAGTCCATGCTCATGGTAACGGCCGAGTGTGTTTTGAGCTCCTTCCAGGCTTTTTCCATTTCCTTGGAGCGATGAATGTCACCCACAGCCACGATGCTGTCTTTTTTCAGAAAAGGAAGTAATGTTTCCCAGAATTGTATGGTCGCCGGGTAATTATGATGGGCATCGATCAATACAAAATCCACTGAGGAGATTCCTTGGAGAAAGACAGGCAAGGTTTCCTGTATCCTGCCTGCTATCAAGTGGATGTTGGTGTATCCTGAAAAAGTGGTCTTGGCGACTTGCGCCAATTCCTCAGCACCTTCAAAGGTATTGACCTCTCCTTTGGTGGATTGAGCTAGGTAAGATGTGGTAAGGCCCACGCATGTGCCTAATTCTACCACCACCCGAGCTTGAGTAAGTGAACAAAAGTACTGATAAAGCAATGAGAATTTTGGCTTGCTGGAGCTGTGTCTGGTGATGGACGAAATTTTTCTGACGGGATTTTTTATATACAGCGATCCAGTACCATGGTCCTGAATGGTTATTTTGGTAAGAGTGGAGAGAAGTTTTTTTCGCTTGGATTCCAGTGTGGGTGATCTTTGGGTTTTAGCAAATTCCTTGAGTCCTTCGTAAACTTGATAGGCAAAAGGCGCTTGCAGCGAGTGGCGGTCTACTTTCGATAGAAAATAGCGGATGTAAGCAAAAAAAGGATAGATTTGATCAAACACTAGTTGTGGAAGATGTCTGCGATGAGTTGAAATTCAGGGATGGTTACGATGATGGTTTTACCATCTTGGATACGCTCCATATAATAATTGCCTTTCATTTTGCCTTTGCCAGAGTTTAGGTTACATCCCGAAACATACTGGTGGGCATAGCCTGGTTCTAAGATGGGTTGTTGGCCCACGACGCCGTCCCCTTCGATGATCCGTGACTTTTGGCCTGCATCAGAAACCTCCCACCGTCTTCGCAAGAGCTGAATGGTGCTGGGGCTATTATTTTCGATGGTGACTTTATAAGTGAAGACATAGTGATGCTGATGCGGACTGGAGTACTCCGATTGGTAAGTCGCCTCTACACTTACTTTGATGCCTTCTGTAATAGCAGTTACCATTATATTTTTTCTAAAGGGATTTTTGTTCGAAATTAAGGGTTTATTGTGAATTCTCAAGAGAAATAGTCTAAATGAACGTTAAAATAGCTTCTTCCTGGAAAGAGAAATTATCTGAAGAGCTTGAAAAGCCCTATTTTGAATCTTTGGCGGCATTTGTGAAAAATGAATACCGGCAAAAACAGGTGTATCCTGGAGGGGGTGAAATCTTCAATGCATTTGACAAATGCCCTTTTGACAAAGTGAAGGTGGTCATACTGGGGCAAGATCCTTATCACGGCCCTGGACAGGCCCATGGCCTTTCCTTTTCTGTCCGCGAAGGGGTGCCGTTTCCACCTTCTTTGCTGAATATTTTCAAGGAATTAAAGCAGGACCTGAATATCGATATTCCTTCCCATGGGAATTTGGAGCGGTGGGCAGCGCAAGGAGTGCTGTTGCTCAATGCCACCCTTACCGTGGAAGCCCATAAGGCAGGATCACATCAAAAGAAAGGATGGGAGGAATTTACCGATGCGGTGATCCAAAAGCTGGATGAAGAAAGGGAAGGATTGGTGTTTTTGCTTTGGGGTGCGTATGCACGTAAAAAGGCCGCTTTTATTTCTGACGAAAATCATCTCAAGCTACACGCTCCCCATCCAAGCCCCCTTTCTGCACATAGAGGGTTTCTAGGTTGCGGGCATTTTAGCAAAGCCAATGATTACTTGAGGCAGAGAGGGCAGGAGGAGATCAAGTGGTGAAAGAGAGGTGAGGTTTTGGAGGTGGTTATTGGTTACCAGATGCTATATACTACATATCAAAAAAGGCGGTGAAGCTATCATTGCTTCCCGCCTTTTTTAAATCGCTCTAGTTTACCTGAATGTCTAATGAATGCCCTTAAAGAACCTATCCCAGCGGATCTTACTGAACATGCTTTTGTGTTTATCGAGGGACAGCCATAGGAACCAGGCCTTGCCCACGATATGGTCTTCAGGGACAAATCCCCAAAACCTGGAGTCAAGGGAGTCGTGCCTGTTATCACCCATCATAAAATAGTAGTTTTGTTTGAAGGTGTAAGTGTCTTGCTTTTTACCGTCAATGAAGAGCTGGTTAGCTTCTATTTGAAGATTTTCGATACCTTCATAGTGGCGGATGGTAAAGGCATATCGACGAACATTGTCTTCAGTCAAGTCGATCGTCCAACCTTCTGCGGGAACGGTAAGTGGTCCAAAGTTATCCCTGTTCCAGCCGTAATAAGCGCCATCAGGGTGGATTTCAGGATCACCGTTTCCTTCTTCATAAACCCTGATTTTTATTTCCTTGATGACTGGTGATTCTGCCAGTTTTTTGGCGATGGCAGGTGTGGTAAATACCACATATAAGCCGTTATAGGGGTGGAATGAGTCCTGATTGATGTCAAATTTTTCAAAAAACTCAGCGTTCAGCATCCTGTTAGGGACCACATCATAGGAGAACTGCATTTCTTCAGGGTTTTCTGCAGGAGAACCATTAACGATGAGCTGCGCGTCCTGGATTTCGATGACATCACCAGGGGTGCCTACTGACCGTTTGATATAGTTGGTTTTTAGATCCACGGGATATTCGAATTCATCCGGGTAGTTAAAAACCACTACGTCGTTTCTTTCCACACTGCTAAAACCAGGTAGCCTGTAATAAGGCAGCTGGACCGCATCAGAGTAAGAAGGAATATCAGTTCCCCAAATCTTTTGATGGGTAAGTGGTACCTGTAGCAGTGTTTGCGGTGTTCTGGTGCCGTAATGCATTTTGCTCACGAAGAGAAAGTCACCTACAAGCAGGGACTTTTCCATGGAAGCAGTAGGGATGGTAAACGGTTCTAAAAATAACCATCGAATCAAGCTGGCAGCAATGACTGCGAAAACCAACGCGTCCAGCCACTCCCGGACTGGTCCTTTTTTCTTTTTTTCTGAACTCATGTTTTTAGCAATGGTTTATTAAAAGGTAAGGTAGTCATCCATGGATAACACACCTTTTTTATCTTTGATCCACTCAGCTACCAAAACTGCGCCAAGCGCGAAACCCTTTCTACTGTGGGCCGTGTGCTTGATCTCAATATCGTCGATTTCTGATCGGTAGGTGACAATATGCGTCCCTGGAGCAGGGTCGATTCTTTTGGCGGTGATGGCAAGGCTACGTTCGTTATCGGACACATCTTTGTCCAGATCCCAACGCTTTACCCTGTCCACTCTGTCGATGATCGATTCGGCCAAAGTGATGGCCGTACCACTAGGAGCATCCTTTTTCTCAGTGTGGTGAATCTCTTCCATCCTGACGCTGTAGTCTGGCTGCTCATTCATGATTTTGGCAAGGAAACTGTTCACTTTGAAAAGGATGTTTACCCCGATGCTGTAATTTGAAGCATAAAAAAACGCCCCGCCGTTGGAGAGGGTAAGTCGTTCGATTTCTGGTTTTTTGTCAAGCCATCCTGTGGTGCCGCAGACCACAGGGATATTATGCTTGATCGCCCATGAAAGGTTCTTTACCGCCGCATCTGGCTGACTGAATTCGATAGCTGCATCCACTTTGCTGGCGTCAAGGGCTTCTAGCTCCTGGACATTGCTTTCGTCAATTTTCGCAGCAATCGTATGGCCTCTTTCTTCGGCAATTTGCGAAATGATCTTGCCCATTTTGCCATAGCCTAAAATCAATATGTTCATTTCGGTTATTTAAATTGTATTTTAAATGATAATCCAATAGCGTTTCTACTTGCATAGGTAGGTTCTACGGATGGTTCTAATTTAAAGGTGAGGTCATTGGAGACGTCAAATCCCGATAAATGGGCATCCACAAGGGCATCCACAATATTCAGGGCATAAATGGCCGTAAAAACCAAGTAACAAGCATCCCTGTTGCGACGCCAGTAATCGACATTCCTGATCAGCCCATCTTCGTTCAGGTTAGGGAAAATATTATCAGTGCTCTCGTCATCGTCCCTGTAAATGGTCAATGCTTCTTTGAAAATCTGATACCTTCTGTTATTAAACTCCACAAAGTAAGCAGTAGTAATGATTCCACCATAGATAATTGGAACTTTCCACATCTTCTCATTATAAACCTGCCCAGCACCGGGAAGGATGGCGGAGAGAAGGGCTGCTTTTTTTGGGTTTTTGATATTGCCCTTGTTAATATTGATCTCAACCTGCTCGGTGGAATCATGTGCAATAGCCCTCACTTCCTGTCCAAAAACGGTGTTTTGGAAAAGGAGGAATAAAACAAAAACAGCAATAGTTTTAACATGAAAAACTATTGCTTTGATGTTTTGATCAGTAATATGCCTGAGGGCAGTACAGTGCACGCTAAATAATCTCTAGAATTTCTAAAATGCGATTCAGGTCATCGGTAGACCCAAACGGGATTTTTATCTCCCCTTTGTCTTTGTGGTCCATTTTAAGGCTGACCTTGGTGCCCAAGTGCGAGGCAAGCTTTTGCTGGAGTTTACCGAGTTCATATTTCTTTACGGGATCCAGGTCTGGCTTGTTAGAAATGGTTTTTTCTTCTTCACCATCCTCGTGGAGTGCCTTTACCAGTGCTTCTACCTTTCTGACACTAAGTTCTTCCTCCAGGGTCTTACGGTAAATGGCCAGCTGCTTGTCCACATCTTCCACGTTGATCAGTGCCCTTGCATGGCCCATGGAGATTTTTTTATCCCTGATACCGGCTTGGATATCTGGTGGAAGTTTCAGCAGTCGAAGGTAGTTGTTTACAGTGGTCCTGTTTTTTCCCACGCGGTCTCCAAGCTGTTCTTGCTTGAGCTCACATTCGGAAAGCAAGCGTTGGTAAGAATGTGCAATTTCCAGGGCATTGAGGTTCTCCCGTTGGATGTTCTCGATCAGTGCCATTTCCAGCATTTGCTGGTCATTTGCTGTCCTGACATAAGCAGGAACCTTGGTCAGCCCAGCTAGTTTTGAAGCTTGGAAGCGTCTTTCTCCTGAGATGAGCTGATACTCATTTTCGGCTAGTTTCCTTACCGTAATGGGCTGAATAATGCCTTGCACTGTAATGGAGTCTGCAAGCTCCTGTAACGCTTCCTTGTCAAAGTGTGTTCTTGGCTGATAGGGGTTTACTTGGATTTCATCCAGTGGTATCTCATGAATTCCCGCCTCTGGGCTCATCTGCTCTTGGTGTTCATCCTTGGTCTCTTTATTTGGAGAATCCTGCAACAAAGCCCCCAAACCTCTTCCCAGTGCCTTTTTCTTATTTGCTGTGGGTTTTTTATGATCAGCCATAATCGTTTTAAAATATTAGTTCATTTTCACCAATCCATTACGCTCTGCTATTTCGTTGGCAAGGTTTAGGTAGGAAAGGGCACCCTTACCTTCAGCATCAAAAGCAATTGCAGGAAGCCCAAAACTAGGTGATTCCCCCAACTTAACGTTTCTAGGAATGATTGTTTCAAATACCATGTTTTTAAAGTGCATTTGCACTTCTTCCACCACTTGGTTTGATAGTCGAAGACGTACATCATACATGGTCAGCAATATTCCTTCAATTTCCAAATCGGTGTTTAGCCTGGTCTGGATAATTTTTATAGTATTTAGTAGCTTGCCCAATCCTTCCAAGGCAAAATATTCGCATTGTACTGGAATGATAACGGAATTGGCAGCTGTAAGGGCATTGATTGTGATCAGACCAAGTGAAGGAGAACAGTCAATGATGATGAAATCGTACTGGTCCTTTAATGGCTCGACTACTTCACGCATTTTTTCTTCCCTGTTTTCGATATTGATCATTTCTACTTCTGCACCCACCAAGTCAATATGGGAAGGGACCAATTCTAGGTGTTCGATTTCGGTCTTGATGACAATCGAGGAAATGTCCACACCATCTACCATGCATTCGTAGATGCTGTTTTCGATTTTCTTAGGATCTTGTCCCAATCCGGAAGTGGTGTTGGCCTGAGGATCGGCGTCAATGACCAGCGTTTTAAATTCCAGCACCGCCAGACTGGCAGCAAGGTTCATTGCGGTGGTCGTTTTGCCCACTCCTCCTTTTTGATTGGCGATAGCTACGATTTTTCCCATTGGTGTCAAGTAGTGATTTAAGGTCAATATTAAGCATAAACATTTCGAATACAGCGAGATTTACATTTTTTAAGAATTCCTATGCGGTGTGTTTGTGCTCAGATGAGCACGGAATTCTTTTCCTTTTATTCAAAACACTTATTGTCTTGCTGTTTAAGTACCATGTCGCTACATCTCTTCCAAAATGTTAATTTCACGCAACACAAAGATATAAGTTTAATCCTTACATGAAATAGTTTGTTTTCCACATTGGGGTGTGGATAGCTTTAACTTTTTGATTTATAACGGACTATAACTGAAAACCATCATAAAAAGTCACCAGAATGATTTAAAAAAAGGTGGCTTATAAAGGCCACCTTTTTCAATTATAATGCAGATTGTCGTTTATTTTTTCTTTTTGTTTGACTCAGCGGCTTTCATCGCATCTTCCAGTCTTTGCTGGAACTTTGACTTCTTCTTGTTGACGTTTTTCTTTTTGTTTTTCTCGATTTTCTCACGGATTTTACCATCATCCACAAAGCGCTTGATAAGAGCTTGCTGGCCAAAGGTCACCATGTTGGAAACAAAATAGTAGAAACTCAAGGCCGCCGGATAGGAGTTCAGGACAAACATAAAGGTTACCGGCATGATGTAACCAAGGTTTTTCATTGGTCCCTGTGCTGCTGTCAGTTGATTGTTAAATCGTGTGTAAACGATTTGGGAAACGGTCATCAACAGGGTAAACAAGCTGACGTGACTTCCATAAAAAGGAATGGTAAACGGCAGGCTTACGATCGAATCATATGTGGACAAGTCATGGGCCCATAGGAAGCTTTCTTGTCGTAGTTCGATGGAATTAGGGAAGAAAAAGAACATGGCAAACAAGAAAGGCATCTGCAAAATCATTGGCAGACAGCCGCTGATAGGACTTACCCCAAGTTGGCCGAAAAGCTTCATTTGCTCTTGCTGCTGCTTGGTAGGGTCATCTGGGTATTTTTCTTTCAGCTCATCAATCTCCGGCTTGATTACCCGCATCTTGGCCATGCCAATATATGACTTGTAAGTCAATGGAAACAAGAACAGTTTGATGATAAATACAATCAGGATAATGATGACACCGTAATTGCTGATGACTTTTTCCAGGTAATGGAAGAGGTTTACGATGATGTACTTGTTTACCCAGCTCACAAAGAAGTAGCCCATGTCCACATTTTTCTCAAAATCTGGCGTGACTTTCTTCAGTATCTTGTAGTTGTTCGGGCCAAAATAATAACTGTTGCTCGCCTGTCCATTTTCCAATGGGAAGGAAAGGGTCGCGGTCATGTTTTTCACAGACATCGTGTCCGTAGGGATAGTCTGCTCTAAGTTCACATTCGTGAATTGATTTGGCGAGATGATACCAGCCGTGAAAAACCGCTGCTTAAAGGCCACCCATTTGATTGGTTCACTAGGTTGTTCAGCGTCTTCATCAGAGGAAGCGCTCAAGTAATCATAATCTCCCTCAGTAGTATAAAAGTTGACGTAGGTTTTACGTCTGGATTCACTAATGTCAGCTTCCTGCTTCTTGAGATTGTCCTCCCAGCGAACAGTAATGTTTTGGTCAGAAAGGCTGCTGAGCCCGTTGGTTGTGATTTTTTGATCGATCACATATTGGCCATCAGGAAGGGTGTAAGTTCTGGTGATGATTCCAGAAGCTGTTTCAGCCTTAAAAGTCACTTGCTGGGCAGAGGTTTCATCTACCGTTACTGTGCTTTTTTCTCCAGCAAAATAAAACTGATTAAGGCTCATAGGGCCTTTGTTCGTCTGGATTTGGTAGTCGATCGAGGCGCTTTGTTCATCCATTAATATTAATGGTTGCTTGGCCCAGGTCTTATAATTTTTTAACTCAGCACTTTTGATTTCACCGCCTTTGGATGAAAAGGTGATTTTGACCAATTCGTTTTCAAGTACTAAAAATTCTTCTTTTCCATCTACCAGGGTAGAGAATTCACCAAACTGCTGTTGGTTTTGGAGGTTTTTAACACTGTCAGGAATCTCTGGTGTGGAGGGTGCAGCAGTTTGCTTCGAAGCACTATCCTCTTGGACTTCAGTGGAAGTAGTGCTTTGCTCATCTGTAACCGGCTCTGGTGAACTGAAGAAGAATGAGTAAATCAGAAGCACGGCTGCGAATAGGATTAGACCTGTCGCTTGATTTCTATCCATAATTATTTAATTCTGAAAATCACCAAAGGACCGTATGAGCCCTTTGATGTATCTTGCTTTAGTTATTGTTCTTTTTATTGTCCAATGTGGCTTGGATAAACCGTACGAAAAGTGGATGCGGATTTAGCACCGTACTTTTATACTCGGGATGAAACTGAGTACCCACAAACCATGGATGGTCTTTAAGCTCTACAATCTCTACCAAGCCACTTTCAGGATTGATACCTGTCGGTACCAATCCGTTTTCCTTGTATTGTTTTAGGTAGTCGTTATTAAATTCGTAACGATGCCTGTGTCTTTCCTGTATTTTGGCTTTGCCATAGGCGGCGCTCACCTTGGTGCCCTTGGTAAGCTCACAAGGGTAAGAACCCAGTCGCATAGTGCCGCCCATTTGTTCTACGTTTTTTTGTTCTTCCATCAGTGAGATCACCGGGTGCGGTGTTTCTGGATTCATTTCTATGGAGTTGGCATCAGTCAGGCCAAGTACGTTTCTGGCAAATTCTATTACTGCTACTTGCATACCAAGGCAAATACCGAAGAAAGGTATTTTTTTGGTACGAGCAAATTTAACAGTTTCCATCTTACCTTCAAGTCCCCGTTCACCAAAACCGGGTGCTACCAGGATGCCGTCCAGTTCAGCCAGCTTTTTGGCTACGTTTTCCTTTCCTATTTCTTCTGAAGAGATCAGGGAAAGGTTGACTTTGGTCTCGCAGGCTGCTCCTCCATGTATAAATGACTCGATGATGGATTTGTAGGCATCAGGCAAGGAAATGTATTTTCCTACCAAGCCGATATTGACTTCTTGTGTGGGGTTTTTCAGCCTTCCTAGAAACTCCTTCCAAAGCTCCAGCTTGGTATCGGATTTTGAAGGGAGCTTCAATTTGGTCATTACCCTTTCGTCCAGCTTTTCCTTCTTCATATGAAGTGGTACATCATAGATGGTTTCAGCATCCATGGCTTCGATGACACAGTTTAGCTGTACGTTACAGAAGAGCGCAAGTTTTTTCTTCACATCGAGCGGAAGATGGTGTTCAGAGCGGCATACAAGGATGTCAGGCTGTATACCTGCTTCCAGCAATTGTTTTACCGAGTGTTGGGTAGGTTTGGTTTTGAGCTCTTTGGCAGCAGAAAGGTATGGGATGAGGGTAAGGTGTATTACGAGGAAATTATTCGGCCCGAGGTCCCATCTTGCCTGCCTTACGGCTTCAATAAACGGTAGTGACTCGATATCCCCCACACAGCCCCCGATCTCTGTGATGACCACATCGTAGTTTCCTTCTTCGCCGAGCTTATAAAAACTGTTTTTGATTTCATCAGTGATGTGCGGAATCACCTGTACTGTTTTTCCTAAAAACTCTCCCTTACGTTCCTTGGTGATAACATTGTTGTAAATTCTACCAGTGGTGACGTTATTGTTCTGAGAGGTGTTGGTGTTCAGGAACCGCTCGTAATGACCTAGGTCCAAGTCTGTTTCCGCGCCGTCCTCGGTGACGAAACACTCACCGTGTTCGTAAGGGTTGAGCGTACCTGGATCGATGTTCAGGTAAGGATCAAATTTTTGGATGGTAACCTTAAATCCTCTGGACTGTAGTAGCTTGGCCAGAGATGCAGCAATGATTCCTTTGCCTAATGAAGAAGTAACTCCCCCTGTAATAAAGATGTACTTAGTGGGTGACGCCATAAGAATGTTATAATGTTTTGTTTGAATTCCTATGGGGCTCAAAATTAAATAAAATTATTGACTTGAGGGAGGAGGATTGGATTAAAATTTTGTTTTCCCCTCGGAAAAGCCCCATAGGCGTACTGATACACATTTTATACGAACGATGGATAAAATAGTGTTTGATAATTAGGTGGTTAGACATCAAAAGAGGCCATCTACCGAAGTAGATGGCCTCTTTATGATATGCACCAGTGGCACTATTATTTAGAGAACTCTTTTTTGAGTTCTTCCACATCCACATTTTTGATTACAGGCTTTGCGTTAAGCTGTTTGATCTTGATTACGCGGGTAACCTGTCTCTGCCTGTTTCTTCTAGCTTTTCTTTTTAATGTAGTAACTGCCATATCTTTTCGAATTTTTGTTCTGATCCAAATTGAAGTGCAAAGATAGGTAAAATATTTGTATCTTCATTGAAATGTTTTGGAAAAATGTTGTGTGCTGTTTTTCTGGCACCATTGCTCATGTAAATGCAAAAAAAATACGGACTACTTCATAAAGTATTTTAATTTTGGCGTTCAATAAAACAAAAAAAGGAATGGAAGTAAAAACCATTGTTGATGAACTGAGGGAAAAGGGCCGAGTCTGTGTATTGGATGGCAGTGGTAAGCCGGTAGAATTGATCGTTCCAGAACATTTTCAAGATAAAGACGATTCACAGGCCATTTTTCTGCTTGTGGATTTGTTCCAGATAAGGGCTTTGGCGGGGCAATTTTCTGAAATTGCCCTTGATATTATTGAATTTGCTACCAAACCCACTGTCTATACCTCTTGGGCCAGTGATTTATTGAAGAAGGGGCCTATTCATGTGGAAAAGGTGAAATTCAGTATTTTGAAGAAAGGTTTTTGGAACAATATCGTCTTCAGCTTCAGCAGACCACTGGTGGTTCAGCATGGAAAGAAGGAAGAGGCCATCGGGTCCGTGTCCGAGAAATTCCCCTTATTCCAGGGTGAGGTAAAAAAGCTGTTTTTGAGCGCAGAAGGAGATGTAAAAATAGGTGAATGAACTTAACGAAAGAAATAGCACATCTTGAGGTCATCAAAAGAGTGGGGGAGTGTGCGGATGAGTTGAACTTAGAAGCCTATGTGGTAGGGGGATTTGTAAGGGACCTGTTGTTAAAAAGAGTGAAAATATCAGCAAAGGACATCGATTTTGTCTGCGTAGGTAGTGGAATTGCACTAGCCAAAAAGGTAGCGGAGTCTTTTGAAGAGCATGTTCCACTGTCGGTGTTCAAGAATTTTGGCACGGCCATGATCAAGCTGGATGACTGGGAATTAGAGTTTGTGGGAGCAAGGAAAGAATCCTACCGCCATGATTCGCGAAAACCCATCGTGGAAGACGGGACGCTCCAAGAGGATCAGGAACGCCGGGATTTCACGATCAATGCCATGGCCATATCCATCAATGAGGCCAAATATGGCGAGTTGGTCGATCCTTTCGATGGGGTAAGGGATCTGAAAAGAAAACTGATCCGGACACCACTGGATCCTGATACGACCTTTTCTGATGATCCCTTGAGAATGCTTCGTGCGGTACGTTTTGCCGCACAGCTGGATTTTGATATCGATCCATCTACATTCGATGGTCTCATTCGGAACGCCGAGCGGCTCAATATCATATCCGGCGAGCGGATCATCGATGAACTAAATAAAATCATCCTTTCGGATACCCCTAGTTATGGATTTAAGCTGTTGTTTGTCAGTAAATTGCTGCATCAGTTTTTTCCTGAAATGGTGGACTTACAAGGAGTGGATTCCGTAGGGGATAAGTCCCATAAGGACAATTTTTACCACACCCTTCAGGTACTGGACAATGTCAGCACCGCCACAGATGACCTATGGCTGAGATGGGCAGCCATTATGCACGATATTGCAAAGCCAGCCACCAAACGATTCAATAAGAAAGTAGGATGGACTTTTCATGGTCATGAGGATAAAGGGGCTCGAATGACCCCGAAAATTTTCAGAAAGCTGAAATTACCCATGGACGAGCGCATGAAATATGTGCAGAAATTAGTAAGATTGCATTTGCGCCCTATAGCTCTTGTCAATGATAAGGTGACAGACTCTGCAATAAGGAGATTGCTGTATGAGGCTGGGGATGACGTGGATGACCTGATGAAGCTATGCAGGGCAGATGTGACATCCAAAAACCCCAATCGCGTAAAGCGCTTTCTGGCCAATTTTGACAAAGTCGAACTGAAAATCCAGGAAGTAGAGGAAAAAGACCATGTCAGGAATTTCCAACCTCCTGTATCTGGAGAGGAAATTATGGAAATATTTGGGCTTTCCCCATCAAAAGTGGTAGGGGAGCTAAAGGAAGAAATAAAAGAAGCTATATTAGAAGGCCAAATTGAAAACAATAAGGAACAGGCTATACGGTTAATGTATAGATTGGCCAAGTCTAAAGGTATTACCAAAAAGGAAAATTAGTAAGTAAGCGTATGAATAAGTTTAAAATCGCAGCCTTAGCGCTGTTCATGATTTGTTTGGGCGTACAAGCCCAGGATACTACTACCACTGCAGTGAAAGATAGCAGCAAAGCAATAGAAGCACAGGGAGCTTTGCGGATTTATCAGATGGCTTTGCGCTATAATGATCCCTCGGTGGCCAAGAACAAACTCTATGAGTTGGTTGTCAAAAATCCTGAAAATCCACGGTATGCAGAATTGCTGGCTTCATTGTATTATGAAATGGAGCAGTTTAGCTCAGCGGCTTTAGTGGCGCTTGATATTTTGAAAGTCGATGACCAAAATATTTCCGCACTGGAAGTTGCGGCGTATTCATTGGAGCAATTGGGCGCGCTGGACAGGGCATTGCCTCATTTTGAGTCTCTACATTTGTTGTCAGGTGATATGTTCAGCTTATATAAGACGGCTTATCTGCAGTATTCTCTTAAGAAATATGATGAGGCACTGAATTCTGTGGATATGCTAGTGAAGAACAGTAAATCCGAAGAGCAAAAACTGACATTCCCGTTGGAGGATAATTCCACACAGGACATAAGCATGAAAGCTGCCGCGCTCAATCTAAAAGGCTTGGTGTACAAAGATCAGGGAGCCGCTTCTGAGGCCAAAACAGCTTTCGAAGCAGCCTTGGCCAATGCTCCGGATTTTGCGATAGCAAAGAAAAACCTCAGCGACCTGAACTGATAGAGGGATTGAGAAGAAAAACAAAGTAAAAAAGCCACTCCTTGACGGGAGTGGCTTTTTCATTTCTGTGTATTCTTAAAATAAAAACCTCAGTTTGATTTAAAAATCGTCACTGCGAAGCGTGAGAAGGGAGTTTGAGGGTGTGAAGGAGCTGTGGCAGCTCGCCCCGATACTATCGGGGACGTTGTCTAATACTAATTACAGGCGTCCGATCAAATTTCAAATATGATAAAAACTGTCTTTAAATAGAAATTGGAGGGTTTTATTCCAATCCCTAAAATGACCCTCATCCCCTTTAAGGGATTTAGGGGTGAAAACAGTTGCTTTTTTTCAATTTGACGATTGTTTTCTCGGGAGCCAGTAAATACTAATTACGAAACTCAGGTTAAAATGTACTGAAATTATCTTTCCCCAGAAATATTGCTTGATCCAACAAAAGCCATGATGGTCGATCATTATGGCTTTTGTCATTAAGTGCCAAAACGATCTTAATTAAAATCTGGTGTCGATTCGATCATTCGTCCAAACCTAAATTGGTGCCGAATACTATTGTCCACTTTGAGTGATTGGACCGTTGATTTTCTTGATGTCCTTCCGCTTGATGTGCCCATGATCGCATCGATAGCATCACTAAACATGATTTCATTTATATCGCCAAGTTGTAATAGGTTAAAATTATTCGCAAATTCATCAGAAGCGATGTCAGGAGTGAATCCTGTGGTGTAATCTGATTCATCATTTTTATTGAAGCTCCTGGAAATGATAGGCAATAGGCCATATTCATTGTCTTCATTTTCGGTGTCCTGGATAGTGATAGAGCCTACGTTTTTTCCATAAGTGGTTCCCCCTATGATCACCACATCCATATAAGGTCTCAAACCATTAATGATCAATTCACTGGAAGAGGCTGTAGCACTTGATGTAAGCACATACAATTTGCCAGAAGCAAGCTGGTTACCGATATTCTGTGTTTTGTTGACGAACCTGATATTGAAATATTCCGGGCCATATTCCTGTTGGAAATAGGCTTGGACGAGATCATTGTATTTGGTGTAATAAAACAAATCCCCTTCGGATATTCCCTGACCGATCAGGCTGGCCAGGTGGACGGCACTGGAAGTGTATCCGCCACCGTTATATCGTAAGTCAAGGACCAATTCTTCTACTCCTTTGGTCTTGAATTCCGTAAAAATTTCTTCGAGCTGTCGGTCATAAACGCCATAGCGAATGTCTTCAGACGTCAACTCTTCACCAGGTGCAAAGAAGTTATAGACGAGGTAACCTATCTTTTTATTGTCAATGGTGTATACACTGTCGAGCAGAATTGGGTTCTCTGCTAGTTCTACCACGGATAAGGATACGGGGTCTTCCCCAAGTATTTCAAACTGGCCACTGTCTTTATTTAGTCTTCTTATATCCAGCGTATGGGCTTCTCCAATGCTTTGTAATAAAGATGAATAGTTGCCGACGGTTATTTGTACACCGTTTATTTCGAAAAACCGATCATTCCTTTTTAGGCCTGCTTGATCAGCTGGACTATCTTTTTTTACATAGGTGATGATGGCGTAGACATCATTGGAACCAGAGACTTGAGCCAGTTGGATTTCATAGCCTGCTTCCTTCTGTACCCCTTCCAGTAATTTGACTAAATCTTCATAATTGGGGTAGATGACAGAAAAACGGTCTTGATTTACGAGTAAGGCATCGAAATAACTTTCAGGTTCTGAATCAATAGCAATGGGATCATTCATTGTGTCTGTCCAAAGATAAACCTCTTCCATTACTGCTTGTATCCATTCGTTAATGGCGATATTAGGGTTTTCGACATCATCGTCATCATCGGCCGGCTTGGGGTTTGGTTCCATCTCACGATCAGAACAAGAAATGGTAAAACTGGCGATGAATGCTAGGGCAATTAGCCAGCGATAAGGAGTAAATATTTTCATAAACACTATTTTTTAAAACCTGTTTTTCAAGACAAAGCTTCAACTTTACCTCAATATAAGACATATAAAGATACTATAACACAGCATACTTAAATAAATCTGCAGTTTTTATCGTAAAGAACTAGGTGTTGTTATAGCAAGAATGAAGAAATATTATAGGCTTAATGGAAGTATAAATTACCTAATAGGAATGAGTATGGCAAAAATACCCCAAAAAGGGTATTGTATTAACTGCGAAGTGGTGATAACTTTGTAAAGAATAAAAGGAATAAACTACTTTAAAATGTGTGTAATCCGAATATTTTCGGAGAAAATCTACTATATGTAGAATGTTTGTGTAAAACTTCTACATTTTGCGATAAATAAAATGGGGTATAACCCGTTTTGGTTGCAGAATAAAGATTTTTTATGAAATGGCACAGTAGTTGGCGGAAAGATAAAAATTGTCCCACGAAAAGAACATACCTTCATTAAACCAAGTGCTTTTAATATGTTTCAATTCTCTACCATACTCATCGCTTTTTTTATAGGATTGATAGTCACCCCAGTCATTATCAAAGTAATCAAAAGAACAGACATTCTGGATGTACCTGGTGGCAGGAAAATCCATAAGGAAGCGATCCCTTCCATGGGAGGTATTGGGATTGTGATTGCTTTATTGATAGGCTTAATTATTACCATGGATTGGCAGCAATGGGCAGAGGCTCGTTTTTTAATGATGGGTATTGGAGTGATGTTTTTAATTGGTATTCGGGATGATTTGGTTGAATTGACGGCAATACAAAAACTATTGGGACAGCTCTTGGCGATCAGTTTGGTAGTGGTGATGGGGGATATAAGAGTGAGTAGTTTTTATGGTTTTCTGGGAATAGAGGAGTTGCCCGTTTGGATCAGCTATTCACTGACGATCTTTACCATAATCGGACTTACCAATGCCTTCAATTTGGTGGATGGATTGGATGGCCTTGCAGGAACGTTGAGCCTGATCTCCTTTTTGTTTTTGGGAGGGTGGTTTCTTGCTGCAGGATTCCCTACGTACGGAATGATCGCTTTGGCGTGTTCTGGAGGTATTTTAGCGTTTATGGTGTATAACTGGCATCCTGCCAAAATATTCATGGGAGATACGGGATCGCTGACACTTGGTTTTGTGTTGGCAGTGCTAAGCGTGTTTTTTGTGGAAGCTAATGGCCAAATCCTTTCATCATCGCATTTCATGCGATTTGAAGCTCCCATTACTGCGGGATTGGCCTTGGTGTTGGTTTCGTGTTTTGACACTTTGAGGGTAATGGTCAAACGTGTGAGAAGAGGAAAACCGCCGATGGCTGCAGACAAGTCCCATGTACATCATTTTTTGTTAAGGTCGGGGTTGCGTCATGATCAAGTGGCTTTAGTGCTCGGAGGAATTAAACTCGCTTTTTTGTGTTTGGTCGTAAGCACATCACGTTTCTCGGATAATATACTGTTGCCAGCTGTGTTGGGAACGGTAGTTGTGCTTTGTCTGACATTGGACGCGGTGACCCTGCGCAAGGTTAAAAGAATCGCGCGTCAATCACCAGGGAGATTGACCACATCAGGTAATGAACAGCAAAAAAGGCAAGAGCTAAAAGAAGAGCCAGCCTAACAGACGCTTTTTAGCTGTATAGGAGCGATGTTTTCGAAGTTTTATTCTTTATAACGTAATACGGCGTTTGATTTTCAAGCGGTAAATAATTGGTCTGCCGATGCTCTAATGCAGTGGTGGGAAATTGGCCTTTAGCTGCTCGTTAAATCGGAATGTAGATCCGATCAAGAAACTGTTTTAATAAAAGATGCTTTTGCCTGGCATATGACTGAAAACACATGCTATGGATGTTTCCTAGGATAGGAGGGCTATTTATAGTCCCGCTCCATTAAAAGGGTTGAAACTTCGTCGTCCCACATTCATGCCGACAGCCCTGCAGACAGTCTTTTCTCCATATTTCACATTGATGCGGTCCAGTGCTTGGTAAAGTTTGATACTGTCCTCTGTGTCATCAAAGAGATTGATCTGATAGTGGCCATGCACCAAGGCACTAAACCTGACACCGATAAGACGGATCAGCATACGGCGATTGTACAGTTTTCTGAAGAGATCTTTGACCACGGGGAGTAGCGTGTGGTCCGCCGCTGTGTAAGGGATACGCTGCTGCATGGTATGGGTGTCAAAGTCGGAGTAGCGGATTTTGACACTTACGCAGCAAGTGAGCTGGTTGTGTTTGCGGAGCTTGGTGGCGAGCTGTTCGGTCATGGCTACCAAAGTGGCCTCCAGCATGTGGACATCGATAGTGTCTTGACTGAAGGTGTTTTCGGTAGAGATGGATTTGGCTTCCGAATAGGGCACGACGAGGCTTTTGTCGATGCCGTTGGCTTTATTCCAGAGCAGTCGGCCATTTTTTCCAAAAGCACTTTCCAGGAGTTCTTGTGGCATGGTTTGTAGTGTTTGGATTTTTTTTACGCCCATGCCATAAAGGCTGTGGGCGGTTTTTTCGCCAATCATGGGGATCTTTCTTACTGAAAGTGGGGCTAAAAATGGTTTTTCCGTTCCATAGGGGATTTCTCTTTCATTGTTGGGTTTTGCTTCACCAGTGGCTACTTTGGATACGGTTTTGTTTTCGGAAAGTCCCAGGGAAATGGGAAGACCGGATTCTTTAATGATTTTTTGACGCAGTTCATGAGCCATTTTAAAACAGCCAAAAAAACGGTCCATTCCTGAATAATCAATATAAAACTCGTCAATAGAGGATTTTTCGAACAAGGGAACGTTTTCTCGGATAATTTCCGTGATCTCATGGGATTTTTGGCTGTACCGCTCACTGTCTCCCCTGATGATCAGAGCTTCTGGACACAGCTGTCTTGCGGTACGCATGGGCATGGCGGAGTGGATGCCAAACACCCGCGCCTCGTAGCTACAAGAAGCAACTACCCCCCGGTCTCCGGTGCCGCCAATGAGGATAGGCCTCCCTTTCAATCTGTCGTCATAGAGACGCTCGACAGATACAAAGAAAGAATCCAGGTCCATATGGACAATACTTCGCTGATTAGCAGTGATCATATTGTAAATTTAATAAACAAATTTACGTTTGTTAAATAAACAGTTAAAAATAAATTTTAATCCAAATATTGATGCAACTAATCATCGGTTTTAGACGTTGGAGAGGTGTGATTTATCCATTATTTTTAGATTTTATTTATGGAAGCTATACGTATCATTCCTTTTCAGCCATCATTACAGCCCTACTTTGAATCGATCAATAAGGCTTGGATCAGTGAGCATTTTGCTATAGAACCGATTGACCGAGAGGTGTTGGAGCGTCCTCAGGAGAATTTGTTGGATAAAGGCGGAGCCGTGATTTTTGCGGTGATGGAAGAGGAAATTGTGGGCACGGTGGCTTTAAAGAAGCATGCAGCGGGAGTCTATGAAATGACCAAAATGAGGGTGGTTCCCGCAGCTCAGGGCAAGGGGGTAGGTTGGGCCTTGGCACTGGCGATCTTGGAAGTTGCCAGGGGAATGGGAGGCCGCAAGGTGGTGCTTTACAGTAGTAAAAAACTCACGCCTGCGATTAACATGTACCGAAAGATGGGGTTTCAGGAAGTGGTGCCGGAGGCCGGTAAATATGTCCGGTGTGATATTAAAATGGAAATAGACCTTTGATGAAGCAGCAGGAGAAACTAGAAATTGTGATTCGGGGAGGCACTATAGCCGAAGTCCTTTCCTTGAGCCTGGCCATACCGGAGTTTGGGCAGCCTTATGGTGATGAGGCTTATGCCGAGCGACTGAAGAGCAATCCCCATTTGATTTTAGTGGCTGAATATGGAGGGAAATTGGTAGGGTTTAAGGTAGGGTATGCCACGGATGACAAGACGTTTTATTCCTGGATGGGAGGAGTTCTGCCTGCTTTTCGGCGTAATGGGATCGCTGGGATTTTGGCGGAAGTACAGACAGATTGGGCAAAGAAATCCGGATATGAAAAGCTGGTGTTCAAAACAAGGAACGTTCATAGTGACATGATCCGGTTTGGGCTCAAGAGAGGCTTTATCATCACTGAACTGATAAAAAGGGACAGACCGGAAGATCACAGGATCATCATGGAGAAAAAAATATAACGGAAATCATCCTGATTATCAGTGCCAGAGAGAAAGAGACATGGTTTATATCGAATAAATGTAGATAGATCATTTGGAGTGAAAGGGATATCTTTCTACTTTTGCAAACCTGATCCTGCGCACGTGGTGAAACTGGTAGACACGCCATCTTGAGGGGGTGGTGCTCTATGGGCGTGGAGGTTCGAATCCTCTCGTGCGCACTAAAAGGCCTTTCGGTATTTCCGAAAGGCCTTTTTTAATAGTAAGTAGCAGGATGTTGGTATTGAGTAAGGACCAAGTAATATTTCTGGGGGATGAGAGATTTCCAGGTGACTATGGTAAGCATATTTCTCTTTAATTTAGCAATAGGAATGCGTGCTCCAGCATAAAAAATCAGCGCAAATCTTATTAATCTGCGCCATCTGCGTGCTATCGGAACCGACCATAATCCCCCCAGCCTTTTCAATTGACCCTTAAGTAATTCTTTGATTCCCTTAGACTTCACAGTGCACAGGATCCGGTTAGTCTTTTCTATTTGTTCTTGATTTCGATGATTTTGGAATTCCTTTCGACTTCTAACCAAGTTAAAGAATATTCCTGTTCATAAAGGGCTTTATATTTAGTAACGTTATCTTTATAGCCTTCGAGTCCGATCTCACCCTTATCTACATCTAAATGGGGCTGAGTACTTTGCTTTACCAACGCTTTCATTTTAGCAATAAGTAGAGGACGATTTCTGTCCTCTTCACTCATACAATCGGAATAATCTAATGCTAACAGTTTTTCTGCATTGTCCTTATCGGCCATAAGGTATGCTGTAAAACTGTAATACATATAGTCTTTGATATATATTGTTTTTTTATTCGGTGTTTTAAGGTCATTGCCCGCTTTATCGAGTAAGTAGGCATTTGACATGCTGCTTTTTGCGATAGAAACTTCGAAGTCTGTAATGGTGCCTGCCTTATCCCGAATGCAGCGTTCGATTTTTTCACCCCATTGCCTATCGAAAAGAGACTCACTTTCCATTATCCACTTGTCGTGCTTAATACCATTTACGGTAATTATACGTTCATATCCGGCACTGTCTTTTCCTCTTGTAACGGGCACGGCAATACAGGGAAAATAAACTCTGAAACGGAATGCCCGGTTATCGGGAACAAATGCTGATTGGTAGGTGATGAAAATATTGTTTTGGTCTGCTATGGAATCCTGTTTTTCCTGAATTCTTTTTTTAACACCTTGTATTCTTTGTGATTTCACAGGAACAGCATGGTCGGCCAAATTGCCTATTGCAAAATGTGTAAACACACCGCCTGATTTTTGTGTTACCAGTTTATTGTCTTTAAAAAGTATTACACCAAAACTTCTATCTCCTTCTCCGGGTAGATAATTGGCCAAACTTATATTTACTATTAATTTATCCCGGTTTTCCTTTAGGGCTTCTTCGTCCAAAACCATAAACTCGCCGAATTCTTTGTGTTTGATATAAAGCGCATATTTCCCATTGGAAAAATCCATATCAGCTAACAATGCCCCGGAGGAAATATCTTTTTTTGCAGACTGGTTGAAGTTACAGGCAGAAAAACTAAAGAGAAGGGTCAAGGCTTTTAGTGCGTTTTTCATATCGTTTTTTTTATATTTAATTCGCAGCCATGTTCTGGTTCTGTTTTCCCGTTCGGGGTCAAAATACAAGCGTTGTATAGCAGTTCCATAACGATTTTTCTTCGTCAATGATAACACGGTGGGCTTTGCCCTTAAATGCATCTTGTTTGCGATTCCAAATTTCTCCAAGTCGATTTCTGTCCCATTTTCACCTGCTTTGTTTCATTGCTGATTTTTCAATATAACCTGTCATCCTCACATTTATGTGCATCCCAACGTGCCATTAAAAAATGAAGGAGCTTAGGGTTTTTGTCTAAGTTGTCGCTTTGGGTATATGTACCACCATACGATTGTTCTCCTCGGCAAAACATCGTTTCACCTGCCAGGGCATATTGTGTATCTCCTTCATACATGATTATATTCATTATTCCTGGATCCATACCTCCCCGGCAGATAATGACATACGGTATACTGATTTCCGAAATTCCATCTTTATCTACATCGGTAATGGTTGTTGCTCCCGGGATAAAACCTGTAAACCAGTCTACACCATAGCATTCGTTGTAATCATACATGCGCCAGACCTTTGTGAAATGCTGTTCGTCTTTTTGCTTTTGAAAATGATAGGCATACAGTTCTGATTTGTCCTGAATCATATAATCGGTAGAATCCTCATCATAATATTCTTTCCAGTTAAAATGGCCGGTCACGGACTGTATGAGTATGTGTTCATTCTTTTCGTCGTTCCATTGCAAGGCTTCTACGACGGTTCCCCGAAAATCAAGATATTTCGGGATTTCATCATAACTGATGGTATCGATCGTAAATTGCCCGCCAGAATGGGCTTCGTCCCAGATACCCAGCCAAACATCAGGTTCAAGATTTGTGATTTTTTTTTGTGGTGCATCGACCTGACCAAAGGCTGTGTATACAAGAAGACATAGCGATAGCGTGAAAAACTGTTTTTTCATTTTTTCTTATTTTGATTACTGGCGTCCGACTAAATTTCAAATATGATCAAAAACTGTCTTTAAATAGAAATTTGAGGGTTTTTATTCCAATCCCTAAAATGCCCCCATCCCCTAAAGGGGAGCTTTAGAAAGTCCCCTTTAGGGGTGTGAACAGTTGATTTTTTTAATTTGACGATTGTTTTCTCGGACGCCAGTATATTTTAATCAAATAAATTGCCGTCAATATCGCTTACTTTTATCAATTTTCTTGTTGCCGCCATCTTGGTAGATTTCCGTTACTTATTTGGCAAGCCGTTTCGGTATGGGCAAAATCTTGAAGTATTGTGTTACTTCGGGGGTTGGGGCAAGGTATTATGCTCCAATGTCGATTTTTCTATTTTTGTACCATATCTACAGATTCGTATATATCAATATACTGGGTGCACCAGTTTCTGGCTATACATCATTTTTATTCGTTTTTCTTTTCAGAAAATGAAATCTCTATAAGCCCGTCCCCAGAGGCAAATGATTTATGGTAAGCTCCCAGTTCCTTTGCTTTGACTGCCATACTTTCCTTTTCAAAACCGTTGCTGTTTAGCTGTTCTTTCGGCTTGGCAGTATCACTCATTTCTACGCTTTTGGCAATGTAATAGGTGCCGTTTTCGACTTTTACCACTTTAAACCAGCCAAATCCTCCTTCACTTCCTATAAAGTTGCCTTTTTCTTTATATACCCTGTACTTTCCAAAGTAAACATCGCCTTCTGATACAGTAGCTTTTACGGCCATTTCCTGTTGATGTTTTTTTGCTTTGGCCGGTGCCTGTATGCCTTCATAAACCAGATAACCCAACGTGCCAAATGCCAGTAAGAGGAATAACCAACCGACAATGGTTATTTTAAAGATTCCTTTTTGCGGTGGTATTTTCCCCAGCTCCTGTTGGGCGAAGGCTTTCATTTCATTGGTCCACTTTCTGTTTGGAATACGTATTCCATGCGCTGCCCGGTTGCTGGCAGGTGTTTCTAAGTATTGGGGATAGACCTTTTTATTCCTTGTTATAGAAAACACCGTTCTACCCTCTCGCTGAAATAAGTTGAGCACCATTGGGCCGCCAGCGCTTTTGGGGTTTTCCAAATGGTTGGCATCTATTTGTCTAATACTGATTTCTTCTATTCTGATCCACATAAGTTGCTGTTTTTTTCAGTTATTCATCATGATTATGAAATCTCATTTTGGAATGCGGTTGAAGTTGGTCTGGATGATGCTCATCTTTGTTTTTTCACCCTCCATACTTCGGCAAAAAAGAAACATCCATATAATATTTTTTCGGATTGTCCCAACCAATAAACACCTTGATGTTTTTTTGATCGATAAATTGGGAAGGGTCAAACCACAGGCTATTGCTTTTAAAAACATGGACCTCCGATGTGGTAGGATCCTGCCATTGGGACAGAATACGAAATGGATGTCTGCCATTTACCGTAAGTGAAGTATCAAGGATCACACCTTGAAAGGCAGTGTCTATGGAGTTTCCATTGCGCCTTAACCATTTATCGGTGTTGCTCTTGCGCTTTACAGAAAATATAATACCGCCACCGACAAGGAAAAATACCATGCCGATACCACCAACAATGACAACCATGCCCCAAAGAGAAAAGAAGCCTTCTATCTTCGCTTCATTCGGGTTGGATTCAGGATATAATACGGTTACGTTTTCTCCCTTGCTATAAGCAGGAGGACTACTGGCCGTGGATGAGTGGAATATGACATTATTTCCTCCTTTGTCCTCAAACTGTATTACCGGTCGGTATAGGGTCGTGCCATCTGAATAGCTGGATTGAAAGGCTATAACTGTCCCATCTGTTTTCATCGCTTCATCCAGCCAATCGTTGGTGCTTTGGTAACTCATGAAAGCAACGACGAGCAATGCCATCCCTATCGTGGCGAAGACTACAGAAATAATTTTTATTGTTCCCATTATTCTTTCTTTTATGCATTGATCTGAAAAGGATAGAGGAAATAAATCTTCTCAGTGGATTTCTGCAAGTGTAAGTTTATAGATGCTTGCGAATCTTTATGTTTTTTAATATGCCATGGACGTGGGTCTTTGCTACTTGGTCGGTTTTGGGGTATCCATAATTAATTTCCAGGTACTTGCCGGGGCCATAATAGGCGAAAGCCTTTCCTTCTATCGTTTCTCTATCTTGCTGCTCTTCATAGTACACCGTTTGTCCGTTTTTTTGATAGGAAAGCAGCTGTTTATGTTCAGTAATAAACGCTTTTTGGTCAAGCGCTGTCTCTTTCAAAACTGTAAACAGTGCTACTTTGCCATTTGGCGCTTCATAACTGAAGTAATAATCGCCTTTAACGATCTTTCCGGCAAGCTGGAAAGGAGTGTCCTTGACTTTGAGATAGACCTTATTCAATGTCGATTCCTTATCCATGTAGATTCCCATAAAAAGATTTTTCCAAAACGTATCCCGTGTGCCTTTAGCCTTCAGCTGCTGTTCCGATGCATTCTTCCACTCCGGGATATGGAGCTCCAGCTTTTCATTGACTGCCTTTAATTTGGCCAAGGTGGCTACTGTATCAGTAGAATTAAGTGGTACAGCCACTTCAAAAACCAGTTTGCCTTTTTGATAAAATCCAAGGAGATAGCGCTTGTCCAATGTCTGCGCCCAATAGAGGCCGGTTTTGTAATAAGCCGTTTGAGCAAAGACCTGTGTTTCCAATAAGCTGGCGCTATAGGTTGTGACGGCACTTATTCCATCAAAGACCGGATTCCCCATTTCACTATAATGATAATCCAGAAAAACTTCTTCGTGATCATACAGTAATGTAGCGTTTACAAAAAGATCTCCCCATTGTGGGTCTTGGTACAAAACGGTTTCTTGCTGGTAAATAGGGTTGTCGGAATGGTTATAGAAATTTTCCAGCTCCCCAACGGCACTTTTATAGCGTGCCATAAAAGGGAAAACCTGTTTTGCATTGGTAAGTACTGTCCTGTCTTTGTCCGTTTGGGCGAGCTCATTGGAAAAGGGGGCTTGACGGAGCCATTTACCAAGATCTTTTCCGGTCAGCTGGACGATTTCTTCTTCCCAGACAAACTCCCTGCTTCCCTCAGTGTTACACCCCGCCAATACCGCCCATAACAGGAGTAGATATAAAATGGTTGTTCCTGGCCGCATAGTAGGTTTGTTAGATGATCCTTAAAAATTAAACTTGCCTTCAAAAAATTTTCCAATCAAAGGTACCGGGTTACGGGCTTCATTGGCAGCGGCGATAATGCCAAAGATGAGTAAAACAAGTGGGACTATTCCCACAAAGGAAAGGATGCCGCCCAGGGAAGGGACTACGCTAATGATGATTCCAAGTGCAATATTTAGGATAACGGCAAAAATGAACACCCCTAAACCCTGTTCAAGATGATAGGAAGCCAGTTTGCTTTTTTCGGTAGTTCCCTTATGTTGAAAATAAGCGACGATCCATCCGATAATGGTAATGTACGATACGATTGAGATAGTTTTAGCATTCATAAAGAAATGATTTTAAGGTTTTTGATTGATTAATAACTTCTGAAGCAAAGGTAGAGGGGGAAGCAAGTGGAAGCAATTTTTACGCACATATACCGCGACTACATGGTGTATGATAAGCGTCTACAAAGCGTCTACTAAAACCTTGTTTTTGGTTATAAGTGATGAATTGTCCTATCTTTATTACATGAAAAGAATAATATTCACCAGTTTTTTTATCTTTTTTACGGTGTTGCTTTGGTCAGAAGGTATGCAGGCCCAATCTGTAAAAATCGACTCATTGAAAGCAATCATGGTCAGCTCCGGAGTTGCAAATGGAGATCGTATAGAAGCCATGGAGCAGTTGTCCCGGATTTTGATAGCCCAAAACGAATTGGATGAGGCGCTGGAGATTACCAGAGAAGCACAGCAGCTCAGCCATAGGGAAGAAGACGGGAAGTACGGTGCGTTGGTCCAGTCGACCTTAAGTTATCTGTATGCCCAACAAGACAGCCTCAGACTTGCTTTTCAGGCTTTGGACAGTGCCGAATGGTATGTCGACCGTACGACGGATAAAGCCATAAAAGGCCGTATCATGCACCGGAGAGGCTGGTTGGAATATATCGTGGAAAATACAGATAAAGCTTATCAAAGTATGCTGGAGGCGCTTCGTTTGTTGGAGGGGGAGGATACCTATGTTTACCAAAGCAATATTTACCACTTTCTAGCCGCAATATATGCCCATTGGAAGAAGCCGGAAAAGCAGCTGTATTATACCCGGCTTTGTCTGAATGCTGCCCTGAAAAGCAATGATCCGGACGCCATTACCAATGCTTACCTTAGCATGGGAAGCAGTACGCTCAACCGCTTTCGAAAAGATCAGTCCAGGAAAGAACTGCTGGATTCTTCCGCATATTTCAATAAACTGGTCATCAAGCTGACGGATTCCCTTCAGCAGCGCCTTGTCGTAAAGAGCACCGGGGGAATTGCCGCCTTGAATATGGCGAATCTCTATTTGGAATTTTATCCGGCCTCTTATCAAGACAGCGCCAAAGTTTACCTCAAAAGGGCCCTTTCTATCGGGAAAGCAACCAATCATCCTGAAATCATAGGAAACAGTTATGGGATATTAAGTGAATTTGCCCTGAGGGAAGGTGATTATGGGCGGGCTGATAACCTTTTGCAGATGGCATTGAGAGAGATATCGGCCAGTCCCAAGAGCGGTACATTGATCAAGTCCCGTATCAGCAATGCTCTGGCCAGGGTGGCTGAAAAAAAAGGAAACCATAAGCAAGCGCTGGACTATTACAAACAATATGTGCAGTTTGACAAAGCCTTGTTTGATGAGGAAAAACTTGCCATTACGCAAAAACTCGAAGCCCAGTTCCAATCAGAAAAACGGGAACTGGCCCTTTCGGCAGCTATGCAGGAAGCTGCCTTTACCAAACAGCTGAACCGCTTTTATATTTTGCTGATCATTGCCGGGGCAATCGCTTTGTTTTTCTTGTTCCGCTCTTATCATTTCAGGCTGAAAACTTCCCAACAACGGCAACTGCTGCTTACTGGCCAAAAACACGAAGCGGAGCTTCAGGCCAGCCTTAAGGCCGAGGAGACCGCCAGATTACAGACAGAACGCGAGTTAATGCAGGAACGTTTGGACAGACTTGAGAAGGAACTCCTTGCCGGTACTTTGCAAGTGGAAGAAAAAAATGCTCTCCTTCAAAATCTCCGTGAAAAGCTCAATACCCTGGACGGTAATGATCCGCTACACCGGCAAATCAACCGCTTGATTTCGGAAAATCATCAAATAGACAAAGGCTATGACGAAATTAAGGTGGAATTTGCTGAAATACGGCCTGAGTTTATTGCCGGACTTCAGCAAAAAGCAGAAAACAAATTGACCCGGCTCGATTTGAAATACTGCGCCTATATATTAATGGGATTGACCAATAAGGAGGTAGCTTCTAAGCTGAATGTAGCACCCAAAAGTATTCGAATGGCACATTATAGGATCAAACAGAAACTGAAACTTGAAAAGGAGGAAAACCTCGATCGGTTTATCAGAGAATTAGGAGAAAAATCAGTATTGTAGGTGCATTGTAGATGCTCTAATGCCTGCCCTGTAGTCGATTTGTGACGGGGATTTTTACCTTAATAAAAGATTCCTGTTTTAATTTTGGCTTTATAAACTAACCTTATAACAGCTATGATTATTTTCGGAACAGGCACTTCCCATTTAGGCGCAAAGAGAGTCAGCGGTACATGTTCCCACTGTGGAACAAACCATCAAATGATCCTGCACATTTATCAACGTTATTTTGATGTTTTTTGGATACCGGTTTTCCCCGTAGGCAAAACCGGGGTATGTGAATGTCAACACTGTAAATATACGTTACGGAAAGGAGAAATGCCCGAAACCCTCCGCCAGGAATATCAAGAAGCCAAAGCCCAATTCAGAACACCTTTCTGGAGTTTTGCGGGACTGGTCATCGTGGCCGGATTGATGATCTTTGCCGGGATTATGGGAGCCCAGGATAGCAAGCAGGAAGCGGCTTTTATCCAAAATCCACAAAAAGGGGATGTATATGAAGTGAAATTGTCTCCAAACCAATACACGCTTTTCAAGGTGGTGGATGTACACGGTAATACGGCTTCCCTGCAAAGGCATGCTTACGAGACTGATAAAGTCACAGCAATGGGGAAACTAAAGGAAATGGGAGATACGGCTTATTTCCAGGGAGTAGAAAAACTTACTAAAGTGGAACTTTTGGAAATGTATGAACGTGGGAAAATCATTGATATCGATAGGCTGGTAAAGGGAGATTAGGCTGGATGGTCAGGAAGGAAAATGATAACCAAAAAGCGTTAACTAAATTTAGGATATGACACACCTTAGCATCTTGTCATGGCTCCAAGGAGATATTGCCTGATCCCATATTCACCGAGCGTGTTGTTGTGTTTAGGTTAATTAATCGTTTTAGCGAGATGATGTATCATTGGGATATTAAATAATGATCTTTTGAATACTTTGTATTGGTGCTAGTCAATTTTCGTTTAGCTGTGTTTGTTTGAGTTGTGTTAATATTTTTAATTTTATGGTTTTACTTTTTTAAAAAAATAACTAAATAGAACGCTCGTTATCAAGTCACCCCCCTGCAAATAATTAAATCACCATTATTTATGTTTAGATCTTTTAGCATGTCATCGTTTAAGAAATCCCAGGTCTTGCTGTTTTTATGGCTGGGAGCAATCTTTTGTGCTTTTGGACAGGATAATAAAGGCACACCGCTGTATAAGCAGTCAGCCGCCCCCACGGCACAACGCGTGGAAGACTTGCTAGGCAGGATGACACTGGAGGAAAAAGTGGGACAGCTTTCTACCTTACTCGGATGGAAGATGTACGAAAAAGAGGGAGAACATGTAGCCGTCAGTAAGGCCTTCGAAGAAGCGGTTCAGCAACGGCATATCGGCATGCTGTGGGCTACTTTACGCGCTGATCCCTGGACACAAAAGACCTTGACGACTGGATTGAATCCCAAACAAGCCGCTGAGGCAACCAATGCGATGCAGCGTTATGTAATGGAGCATACGCGCTTGGGCATTCCCATGATGTTGGCCGAAGAATGTCCCCATGGGCACATGGCCATTGGGACTACTGTTTTTCCTACTTCCATTGGACAGGCTAGTACGTGGAACCCAGATTTGATCCAAGAGATGGCTGCGGCAATTGCGTTAGAGGCAAGGCTGCAAGGCGGACATATTGGTTATGGCCCGGTGCTGGACCTGGCCAGGGAGCCAAGGTGGTCACGGGTGGAAGAAACCTATGGGGAAGATCCATATGTCAATAGCCAAATGGGGATCGCTATGGTGAGGGGATTCCAGGGAGAAGATATAGCTTCCGGCAAAAATGTGATTTCCACGCTGAAGCATTTTACAGCCTACGGCGTGCCTGAAGGAGGGCATAATGGCACCAGTGTGAGTGTAGGCCAACGTGAATTGCACGAGAGTTATTTGCCTCCGTTCAAAGCGGCTGTAGAAGCAGGAGCTCTATCAGTAATGACCGCATATAATTCCATCGATGGCATTCCCTGTACTTCGAATGGGTATTTATTAAATCATGTTTTAAGAGATGAGTGGGGGTTTGATGGTTTTGTGGTTTCTGATTTGGGAAGTATCAGTGGTCTTAAAGGCAGTCACCATGTAGCGGCTACCTCAGAGGAGGCCGCCAGTCTAGCGATCAATGCCGGGGTGGACTCGGATTTGGGCGGTTATGGTTTTGATAAGTATTTATTGGAAGCAGTAAAATCCGGAGAGGTTTCACAAGAAGTTTTGGATGTAGCGGTAAAAAGAGTGTTGAAGATGAAATTTGATATGGGGCTGTTTGAAAATCCCTATGTCGATCCTGCTAAAGCGGCCAAGCAAGTGCGTTCCCGTAATCATGTGGCCCTGGCCAGAAAGGTGTCACGTGAGGGTGTGGTACTCTTAAAGAACAAGGACCATGTTTTGCCCCTAAGTAAATCCCTGAAAAGCATAGCCGTGATAGGTCCTAATGCAAATAATACTTACAACCAGCTGGGAGACTATACTGCTCCCCAGCCGGATGAAAATGTGGTAACCGTATTGGAGGGGATTCAGGCAAAGGTAAGTAAGGATGTTCAGGTCAATTATATCAAAGGCTGCGCTATTCGTGATACCACCCAAAGCCAAATAGCTGAAGCAGCTTCGCTGGCGGCGCAGTCTGATGTGGCCGTAGTGGTTCTGGGTGGATCGAGTGCGAGGGACTTTGACACGGAATATGAAGAAACGGCTGCGGCCAAGGTGAATGAAGCAGCAGAAGGGGAGTTGATCAGCGATATGGAGAGCGGAGAAGGGTTTGACCGTATGACCTTGGATTTGCTGGGAGACCAGCTTAAGCTTTTGGAAGCTGTACAAAAAACAGGCACTCCTGTGGTGCTGGTATTGATCAAAGGCCGCCCACTCAATCTAAACTGGGCTGCTGATAATGTTCCCGCTATTCTGGATGCTTGGTATCCAGGCCAAGAGGGCGGAAGCGCCATTGCTGATGTGCTTTTTGGGGATTACAATCCCTCTGGAAGGTTGACCATTTCAGTGCCAAGGTCCGTTGGGCAATTGCCAGTGTTTTATAATTATAGAAATCCCAAGCGACATGATTATGTGGAAGGAAGTGCTGAACCATTATATGCATTTGGCCATGGCTTGAGCTATGCGGATTTTGAATATGCTCACCTGAAAATCGCTGCATCTGGAAATGCCCGATCTCCTGAGGTAGCAGTGCATTTTGAAGTAAAAAACATCAGTAATGTCGATGGCGAGGAAGTGGTGCAATTGTATGTAAAGGATTTGGCAAGCAGCACGGTAAGACCACTTATGGCATTGAGAGGGTTTGAAAAGGTAATGGTTCCGGCCGGGGAGTCAAGGGAAATCCAGTTTACCTTGAATGAAGAGGATCTGCAAGTTATGGGGCAGGAAAAGAGCTGGTTAGTGGAGCCAGGGAACTTTCAGGTATTGGTCGGGCGTTCATCCGGGGATATCCGGCTGGAAGGAAATTTCGTATTGGAGTAATTTGTTCGATGGGGGTAAGCAAGAATTTTAATGTTTGGTCAGACCGGGAACTTTGGGAATCCATCGCTTCGGGGGATCAGCTTGCCTTTTCGCATTTGTATGAAAAATCTGCCAATGCCCTTTTTGGCTATGGTCATAAGTTCTGTAATGATAAACGTTTGATAGAAGATGTGATCCAGGATGTCTTCGTTATATTGTGGGAAAAGCGACAGCAGCTAACCATCAACCGTTCCATTAAATTTTACCTTTTTCGCATCTTCAGGAGAGAAATGATGCACAGGTTGCAGGGTACAAAATATATTCGCCAGGGGCTGGACAATTTTTCGGAAGAGTCCTCATGGGAAGTGTCCATTCAGGAATTGCTCATCCAGCGTCAGATGTCCATCGATTCGGACAGACATGTCCGTGAATCCCTCAAGGTACTCACCAAGCGACAGCGAGAAGCTATTTACTTGAGGTATATTGAAGGACTCAGCTACGAGGAGATTTCTTCATTAATGGATGTAAAAGTGCCTTATCTTTATAATGTGGTCTTAAAGGGGTTAAAATCCCTAAAGGAATATTTTGTAACCAATGGCATCGTGAATATCCCCAGTCTTATACTGCTGTTGCTTTTTTGGAAAAGAGATTGAGGAAATTAGGGGTCAAGTGAAAAAGGTGAGGGGCTTAGGGTTGGTTCCGATAGCACGCAGATGGGGCAGATCAATAAGATTTGCGCTGATTTTTTTATGCTGGAGCACGCATTCCTATTACTAAATTAAAGCGAAATTTACCAAAGTCACCTATAAATCTCTCATCCCCCAGAAATATTGCATGGTCCAAAATTAGAGGTTTAGTGACCATCGTCAAGTTGAAGAGATCAAATCACTATGACACAGCGTGTTTGGGCGCTACACATGAGTAGCATTATCTATCAATAGCTCCCGTGCAAAAGTCAAGGTTAAAAAAACATTATTTTTTTTTTATGAAAACAGTGAGATCGTAATTTTTTAGCCCTCTATATAAATAAAGCACAAAAGCTGTTGGGGAAAAAATATCAAGATATCGCTGATTTTTTAGAAGATCACACCTTTCGAGACTGGGTAATGCATGAAGGTAGTGTGTACCGTCAGAAGTGGGAGGCTTTTCTGGCAGATCATCCAGAGATGAAACCAGAAGTCGAAATGGCAAGGACGGTGATATTGGAGCTGTCACGAGATCAGATGGGCTGGGACAAAAAAGGAAAGGCAAGCACTAAAAAGGCCGTTCTGACAAGAATCAACGCCCCATCCACTCGACCCAAGCAAACCATTTCTCCGAAAAGGATGAGCAGCTTTACTTGGACTAAAGTGGCCGTGGTGGCAATTTTATTGCTAGGAGTAGGCGCAGTGGCGTGGTTTGGCCAGCAGGCAAGCATCCCCACTAAAGTAGCGCAAGAACCTGAATGGGTCGTTAGGGTTAATCATGCAGGCCAAAAATCCATTGTACACCTTCCAGATGGGAGTAAAGTGGTCTTAAATGCTTCCAGTACCATTCGTTATCGTCAGGATTTCGGAAAGATGGATAGGGGATTGCACTTGGCAGGAGAGGCATTTTTTGAGGTGAAAAAGGACACAAACAAACCATTCAAGGTGATTACGGGAGCAATAACCACCACTGCCCTGGGTACCTCTTTCAGTATTACGGCATTTGAGGATTCGTACCCGTCAATCAAACTGGCTACAGGGGTCGTGGAGATAAATCAGCAAAGCAAAGAAAAGGATGGTCGGCTTAGGCTTGTCCCTGGCGAAGAAGCTTTTATGACAGCAGATAATGTTCTGGAAAAGCGACAGTTTGATCCTTCCATTGCATTTCTGTGGAAGGACGGGATCCTGTATTTTAATAGGACTCCTTTTAGCGAGGTAATAGAGACACTCGAGCGTTGGTATGCGGTGGATATTGCTGTTCACCATCTCCCTGGTGAAACACAGCCGCTGGTCTCGGGCAGATTTGATAATGACCATTTGGACAATGTGCTCACCAGTATTGGGTATAGTCTCCGGTTCTCTCACGAGATAGATCAGAAAAAAGTAACGATAGATTTTCAATAACCCTAAAAAGATGCCAATGACAAAAATTTGATTGTTACGATAAGAGCCAATGAAGGAAACCTCCATTGGCTCGGTGGGATGAATAGTGTTTTGGCGGACGACTACTCATCCTCAATGTTTTAAGCAAACCATTTATGTACCTAAAACAATTCAATTTATGAAAAATATATTACATGGTCTTATTATGATCGGAAAATACTATTTGTATGGATTTGTGCTGCAGCTGCTGTTTTTGAACCTGCTGCATGCCATGCCTACAAAAGCCCAGGGATCATTGGACATGCAGAAGGTCATAGTGAGCCTTCAAGTGGAAAATGAACCCCTATCAAGTGTGTTTCGCCACGTAGAGGAACAGTCAGAATTCGTTTTCGTCTATGATGACCAGCTGGAAGCGGCTGTCGGAAACGTAAGCCTTCAGGTAGGCAATAAAACCCTGGAAGAAGCCCTCTATCAGTTGGCAGCAGAAAATGGGCTTTCTTTCAAACAGGTAAACAATCGCATTAGTGTCAAGAAAAATTCTCCGGAGCAACCAGCAGTATTGGAAGTGGTGCGTGAGGATAAAGTGACAGGTACTGTGCTGGATGATACCGGCTACCCTCTTCCCGGAGCTACGGTTTTGGTAAAAGGTACGACCAATGGTACGGTGACCAATTTGGATGGGAAGTATGAAATCAATGTAAACGAGGGTGATGTGATCGTCTTTTCGTTTGTTGGTTTTGCCAGCCAGGAAGTCCCCTATACAGGCCAAACCAAAATCGATATCACCATGGCTGCTGATGAAACCGCTCTAGATGAGGTGGTAGTGGTAGGTTATGGTACCCAGAAAAAGGTGAATCTTACCGGTGCAGTATCGGCAGTGGACAGTGAAGAGGTGTCGAGGAAGCCTGTGGGGCAAGTGTCCTCAGCACTTCAAGGTGTGGCTCCGGGCTTGACCGTAACCCAAAGAAGCGGCCAGCCTGGTGCAGATCAAGGAACCATACGTATTCGTGGTATTGGCACCTTGAGCAGTAATGACCCCTTGGTGCTGGTGGATGGTGTCCAGTATGACATCAATGATGTGGATGCCAATGATATAGCGTCCATTTCAGTTCTAAAGGATGCGGCAGCGGCCTCTATTTACGGTGTACGTGCCGCCAATGGAGTGGTGCTGATTACGACCAAAAGAGGAAAAGACGGCAAGCCAAAGGTTAACTACAATAATTATTTTGGTGTCCAAGAGCCTACACGGATGAGCGAGTTTGTCGGGGCGCAGGATTTTATGAGATTGGCTAATACCATGTACACCAATTCGGGAGCAGGTGCTATTTACTCGGATGATCAAATTGCTGCATACAATGACCCCAACAGGGATCGATTGGCTTATCCTGATAATTACTGGTTGGACAAGGTGCTGACGGGATCAGGCTTTCAGCAAAGCCATAGTTTGGCGATTTCCGGTGGGAGCGAAAATGTCAATTATCGTTTTTCTACCAATTATTTTGACCAACAAGGGTTGATTGAAAACATGAACTTTGACCGATTGACGGTGCGTTTGAACACCGATATCAAAGTTTCCGAGAAAGTAAACTTCAATGCGGACATCTCCGCTAATATCTCTGACCGGGAAGAACCGCAAGGAGTTTCCGGTTCGGCCTGGTACCAGTTTGGACAAGCGGCCATTATCAATCCCATCACCCCTGATCGATATGCCAATGGCGAATGGGCAGTGATCCGTGGAGGCCAAAATCCACTAAGACTACAAGAAGAAGGGGGGATTTATGGTTATAAGGAAAACTTATTTACCGGTAATTTTCAGGCAGATTATGAAATCATTGAAGGGTTAAAGCTGACTGGAAAGGCATCCATTAACTACCGTTCGGATTATACCAGTCTTCATGATAAGGGGCTGGACTATTTTCCACCGGAAGGCTCTACAGTGACCATTGGCCGTAACGAGATTACCAAGCAATCTACCGATTATTGGTTCCGGAACTTCCAAGGGTTGGTCAATTATACCAAAAACTTTGGAGAGGACCATAGTCTTCACGTCCTGGGCGGTATTTCCAGTTTGACCCAGACCAATGATATCTTGAGCGGTTACCGCGTAAACCTGGCCACTGGAGATTTGGAACAGATCGATGCCGGAGCCGAGAGCGGTCAGGAAACTTCCGGTACAGCGGATGAGTATGCTTTACTTTCCTTCTTTGGCCGGGTAAATTACGCGTTTAAGGACAAATATTTATTGGAAGCCAATATCCGCCGTGATGGCTCCAGCCGTTTTGCCAATGGGCAGAAGTGGGGCGTGTTCCCTTCATTTTCTGTCGGCTGGAGGATTTCTCAGGAGTCTTTTATGAAAGATATTTCCTTTATCGATGACCTGAAGCTAAGAGGTTCTTGGGGGGTGCTGGGAAATGACAATATCGGGGGCAATTATCCTTACCAGACCAGTTACAACCTAAACAGTTATCCTTTTGGAGCAGATAGACAGCTGTATCCAACAGCCGGTTTGTCCAGGTATCCCAATGATATCTTGAGCTGGGAGACTACCAAGATGGCCGATGTGGGATTTGACCTGTCCATCTTGGAAGGGAAGTTCGATTTTACCTTTGACTATTATGTAAAAAACACGGAAGATATTCTGTACACTCTCCCCATTCCAGGCACCGTAGGCCTTCCTGCTCCTTCTCAGAATGTGGGGAGCATGCGAAACAAAGGCTGGGAGTTTACTGCCAACTACCATGGCCAAGCAGGAAATGACTTTACCTTTGACATCGGTGCCAATATCGCTGATGTAAAGAATGAGGTGACTTATTTTGGTGATGCCGATTACCTCACTACAGACAATAACGATATCACCACCGCTTACCGTGTAGGATATCCCCTTGGGGCTTTTTACGGTTATATTGCTGACGGGATCTTCCAGTCTGCCGATGAAGTGGCCAATAATCCTTCCCAGCCAGGTTCTCCCGCAGCCGGAGACCTGAATTACCGAGATGTAAATGGAGATGGTGTGGTCAATGCCGATGACAGGGTGTATTTGGGAAGTGATATCCCAAGGTATACCTATGGCCTGAACCTCAGCGCAAATTACAAGCAGTTTAGTTTGACAGCCTTCTTCCAGGGCGTAGCCAAAGTGGACATCAACACACTGGTGCTGATGCGCGCGCCGACCAGTACAGATGGGAACTTCCGTCCTGATCATTTGGACAGTTGGACACCTGAAAATACAGGTGCATCCTTCCCTAGGCTTACCACTTCGGAGAGGAATTATCAATCCTCCAGCTACTGGGTAGAGAGCGGTGCTTATGTGCGACTGAAAACCCTGCAACTGAACTATAATCTGCCTTCAAGCTTTCTTGATGCAGCCAAGATTTCCAGGGCAAGACTTTTTGTGACCGGGCAAAACCTATTTACACTATCAGGACTGGCCAGTGACATTGATCCGGAAGCACCGAATGATAACCGTTATTATCCGCAGGTGAAGACCTATACCGTCGGTTTAAGTGTTGAATTTTAAGCAGTAGAGACCTATGAAAATATACATAACAGCATTATTATTTGCCACGTTGCTACTAGGTACTTCATGTAGTGACTTCTTGGACAGACAGCCATTGGATGAGGTGTCCAGTGGGAATTATTGGGCGACCCCGGATGATGGGGTAAAGGCAGTGAACAACTGCTATAGATATCTCGGCGACAGCTGGTACAGGATTTTCCTTTCTGCTGCCACAGATGATAGCTACTCTTGGAGTAATTGGCCCGCGGATGTTCAGTTTGTGGGCAATGGCAGTGCTACCAGTAGCCAGAGTTATTTCAGCCACTTCTGGACCCAGCATTACAATACTATTGCTGCAGCCAATAACGTCCTGGACAATATCGATGAGATTCCATCGATGGACGAGGATTTGCGAGAACGGCTTAAAGCAGAAGCCAAGGTCATCCGTGCCTATGCTTATCAGCAATTGGTAGGGTATTTTGGCGACGTGCCTTTGGTGACTTATATCCAGCCCATTGAGGAGTTCAACGTTTCCAGAACCCCTAAGGAAGAAGTGGTGGATTTTATCGTGCAGGAATTGGAAGCAGCCAGTGAAGTTTTGCCGGAAAGCTATTCCGGAGATGATGTGGGCAGGGTAACCAAGGGAGCAGCCTTGGCTTTGGAAGCCAGGACACTGCTGTATGCTGAGCGATGGGCTGAAGCGGCACAAGCTGCTACAGCGGTGATGGAGCTGAATTATACCATTGATGAGGACTATCTGAGTCTTTTTGACGGCACCAACACTGACAGCCCTGAAATTATCTTGGCTGCGCAATATATCAAAAACACTTATCCTACCGCCAGTGCCACGTGGCTGGGAGCGCCTTCATTGGGCGGATGGGGGCAAGTGATACCGCTGAACAGTTTGGTGGAGACCTACGAATGTACCGATGGTTTGCCTATTGATGAATCTCCACTCTATGATGCTGAAAATCCTTATGAGAATCGGGATCCACGATTGGGAATGACAATCATCCTACCAGGTACTGTAGTCAATGGTGTTACCATCGATGTCACCCAACCCAACTCCATTGACCGTTTGGGACAAAACAATGCATCCTATTCCGGTTACTATTATAGAAAAGGTGTGCCTGCTGATATTGAAGGTAACTGGGACAGCAACTCCTACAATGATGAAGTATTGATCCGATATGCAGAAGTCTTGCTGATCTATGCGGAAGCAAAGACACAGTTGGGAGAGATCGATCAGTCTGTTTATGATGCCATCAACGAGATCAGGGGACGTGTAGGTGTAGAGATGTCTGCTGTGACATCATCCACCGCTCCTTCGCAGGATGCACTGATGGAGGTGATCATGAGAGAGAGAAGGGTGGAATTTGCGCTGGAAGAACACCGATTATTTGATATCAGAAGATGGGAGATCGCAGAAGAGGTAATGCCGGGAACGGCATTGGGAATCTTCAATGATTTTGATGAGAGCCGTGGTGATTTTGGTGAGCATGTTCGTGTGGAAGAGCGCCAATTTGACCCGGAAAGGGATTACCTATGGGCCATCCCGGTAAATGAAATAGAAATCAATCCTAATTTGGAGCAAAATCCCAATTGGTAATTGGCGAAAAGGGTTTGTTGCTGTAAATTGCAATAAACCCTTTTTATTTTAGTATCGATAAATGACATGATAAAAAAAATTAATTTACTTTGGGGGCTTTTGCTGGTATGTTTTGGCTCTTTTGCACAGTCTTCCATGGCTGTTAATGAAAAATTTCCAATAATTCCGTTTCCTGTACATTTGGAAGCAGGGCAGGGTGACTTTGAATTGAATGCTTCCACTGCGGTAGTGGTGAAAGGGGGCAAGTTAGACCTATCCAATGAAGTGGTGTTTCTCAGAGAACTTATAGCAGCCCAGAACCTGGAAGCCAATGCTGTCCAAGAAGGAGAAATAGTATTGGCCTATTCGGATGAGCTGGATCATGGAGAAGGATACCGTTTGGAAATCACGCCAGCACAATTGATGATACAAGCAAACACCAATGCAGGGTTCTTTATGGGAATCCAGACCTTGGGGCAATTGTTTCCTGTTCGGCTGCAAGATGCTTCTCCTGGGCAAATATCCCTTCCAGCGGTAAGGATAGAGGATGCTCCGAAGTATAACTGGAGAGGGATGCACATTGATGTAGCCCGTCATTTTTTTACCAAGGAATACATCAAGAAATTTATCGATCGGCTTTCGCGATATCACTTCAACAAGCTGCACATGCACTTGACAGATGACCAAGGCTGGCGACTGGAGATCAAGCAGCTTCCTAAGCTTACAGAAGTAGGTGCTTGGAGAACATTTAACAAGCATGACTCCATCTGCTGGGAACGTGCCAAAACTAATCCGGATATGGAGATCGATTCCTGGAATATCAAGGAAGTGGATGGTAAGGAAGTATATGGTGGTTTTTATACCCAGGAAGATATAAAGGAAATCATCGCCTATGCAGCAGCTCGACATATAGAGGTGATTCCTGAAATAGACATGCCCGGCCATATGAGTGCTGCGGTAAGAGCATATCCTTATTTGACCGGAGACCAAAAAACAGACTGGGGCGAGTTGTTCAGCAGTCCGCTAAACCCATGTCAGGAAAGTACCTATGCGTTTGCCGAAACAGTGCTGGATGAAGTAATGGCCTTGTTTCCGAGTGAATATGTTCATATCGGAGCAGATGAGGTGGATAGGGAGTTTTGGGAAACCTCTATGTGCAGGCAGTGGATGGAAGATAATGGCATCGAAGATGTGGATAAACTACAGAGTTTCTTTGTTAACCATATGGAAGCTTATGTAAAGTCCAAAGGCAAGCAGCTCATTGTTTGGGATGATGCTTTGGCCGGTGGAATTAGCGCTACAGCTCATGTAATGTATTGGCGAAGTTGGGTAAAAGATGCTCCTTTTCAAGCCGTAGAAAACGGTAATGAGGTCATTATGAGTCCCGTAGGTGGAGGCCTTTATTTTGACTATGCACCTGATAAAAGCTCGCTGCGCAAGGTATATACCGTGGATATAGTCCCTGAGGGATTTACAGCTGCCCAAGCCGACCAGGTGATCGGTGGCCAGGCCAATATATGGACAGAGTATATTCCTTCTGAAGCACGCGCAGATTATATGTATATGCCGAGGATGACGGCTTTGGCAGAGCGTGTGTGGTCTGATCCCCATGATTTTGAAGGATATTTAACGCGTCTTAATGCACATTACGCTTGGATGCAGCAGCAGGAGATCAATTATCGTTTACCCGATTTGAGCGGTATTGCTGACATGAACATGTTTGTAGGGAAGGGGGCCCTTGATGTTTCCGCACCAGTAGACTTCCTGACGATCCATTATACCAGTGACGGCTCCGAGCCCCAAATGGACGATCCACTACTGGACAAGCCGCTAAGAGTGAAAAAGGATACGGATTTTAAAGTAGCGGCTTTTGGTCCTTCAGGAAATCGAGGGGATGTGTATGAGGTGCCGTTTAAGAAAACCACATATCTGAAGGGTGGGAGAGTGAAAAATGCGCAGCAGGGACTGCAGGTGGCTTTTCATAAAGGGACCTTTAAACAGACGGCCTTAATGGAGGGGCATGAAGCAGATGCTATGCGTGAGATTGATGAGTTGGAGATTCCCAAGGATTTGGGCACGGGGTCTTTTGGAATGGAGTTTACAGGTTATATCCATATTCCAGAGAAGGGAATTTATGACTTTATCCTGACCAGTGACGATGGCAGTAAACTGTACATCGGTGATCGGGTAGTGGTGGACAATGACGGCTTTCACTCTACCAGGGAAGTAAGCGGGCAAGTGGCCCTTAAAGCAGGCTATCATCCATTTAAATTGGATTTCATCGAAGGAGGTGGAGGCTATACACTCATTTTGGAATATATCGATAAGGATGGAGAGAGAAAGCCAGTTCCTGCTGATTGGTTTAGTATAGAAAGTAAATGAATATGATGAATACTAAGAAATGGATGCACATAGCGATGGTATTTTCCATGACTTACGCCGTGTTTGGATGTGATAAAGAAGAAGGGTATAAACCGGAAACTATTGCTGAGGCTAATCTTGTGCAATTCGTGAATCCCTATATCGGATCAGGAGGTCATGGCCATGTTTTTGTCGGAGCCAATGTGCCATTTGGCGGAGTTCAGCTGGGGCCTGTAAACCTCACGGAAGGGTGGGACTGGTGTTCTGGGTACCATTATTCTGATTCGACCATCATAGGTTTTGCTCATACCCATCTTAGTGGAACCGGCATAGGAGACCTGGGGGATGTTTTGGTTATGCCCATCGTGGGAGATGTGAAAGTGGCCAAAGGCAAACCCGCGCAACCTGAGACTGGTTACTTCTCCTATTTTGATCATGAAAATGAAACGGCAGAGGCGGGTTATTATGGTGTCAAGCTGGACCGATACGATGTCTTTGCAGAATTGACCGCTACTGAGCGAGCCGGTTTTCACCAATATACTTTTCCTGAAAGCAAGGAGTCGAAGTTGTTGTTTAACCTGAAGCAAGGTATAGGCTGGGACGTGCCGACGAAGACCCATATTGAACTGGTGAATGATACCACATTGACGGGGTATCGTTTTTCCAAAGGCTGGGCGAAGGATCAAAAGATATATTTTGCTGCCAAACTGTCCAAGCCAGTGGTTTCATTTGAGGTTTTTGATGAAAATCAACCGAAAGAAGGAAAATCCCTTACAGGGAGACAAGTAAAAGCGCTATTGGGGTTTACTACCTCTGCTGATGAAAAGGTCCTGCTGAAAGTGGGGATATCTCCAGTTAGCGTAGACAATGCCTTGGAAAACCTAAATCAGGAAATTTCCAATTGGGATTTTGATAAGGCAGTGGCAGAAGCCAAAGCCAAGTGGAATCATGAACTGAACAAAATTCAGGTGGAAATGGATGAAGGGGTGGAGATGACAAAATTCTATACAGCTCTGTATCACACCATGATCGCTCCATCGGTTTTCAATGACATCAATGGAGATTATGCGGGTGCCGATGGAAAAGTACGTAATGATACCTCATTTACCAATTTGACGACTTTTTCACTTTGGGATATTTATAGGGGATGCAGTCCACTTTATACCATTTTTCAGCAAGATAGAATGGGGGATATAGTACAGTCTATGCTGAAGATTTATGAGCAGCAGGGCAAGCTTCCCGTTTGGCATTTGGTGGGCAATGAAACCAATACCATGCCCGGTTACAGTGCTGTGCCCATCGTGGTGGATGCCTATCTCAAAGGAATCCCAATGGACGAGGAATTGGCTTACGAAGCTGTAAAAGCGTCGGCCATGCGTGACGACTTAGGACTGGACAAGGTCAAAGAACTTGGTTACATCCCCGCTGATGGTGAAGTGGAAAGTGTATCCAAGGGGCTGGAGTATGCCTTATCAGATTGGTGCATAGCACAGATGGCTAAGGAGCTGGGTAGGCAAGATGACTATGAGTATTATGCCAAAAGAGGGCAAAATTATCGTAATTACTTTGATCCCAAGGTAGGATTTATGAGAGGAAGAATTGGTAAGCATGAGTGGAGGGAGCCTTTCAGCCCGTTTACTTCCATTCACATGAAAGGGGATTTTACAGAAGGTAATGCATGGCAATACACTTGGCTAGTGCCGCAGGATGTCAATGGATTGATCGATCTCCTTGGCGGCAAAGAGGCATTTGTTTCCAAACTGGATTCACTCTTCATCGTGGATGGGGACATGGGAGATGAAGCTTCCAATGACATCACAGGGCTGATAGGGCAGTATGCCCAAGGGAATGAACCGAGCCACCATGTTACTTATATGTATGGTTATGTGGATCAATCGTATAAGACCGCAGAAAAGGTGCGCCATATCCTGAAAGACTTATATGCCAACGCCCCTGATGGCCTGAGTGGAAATGAGGATGTCGGTCAAATGTCCGCTTGGTTGGTACTTTCTTCGTTGGGCTTCTATCCAGTGGAGCCAGCAGGAGGAAAATATGTTTGGGGCAGCCCAACTGTAAACAACGCTGTCATTCGCATGGACAACGGGAAAACGCTACAGCTTACCGTTAACAACAATTCATCAAACAATATCTATATTCAGAAAGTGACCTTTAATGGTCAGCCTTACAGTAAACAATTCCTTATGCACAAGGATATACTGAAGGGAGGGGAATTGGTAGTAGAGATGGGGGATTCCAAGAAATAAGCACGTTAGCTTATTGGAAAGCCAATAAAGACAGGTGGTTAGGGGTACCACCTGTCTTTTTTTTCTATGATTTCAATCAGGAGCTATACCTGTTTAGCTATAATGAATATAAAAGTGTTTAGCGTAGATGCCAATGCATCATTCAGTCTGAAGCTACTGCTATCGATTGCTCAAAAATGAATTAAGGATTGATTTTCTAAACATGTTTAGAAGAAATTAATTTTTGCTTTAAATGACTAATTTATTGGGTTTGGTTTTTATTGAGTTAGCTCGTTTTTTCTTGGTTCTATATGATTTACTTTGGGTAAGAATATTTGCCTTTTAACCTGAGTTCGACCATAAAACCGATATCAATCCGTCATTGCGACAACCGGAGGGAGGAAGCAATTTAGTATTCTTAAGACGGGACTGCTGCGTTCCCGATATCGGGACAGGCTATACTTCCTCGCAGTGACGGGAAAGGACTAGGAAAAGGCCGTGGCAACTCGCCACGGCTCCTTCCCGCAAATCACATCCTACGTCCTGTTTGGCACCAAACAAGCCTGCCTTTGGCACCAGACAGGCCTGCCTTTGGCATCAGACAGGCTCGCAGTGACGGTTTTTAAACTTAGGTTAAAAAGTATCATGAATTTTAGCCGCTTTCATGAATATTGCTTGATCCAAAATACTGCCCTGCATATTTACCCAAAGTATTCCATTTAGAGCCTTTTTCTTTGAGTGGTTAATAAGTATCCATCCGAGCAAGTCCATATTTCCTATCATGTTGCAAAGTGTTAATGTTGCAGGATGAAAAGTTTAAGCAGAGAAGATTACTACGTACTGTATGAGGAATGGAAATCCTCGGGACAGACAAAGGCCAAGTTTGCAGAATCACGGGACCTTTCGCGCAGCACCTTTTATTATTGGGCCAGGAAGATTGGACGGATGGAGGTATCTCCGGGACACGTTGGCTTTGACCTACTGGAGATATCCCCGCGGACTGGCCAAAATCCTGCGGCAAGGATATGTTATCCTTCGGGGGTCGTTTTGGAGTTTTATGGCCTGCCTGATCCAGCGATACTCAGGCAGCTGACCGAGTAATGCTGGCCTTGTCCAACTCGGTCCGGTATTTTCTTTACGGTCAGCCGACCGACATGCGCTTTGGGATCAACTCGCTGGCCGGCCTGGTGCAAAATGAACTTGGGTTTGATCCGATGAACGGGGACATCTTCATCTTCATAGGCAAGCGGTCCAACCAGGTGCGGCTTCTCCAATGGGACAGGGACGGTTTTGCCCTGTATATCAAAAAGCTGGAACAGGGCACTTTTGAGCGGCCCAAGCTTGCGGGAAACATGATCTCGGGCGGTCAGCTGACCCTGCTCTTACAGGGGGTAATGCTCGATTCGGTGAGCTACAGAAGGCGCTATGACAGCTCAAAAAGGGGGTAAAAAAACAATTGTTTTTGACGTAAAAAAACAGCTCCTACATAGCTGTATAGCCACTTTTTTAGCTTATTTTTACGCTATGGAAAACAAGGGAACCGACTACAAAAAACTGTATGAAGAAGCCTTGTTGACCGTGTCCGAAAAAGAAGACGCCATCGCCGACCTACAGTCGGAACTGGACAAACTCCGCAGGTATATTTTTGGCACCAAAAGCGAGAAACGGACGGGCAGTACCGACCAGAACCAGCTGGGGATTTTTGAACTGGGCACCACCAAAGCAGTACAGGAGGAGCTCTCAGAATCGGTATCCGTGCAGGAACAGAAGCCTGCACCGAAGAAAAGGGCCAAGGGTACGGGCCGTATGAGCCTTCCCGAAGAACTTGAAAGAGAAGAGATCGTGATCGAACCGGCCGAATCTACCGAAGGCTGTGTGAGGATCGGTGAGGAGATTACCGAGGTATTGGAGGTTGTTCCTGCCTGTTTCTATGTAAAGCGGTATATACGCCCAAAATATGCCAGGCCAAACGGTGAAGGGATCATCATCGGCACCTTGCCGGACAGGGTAATTGAAAAAGGTATACCTTCCGAATCGGTAATCGCCCAGCTTACTGTCGACAAATATGTCTACGGGATGCCCCTGCACAGGCAGATTGACAAGTACAGTAAAATGGGCGTACGGATACCTGCCTCAAGCGCCTCAGACTGGGTAATGAGAGGTTGGGAACAGCTCAGGCCTCTCTGGGAGCTACTCAGTCTGGTGGTCATCAGTCAAAAGTACCTCCAAGTCGATGAGACCCCGATAAAAGTCCTGGACAGGGACCATAAAAACGGTATCCATAAAGGATACATGTGGCTATACCATGCCCCGGTGGACAGATTGGTGCTCTTTGATTACAGAAAGGGAAGGGACAGATCCGGTCCCAAAGAAATGCTTACTGATTTTAAGGGTATCATCCAGACCGATGGGTGGAAAGTCTATGATTCTCTCTATGGGAACCATCCTGATATCCATTTGACTTTCTGTATGGCCCATGCGCGAAGGTACTTTGTCGATGCGGTCAAGGATTATGCCGAGCAGGCAAACCATGTTCTGGATGAGATACAGCAGCTCTATGCACTCGAACAACGGATGAGGGAAGAAGCCCTGGACTGGGAGGGGCGGACGCGGGAAAGGAAAATCCATGCCGTGCCCGTACTGGAAAGACTTGGGAAGTGGTTGGAGGAAAACCAATACAGGTACAGGCCGGGAAGCCCGCTGGGCAAGGCTATAGACTATGCCCGCTCCAGGTGGGCGGGGTTAAGTGCCTATACGCTTCACGGACAGATGGAGCTGGATAATAATCTTGTGGAAAATGCTGTCCGGCCCTTGGCAATCGGCAGAAAAGCCTTCCTTTTTGCCGGATCGCACCAAGCCGCAGAGATGACCGCAGCCATGTATTCCTTTATGGCCAGCTGCAAAAAGAACAATGTTAACGAGTTTGAATGGCTCAAAGATGTCTTTGAAAGAATACAAAGCCATAAACAAAAAGACCTTTATCAGCTCCTCCCTTCCAACTGGAAGCAGTACCGACCTAAATAAAAAACTTAAATATTCCTAGCTTGACCTATATGGGTTGATCGGATGGATACGTTAATAAAAGATCCGTATCGATTTTTTTAGAAAGGTTTTGGATAGATGGTGGTATGTTTTTCAGCTAAAGAAGTATCGGTGGTACATGTTTTTGTAAACACCTTAAGGTATTTTTAGGAGGAATTATGCTACCATATCATTAAAATATGTGCTTGTAATTTAAAAAGCAGCAAAAATTGACGGTGAAAAAGTAAAAAAACACTTGGTTGTTTTGGATAGCTCCTATTTACTGCCTATAATGCAATCGATTGCGCGCGCAATCGATTGCATTTAACCTTTTTTATAACAATAAACCTCTTAAAAAAAATGGCACAAAGTGTACCAAGAAAGCCACTTCCCAAGTGGCTGGTCGAGATGACCATTCAATCAATGAGATGGGGGCTGGTATTCCTTTTGGGATTAGGCTTATCCATTACAAGTTTTGCACAAGAAGTGATCACTGGGACGGTGGTTGCATCCGATGAAGGAGAGCCTATACCCGGAGCTTCTGTCCTGCTAAAAGGAACCACTACTGGAACCACCACCGATTTTGATGGTAATTACAGCATCTCTGTTCCTGACGGAGAAGCCGTTTTGGTCTTTTCATTTATTGGGTATGAAAAGCAGGAAATCACTGTCGGAAATCGATCTAAGATCGACATTGAGTTAGTGTCCAGCTTAACAGATTTGGAATCTGTGGTCGTGGTAGGTTATGGAACCATGAAAAAATCAGACGTGACAGGAGCCATTGCCGGCGTGGACAGTGACCTGATCACTGAGCGGGGGACTACCAGCCCTGTACAGGCTCTCCAAGGAAGTGTAGCTGGTGTCCAGGTAAGCAATAGCACCGGTCGATTGGGGGATGGCTTTAACATGACGATCAGAGGTAATAACTCCCTGGAAGGTTCCGAACCATTATATGTGGTTGATGGGGTCGTGACTAATAATATCGACTTTTTGAATCCCAATGATATTGCAAAAATAGAAGTGCTGAAAGATGCTTCATCAGCTGCTATTTATGGTTCAAGGGCTGCTGGCGGTGTAGTGATCGTAGAGACCAAAGGCGGGACAGATATCCCTGATGCAACCACCTTTTCCTTTGATACTTTCTATGGGGTAAAAACTCCTGCTAGGCTACCTGAAATGATGAGTCTGGAGCAGTGGAGGGATTATCATATGTCGGCATATCTGGGTACGACCACGAACAGGCCTGACATGACACCAGAAGAATATGAAGATGTCGTATTAGGGCCAAACAATCCAGTTTTGGCAGAACGGTTTAATAATTTGGACGGTTTTGACTGGTATGATGCAGTGCTCAGGAACGGTATGCAGACCAACAATCACTTGACCATTTCCCATAGAAGTGGGGCGTCTACCTATAATATAGGTGTCGGTTACCAAAAAGAAACGGGTACCCTTGAACAAGAAAGCTTGGACAAGTACACGTTTAACATGAATATCAACCAGCACATCAACGACAAATTTATGGCTGGAGCAAATATGGCCCTGTCGCATGGAACCAATCAGCGTGGTAGCGGTAATGCTATGCAGGAAGCTTTTAGGCTAAATCCATTTTTGAGTCCATATGCCATTGATGAAAATGGTGATGAAATAGTAGGAGAGTTATTCCCCCAACCGGGTAAGTTGACTTTTCCAAACGGAGACTGGGCCGCCAACAAAACCAGTACCTACAATCCCCTATTGGAAATTGCTAATTCCAGTGATGATACCAGAAGCCTAAGAGGGGTTGGTAATGCCTATTTGCAGTACGATCCATTGGATTGGTTGAGTTTGAAATCCACCTTCTCTGTTGGCTTTAATAACAATAGAAGAGGACGCTTTTGGGGAGCACAGACCAACACAGGGATCAATAATGGGAACCTGCCTTCTTCTGAAGTCAGTTATTATAACAACATGAACACTACCTGGGACAATCAGTTGAATATTAACAAGTCCGTTAACGACCACACCTTTAACTTTTTAGCCCTTCAAAGTATCTTTGTGGACCGGACAGAAACTGCGAATATGTCGTCTACCCAGCAGCCTTTTGAAACCGAATTTTATAATGTAGGGTCTGGTTTACAAGAGACTTATAACCTTGGAAACTATTTTAGTAAGAGCCAGTTGGCGTCATTTGCCCTTAGGCTGAATTATTCCTATTTGGATAAGTACCTGGTGACCGTTTCCAATAGGTGGGATGGATCATCTTTGCTATCAGAGGGGAATAAATGGCAGGCTTTCCCTTCTGTAGCCCTTGGGTGGAGATTAAACAAGGAGGCCTTTTTGGCCAATTCGTCCACTGTTTCCGACTTGAAGCTTAGATTGGGATATGGCACCGTAGGGAACAATAATGTAGGCCCCTATAGAACAGTGAATGCCTTGACCAACCAAACGTATTATGATTTTAACGGAACCGCCGCAAACGGTTGGACGCAAAATTCCATTGCCAACAAAGCGCTGACCTGGGAAAAAACCAAGGAAATTAACATAGGGGTGGATTTTGGATTTATTATGAATCGTATTACCGGTAGTGTGGATTATTATAATCGCCTTTCTGACAATTTGTTAGTGACCCAAAAGCTCCCTTTGGAGATTGGTTTCAGCGATATTGCTTCCAATGCCGCTTCAGTGCGGAACAAAGGGGTGGAAGTGATGCTGAATACCATTAATGTGGAAAACAGCATGGTGACGTGGTCCACTACATTTACGTTTACCAAAAACACCAATTCCATCGAATCCCTGTACGGACAATCAGAAGTGGATGATGTAGGAAATGGCTGGTTTATAGGAGAGTCAATAGATGCCCACTACAATTTTATCTATGACGGAGTTTGGCAAGCAGGTGAAGATGCTGCTGCCTTTAACCAAACCGAAGGCCAGGCCAAAGCCAGGGATGTAAACAATGATGGGGCAATTAATCCCAATGATGATCGTGTAATCCTTGGTTCATCCAATCCTTCCTGGACGGGAGGTATTATTTCCAATTTACAAGTAGGGAATTTTGATATGAATTTTTCAGTAGCTACACAGCAAGGTGTATTGGCCTACAGTGATTTCCATAGCAATTTCACCAACGTAGGGGATAGAGGACGCCAAAAATTGGCCATACCTAGTTGGTATGTTCCTGAAAATACTAAAGGAATTCCTGCTCAGGTATCCAATGAATACCCTCAGCCAAGAAATGAGGGGCAATATTGGGGTAGCGGAATGGCCTACTATAAAGATGCTTCCTTTGTGAAGATCAATAATATCGGAGTAGGCTATACCCTTCCGGAGACACTGCTTAGTCGGGCCAGCCTTAAGAAGGTGCGGGTTTATGTCAATGTACTAAATCCCTTCACGTTTACGGACTATGATGGATGGGATCCTGAGTGGGCACAGGCCAGCTTGGGAATAGGACGTGTAAGTACGATCACGACGCAGTTTGGTTTGAGTGTTAAGTTTTAATCTGAAGAATTGAAGAACAATGAAGAAGATAAATTCAATTTTCGCAATGATCTTTCTGCTAGCAGCTACAGGCTGCGCAGAATTTCTGGAAGAAGATAATAAGTCCAATGTGATCGCAGAGGATTTTTATGAAACTGCCGAGGGCTATGAAGCCTTGATCAATGCCAATTATTCGGCACTTCGTGATATTTATGGGGATGATCCATGGATGTTTGTATGTGGTACAGATCTTTACCAGGAAGGAAGGGACCGCCCTCCGCAGGGACTCAGTAAGTATTTTGAACTAAACAGTTCCTCATCGGGAGTGGATTTCCTGTACGTAAATTGTTATAAAGCCATTCAGTTGGCCAATTCAGCCATTCATTATGCCGATATCACCGAGCAGACAGGTGTTACCACCCAGTATTTGGGAGAAGCCAGGTTTTTAAGGGCCAATGCCTATTTTCTATTGGTTCAGTCATATGGCGGTGTCGGTATGATCACCGAATATGTAGATGAGCCTATTTTGCAGTTTGATCGATCCAGTGCGGAAGAGGTGTATACCTTCATTATTTCAGAATTGGAGGGTGCTATGGGTCAAGTGTCTTCGGGATCTTATGATGGACATGTAAACCAGCGGGCCGTAGAAAACCTACTGGCCAAAGTGCATCTGACCAGGGGCTATGAGGATTTTGGAACTGCTGATGATTTCTCCAAAGCAGCTGCTTATGCCGATAATGTGATCAACGGCCAAGACCTTAACCTTACCTCTGAGGAACTGTGGCTGCCAGATAATGACATGAATGAGGAGGTGATTTTCTCGGTACAATGGAGTGCCGGATCGATCAGTGCTGATCCTACTGGAATTGGCAATAAGCAGCAAAGCTATTTTGGGCCCTATATGGGAGGTTCTGAAGTAGCTGGTGACGCACCATATAAAAGCTATACTACGTTACCTAACCGATTTGCCCTCGATCTTTATGAAGAGGGAGATGAACGGTGGTATTCTACCTTTATGACTGAAGTGTTTGTAAGGTACTATGATTACTTTGATGTAGATGATCACAGTTCCCTGATGGTGGAGGATTTCTACGAGCCCAGATGGTTTACGGCCCAGGACAGCATCGATTATGTCAATGCTCATCCGGGCGTCGAATACCATTCCTACGGCACGACCGACCCAAATGGTGGAGCCATTTCCCTGGACCGGGCTACCATGATCGTCAAAAAGTTTGATGATCCTAATTCCCTGTTTGGTGGAGCGACCAGTACACGGGACTTTATCGTGTCCAGATTGGGGGAAACGTATTTAGTGGCTGCTGAGGCTTATCTGCAAGCAGGCGATCCATCCACAGGATTAGATCGACTTAATGTGGTCAGGGAAAGAGCTGGAGTGGCTGACGCTGCCCTTGGTGAATTTAATATCGACTATATTTTGGATGAAAGGGCCAGAGAGCTGTTGGGAGAGTACCACAGGTGGTTTGACCTGAAGAGAACGGGTAAATTGGTAGAAAGAGCTTCTGCTCACAATAGCTGGATTACTCCTTCTAATTTTGAAGGAACAAACGGTAATCTGAAAATATTGAGGCCAATTCCGCAAAATGCCATAGACCTTAATCAAAACAAGGATTTTCCTCAAAACCCTGCTTATGAGTAAGGAGATCGAAAGGACTTGCCATTACCGGTTTTTAGAAAACGGTAAAACGGATATATGAAAAGAGGTCGGCCATTAATGGCCGACCTCTTTCTTTATCGTCCTCCTAACGGTACCTAATTCCAAAATTAAAAGGGGAAAGTTTTGATTGTTGGGTGAGTAGTATGCCAGACTTGAAGTAAATACCCAGTTCTTCCGAAAATTTGAAATTAAGTCCCATGTTCAATTCCCCCAATGCAGTTCCGCTGCCATTATTATACTGGTTCCACAAGTGACTATGCCCTAATTTTAAATTCAAGATAGGGCTCAATTTTGAGGTTAAAAACACGTACTCAAAATCCCTAAAAACGAATATTCCTTTAATGCCTTCAAAATTCAAGTACCCTAAACCAGTATATGGTTTCTCACGATAGCTTATACCATTTGTCAGACGGAATGCCAGACTGTTCTTGTCTTTCAGATAGTATCCCATCCAGCTAGGACCAGGGTCTACATTAATGGTGTTGTTCTTGAAACTCATATATCCTGTTTCTACTTTGAAGAAATAGTTTACTTGACAATATCCTGTAGCATAAGTTAAAAGTAGCAATGTAGCAGTGGCGAATAGACAGATGGCAGATCTCTTCATAAAAAGAATGAGCAGTGAATAAACCAAAAAGATAAATTGATCCTATAATATGATTATACGCTTTTCTGCCAGTTTGAGAATATTCAGCAAACTGCCTTATATCAATTAATGATTGACATAAAAAAAATCGTGGAAATCCGTGGACTTTCTTCTAATGAATTTGATTACTTGCACAATTCAGTATAATCACATCCTATAATCTACTGTTTTGGCAGCCAAAAAGGAATGATAAGAAATTACTATCGTCCGACTAAATTTCAAATATGATCAAAAACTGTCTTTAAACAGAAATTGGAGGGTTTTTATTCCAATCCCTAAAATAATCCCCATCCCCTAAAGGGGAGCTTTAGAAAGTCACCTTTAGGGGATTTAGGGATCAAAACAGTTGATTTTTTTAATTTGACGATTGTTTTCTCGGACTCCAGTAATAAAAAATACCTAAATAACTTTCTTATGGATTTAAGGATGGTGAGAAATATATTTATAACATTGTTGACACTAAACATCAGGTTATGCTGGAGCTTAGCCTCAGTACTGATATGTGTTGAGCTCTCTACTCAATAAAATGAGCATGCACGTTTAACGGGTAATATCCTTTTGGGTTAAATAATAATTATAGGCAAAGTCCAACCAAAATCCTAGTCTCTTTGTGACTAGAAAAAGGAAAATTGCCAGCAGGTCACCCAAAATATTGATCAGTACTGAAAATCATATCATACCCGACAAATCTTCTGATCTTTTCGTCCAAGGTCCATATTTTCAGGTTGTATGTTTTGGCGCATAGGATAATGATCGAATCGATAAGCCCTACTCCATATTGGACCAACTTATTTTCTTGGGAGTAAATACCCGCGCCGAAGGTCAATCCCGGATAATCCAGGAGTTTCATATTGCTAAAAAATTCCGTGATGAAGTTGACTTCTTTTTCATGCTTGGCTCCTTGCGCCAGCTCCGCAAAAATAACTTCAAGGCTAAAGGCATTGCCTTCTTCAATGAGTTGGAGCCCTGGTTTGATGAAATCCGGATTGCCCCGGAAATATTCGATCCAAACCGATGTGTCTACCAGGACCCCGTTCATTTGCGGTTTTGTTCACGCAGATGATCTGCACCATAGGAAAATTCCAAAGGCTCATTCACAAGCTGCGAAGAGAGATGTTGAATTTTACGCTTGGAGAGGTAATCTTTAATGGCTACTTTAAGTCCCTCAGTGATGGTCTTTGCCCCAGTTTCTTTGATCAGTTCTTCGATCATTCCATCTTCGATAATGGCGGTAATTTTCATAATTGTACTATTTAATTCATGAAAATATACGATTCACTATCGTATGATCCAATATTTTGATTCGTTTTATCTTGTTAACTGGTTCTTTTTTAGTTGGTTACGGTGGTTTTTAGAGGCTGGTTGGTACTATTAAAATCCGATTTCCAGTTGGTCGGGAAGGAGTTTGAAGGATTTGCGGTGCAGTGGGGTAGGACCTAGCTTTTGGATCCCTGCGCGATGCTGTTTGGTAGGATAGCCCACGTTTTTCTCCCAGCCATATCCCGGAAACTCTTTGGCATGGGCTGTCATTAGTTGGTCACGATGGACTTTGGCCAATATGGATGCAGCCGCTATGCTGGCATATTTTCCATCCCCTTTTACGATACAGTCAAATGGGGTTTTGAGCTCGCTCTTGAAGCGGTTTCCATCAATTAATAAATGCTCAGGCTCGACAGCAAGTGCCTGTATAGACCTGGTCATGGCCAAAAATGAAGCGTTTAGGATATTGATTTCATCGATTTCTTGCACAGATGATTCGGCCACCGCCCATGCGATGGCCTTCTCCTTGATTTCATTTACTAGGTTTTCCCTATTGGTTTTGCTGAGCTTTTTGGAATCATTGATGAGGGCGTGGGCAAAGTCATTGGGCAGAATCACGGCAGCAGCCACTACAGGTCCGCATAGGCAGCCTCTGCCTACTTCATCACACCCTGCTTCCAATCGATCAGCTTCTAAATAAGGTGACAGCATCATCGATTACTTTTTCTTCTCTTGGGTAATATTTGTGGATCATTTCTGCCACCAGGCCAGTCCATCCGGTTTGGTGGGAGGCACCGAGGCCTTTCCCGTTGTCACCATGAAAATACTCATAGAACAGTAGGTGATCTCTAAAGTGAGGGTCGTTTTGCATCTTTTCGTTATCCCCAAAAACCGGTCTTTTACCTTCTTTGTTTCGCATGAAAATTTTAATGTTTCGCAATGAAAGTTCTTTGGCTATGATGTCCAGTGTGACAAATCGGCCAGATCCAGTTGGGTATTCGATAGGAAAATCTCCACCATAGTAATAATTGAATTTCTTTAAGGATTCCATAATCAGCCAGTTGATGGGGAACCATATTGGGCCTCGCCAATTGGAATTACCGCCAAACATGCGTGTATTGGACTCTCCGGGAGTGTATTCCACGGTGTGTTTTTCCCCGTTCAGCTTCATGGAATAAGGATGGTCTTTATGGTATTTGGATACAGAGCGAATCCCATAATCAGAGAGAAACTCTTCTGAATCCAATAACTTTTTGAGCAAGCTCTTCATGCGATGACCTCTCAGGAGGGAGAACAGGTGTCTTTTGTCTTTGCCGGGCTCGATCCAGTTAGAGACCAGTGATGCCAGTTTTGGTTTTTCTTTGAGGAAGAAATCCAGTCGTTTTTTGAATTCAGTAAGGTTCTCATACATTTCTTCCTTAATGGGCTCGACAGCAAAAAGAGGGATGATTCCCACAATAGACTTTACCTTCATCCGCATGGGAGCCGTGTCATCGATGTGCAGCACATCATAAAAGAAATTGTCCTCATCATCCCACAGACTGATGTTTTCGCCGGAAATATTGTTCATAGCACCGGCGATATAAAGGAAGTGTTCCAGGAATTTGGTAGCGGTATATTGATAGACTTTGTTGAATTCACATAGGTCCAGCGAAATCCTCAAAAGATTAAGCGAAAACATGGCCATCCAGGAAGTGGCGTCAGCTTGCTCCAGCCGGCCACCAAATTTATCAACATGGCTTCGGTCAAATAGGCTGACATTATCCAGTCCCAAAAAACCTCCCTCAAAGATGTTTTGCCCATCGCTGTCTTTTTGGTTTACCCACCAGGTGAAGTTGAGCATCAACTTGTGCATGGCCCGTTCCAAAAATTCCTGATCGCCTTTGCCACCGTTCATTTTCTTGTCCATTTGGTAGACGCGGTGCACTGCATAAGCGTGGATCGGTGGGTTCACATCGTTAAAATTCCACTCGTATGCTGGGATTTGGCCATTGGGGTGCATGTACCATTCGCTTAGCAGCAAAAGGAGTTGTTCTTTGGCAAATTCCGCATCAAGCCTCGCCAATGGGATGCAATGGAATGCCAAATCCCAGGCGGCATACCAAGGGTATTCCCACTTGTCCGGCATGGAGATAATATCGTAATTTTGAAGGTGTCGCCAGTTATTGTTTCTGCCCTTTTTACGTTCTGATGGAGGCATGTAGCGCCCAGGGTCTCCTTCCAGCCAGCGTTCCACATTATAGTAATAGAACTGTTTTCCCCACATCATTCCTGCGTAAGCCTGCCGTTGGATACTGCGGAGCTCCTCATCTGTAACATGTCCTTGGAGGTCGAGGTAAAACTCATCTGTTTCCTGTAGACGCTTTTCAATGATGCTATCACAATCCTTGATATCTACAACAGTATTTTTATGGGCCATGCGAAAGGCCACTGTATGCGAGTTTCCAGCAGGAATCGTGATTTTATAAACTGCTGCAGCTTTGGTGCCGAAATGTGCGGGATTTAGGTGGTCCGTTTCACCATATACAACAAAGTCATTGATGGCATCCTTCAGGAATTCCTTTTGGTTTTCAATGTCGTATACCTTTTTCCTATTGGTTTCGTTGTCACAAAACAAGAGCTCAGGCTCCCCATCGAAATGGAAATGGTAGTTGCCCAATTTTTGATTGGAGGCAAGAATCCTATTGCTGCCACTCTTACTCAGTTTAGGTAAAAATGGCTCGTGTCCCGTGAACCAGGTTTTTCGGAACCAGATGGTGGGCATTACCCATATTTCGGCATCTTCCTTACCCCTGTTATGAATGGTGGCTTTGGCTACGATATCTTCGTTGTCTTCTTTCGCATACTCCATAAAAATGTCGAAGTAGGCATCGTCGTCAAAAGTCCCCGTATCTATAAGTTCATATTCGGGGTCATGTTTGCCTCTTTTGGCATTTACATCCACGAGTTCTTGGTAGGGAAATTCTTGCTGAGGATACTTGTAAAGCATCTTCATATAACTGTGAGTAGGCGTGGCGTCTAAATAATAGTAGAGCTCTTTTACATCTTCGCCATGGTTTCCTTGGTTTCCAGTGAGGCCAAAGAGCCTTTCTTTGATCATGGGGTCTTTGCCGTTCCAAAAGGCCCATGCCATGCATAGCTTTTGCTTGTTGTCACTGAACCCACCGATACCTTCTTCTCCCCAACGATAAGCCTTGCTACGGGCATTTTCGTGGGTTACATTTTCCCAGGCAGCACCATCAGGACTATAATCTTCCCTAACAGTTCCCCATTGCCTTTCCGTAAGGTAAGGCCCCCACTTTTTCCAATGCTTTATTCTGTCGGTGTCTTCTTTAAGTCTTGTTCTCTCTATATTCATAGATTCATCTTCAAAGCTAAAACCCGAATTTACGAGTTTTATTAAAAACTATATCTGTGGAGTGGTTAAGCTTTTACGAAGAAAATGAATTTTTTATAAAAATCGATTTCCATTTATTTGGCCGAAATGAATGAGGTGAAATACAGCCACTGATTCAGACGTTTGCCGAGTGTTTTGGAAACGTTACAGGCGAATTATGCTGCCAGTTATTTTGGGATGATAAAATTTCCGTTAGCTTTTTTCCCAATTCCTTTTCCCAATCTACAAAATTGGAAGGGGTATTGTTGGCAGTTTTTAAAAAAATATCAAATTTTTTGAAATCAAACTCGTTATGTGTGATTCCTGCATGGGCAGCCATGGCGTCGAGTGCATTGCATGCTTGCTCATACTGTCCTGACACCGGCACCATCATGACGGGTTTGCCGAAGTACATGGCTTCGCAGATGGATTCAAATCCCGCTGTACTGAGCAATCCCCGACAAGCGGCCATTTTCTCTAGATAGAGTTGGTCATCGATCTGGTGAAACGTAAGATTGTGCGTTGGGAAATAGGGAGAGGGCATGTTCTTTTTGTCCCAGAAAGCCTCAATTTTAATATCAGGATGTTTTTTGCTGAATGCTATAACCTCTTCCGCATAGCCTGAATTCACCATATAGGTAAGGATAAAATCACCTGATGATGGCTGTAGCTGCTTTAACTGTGGACGAAGAAGGGGAGGGAGTACCATCATATTACTTTGTGATGATGGCGGTAGGTTTCGGAAAGATAGGGCTAGGTACTTCTGTGCACCAAGGGCGGTAACCTTGGTGTTAAGCTTAAACAGTGCTTTTTGGAGGGGCGCATCAGGGGCAAAAGGAAAATCAGGATGCATTATAAGGTACTGGTGGCCGATCGTCCAAAAAGAGGCCTTTGGGCGGTAAATGAAATTATATATGCCAGCCAAGAGGTCGTAAAAATTAAGGATGATGTCTGGTTTACTGGTTTTGACCACTTGGTCAATCAGCCTTAAACTGCCTGAAAATCGTCCCATCCTAAAAAGATTATGCTGAATGGTCTTGCCAATATTGATGGATTTTTCTTTTTTGTCAGCCACAAAGTTGGGACTTTCAAATTGGACTAGCTTCGTTTTCAGGCCTTTCCTCACAAAATCGGGAAGGGCTCGACGGCTGCTTTTACCGATCAGTACTTCAGATACTGTGTGGCCTTGACTGGTCAGCATTTCAAATAATGCCAGTGCCTGCGTCATGTGCCCACGACCTTCACCCTGTACGATAAAGATAAACTTCATGATCAAAAACGGAATGGCGGCAGTTCCAGATCGTCGTTGGGCTTCTGGAAGGATACCGCAGCATAGGATTCTTTTTCGTGTATTGGAATGATTTTGCTGTCATCCACACTGCCTTTTGCAAAATCAATCTCATTGTAATAGATCAGTTGCCAGTTGCCTTCATAGTCCTCTGCCAGGGCACTCATCGTTTCCACCCAATCACCGGAATTAAGGTATTCGATTCCGTCGATGATTCTGGATTCGGCTTTGTGGATGTGGCCACAGATGATCCCATCACAGCCTTTTGTTTTGGCCATGATCGCCAGTTCTTTTTCGTATTTGTCTATATATGAAACGGCTGATTTTACCTTGCCCTTCACGTATTGGGATAATGAATAGTAGGGAAGGCCTTTTTTTCTTCTGTAATGGTTGATTTGACGGTTTAGCCAGAGTAAAAAGGTGTAGCCAATATCACCCAGATAGGCTATCCAGCGGAGATTTGTGGTAATGCTGTCAAAAACATCCCCATGAAGGATATAGTATTTTTTTCCGCAAGATTCGTACATCATGTCCTTCTGGATGGACAGGTTTCCGACTTTCAAAGGTAAAATCTGATCAAGAAAATCATCATGATTTCCCCTGAGATAGTATACCTTTGTGTTATCGTTATCGATCATCTTAAGAATTCTGTTAAAGAAACGAGTGTGCTTTCGCTTCCATACCCCGGATTTCTTAAGCTGCCAACCGTCTATGATATCACCATTTAAGATGAGATTTTCACAGCGGTATTTTTTAAGAAACCGAACGACCTCTTTAGCTTTGGATCCCTTTGTCCCCAAATGGATATCCGAAATAACGATAGTTTTGAATTGTGTCTTCAATAGCTTACTTGTTTTGGAAGCAAGGTATAAAGTAGGAATTAATTGATGATGAATGACTTATTATTAAAATGCGATGTTTTTAGAGAGGGTTGTATTTTCTTGTGAAATAAATGTTACCTAAATGTTAAAAACCTAGTTTACAGTAGGTTTGGTGATGTAGGTGTGGCTGAGAGTGGTTAGTGATATGATTTTACCAAGGGAGAGGAGTTAGGTTAAGGATTGTTTACCAAGCGTTGATATATCCCGTTTTAGGCGTTAAAGATGAGCTTAAAAGTCGTTCCATTGCCAACGGTCGATTTTACTTGGATATTCCCCTTATGTCTCCTCATGATTTGCTTGGAGAGACTTAGGCCGATACCCGAACCTTTCTTTTTGGTCGTGAAGAATGGAATGAAAATCTTGTTGAGGGCCTCTTCTTCGATTCCCTTTCCGGAATCAGATATTTCGATGATAATCTTTCCTGCTTCATCAATGAAAGCATGTAGGCTGATATTTTTGATTTCAGCTTCTTCTACAGCATGAATGGCGTTTTGTATGATATTGATCAGCACTTGTTCGATGAGTGAGCTGTCAGCAAAAAGCAGCAAGTCTTTGGGCTCAATTCTCTTTTCACAGCGAATATTGTGCAGCTCGATCTGGTGATGGAAGAGAACGGCCAACTGGTCAAACAACTCTTGGAGGCTAATGGCAGAAAACTTGGGCACGGGGATGTGGGCGAGGCTTCGGAAGTCACTTACAAAGTCAATTAATCCTTCACTGCGCTTTTCGATGGTTGAGATTCCCATCAGGTAATCTTCAACCTCTGCCACAGGTACAGCTTGGTCTTTTTCCACCTGGGACTGAATGTCACTTTTTATGGTGGATGCCAAAGACGAAATGGGTGCAATGCTGTTCATGATCTCATGGGTGAGTACACGTACCAGGTTTTGCCAGGCTTCCATTTCTTTTTCTTCCAGTTCACTTTGGATGTTTTGGAGGGACACCAGCTTGAATTTTACCCCCCGCAGTACAAGTTCAATGACATAGACGGACAGCTGCATGATCCCATCCTGGTGAGCGATTTTGATCAGCTCACTCCCTCCAGTCCTAAGGGTCTGAATAGCATTATGAAGTTCTTTGTTGACTTGGTCGATTTCCTGGATATTGCCCAGGTGGTCGATATTGAGCATGCGCTTGGCAGCGGTATTGAGTATCTGAATTCTGCCATCTTCCTCAAAGGTGATCAGCCCAATGCTCAAGTGCTGGAATACGGATCTAAAGTACTGGTAATTGGCTTCTTTTTCGGCTTGGTCTTCTTTTAATTTGGCCAGAATGGCATTGAACTCGATATGGAGATCATCGGTTTCGGTACCGTCAAATTTCACCGGGTAGACGGTAGAATAGTTGTTTTGCTTAATATTATCAAGGAATTGGCGTACTTTCTTAAAGCTGCTCTCGGCGTAGTTGACCAGGAAAATCAGTTGTGCAATGACGAGAATGATAAACAGTGATGTGACAAACACCCCAGCACTGTTTAGGATCGCGTAAGAAAGTATAAAGAGCGTCAAGGTGAGCAATGCCACCCTGCCGAGTAAACCAATTTTATAATCCATATTTTTCCAATCTTCTGTACAGGGATGCCCTGGTCAGTCCGAGTTCTTTAGCTGCTTTGGAGATGTTTCCTCCATTTTTATCGATGGCTTTTTGAATCACATTTTTTTCGACTTCGTCCAGGTTTAAGGTGCCATTGCTTTTTACTTTTTCTGCCGTTGGTTTGGATGAAAGGAAAAAGAAATCCCTGCTGTCCAGTTCATTGCCTTCCGCCATGATGATGGCCCTTTCTATGGCATGTTGAAGTTCACGGATATTGCCCGGCCAGCTGTAGTTTTGGAGCAGTTGGATGGCGGCAGATTTGAACCCTGTGAAATCCTTGCGATATTTTTTTGCATAGATTTTCAGGAAATGGTTGGCCAATAAGGGAATATCATCATGCCTTTCCCGAAGGGGGGGGAGAAATATCTCTACAGTATTGACCCGGTATAGTAAATCCTGACGGAAGGTATTTTCCATTACCATATCATGGACTTTCATGTTGGTAGCACTGATCAGCCTGATATCTACAGGAATGGATTTATTGGTGCCAATACGGGTAACTTCTCTCTTTTGGAGGACGGTAAGGAGCTTGGACTGGAGCGGCATGCTGAGATTGCCGATCTCATCAAGGAACAACGTTCCCTTGTCAGCCACTTCGAAACGACCTGCACGGTCTTCTTTGGCGTCGGTAAAGGCTCCTCTTTTATGACCAAAGAGCTCACTTTCAAATAAGGTCTCCGTAATGGCTCCCATATCTACCCCCACAAATATCTCGTCTCTTCTGAGTGACCGGTCATGGATCGCCCTGGCGATAAGTTCCTTTCCTGTACCATTTTCTCCCAAAATCAATACATTGGCATCTGTCTGGGCCACTTTATCGATGATGGAGAAAATATTTTTCATGGAAGAACTCTGCCCAATGATCTCCGAAAAGGGCTTTTTCATATCCGCTTGGAGCTGCCGGGATTTTTGGGAGATGTTGTCCACTTGGTCGTAGCTCTCCTTCAGTCTGCTGGCAGCACTTAGCGTGGCCAATAGTTTTTCGTTTTGCCATGGCTTGAGAATGAAGTCCGTAGCCCCTTCCTTGAGTGCCTGGACGGCCATTTCCACATCCCCAAAGGCCGTGATAAGGATGACCACAGCCTTTGGGTCAATTTCTTTGATTTGCTTGAGCCAATGGAATCCTTCTTTTCCTGAGGTGGTATCCTCTGTGAAATTCATGTCCAGAAGGATTACGTCGTAATTATTGTTATTGACTAAAAAGGGAATCCTTCGAGGATCTTTTTCTATGGTGACTTCTTTCGCATATTTTTTTAACAGCATCTTTGCTGCAAATAGGAGATCTTCATTATCATCAACGATCAATATTTTGCCTAAGCTAGTGTCTTCCATTGGAGTGTATATTTTTGTTTTGCAATATGCCTTGGCTTTTGCTGAAATGGTGCCATCTTTATAAATGCCTAATTTAGCGAAATTAAATAGGTTTTTGGATTTTTTGATGTACGAAAATGAACAAAAATAGATCGTTTTTGAACGGTTTTTAAATCAACCCAGTGATTCTTTTTTATCCCTTCTAAAAAGTATTACCTTTAGCGTTATTCACAAAAAAAGAAATAATAAATGTCTGTAGCAACTAAAGGAAGTACCGTAAAAGTACATTACACTGGTAAGTTAAAAGACGGAACAGTATTCGACTCTTCAGAAAACAGAGAGCCACTTCAGTTTACATTAGGCGATGGAAATATGATCAAAGGTTTTGATACTGCTGTTAGCGGAATGGAAGTGGGACAGGATAAGAGCATCACCATCCCATGTGCTGAAGCTTATGGTGACAAAAGAGATGATATGATGATCGATGTGCCTGCGGAGCAAGTGCCTGCAGACATTAAGCCGGAAGTGGGTATGGATCTTTCTATCCAGAACCAACAAGGTCAGCCTGTACCTGTAAAAGTGATACATGTTGATGAGCAAAAGATCACTTTGGATGCCAATCACCCATTAGCAGGTGAAGATTTGGTGTTTGATATCAAATTGGTAGAAGTAGACTAAGAAAGCGATTTCTTAAGATTAAAAATTGAAAGCCCGGTTTATCCGGGCTTTTTTTTGGTTCTTTTTTGACCTGAAGCTAAAAAGGGACCAAGCAATATTTCTGGGAAATGAGAGATTTCCACGTGGTTTTTGTAAGCATATTTCTCTTTAATTTAGCAATAGGAATTGAGTGCTCCAGCATAAAAAAAATCAGCGCAAATCTTATTAATCTGCACCATCTGCGTGCTATCGAAACCGATCCTAATCCCCCAACTTTTTCACTTGACCCCGAAAAAGGAAGGTTCTATATGATTTACTATGGGTAAACTGAGCGCTAGCGGGCTATGGAGATCGAAGCATCGCGTGGACGGATGAATTTGGGTGCCCATGCTCCTGATGCAGTCGATAATGATATATATTTTCCTTGCCAATGGTCAGTACCTACGGCACTGTTAGGATGCTGTATCCAATTTCTGTTACCAAGCTGATGCTCTTAACGGAGCATCCCTGCTTACACTTCTGTCGGCTAAAATAGTGAGAAGGGAGTCCTGGCCAATGCCGCTGGGCATTTAAGCCTGGTATAATCAGGTTGCCTTGAGAGGGCTTTGTGCGGTAGGAGCAAAACTATTCCCCTGATCTATCCGCACAAGTGGGACAGTCCCGTGGATAATTTACCCACAGTAAATCATTTAGAAACAAAAAACATAGTCCTATCCCTAACTTTTCTACTTTATCCGTGTTGATATTTTATTTACCTTTCTAAGGTGCTGTCGCTCTTATGGTCAGAAGGAGTGCTGGAACTGGCGACATCAGGCTTTTTGACACCTTGAGGATTGGCATAGATGCTTTTCGTTTTGTTGTATTTGGAGTTTTCCTACCTCTACTACAAACAATTCGCTGCTGATGTGCGAAAAATCATAGGTCTTCTGCTTACCATCTTTGGGTTTTATCGTATCCTCCATGATCAAGTTTCCGATGATATCAAATATCTTCACAGAGGTATTGTTCTGAACATCATCTTGCAGGATAATCTTGAATTTTTTTGATCCTGTAGACTTTAGGTTGAAGTCTACATCGGGCTTGTTCAGGTTTTTTGGGAAAAGTAATATTGTTTTTCCGATTTCTTGAGGAAATTTTGGGCATAAAATTCCCTGACCGTACCAGATAATACCAGTAGTGCCGTGGTCAGAAAAATGATATGTAAAATCTTACTTGGTAAATGTTTTCTCATCGGGTCGCAAAATTGCAAAAATCAAACCAGATTTCGAATCAAAATCGGGTTTTTTATTGAAAATATTCTAAAAAATCTAGTAATTCTAATGAAAGTATTTAAGATTTAACCGTATATGTAGGTAAAAACGCGGATAATAGTTTGTTTTATGCCAATAGTGATGCTTTTTCCAATGTGTTAAATCTGGTTAAAATTGTGGACTTTGGGGGCAATTACTCCGATGCGAACAAACTGTTAGGAATTTTGTAGGTTACGATCAGTTTTTTTGTGTAAAAGCTCAACATGTTTTTCCCGACCGCTATGGCAGGTGATTTAAATGGAGCCTTCACACGCTTTGATTTTCCTGATAAATAATCAGTGATGACGAGATTTTCGTCCTCCATATGTAAAAGAAAATTATCATGAAAGGCGAGCTTATGGTTGGTGAGAATGGGTAGAAAGCCTAAATAGTTACTTTGATTGTCCAACAGGTATATGCCCTTTCCCTTTGCATTAATGAAGACGATATTTTTATGTTCTACAATCTCTTCTACAGTCCATTCTCCATCGGTGATGATCAGGTTAAGTGGTTGGTCCTGGAGGATGGTATTCCTTTGGTAATCCCATTGGAGAAGATGGTAATTTGTCTCATCAAAAAGCCAAACTTTAAGGTTATTGCCCAATGTAGCTGCTCGGATATTCCCAAATGCGGGTGCACTCAGTCTGGTGGAGTAGAGGGGACTCAAAAAACGATCAAGTATTTCAATTCGTTGAAGATCGCGTGAAAAGGTGAAAATATTGACAGTTTTAGTAGCTTCAAACTGCTGGAGGGTACTTTGATAAGCGGGAGAGTAATAGTTAGTGGAATCAGCAGTAAAGTTGTATCGGACGGTGATGTTCCCTTTTTGGTCGGAATAGAAGAGGTTGTCTTTGTTGTCAAAATCTACCAATCCAATGGAGGAAAGTGAGTCCGAAAAGATCTTTTCCCATTTGATTCCTTGTCCTTGGGAAACATGTAAGACCGATAGTGTCAGCAAAAGAAAAATCAACGGGAATTTCATTTTTCAAAAACTGATAGTACAAATTTTTCTCCATCAAATACTCCATAGGTGTATTGGCTTACCCATTCACCGAGGTTAAAGTACATTGAATGCTCACCGACTTCCAATGAGAGTGGGAGGTGTCGATGCCCGAACACGTAGTAGTCAAAATGCATCTTTTTTTCCACATCCTTGCAATATTGCCATAGCCACTCATCATCCCCCTTGAAGGTGTCCTCATTTTTGGCTTGATTGCTGATACGGCTGCTTCCAGACCACTTTTTAGCGATTTTGACACCAATGTCAGGGTGAAGCCATTTAAAGAGCCCTTGGCAAAATTTATTGGTAAATACTTTCTTGAGGAGTTTTGTAGTGTTTATCTCCTGGGCCTAGGCCGTCTCCATGTCCTACCAGTATCTTTTTATGGTTGATTTCCAGTGTGATGGGATTGTGGTAGACAGGGATGTCCAGTTCTTTGGTAAAATAATCCTTCATCCAGAGGTCGTGGTTGCCTGTGAAGAAAATCACTGGAATGCCCTTTTCCCTGAGCTGTGCAATTTTGCTGATAAACTTGATAAAGCCTTTCGGGATAACTGTTTCATATTCAAACCAAAAGTCAAATATATCCCCCACCAAAAAGATTGCAGCAGCTTCATCCTCAATTTGGCTAAGCCAGCGGATGATCCTTTCTTCTCTTATTTTACTGGTTTGCAGGTCAGGTGCCCCAAGATGAAAATCAGAAGCGAAAAATACCTTTCTATGGGATGTTAAGTGAATGTTCATGAATTTCTTAAGGCGTTCCAAAGGGATGTGCTGATGTTAAACTTGTTTTGCAATTCCTAAACCAGCTATGGTAATCCTATTGGTTGTTTGGTTGAAAACAGATGATTTATCAAAATTAACAATCTTTTGAGATAAGCAAAACGAAGGGAGAAAAGGTGGTGTTGTTTGATGGACGATAAATATAAAAGGCTTCCCTCCAGTTTTGGGGGAGAAGCCTTTTGTGTAAGCGGAGATTTTTATGGATACTAGTCCTTTTTCTCACTGAGGCTTTCCTCTACATCAGAGGAGTCATCTCCGGAGACCTTGGATGAGTCGTCTGCAGTGTTTTCTGCCTTACTGTCATCTGTCTTATCAGTCTTTTTAGTAAAGGCTTCATAAGTAGTTTCCTTATCAAAAGGACGCTTACCGATGAGGTTTTCCAAGTCGGACTGGAAAATGATCTCTTTTTCAAGTAATTCCTGTGCTAGTTTTTCCAGTTCTGGCTTTCGCTGGTTGAGAAGTTGCTTGGTTCTATCATAGGCGGCAGTAATGAGTTTTCTTACCTCTTCGTCTATGGTCTCAGCGGTAGCTTCAGAATATGGCTTATCAAACTTGTATTCGCTTCCTTTGCTGTCATAGAAAGACACATTTCCGATTTTGTCGTTCATGCCGTAAATGGAAACGATACTATAGGCCATTTTTGTCACTCTCTCCAAGTCGCTAAGTGCCCCGGTGGATATTTTACTAAATATGATTTCTTCAGCTGCACGGCCACCAAGTGTCATGCACATTTCGTCGATCAACTGCTCTGTTTGGTAGAGGAATTGTTCTTTTGGAAGGTATTGGGCGTAGCCTAGGGCTGCGATTCCTCTCGGTACGATGCTCACCTTTACCAATGGGTCTGCGTGCTCTAGGAACCATCCGGCTACGGCATGGCCCGCTTCGTGGTAAGCCACGATTTTCTTTTCCTCTGGGGATATGATTTTGTTTTTCTTTTCAAGACCTCCGATGACACGGTCCACGGCATCCTGGAAGTCTTCCATATCCACTGCTGCTTTGTTTCTACGGGCAGCGATCAGTGCTGCCTCATTACATACATTGGCTATTTCAGCTCCCGCAAAACCTGGTGTTTGGGCCGCCAGCTTTTTGGGATCAATGTCCGAATTGGTCTTGATAGGGGCCAAGTGGACCTTGAAAATGGCTTCTCTCCCTACTATGTCCGGTTTGTCAATGCTGATCTGACGATCAAATCGTCCAGGTCTAAGTAATGCACTGTCCAGTACATCGGGACGGTTAGTGGCTGCCAAAACAATGACACCGGTATCGGTACCGAATCCATCCATTTCTACCAAAAGGGAGTTCAGGGTGTTTTCACGTTCGTCATTGGAACCTGGCATTTGGCCTTTTCCACGTGATCGGCCGATGGCATCGATTTCATCGATAAAGATGATACAAGGTGCTTTTTCTTTGGCTTGCTTAAAGAGGTCACGGACCCTTGCTGCTCCTACGCCTACGAACATTTCTACGAAATCAGAACCTGATAATGTGAAGAATGGAACGCCTGCTTCACCGGCTACGGCTTTTGCCAAGAGGGTCTTACCGGTACCGGGAGGGCCTACTAAAAGGGCTCCCTTGGGGATCTTACCACCTAACTTGGTGAACTTGGATGGGTTTTTCAGAAATTCCACGATTTCCTGTACTTCCTCTTTGGCCTCATCCAAGCCTGCCACATTGCCAAAGGTGATTTTAACCTTGTTTTCAGCGTCAAATAGCTGGGCCTTGGATTTTCCAACGTTGAAAATCTGACCGCCTGGTCCACTCGGGCCAGCCATTCTTCTCATCATGATCCAGAAGAGGAAGAACACCAGCAGCAAGAACCCAAAACTGCCAAACCAATTGCCCCAGCTTTCTTCAGCGTGGGCCTCATAGCCGATTTGATCCTCTTCCGGAAGCTTGGCTTCCAGTGCCTCAAATTTCTCGATAAACTTGTCCACAGACGGTACCGTTACCTTGTAATGCGGTCCCGTGGGATTGAAGAAAGGATTTTGGGATTCCAGTTCGTCCTTGTATCGTTGGTTTTGTAATGCTCCTTCTTTGAGGGTGACCTCCACATAGTTTTGATTGTAGATCACCTCTACTTTTTTAACATCGTTACTAAGTACCATCTCCTCAAACCTCATCTGCGTGGTTTCGATCATGGCACTGCGCTGGTTAAACCAGGTAATGCCGATCAGCACAATGACCGCAGTGACAATCAGCCACAGTTGGAAATTGGGTTTTTGGGGAGGTTTGGGAATGAACTTTTTATTTTTGTTTTTATCACTCATCGTTTAATAATTAATTCAATGACTTTAGGTACAACGAATTGAAAAAATGAAAGTTTACGAGACTTAATTTATTTCGGTGATTTTAGCATCACCCCATAGTTCTTCAAGTCCGTAAAAATCTCTTTTATCATTTAAGAAAATATGTGCTACCACGTCAATAAAGTCTACCAAGACCCATTGATTGGTGCTTTTTCCTTCATTTCTCCACGGTTTTTCTTTATGGGATTTGTAAACTTCTTCTTCTACGGCATCAGAGATTGCCTCGATCTGTTTGTCAGATGAGCCAGAACAAATCACAAAAAAATCAGAAACAGAATTATTAATTTCCCGCAAATCCATCACCACAATATCGGAAGCTTTTTTATCTTCCATTCCTTTTACGATTATTTTACTCAGCTCTTCTGCTGTCATACTTTTTGTTTGTAATTTTACTTTTCATTTAAGCGTTACAATAAAAGGTTAAATATCCTTATTGTAAGACAAAATAACTAATTATTTTATGCATAAAATCCTTGCCAATACTGTTTTTCTCGGTAAAGATATCATTTACATGACAGAGTGTCATTCTACCAATGAAATTGCAGCCGATATGATCAAAGAGGGCACCGCTAAAGAAGGCAGCATTATCCTTACCGATAACCAAACCAAAGGCAGAGGACAAAGGGGAAACAGATGGTATAGTGAGCCAGGCAAAAACCTGACTTTTTCACTGGTCTTGGCACCTGTATTTTTGTCAGCATCGGCCCAGTTTGATTTGAACAGGTTGGTTTCAAATGCCGTCAAAGATGCCTTGATCAAGTATACAGAAGGAATAAAGGTGAAATGGCCCAATGATATAGTCCATGTAGGTCATGGCAAGCTTGGAGGCATCCTGATAGAAAACAGCCTGACACAGTCTCGCATTCAAACCTCGGTGGTCGGAATCGGTCTGAACCTGAACCAGCTGGATTTTGCTTTTCCTGGACCAACCTCCTTAGCCGTTTTGTCAGGTCGTCAGGTAGATAAATGGGACTTACTGAATGATGTCCTTGTGGAGATAGAAAAACGCTATATCCAGGTAAAGAAAGGAGAAGTTGATAGGTTGAGAGAAGATTATTGGCAGGATCTCTACCGCCGTGAAGAATGGGCCGCCTACGAGGATGATGGAGGTATTTATGAAGGAATGATTACCGGAATTACAACAGAAGGGAAGTTGATCATCAAGAAAAGGGGCGGAAATGAAAACCAATATGCATTTAAGGAGGTTAAATTTCTGTAAGCGAGGTAATATTTCATAATGTCTACAGGATTGAGTAAATTTGTGAGCTGAAAATTTTGATAAAAATCATAACTACATGTCAGAAACTAAATCAAAGTACGTCAAGTATAAAGTAAAAGATATTTCTTTGGCCGATTGGGGACGCAAAGAAATCAGATTGGCTGAAGCAGAGATGCCAGGTTTGATGGCATTGAGAGCCGAATATGGAGCATCCAAGCCTCTGCAAGGTGCCAGAATAGCAGGATGTCTCCATATGACCATCCAGACTGCGGTATTGATAGAGACATTGGTGGAACTTGGGGCTGAGGTGACTTGGTCTTCCTGTAATATTTTCTCCACGCAGGACCATGCCGCTGCGGCTATTGCTGCTGCTGGCATCCCCGTATATGCTTGGAAGGGAATGAACGAAGAGGAATTTGATTGGTGCATCGAGCAAACTTTATTCTTTGGAGAGGACAAGCAGCCGTTGAACATGATCCTGGATGACGGCGGGGATTTGACCAATATGGTATTGGACAAGTATCCTGAATTGGTCCAAGGAATCAAAGGAGTGTCTGAAGAAACCACAACCGGTGTGCACAGACTTTATGAGCGGATGAAAAACGGTACCCTTCCAATGCCGGCTATTAACGTTAACGATTCGGTGACCAAATCCAAGTTTGACAACAAATACGGCTGTAAGGAATCCTTGGTGGATGCCATCAGAAGAGCTACCGATGTGATGCTTGCTGGAAAAGTAGCTGTAGTGGCTGGATATGGTGACGTAGGAAAAGGTTCTGCGGCTTCATTGAGAGGAGCAGGTGCCAGGGTGATTGTATCGGAAATAGATCCTATCTGTGCTTTGCAAGCGTCTATGGACGGTTTTGAAGTGAAGAAAATGATAAATGCTGCTGCTGAAGCAGACATCGTGGTGACGGCTACTGGTAATAAGGACATCATCACGGGGGAACATTTTAAAGTAATGAAGGACAAAACCATCGTTTGTAACATTGGACACTTTGACAATGAGATAGACGTGGCTTGGCTAAACGAAAACTTCGGTGACACCAAAGACGAAATCAAGCCTCAGGTGGACCTTTATAATGTCAATGGCAATGACATCATCCTATTGGCAGAAGGAAGACTTGTGAACTTGGGCTGTGCCACTGGGCACCCGTCTTTTGTAATGTCCAATTCATTTACGAATCAGACCTTGGCACAAATGGAACTTTGGAGTAATACCGATCAGTATGGGAACAAAGTATATGTGCTTCCCAAGCACCTTGACGAAAAGGTGGCGGCCTTGCACCTAGCTAAACTTAGCGTGGAACTGGATGAACTTACAGAGGACCAGGCTAAATACATTGGTGTGGAAGTAGCCGGGCCATATAAGCCTGATTATTACCGATATTAATCTGACAAATACATAAACGTTAAAAAGGCCACTTTCGAGTGGCTTTTTTTATGCCGAAGGGTTCCTTCGTTATTATGGACCAAGCAATATTTCTGGGGGATGAGAGATTTCCAGATGGCTATGGTAAGCATATTTCTCTTTAATTTAGCAATAGGAATGTGTACCCTATTAACCTGAATTCGATTAAAAATCAGTATAAATCCGTCATATGAATGCAGAGCAACGGAGTGAAGCAATCTCGTTTTCTTAATATGGGATTGCCACGTTCCCGATAGCTCGGGACAGGCTATACTTCCTCGCTATGACGGTATTTTAAATTGAGCTCAGATTATTATAAAAAATCAGCGTAAATCTTATTTATCTGCATCATCTGCGGCTATCGGAACCAACCCTAATCCCCCAACTTTTTCACTTGACACATTATTGTCAGGAAGAGTTTACCCAAGTTTGATGGAGCATTTGATCAGAATGAAGCTACAATTATTTATATTGAGCCTATCACTGCAAAATTTCAAACGCTATGTCATATCTAAACGGAATGCTCAAATCAGATGCCCTGGAAGGAAAAAATATCCTGATCACTGGTGGAGGTACCGGCCTTGGAAGGTCCATGGGCAAATACTTTTTAGAGCTTGGTGCCAATTTGATCATTACCAGTAGAAAGCTGGATGTACTGAAAAAGACAGCTGGTGAGCTAGAGGCTGAAGTGGGCCGAGGCAGGGTGATTCCGCTTGCCTGTGATGTAAGAGCCGTGGATCAGGTGGAAGCCATGTTTGAAAGTGCGGTGAATCAGCTGGGACATGTTGATGTGGTGGTAAACAATGCCGCGGGAAATTTTATCAGTCCTACCGAGCGACTTTCAGCCAATGCATTTCATACGGTCATCGACATAGTCCTTAAGGGATCGGTGAATATGACCATGACAGCCGGTAAGCATTGGATTGATAAGAACCAACCAGGAACATTTTTGAATATTGTCACCACTTATGCCTGGACAGGCTCTGGATACGTGGTTCCCAGTGCCACCGCAAAAGCGGGTGTACTAGCGATGACCCGTTCGTTGGCAGTGGAATGGGCCAAATATCGCCTCCGTTTCAATGCCATCGCACCTGGTCCGTTTCCCACAGAGGGTGCGTGGAGTCGTTTGTTACCGGGGGAGTTGGCAGATAAATTTGACCCTGCCAAGAGGATTCCGCTGAAACGGGTAGGGAAACATCAGGAACTTGCCAATTTGGCGGCTTATTTGGTGTCGGATTTTTCCGCGTATGTGAATGGAGAGGTGATTACCATTGATGGTGGTGAATGGTTAAACGGAGCAGGGCAGTTCAGCCATTTGGATCAGATCCCAGAAAAGCTGTGGGACCAAATGGAGACAATGCGGAAAGGAAATAGTGGATAGCAGTTCTTTATAAGGAAAATTTACTCGGATGATTTGCTGGCCACAAACTCCTTGGAGCTATCAAAGTGAAGGCCCAAGGTATAATCCCAAGTGGGAAGGTAGTTGTGGATATTTTTGGGGTCAAGCCCGGAGGTTTCGATAAAATACCATTTCCCACTGGCTTCATCTGATACTGCTATCAAGGTGATTTGGCTAATGATTTCTCCTTTTGGAACGTGGATTTTTGATTTTACGGGGACCAAGGCATGGACTTCCCCAGAAGTATGTGTGACCTTCAGCGGTTCGCCGACTTCAAAGCTCTTTATTTTCATACCCCTTATCTTCAAAAGGTCATAAGCATCCGTCAAAGCTTTCTTTAGCCCTTCCTTTCCCCCGGATTTTTTGAGCACCAAAGGATAGGTGTATTTAATGATGGTTTCATAATCACCTTCCATATTGGCCTGTGCAAATTCCTCAGCGGCCTTTTGGATTCCCAATGTGGCCTTTTGTTGAGCAAATAAAGGAGATGATATACAAAGAAAAACGATGGATAGGGTTAATATTCTGATCATAAGAGTTTTAGCTTAGGTAGGGCAAATGTATAACCAGAATATTGAAAATGCAAGATTGCTAAAAATAAGGAGTTTTTAGTTGTTGTTCATTACTGTTCTAAGGGGTTCGCTGAAAAATAGGTAATATTATCACCCTTTGTTTCAAAATGCACTTCAATTGGTCTACAGCAGACTTCACAATCCTCGATGTACTTTTGGGGACTGACACTCAAGTCCAAAATCATGGAAATTTGAGAAAGACAATGAGGGCAGGTAAAATGATGTTCTACGGTCAACATGGTAAGGGCTGGAGTGTTGAATTGCTAAATTATACAATGTAAAACAGTTAGCTAACTAAGTTTTGAAGGCACTATTGAGGATTCGCACCTCTTTGCCTGTTTAAAATTTACAAAAATTATATAACTTTATAGCAATAAGGTTATCTATCTTTGTAGTGAGCTTATAAAGTAATTATGCGAAAACTTGTCCAAATAGCGCTGCTGATGATTTATTTCTGCTTCAATGCGGGAATGAGTTATTCCATGCATTATTGCGGAGAAGAATTGGCTCATATCAATCTTTTTGCAGAGGATAAGAACTGTTGTCCTGATGGAGAAGAGATGCCCGGGTGCTGTGACGATGTGCCTAATACTGACCTTCAGAATTCCGACCAAAATCTTGCTAAACTCGTGGATATGCATTTTTATAATGCTTCCTTATTGCCATTGCCTGACTTGATGTCAGAAATTTTGGTTCTTTTAGCGCAACAAATTGAAAATTATCCTAAAATCTGTCTCAAAAGTGTAGGGCCACCGTCGCTGGTTCCCATACATATCAAACATCAAACTTTTTTGATTTAGCCATTTTTACTGGCCGCTTTCTGGCCTGGCCGGAAATGCAATGCCTGCCCATTGCCTGTTCCGTGATATTCCTTCCTGTTTTATTATAATCATCTTTTAGCATTTAAGTTTTAAGTTATGCTCAATGCTGTTATTAAATTCTTCCTGGAAAATAAGCTGGTTACTGTGCTCTTGCTAGTCGTTTTGGTGGCTTGGGGATTGGTAGTAGTGCCATTCCAGTGGAATACACCTTTTCTTCCCAGTGATCCCGTCCCAGTGGATGCAATACCGGATCTAGGGGAAAACCAACAAATCGTATTTACCGAGTGGATGGGGCAATCACCACAAGATATCGAGGATCAGGTCACTTATCCATTGACGACTTCGTTACTTGGTTTGCCAGGAGTGAAGTCCATCCGGTCTACTTCTATGTTTGGGTTGTCCAGTATCTACATCATCTTTGATGATGATATCGAATATTACTGGAGCCGCTCCAGGATATTGGAAAAATTGAATTCATTAGCTTCCAATTTGTTGCCGGCTGGTGTTCAACCAAAGCTTGGTCCTGACGCTACGGCGTTGGGACAGGTGTATTGGTACACACTGGAGGGCCGGGATCAAGAAGGCAAACCAGCTGGAGGATGGGACCTGCATGAACTGAGGTCTATCCAAGATTACTATGTGCGCTACGGCTTGGCCGGCGTGGAAGGAGTGGCCGAGGTGGCATCTGTAGGCGGCATGGAAAAGGAATATCAAGTCGATTTGGATCCTGAAGCCATGAAGGTCAATGGTGTATCCATGATGGATGTGCGGGAGGCACTGCAATCGACCAATCAATCAATTGGAGCCAATACCTTGGAGATCAACAAAGTAGAATATTACGTGCGTGCACTTGGCTTTGTGGAAAATATCCAGGAGATAGAGGAGACGGTGGTAAAAGCTGCCGACAATGTGCCATTACGCATCAAAGATATAGCAAAGGTAACCATCGGTCCCGCGGATCGCGCGATGAAGGGAATCTTGGACAAGAGTGGGGCGGAGGCAGTGGGAGGAGTCGTTGTCGCCAGGTATGGTGATAATCCGATGGAAGTCATTAAAAATGTCAAAGCTAAGATTGAGGCCATTAGTGCAGGATTGCCTGAGAAAAAATTAGAAGACGGTAGTATTTCGAAAGTGACCATCGTGCCCTTTTACGATAGATCTAACCTTATCTTGGAAACACTGGCCACGCTTAATGATGCCATCTTCCTACAGATTTTGATGACCATAGTGGTGGTCATGGTGATGGTGTATAATTTACGGGCTTCGCTGTTGATTTCAGCCATTTTGCCCTTGGCGGTGCTCACCTGTTTTATTTTTATGAAATATGCTGGGGTAGATGCCAATATTGTCGCCCTTTCGGGAATTGCCATTGCCATAGGTACCATGGTGGACCTAGGGATCATCCTCAATGAAAATATCCTTCGGCACATGGATGAGGCACCTGGAGATCAATCCCTGATGAGCACTGTTTACAATGCAACCAAGGAAGTGGCCACGGCCATATTGACAGCAGTGGCCACCACGATCGTCAGCTTTTTACCTGTGTTCACCTTGCAAGCAGCCGAAGGAAAGCTTTTTGGGCCGCTGGCATATACCAAAACCTTCGCCTTATTATCAGCCTTGTTGTTTACGCTGTTGGTTATGCCGGCATTTGCCCATTGGATATTCGGCATTCAGGGAAAAGGTCATTTCTGGAAAAAATGGGGCAATATGGCCTTGGTGCTGTTGGGTGCTTTGGGCTTTTTCTGGTTGCCGTTGGCAGGAATGGTCTTAATGGGCATTGGAATCAATAACCTCTTGTTCTTTTATAAGTCCAATTCCTATAAAAAATACCATACACCGGTATTGATAGCGATTGCCGTGCTCGCCGTGTCATGGTTGCTCGCTACTGCTTGGGCTCCATTGGGAGCGAGTGTGGCCCGCTTTACGAATTTTCTGTTTGTGCTGCTTATCGTGGGGATTATCCTCGGGATATTTGGACTTTTTATTCGGTATTATGAGCATATTCTGAACTGGTGCCTGGCCAATAAGGGCAAATTCCTGATGATACCTGCATTGATGGTTTTTGTGGGGCTCAATAGTTGGATTGGCTTTGCAGGATTATTTGGTTGGGCGGCTGATGGATTTGACCGGGTGGGGTGGAATATCCGAACCACTGCTGTTTACAGCAGTATGGTGCATACCTTCCCTGGTATGGGCGAAGAATTTATGCCTGCGCTAGATGAGGGGTCGTTTCTGCTCATGCCGACATCCATGCCCCATTCCGGTGTGGAAGCCAATAAAAAGATTCTGCAGCAACTGGACATGCTGGTGACCAGCATTCCGGAAGTTTCCTCTGTGGTGGGAAAGGCCGGCCGGGCAGAGACACCGCTGGATCCAGCCCCCATGTCCATGTTTGAGAATGTGATTCTCTACAAACCTGAATTTAAGGTAGATGAAAATGGCCGAAAACGTAGGTTTGCTGTGAATGAGAAAGGTGAGTTTTTGAAGGATGAGGAGGGGCAATTGATCCCTGATGATCATGGAGAATATTACAGGCAATGGAGAAACCATATCAAAAGTCCTGATGATATCTGGAACGAGATTACCAAAGCGGCCAAGTTACCGGGCGTAACTTCGGCACCTAAGTTACAGCCCATCGAAACCCGTTTGCTGATGCTTCAGACCGGAATGCGGGCACCTATAGGCTTAAAAGTGTATGGGCCGGATTTAGAGACCATTGCTGATTTTAGTATCCAGCTTGAGAAGTACCTCAAAGAAGTGCCCGGTGTAAAGCCGGCAGCTGTCTTTGCTGACCGCTCTTTGGGAAAGCCCTACTTGGAAATTGATTTGGACAGGCGGGCCATTGCACGTTATGGTTTGCAGGTGAAGGATGTGCAGGAAACCATATCGGCAGCACTGGGAGGCGTGAAGTTGACGACCACTGTGGAAGGAAGGGAGCGCTTTGCCATCCGGGCCAGGTATGCCCGGGATTTCAGACAAAGCCCGGAAGCGATAGAAAATTTGCTGTTAAGTGGTTCTTCGGGCGTTCAGGTTCCCTTGAAGGAAATGGCAGAAATCCAATACAGACAAGGTCCAATGATGATTCGTAGTGAAGATTCATTTTTGGTAGGGTATGTATTGCTGGATAAGCAACCGAATGTAGCAGAAGTTACTGTGGTAGAGAATGCCCAAGATTACCTTCAGGGAAAGATTGATAGCGGAGAACTGAAGGTGCCTGGTGGAGTGAGCTATCAGTTTTCAGGATCCTATGAAAATCAGGTCAGGGCGGAGAAGAGGCTGTCCATTGTGATTCCACTGTGTCTGATGGTGATCTTTCTGATCCTTTACTTCCAGTTTAGGTCGGTGCCGGTTACGCTGTTCATATTTTCAGCCATATCCATGGCTTTTGCCGGGGCTTTTATCATGCTTTGGCTATATGGGCAGCCGTGGTTTATGGATTTTGAGGTGCTGGGCAGTTCCATGCGATCACTTTTCCAAATGAAAACCTATAACATGAGTGTAGCGGTTTGGGTAGGGTTTATTGCCTTGTTTGGGATTGCTACGGATGATGGCGTGGTGATGGCCACTTACCTGAAGCAGCGATTTGCTGCCAACCGTACCGAAACGGTCCAGGAAGTTAGGCATGCGGTGAAAGAAGCAGGGATGAGAAGGATAAGGCCTTGTCTGATGACTTCCGCTACCACGCTGCTAGCACTCTTGCCGGTGTTGACATCCAGCGGGAGAGGTTCGGACATTATGATTCCGATGGCCATTCCTTCCTTTGGTGGTATGGTAGTGGCCTTGGTTTCACTGTTTATTGTCCCTGTTTTATACAGCTGGTGGGAAGAGAGAAAATTGGTGCAAAATAGCACTATTCAACATGATAATCCGGTAAAATAAATCATATGAAAAGGGTAAAGATAAAAGATTTCAATATTGACACCTGCAGGAAATTACCTGTTATGATATTGGTGTCAGCCATGATGTGTTTATCATCACTGGCCAATGGCCAAAATTTAGCGGACTATTTAAAGATAGCAGCGGAAAACCATCCAGGGCTACAGGCGGCGTATAGTCGTTATACGGCCAGTTTGGAGCGAATTCCCCAAGTGGGGAGTTTGCCGGATCCTGAATTGAGTTTTGGGGTTTATCTGCAGGACATGGCTACACTGATGGGTAATCAAAGGTTCAATACTACATTAATGCAGCGGTTTCCGTGGTTTGGCACGCTCCAAGCTGGGAAGGACGAGGCCAGTTTAATGGCAAAAGCCAATTTCCAGGAATTTGAAACAGAAAAATACGCTTTGTTTTATGAAGTCAAGACGGACTATTATCAACTCTATTTACTTCACCATCATGTGATGATCGCCAATAAAAACCTCCAACTACTGCAGCGTATGGAGGAATTGTCCCTGAACAAGTTTAAGGGAGGTATTCCTGGCAAAGCAGGGAAAATGACCGATGTGCTTCGGATCCAAAGTGAGACAAAAGTACTGGAAGCGCGCATTGCGGCATTGGAGGACGCACTTGCTGTCGCCCAGGTGAAGTTTAACCTATTACTAAACAGGCCTGAGAATGAACCTGTCAATATGGACGCTTCTTTTTGGGGTGAGGAATTGTTGCTGGGCAAGGAAGTGGTGCTGGACAGTATTTTGACCGCAAACCCCCAGGTGAAGAAACTGGAATGGGAAGGACAGGCTTATCGGAAAAAAGGGGAAGCTGCTCGATTAAAGGGTCTCCCAAGCTTTGGAGTGGGACTAAATTACATGATAAACAGTCCTCGTCAGCCTGCAGGAGCAATAGACAGCCCTATGGGATATACTCCCGGAGGAATGGGCCATAATATGATCATGCCGATGGTTTCGGTTTCGGTACCGATTTTTCGTAGGAAATATAAAAGTGCACAGCGCGAGTCAGCATATTACCGGGAAGCTTCAGTATTGGCAAAGGAGGATTTAACCAATGCGCTAAAATCTTCTTGGGAAGAACAATATCGCCTGATCCGGGAAGCAAAGAGAAATGTAAAGCTATATGAAGAACAAGTGGTGTTGCTTCGAAAAACGCTGGATTTGATGATTGCCGATTATAGTAGTGCCGAGGGGAGTTTTGAGGAGCTGCTCACTGTACAGCGACAACTGCTGGATTTTGAAATGAAGACGGCCGAAGAGACGTTTAAGAAGCTCCAGGCTTTTGCAAAATTAGAATCATTAATGGCCAAAGGAATATCACTATGAAATTTATGAGAATAAGAAAACAACTTATATTTATTGTCCTTGGTGCCTTTGTGGCAGGCGGGATTATTGGTTGGGCATTGTCATCAAATGAGCCTGAGGCTGGGGAATCCATTGAGCATGACCATAGCGGTGAATCGGTTTACACCTGTTCCATGCACCCGCAGATCAAGCAAGAAGAGCCTGGAAGTTGTCCCATTTGTGGGATGGATTTGGTGCCACTTTCCAACCTATCGGACAACAATAATACCAATCCCTATGTGATGACCATGACACCTGAAGCGGTGGCCTTGGCCAATATAGCGACTTCTGCCGTGAAGGCAGGGGGAACGGCTGGAAATGGATTGTCGCTCAGTGGGGCAATAGAAGCGGATGAAAGGAATGTAAAGGCCGTTTCCGCGAATTTTGATGGCAGAGTAGATGATTTATTTGTGGCCTTTACAGGACAGGAAGTGAAGCAAGGTCAGCGATTGGCCCGTATTTATTCACCGGCTTTGATCGCAGCCCATCGAGAGCTGGTAGAAGCCAAAAAGTCAAAGGAAATCAGTCCAAGACTCTATGAAGCCGCCAAGCAAAAATTGAAGCAGTGGCAATTGACGGATGCCCAGATCACCAAAATGGAAAAAGAAGAAAATTATCAGCCGCATTTTGATATTTACGCGACGACCTCTGGTGTGGTGACCGAAAGGAAAGTGGCGTCCGGTGATTACGTGAGCCGAGGGCAAGTGCTTTTTGAAATCACCAACTTGAACAAAGTGTGGGTCATGCTCGATGCCTATGAGCACAATGTAAGCCAGATCGATACCGGAGACGAAATCAGATTTACCGTAAATGCTTTGCCGAGTGAAGAATTCACCGCCAAGGTAACCTTTATCGATCCGGTTATTTCCCAGGACAGCAGAAGTGCAAAGGTAAGGGCAGAAGTGCGCAATGCGGCAGGGAAGCTCAAACCTGGAATGTTTGTCACGGCGACTGTTGAAGTGGATCAAGGGGAAGCTACTGGGGTTCTTGTACCGAAGTCATCGATCCTGTGGACGGGAAAGCGATCTGTCGTCTATCGGCAAGTCGGAAGTGACGAGAAGCCGGCTTTTGAGATGGTCCAGGTGGAACTAGGACCAGCAGTAGGTGATAGGCAACAAATCATGACTGGACTTTCCTTGGGTGACCGGATTGTCACCAATGGTGTTTTTGCAGTGGACGGGGCGGCACAATTGAGCGGTAAATACAGTATGATGGCCCATCCTGAAAAACAACATTTTCAGGTTTCCGATCGCTTTGGAAGTGTTCTTGAAGAAATAATAGTAGCTTATTTGAACGTTAAAAACCAATTGGTCAATGATGAATCTGGACAGCCCGCCGCAGGTGACCTGCATCGATTCTTGACCCTTGGAATGGAAGATGGGCTCAAAGAAGACGCCTCAGAGCAATGGGAAGAAAGTAGAAAAGCCTTGGAAAAGACTGCTTTAGCGATGAACCAAACTGCAGACCTAGAGAAGCAGCGAGCACTAATGGTGATACTTTCCAATGAAATGATTACGCTGCTAGATGCTTTTGGGACCCAGGGGATAGGGCTTTATAAGGATTATTGTCCTATGGCTAAAAATGACCAAGGGGCATATTGGCTCAGTGAGTTTAAGGAGATAAAAAATCCTTATTTTGGCTCTGATATGCTTTCATGTGGTGAAATAAAAGGTGAATATCAACAGCAAAATACTCATCAACAAAACGGCCGGAATTCCGGTCATCAACATTAAGTACAACAATTAAAAACAATAACGATGAAAAAAATGAAATTATCAGTATCGACATTAGTACTGGCTGTACTTTTGGTAGCCAGCTGCAATTCAAAAAAGCAAGAAGAAACCCATCAGCATGATCATGCCATGGAAGCGGCAGAAGAAATGGTTTCACCCGCTGAAAATGGAGAGGCATTAGCGTTTAAGAATGAGGAAAGTGACAAGGTCTTTCATCACTACCTTGCCATAAAAAATGCTCTGGTGGAAGGAGATGCGGAGACCGCCAGCGAAGGCGCCAAGATGTTATTGGCGGTAGATGGATTTAAGGGACAGGAAGCCGCCAAAAAGATAGAAGATGCTTCGGATATTGCCGTTCAGCGGGACGCTTTTGTAGCCTTAAGTGCTTCAGTAGAACAGTTGGTAGCTTCCCAGGTGTCATCTGGAGCAGTCTATAAGCAATATTGCCCCATGGCCTTTGAAGGTAAAGGAGGATATTGGTTATCAGATCAGGAAGCGATCAGAAACCCATACTATGGGGATAAAATGCTGACTTGTGGTCGCGTGGACAAAGTTATGGGTGAGCTTTAAGCTCACCCGATTTTTCCTTAAGACTGGTTTCAATGCCGTTTAGTTAACGTATGTCCCCGATAGTTATGCGGGGCAGGTTATCCTGATCCCGACAGATGGGGAAAGGATCTTTTCAATCAATGTATGTTGTATGAGAGAGATTCCCTCGCCGCGGCGAGATGGCAGCTTTGTCACTGTCTGCTCTTGTCTATACGGTATTAATTTCGGGTTAAAATCAACTGACAATGGAACATCAACATCACAATAATCATACAGAGGAAGGTCATGGTGATCATGGTGGGCATCATGGGCACATGCTACAGGATTTTAAAAGGAGGTTTTGGCTATCCATGATTTTAACCTTGCCTGTGCTGCTTCTTTCGAAGATGATACAAGGGTGGGTTGGATTTGAATTTACTTTCCCTGGAGATAATTACGTGCTTTTTGGATTGGCTACTGCGATATATTTTTATGGAGGATGGCCATTCCTGAAAGGACTGAAGGAAGAGATCCAACATGGAAAACCCGCCATGATGACATTAATTGCCCTGGCCATTACGGTAGCCTATGGGTATAGCTCAGCGGTGGTGTTTGGATTGGAGGGCAAAGGCTTTTTCTGGGAACTTGCCACCCTTATCGATTTGATGCTTTTGGGGCACTGGATCGAGATGAAGTCTGTGATGAATGCCTCGGGTGCATTGGACGAATTGGCCAAGCTCATGCCTTCTACTGCCCACAAACTTAAAGAGGATGGCGAAACAGAAGAGGTGAAGATTGCTGATTTAAAGAAAGGTGACCGTGTCCTGATCAAGCCTGGGGAGAAAATTCCAGCGGATGGAGTGGTCTTTGATGGAAGCAGCTATGTAAATGAGGCCATGCTGACAGGAGAATCCAAGCCTGTTAAGAAAGGAAAAGATGATGAGGTGGTAGGAGGAGCGATCAATGAGCAGGGATCCTTGCAGCTGGAAGTGAGAAATATTGGGGAAGAAGCCTATCTTTCCCGGGTAATTGATATGGTGAAATCCGCTCAGGATACCAAATCAAAAACCCAAAATTTGGCAGATAAGGCTGCAGGTTGGCTGTTTTATATTTCTTTGGCTGCAGGAGTGATGACGTTGGTCGTTTGGTTGATGTTGGATAAGGAATTCGATTTTGCCCTGGAGAGGATGGTGACGGTAATGATCATTGCCTGTCCACATGCCTTGGGATTGGCGATACCGTTAGTGACGGCTATTTCCACTTCGTTAGCTGCCAAAAATGGCTTGTTGATCCGTAACAGGACAGCTTTTGAGCGATCGAGAAATGTGACCATGGTGATCTTTGATAAGACAGGTACATTGACTGCGGGGGATTTTGGGGTGAAGACCTATAAGAGCTTCTTGGAAGATTTTACTGATGAGGATGTCCTCAAGCTAACGGCGGCGGTGGAGCATAGGTCGGAGCATCCCATCGCCACTGGTATCATGAAAAAGGTGAAGGAAAAAGAACTTGATTTCCCGGAGGCCAAAGATTATGAAAATATTACCGGTGAAGGAGTCAAGGCCTCTGTGGACGGCCGACAGATAATGATCGTCAGTCCTGGATATCTAAAAAATCACGAGCTGGAAGTTCCCTCTGAAATCAAAGAGGAGGGCGTGGAAACCTTGGTGTTTTTGTTGGTAGATGATAGCGTGGCCGGTTACTTAAAATTGGCAGATAAAGTGCGTGATTCTTCCCAAAAAGCCGTTTCGGCCCTTCAGAAAGAGGGGATCAAGGTCATTATGGCCACAGGTGATAATGAAGCAGCTGCAAAAGCGGTAAGTGATGAGTTGGGGCTGGATGGCTATCATGCCGAGGTCCTGCCAGAGGACAAACAAAGTATCGTCCAGTCAGCTCAAAATGAAGGGGAGGTCGTCGTGATGACCGGGGATGGTGTGAATGATGCACCAGCCCTGGCTCAGGCAGACATTGGTGTAGCCATCGGTTCGGGAACAGATGTGGCAGCTGAGACAGCTGATATTGTTTTGGTAAACAGTGATCCGACAGACCTTTCCTCTTTGATAGTCTTTGGCAAGGCCACGTATCAGAAGATGGTCCAGAACTTGTTTTGGGCCACAGCTTATAATGCCATCGCACTCCCGCTGGCCACAGGTTTTATTCCCAAGCTGATGATCAGCCCGGCTTTGGGAGCTGTTTTGATGAGCCTGAGCACTATAGTGGTAGCGATCAATGCCCAATTGCTGAAGAAGAAGTTTAAGAAGGGCTGATCACGAAGTGGGATGGTTTTCCGACCCAAACCGTTCAATGATAGATTTTTCGATTTCCTCACGGTGTTCCGGTGCAGCGATATTCATTAGGGCTACGGCTCTTTGGCGAAGGTTTTTTCCATAGAGGTACGCCACGCCATGCTCAGTTACCACATAGTGCATGTGCGCCCTGGTAGTGACTACTCCAGCGCCTTGGCGAAGGAACGGAACGATTTTGGAGGTGCCTTTTTTGGTGGTGGAAGAAAGAGCCATGATGGGTTTTCCACCTTCAGAAAGAGCTGCTCCGCGCATAAAATCCATTTGGCCGCCTACTCCCGAATAATGATAGGTACCGATCGAGTCCGCACACACCTGACCGGTCAAATCCATCTCGAGACAGGAATTGATGGAAATCACCTTTGGGTTCCTTCTGATCACTGCTGTGTCATTGACATAGGCAGTTTCATGAAAAGACAGGATGGGGTTGTCATTGATACGGTCATATAGTGCCTTATTGCCTACGGCAAAGGATGTGACGACTTTTCCGGGATGCTTTGCCTTGTATTTATTGGTGAGGGCACCACTATCCATCAGTCCCATGATGCCATTGGAAAACATCTCGGTGTGTACCCCAAGGTCTTTGTGGTGGTGCAGTGTATCTAAAACAGCATCAGGAATGGCTCCTATTCCCATCTGAAGGGTAGAGCCATCTTCAATGAGCTCGGCAATATGATGACCTATTTTTAGTTCGTTTTCTCCGATTTTACTTGAGTAATCCACTTCAGGTAGGGGATCATTGGATTCCACTACATGATCAAATTTGCTCAGATGGATCATTCCATCGCCATGAGTTCGGGGCATATGTGGATTGATCTGGGCGATGACCACTTTAGCGGTTTCCACGGCGGGCTTGGCTACATCCACAGATGTGCCCAGCGTACAATATCCATGAATATCAGGAGGGGATACATTGACAATGGCCACGTCAATGGGAAGGATATTCCGTCTGAATAGTATTCCTATCTCGCTTAGAAAAATCGGAACGTAACCGCCATGGCTGGAATTGACCGCATCCCGGACATTGGCCGACACAAAAAGCGAATTAATATAAAAGCTCTTTTGGTAGGGCTCTTCGGTCAGTGGCATTTCCCCTAAAGTGGTAATGGAAACAATTTCCACGTTCTTTAGCTCATGGTGGCGTTGGGCCAGTGCGTTGAGAAGAGTGGACGGGGTAGCGGCACTTCCATGGACAAATACCCGGTCATTACTTTTGATTACTTTTACCGCTTCTTCTGCAATGGAAAACGAAATATTCATATACGTTGGAATTTTGCTAAAAATAGATTTCTATTAAAGTTACTAATTGACTTTTCCTTTACCCAAGATTAATATAATAATATGTTTATTTTTTTGATCTTTATCATGTCAAAAGATGGTGTTAGCTCCTTTTTAATGAGTATCCATCAATTAGGCTCTTGATGAAAATGATCAATGTGTTTAAAACCATTTATATATTGGAATTTACTTTAATTTGGTAATTGGTATTTGTTCTGAAATGGCGTGTGCGGATAGTTAATCTGCTCTAAAATAAGTTGGGTAAAATCACTATATTCGCATATGGTAAAATATGAAAACTTTCCCTGTTGAAGTTTTATTTTACATCTGTAATCAATCACTAGACATCGTAGAAAAAATTTCGGATTACTTTTATGACCCAAAAGGTAAAAGCTTACAAACCCAAGTGCCATGTCAGGATAGTTACTGCAGCCTCTCTTTTTGATGGTCATGATGCAGCGATTAACATTATGAGAAGGATTATTCAGTCGGCTGGCTGCGAGGTGATCCATTTGGGACATAATCGATCCGTCCAGGAAATCGTTTCATGTGCTATCCAAGAAGATGTCCAGGCGATAGCGATAACGTCCTATCAGGGAGGACACACTGAATTTTTCAAATACATGTACGACCTTCTCCAAGAAAAGGGAGCGGGGCACATCAAGATTTTTGGCGGGGGCGGAGGGACCATACTTCCAGCGGAAATCAGCGAACTCCAAGAGTATGGTATCTCTAGGATTTATTCTCCGGATGATGGACGATCCATGGGGCTTCAAGGAATGATCAACGACCTCGTGGAGCAATCGGATTTCCCTTTAGGTGATGAATTAAATGAAGAGACCTTGCCGGATATAAACAGTCCACAAGTAATCGCCCGCTGGATATCGGCGGCCGAGAATTTTTCTGATATCTACCATTCGATGCTTGAAAAGCAAGGTGTTGCAGGCAAGGGCAAGTCCGTTCCAGTATTGGGAATAACGGGTACAGGAGGTGCCGGAAAATCATCCTTAGTGGATGAGTTGGCCAGAAGGTTTCTTGCGGATTTTGAGGATAAGCATTTGGCAATCATTTCAGTAGATCCCTCCAAACGGAAGACAGGAGGGGCACTGCTAGGGGACCGGATTAGAATGAATGCGATCAATGATCCCAGGATTTATATGCGTTCACTGGCTACACGTCAGGCGAATTTGTCCCTATCTAAACATGTAAAAGATGCGGTGGACATCGTAAAGATGGCCGGGTACGATCTTGTGATTTTGGAAACTTCAGGCATCGGCCAATCCGATACCGAAGTGGCCGATCATGCGGATCTTTCCTTGTATGTGATGACACCAGAATATGGAGCGGCCTCCCAGTTGGAAAAGATTGACATGCTGGACTTTGCTGATTTGATCGCTTTAAACAAGTTTGACAAAAGAGGTGCGCATGATGCACTGCGGGATGTGAAAAAGCAGTTTGTTCGGAATCACGGATTATGGGATGCGAAGGACGATGAACTACCGGTAATAGGGACCATTGCGTCGCAGTTTAACGATCCGGGCATGAATAAGCTCTATCGTGAGCTGATAAACAGGCTTGCTACAGTTGGTTCCAATGAATTCACCCCGTCAGCGACCCTGTCAACGGAGGAGTCAGAAAAGATATTTATTATTCCGCCTTCCAGGACGAGGTACCTGTCCGAAATAGTAGAAGAAAACCAACGCTTCGAAAAGTGGGTGGTGGAACAAAAGGAAGTAGCCAATCGACTATATGGTATAAAAAAGGCCCTGCAAACGCTGGAGGAAGAGGGAGCTGATTCCGTATTAGTGGAAGGGTTGGAAACCACTTATGCTGCCATTTCCACAAAACTGGACCCTGTAAATCAGCAGTGGCTTGAAGCTTGGGCCGATCAAGTGGAAAGTTACCAAAAGGATCAATTTACATTCTCGGTGCGGGGAAAAGCGATACACATAAAGACCTATTCCAACTCTCTTTCAGGAACCAGGATTCCAAAAGTGGCCCTTCCCAAGTATGAAGCTTGGGGAGACTTGCTCCAATGGAAATTTAAGGAAAATGTACCCGGCAAGTTTCCCTTTACGGCCGGGGTGTTCCCTTTTAAGCGGGAAGGAGAAGACCCCACGCGGATGTTTGCCGGTGAAGGTGGACCTGAGCGCACCAATAAACGCTTTCATTACGTCTCAAAGGGTATGCCTGCAAAAAGGCTGTCGACGGCATTTGATTCGGTGACCCTTTACGGCGAGGACCCTGGTGACCGGCCGGATATCTACGGGAAAATAGGAAATTCCGGAGTGAATATATGCTGCCTGGATGATATGAAAAAGCTATATTCCGGTTTTGATCTGGCAGATCCACGGACATCAGTGTCCATGACCATTAATGGTCCAGCGGCGACGATGACGGCTTTTTTTATGAATACGGCGATTGATCAGCAATGTGAGCGGTACATCCATGAAAATGGGCTGTTGGAGAAAGTGAATGCCCAAATAGATGCAATATATAGTGAAAGAGGCGTGGAGCGACCTACCTACCAAAGTGATATTCCCGAAGGACACGATGGCCTAGGGCTGTTGCTTTTGGGGGTGACCGGGGACCAAGTGTTGCCGGCAGAAGTTTACGGGGCCATAAAAGCAGCTACGCTGACAAAAGTCAGGGGGACCGTACAAGCGGACATTTTGAAAGAAGACCAGGCGCAAAACACGTGCATTTTTTCTACGGAATTTTCGTTACGTTTGATGGGAGATGTGCAGCAGTATTTTATTGAAAAGGGAGTTCGGAATTTTTATTCTGTTTCTATCTCCGGCTATCACATCGCTGAGGCAGGTGCCAATCCCATCACCCAGCTGGCGCTGACCCTTTCCAACGGATTTACCTATGTCGAGTATTATGTGTCCAGGGGGATGGATGTAAATGCGTTTGCACCTAATTTGTCCTTTTTCTTTTCCAATGGGATTGACCCGGAGTATGCAGTGATCGGAAGGGTTGCACGCAGAATTTGGGCAAAAGCCATGAAGCTAAAGTATGGCGCCAACGAGCGCTCCCAGATGCTGAAGTATCATATCCAGACGTCCGGCAGGTCTTTGCATGCCCAGGAAATTGACTTTAATGATATCCGGACGACCCTTCAGGCCCTTTATGCCATTTATGATAATTGTAATTCACTGCATACCAATGCTTACGATGAAGCCATCACGACTCCTACTGAGGCCTCTGTGAGGAGGGCGATGGCCATACAATTGATTATAAATAAAGAGTTAGGGCTGTCCAAGAATGAGAATCCCCTTCAGGGGGCGTTTATTATTGAAGAGCTTACCGATTTGGTGGAGGAAGCTGTTTACACAGAATTTGAGCGGATTACCGAGCGTGGTGGTGTACTGGGAGCCATGGAGACCATGTACCAGAGAGGAAAAATCCAACAAGAAAGCCTTCACTATGAGACCTTAAAGCACGCTGGTGTGTATCCAATAATAGGAGTGAATACCTTTCTTTCTTCAGCTGGATCTCCTACGGTAACGCCAGGAGAGGTGATCCGTGCAAGCAAAGAAGAAAAAGAAATTCAGATCAAAGAGCTCGAAAATTTGCATAAGAAATATAAAACACGATCTACTGGACTGTTGAATGATTTAAAGCAGGCTGCTGTTGATAATGAAAACGTGTTTTCACAGCTTATGGAAGCTGCAAAGCATTGTTCGCTGGGACAAATTACGCATGCACTCTATGAAGTAGGAGGACAGTACAGAAGAAATATGTAAAAGAATAAGTTAAGGAATTGTAAAAAGAATCATATTATAAACAATCGATTAAAAAATGGCTAAGAGAAATGTGACGGTTACGATGAAGGCGGACTACGAGTATGAAGCAGTAAATCCGCAAGGCAACAAGGTTAAGATAGATATGTATGATCCTGAGAAAAAGCAACATCAGTCACCAATGGATTTGGTTTTGTCAGCAGTGGCCAGCTGTGCATCAGTGGATGCTGTCTTGATGATGAAAAAGAAGAGAAAAACAGTGGAAGATTTTAAGGTAGAGACAGAGGGGGATAGAAACGATGGAATTCCTGCCTTTTATAAATCCATTCATATGAAGTTTATCCTTACTTCGCCTGATGCCACAGCGGATGAGTTTGCGAAAGTGGTGAAATTGTCAGTGGATAAATATTGCTCAGTTTCAGCTTCCCTGAGTGCTGATATTACCTATAGCTCGGAAGTAGTCAAGCCATGAGAGTGCTGAAGGAATTTACAAAAAAGGACATCCGGATCTCTGTTTTTTCCTGGAACGGTAAATACCTGATCAAATATGAACAGGGAATGATAGAGCAGACCTATAAGGTCAGCGAGTTGGATGTACTTGAAGAAAAAGATTTGGAAGTCTTTTTTGAAGAGGTTTTTTTGGATGAAATCAATAAAAGATTTGAAGAGATGCACCAATCTCTTAGGAATCAGACCGAAAATATTTAAATTTACCGTGTATTTACATATTCGTAGATGAAATATGCTTATTTTGTTTTTGTTGGCCTGATATTACTCTTTTCCAATGGCTGTAGGGATGAGGTAGGGTCGGTATATCCTGCTGAATTTACGGAGCTGGATTCTATCATTAAGGTGATGGAGTCGGATCTTAGTCCATTGGAGGCGCAGATCAAAGAATTGTCCTCTATGACAGAGTATCTCTTTGTCCATCAGGACAGGTATGCTGCGATGGCTTCTAGCGACGAGTATAAAATCTCCGACGCAGGTACAATTTATAGAGAAACAGCTGATAAATCCGAAAGTAGCGTGTATGTTTCATCTATCTTCCAGAGTAAGGAAGAGGTATTTCATCAGATTTATTTCACGGAAGCATTGGATTCGGCCTTTAGGACGGTTTATGCGGACTCACCATTGGTAGCGCAGGTTTACCTTAATACCCGACTTCAGCTGTGCAGAATTTACCCATCGCTTGATGCATTACAGATGTTTGATAAAGACGCAGACCTTACGACCTTTAATTTCTATTATATGGCAGATGAGGTGCGAAATCCCGAGAGAAGGAGTAAATGGGTAGAGGATATTTATGTGGATCCAGCGGGACGAGGATGGATACTTTCCTTGATTCACCCCGTCTATCACCAGGGAGAGTTGGAGGGAGTAGTGGGCTTTGATATTACGATAAATGATATTATTCAGCGGTTTTTAAAAAAAAATAACAAGAAACTGTTAATTATAGATGGAGCCGGTAATATCGTAGCCGGAACCAATGATGCCATCGAAGTACTAAACTTGCCTCCTTTAAGAAATCATACATATGTTCAGACAATCAATTCAGATAATTTCCGCAAAGAAGATTACAACTTGTTTAAATCCAAGAGCAAGGAGGTAAGGAAGATGGTGGCGAAATTTTTACTGGAGAAAGATAATATCTACAAAATGGAGGGTGATTATGCGAAACAGAAATATTCCATTTATTGTAGGCAAATGAATTTACTAAACTGGTATGTGTTGGAAGTGAAAAGCTGACAAATTAAAGATTCATGAGGAGTAAGGATAATTTTAAACGATTTCATGTATTGACATTAATGTCAGTTGCATCGATTATTCTAATTTTCTCATTAGGGTATCTTTTTTATAACACCCTGTCAAAGAATTTGTTGGGCAGTAGTCGGCAGTTTTTGGGAAAGCAAGTAGAAATAGCTTCCAATGAAGTGCAGCGAAGGTTTAATACTCTTTACGAGGATCTGACCTATTACACAGCTAGTTTGGAAGGCTTTTATGATGTTTCCAATAAAGAAAAAGTGCGATCTTCCCGAACACGTCAATTATTGAACTCGTATGGGGACTTGGTTGATACCCTGTTTGTGAAAGTAGATGATAAAACTTGGGCATATTACCTTAGGGATAATAACTACTTCGAAAAAGTTCAGATTGAAGAGGACCGGACCTTCAGTGATCCCAGAAGGTTTATTAAAGTCAAGTCCGACCTAGATCCCATCATGGTTATTGCAGCGGTTAATTTGGATGGGTTTCTGGATCATTACACTTCTAATCACTATTTGGGTGAGGGGGGATATAAATTTTATCTCTATGGCGAAAATGCTTATCCATTAGGTGAAAAAGACCGTTCTTCTGGACTATCCCTCTCGCCAAACCTATGGGGGGAAATGCAAAATGAATATCTGGGGGGATTGAGAGGTGTTTATGAAGGGGATATCATTAGGATCGCAGAGGATGGAGAAAAGGAACGACTGAAGACTATCGTTGCCCAGTACCCGTTTAGTTTATTTCCGCTTGAAGGTAAGTTTGCGATAGTGTTTGCCCAAGACCAGAAAATCATTATTTCTCGCCTGTATAATACTTATTTTCTCCTTTTTGCGGGGCTCTTTGCCTTACTGATACTGGTGATATACCTATTGATCAAACATGGGATAAGTATAGATGACAAACACGTAGAACTCGAAAAGAAGTCGCTGGAAATTAATAGGCTCTTTGAACAGCAAACCATGCTTTTGCAAGAGACAAATGGCTTTGTATATTATCATGATGCTTCAGGTAAAGTCAATAATGTCAGCGAAAATGTCACTAGTGTATTGGGCTTTACCGTAGAAGAGTTTTTGGAGAACAATAAGAGCCAGATCGTCGATCGAGATCTGGAAAAGCTTCAGGAAAAGGCGAGAAAAGCCATCGATTCAAGGAATGATTATTTGAGTTTTGAGGTGAGTTTCGTTAAGAAGGACGGTACCATCATCAGAGCTAAGAATTTTGAGCGACTATTTTATGACCAAGAGGGGCAGTTCCTTAGTAGTGTAGGGATTTGTACAGATATAACAGAAAAATACCTAGCAGAGAGAGAACTTATCAAAAGTGAAAATAGACTGCGATCGGTATTGAACAGCTTGCCCGACATTATTTTTATCTATGATAATCAGGGCGTTTACCTCGATTATTATGTTCAGGAGACAGATATGCTTATTGGAGCTCCTGAGTTATCACTTGGAAGACATATTAAAGATATTATTCCGCCGCCGTATGGTGAAAAAATGGAGAATGCCCTAATAAGGGCTTCAAAGACCAGTAAGGTGCAGACCGAGCAAATGACGCTTGACCTGCCTTCTGGTAAAAAGTTTTTGGAAATTAGATTTTTTAAACTTGACGATGAAAGAATGATATCTGTAGGTCGTGATGTGACGGAACAGAAGTTATGGGAGAAGGGCTTGAAAGAAGCCATGGAAGTCGCAGAAGGAGCCAATAGAGCGAAATCAGAATTTTTGGCCAGCATGAGCCATGAAATCAGGACACCGATGAATGGCTTGTTAGGTATGATTGGCCTGTTAGAGTATACAACATTGGACGAAGAGCAGGAAAGCATCGTTAAAGTGATCAAGGACTCGGGAGAATCCCTATTGGTGATTATAAAGGATATTTTAGATTATTCAAAAATCGAAGAGGGCAAGTTAGAGTTGGAGCTTTCGAACTCTAAGTTTAGAGAGGAACTAAATAAAGTGATCAATATATTTTCTGGAATGGTAGTAGGTAAGGAGCTTTCTCTGAACCTGAATATTTCTCCGATAATTCCGCAATGGCTGATCCTGGACAATGAAAAGCTCAGTCAAATTCTATTCAATATCATCGGAAATGCCGTGAAGTTTACACCAAAGGGTGGTGATGTGAGTATTAAAGTGTCGGGCGAACCTATTCTGGACAAGAATTTCATGCTTTATTTTAATGTGAAAGATACAGGTGTAGGAATACCAAAATCAAAAATCGATCAGCTTATCAATCCATTTACTCAAGCGGGGAGGGGGACTGCTGAAGAAAAAAGCGGCAGTGGATTGGGCTTGGCTATTGCCAATAAGCTTATCGAGCTTATGGGGGGAAGCCTTCAGATAGAAAGTGAAGTGGGGAAGGGGTCCGAATTTTCCTTCACGATTTTTTCAAGGATCTCAGACAGTGAAGAAATCGTTGGCCAAGATGAGTATGAAAAGTATGCGAGGGAAGAATACAAGCTCTCCCATATTTCAGACAAATTTCCCAAGGAGATATTACTTGCCGAGGACAATGATATCAATCTCAAGTTTATGAAGCTATTGATGAAGCAGTTGGGCTATTCGGTAGATGCTGTAAGTACAGGGGAGGAAGCTGTAAAGGCCGTCAGGCAGAAGCGGTACGATATGATTTTTATGGATTATCAGATGCCTGTTATGGACGGTTTGGAGGCTTCTAGGGAAATCAAGAAAATGAAAGAAGGGAAGTCTGTGCGGATCATCGGACTCTCTGCGAATGTATTCAAGGAAGACATCGAGAGGGCATTTGAAGCAGGAATGGACGATTACCTTACCAAGCCCATAAAGATCCAGGACGTAGTGATGAAAATAAAGGAAAGTTCGGGGATGAATGTGTAATTATATATTGTTGATTGCCGGGCTTCCTATTGCATCATATACAGTGTGTCCGGATGTTGCGTATAGCATCCATTTTTTACGCGGTTAGGACTACAGTTACACGTGGCGCAAATTTTCTAATGTATATTATGGGTTTAATTCTACCGAAAGAACAATGAAATAAAAATTTACAATGTTTCTTTATGTTTTTTTTCGTAAACGTAAGTTTTACTACAGATTATAGTCATTCCTAAAAAGTGATTTTTTTACTAGAGTCCGAGAAAATAATCGTCAAATTGAAAAAATCAACTGTTTTCACCCCTAAAATCCCTAAAGAGGACTTTCTAAAGCCCCCTTTTAGGGAATGGGGGTCGTTTTAGGGATTGGAATAAAACCTTCAAATTTCTATTAATAGACAGTTTTTGATCATATTTGAAATTTAGTCGAAAGCCAGTATTTTTTTTCCACAAAAAAAACTCAAATAACCGTAATGAATAAATTATTATTCTTTGTTTTTGTTAAATTTTTATAAAATAAAGGGGTATAAAAAGTGATTTTTAGTGGTGGTGATTACCTAAAAACTTTCATTTTTACTTAATTTCCTATTTAATGAAAGAAAAATTGTTTCGAATAAGTTTGATTCCTTATCTTAAAAAATAAACCAAAAAATAATTCGATTATGACGAGACTTTTACTACTCATTTTAATGGGGATTTTGCCGTTAATATCATTTGGGCAAAGTCTAAAGATTACAGGAGAGGTTACGGACAGTGATACTGGGGAACCTCTTGTGGGAGCTACCGTGTTAGTAAGTGGCAGTTCTAAAGGAACCGTTACTGATCCTGACGGAAACTATGTTTTAAATAATATAAGTAAGGGGGATGTGCTGAAATTCAGTTACCTGGGCTATTTGTCAAAAAATATCAAGGTTGAAAACCAGACAAATATTTCCGTGAGTTTATTACAGGATGAAGAGCTGATGGAGGAGGTGATCGTGGTGGGTTACGGTACCCAGAAAAGGGAGAACTTGACAGGTGCTGTTTCCACTGTCGGCAAGGAAAAAATTGCCAATAGGCCGATCACCAATTTGGCGACCGGTTTACAGGGGGTTACCCCAGGATTGACCATTACCCGGACAAATGGGGAGCCGGGAAATGAAGGTATCAATATTCAGATCAGAGGGGTAACCTCTGCCAATGGAAGTGTGGATCCACTAGTGGTCATCGACGGAATCAGTACCAGTATTGACGCCTTGACGAGAATTAATCCGAATGACGTAGAGGATATTACCGTGCTAAAGGATGCAGCAGCAGCGGCAATTTACGGATCCCAGTCATCCGGGGGGGTAATCCTAGTTACGACCAAGTCCGGGACTTCCGGGAAGATGAAGATTGACGCGTCCGTATTGTATTCGTTAAAGAGACCGATCAATATGCCAAAAAGAATGACACTTTTGGAGGAGGCAACATTTGTGAATTTGGCAAGGACAAATGCTGGTGGCGGTACGCCTTATTCAGAAAGGGATCTGGAAAATATCCGTAACAATGTACCGTACGATTATAACGATTCCGATGGTAGGGAGCACCTGATGGAGTTTTATAACCAAACTCCTTATGAAGATGATTTAATGTATCGGTATGCTCCGTCGCAGACCTATAACGTAGCTTTAAGTGGTGGTACGGAAAAACTGAACTATTATCTGTCCGGTGGTCTGCTCAATGAGGAAGGGATGCTGAAAATCGGCAATGATGAATCAAAGCGGTATAATGCACGGCTTAATCTCCGGTCAAAAATAAACGAAAAGGTTTCCCTGACTGGAAACATTGCATACACTAACAAGTTTACCAATGCCCCTGGGGATAACTTAAGCGGTAATTATAATACCATCTATTATTTGACAAGGGCAAGGTTACGAAATCCTCTCTATACTCCGAGCGGTAATTACATGCACAGGGTGGTAGCAGACTTAAGGGAAGGAGGATTCCAGAATAGCAAGGAGAACAGGCTGGATGCAAATGCGACGTTGACCATCAAGGATTTGGTAAAAGGACTGACTTTAAGGGCTGTGGTCGGCGGACAGTACCGGGTGGATAATGATGTGAATTTTCGAAGATTTGTACAAAGGTATAGTACTTACGCGGATGGAACGGACTACGAAAATGGGAATATCAACTCCCCCAACTCATATTATGAGCGTGCTGAAACCCGCAAAAGGGCCAATATCCAATACCTAGCAGATTACGTATTGAAAATTTCCGATAAACATAATATTACGGCTTTGGCGGGTTATGAATTTCAGGATTATCAGTACGAAGGTTTCTGGGCATCTGCCTCCAACTTATTTAATAATGATATTGCCGGACTGAATCATAGTGAACAGGAAAACAGGGATAATGGCCAGGGCTATAATGCTTTTGCCTTTCAGTCTGTCTTCGGAAAAGTAAACTACACCTTTGACCGCCGATATGTGATCGAGGGGACCTACCGATATGACGAGAGCTCGAAATTAGCACCGGGTTATCAGGGGCAGGATTTCGGAGCTATCTCTGCTGCCTGGAATGTACACCGTGAAAGTTGGTTTGAAGGCTTGTCCCATGTGATTTCTGATTTGAAGTTAAGGGCTTCATGGGGTCGTCTTGGGGGAGCTTTGGGAAGCAATTTCCCTAATTTTTCCTGGGCGAATACGATTAACAGAGGAAGTGGGTTAGTGCTGGGAGCCACCGATAACCCCTATTATTATCAATCGGCAATTCCTTCTAGTACCATTACTTGGGAAAATATAGAGACTACCAACTTCGGGCTGGACATCGGCATGTTCGATAATAAGTTGACCTTCACAGGGGAATATTTTACAAAGTGGAATAAAAACATGTCTACGACAGTACCTGTACCAGAAATATTGGGCGTCTCCCCACCTGATAAGAATATTGGTGAACTAAAAGTGTGGGGTTGGGAAATGGAGCTTGCATACCGAAACAGTTTTGGTAGTGATTTCAATTTGAATATTGGGTTTAATCTGTCAGATACCCAGAATGAACTGGTGAAATTTGAAAGAAACACATCGGTTTCCGAAGGTAGGGTTGGGCTCTTAGAAGGACATCCTTTAAATACGTTTTGGGGATATAAGACCAATGGGTATTATTCCTCCGAAGAGGAACTGAACAATGCCGTTTCACTCGACGGAAGCAATAAGAATATCGATCTTGGCGATGTGAAGTATGTTGACTTGAACGGAGACGGTGAGATCAGCCAGGGGGAAGGAACACTGGAAGACCATGGTGACCTGAACTATATCGGTACTGACGCTACCAGATTTTCCTTTGGGCTGAATATAGGAGCTGAATATAAAAACTTTGATTTCATCGCTTTTTTTCAAGGTGTGGGTAGACGACATTTTCAACCTAACTATACCAATTTGGCACCACTGACGCGGTCTTGGATCATGCCCATGGATATCCATAATGATTACTGGACACCGGAAAACCAGGACGCGTTATTCCCCCGGCCATATTATCAGGCTACTCATAACTACCAAGCGTCGGATAAATGGATTTTTGATGCAAAGTACGTGCGTTTGAAAAACATACAGATTGGGTATACACTTCCCAAGGCATTGACAGAAAAGCTGTCCATGGATAGGGTAAGGGTTTTCTTCTCAGGACAGGATTTATTGACGTTTACCAATATGAAAGGTCTCGAAAAGGTATATGATCCTGAAAGTAGAAATGGTAGAATCAGTGATTATCCCTACTTCGGGACAGCAAGTATAGGGCTAAACATAAACTTTTAATGGAGCAGATGATGAAAAAAAATAATTTATATATAATAGCAATATTGATAATAAGTGGTCTTGTGGGTTGCGAAATCCACCGGTCTCCGGAGTTGAGTATAACCGATGACACTTATTGGAAAACAGAAAATGATCTCAAGTTGGCGGCAAATTACTTTTATAGGTTTTTGCCTGGCCATAACTACGATGAAAACTGGTCTGACAATTCTTATGGACAAAGTGCCAATAATATTTCAGATGGTTCCCGGTCTGCGCCAAGTTCTGATAGCGACTATAACAATGCCTATTCATTGGTCAGGGCAGCGAATAAATTGATTGAAAAATCCACGGAACTGGAGGGGGTATTAGATGACGAGGCGATAGAAAGGTATCAGGCGGAAGCCTATTTTTTCAGGGCATGGGCCTATTTTGATCTCGTGAAAAAGTACGGAAATATCCAATTGGTCACGAAAACCTTGAATGATGCTTCCCCTGAGTTATATGAACCGGCGGTGGATAGAAGTGTTGTTTTTGACCTGATCTATTCCGATTTGGACTTCGCTGCCGAGCACTTGCCTTCTCCTGAGGATATCAGTGATGCCGATTATGGACGGGTGGGGAACACCACGGCTTGGGGGCTAAAGGCCAGGGCTGCCCTATTTGAAGGAACAAGAGCCAAATTCCATAATTATGGAGATGCGTCAAAGCATTTGACCATAGCTAGAGATGCTTCCCTGAAAGTGATCGAATCCGGACAACATCAATTGTTTCAGGATTATGCCACAATGTTACGTCCGGAGGGAGAAGGACCGGGTAATACCGAAAATATGTTGGTAAGGCTTTATGGTATTAGCTATGACAATAGGGTCTCTACACATACTTTTGCCAGAAATATTGAACAACATGAGGTAGGCCCTACTATAAGCTTGGTTGAAAGTTATGTAATGAACGATGGCCTGCCGATTGACAAATCGCCCTTGTATGAAAAGCCAAACAGCTCTGAAGATCATTTTAAGAACAGGGACAAACGGCTTCACGGGACAGTCTTCAAAAAAGGAGACAGGTTTACAACTGCTACTCCTGAGTATAAAACCGGCAGTTCGCAACATGGAGGGTTTACCTTTAAGAAATATTTTAGTTATGAAGACTGGGATATTAACAGTGGAATATTGGATAGAAATATCATGAGGTATGGTGAGATATTGTTGATCTATGCTGAAGCTACATATGAGTTGAATAGTTCCATCTCTGATGATGATCTGGACAAATCGATCAATTTGTTACGTGACCGTGCAGGAATAGAAAAGCTGAGCAATGGCTTTGTTACCTCCAATGGTTTGGACATGCGTGCAGAGATTCGTAGAGAACGAAGGGTGGAACTCGCCCAGGAAGGCTTTCGCTATTGGGACCTGATACGATGGAAAACAGCCGAAGAAATAATGCCTAAAGAAGTTTTGGGGAATTATTTTTTTGAGGAATACGGTGAGAAGGATTTGATGACGAATGAAGATAACCTCATTATCCTACAAAGTGCGGAAAGACGTACATTTAATCCTGAGAAACATTATTTGTGGCCTTTACCCCTTAATGAGATAGCTAAAAGTGAAGGAGCCCTTGAGCAAAATCCAAAATGGTAACATGAAAGTAACTGTATGTCTGGGCCGCTAAGGCTATGAGGTCAAAAAAAGCGGCATACTGAAAGAGCGGCTGTCCTGATGGGCAGCCGCTGCTTTTTTATAACTTCGTGTTAAGGTCAAATGCTTCAAGGTATTCCGCTACCCTTTTCACGAACATACCACCCAGTGAACCGTCCACTACACGGTGGTCATAGGAGTGGGACAAGAACATCTTATGCCTGATGGCAATCACATCTCCAGTAGGCGTCTCCAATACAGCAGGTTTTTTGGTGATGGCACCTATCGCCAAAATGGCTACTTGCGGCTGCATGATGATAGGGGTGCCCATCAGGTTACCAAAAGAGCCTACATTAGAGATGGTATAGGTACCACCTGAAAGCTCATCTGCTGTGAGCTTGTTGATCCGAGCTCTTCCTGCCAGGTCATTGATCTTTTTGGAAAGACCAGTGAGATTTAGTTCATTGGCTTTTTTGATAACAGGAACGATGAGATTTCCACTTGGGAGAGCTACTGCCACCCCGATGTTTATGTCCTTTTTCTTAATGATCCGATCACCATCCACAGATATATTGATCATGGGGAAATCCTGAATAGCTTTGGATACTGCCTCTACAAAGAAGGGGGTAAAGGTAAGAGGTTCACCCATTTTCTTTTTATATTCTTCCTTGATCCTGTTTCTCCAAAGCACAATATTCGTAACATCCGCTTCTACGAATGAAGTAACGTGCGGCGATATACGTTTGGATTCCAGCATTCTTTCAGCGATCATCTTACGCATCCTGTCCATTTCAATGATCTCGTCACCTGCGGCGATACTAGGGGCTGATTTAGGTAAAGATGCAGATGAAGCGGTGGGTCTGGATTTCAGATAGTTGATCATGTCGTTTTTGGTGACCCTGCCGTCTTTCCCAGTGCCGGGAATTATCGCCAATTCTGCTTTATTAATTCCTTCTTCCTTGGCGATGCTGAGCACCAAGGGCGAATAGAAGCGTTTATCTTCACTGGCTTTTTCTGTTACTGGGCTTACAATAGAAGCAGTTTGTGTTGGAGCTGCGGACAATAATGCTTCCTTTTGGTTACTTGTATCGGTTTTTTCTTCTTTCTTCGGTTCGGTCGTGGCAGCGTCTTCTTCTGCACCTTCTGTTTCTATCAGGGCAATAGGAGCCCCCACTGCAACTACATCACCTTCTTTGGCAAGGATTTTTTTCAATACGCCTACATGAGAAGAAGGGACTTCCGTATCCACCTTGTCCGTAGCGACTTCCAGCACTGACTCGTCTTCTTCGATGGTTTCACCTTCTTTTTTTAACCATGTCAAGATTGTGCCCTCAATAATACTCTCACCCATTTTGGGCATTATCATTTCTACAGTTGCCATGTGATATCTATTTAATTGGGTCTATTTATTGATTTTAAAATTATATTTTAATTCCTTAATCACAAAATAGGTTGATCCAAATTATTTAATCGTTTTGGTTTTTAATGACTTTTCGCAGCAAGTTTAAAATAGCCAGTGCCGAATATTGGATATTAAGGGACCGGTCATGAGCCAATTGCAGCTTTTTTGTTTTTACGCCATCTTGGTTCGCTACAGCTATCCATACGGTTCCGACGGGCTTTTCGGGGCTGCCACCTCCTGGGCCAGCTATTCCACTGCTGGCAAGTCCATAATCTGCTTTAAACTTTTCCCGGACCATATTTGCCATCTCGATGACTGTTTCTTCACTAACAGCTCCTTGGGCAGATAGTGTTTGTCCTTTTACCCCAAGCAGATCAGTTTTGAATTGATTATGGTAGGGGATCATGGCTCCATTAAAATAATTGCTGCTGCCAGGGATAGCAGTGACCAAATGGGAAATATAGCCACCTGTGCAGCTTTCAGCAATGGCCACGGTCTTTCCAGCCATTTTCAGGGCCTTGCCAATTGCCTCTGCAATTGTTTCCTGATCATAACCGTAAATATAGTTTTTTATTAGTGGTTTTACCTTTTCGATTTGTTCATTTACTTCATCTTGGAGCTGATTTATATCATCACCAAATGCCGTGAGCCTAAGTTTTACCTCCCCAAGTGAGGGCAGATAGGCCAGCTTGATATGTTCGGGAAGGTGGTCTTCCCATTCAGTGATCATATCTGAAAGCCAGCTTTCACCGATTCCAGCTGTTTTGATCACTTTGTGGTAAATGACCGGTAGCGTAAATAGTGTTTTGATTTTTGGTAAGACAAAATTCTCCATGAGATATTGCATCTCATACGGTACACCAGGCATCGACATCCATACACAATTGTTTTCTTCAAACCACATCCCTGGGGCTGTCCCCCGTTCATTTTTCACGTAATGACAGTTGGAAGGAAGATGGCCTTGAAGCTTGTTCAAAGGTGTCAGTTCACGTCCTCTTTTCTCAAAAAACGTTTTTACGTCTTCTATGGCTTGAGGAAAAGGTTCAATAGGACAGTTGAAAAACCTGGCCATGAGCGGTTTGGTCAGGTCATCTTTTGTGGGACCCAGTCCACCAGTGATCAGAATGATATTGGCGCGATTTTGCGCACTTTCGAAGGCATGGAGGATGTCCCGTTCATTATCGCCCACAGTGGTCTTTCTCACTACCCTTACACCGATTTGGTCCAGCTCTTTACTGATCCAGTGACTGTTAGTGTCCATGATCTGCCCGTAAAGCAGTTCATCACCTATGGCGATTATCTCTGCCGTAATTTGTTTCATGCGTTTGTCGGATTGACTTTTTGATAAGTAACAAAGGTGTAGTCAAATTGGTTTTTTTCATCCTTTTCGTGAAACTCTTCGAATGTCTTTTTCCAGTTTTCTGGGGAAAATTCCGGGAAATAGGTGTCCCCCTCAGGAGTACAGCTCACCTCGGTAATGATCATCTCGTCCACATAGGGAAGGGCTTGTTTGTAGATTTCCGCTCCACCGATCACAAACGCTTTTTCCTGGCCACTTTCTTTTACTACTGCAATAGCTTTTTCCAGGCTATTTACGACAAAATGTCCTTCAGGAACTCGATATTCTTTATTTCTGGTAACTACCACAGATGTTCTGTTGGGAAGGGGCTTCCCCATGGATTCATAGGTCTTTCTGCCCATGATCATGTAGTGGCCGGTGGTATGTTGCTTAAAATGACGGAGGTCAGCAGAAAGGCGCCAGATGAGTTGATTGTCCTTTCCGATTACATTATTGGTAGCTCTTGCTACGATGATGGATAGTATCAATGCCTTTGAATTTTTGGATTGCACAAGATACCAAGGTTTTTTGAAGCATTAAAAAAGGAGCTTTAAAAAGTTTGCTCCAAAAGTTTGAGCTCAGATTATCTGAAAATGTATTGTTAGGGATGGGTAAAAGATAGGATAGAGAAAAAGATACTTATAACTGCCACAGCATCAAAATGGAAGAGGCTATTGCCCCTTCATCGCATTGGTGTATTCGTCCATTTCGAAGTCAGATTTTTCAGTTGTGTTTATTTCTGTGATTGTCATATGAGTAATGCTCTTGTCTTCTCTGGATGCATAGTGGATTTCCAGGACATCTCCATCCGGAAGTTGGTCGTAGTAGCCCTGGTATTTTTGTTTTACCTTTTTGGAGAAGAGAAAGTTGTTTTTTGACCAATAAGAAGCATAGCCTTCGATAGGTTCAGTGCTTACCCAATAGTCTGCAACATAATCTTCGTTCTCACTGTGGTATTCTTCGCATAGGTATCCAAGGATGTTTTTGGTGTTACCGGTTTTCGTGATATTAAATTCTTCCGAATTGATTTCGTTATTTATGCTGTCCATTTCCTTATCGCCAGTATTTTCCATCATTTTGGTCCAATCCATCCCGTAGGCCATATAATTTTTTTCGCCTTTTTCGTTTTCCATCAGCAGTACGGACGCATTGTTTTTGTGGTCAAAAATCATCACTGTCTTCTCGGCTTCTTTGTCTTGGTTCTCCATCTCTATTCCCCAAAAATCAGTGTTGCCACTTAGAAAAGATCGGAACGTAACAGGTTCGATAGCTTTACCTTTTTCGTCAGTACCGGTGATTTCCATATCTGTGTAGCCAGTAAAGTGATAGCTGTCCTCTGTCGCTGCATTCATGTCAATACTGCTCATCACTTTGCTGTAATCGTAATCACCACCCTCATAATCCGAAGAGGGGCCGAAAATTTGTTCTAAGTACTTGTCGGTCTGTTTCCGAGCAGCATTTTCGACTTCGTTGGAAACGCGACGCTCTACGGCATTTTCTACCCCTTCCTGGGCGGCTTTTTTGAGTTTTTTTAAAAACTGTGCATGCGAAGGCACCGGTAAAAGAAAGATAGCTGAAAGAACAGCTAAAAGTAAGTTGTCAGTTCTCATAGTTAAATAGGTTATACAACCAATTAAATTACCCAATTTTTTGGTCACTTTCCATTGGGGAAAGGTGTAAAGGGGGTTAGAACTATCAGAAGGGCTTTGTCAATGAGTAAATGAAAAAGCAGACCATGATGTATAGCCTGCTAGGGAAGTTTGGGAAATGGTTTTGCTTGAGCTTATAGCTTGTTGCCTCTTAAAAACTCATCTATTTTCATTCTCTTTTTTCCTTGTAATTGGAGTTCGGTAATGGAGAGCGCGCCATCGCCTGTCTGAAAGTGAAGGAAATTCTTATTGTCTGTTTCGTATGCTCCTGGGGCTTTTCCTGAAAGGGAGCTGATAGGCTCAGAAGTGTAGATTTTGCAGAGTTTGTCTTGCAGTGTAGTCCATGCGGCGGGATAGGGAGAAAGACCCCTTATCAGGTTATGGATAGATTTCGCGCTTTTGCTCCAGTCTATCTCACCCGTTTCTTTAAATATTTTGGGCGCATGGTGAAGTGCCTTCTTTTCATCTTGCACAGTCGTGTTGACTTCACCACTGTCAATTTCCTCGATAGTTTTTAATACCAGCATTGCTCCATTTTTCATGAGTTTTTCGTAGAGCGTACCGATATTGTCCTCAGGTAGGATGGTTTCTTTTTCCTGAAAAATGATGCTTCCGGTATCAATTTCATGTTTGAGGAAAAATGTGGTGACTCCTGTCTCTTCTTCTCCATTGATGATGGCCCAGTTGATGGGCGCAGCCCCCCTGTAATTGGGGAGAAGTGAAGCGTGAAGGTTAAAAGTGCCTCTGGGAGGCATGTCCCAGACCGCTTCCGGCAGCATGCGAAAAGCGACAACTACTTGGATATCGGCCTTGTAACCTGCCAACTCCTCCAGGAACGCTGGTGATTTAAGATTGGTAGGCTGCAGTACGGGAATATTATGTTTGGTGGCAGCTTCTTTTACGGGTGAAGGAATGAGTTTTTGACCTCTTCCCTTGGGCTTGTCGGGAGCAGTGATGACGGCCACTACATTCCAGCCGTTTTCTACCAGGATTTCCAAGGACGGTACTGCAAAATCGGGTGTGCCCATGTAAATGATACGAAGATCTTTATTCATACTTGATAGTTGTACTGTTGAATTGTTAGGTAGTAGCCGGATTTAAGGTGTTACCAATGAAGATTGATTTATTATTTATATAGTAAGTACTTTTCTCTCATGGCTCTATAGATTTTCAGTTTGTCCTGCCATCCGGCCTTGATTTCTTTTTCAGATTTTCCTGCGAGGATGTCCTTTCGCAGCTGGTCAGTTCCTGCGAGTTTATCAAAGAAATTATTGAAAAACTGCTGGCCACCACCGGACTTTTGGTACATCTCCAAAAGGTATTTTAGGGTAAATTGGTGTGAAAGGGGCGTTTCCCTCAGGTCAGCGCCATAGCAGGTTTTTCCTTCATGGGGAGGGTGCTTGCTCATGCCATTGATGCTTTCAGGTGTAAAGGTGAATTCCCCATATTTTGAAGCTGGTGCTCCATAAACCTGGAAAGGAAAATAGGTGCCTCTTCCCACACTGATGTCCGTTCCTTCAAAGAAGCATAACGAAGGATACAGACGGATCGAGACGTCATTAGGGAGATTTGGTGAGGGCTTGATGGGAAGTGAGTAATGTTGGCTATGATCCCAATTGGCCACGGGAATCACGGTGATGTCGGCTTTGACTTGTTTTTTTAACCAACCTTCCCCATTGATCATCTGCGCAAGCTCGCCCACTGTAAGACCATGTACCACTGGAATAGGATGCATTCCCACAAAGCTCTTATATGCCGGATCCAGTACAGGTCCGTCGATATAATCTCCATTTGGATTGGGGCGGTCTAGGATAATCATCGGTTTTCCTTGTTCGGCACATGCTTCCATTACATAGTGCATAGTGCTGATATAGGTATAAAAACGCAGGCCCACATCTTGAAAATCAAAGATTAGGATATCGATGTCCATCAGGGCTTCCTCAGAAGGTTTCTTATTGGAGCCATAAAGGGAGACCAATGGTATTCCCGTTTCCTTGTCAGTATCATTTTTGATGACTTCGCCAGCGTCGGCATTTCCCCTGAACCCATGTTCTGGCACAAAAATCTTTTGGACTGCGATGTCATTTTCAAGTAAGAAATCGACCAAATGCTGATTGCCTTTTTGGGTGAGAACACTCGTTTGATTAGCGACAAGCCCTACTTTTTTGTCCTTCAGAAGCGGAAGGTACTTTTCTGGCTGGTCTGCTCCCGGCAGAATGGGGGCGAGTATACGGTGCCCAGTGGCTACCTCTTTTGCCAAAAGTGAACCGGAAATATTCCAGCTTCCCAAAAAGGTAGGGAAAAATATCAGGAGAAGTATTAATTTTAGCTGCTTCATATTAATTTGCATTTGAATCTTAACAAAATAAAACACTTCATTGAACCTTTCCTACTTCATTGCCAAAAGAATTAGTTTTAAAAGGACAGGCGGTTTTACAGGAACCATACACCAGATAGCCGTTGCGAGTATTGCTATCGGCTTGTCCATTTTAATTATAGCATTTTTGATCTTAGGCGGCTTTAAGCAAGTGGTTTCTGATAAGGTGTTTTCCTTTACGGGGCATTACCAAGTGCATAAGTTTACCTCACATAATGCCTATGAGAATTTTCCCAGTAGTAAGGGTAGCCAATTTTATACCAATTATAAGAATTACGGCTATATCCGGCATATTCAGGAATATGCTTATAAGCCCGGATTGCTGAAAGGAGAGGAGGAGGTTCAGGGTGTTGTTCTGAAAGGGGTCAGCGAGACATTTGATCAGAAAGCATTTTCTACTTCCATGGTAGCGGGACGTTTTATCCTATTTGAAGAAAAGGGGAATGCTTCCAATGAAGTGGTTTTGAGCAGAAATATAGCCGATAAACTTATGCTGACGGTGGGGGATAAAGTGGTTATGTACTTTGTTCAGGATCCTCCGCGGTACCGGAGGTTTGACATTGTGGGTATTTATGAAACTTATCTGGAGGATTTTGACGATAAAATGATCATTGGTGATATTCAGACCATCCGAAATCTAAATGGCTGGGAGGATGACCAAGTAGGTGGTTTTGAGGTGTTTCTTAAAGATCCAAGGCAGATCGACAACAAAGAGGAAGCGCTTTACGAAGTCATCGATTATGATCTCAAAGTCGATAAGGTCACGACCATGTTTATCCAGATTTTTGACTGGCTGAAGTTACTGAATAATAATGTGTATGTTTTTTTAGGCCTGATCCTCTTTGTAGCAGCGTTTAATATGATTGCGATTTTATTTATTTTGATCATGGAGCGGACGCAGATGATAGGCTTGCTCAAGGCCATTGGGAGTACCAATCGGCAAATCAGAAAGATATTTGTATGGAATGGTGTGCGAATCATCGGTAGGGGTATGCTGATCGGTAACTTTATTGGACTTGGGGTGGCTTGGCTGCAAGATATAACCCAACTAATCTCCCTTGATCCAGCCAATTATTACATGAGCTATGTGCCTATTCAGTGGAATTGGCCTATTGTCATTGGACTTAATGTGCTCATCCTTTTGGTGACCACTTTGGTGCTCTTTATACCTGCGATGGTGATCAGTAATGTCCGGCCCATTAAAGCCATCAGGTTTGATTAGGGAAGAAAAAGAAATGCTACATCTAATATTTATCAGAAGGCACCTACATTTTTAGGCGGTGAGCAGAGGAGTTATTAAAAATTACTGGCGTCCGACTAAATTTCAAATATGATCAAAAACTGTCTTTAAATAGAAATTTGAGGGCTTTTATTCCAATCCCTAAAACGACCCCCATTCCCTAAAAGGGAGCTTTAGAAAGTCCCCTTTAGGGAATTTAGGGGTGAAAACAGTTGATTTTTTTCAATTTGACGATTGTTTTCTCGGACTCCAGTAATTAAAAATCAAGTGTCAACAGACAGGGGGATTTTGTCATGTCCCGAGTTTAGTTGATACTTTGTCTTTGTTCTTTTACCTATCCTGATACTGGCATCTTGCTACTTCGTATTTTGTACTTTATACTTTGTACTTTCCGTAGCATCAGCCCTTTTATAGGGATCAAAGAGGCTTTTTAGCTTCATATAAATTACACCCATGACAGCTTCTCTGAAAATATTGGTAGACATTTTGGATGTTCCCTTTGTTCTGTCAGTAAAAATGATAGGGATTTCGACGATTTTATAGCCCAGTTTCCAAGCTGTAAACTTCATCTCGATTTGGAAAGCATAGCCGGCAAATTTTATTTTGTTCAATTTTATACCTTCCAGTACACTTCTATGATAACATTTGAATCCCGCTGTACTGTCTTTGATAGGAAGTCCGGTGATGAACTGCACATAGACACTGGCAAAATAGGACATCAATACCCTTCCTATAGGCCAGTTGACAACATTGACTCCTTTGATGTACCGTGATCCGATAGCCATGTCATTTCCCTGATCGGCACAGGCTTCGTAAAGTCGGGCCAGATCTTTGGGATTATGGGAAAAGTCAGCATCCATCTCAAAGATGTAATCATAGCCATTGGCCAAAGCGTATTTAAATCCTTCGATATAAGCCGTTCCCAATCCCAATTTTCCTGTCCTTTCGATCAGGTGAATGCGGTTAGGGTAGGATACTTTGGCTGCTTTAACAAGACCAGCTGTGCCGTCTGGAGAGTTGTCATCTATGATCAAGACCTCAAACTGTCCAGGTAATTCCATGACAGTATAGAGAATGTCCTGGACATTTTCCTTTTCGTTGTAGGTCGGGATGATGACGAGTTTGCTATGATTCATAATTTAAGTCCCAAAAATAGGACTTAAAGCGGGTTTTCGTATAGTAATTGAAAAAAAAATACCTCTCTTTTGTTATAGTATCCAATGTTGTAAGAACGTTTGGCTTGATCTTGTTTTGTGTGTAGTGCTAATCCTCTTTGTCAAATTAAGCGTTTGATGCAAACAGGTCCCTCGTCCGCCGTGGCGGATGACAGGTGTTTTGTAATCTCGCTGTGGCGAAGGAAACGTTGCAATTAACCTGAACCTGACAAAGCGGGCCTAAAAATATCAAATCTCTGAACAGAAAAAAAAAGGCTAAATTCTCGAAATTACTGACACAATTCCAGTTTTTCTTGGGCATACTTGCTGCCATTTTTGGCTGCTTGCTGCAGATCAAGGCAAGCTTGGCCTGGGTTAGAATCCATGGTACAAACAGCTCGTCGGGCCAACGCTTCATAATGATCAGGTTTCTTTTCCAGGACGTAATCAAAATCCTCCTTGGCCCATTGAATATTGCCCATGCGCATATAGGCAAAACCGCGGTTATAATAAGCCTTTAGGTTGTCTTTAGCGTACATGATGTACATGTTAAACTGGGCAGCGGTGGACATGGGGTCCCCCAGATTGGCTTGGACAATGCCTCTGTAAAAATAAATGGAAGCATTTTTTCCGTCGATTTCCTTGGCAGACTTCAGGAATTCGTCTGCCGAGCGATAATTTTCATTTTTCATCATGGCACGGCTTAGAAGGATCAATAAGTCCACATTTTCAGGGTCTTCCTTCGCAGCCAGTAGTAGGTTCATTTCAGCCTGCTTGTATTCCTTCTGCTCCCAATAGATCTTCCCGATGCCGGCATGGGCTTTTCCGTCTCGGGGCTTTAGTTGGAGGATTCGCTTATAATCTGTCAATGCTTCATCATATTCCTCCAGCGCTTCATGGCTCATGGCACGGAGCTGCAGCGCTTCGACGTTGGCCATCTTCATAAATAATACCCAGTTCAGCTCAGAAATGGCATCATTGAACTGTTGGTTTTCAAAATGCCTTCTTGCTTGGTTGAAGTCACCACCGCAAGAGCAAAATGTCAAAATACAAATGGAAGCAAGTAAAAGTCTCATATTAAATAGTTTAGCAATAAAACTAATTAAATAGTTTTATTTAGTCAATACCCAATGCCATTCTTTATCAAAGTTTTTTTGTGATTTCTGGAAGTATGCTCAATCCAATCACGGCAGGTCCTGCGTATATTTTTCCAAACAACAATAAAGAGCCATGATCAAAAAAATTATTATCGGTGCTGGCGTAGTGGTCCTGCTGCTGATCGCCACATTGGCCGTTCACATTTATATGGTGACCAGCAGTCGTCCTGACGGACCAAACTGGGCCATGAGCCAGATAGACTTTAATGAGGACTTGGATTCTTTAAAATCTGAGAAAATAAAGACGGATTTTTTAGAAATCGAAGGTATGCGGGATGCCCGCATCAACACCAAATCGGATTTTATCATCTTACTCTACGATCGAAAGCAACATAATCCGCACGATCTGGTCAAGCAGGTAAATACTGGCTATGGGTTACAAGCCTCACTTTTCCAGCCAAGCGAAGACCAACTGGCCGCCAGCTGTCCTGCGATCAACAAAAATTCATTGACCTACAAACTGGGAAGCTATTTCGAGCAAGTATTTACAAACTAATTATTTCACATAAACCTTTAGAAAACATGAAAAGACTCAATCAATTTTCAGTAATGCTACTGCTCATGACAGCAGTGGTTTTCTGGTCTTGCAACGATAAAGATGACATGGACCAGATCAAAGAGACAGATGATTCATTTTACGCCACAAAGCTGGGCGGCGAAATGAAAGTGGCTGATCCTTCCAATCAAGGCCAAATGATCGAACAAGGATACCTTAACTTAAGAACGATCGTAACGGGAACGGTATTGAAGATCGCCTCAGAAGATAAATATGCTGAGCTTCGGCCATATTTTAATGTATTATTGGCCGAAGTGGGAGCTGAAGATATGTCTGGATTCAATGCATTGGTGAAGGATTTTACCGACCTATTGGCAGAATCTACTGGTGCAAAGAACTTTACATATTCCGGAATGAGCATGGTTGATGCGCACAATCCAGCGGCCAATGATCGCATGAATGGCATGATCGATAACGAGGATTTTGACCTGTTTGTGGAAGCCGTGGTAGAAGTCGCGACAGATGCTGGCTTTGGTGAGCAGGAGATCCTAGGACCGGTAGGTCAGCTGTTGGAAGGCACTAGAGATGCCATCGTGCAGCGGGAGGACGGCACCATGATCGACCTTTATACCCGGCTTGGTGGTACTGTGATGGTAGAAGATGGAGATGGAAATATGGAGGAAGCGGGTTACCTTCCGCTAAAAGCCGTAGTAACAGAGACGGTACTTTTAGTGGCCAGTGATCCTGAGTTTGCTGAATTGAAGCCTTATTTCCCTGTGTTGCTGGCTGAAGTAGGGGCAGGAGATATGTCTGGCTTTAATACTTTGGTAGAAAACTTCAGTGATCTGCTAGCACAATCCATTGGTTCTACTAACTATGTATATGAAGGAATGAACATGGTGGATGCCCACAACCCTGATGTTAACTCAAGGATGACAGGCAAGATCACCTCTGCGGATTATGACTTGTTTATCCAGGCAGTGGTAAAAGCAGCTACGAACAAAGGCGTGCCTGAATCTGTTATCGGAGAATTCGGGGCATTGCTCACCAGTGAAGGGCTGAAAGGCGCGATTGTCCAAGGATAATAATAGCGTTGTGAAGGTAATTTGACTAAGTTGCTTGATTACAGTAAAAAAGGCTTTCCAGTTGGGGAAAGCCTTTTTTGTTGACCCTATGCTTTACAGCACACCTTTGGTGCTGGGGAGTTGGTTAAGCGCAGCGATATCCCTTTTTACAGCCATCTTGATGGCACGTGCCAAGCCTTTGAAAATGGCTTCTATTTTATGGTGCTCATTGTTTCCTTCAGCTTTGATGTTCAGGTTGCATTTGGCCGTGTCACTGAAGGATTTGAAGAAATGGTAAAACATTTCCGTAGGCATATCACCTATTTTTTCCCTATTGAACTCGGCTTCCCACATCATCCAAGGTCTTCCGCCGAAGTCGATTGCTACTTGGGCAAGCACATCATCCATTGGCAGTAAGAAGCCATAACGGTAAATGCCCTTTTTATCGCCTAATGCCTTGAGATAGGCTTCACCCAGTGCCAATGCCGTATCTTCAATGGTGTGATGCTCGTCGATGTGCAGGTCGCCGTTGACCTTGATTTCCAGGTCTGTGCCACCATGTTTGCCCAGTTGTTCGAGCATATGGTCAAAGAAGGGCAAACCGGTATCAATAACACATTTTCCTGATCCGTCCAAGTTGACTGTGATCTTGATTTGGGTTTCTGAAGTACTTCTTTCTACAGTCCCTTTACGGGCAGGAAGTCGTAAAAATTCATAGATCTCATCCCAGGAAGTGGTGCTTAAGGCAGCTCCTTCAGCAGCTTCCTCACCAATGAAGATGGCTTGGGTGCCGAGGTTTTTGGCCAGTTGAACATCGGTTTTGCGATCTCCGATTACGAAAGAATGGGCTAGGTCATAGTCTCCTTCCATGTATTGGGTAAGGAGTCCTGTCCTTGGTTTTCGAGTGGGCGCATTTTCATGCTCAAAGGTCTTGTCAATGTGGATAGCTGTAAAAATGATGCCTTCTTGCTCCAACGTTTTGAGCATTTTATATTGGGCAGGCCAGAAGGTGTTCTCTGGGAATGAATCTGTACCCAAACCATCTTGGTTGGTCACCATCACCAGTTCAAAATCAGTTTCCTCGGCGATCTTTCTAAGGTTGGAAATTGCCTTGGGGTAGAATTCCAATTTTTCCAAACTGTCTACCTGATAATCTACCGGTGGTTCCTTGATGATGGTTCCGTCACGATCTATAAAGAGTACTTTTTTCATGGTTGTAATGTTGTATAATGATTAAAAGGAGGCTGTCCCGCCACTCCAAAAGGGCTACGACAAACTCATATGAGACAGGCTCGCTTTTTAGTTAGCATTTACGTTAAGGAAATGGGATAACGCTTTGATGAGCCGATCATTCTCTTCTCTGGTGCCCACTGAGATTCTCAGGCATTGCTCACAAAGGATGACCTTGGAACGATCACGGACAATGACCTTATTTCCAATCAGGTAGTCATATGCTTCCCTGGCAGCCGGAACTTCCACTAACAGGAAATTGGCATGTGTAGGATAGATTTTTTTTACACCATTCATTTTTGTCAATGCATCATGCAGGTAGTCACGCTCCTCAAGGATATCTTTCACCATCCTTTGCATTTTGGAGGTGTCATCAAGTGCTTCCAGGACTGTTTCCTGGGTCAGTCCACTGATATTGTACGGAGGTTTGATCTTGTTGAGGATCCTGATGATTTCTACCGATGCAAAGGCCATTCCCAATCGAAGGGCTGCCAATCCCCATGCTTTGGAAAAGGTCTGCATGACCAAAAGGTTGAGGTGATGGGCCAGTTCTTGCGTGAAGCTCGGTTCATCACTAAAGTCAATGTACGCTTCGTCCACGACGATCAGACCGTCAAATCCTTCGATGATTTTAAAGATGTCTTCCCGCTTGGCTTTGTTGCCGCTAGGGTTGTTGGGAGAGCAGATGAAGATGATCTTGGTGTGCTCATCCACTGCTTCTAAGATCGCATCAGGACGAAGCTGGAAATCCTCTGAAAGATTGACCCGTTTGATGGCGATATCATTGATGTCGGCGCTCACCTCGTACATGCCGTAAGTAGGGGGCAAGATGATAATATTGTCCTTTCCTGGGCGGCAAAATGCGCGCATTAGCAGGTCGATGGCTTCGTCACTGCCGTTGCCGATGAAAATCTGCTCAGAAGGAACTTGCTTGATTGTGCTGATTTTTTCCTTTAGTGCATGTTGGTACGGGTCAGGATAGCGATTATAACTTCCCGTTGTGATGGACCCAAAAGGGTTTTCATTGGCATCCAAGAATACCCCTTCCTTGCCAGTATATTCATCCCTTGCTGAAGAATAAGGTTTCAGCTGCGCAATGTGCGGTCGAAGCAGTTTGTTCAGGTCAAAGGCCATGCTTATTGATTGTCTTTAATGTATTTTAAACGAATGGAAACGGCGTTTTTGTGAGCATCCAGCAGCTCATTTCCGGCCATTACTTCTATGGTAGGCCCTAGTTTTTGAAGACCATTCTCGGTGATTTTTTGATAGGTGATTTTTTTGACAAAGCTGTCTAGCGAAACACCACTGTAATTTCTGGCAAAACCGTAGGTAGGCAGCGTGTGATTCGTGCCAGAAGCATAATCACCCGCTGATTCAGGTGTGAAGTTGCCAATGAACACAGAACCGGCATTGACGATTTTTGCCACTACTTCATCTTCATTGTCCACATTGATGATGAGGTGTTCAGGAGCATACTCGTTGATCAGCGCTATGGCCTTTTCTTGATTTTCCATCACCACGGCCACGCTATTTTCCAACGCTTTTTTGGCGATGTCTTTTCTGGGAAGTTTGGCTAGCTGCTTATCGACTTCTTTCAGTGCTTTTTTGGCGACTTTTGATGCCGTGGCGACCAATACCACTTGACTGTCTACTCCGTGCTCAGCTTGAGACAGCAGGTCAGCAGCCACAAACGAGGGTATCGCCGATTCGTCGGCATATACCAGGACTTCTGAAGGCCCCGCAGGCATGTCGATCGCAATGCCTTTTTTAGTGGCCAGTTGCTTAGCGGCCGTGACATATTGGTTGCCAGGGCCAAAAATTTTGGCCACCTGTGGAACCGATTCTGTGCCATAAGTCAGGGCGGCGATGGCTTGGGCTCCGCCAGCCTTGACGATTTTGTCGATGCCTATCAGATTGGCGGTATATAGAATGGCCGGATGGATTTTTCCCTCCTTGTTAGGTGGGGTACAAAGGACTATTTGTTCACATCCCGCAATATTGGCAGGGATACCCAGCATCAGCACGGTAGAGAATAAAGGCGCAGTTCCCCCGGGGATATAAAGTCCTACTTTTTGGATGGGGACACTTCTGCGCATGCAGGTGACGCCGTCCATGACTTCCATGCTCAGGTCTTCTGTTTTCTGTGCCTGATGGAATTTTTCAATATTTACCTTGGCTTGTTGAATGGCAGATTTTAATGCTTCATCCACCAGTTCATAGGCTTCATTGATCTCGTCACGCGTGACCAGAAGATTATTGATTTCTACATGGTCATACTCCAAAGCGAACTTCTTGAGCGCTTTATCACCTTGACGGCTGACTTTGCGCATGATTGGCTTGACGATTTTTTGGATATCCTTCATCTTTTGAACCGGCCGGGCCAGTTCTTTTTGCCATTCGTTTTGGGTGGGATTGGTTATGATTCTCATCTGGAACGTGTCTTTGGGGAGCAATTAAAGTACCATTTTTTCTATGGGTACCACCAAGATGCCTTCGGCTCCGGCAGCCCTCAGTTCTTCGATATTTTCCCAGAACTGATCTTCACTTAGTACTGAGTGCACAGAAGACCAACCTTCCTGTGCCAGCGGCAAAATGGTAGGGCTACGCATGCCAGGGATTAGGGAGATGATTTTGTCCAAGGATTTATTGGGCGCATTGAGCAATACATATTTGTTGCTTTTTCCTGTCTGCACAGCATTTATGCGGAAAAGTAGCTTTTCTACGATGGCCATCTTTTCCTGGTTCAAGCCTTTGTGGCTGATCAGCACCGCTTCGGATTTGAAGATTTCTTCGACTTCCTTGAGGCCGTTCATCATCAGGGTAGATCCAGAGCTGACGATATCGCAGATACCCTCTGCCAAGCCTATGCTTGGGGCGATCTCCACCGATCCGCTGATTTCGTGGATTTCAGCATTGATATTGTTGGCTTTTAGGTAATCACCAAGGATTTTTGTGTAGCTGGTGGCGATGTTCTTCCCTTCAAAATAGGATAGCCCTTGGTACTCCTGACCCTTTGGGATGGCCAAGGACAGGCGACATTTGGAGAAGCCCAGTTTTTTGAGCACATCGACGCTTTTGTCTTTTTCTACCAGTTCGTTTTCTCCCACGATTCCTAGATCTGCCACTCCGTCGGCTACATAGCCAGGGATGTCATCATCCCGGAGATAGAGAAACTCGATTGGGAAATTGGTAGAAGTGGATTTTAACTTACCTGTACCATTATAGAATTTGATACCACATTCCTTGATGAGGCTTAATGAATCTTCACTTAAGCGACCGCTTTTTTGGACGGCTATGCGAATAATATTTTCCATGAAATAAAGATACGAATATGAATAGTTCTTTTAAGAAATTCCGTGAATCAATCGGGCTGCAAGATGGCTTGCGTACAGCCTCTGGGGCGATATGTAAATAGTATTCCTCCTTAGGAGGAATGATGGAAATGATGAACAGTCGCAGTCGGACAAACTGTAAAAAATGGCATAGCGATGATATTTGGTTTGCTGCTGTTCATGATGTTGTTACAAAATTAAGCAGCTATCGCTATTATCCAAAAAATGATAAAGTTTTTTCCGAAAAATTAATGATTCCTTAAAGAAAAGTCTGATTGATCAAGGAATTATAAACTTTCCGTTCATTTTCGTTTTTAATGGACTTTAAGGTCACCACGGTCTTCTTGATGATTTTTTGGATCATGGCATCCATGACCTGCTCGTAGGTACAGGAAGAGGCTTCGCTCATCAGGCGTTGATAGCGGTCCATTTCTTCGGCTTTGATGGTTTGCAGAGCGGCCTTCATCGAACGGATGGCTTCCAGGTTTTTATTGTCGTTTTGCCATTGGACAAATTCTTCCAGATAAATATCCAAAATGTTTCTTACATCTTGTATGCTGGCCTTTTTTTGCTCCAGCGCCGTCTGAGTGACCTTGCCGATGTCATCCATATCATAGAGCATGATGCCCGGTACACTGGCCACATCAGGGGCGATGCTCCTTGGCATAGAAATATCCACTAAGATTTTGAATAGCACATCACTGGTGTCAAAGTCACTTTTTTGTAAAATCGGAGCGGTAACTGAAGGGGAAGAAATGATGATGTCAAACTGGTACATTTTACGCCTTAAGTGATCCAAAGGAAAATAGCTCAATTCTGTTTTGAATTTTTCATTGAATTGGGTCACTTTTTCTTCCGTTCGATTGAAGATCGTAAGTTCGGTATGGCCTTTTGAGCAAAGGTGTTTGCATACGTTCTGCCCCATCTCTCCAAAACCTACAATAGCTATCTGAGTGGATTTAAACATACTTCGGTATTCCTCAATCATATCCACGGCTGCATAGGATGCAGAGCTAATGCCTGTACGAAATCCAGTTTGGCTGGATATTTTTTTATTTGCGCTGAAGATTACTTGCATCAGGCGATGGATGTAAGTACCGGCTGTCTGCGCTTTATCGGCTAATTGATAGGCTTGTTTGATTTGTGAGCGGATTTGGGCATCTCCCAGGATTTGGGACTCCAGGCCCGCCGAAACTTCGAATAAATAGCGTAAAACCGTTACTTCGTCATGCTCTTGGGAAAATGCGCGTAATGCGATATCAATGTTCTGCAGTTTGACCTGACATAAACAATAAAGAAGGTCATAAGCACCGCTTTTATCCCCAAAACAGACTATTTCGGTTCTGTTACAAGTAGAGATAGCCAGTACTTCTTCTACTGACGTTACCTGTTTGGCTTTGTCTAGAAATAGACTCACTTCATTCTGGTTTAGCGCAAAACGCTCTCTAACGGCAATGTCAGTGGTCTTGTGGGATAAGCTTAAAAGTCTGAACTGAATCATAATGTCTCTTTCTGATTTGAACCGAAAGCACATTGCTTCCTTCCATTATCGTTGTTTGAAATATGTACGCTGTAAAAAGGAGCTTTGGATTTTCCGGATGGAGAAAAACAGTTATTTGGAATCTTTTTAAATAATGGCGAGTGGTAACAGTTTTATTTGACCGAGCCCAAATGTTGGTGGGGCCTAAACTTTCACATACATAAGCATGGATAGCAACCCATGGTAAAATAGCCGAATCAACAGCTTAAGCCTATTATGCCCTATGTTCCTCAGTTCGACTATGAAATTAGCGTTAAACCGTCATACGACAACCGAAGGGAAGAAGCAATCTCGTATTCTTAAAACGGAACGGGACTGCCGCGTTCTCGGTAGCTATCGGGATAGTCTATACTTCCTCGCAGTGACGGGAAAGCATCGGAAAAGGGCTCGAAATAGTCTGTCCCAATACTTTTGGGGACGTTAAAGCCGTTTTTCATCAAATTATATTAATCGAACTGAGGTTAATAGGAATGCGTGCTCCAGCATGAAAAAATCAGCGCAAATCTTATTAATCTGCGCCATCTGCGTACTATCGGAACCAATCCTAATCCCTCCAACTTTTCCGCTTGATCCATTTTTCACTCACCGAATGCACAGAAATGAAGTAGTATCTTGTTCTTACTGTGGAAGGTTGAGCTTATGAAGGGAACATTCTAGAGGATTCAGTTTCTGAAAAAAAAATAAGGATATAGTAATCCAGTTGGGACACTTGTCTCGTAGATGTTAGAAAGAGATTAAACAAAAAATGAACGGTGGTTGTTTAAGATTTTACGCATTTCTTCATTTGCGTCGAATTTAGTTTGTGGTTCAATTTTTTAAAATGGAAAGGAGCGGTTTTATAAACCACTCCTTTTTTTATCCACCTGACTTTTTGGCTTTATAATTATGCTGATGGAGAATGTCGAGGACTTTGTCCCGATGGTCACCTTGGATCAGGATTTCGCCGTCTTTAGCGCTTCCCCCCACACCACATTTGCTTTTTAAGGTTTTTCCAAGTTCCTTCAAATCTTCTTCAGATCCACTGAAACCTGCAATTAACGTCACCTGCTTGCCGCCTCTGGCTTTTTTATCCAGCATGACTTTAAGGTTTTGTTGCTGTGGAGGAAGGGTTTCAGTTTCTTCTCCCCCCAGATGGTCAAATTCAAACTCATCACTGGTAGAGTAAACCACTCCATCCCGTTTTTTCCAGTTGTTGCTTTTTTTTCTTCCCATAATCGTTACTTCATCTTCATGGTCCACACGGGCCTTTTGGCGTGGTTGACCACATCTTCTGCAATGCTGCCACTGAGAAGATGCATAAACCCTGTCCTGCCGTGAGTGGCCATGGCTATCATGTCAATATTGTTTTCTTCGGAATATTGGATGATGCCATCTTCTTCCGAATCACTGTTGTAAATCTCAAAGGTAACATTCTCCAAATGGTTTTTGGCTATGAAATCCTTGATTTTGGCTTTGCTGTCTTTTGAGTTTTCGAAACTATTGGGAGTGTTGATTTTTACAAGATGAAGCGCTGCTCCCAACGTTTCTTGCAGCTTCTTCAGTTGGCCGAAAGTCTTTTTGTTTTCATCCCCGAAATCGCTCGCAAAAAGGATGTTTTTTATTGATGAAGGGTGTATTTTACTCTTGATGGTGACCACAGGACATTCGGCATGGCGGACGACTTTTTCCGTGTTAGAGCCTATCAGCAGCTCTTCCAGACCGCTGGTGCCTTTGGAGCCCATGACGATGAGGTCTGCTTTGATTTCACCTATTTCATTGGATATGCCGGCATACGGATTTCCAAAGGTGATTTTGGTGCTGAATTTATAAGGTACGTCTTTCAGCTTTTCTTCAATTGCATTTACCTGTTGTTTCCTTTTTTCTACTAACTCAACCATAAAAACTTGCTGCATTTCATCTCCTCCCAATCCTACCTCCCCTGTCGTGTTGAAATTTTGTCCCGTAGGGATTTCGATGACATGGAGTAGTTTTAGGTGTCCTTGGGTGAGGGCAGCCAGCTCTTTTGCAAAATCAAAGGCATTCTCTGCTTCTTCGGAAAAGTCATAAGGTACTAGGATGGTTTTCATAGTTGTCGTTTTTGATTAAAGTGTTACAAAATCAAATTACAAAAAAGGCATAATTATAACCAGTTTATGTCTTGGTATTATAGTAAACGAAATTCATGCCGAATTGGGTGTGGAAAAGTAAATTTAAAGGGTGAAGGGGGGTTACAATACGGGAATTGATTTGGAGATATTCTGGGCAGTAATTCCCAGGACTTGCCGGAATACTCACGAGAAAGTCTCCGTTCTAGGGATCATCGACTGAAAAAAATGAAATGAATGTGGTTCTGACGGAAGATTCCTTGGTGACTTAATTAAGGGATTGGAATTATTGGTTTATTATCGGGATCTCGTTAGGGATATAATTCAGATGGGTTTTGTTCAAGAAAAGCTCACCAGCCCAACACCAAAAGCCAATACCCATAATAAGGTTGAAATGGCCATTTTCTTGAGGTAAGGATCCAATTCAGAAGATCTGGTTTTCCGCTGAACGTTTTTTCCGATATCGGCCATCAGTGGTAAGACCAACAGGGCGACCAAAGCACCAGGAGCATTTTCCAACCAGCTAAAAAGCAATAGGGAAACATTGCCCAAAATAATCAATGCCCAATTATAGCGTATAGCTGCTTTTCTTCCAATTCGGACAGGAACGGACTTTTTGCCTGCTTTTTGATCAGATTCGATGTCCCTGATATTATTGATATTCAATACCGCAGTACTGAAGAATCCCAGCGAAAGTGCTGGAAGGACCAAGGTGGATGAAAAATCCAAGCTGTGAAGAAAATACGTGCCCAAGACACCTACAAGGCCAAAAAATAAGAATACAGAAATGTCTCCCAATCCCATGTATCCATAAGGGTTGGATCCTGAAGTGTAATTGATCGCGGCAAAGATGGACAACAAGCCGATGCCTATAAAAGTAAAGAACAACAGCCAGCTCTCCAATGCTACATACAACAGCACGATACCGCACAGAAATGATGAAACGCCCAGTAAAATCATGGCATTTTTCATTTCCGAAGGTTGGATTATTCCAGATTGTACTGCTCTGACGGGGCCTTCTCTATCGTCACTGTCAGCACCGTGGACACTGTCACCATAGTCATTGGCGAGGTTGGATAGGATTTGTAGCAGCGTGGTAGTCAAAGCCGCGAGAACCGTTACTTCCCATCGGAAGGCTCCATGGAACCAAGCGATAAAGCTGGCCATTAAGATGCTGGCCAAGGCCAGTGGAAGGGTTCTCAATCGAATGGCATGTAGCCAAGCTTGTTTTTTACTGGTAAGCGTAATGTCCACGATTTTATGCGGTGAGTAGGGAAGGGTTAACAGTGATACAGACCTGCCGGATTTTTGTCCATGCCAATGTTCCTTTGGACGGTCAAACAGGCAGGTCTATACTCTTACATTAAATGGTAATGACTAATCCTGCTTTGTCAAATTAAGAAAGTACCTTAACGAGATTCCTTCCCGATACATCGGGACAGGCTATTCCGACGATGGAGGAATCTCTTAAAATAACCCGTAACATGACAAAGTAGGACTAATTATGATTCGATCAATTTGATGATTTCTTCGTCCATTGGATTGACAGCCGACTGGAAAAAGTGCTTCAGCTCACCGTTTTCATCGATGTAATACTTGCAGAAATTCCACGTTGGTTCCTGGTTGTTCCACCCATTTTGGGATTTATCAGAGAGCCATCTGTAAAGAGGGTGCTTGTCCACACCTTTTACAGATACCTTTTCAAACATCGGGAAGGTAACACCGTAGTTCCCAGTGCAGAATTTCTTGATTTCTTCATTGGAACCAGGCTCCTGTCCACCGAAGTTATTGGCAGGAAACCCAAGGATGACGATTTTGTCTCCGTATTCTTCGTTTAGTTTTTGGAGGTCTTCGTACTGCGGGGTGTAGCCGCATTTGGATGCGACATTGACCACAAGGACTTTTTGGCCTTTAAACTTGCTGAAATCTACTTCATTTCCATCAATGTCCTTTATGGTAAAGTCATAGAAGGTTTTTTTTGTCTGCATATCTTCTTGGTCAGGATCTTTTGCTTCAGCTACTCCGTTGGTTTCAGTGCTGGAACCAGAACTACATGATGCTAAAGCCACTATTGAGAGGATGAATATCAGTTTTCTCATAATTACATTTTTTCGGGTACTTGTATTCCTAATAACTTCATTCCAGAATGTAAAGTTCTGGCTACATGTGCGCTGAGCGCCACCCTGAAGCTGCGAACCTTCTCATCTGCTTCACTAAAGATAGGAAGTTCTGCATAAAAGCGGTTATATTCCTTCGCCAAATCAAACATATATTGCGCAATTATTGACGGGGACAGTTCCTCACCTGCCTGAGCAATTTTTTTCTCGTAATCATTCAGCAAGATGATCAGTTCTTTTTCTGCATTTTCCACTTGTTGCAAGCCTTCAAAACCTGCTGCTGAATAATCTACGCCAATTTGTTTGGCCTTGCGAAGGATACTGGCGATTCGTGCATGGGAATATTGGATGAATGGCCCTGTGTTACCTTGGAATTCGATGGATTCCTGCGGATTGAAGAGCATGCGTTTTTTAGGGTCTACTTTTAGTAGGAAGTATTTCAGTGCTCCTAAGCCCAACATTTCGTAGAGCGTTTTGGCCTGTTCTTCCGAGAAGCCTTCGATTTTGCCAAGTTCTTTGGTATGGCTTTCTGCGGTGTCCACCATTTCCTGGATCAGGTCATCGGCATCCACAACGGTTCCTTCACGCGACTTCATTTTGCCTGTAGGCAGATCTACCATGCCATAAGAAAGGTGATACAGCCCTTTTCCATATGGCCGACCCAGCTTTCTCATGATCTTAAAAAGAACATCAAAGTGATAATCCTGCTCGTTTCCTACCACATATACCGATTTGTTGATCTTGAAATTTTCGTATTTGAGGTCTGCCGTGCCCATGTCCTGTGTGATGTACACTGAAGTTCCGTCACCTCTCAGCACGAGCTTCTCATCCAGCCCTTCGTCCGTGAGGTCTGCCCACACGGAATTGTTGTCCTTTTTGAAGAAAACACCCTTTTTGAGGCCTTCTTCCACGATGTTTTTGCCTAGAAGGTAGGTGTCTGATTCGTAGTAAAACTTATCAAAACTCACCCCCATTTTCTTATACGTGGCGTCAAATCCTTCATACACCCAGCTGTTCATGGTTTTCCAGAGGCTGACCGTTTCTTCGTCACCTGCTTCCCATTTGCGAAGCATTTCTTGGGCTTCCAGCATAAGTGGAGCTTGTTTTTTTGCCTCGTCCTCTGAAAGTCCCTTTTCTGTCAGTACTTGGATTTCCTTTTTATAAGCTTTATCAAAAAGGACATAGTACTTTCCTGCCAGGTGGTCACCTTTTAGTGCACCGGATTCAGGTGTTTCCCCATTGCCAAAGTGGAGGTACGCTACCATGGATTTACAAATGTGGATTCCTCGATCGTTGACAAGGTTGGCTTTGATGACTTCATAGCCATTAGCCTTCAGGATTTCCGAAACGGAGAATCCAAGGAAATTATTCCTTAAGTGACCCAAATGAAGGGGCTTATTGGTATTGGGAGAGCTGAACTCCACCATTACCTTTTGGTTTTTTGGCGGCAACTGGCCAAGCTCCTTGTTTTGGTAGAGTGCTTGGAAAACAGCCATCCAAGATTGTTCGTTGACAGAAATGTTCAAGAAGCCTTTTACCACATTAAAAGCACTGACTGCCTCACAGTTTTCGACCAGGTACTGCCCGATTTTCTCACCACTATCTTCAGGTTTCATTCTGGTGAACTTCAGAAATGGAAAGAGCACGAAGGTATAATTGCCTTCAAATTCCTTGCGAGTAGGCTGTAAGGCCAGGGACTCTGGGGCTACCTGATGGTCAAAAGCTTGTGCAAATGCTTTACTGATGGCTTTTAGTATCTGTTCTTGAATCGTCATTCTTTTGTATTAATATTTTTACTTTTCGTGTCCCCTAAGAATTGGGGCAAACTCTGATTTTATCCCGATATACCGGGAACATTTTTTATTCACTATTCCTTGATTCTGATGTCCTGGATGAGTATCGGGCTATCGGGACGGGGCAGACTTCTATTTTTTTCTCTTGATTCGTCACGGCATTAGCGATAAGGTGATACCTCTGATTTGTATCTGAGAAAATCAATCTTATCAGCGTCATCCGCGTTCCATGGATATCCGACACCTCACTTTCAAAAGTTGCTGACCAAGGATTTGGTAGTGCATTCCAATACTTCAAAGGCGTTTTGGGCCATGATGTTTTCGGAATCCAACGTTGGGTTTACCTCCACGATTTCCCAACAGCAAACTCTCTTGTCTTTTATTAATTCCATGTTCAGTTTTAAGGCTTCATTCACCGTGAGTCCATCCGGAACAGGTGTGCCTGTACCAACGGAAATCGAACTGTCCATGCTGTCTACATCAAAGGAGATATAAATCTGCTCGCAGTCTTTCAGGATGGACAAGGCCTCTTCTGAAATTTTCACTATACCTTTTTCACGAACTTCTTTGGTGGTGAAATTTCGGATGCCATGCTTACTGATAAGCTTGTTTTCCGGTTCTTCTGTATCTCTGACAGCAATGTAGACGATATCTTCTGCCTTTATCTTTGGGAAGTCCCCTCCGATTTTTTTGATCTTTTCCCAGTATTCGATTTCTTCCGCTGAAGGCTCCTGCTGCTTGTTTTCCAGGTTGTCTTCTTGCAGGCACATGCCCAGTGGCATGCCGTGCATATTTCCTGATGGGCTGGTATAAGGACTGTGGATGTCAGCATGGGCATCGATCCAGATCACCCCAAGTCGCTTTTCAGGATTGGCGGCTTTGATTCCCATGATGGTTCCGGCAGCTGTGGAGTGATCTCCGGCCAGGACAATAGGAAACTTTTTTTCCAGACGAAGTACCTTTATGGTGTCATGGACATTGCTGAGTACTTCGTGTACCCCATCGATGTACCTGGCATGAGGATAGGGGTTGTTTTTCCAAAGGTAATTATTCGCGTCTGGCACATTGATGGGATCAAACCGGGTAAAGAAATCCGACTTTTTTCCCAAGCTGGCCACTTTTAGCGCATCAATTCCCAGGCTGGCACCCCTAGTGCCTGCGGCAAGTTCTGACCGTACTTCTACAAGCTTAATGTTTCTCATAATGGGTAAATCTCTAGTTCGTTATATTGGGCAAATCCAATCAATGAATTTATTGCCACAAAAGTAGTCAAAATTGTGCATTTATGGGAGAAGGGAGGTTCTAAAGGTTGTGAGGTTTTAAGGGAATGGGAAAGTTGAAGGAGGGTAAACATAGATGATATGGTGATGATTTCGTTCACCGAATGGAGGGGTATGTTGATTTCCTCATTCGTACACTTGGTTTTTAGCAATACCTGTATGTTAAAATGTTGGTTCTTTTTGTAACGATAAGATAGCTTGAAATGCTATTTTGCAGTGTGATAAAGCACTAAATTACAAAGGAATGAGGGATAGAGGGCGTTCACAATTGGGTAAAGAGCGGAAGGGTTAGGAGAGGAAAATAATATTCCCTACAAATTCTATAGGGAAATTAGTTTTTGTAAAAAAATGTCGTACCTTTGAAGCAGTTATTAGCGAAAAGCGGAGCAAGCTCAGTAGCTGATTTATAAAGAATAGGGGAGAGAACAGGCTCAAAGAACCTATAGCAACCTATCCCTCTCATAAAGAGAAAAGGTGCTAAATCCTGCCGAAATCATTTGAGGACCTATAAATGTAAAAGCCATGAGACTAACAATGCGAATGCAGAACTTGCTGAAAGAACCGAAAAGGTGTTGTTGCTGATCGCAACAAATCCGCAAAAAAAAAATTAACTAGTAACCATCTCAAATTAAGAAAACATGACAGCAATAGCTTCTAACTATAACATTTCCACCCAAAACAATAATATCTTCAGCTTTCAGTCAGTAAGTAGGAACAAAGACAAGGACCTGACTTCACTGAGTGCTTATGACTGGCTAGCACATAATGAATTTGTTCAATTGGAAGGCCAGGGATCTTTTGGTTTTCATAATTATGCTGATGCCAATAAAAAATTCCAAGCAATTTATTTTACCCTAAAAGGAGATATAGCAGCGCATTATGCTTTCTTTAGGGGTATTGTTTTGGCGGGTCAGCCCAAAGAGATTTATTTGGAAAACATCCATGAAAATAGAAGTTTCACACTGAAGTTTTACAAAAAGAATGAAGCAGTGGCCAAGCAATACCTAGAGAAAATTTTCAGAATTGTAAATGAAGAAATCAGGTTTAAGCAAGTACTGAGAAAAGTGCTGATCAATCAAGAGAAGCACCGTTTAGAAGAAAAGTTGCTCTTGAATGAACTGAGCAATTAAGATACAATAATAAGCCATCACTAATAACCATAAATAAAAGAACCCTTGATATAGCATCAAGGGTTCTTTTTTTGGCCAAAGAGAAATGCAGGATTAGGGGCAAGCAATATTTCTGGGAGAAGATAAATTCTTGATGTTTTTTTAGAATCCCCTTTCCCTGTTGATCATTGGAACAATGCTCTAGCGGTTGGAAATGGGTTTTAGCGGATCAAGCCATATTTTTGGGGGCGGGAGAAGATTTATATTCATTTGGTATGTCGCCACGAAGTCGCCAAGACACGAAGTGTTTTGTAGGCGGATTCTAAATTTCATGGAAAACAAACAGCTTTGGGTCTTAGAATCTTTGTGGCAAAAAAACAAAAAGGAAATCCTATTAAAATAAAGGGATTCATGCCCTCAACTTTTTCGCTTGCCTCATTTTTAGCACATTTTGAGACTAAGCAATATTTCTGGAAGATGAGAGATTTCCAGGTGGTTTTGGTAAGCATATTTCTCTTTAATTTAGCAATAGTAATGCGTGCTCCAGTATAAAAAAATCAGCGTAAATCTTATTAATCTGCATCATCTGCGTGCTATCGAAACTAACCCTAATCCCCCCAACTTTTCCGCTTGATCCGTTTTAGCGTGAATTTATGGGTGTTGGCCAGGTGATTGCTGCTAAAACCGTAATCATTTTATTCGGCTATTTACCGTGGCCGTTGTCCATGACTATGAATATGAAGAGGCTGCCTGATTCCGATGAGATCAGGCAGCCTCTTGGTTTGGAACCACTCTTCAATTCCAATTTTTTAAATAAAGAATCAGCGGAGATCTGCCCAACCTGTCCCGTCGGGGCGGATCAGCGTTACCTGCTTCCATATAAAATAGCGTCTGCCATGCCCATATTCCAATATTTCCGCTTGATCTGAGTTATTTCCAACCGCCTCCAAGGCTGCGGTACAGCTCGATATTGGCGATGGCCAATTGTGTTTTTAGCCTTACCAGTTCCATTTGGTTTTCCAGGGCATCTTCCTGTGCATTGATGATCTCCAAGTAACTGGCAAACCCACTTTGGAAGAGTAGAAAAGCGTCTTTTACACCTTTATTGGTGACTTGAAGCCTTTCTTCTACAATATCATGGGCTTCCTGAAGCTTTTCTATAGTCACAAGGGCATTGGATACTTCGCCGACTGCACCTACAATGGTTTCCTTAAAATCCAGTTGGGCGATTTCCCTTTTGTTGACCGCGATGAGGTGATTGGTTTTCAACTTGCGATTTTGGAAAATCGGTTGGAAAATAGCGCCGTTCAGCACGGCAAATCCAGCTCCCAAGGGGTCAAGAAAGTGCTCGATCTGATAAGAATTGAGACCGACCCCACCACTTATGGTCAGCGATGGATATTTCATGGCCTGCGTTACACCGACATTGGCATTACTGATAATCAAATTGTATTCAGACGCTGCGATGTCCGGTCTGTTCTGGATCAGTTCCAGTGGCACACCTGTTTGGTAAGTGCTGTCAAAGGTGATGTCCTCCAAGTGATGGACGAGGTCCAGCTCTCGGGGCGACCGTCCCAGCAACTCGTTGAGACGTGTTTCCTGGATGGCATAATCCCTTTCCAGATCAGGGATCAACGCTTTGGCACGTAGCATTTGTGATTCGGTCTGTTGCACGGCCAGGGAGGTTGTTTCTCCCGCATCATACTGTAGCTTAACGATTCGAAGTGTGTTTTTACTCAATTCGTAGTTCCGCTTGGAAACCGTTAGCTGTGATTTGAGCATGAGCATGTTTAGGTAAGTAGTCGCCACTTCTGAGACCAATGCCGTTTGTACAGCTTTTCTGAATTCCTGGGTTTTCATAAACGATGCCCGGGCAGCCTCTTTTTGCCACCGGAGCTTTCCCCAGATATCTATTTCCCAGCTGGCTTGCAGGGAGGAAACGTACTCCATCCGCTCGGTATACAACGAGGTAGGGATATCATCTCCGTGGTTCCTTCTTGCTCTATTGGAACCATAGTTATTATAATACTCTGAATAATATTCGCGGTTATATTTAAAAGGGGAAGCGCCTAGAGAAGGCAGGAAGTTAGCCTTGGACTGCTGCAGGTTCTGATAGCCAATGTCGATTTCCTTTGTCATTTTTTGCATGTCAAAGTTATTGGACAAGGCTGAATCGATCAGACCAACCAACATAGAGTCTTTGAAATAGGCTTTCCAATCGACCGATGCCATGGGCTTTTTGCCCGTCATCAAGCTGTCCCTGAGGCTGTCCGCTCCGTAGTATTGGTCAGGAAAATCTATTTCTGGCCTTTTATAGCTTTGCCCTACTTTACAACCAGCCATCGCTATTACGACCAGGGCAAGGGGCAATATGTTTTTTAGCGAATTCATAGTTATTCTTTTTCAATGGTTTCAATAAAGTACCTGTCTTGGATCTGCTGGAAAATATAGGCCAGTACAGGGATGAAAATTACCCCTAGACTGATGCCGAAAATCATCCCACCAGCTGTGCCGATACTTACTGATTTGGTTCCCTGTGCAGAGGAGCCTACCGAAAACATCAACGGTACCAAGCCCGCCGTAAAGGCAAAGGATGTCATCAAAATAGGACGGATTCGAAGGGCACAAGCCTCTATGACTGCGTCAGCTACGTTCAGCCCTTCTTTTCTCTTTTGTGATACAAACTCCACGATCAGGATAGCGTTTTTGGCCAATAAGCCTACCAGCATCACCAGCCCGACTTGCACGTAGATGTTATTTTCGATACCTGCAAGGTTGATAAATACAAACACACCCAGGATACCGGCTGGAAGGGAGAGGATCACCGCCATGGGCAACCAGAAACTCTCATATTGGGCCGCCAGGATGAAATAGATCAGGATGATACTGATGGCAAATATCATTGTGGTATTGGATCCTGATTTTTTTTCTTCCAAGCTCATTCCTGTCCATTCGAAGCCAAGGTTGGCGGGAAGTTTACTTTCGCTCAACTCCTCGATGACTCCCATGACATCCCCGGTACTGTATCCTTTGGCAGGGGTGATATTGATCCGTGCTGCACTATAAAGGTTGTATCTGAAGACTGTCTCGGGGCCATAGGTTTCTTCCAGTTTCACGAAGGTGTTGATCGGAACCATTTCACCTTGGCTGTTTTTGACCATGATCGAGTTAATGGCATCGGGCGTTTCCCTGTATTGGGTGTCGGATTGCATATAGACCATGTATTGGCGGGTAAAGCGGTTAAAGTCACCCACCCGGGTACGACCAAAGTTGGACTGGATCGTGAACATCATATCCTTTACGCTGACGCCCATGGCCTTGGCCTTTTCGTAGTCGATCTTGATTTTATATTGTGGAAAATTGGGATTGTAAGAAGTGAAGGCCTTTTCTATGGCTTCTTGCTTGGTGAGTTCATTGATAAACCCATTGATCAATTGCCCAAATTCCCCATAGTCACCATCCGAATAATCTTGAAGGACGATCTGTACCCCGTCAAAGTTGCCAAAGCCCTGTACGGTAGGACGTGGATAAATATTGATATTGGCTTCGCTGAGCACGCCGAGTTTTTGGGTGAGGTGCTTTACCACTTCACCGATTTCCCTTACATCGCCCCGCTTTCCGATTTCCCGTAATTTGATATATCCCAATCCCGTGGAGGAGCTCTCAGAATCATCCACAATATTATATCCTGACACGGTATTGACACTGGCTACGGCGGTCTCTTTACGAAGTAGGGAGTCTGCTTGCTTCAATATTTGATTAGTACGGTGAAGGGAGGATCCTTCCGGCATGGTGAGGGAAAATATCAGGAAGTTATCATCCTCTGTGGGAATAAATCCTTTGGGCGTGGTCGTGGCCATTAGAAAAGTCAATCCGGAAACCACTACCAAGCCTCCCATGGTCCACCATTTATGGCGAATGCACCATTTTACCACGGTGAGGTACTTCTCTGTAAACTTATCAAAAGCGCTGTCAAATTTTCGCAGCCCCTTATCACGAAGCGTTTTGGCGGTATTTGCTGCTCGGCTTTCACGAATCCGTTCTATAAGTGGAATGCGCTTTCGTTTTTTGTTAGGATCCTTTTCTTTAAGGATCATGGCACTGAGTACCGGTACCAGTGTAAGGGCATTTACCGCTGAAATCAGCACGGCAAAGATAATGGTATAAGCAAATTCCTGATAGAATACACCAACTGGCCCATCCAAGAATCCAACAGGTAGGAAAACCGCGGCAATTACAATGGTAATGGAAATGATTGCCCCTGTGATCTCTGACATCGCCACGACGACTGCGTCTTTGACTTTGAGACCTTCATCTTCCATTTTTTCATAGATCGCCTCGATGACGACGATGGCATCATCCACCACTATACCGATGGCCAATACGATAGAAAACATGCTGAGCACATTCATCGTGGCGCCTATCATATTGAGAAAGAAGAAAGTACCAATTAGTGAAACTGGGATCGAAATAGCTGTAATTAGGGTGGCGCGGGTATTTTGGAGGAAAATAAAAACCACCAAAAACACCAGCACAAAGGCTTCCATCAGTGTTTTTTGAACATGGTGCATGGACTCATCAATCTGGTCGCGCACACTGTAAGAAATTTTATATTCCATTCCCTCTGGGAAAGCCTTGGCCTGGTCTTCCAGTACTTTTCTTACGGCTTTATCGATCTCCACGGCATTGGCTCCTTGCTGCTGCACAATGTCAATGGTCACCGCAGACATGCCATCAAGCTTATTGTCACTGGCATAGTTGGATGCCCCAAATTCCAGTCTGGCGACATCCTTTAGCCGCAATTGGGTGCCATCATCTTCGGTTTTGATCACGAGGTTTTCGTATTCGTCGGGCTCACTGAAGCGTCCGGTGTGCTTCATTACGATTTCAAAAACTTCATCGGAATTTTCCCCGAATTTACCAGGGGCCGCTTCGAAACTTTGATCTCGTACTTGGTTGTAGACTTCCCTCGGAGTCAGGCCATAAAGGGCCATTTTTTCAGGGTTAAGCCATATCCGCATGGCATAATCCCTCGAGCGGAGGATCGATGCCTCTGCGATGCCACTTACCCTTTTCAGCTCCCGACGGATGTTCATCCTGGTATAGGCATTAAGAAAGGTCTCGTCATAGACTCCATCACTGTAAATTTGGATGGTCATCAGGGAGCCTTTGAGCCGTTTGAGCACGACGATCCCTGCTTCTCTTACTTCGGAAGGGATGGACTCCATGACTTGCGATATCCTGTTTTGGATTTCTACGGCTGCCACATTAGGGTCCGTCCCCGGCTCGAAGTACACAGTAGATCGGCCACGTCCAGAGTTGGTCGCTGTAGAGTTGATATAACTCATGTTTTCAGCACCGTTGATGGCTTCTTCTAAGGGAAGTAGTACGGATTTGGCTACTGTTTCTGCGTTGGCACCTGGGTAATATACCTGCACGCTGACACTGGGCGGTGCAATCTCCGGAAACCGCTCTACAGGTAGCTGGCTAATGCTCCCCGCTCCGGCCAGTATCAGGAGAATCGAAATTACCAAAGCCAGCACGGGCCTGTTAATTATATTTTTGATCATCTGCTTATGTCTTTGTCTTACAAAAAGGTGATGGTGAGATCTAAGGACATGGATATAGCTTTCCTATTTCCACGCGTGAATCAACTAAAGCTTACCATTTACGTCTGTGGTTAAACAATAAATTGGAAAGGCCTGCACTATTCGTCAGAGGAGAGTAGCTGGCCTTGCTGGAGTGGTTTTACTTTTACCCCATCCGTTAACTTATCCAGTCCGGAAGTTACAATGCGGTCATCAGGGGATAAGGAGCCATCACTGACGATGTATTTTTTCCCAGACCTTCCTTCTATTTTGATCTCTATGCGGTTTACGGTGTTGTCATCGTTTAAAGTGTAAACAAATTTTTTGTCATGAATTGAAGCGGTGGCTCCCTGCGGGATCAAAATGGCATCAGGGTAAATCTGTTCCATAAGGATTTTTCCCGTGTTTCCAGATCTTAAGAGGGTGTCAGGATTGGAAAAACGTGCACGTAGGGCAATGGACCCGGTAGAGCGGTTGATCTGACCAGAGTTGGCGTCAATCGTCCCTACTTTGTCATAAATGCTTCCATCTGCCAAAATCAGCTTTACATTAGGATTCAGTTTTTTGGAGTTCGAATCCTTTTTCATTCTTTCATAATATAGGTAGTCTGATTCACTCATGGAAAAATAGACATACACTTCATGGACGTTGGAAAGGGTCGTCAAAGGCTCTGAATCCGTTTTCTTGACCACGTTACCGATGGAGCGGGGAATTCTGCCCATAAACCCATTAACTGGAGCTTTGATGGTGGTAAAATCCAGGTTAATACGCATGTTGGCAGCTACGGCTTCTGCTTGTTCCAAGGAAGACTTCGCTACTTCATAATCTGCCAGCGTAGTTTGCATTCTTACTTCAGAGATCACCTCATTATCAATGAGGGGCTGTAAGCGATCGATCTCTGTTTGGGCCTTACGGAGTTTGGCTTTTTCCAATTCTACGTTGGCTTGAGCATTTTTGAGGTTTTCCATGTAGGGTTGGTTGTTGATTTTGAAAAGGGACTGACCTTTCTCTACAAAATCCCCTTCATCCACATAGATTTGTTCCAGAATACCATCCACCTGGGGGCGGATTTCGACATTTTCAACTCCTTCAATGGATCCAAGATACTGATAGGACCGTGCAGCCTTTTCTTCTTTTAGGCTGATTACAGGAAGGGGCAAACCCTCATCTACCTTTTTTTCTTCCTTGCACCCAAAAAATATAATACCTGCCATTAAAATCAATGGCAAAGGAAAATACTTGAAGTGAGTTTCTTTTAATAACATATTTTTAGACATATTTTTTCGTGCTTATCTTCTTGTTTGATTTTTTACATTGTTTTATTGTAATAATCGTACCATTAGGTTTTTGTTTGGTGTTTGGTTATAATTATTTGTTTTTCAATCGTTTACGTATGGATATTGTGGTTTGGGGCTGTGGAGGAAAAGTTGGTGGTTTGTGGAATTTATCCCCACATTTTTGATTGAAAAGCCTTATACCAAGGATTCTTAATTAATGTTAAAAAGGTTGCTGGGTCTTTAAATTTTGTGACAAATTTAAGGTTAAATTCCAATTGGATATTCAAATTTAAACAATTTTTATGTGTATTCACAATTTTGCACGTAACCCAATATGGTAAGGGTCATGTTATTTTGTTCAGGTGTAAAATTGCTTTCAAAAGTCCTTCATGAATACTTAGCATTTCTAATTGATGAAAAAGTAGGCAAAAAATCTAGGCTATAGAGCCTTCTTCAAATTGAGTGAATTTGGTGTTCTGATTACAATTTCGTTTGGCTCAATTTGATTCTGTGCCAGTTGCCGTGGGCTAAAAATGAGTGGATCTCGCTTGTCCACTGCGCGAGCTAACTCATTTTTTTACGCCCCCATCAACTGTCCCAATCCCGGTGGACCGGAACCAAAGGCCGAATAATGGATTACCGATGAATATTTCGTTTCTCTGAGGCTACATGCAAAGTTGCGGATAGTCATAATAATTTTTGTGATACTTCTAAAGTCAGGAGAATTGGATTTTGATTTCAGTAATTAATAATGCAATTTTCAGCCACGAAAGCTTTAAACCTTCAGTGCCCAAATGAACAAATACATTGATTTAATCCAACAAACTTTTGACTTCCCCACCAAGGAATTCAAGGTAGAAGATGATAAACTGTTTTTTAATGGTGTAAACCTGATGGAGATCATCGAAGAGTACGGTACACCACTAAAACTTACGTATCTTCCAAAAATCAGTGAAAGCATCCAGAATGCAAAGACGTATTTTAACAATGCGATGCAAGCGCATGACTATCATGGTAATTATACCTATTGTTACTGCACCAAGTCATCCCATTTTAGTTTTGTGCTGGATGAGGCGCTTAAGAATGATATTCATATAGAAACTTCCTCTACATTCGATATCCCTTTGGTAAGAAGTCTCTATGAAAAGGGTAAAATCACCAAGGATACTCATATCGTCTGCAATGGATTTAAGCGAGATTTATACAAGCAATATATTTCGGAATTGCTGAATGATGGTTTCCAAAATTGTATCCCCGTATTGGACAACTTGACAGAAATCGATTACTACCTGGAACATGTCAAGGTTCCCTTTAAGGTAGGTATTAGGATTGCTGCTGATGAAGAGCCCAAGTTCGGCTTTTATACTTCACGGCTAGGGGTGAGGTACAAGGATATTATTGATTTGTATGAAAAGAAAATCAAGGATAATCCCAATGTAAGTCTTAAAATGCTACATTTCTTTATCAATTCAGGAATCAGGGATACGGCGTATTACTGGTCAGAGTTGACACGGTTTATCCAAAAATATGTGGACTTGAAGGCGGTATGTCCTGAGCTGGACACCATGGACATCGGTGGAGGATGGCCGATTAAGACCAATGTCTTTTTCGATTATGATTACCAATACATGGCTGATCAGATCGTAAAGAATATCAAATGGATGTGCGCTAAAAATAATACGGTGGAACCAAATATATTTACTGAATTTGGGAGCTATACCGTGGGTGAGAGCGGCGCAGTTTTATATTCCATTTTGGAAGAAAAACTCCAAAATGATAAGGAATTATGGTATATGATCGATGGTTCCTTTATCACCCAATTGCCCGACAGCTGGGGACTAAACCAAAAGTACATCATGCTGGCCGTGAACAATTGGAAAGAAGAATATCATAATATCAACTTGGGAGGGTTGACCTGTGACAGTATGGACTATTACAATTCCGAAGCCCATCAATACAATATTTACCTTCCCAAAAAGACCGACAAAAAACCGCAATACATTGGTTTTTTTCATACCGGTGCCTATCAGGAATCACTGGGCGGCTATGGGGGGATTCAGCACTGTCTGATTCCAGCTCCAAAGCACGTCCTGATTGACAGAAATACAGATGGTACGATAAAGCATAAATTATTTGCCGAGGAACAAAACAGCGATAGCATGCTGAAGACCTTGGGGTATTGAGGTGGAAGAGGGAAGTAGCTAGTGTCAAGTAGCTATATGCGAGAATATAATATCATTCATCAATGATTAAGATAAGAAGGAGAGAAGCGAAAAGACAAAGTATCAAGTAATGAGATAAGAGTATTGAGCCTCGATGGGGAGGTTAGTGGGGTAGATTGGAGCAGAAACAAGCACCACAGGAAGAATTCGTCATGCCAGGACACGGCTCTCATCATAACCAATAATGAAGAATACCTGAGAGGAATTTAAAAGGAATTAGTTAAAACTTCCGTCCGGGAAAAGATCAGTTATTACAACGTTTAACCCGGTTTTAATTTTGATCATGATGGATTGCTCGGTTCGGAAGTGGTTTCCCTTGTTTTATCGAGGGATAATTAGGATGGATTCGCACGGGATCAATTCAATCAGTTGGCTTTCAGACCTTTTAAATGGTCCAGTTTTTCTCCCTTTAAATTGAAGTAAATACGCATGCAATCCGCTGTCATACAGCTATGGACAGGAAGGATTCCTAAGACATATCCAATTTCCACCTTCGAAAGCAGCTCGTCTGTAGCCTTTATAACTCCATGCTCTTGGCTGATGCTTTTAAGGAAGGATGTTTTAGTTGGGATGGTCCAACCATGCTCGTTCAATAACACTATTTCACCATAGTTTTTAGTACCGTCAGGATTGATCAGAACGTCTTTGGCCAGGTGAACACCACCACTGTGAACCAGTATTTCGTGCTTTTCCTTCTTAATGTCCACTACTGGAGCTGCCAGTGCAATGGCGATGTCAGATTTGTCACAACTTCCAATATTGGCCTGCGTGAGATCATAAAACACAAAATTACCAGGGCCTATTTCGTCGATTCCTGTAAAGTCATTTTCTATCGAACAACTAGGCGTGTCTCCGCTTCTGGTGACGAGCATGGGGAATTCATCACAATATTTGTCTTTCAGCATTCTCAAGGCAGCTTTGGTCTGCCCATGAATTTGATGGATTCCCATTTGATCCGCATGATAGGTGTGTCCTGCATGGATATAAAACCCTTTGAACTCAAGTTTGTCGGACCGATTAGCAATCCGCATGATATCTTCGATCTTTCCAAAATCACTTACTTCCACACCGGCCCTGCCATAGCCCGCGTCTATTTCAATAAAAAATCCCACAGAATTGGTTAGTTGACTGGCGAGTATCTGCGCTACGGGGGCATTGACCAGCTGTACAGAAATGGAATGATCCTTTGCCAGCGTATTCAGTAGGTCGGTCTCCAATGGGTTAAAGGGAAAAGCAATGTGTATATTTTCCCAATACTGTTTAGCAAAATATGCTGCCATCTGAATGGAAGAAACGCTGATCTCATCAATGCCAAATTCCTTGTACCAATTTCCTATTTCAAGTGATTGGTGTGTTTTGAAATGGGGAATAAGGGATAATTGATGTTCCTTGGCCTTTTTCGCCATACGGGCAATATTTGCTTTACAAATAGCTTCATTGACCAATAGGGTGGGTGAATTAATGGAGGTCTGGAGGGACATGAGGTCAGCTAGGTTTTTCGGTGATGGCTACTTCTGTTTTTTCTGGAACAGGGACATTTACGACGTTTTCAAGAAAATCGATACTCGACTGCAGTACACCTTCCCAGTCTCCAGAAGTGATGCTGGATCCGATAACATGGTTTCCCGATTCAGGAAAGGCCACTTTTTCTTTTTGGGATTTAGGAGTACTGATCTGTTGGTACATTTCTATCATGGCCGGGACTGATACGACATGATCTTGGAGCTCTTTGTCTTTATAATAATATCCAAGAAACAGTGGTTGGTTGATTTTCTTGAATGTATCTTCATTCATTTTACTATATACCAATTTGGCCAAGCTTACATAGGCATTAATATGTACTTGTTCAGACCAATATTTAGCTTTTTCACCTTCTCTTGGATTGAGGATTACCCGTTCATCATTGGTGCCAAATTGCTCAAATATCCATCCTGTCCAAGGGCTGAAAAAACCCTCCAACTGATTGCCATTGTCCCGGATACAAGGTGAATAGAGCACTGTGGCGGCGATGTCTTCCCGCTCAGAAGCCAATAGCACCGTCAATGCCCCTCCCATGGATGTGCCCACTACGATGACCCTGTCACCAAGCTGTTTTCCGATCATAAAGGCTTCACGGGCTCCATCAGCCAGCTTTTCGGCAGTGAGGTACTCAAATGCATTTGATCGATCAATGCCATGCTCGGGGAGTCTGGTGAGGTAGAGATTGGCACCAAAATGGGCCGCTAATTTCCTGTGTACAGGATCTCCTTCCATCTGACTGGCCCCAAATCCATGAATGTAAACTATGGAAAAGGGTGTTTTGGTTTTGGTGCTGTCTGCCCAAACGATTCGTGCCTCATTGTTCGGCTTCAGGCCTTTTACAGTGTCTTCTTTTTGTTGGATATAAGCTTCCAGTTTTTTCAAGTCTGTAGGGATTGTAGGGTATGTTCCTTTCAAATCACTGTATGTTTCTTTTGGCCCCATCATATAAACAATAGCCAAAACTATGGAAATAGAGATTAATATAGGTAAAAGTTTCTTAAACATAGCTGGCATGATGGTTTGGATAGTTAAAGCTAAACTGTTTTGTAAAATTATCCTATCGTTGTGGCAGATATGATACGGAAATCAGCAGCCATTCAACTATCTTTCAGGAATCCATGAATTTTTTGTGATTGGGGATTCTTGTGTAGGCGAATATTTATTTATGGTTTCAGAGGTGTTAACCTCAGTTCGATTATAAAACCGTCACTGCGGGCCTGTCTGGAGCCAAGCAGGCTTGTCTGGAGCCAAGCAGGGCTTAGAGGAAGATTTGAAGGGAGGAAGCCGCGGCAGCTCGCACACCCTTTTCCAATGCACGCCCCCCTAAAATGCGTTCGCAATGAACGTTTTTGATGCTGATTATGAGTTGAACTCAGGTTATTATTATTATTGTAATATATCGGGATTATAAGAACCAGGCATATTTTTTGTTGAATTTTGAAACTATTATGAAAAAAACATTACTACTATTAGTGATTGCCGGGCTTTTTACTTCAGTTAAAGCCCAAGAGTATAGTTCTCCAACACGTTCTGTCTATGCTGAACTGGGTGGGGCTGGTCTAGTTTATTCCTTTAATTATGACTTCAGGTTTGACAACAACAGGTTGGATTCATGGGGCATTAGAGTCGGAGCGGGGGGGTATGCTTTTGATGATAAATCATTGCTAACAATTCCTGTTCAGATCAATAGGCTATTTGGAAGGAACAATCATTATTTCGAAATTGGTGCTGGAGCCACTTTTGTCAATTTCAGAAAAACCGGTTATGATTATGACAACAACGGTAATAGCGTTGAAACGGAAAGCAAGGAATGGCATTTTATTTTGGACGTGGGAGAAACTCCATCAGTCATGGGCACGCTTAATTTTGGCTATAGAAGGATTCCTGATGAGCCTGGCGTGACCTGGCGGGCCAATCTTACTCCTGTTTTTAATGGTGACGGTTTTTGGCCACTGTTTGCAGGTATTGGCATTGGTTATGCATTTTGAGTAAATTTAGGATATACTAACCCAAAATAACGATGAAAAAGATACTGATTGTTGCCGTAGGATTATTGTTGGCAGTCCATGTTTCGGCGCAGGAACGGAAGTCGCCGAGAGCAGAGAATGTATTCGCGGAATTTGGTGGTCCCGGATTATTTACCTTCAATTACGATACCCGCTTTAAAGGAGAAAGCACCGGACTGGGAGCGAGAGCGGGGATCGGCTATATTGCTATTGATAATTATAATTTACTGACCATACCAATTGGACTGAATTACCTGATGGGAAACGAGGACGATGGCAAGTACTTCGAAGTAGGCATCAATGCTACATTTACCTCTGCGGAAGATAATTTGTTTGAGGATGATGACCCGGAAGCCGATGGAAGTATGGTGCTGGGATCCTTGGTGTTTGGCTATCGAAAGCAGCCAAATGATGGTGGTTTTACCTTTAGAGCGGGACTGTCTCCTTATTTTAGCTCCAATTACTTTTATCCCTTTGTGCCATACCTCTCTTTTGGATACGCTTTTTAGGGAGATTGGATATTGTAGGATTTGAAGATTCGAAAATGATTTTGAAGTGGAACCGACTCTTTATAAAAATCACTTTTGTAACTTCCACGTTAAAATGAACAATATGAAAAAGACGATTTTACTACTTAGCTTAACTTTATTGGCATCGATTGCTTTTGGACAAAATTCAACAAATTAATTGACAGGGAAATTTTCCGAAAAATAAGAAACAAATACTGATGAAGCGTTTGATTATATTTTCGGAACAAATAAATGGATGGGAGATAATAAAGACGGTACTGAAAAAGTAAAGTTTCAATTAAGGGAATATGCGAATCTAATGGGTGGATATATTGGATTTGAAAAGCTGTATGAAAAGTCTGTTGGTGATAGCCTAAAGGTTTCCGTATACTTGGTCAAATATGATAGGCAACCATTAAGATTTATCTTCAAGTATTATAAGGGAAGAGATAAATGGATGCTTTTTAATCTTAAATTTGATGAAAACATTGATGATGAACTTGAGGAGATTATGAAATATGAGTATCTAGTTGGAAATGAAATTCAATAGTTGGCAATTTTGATGAGTCTTTTTAATGCTAGTTGCTAATCCTGATGTTCTATAAACTAAATCAGCCCAGTACATCCCCGTTTACTGGGCTGATTTGATATAATGCTTCACTGTTTTGTGCTCACTTTGGACCAAGCAATGTTTCTGGGAGATGAGTGATTTCTAGGTGGCTATGGTAAGCATATTTCTCTTTAATTTAGCAATAGGAATGCGTGCTCCAGTATAAAAAAATCAGCGCAAATCTTATTAATCTGCGCCATCTGCGTGCTATCGGAACCAACCCTAATCTCCCCAACTTTTCCGCTTGCCCCCTCACTTTTCTATTTTTTCATAGGAAGCCAAGACTCCTTTGACCATGGCGGCACTGAAGCCGTGGTGTTCCATTTCATTTAGGCCTACGATGGTGCAGCCTTTTGGAGTGGTGACTTTGTCGATGGCAGCTTCTGGGTGGATGCCTTTTTTGATGATGAGTTCAGCGGCGCCTTTGACGGTTTGGTTGACAATGGCATTGGCGGTTTTGGCATCGAAGCCGATCTGGATTCCTCCCTGTGTCATGGCGCGCATAAAACGCAGCACATAGGCAATTCCGCAAGCTCCCAAAACAGTAGCCGCCTCCATCAGATGTTCTTCGATGACAATGGAAATACCAATGCTGTTAAAGAGTTCCTTGATGGCATGTTCTGTTTTTGGACTGCCGTTTTTGCCACAGATGCAGGTGATGGACTCTTGAATGTCAGCTGCGATATTGGGCATGGCGCGGTAAATGGCCATCTCTGCCGGCAGGTGTTGGTACATTTCTTCTAAGGTCACTCCAGTGGCCAGGGATATGATGGTTTGTTTGTCTTTGGCCATGACTGGAGCAATTTCTTTTAGAATAAGCGGGACATTATAAGGCTTTACCCCAAGGATGACAAAATCAGCACCTTCGACAGCCAATTTATTGTCCGATGATACGGTTACACCTAGCGGTGTAAGGTAAAAAAGATTGTCCGGGTTTCTTTTGGTTACCGTAAGGTTTTTGGCATCGAAACCCTTAGTAGCCATTAAGCCATTGACAATGGAAAGCCCAAGGTTTCCACATCCGATAATGGCTATTTTGAGATTTTTCATTTTGTTAATTCCTGATTCTGTAAATGTTACTTTTGCGCTTGTAAAAATAAACGAATCATTTGAATGATTTTTAGTTGTTGTTAAAAAAATATTTACAGAGGGGATCGCAGATTGGGCCTGGCAACGTAATAAAAGTAACATGCCCCTTTCCTCCCTGATCGGAGTTGAAGGGTGGCAAGGGGCAAGGATATGTTTAGAAATCAGCTAGTGTCGAAGGATGATATTTCGGTAAATTGCTCAAGTAAATGATCATTGTCCGAATTAAACCAATTTGGACAAGCTTTCCTCCAACGCTTTGATTTTGGCTTCGGCGTCAGCTTGCTTTTTCTTTTCATTTTCGACTACTTGGGCAGGCGCATTGTTGACAAAGCGTTCATTGCTTAATTTCTTTGTGACCGAATTGAGGAAGCCTTTGGTGTATTCAAGTTCCTTCTGGATGTTATCCTTTTCTGCTTCCACATCGATCTGCTCGCTCAAAGGGATAAAGAATTCATCCGATTTTACCACAAAACTCAGGGCACCTTCCACTTTTCCGGCAAAATCCACTTTGTTTAGGTTGGCCAGTTTTTTAAGAATGGCCTCAAAGGATGTGTACAATTCCTGGTTTTGCGTGTTAATGGTGAGGTCAAAGGTTTCTTTTGGAGAAATGCCTTTGGAAGCTCGGATGTTCCTCACTTGGGAAACCACTTCAAATACCTGAGCGGCATCATTGATCAGTTGTCCATCATAAGGGGATTTGGTAGGCCAAGAAGATACGATCAGCGCGTCTTTGACCTCCCTGCCTTTTACCTGGTGCCAAAGCTCTTCGGTGATAAATGGCATAAATGGATGTAATACCTTCATGATGGCCTCAAAGTAGCCCAAGGTCTTTTCGTATGTCTCCAGATCAATTGGCTTTTGGTATGCTGGTTTGACCATTTCGAGATACCATGAGCAGAAATCATCCCATACCAGCTTATAGGTGCTCATCAGCGCATCAGAGATTCTGAACTTGCTGAAGTGGTCTTCGATTTCCTCCAGTGCTTGGTCAAATCGGCTTTCAAACCATTTGATGGCCGTATGGTTATGGTGCTCCAAAATATTGGAATCCACTTCCCAACCTTTGATCAAACGGTAGGCGTTCCAGATTTTATTGGCAAAATTTCTGCCCTGCTCAACGAGTTTTTCGTCGAAAGGCAGGTCGTTTCCTGCAGGGGAACTGAAGAGCATGCCTGTACGTACGCCATCGGCACCGTAATTTTTGATCAGTTCTAGCGGGTCAGGGGAATTGCCCAGTGATTTGGACATTTTTCTGCCCTGCTTGTCCCTTACGATACCGGTGAGGTAGACATTTCGGAATGGCTTTTCACCCATGTATTCGTATCCTGCGATGATCATCCTGGCCACCCAGAAAAACAGGATCTCTGGGGCAGTTACCAAGTCATTCGTAGGATAATAGTATTTAAGTTCCTCGTTCTTTTCACCCGTGGTAAATACATCTGTATCAAAGACAGAAATCGGCCACAGCCAAGAGGAAAACCATGTATCCAGAACGTCTTCGTCTTGGGTGAGATCACTTAAGCCATAGTTTTGGTTGTATTTCTCGTTGGCGATTTCTAGTGCTTCTTCAGCGGTTTTGGCCACGACATATTCACCGTTGGGAAGGTAGAAGGCAGGGATTTGATGGCCCCACCAGAGTTGGCGGGAGATACACCAGTCCCGCACATTGTCCATCCAGCTGCGGTACATGTTTTTGAATTTTGGCGGATAGAGCTGAATGATATCGTCCATCACGGCCTTTAATGCCGGTTTGGTAATATCTTCCATTTTTAGGAACCACTGTAGCGATAACTTCGGCTCGATCACTGCATCAGTTCGCTCCGAATGGCCTACATTGGAAGTGTACTCTTCTTCCTTTTGTAGTTGGTCGGCCTCTTTAAGGAGCTTTGCGATTTTCTTTCTGGCTACGAAACGGTCTTCTCCTACGAGGATTTGAGCTTTTTCATTCAGGGTACCATCATCATTGATGATATCGATTACTTCCAGCTTATGCCGCAGGCCAATTTCATAATCGTTCACATCGTGGGCAGGTGTCACTTTCAGGCACCCTGTACCAAACTCCATGTCCACGTAATCATCCTCTACGATTGGAATGGCGCGATTGATCAGCGGAATAAGGGCCTTTTTGCCTTTGAGGTGGGTAAATCGCTCATCGTTTGGATTGATACAGATCGCTACATCGGCCATGATGGTTTCCGGGCGCGTGGTGGCAATGGTCAGGTGCTCGTCTTCACTGCCTTCGATTTTATAGTTGATATAGTACAGCTTGGACTGGACTTCCTTAAAAATCACCTCATCATCGGACAGGGCTGTTTTGCCTTGTGGATCCCAATTGACCATGCGGATGCCCCGATAGATTTTTCCTTTATTGTGAAGGTCCACAAAAACACTGGTCACTGCATCGCTAAGCCCTGCATCCATGGTGAATTTGGTGCGGTCCCAGTCACAGGAGGCCCCCAGTTTCTTCAGTTGCTCCAGGATGATGCCTCCGTATTTTTCTTTCCATTCCCAGGCATGGGTGAGGAAGTCTTCCCTTGAAATGGACTTTTTGTCTATGCCTTTTTCCTTCAACAGTGCCACGACTTTTGCTTCAGTGGCAATGGAAGCGTGGTCAGTACCAGGTACCCAGCAGGCATTTTTTCCTTCCATACGTGCTTTTCTCACCAAGACATCCTGAATGGTATTGTTCAGCATGTGTCCCATGTGCAGTACTCCGGTCACATTGGGAGGGGGAATGACAATGGAATAGGGCTCTTTGTTATAATCTACTGTCGAACTGAATAACTTGTTCTCCATCCAGAATTCATACCATTTGGATTCGGCTTCTGCTGGATTATATTTTGTTGAAAGGGACATAGTCAATTTTAATATTGTCGCAATAAGAATCTATCTCAGAGCGCAAAAATAATAGAAATATCTCTGATGACCTTAAAATCTGGATAATTAAGCGATTTCCTGATGCCAGGTGGGGCAGGACTTTTGCACAATATGCCAACATTGGGCAAATCTTTCTGGAGCCAATCGCTCCATAAGTTTTTTTATACGGGGATAATTCTAATTTTGTAAGAACCAGCAAGTGTTCTGAAGAAGACAAACCAAGTAAAACCCTCTCTACACCAAAGCGGAATGATTGACTTGGTCTGAAAGGTTCCTCTAAATCGTACCAAAATCACTTAATGCATATGAAAGAGCAGAAAGTAAAACCATTGGAAAGCTGGGTGCAAATCCCCAAAAATTCGGATTTTACTATTTATAATTTGCCCTTTGGCGTTTTTAAAAGCAAAAGACTTTCTCCCAGGATAGGGATGGCCATTGGGGACAAGATTGTAGATATGCACATCCTTCATCGAGAAGGGTTCTTTTCCGCCATTCATTTACCTGATGATGTGTTTTTGCAGGATAGTCTAAATGGCTTTATTGAATTGGGAAAACCCATTACCCGAAAAGTTCGTGAGACGGTTCAGAAATTATTGTTGGATGAAAATTCGGCGCTGAAAGACCATCGTGCCCGGGGGAAAGTAATGGTCAATCGCAAGGAAGCGGTCATGCTAATGCCTGTGAAAGTGGGGGATTATACGGATTTTTATAGTAGTAAGGAACATGCCACCAATGTGGGAACCATGTTTCGTGGTCCAGAAAATGCCCTGATGCCCAATTGGAAACATCTACCTGTAGGTTACCATGGCAGGGCTTCTTCTATCATTCCTTCTGGCGTGCCGATCCATCGACCAAAAGGACAGTTTAAAGCGCCAGATGCAGATAGTCCTTCCTTTGGTCCTAGCGAGCGGTTGGATTTTGAGCTGGAAATGGCCTTTATTACAGGAAGGAACACCAAAATGGGGGAGCGCATCAAGACAGAGGAGGCCGAAGATTGTATCTTTGGTTTTGTGCTTTTTAATGATTGGTCAGCCAGGGACATTCAAGCGTGGGAATATGTGCCTTTGGGGCCGTTTTTGGGCAAAAGTTTTGCGTCCAGCGTCTCTCCTTGGGTGGTGACCATCGAAGCACTAGAGCCTTTCAGGACAAGTTCTCCGAAACCTGAAGAGCAGTTATTGCCTTATCTCCAGTGCGAACAGAATCACAGTTTTGATATCAACTTGGAAGTTTATATACAGCCAAAAGAAGAAAAAGAAACCCAGGTCTGCCGATCCAATTACAAATACCTTTACTGGAATGTCGCCCAACAACTGGCCCATCAGACGGTGAATGGCTGTAATATCAATATAGGTGATATGTATGCATCTGGGACGATCTCTGGCCCCACAGAAGACAGCTTTGGATCGATGTTGGAATTGGCCTGGAAGGGAACAAAGCCGTTGAGGTTGGAAAGTGGAGCGGAGCGTTTATTTATCGAAGATGGAGATACCGTGAAGATGAGAGGCTATGCCGAAAAAGATGGGATTCGAGTGGGGTTTGGTGAGGTGAGTACTGAGGTTCTGCCCAGTAATGGTAAAAATTAGAGCGTAATTTCAAAGGGAATTCTCTGGTTGCCGAGGTGGTTTTACTTCTATTTCTTTGGTACTATGGATTTGTAGTGGGTAAGTTGAGGGAACCGGGCTATCGGGATCGAAGTAATACGTGGACGGATGAATTTGGTACTCATGCTCCTGATGCAGTCGATAATCATGCATTCATTCCTTGCCCATGTTCAGTACCTACGGGATTGTGAGGATACTGCTTTCTATTACCAAGCTAATGCTCTTAGCGGAGCACCATTATTGACCCTAGGGAAATCCCTTTTAAAAAAAATGTTGTATAAATTACAAATTCTAATTCGTTGTCATTCCGACGAAAGGCATTGTTAGGATGGCGTAGCTAGTGGAATATGCAGTCGCTCATCTAAAAGCGATTTCCCTGGGACGGCATGGAAGAAACTGAGTTTTTTTCTTTCGGAAGGTGGTGCTGTATCCATCGATGAAATGGGAATGGTAAGTGGTCATGAAGACTCCTTTTAAAAGTAAATTTAAAAAAGGCAATCCGAATGTTCGGACTGCCTTTTAAAGATACAAACTGATAATTCTTCAAGTGGGTTTTACCCTGCTATTTTTTACTCAGGTATTTTTTTCTAAGCTGTTTTTTCTCCTTTTCTCCAATACCTATTTCTTCTTCCAACATAGTATCCACATCACCATATTTCTCACGGATACCATCCCAGGCAGCTTCCAGATAAGGCGCTTTGACGCCCATCATGTATGCTGCCCGATCTTTTGGGATGCCGTACATTTCCAGTTTGGAATTATCGATTTTACCCACAGCTTCATTGGAGCGGAGGTAATCGGCCATGATGGTGTCCCAGTCTGCTCCCAAGACGTGTAAGATCAGTGAGGAGGCAAATCCCGTACGGTCCTTGCCGGCACTGCAATGGAAGAGCACGACCTCGTCCTTTTTCAGTAGATGATCGAATAGGGGCTTAAAGTCTGTGATATTGTCCACAAATCCTTTATTGGCGGTGATCATCAAAGAGTCTACTTGGTCAGTAGAAAAGGTAGGTCCCGTCAATACCTTCATAAACTGCTGCATGGATTTGGGATCGATATTGCCAATGGGGCTGTTGATCCACTCTGCTCCTAATGAGGAAGGGATATCGTCTGGTTCACGCTTGATCTCATAGTCAGACCTAAAGTCAATGACTGTGGTGATGCCGGTTTCGGCCAGTTTTTCTTTGTCCTCTTGAGGCAGACTGGTGAAGCTACCCGACCGATATATCAGGTGATCCTTGAGGATTTTTCCGTCTTTGGTTTCTATGCCTCCCAGTTCGCGGAAGTTAGGACTGGCCTCCAATCCCAGGTTTTGTTGGGCATGGGCCGAGACGGAAGCCAATAGGGCTGTGGTTGCAATGATCGCTTTAATTGATTTCATATTAATTGGTTTAGAAGATGATAAATCTGATTCCTGCTTGTCCATTGGTAGCATACCATTCACTAGAGGTGATACGGTCCCTGTTATCACCGAGGTACTGGACATAGGGCTCATTGGTCAAGTTCCTGATTTCTGCAAAAGCCTTGATCTTATCTGTGATGGAATAGGCAGCTGAGAAATCTACGGTGAAGTTATTGTCCACATGGACATAAAAGTCAGGACCAAGGTTTTGGTTGATGGTTTCCACAGATGCTCCTCGGAAGTTTCCTGCCAGTCGTAGCATCAGACCGCTTTTTTCGTAGAACAGGGAAGTATTGAACAGATTGCTGGATTGGGTAGGTAGCGTGGTGATGTCGGTGGATATTACCGATCCTTCATCATCTAGCCTCGGTACTTCCAGTTCGGAATGTATCCTGCTGTAATTGACATCCACTCCAAATCCGCTCCAAATACCGGGTAATGTGCTGAATCTTTTGGTAATGCCCATTTCGAAGCCTACCAAATATGCACTTTCAAGGTTCTTGGGCTGGGAAACGAGGTAGTTGGTGCCGTCGATGGTTTCGGCCGATAGGTCGGTAAAGATGAAGTCATCAATGTCCTTGTAGAATATCCCGGCGGTGATCATCCCAATGTCTTCCAGGAACCATTCGCCCATCAGGTCAAAATTATTGGAAAAAGTGGGGAGTAATGCTGTATTTCCTCTGGATATACGTGGAATTCCAGTTGAGGTATCAACGCTCTCAGAAGGACTTAGGCTACCAAAATTTGCTCTACTAAATGTCCTGGTGAATGCAGCACGGAGATTGACTTGCTCCCTTGGGCTGTATTTTACATGGAACATTGGAAGGAATGCGTTGTAGTCGTTGTCCCTGGAGACTGGGGTTACTTCATCCGTTTCATCATCGTATGCAAAGCTGTTCATGGTAAGTTTGGTAAACTCATTTCTAAAACCACCGATTACCTGAATTTGGTCTGTGATCTTATAAGTACCCATGATATAGCCGGCATATACGTCTTCTGTACCGTCGTATTTGGTGGTGGCATTGGAAGCAGGAGAGTAGTTATTGATGTCATTTTCTTCCATAAATTTCGGAGAGAATATCTCGAAGGTCTGATCCTGAGGCATGGGCTGGATGGCCAAGGCATCAAACTGTCCATCCTGCTCTTGGAAGAAGGTGCCGGGAGCAGGGAAGTCCATTCGCTGAAATTCGCTCAATGCACGCAACGGTGCAGCACCTGGAATTCCCAATAGGGCATTTGGCAGGAATACTAGAGGAGTCTGCTGAGCTTCGTTTTTCTTAAACCTGAATTTCCCACCCGCTTTTAGGGTAAATACTGGATTTACGTCCCAAGTGAAGTTCATCTGGCCCACATTATCCCTGTCACGCTGATCGATCTGGTAAATGATCAGTTGCTGCAGTGTGAGCTTATTAGGGTCCAAGAAGTCATTTTCATTGGTCAGCTCAGGGTCAAAGTTTAGCGGAGTGATCCCTTTGCCGTCCGGCGCGTCAAAGATGTTGTAAACATGTCCGTCTGAAGAGCGACCGCCAAAATCACCTTCCAAGTTTTGGTGAAATTGGGCTATGGGCAATCCTTTAAGCTCACTGGGCATGCTTGGAGGGGTATCCAGGTTATAATAGCTGTCGTATGAAGATAATTTCCAGTCCATTTTGAAGTTGGTGGCCAAATGGTGAATGCCTCCAAATTCATAGCCTTTCAGATAAGTCCGGTATTCAGACTCTCTATTGCTGTAGCGGTAGCGGTTTTCTTCAAATTCATAATACGTCTCATACACAGGACGAATGTCATCAAATTGATCTTGGACGATTCGGCCAAATAGTTTGTGGTCCGTGCTGAATTCATATTCCAAGGCTGCATTGAGAGCAGTGGTGCGGCGGGTACCAAAATACCTTTTGGCGTTCATCGTGTTGATACTGTAACGCTCAGCAGGAACGGCACTGTTAAGGTTGTAATCCAATACAATTTCGTCAGAGGAGAAATTCCTGTTCCAGATGGAAGCGGCAAGGATGATCCCGAACTTGTCCTTAAAGAAGCGGTTGCCATAGACGATGGACGCATTATAACTCCCGTTTTGGGATTTTTGGTTGTATCCACCCGCTGCGCTGACATTAAGCGTCCTGTCCTGGGGGGCCGAGCGCGTCACGAAGTTAATGGATCCGCCGATGGCGTCTCCTTCCATATCAGGAGTGATGGCCTTGGAAAGCTGTATGTACTGGATCATTTCGGCGGGAATGGCATCCAAAAGGGCATTTCTGTTCCCTCCAAAATTAGAGCTTGGCAGCCTAGTGCCATTATAAAGAGTGGAAGACCACGAATATGGCGTGCCACGGACACTGACTTGGTTGGCTTCGCCATGGTAGCGGTTTACACTTGCAGCAGGCAACCGCTGTACAGCCTCAGCCGCATTTCTGTCCGGTAATTTGCCAATGGCATCAGCGGCAATGACGTCCATGATCGCCAATGAATTCTTTTTGATGGAGATGGCCTTTAGCTGGGAAGGTACCATGGTCCCTTGGATTACGTATTCTTCCAGGTCGCCAGATGCCTCAGATAGTCTGATGTCTCCTATGGAGTTGGTACCAGCTTTTAGCTCGATTTCTTGGGTGACGGTTTCAAAACCCAAATAGCTGACCCGTAAGGTCGCTTTACCTGTGGGAAGGTTGGAAATTTCGAATTTCCCGCTAAGGTCTGTCGGAGCTCCTTGACTGGTTTCCATTACCAGTACATTTACTCCAGGAAGGTAGCCCGTCTGATCGGACACACTTCCTGACAAAGATGCCTGACTTTGGGCCATGGTATGGGTGGCCCAGATCAGTAAGGTTAAGAATAATGGTAAGTGTCTTTTCATGTGCTTGAGTAATTTTTCAACAAACCTATTGTTTGTAGCTATTGAAGTCGTCCGTATAAATTTATCCGAACTTTTCCCATGAATATTATACTATAAATAGCTTTATTTCAGTTTGTTAACAGGTGTTAATAAATGGTTATGAAAAGGTGAATGGTAGTTAATTTTAGGATTTAAGGGTGTTTTGTTCACAATATTGAAGTGGATTTTAATAGATGGGTGAGGTGTTTTTCTAATGAGCCCAAGGCATCCTGTTCCCTCATGCTGGAATCAATGCTCAATAGGGAAAAAGAGACTGCTTTTCCGTCAAGACAGAACAGAAAGAGTAGCTATTTTGGTGCTGACTTATCATGGGATTGCCTGGACGATAATTTCGCAGATATGGTGTTAACGGCAATAATTAGGAGTTTACCTTATTTCCTTCGATGGCCGAGGAATAGGGCTTGGGCGAGTGCCTGAAAAATGCTCAGGTAAAGTTTATGCGTTGATTTTCAGGGACTTTTTGTAGTCGCTGGGACTGCATCCCGTGGCTTCTTTGAAGTATTTGTAAAAAGTGGACTTTGATTTAAAACCACTTTCATAGCCGACTACGGTAAGGTTGTCTTCATTGGGCTGTTGGAGGAGGTTTTTGGATTCTTCGATCCGTGCAGAATTGACGAATTGGTAGAAGTTTTGGCCTAAGTGGATATTGAGTGCCTGGGTGATTTTGAGCTTGGAAGTACCCAGTTCATTGGCCAGTTGATCCAGATTGAAATCAGGATTGAGGAATGACTTTTTACGTTGAAATACCAAGTTGATTTGATTCAGTATGTTGGCCAGTTCTTCCTCGGAAATCCTGGAGTTTCTGTACTTTTCCTGGGGCTGTATGGAGATTTTCGGAATCGCATATTCACTTGGTTTGGCAGGAAGCAACATCCTTGTGCGAATATGGATGATGCTATAGAAAAGTCCCAACATTAGGAAATAATAGACATAGCGGGTGGTGACAGGAAACTGAATGTCCCATATCAGCATCGTCCAGCCAAATAGCACCAAAAATGATAGTAAGAGGTTACAGGAGGCAATGAGCCTGGCAATGGTGGCCTTTTGCTTGTAAATGGAACCTGTAGCGGGAGTGTGATGGAGCAGATAAAGTGAATAGATGCTATATGCAGAAAAGGAAAGAAATACAGCGATGATCACACCTTGATGATAAAGCTCCATGATCAGTTTAGGAGTGTTTTGGGCCATTAGAAGGATGATCATTATAATATTAAGCCCAAAGCCAACAAAAAAAGGGGAAGAATGGGCGATGATTTGAGCAGAAGGAATCGATCTGTTTCGGATAGATTGTACATAAAAATATAGCAACGGGCCGTACAATAAGGAAAAGCAGCCATGCAACTTGTCAAAAACCTCCATATTATCGACTAGCCAATAGATAAGGGCTTTGTACGTAACATGTACTGCTATAAGCCCAAAGAGAAGGCTAAGGTAGAGGTCTTCTCCCTTGTAACGTTTGTTCAGGTAAATCAGTAACCCGCTGGTTAAGGCCTGTAATATGACTACAGTCAACATGATCCCCATAATATTTTGCAGTTAAAATGATAAAAAGGTGCGCTCCATTCTCCCTATGAATTTTATTCCTTGCCATAGGCAATACAGCCGGAATTCCTTGCTAACGCTCAAAAGTACCTTTTTAAGGTTAATTGGATGTTAATGGCATGTTATGTTTGGTGACAGCCGGGCCTATGGCAAATAACTCAGATAATGAATGGGATGGTGATGTTGACGGGATTGACCAGTTGAATAGTCGTTTTTATACCTGGTGAATTGTCATGAATTTGCGGAAATTTAAACTTATGAAATTTGTGCGGCCAACAACAACATGAAAGAGTTGGCCGTTATAAAATCACTGAAAATTCAAGCAATTATAAAAAACAGTCAAATCCATGTCATTTCAAGCGTATCTCGATAATGTCCAGGCCAAAACGGGCAAATCTCCGGAGGATTTTAAAGGCCTGGCCGAAGAGAAAAAATTCATCGAAGGCGACACCATCAAAACAGGTGTAAAAGCCACCCAAATCACCGATTGGCTAAAAAGTGAATTTGGGCTGGGGCATGGTCACGCCATGGCCATCTATGCTTTTTTGAAGGGGAAGAAGGAGTAGTGTTTGAAGAAAAGCCTTCGCTCTTATGAAAGGGTTTTGCAGCCTATTATGTTCCCGGTTTTTTTAATGGGATAGAACATCCCGTTTACAGAATCAATTCTTTTTTTTAAAGACAGGGCGATAGTGGATTTAGTTAAGATGGATGATGCTGACATAGGGTTGTCATTCTTGGGCAGTAAATTAGCGGAAAATGGAACGTGAATTATGAAGGAAGCATCTATCGCAACATTTTGCCCCAGTGGCCGCAAGGATTGGCGTCAATGGCTAGAGGACAATCACCAAATACAGGACGCTGTTTGGCTTGTTCAATACAAGAAGGTGAGTAAAAAGGCTTCTCTTTCATGGGAAGAGGCGGTGGAGGAAGCCCTGTGTTTTGGCTGGATAGACGGAAAAAGAAAATCCATCAGTAATGAAAGTTACCGGCAGTTTTTTTGCAAAAGGAAAGCTACCAGCACTTGGTCCCGAATCAACAAGGAAAAAGTCAAGCAGTTAATGGATCAGGGACGTATGCGGAAGGCCGGGGTAGAGGCTATCGAAACGGCCAAGCGAAATGGAGCATGGAGCATGTTAGATGAAGTAGAAGCATTGGTCATTCCCGAAGATCTTCAAGTTGCCTTTTCACACTATCCAGGATCGAAAGTGACTTTTTCAGAATGGAGTAAATCCACCAAAAAAATGGCATTGCATTGGATTGTCATGGCCAAACGACCAGAGACCCGTCAGAGACGCATTGACAAGGTCGTGGCCATGGCGAATAGGAAAGAGCGGCCAAAGGTCTTTAAATAATAATTGGTATAGATTATCCATACTGGTAAAATGCTTCAGATCCTTTTAACCATCGTTTACAGCGGATGGCTAAAATCTTTTACCTGAATGTCAAAGAACATAATTTTCGGGTTTTGTACTTCCCTTTTGCTCCCCTATGTACCATTCCTTTCAAGCGATTTGGAGAAGCGGCAGAGTCCTTTCTTGCTTAGCCTTCAGTCTCTTATGTCCACGGAACTGAACTGACTGTGGATACGGGTTTTTTGGTGATCAGGCAATTGGGCTGAGCAATAAGTGATGGTTAAAAAATAGACAAGCCAAAAAAAGCCCCTAGAGCAAAACAGCGCTCTGGGGGCATAGGTTTAATAGGCGGTTTTAATGCAATATGGAATTAAGGGATTGCAAATCCCCAATACTTTTGGTTAGGCAGCGTAAATGCCGAATAGCGAAAATTTACTTTGTCATAACCTGAAAAAACTTGTCACACGTAATTCAGAGATATGACGAGGGCCGTGCCCTGGCATTTCGAAAAGTAAACTCAAAGCTAATCGTACCGGGGCACAGCCCTCGGTACAACTGCCTCAAATCTCATGTCTGAAATCTTATTCCTCACCTTAGGGATTGCTCGTAAAGTCCAGTTTTTTAAGCCCTTCCTGGATTTCTGGAGCGCCCATAAAGAGTTCCCATCCGAGTCCAGAACGGTGGTTTTCGATCATTGCCACGATAGGGCCTTGATCGATGGCCAGGTATCTTTTTGGATAATAACCAGCTTCAGGGCTTAATGCATCATAGAAACCATAGCGACCAAATACTTTTTCCCCATAGTTGAAATAGAGGTTTTTTAGCACCTTGAGGGATTCCTGTGGTGTATACGGCATGGATGAAAGCGCGGCAGTGGGAGTGATCACGCCCAGGTCGTGTCCTGGTCGGTGGCCAGCATAGCCATTGACCGAATAGCTGGCCGTCAAGCCCCAGAGGTCTTCGCCATAGCCTTTGAAGCCATCCTTGTTTTCGATGCACCAGGCACGGTTGATCAGTGTATGGTTTTTGTTTTCCTGCCAGTAGTTGGCATAGCGGTCTTCCAGGCCTTTTGGATTGAGGCCATGGTAAGAATAGTGTGCCCAGAAGAGCGGTCCGCCCATTTTTTCGGCGCCATTGTGTTTTAGTTTCAGTTTATGCCCGTAGGCCTCTACATCCGTATTGATATCGCCACTTCGAGCCCAGCCTTTATGGTAAACACTTGCCGGAACGGTGTGTGTGGGAGAGGCGGCAGCGAGAATATAGGTGATCAGGCATTCGTTGTAGCCTTCGAGAGGGAAGTTCATGTCCCAGCCGTAGTTGGGAGACCAGTGCCAATAAAGCGCGTCCTGGCCACCTTGGGTGTACCAATCCCATTCCATCTCCCTCCATAATTGGTCGATTTTTTGGGCAATGGCTTTTTCCTTTTCCGAGCCGTTTTTATAATATTCCCTTACCGCTAGCAGTCCTTGCATCAAAAAGGCAGACTCCACCAAATCTCCGCCATCGTCCTTCTTGCTGAATGCTTTGACTTTGCCTGTTTCGCCATGTAGCCAGTGGGGCCATACGCCATGAAAGCGATCCGCCTGCTCTAGGAAATCGACCATTTTTTCAAATCGGGCAGCTCCTTCTTCACGCGTGATCCACCCACGGTCGATGCCTGCCAGTAAACCATATATACCAAAGCCCGTTCCCCCGGTAGTGACTACATTTTGGTCGTTTTGAGGGTAGTCGCCATCCAAGTGTATCCTTTCCCTGGCCATGCCTGAATGAGGCTCTGCCCCCTCCCAAAAATACCTGAAGGTATAATACTGTACCATATTGATCAGCTGTTCATCGGTCAAGTCTTTGGTCAGGACTTTAGTGCTGCCAATTTCATTGTTCTCACCAGTTGGGTCAATAGTAGTTATACGGTAGTTTAGTTCTAGGTTATTGCCCAGGTCATTGACAAAATCCATGTACATGGTGTCTTTTACCGTGGCCCTTTTGCTAAAATCATTATTTGCAGAGCTTACCCAGACTTCATATTCATTTACCCCTTCTTGAGAAGGCCAGGTAAGTTCCACATGGCGAGGGTATCCAGTTGCTTTGACAGGACTTTTAGTAGTCGTTTTCTCCTGCGTACATCCCCAAAAGGCCAAGATGGCCAATAGGAGAGGTATAGGGTTTTTGAAGAGAATATTCATGATGATTTGCAGTTATTTGTGTTTTGAAAATAGCCAGGGCAATAAATCCGGCTCGGCAAAAGTCGGATCCCAGGCATTGTGATTGGCTTCAGGGTAAAAGCTGTACTTTACGTCAGCCCCTTCTTCTTTGAGTATCTTGTAAACACGCTGAGAGAGGACTGGGGGGACGATATCATCCTTGCCCCCATGCGTGATCCACAAGGAAGTGTGGTGTGCATATTTTTTGGCAAGCGAAAGATTGCCGCCGCCACAAATGGCGATGGCAGCAGCATACTTCTTTGGCCATCGTCCCAGCGTCTCGAACGTGCCAAATCCACCCATGGACAGTCCCATGACGTAAAGGCGTTTTTTATCTATCCGTTCTTTTTTGATCAGCTTTTTGGTCAGTTCGTTGACCAGATCAAGCTGTTCAGAGGGGTTCTCCACAGATTGGCTAAAATCGGGGTTACCTTTGCCAAAAAGTTCCTTGCGGATGCTGATGTCAATCCAGTATTTGTCCTCTGGACACTGCGGAAAAACTATAATTGCCGGAAATTGCGCTCTGTTTTCAGGAGACAGGAAGAGATCAGCACCATGGGAGAGCTGCTTTTCATTGTCACTTCCCCGTTCACCGGCACCATGGAGAAAAAGCACCATGGGGTACTTTTTGCCGTTTCCGTAGTTTTCAGGATAAAGAATACGGTAAAGGAGAGAGTCCCCTTTATGGTTGACAAATACCCGCTTTTCAAATGGGGATTTATCCTGCGCCATCAGCTTGTGCGTACCAATGAAAAGCATTGGCAGGAGAAGCAGGATGAGATAGTTTTTGTGATTTTTCATTTTCGGTTTTCACCCCCTAGCCCAATACATGCTTGCGGTGAGTTTAAAGGTTTTTAGAGAAATTTTACAATTTTCCAATTCTTACAATTTCAAAATTCCATTAATACGTCTGTTGGAATCGGTGGTCGAGCTTGGGATGACGGATGGGCTTTAATGGGATTTGGGTCCCGTCAGTGTTTTCCAGCCAGTCCCAGACTTCGTTTCTAAGTTGCTTACTCAAATCCCTGTATTCGGGATCTCTGATCAGGTTGTTCATCTCGTAAGGGTCTTTTTGGATGTCGTAGAGTTCGTTTATATCCCAGACACCTTGGTTAAAGATGTACTTGTACTGATCTGTCCTCACGGCAAATACCGTAGGTGTGGAAGGGTAGGCCATTTCCCAATAATATTCATAAAACACTTTCTCGCGCCAGTCCACCTCCTTTTGCTCCAGAAGTGGAACGAAGGATTTTCCTTGCATCTGCTCGGGAGCGCCGCTCATTCCGGCCACTTCCAGTAAAGTGGGAGCGATGTCAATGTTCATGACCATTTTGTCAATGGTGATTCCCGGCTTTACCATCTCGGGGTATTTCACCAACAAGGGCACTTTCATGGATTCCTCATAAGCATGTCGTTTATCGATCAGGCCATGCTCTCCAAAGGAAAAACCATTGTCACCCATATAAACCACAATGGTGTTTTTCTCCAGTCCTTCTTCTTCGAGCCAGTCCATCACCCGGCCGATACTTTCGTCCAAGGCCATGAGGGTTTCCAGGTAGCTTTTATAGAAAACATTAAAGGGGAGTTGGCCATGGTACATGTAATCTACTCCATGCCAGCTGTAACGTTGTTTCCTTACCCAGTCCGGAATGTCTTTGTAGTTTACCTTGGTTTCTGGTGCGCGAATGATATCTCCGTAAAATTCACTGCTGTCCGTAGCCGTCAGGTACATGGAAGGAGGTGTTATAATAGGCAAAGTATCGTACATACCTTCGTGCCTTTTGGCAGGTTGGAATTCGGAGTGAACGGCCTTGTGGGATAGATAAAGCATAAAAGGCTCTTCATCCCCAAGGCTGTTTAGCCAATTCAGTGCCTCATTGGTCAGCAGATCAGACGTATAGCTGCCTTCTGGTTGTGGCACACGTTCGCCGTTGATGTTGAAAACGGGATTATAATAGGTGCCCTGACCGCGAAAGCTTACCCATTGGTCAAAACCTGGCTGTGGCATATCATCGGTGTTTCCCATGTGCCACTTACCAAAAAAGCCTGTTTTATAGCCCATCTCCTGTAAATACTGCGGGAAAAAGGTCAAATCATCCGGTAACGGAGCCTGATTGTCCACGATCGTGTGGGTATGGGCGTACTGTCCGGTAAGGATAGATGCCCGGCTTGGAGAACAAAGGGAAGTACTCACAAACGCGTTGTTCATGTGGGCTCCTTCAGCGGCTATTCGGTCCATGTTGGGGGTTTTTAGCCCAGGCACTGCCCCGGTAAACCCCATGAAATCATATCGGTGATCATCCGAAAGGATAAAGACAATATTGGGTTTTTCTGACTGGCCAAATGCCTGAATGCAGGACAGCAAGACAGAAGCCAATAAAAATAAACTTCGTTTAAGCATAATTAATGAGGTTATAGGTCTTCTTGAGCTAAAATGAGGAATGATTCAGCTTATCACTAATCGATTGTACAGTCCTTCAATTCTGTCATTTAACGATCCATTAATCTTCCAATCTTACAATTTTAAGTTCACTAAACTTTTCAATCTTCCCAATTGACCTTTTGTGTACTTACTTCACTGGAATTGGTGCCAATCATAATTTCAAATTCCCCGGGCTCGAATACAAAGTCCAAGCTGTGGTTATAGAATTTGAGATCTTCTTGGCTCAGTTCGAATGAGACTTCTTTGGTCTCTCCCGCTTTAAGAAATATCTTCTGGAAACCTTTGAGCTCCTTAACAGGTCGGGTCATGCTGCCCACCAGGTCCCTTACATACAGCTGCACCACTTCTTTGCCGTCGTATTTTCCGGTATTGCTCAGGGAAATGCTGGCTGTGAGGGTTTGGTCGCCATTTAGCTGATCTGTGCTTAGTTTTAAGTTTCCATATTCAAATTCCGTATAGCTCAGTCCATAGCCAAATGGAAATAGTGGCTCATTGGATACATCCAGGTAGTTGGAGCGGAATTTTTGGAACCATTGGCCTTCTGGTAGTGGACGTCCGGTGTTTTTGTGGTTATAATAAATAGGGATTTGTCCCGTATTTTGAGGAAAGGTCATGGTCAGTTTGCCCGAAGGGTTTACTTTCCCGAACAACACATCGGCGATGGCATCTCCCGCTTCACTGCCACCAAACCACACATTAAGGATGGAAGGGATGTTATCCGCCTCCCAGTTGATGGCCAACGGACGACCGGTAAACAGCACCATCACGATGGGTTTCCCTGTTTTGGCCAATGCCTTCAACAGGCGACGTTGGTTGGCTGGCAATTCGATGGTGCTTCGGCTGGATGATTCGCCGCTCATTTCTGCGGATTCACCCATGGCCGCAACGATGACATCAGCTCCTTTTGCCGCTTCTACTGCTTCCTTGATCAATTCCTCCTCAGACCTGTTGTCCCGGTATGTAGGTTTGCCAAAAACGCTCACCCTGGACTCCAATAGGGAATCGGCCACGACGTTGGCACCACGGGCCTCGATGATTTTTACTTTGTTTCCGACCGCATTTTGGATGCCCTGCTTGAGGGAAATGGATTCTTTGAACCTACCGGCCACACTCCATGTTCCGGTCATATTTTCGGCATTGTCTGCCATTGGCCCGATAAGGGCTATTGTTCCCGTTTTTTCCAAGGGCAATACCCGTCCCTCGTTTTTCATCAGAACAAAAGATTGGGCAGCTATTTCCCGGGAAATCTGCCTGTTTTCAGTATTGAATATTTCTGTTTCGGACCTTTCGATGTCACAATAGCGATAAGGATCTTCAAATAGCCCGAGTTTAAACTTGGCCACCAAAATTCTCCGGCAAGCTTCGTTAATTTGTGCTTCGGTAATAGAGCCTTCTTCAAGGGAAGATTTTAAGGTGGTCAGGAAGCCTTCACCCACCATGTCCATGTCCACACCTGCCTTTAGTGCTTTGGCGGAAACCGTCTTGAGGTCTCCGATTCCATGTGCGGTCATTTCATTGATGGCGGTATAATCGGTCACCACGAAGCCATCAAATCCCCATTCATCACGTAGCAAATCAGTCATCAGCCATTTGTTGGCACTGGCCGGGATGCCTTCCACTTCATTGAAAGCCGTCATCACCGTGCCCACACCTGCATCTACAGCGGCTTTGTAGGGAGGGAAGTACTCATTGTACATACGCTGACGACTCATGTCTACGGTATTATAATCCCTGCCTGCTTCCGGTGCTCCGTAGAGTGCAAAGTGTTTGACACAGGCCATGAGCGTGTTATTCAAACTCAGGTCATTACCTTGGTAGCCTTTTACCATGGCTTTGGCTATCTGTGCACCAAGGTAAGGGTCTTCGCCACTTCCTTCAGATACACGGCCCCAGCGAGGCTCGCGCGAAATGTCTGTCATTGGGGAAAAGGTCCAGTTGATCCCATCGGCACTGGCTTCTTTGGCGGCGAGCTGAGCGGATTTTTTGATCAGGTCCATGTCCCATGTGCATGATAGGCCAAGGGGAATGGGGAAAATGGTTTCGTAGCCATGGATCACGTCCATGCCAAATAGAAGCGGGATGCCCAAGCGGCTTTCTTCCACGGCTACCTGCTGCACGTCCCGGATCTTTTGGACGGTTTTGATGTTGAAAAGACCGCCCACTTTTCCAGCTTTTATCTTCTCGGCAATATTGGAACTTGAGGCTTGGCCAGTAGTGAAATCACCAGCGGCAGGTAAGTTCAGCTGACCGATTTTTTCTTCCAAAGTCATCAGTGCCAGAACAGAATCTGCCTTTTGGATATAAGGATCTTGGGCATTTGGTTCAGGGGTTTTGCCCGAGGGTTTAAAGGCCATTATGAAGCATCCAATGGCCAGTATGATGAGGATATATTTTTTCATAGTGGTGTTTTTTTGTATTCTTCTCAATTCACTAATTGTTGGTCGTTTTGTTTAATTGCTATTCATATAACAGTTTGGTCAATAACTGAACCCCAGCCGATCCAAACCGCCCTTTACCTGTTGGTCTTCCATAAATAAATCCCAAAGCAATCCCGTTCGGTGATTTTCGATCATTAGGATGATTGGGCCTTGGTCGATGGCCAGGTAAGTATCTGCGTACCAGTTTTCAGTAATGTTAAAAGCATCATAAAACCCATATTGTCCCCATGTTTTATCCCCCAGTTTATAGTAGAAAAACCGAAGGGCATTCATGGATGCATCAGGGGTGTAGGGGAAAGAGGATAGGGCAGCCGTAGGTGTGATGACGCCCAGGTCATTGGTGGGAGAATGGGCACTGTAGCCGTTGTGGCTGTCGCTGGCAGTGAGTCCCCATACTTCGTCTGAATAGCCTATGAAGCCTTTTGGATTTTGAAGGCAATAAGCTTGGTTAATCAGGCTATGCGCTTGGTTTTGTTCCCAATAGTTGGCGAATTGATCGGAAAGGTTTCTCGGATCCAATCCCAAGAAAGAATAGTGCGCAAAGAACAAAGGCCCACCATATTCATTGCCCAAAGGAAGTTGTTGTTGGAAATAGCTGTTGCCATTTTGGATCTCGCCATTCCTTGCCCATCCAGCTTCGTAGACATCTTTATCGATGGGGTAAGTGGGAGAAGCAGCGGCCAGGACATAAACAATGAGGCTTTCATTGTATCCTCGGATGGGAAGGTTCATTTCCCAGTTATAATTTGGGGACCAATGCCAATAAAGGACATGGCTCCCATCTCTGGTGTACCAGTCCCATTCGACGGATTCCCAAAGTTGGGTGATTTTATTGATCAGCTCATTTTCGGTCGGGTTTTGATGGTTCAGAAAGGACCTCACGGTCAATAGTCCCTGGATCATAAAGGCTGTTTCTACCAAGTCCCCACCGTTGTCTTTAGTGCTGAAAGGAATGGTCTTGCCGGTCTCGCCATTTAGCCAGTGTGGCCAGGCACCATGAAAGCGGTCGGCAGCTGCCAGAAAGTCTACGATCTTGGCCCATCTGGCAAGGGCCTCTTGTCGGGTAATAAAGCCCCTCTCCACTCCAACAATCAAGGCCATCACGCCAAATCCCGAACCGCCAGTGGTCACCGTATTGCCGGAAGTGTTCCGCTCCCTGGCCAGGCCGCTGGTAGGGTGTGCAAAGTCCCAAAAATATCGAAATGTCTGCTCTTGGACCTTAGTGAGCAAGGCTTCGTCGGATAGCATAGGAAATTTGGGCGTTTCATCAATTTCGGTATAAAATTCATTCCTCGTTCCACCAAAACGTTCCCCATTGATCCCTTGTAATTTGTCCGAAATCCTAAAGGCATAGGATGTCAGATGGGAGAGGGGAGCGGTAGTACTGACCGTGACGGTTTGGTCATTGTCGCTCCATTCATATTGCAAGGGGGGTGCGGCAGGGCCAGTCAAGGTAACCGCTTCTTGCAAAGTAGTTCTGTTCACGGGATGGTTAAAGGACAAAACCACCTGGAAATTTACTGGCACTTGTTGGATCTTGCCAGTTCTGGTGGTGTCGCTTGACGAAAGGATGGCTTTGCTTAGCTCCAAGTTTCCCCTTAAGGTTTCGAACCTAAAGTCTGCGCCTGAAAAGGTAGTGCCATTGGTAGCAGTAAGGGCATTGCTGATTTCAAGATGGTAGGCAGTACTTGTTTCAAGTGTTCCGACCATGGTGATGGTAAGTGTTTTATTGCCGGAAAGTAGATTGGTTGAAAAATTCACTGGTGTATTGTCTTGGCTAAGCGAAATGGCCGAAGCAATGGATGCCTCGCTGACAGGGTGGGAAAAAGATAGGCTTATGGATCGGTCAATAGCGACATTTTCAGTAATGTCATCAGGGTCAAGGGAGGTGTCTCCAATATAGGCACCGGTAAGTTCCATTGACATCACCGTCTCGTCATCCTTTTTACAGGAAACCATGCATAGAAAAAATAAGAGAATAAGGAATGATCTCATCATTTTGGGCATTATTGGGAAATGGGAAATAATTTTGATGGCTTTGGTATGACTATTTACGTTGTCAAAAGCCATTTATAGTGGGGTTAGTTTGTGTGAAAATCAACGGAGAATGAAGGAGAGTTTCACTGTGGAAACCCTCCTGTATATAAAATATTACGGCTGTTCGTTGTCCAAAATCGTCTGTACTTCAGTCTGCGACAGGGCTTTATTGAAGATACGCAGTTCATCAATATAGCTGTTGTCAGACAAGTGTCCCCATCCTGAGAAGCGCGGTGCTCCGGAACCTATGGACATGATGTCACATCCTTCCCAAGAAATACCAGGGAAGGTGCCTTGGCTTACAGGTTCACCGTTAATGTAGACAGCACATTCCGTAGCAGCAATGGAGATCGCTATATGTACCCATTCTCCGTTACCGGGATTAATGTCGGCAGCAGTACCTCCATCAAACCAGTTTTCACCGTTTCCATTGCCCACATTCAGCTTGATACGCTGGTTGGTTCCTGCTGCTTCCCTGAAGAGCCTGAAGCCGGCAGTGCGGTTGTTTTGTGAATCTGGGTTTGCCTCGTCTGGTGGTCCCATGACCAAGATACCTGCACGGTCGGGATCCGCGTCCACCTTGTACCATAGAGATGCACTGAATTCATCATTGGTCAAATCTGTCGTAGGAAAGGTCAAATAGGAGTCAGTCGCACCCGCATAAGCATTGGCACCTGAGGCACTCTCACCTGCAAAGCCAGGATCTCCCACTGCAGTGGCTTCACTTACACTGACCAATTCCAAATATTGGTCATCAAATGGCATATAGAAAATCTCGCCTTCATACAGCGGTACATAATTTTCAGGTTTTACAAACTCCACCGTGCTGCTGGTGGTTTTTCCTGAAATGTCATTGGCTGTAACGGTCAGGGTGTGGGTGCCATTGGTGATGTTGTCATAGGGGAGCTTTACAGCGGTTTTTCTGTAATCCTTAAAATCCGAATAGCTTCCGATGCCTTCGCCGTCCAGGGTCACGATGATGTCCTGGATTTCAATATCATCCACTACGTTAAAATCGATATTGATGGACATCACCTCATCGGGTACCCATGTCAAAGGTTCCTCTTTGGGAAAATTGATAGTTACTTCAGGAGGTGTCTTATCCACTCCCGCAGGAGCAGGTTGGATATCATCTATATAACCGTCTTTACAGGCAATGCACGTTGCCAGCAGACCTACTATAAATAGTTTAGAAGTTAATTTCATATCTTTTGGGTTTTATCGATTCTTATTGATTGCTAGCTTCTTTTAGCTGGGGAAGGATATCCTGTTGATCAAGTGGGTAAGGCAGGAACCTGTCGCCTTCTTGGAAGGTTCTTCCGCCGTAGTTGAGTTCGCTTGTACGGTCATGCCTTACCAAGTCGAAGAAACGAACACCCCACTCCATGCCAAATTCGGCAAATTTCTCATCCAGTACCTCATCCAAGGTGACCCCGCTCAGCATTCCAAGGTTTGCCCTGGACCGCACCGCATTTACCGCTTCATCTGCTGACATGGCACTGCTGGAAGCACCACTCACCAATGCTTCTGCATGTACCAAAAGGATTTCGGCGTATCGGATGGCAATCATATTTTTGTTTTCACCATAATTAAATCTCCCTGGTGTCAGCTGGGTAGTGGGTAGATAGTGCTTGCCGCTTAGGAATTTGTACCGAGGGGCGTTGCCAAAAGTATCGCCATCAGGGGTGATATTGGTGACCCAATTGGGTAAATTTGCATAGTCAGGATCCGACTCAATGTCACTGATACCGTCTGGGGTGAAAAGGACAGTAGTCGTTAAACGCTTACGGTCATTTCGGTCAAGCATGAACTTGACGTATTTTTCGGTAGGTTCCCAGAAGCCCCATCCGCCACTTGACCCGGGTACGGCGGGCTGCCAGCCTATCGCTTGAGGACCGTATACCTGCCATGGGAATCTGTCGGATGTACCACTCTCAGCACCATAATCTGAGTATTGAAATTCCAGGATGTTCTCATTATTTAGTTTTCCAGGAATTTTAAACAGCTGGTAGTAATCCGTTTCCAACATAAATTCCCCGCTTTCAATGATCGCCCCGGTAGCGTCAGCGGCCCCTTGATAATTTTCCATTTCCAAGTTGGCCAAGGCTTTAATGGCCAAGGCTGTGTAGCGGGTCACACCACCCCTGATATCCGAACGTTGGTTGGGATGAACATTTGGGAGACTTGGCATGGCCTGATCCATCAGGTCGGAAATGTATTGCATCACCCCATTATAAGGCGTGAGTTCCACATCATAAAGAGCGTTAGGGTCTGAACTTTCGGGAATCAGGATATTGTTCCAAAGCCTGGCCAGTTGAAGCAAGTTATAGCCTTTCATGACTTGGATCTCGGCGATATATTGACTGGCTTTTGAAGCACTTGCCCCCGCTTCCTGGTATTTTTGGATCTCTTCGATAGCACCATTCCAGTAGATAATATCGGAGTACATGTTTAGCCAAGTGGAATTATAGATCCAGAAGCTTCTGTCATAATCGTAGGTGTCTGTTTTAAACAAGGGCTCCTGGTCACCCGCCGGGTTGGCATCATCGCCGCGTACTGAGATAAGCGGAAAGGTTTCCCACTGAAATCCATAAAGCTCAGCATATGCGCCATTTAGCAAAAGAACCATGTTTTGGGATTGGGAATAATCAGTTCCTTCTGCCAGAATTTGGTTTTCCAGCGGAGCATCCAGGTATTCGCTACAGGAAAAGGTGGTCATCAAGGTTAAAGCCGTGACCAATGTGATCAGTTTATATTGAAATTTTTTCATGACTGTTCTTAGGTTATTGGTTTTAGAACTTGACATTTAATCCCACGGTATATACAGCAGGGATAGGGTAGGTCTGTCGGTCAATGCCGTTGTCCACCTCTGGGTTAAAACCATTGTAGTTGAAAATGGTCAATGGCCGTTCTGCTGTCAGGGTGATGCGCGTTTCCGGCATGATTACTCCCATCACTTCCTTGTTCAGCAAGGAGTAGGACATGCGTACGTTTTGGACCCTGAAAAAAGAACCGTCTTCCACAAAGTAATCACTGAAATTCTGGTTCCATCCTTTTCGCAGGCCGGCAGCAGAAGGGTACTTATTGGAAGTACCTTCTCCTCTCCAGAGATTGGTGGCCAAGTCCGCATCGATGTTAGTGTCATTAGTGAAAATCATTTCACCCCTTTTTCTGTTCAGGATACTATGGCCAGATTGTCCTTGGATAAGGACCGAAAAGTCAAGGTTCTTATACCTGAAGCCAAGGTTGCCACCGTAAGTGAGTTCTGGTAGATAAGAGCCAAGAACCACTCTGTCGAGATCATCGATGACCCCATCACCATTTTGGTCCTTAAACATAAAGTCACCAGGCACTAGGTCATTTTCGGCCAAAAACTGTTCTGAATAGCCACTATTGGAGATGTCTGATTCGTTCTGGAAAACCCCAGCTACCTCATAGCCATAAAATGCCTGGTAAGGCTGGCCTACGATGGATCGTTGGCGGAATTCAGCCTGGCCGGAGTTAAGGTACTCAGGACCGCCAAGTCCTTTGACGGTGTTTTGCAGGGTGGCAAAGTTACCGCCGATGTAATACGAGAAATCCTCGGAAACTTTGTTTTCCCAGTTTAAGGAGACCTCCAAGCCTTTGTTTTGGATCTCTCCAACACTTCTCCGCACGGAACCTCTAAACAAGGGCTGCAATACGGTTACTGCTAGACTTTGGGTGTTTCTAATATAGTAATCTGCTTCCAGCGATAGCCTATTTTGGAAGAATTTAGCCGTCACTCCAAAGTTAGTTTCTTCTGTGGTCTCTATCTTATCGATCAGGTCATAGGTGGGATCCAATCTAAAACCAGGAACACGTACATCATTGAAAGCATTGTTGGTTCCTTGTAGAGTAGGTTGTCCCACAGATGGGTTGATTCCGTCGTTCCCAAGCTGGCCCCAAGAAGCCCTGAATTTAAGGAAGTCGATGCCTTTTACATCAAAAAAATCTTCCTCTGTAGCTACCCAGCCGGCACCAAGGGTGAAGAAGTCCTCACTGTCCACCTGGAATTTATTGTAATTGTCCTGACGATAGGTGGCGTAAAGCAAGTATTTTTCCTTATAGTTATAAGCTAATCTACCAAAGAAAGAAAGGTAAAATATGCGACTACCGCCATCTGAGACCGTATTGATATCATTGGCTTGGCCATTGTTCAGGTACCATAGTTCCTCATTGTTAAAGGTAGGATTGGGATCCAAGTCGTTTCGGTTTCCACTGAGGACTTCGTAGGTTTCACTTCTGAAAGATTGCCCTAGTGTAGCGGTAATACCATGGTCACCGAAAAAGTCCTTATAAGTAAGGTAGTTATCTATGATCTGGTCAAAGTAGGTTTGGTTTGATCTGGAAAGACTTGAAAGTGGATCCAGTACCCCGTCATTGTAGGCGAAGTTGACATTTCGGGCATTGACCATATTGAGCTTATAACTATAAGCAGATCGGAAAGTTAGTTTATCGGGAATGAAAGTCAGCTCCGCATGGAGATTGCCATTGATTTTATTGACCTTGTTCCTGTTGTCATTATATAGCAGCGGATAGAAAGGGTTTTGTCTTCCCCTGTAGCCGAGTCGTTGTGCATTGGACAGTGGGACTGGAGATGCACCAAATTCCTCATCATATTTGGGCAGAATAGGTACGGCAAAATAGGCGTTGAACCAAGCTGCGTCAGAGCCTACGTACTGTTTGGCGGTACTGAAGGTGAAGTTACCACCCACGGTAATCCACTCTTTTACCTTGGAGTCGATGTTGGCGCGGATGTTTACCCGCTCGTATTCATTTCTGGTTTCATTGAGCAACCCATCCTGGCTAAAATAGCTGCCACCGATGGAGTATCTGGTTTTGGCACTACCGCCTGAGAAGGTCAAGGTGTGGTTTTGGATGGGGGCAGGGCTCATGATCTCATTATACCAATCGGTGTTGACCGCAGGAATGCCGGGGTCTATCCGGCTCCTTCCATAGGCCTGCATGGCATTGTCTACAAACTCCATGTCAGGAACTGAGCCTGTTTCATTGACGTACTGTACAAATTGCTGGCTGTTGGCCATCTTGAGTACATTTTGAGGATTTTGTACCCCGTAATATCCGTCATAGACGATTTCCGCTTCCTGCTCGTATTCACCGGATTTGGTTTCGATCAGTACGACCCCATTGGAGGCCCTGGCACCATAAATGGCAGATGCTGAAGCATCTTTAAGTACTGAGAGGGTTTTGATGTCATTGGAGTTGAGGAAGTCGATGTTGTCAAAGAACATTCCATCCACTACATATAATGGTGCTCCTCCTCCTTCAAAGGAGCCGATACCTCTCACCCTTACCGTAGGGGAAGCACCAGGCGCGCCCTTGCTGACGATCTGTACGCCGGCTACTTTTCCTTGTAGTGATTGCATGGCGTTAGAACTTGGGGTTTTGACCAGGTCTTCGGTTTTAAGTGTGGTGATGGCCGAGGTCATTTCCTTCTCTTTCTGTGCACCATAACCGATGACAACAACTTCATCGAGACCCGTCAATTCTTCTTGGAGCGTAATGTCCAGTTGGGATCTCCCGTTCAGGGCGATGGTTTGGGGCTCGAATCCGATAAAAGAAAATTTCAATGTGGCATCGGGAGAGCTGAGGGTAATCGAATACTTGCCATCCAAGTCAGTAATGGTCCCATTGCTGGTGCCTTGTTCCAGGATGTTTACTCCAGGGATGGGTTCACCACCTTGGTCGAGGACTGTTCCCGTAACACTGGCATCTTGCGCGGTGCCTAGCTTGATCATCGCAAAAAATACCATGATCAATATCATGAAAATTTTCCCTGAGTAGGATACGTTGGGTTTCCATGATTCCTTACTTATGCGTAAAAGCTCAATCATAAGTGTTAAGATTTTGGGTTTTAGAATAGGTGAACTCAAACGTTTGCATTTTGCATCGTTTGATTTAGAAAAGGTATAAGAAAGAAAAATGGTAACGCTAAAAAATGTTAAAATCTTGGTGTTTTGGACGGTGTTGGAAGTGGGGATTTAGTTCTGAAATTCATGGATAAATAACAATAAAATAGCTTTAATTGAGCGAATTAGGTGGATTTTGAGTTATCGTATCTCGTTAAAATACTATAGTGTATAAGTTTAGCATTAATAATCTCTATTTTTTTGCGAATTGATAGTGAAATGCATTTCAGGGACAGAACAAACTTAGTTAATATGCAAGATTTTTATTTACCAAATAATCCTAATGTCCACAGATAGATTCAACACCCCGTTACTATCTGCCGTAAATGGATCCAGATGAGATTAGTCATGGGGATGAGGATGTGGGATGGAATCCATGGCTTATTCCTGAATGGTTTGAAATGATGGAGTAAACCAGTTTTGAAGTAGATTTAAAATATAAAAATTTTTACCAATTACATGTTAAAAATAAATATTACACTAAATTACTATCTTGTTTTAATTCATTTTTAAATAATATAAGTGATTTTAACCATAATAAATTTTGATAATTAAATAAAATCAGTATTATATTTTATATTATGAGTATTATGATTTATTTTTGTTCCATCCTGTATCATTCTCGCGTAGAGCAAAGCAAGCATTAATAAGGTTTTGTTTTATCAAAGTCAATTATTAACCAATATGAAATCAATAACTGTAAATTGATTGAGTTACCGTTACATGAGTTCGGTGGTTAAGAAGCTTTTCTATAAAGTTTTCAAAAATGAGATTCACATCAATTACGCGCTACAGGAGAGATAGTGGAGTGGATATTATTACTAAACCCAAATATATCTAATATGAGAACAATGATTACTGGTTTTTTAACGCTAATACTGGCGTTAATCGTGCAATTTACCTTTGCACAAGAAAAGATTGTAACGGGCACTGTGATAAATGAGGATGGTGTCCCCTTGCCGGGAGTTAGCGTGGTAATAAAGGAAACCTATGATGGTGTTACTACGGATATTGACGGTAATTACTCTATCAAAGTAAATAAGGGGATGTCCTAGTCTTTTCATTTATTGGCAAAAAGACCGAAGAACGGATTGTAGGTGAGTCCACTAAGATTGATGTCACTTTAGGAGCCGATGCCAAAGAACTCGGAGAAGTGGTGATCACCGCCTCAGGTTTGGAAGCCAACAAAAGTAGTCTGGGGTATGCGGTGCAGAATGTGGATACTCAGGAAATTCTGGATTCCAAAGAGCCTAACCTGGTCAATGCTCTGAATGCTAAAGTAGCTGGGGTTCAGGTGACCTCTTCCGCCGGAACGCCCGGAGCTTCCTCTAGCATCAGAATCCGGGGGAGTGTCTCTGTCAACAAAAGCAACCAACCTCTGTTTGTAGTAGACGGAATTCCTATTGATAATTCCACCGGTGGCGGCGGGAATACCGCGGGTGGTGTTACAGAATCCAACAGGGCCATAGATTTGAACCCAAACGACATTGCTTCCCTGACAGTACTAAAAGGTGCTGCTGCTACCGCACTCTATGGGGTAAGGGCTGCCAATGGGGCAATAGTGATTACAACTAAAAAGGGTAAGGCCGGAAAACCGGTTGTAAAAATTTCTACAACTTATGCAGTGGATAAAGTCAACAAACTACCCAAAAGACAGAATATCTATGCTCAAGGTGCATTTAAAGATGGTGTGGCCACCTATCGCGGACCAGAAACCGCGGAAGGAGATTCTTGGGGGCCAATGATTTCAGAGTTGGAATTTGATGGGGATGATGGTTATTTCTTTGATAAAGGAGGGAAACTTGTCCCTAAGGGTACTGGAAACGGTGTGCCCGCCAGAGCATACGATCCCTATAGTTTCTTTGAGAATGGTAGAACGATAAATTTAAATGCTTCTGTTTCCGGCGGAAATGAGACAACTCGTTACTATTTCTCAGGGGGAAGATTGGATCAAAAAGGGGTAATACCCAATGCCTCTTTTCAAAGAACATCCTTCAGGAGCAACCTTGAAGTAGATATTTCTGAAAAATTGTCTGCTACCATGTCTGCGAGTTTCTCTAATTCCGGAGGATTTAGGGTGCAGCAAGGATCAAATATCAATGGCATTATGCTGGGCTTGCTGAGAAATACACCCACGTTCGATATTGGTAATGGACTGTCGGGACAGTCTGCTGCAAATGAGGAATCTACCTATGTCAATCCAGATGGATCGCAGCGATCTTATCGGTGGGGAGTATATGACAGCCCCTATTGGACGGTTAATAAAAACCCGACAGAGGATAATGTCAACAGAGTCATCGGAATAGCGGGATTGAAATATGAAATAAACAAAAGTCTATACTTATCCTATAAGCTAGGAATCGATCATTATTCCGAGGCAGTCATTAGTGCTTTGGATATTAACCTCGGCGGTTTTGGTAACAACGTAGGATCAGTTACGCAGCGATTTGCCGGAAACTCGGATGTCACTTCCGATTTGGTTTTTGGGTTCAATCATGAGTTGGTCGATGGACTTACCATGACGGGATTGGTCGGATATAATTTGTTTAATTCGCACTATACCCAACAGGAAACTTTCGGGAATACATTAGCTGCGCCGAATTTTTATCATATCAGTAATGCGGCAGATCTTACGGCAGATGAGGATATTTCTCGTAAGCGTATCCATGGTCTGTACAGTACACTGGATTTTTCTTACAATGATTGGGCTTTCCTGAATCTTACCGGTAGAAATGACTGGTCTTCGGCATTGCCAAGTGATAATAATACCTACCAGTCTTATTCGGTAAGTACAGGGATTGTATTATCGGAAGCTATTGATATCCGCGATTCATTTTTGGATTATTTGAAGCTTAGGGCGTCCTACGGGGTAATAGGGAACGATGCCCCTATTTATTCCACCGCCAATATTTATTCCCAGGCAGAATCAGATGGTGATGGGTTTATTTCATCCGTTGAATATCCCTCTTACGGAACAAATGCCTTTGAAAGAGGAACATTGCTGGCCAATCCACAATTGACTCCGGAAAGGGCGACTACCTATGAGGTAGGAGGAGAAGTTCGCCTCTTTAATGGAAGATTTGGCCTGGATGTGACTTATTTCAATACTCAGTCAGAAGATGTCATAATCGAAGTTCAAACCTCAGCCACTACAGGATATCTTGAATCAGTATTGAATTCTGGGGAAATTCTCAATAAGGGCTGGGAAATAATCGGTAGTTTCACACCGGTTGAAAGTTATGATTTTCGCTGGGATATAGAGGGTAATTTTACCAGTATGGAGAACACTGTCGAGCAGTTGGCAGAAGGATTGGATAGGGTGTTTCTGGCTGGGTTTACCTCTACTTCTGCTTCGTTGGTCACCGGTATGCCATACAGTACCATATGGGGAGATGGTTTCCAAAGGGCAGATGACGGCAGAATGATCATAGGAAGTGATGGGTGGCCGCTTGCCGATCCGGAGAAAAAAGCCCTTGGCGACCCAAATCCGGATTTTACGCTTGGCTTGAGAAATTCATTTGAGTACAAGGGGATTCGCCTTTCCGCATTATTGGACTTCAGAAAAGGAGGGGACGTTTGGTGCGGAACCTGTGGGATTATGGATTATTTCGGTACTTCGCAGCTTTCTGCGGATGAAAGGAACGATAAGATCGTTTTTGACGGAGTGATCAATACCGGCACCAGTGATAATCCTGTTTACGTGGAAAATGACATTTCCGTACCGATAGCACAAAGTCCAACTGCATCTGAAGGTGAGTTTTATCGAAGAAGATATGGATTTGGCGGAATAACAGAAATGAACATTTGGGATGGCTCTTGGATGCGGTTAAGGGAACTTACCCTTTCCTATACATTGCCCGATAACCTTTTAGACGGGATTGGGCTGCTGGAAGGTGCGGGATTATCCGTTACCGGAAGAAACCTTTGGCTGAAGACGGACTATCCCGGAATTGACCCGGAGACTAATTTAACAGGTAATTCCAATGGATATGGCCTGGATTATTTCAATTCTCCGAACACCAAGAGTGTTTCCATGACGCTTAATCTTACGTTTTAATGAAAAATTTATTTGAAATGAAGAAATTATATAATACATACATATCTCTCTTCTTAGTTGTTCTCTTTTCATGTGAAAACACCCCTTTTGATGAGCTGAACAATGATCCAACAGCATTGACAGAAGTAGACTTAAACCTCATGTTACCGGAGGTGCTGAGCTCTTCTATGTTCAATGAAGGTGGCGGTGGTCCAAGGGCAATTGGTATTATCATGCAGCAATTTATAGGGCTGGATGCGCAACAGATTGATTACACTCAGTATATACTTGGAACAGATCTCTTGAATAATTATTGGAGAGGTGGCTTGTATGCCGGAGTGCTAAGAAGTTGTGATGTGATGATCAAGCAAGCCCAGCAAGAAGATGCTCCCTTCTATGAAGCCGTTGGGAAAGTGGTCATGGCCAATCAATATGGAATCAGTACCTCCTATTTTGGAAGTATGCCATTTACAGAAGCTCTTCAGGGTGCTGAAGTATTTCAGCCTAAATACGATACGCAAGAAGCAGTCTATATGGGGGTCATTCAAATGCTTGACGAAGCTATAACAATTCTTTCAGGAGAACCGATCGGGTATGCAGGCGGGGATTTGATTTATGATGGTAATGTCAAAAGATGGTTAAAGACTGCCAAAGCACTGAAAGCAAGATTCTTGATGCATCAGACTAAAAGGAATTCGTCAAATTATTCGGCGGCCCTGACTGAATTGGGCGGCGCATATACTTCCATAGAGGAGCAGTCGGATTTCCAGTTTGAAACCGCCCAGATTTCAAATTATTCGCTGGCAAAATTTGGTATAGAGAGACCTAGTACATTAGGGATAGACAGTAGATTTGCTGAAATGATGAAAGGAGATCCGAGACGGCCATTCTACATGTTCCAGGATGGTGATGGAGTATGGCAATACTTTGGTAGTGATGCCAATTTGCCGTATTCCAAGAGTGATGCCAAAATACCGATGATTTCTTTTGCAGAGGTTAAATTTATGGAAGCAGAGGCATTATTAGAAACAGGTGCTGATCCGGCTATGGCCTTAAAAGAGGCTATTGTGGCTAGTTTCGACCAATGTGGTGCCGACGGAGGTGAAGCGTATGCGGATGCGGTAATTACAGAAGGCATAGACAAAGAGACAATCATAGTCGAAGCCTATAAGGCGTATTATGGAACGGCTTTTCATGAAACTTGGGTGAACTACAGGAGAACAGGTTTCCCAGTTCTGGAAGCTAACCCTAATGGATCCAATGGATTTAATCCTTCAGGTGTGGTGCCGAAGAGGTTTTTATATCCCGATAGTGAGTTTCAAACCAACATGGAAAATGTTACGGCAGCACAGAAGGCTCAAGACGGAGCTTTGTTGGATGTAGCGCTTTGGGCGTTTGAGTAAACTTATTTTTGTTTTACACCTTATATTATGAATAAGGAATTACGGTAAAGCACATATGCGGTTGATTTAATTTTGAAAAGAACAGGTAGTGTCTATCTGTTCTTTTTTTTTACAATAATTGAATGGTATAAGTCTAACCACTTCAACCAACAGGAGGGTTTGTTTGACTATACAATAATTAATCAGGCAGTTAGACCATTCGACACAGTCCTGCTCAGTACTTTATGCTACTTTCTATTTTTTTCCGTTCACTTTTTCCTCCACTATGATCAGGATATCATCCCAATGTGGATTTTTGATATTATGGGCTTCGATATTTTGGCGGGTTTTTTTGCGGAAATTCCAAACAGTATTTTTACGGAGCTCCAGCAATTCAGCCAGTTCCTCCAATGTCCGTTTTTCCGTGTTTGCTATCAGCTCGTAAGCAATAAAAAATGCTTTTTCGAGCGGGAACTTGACGCCGTGGAAAATGGTGCCAGCAGTGACCGAGTCGATATGACCGCATTTCGAGCACCTTCTGGTAAAGAGTTTGGGGCCTTTGGAGCTTTTGCTGTTTCCACAATGCCTGCACTCATAGCCTTTGCCCCATTTGAATTCTTCCAGATAGCGAAGACAGGCAGATTGGTCAGGAAAGATGCGCTGAAATTCCTCGAAGGAAAGGAGTTTATTGCTCAGTCTGGCTTGGAAGGATTCCTTGATACTGCTTTTGAGTTTCCAGTTGTCTCTGTCCAGAAGTGAGTTGATGCGCTTAATCTCTTCGTCTTTTTCTGTCAGCTGCTGATTGTAGTCTTCCAGTAGCTTGTTTTTATGCGCTAGTTCTTTAGTTCTTTCGCTTACTTTAACTTCCAGTTCCCTGTTGACTTTTTCCTTAAGGGCAAAATTATCTTCCATTTGCCTTATGGTTCTTCGCATCGCTCGGTCTCTATTGTCTTTTAGGATTTGGATGCGGTCGCCGAGTGCAAAGGTCAGCAATAGCATTTCCACCAAAAAGGCAAGATGAAGGCTATAGTAGACCAGTGTCATGTGTGGTATGATGGCGGCATTGACCAGTACTTTGACCACCACGCCGACAAATAGCACGCCATAGGCGATTACGAAGAATCGGGCCACTTTATATCCCCTCGTCCAGATGTATACGCTGGCAAAGAAGATGAAGAAGAAGGGAATAATGTCATAATACCTGATCTCAAATAGCTTTGGATCCCAGAGCAGGGCAATAAGGAAAATAATGGATTTGATCGCCAAGATGATGATCAGGACTTTGTGAATCAGGGGAGATCGAAACCGTGTATTCAGAAACTTGATCGAGAACAATATGGCCCATAACACAATGGAGAAGCTAAAGACACCATTGGCAATTTGGTTCCATTTTGGGAAATTGGGCCATAGGTACTGGAACGCGATACCGTCTACACTAAGGGCATAGATCCCCACACTGATCAGGTAGAAGGTATAGTAGAGGTATTTGGTTTCTCTGATCACCGTATAGACGAGAAGATTGTAGAGACCAATGATCAGGATCATGCCATAGAAGACTCCATAGGCAAAATACTCGTTTAATGCATAAAAGATAAAGCGATTGATCGAGCGGATGGCAATTCGTATGTCCGCTTTTTGGTGGGATTGGATTTTGACATAATAGTTGCTGATCCCATCACTGTTGTTGTTTATGAGCAATTCAAAGTTTTTATGCCTGAAATTCCTGGAACCGAAGGGTATAGCGTCTCCCATAATGATTTCATCATATTCCCCCTCGCTATTGGGAGCATATACTTCCACCACATCAATGGTCTGATCGTAGAATTCCATCAACCACTTTTTGGTGCTATTTGGGGTTTTGTCTATAGAAAGTTTTACCCAATAGGTATTGTCAATGTTAAATTTATTCTTGTTGAAAGATGGTCGGATTTTGAAGTTATCTTGAAAATCAGGTTGGACAATATCTCCAAATTCCAAGGTGTTGGTAGTGTCTTCGAAGAATTCCAGCTGGGCAATGGAAAAAATACGTTCGTCCAGGCTATCGTCTATTTTAAGCGTAGAGCTACCGGAAATTCGCTGTGCGTGGGCGATGTGAATGCCTACCATTGCCGTGAAGATCAGTAGGGACAGCGTTAAAATGGTGTGCTTCATTAGGGTTGCGTTAGTTGTTTTTTTTCAGGCGATCTTTCCTTAAATTATACTGTGATAACGATTACATCTTCCCAAAGTTAAACAATTCCACTTATTGACTGGAGGTTTGGTGAAGAAGGATCACCTTTGATCGTGCAATTATGATAAGAACAATAGATCCCCAAAAAGTTTCAGTAGGAGCATTTCATAGCTATATGTTAGGCGCAATAGCCCCCCGGCCAATTGCCTTTGTGAGCACCATGGACAGTGCCGGCCAGGTCAACCTGAGCCCGTTCAGTTTTTTTAATGCCTTTGGCTCCAATCCTCCTTTGGTGGTCTTTTCCCCGTCCAGAAGGGTCAGGGACAATACAACCAAGCATACGCTGGAAAACGTCAGGGAAGTCCCCGAAGTAGTTATTAATATCGTCAATTATAAGATGGTACAGCAGATGTCCTTGGCCAGCACGGAATACGAGAAGGGAATCAATGAATTTGTGAAAGTAGGACTGACAGAGACGAAATCCGTAAACGTAAAGCCGCCCAGGGTAAAAGAGGCCCCAGTTGCATTTGAATGTAAAGTACTCGAAGTCGTGCCGATTGGGCAAGAAGCTGGAGCCGCCAACTTGGTGATTTGTGAGATCCTTTTGGCACATATTGATGAGTCGGTATTGGATGAGAATGATCAGATCACGCCTGGTAAACTGGATGCGGTCGCCAGAATGGGAGGGGACTGGTATTGCAGGGCAAATGGGGAGGCACTTTTTAAAGTCAAAAAACCACTCAAGACAAAAGGGCTTGGGGTCGACCAGCTTCCGGAAAAAGTTCGGCTCAGTGTGGTGTTGACAGGGAATGACCTGGGAAAACTGGGGAATGTGGAAAGCTTCCCTGATGAAGTAGCCATCTATGATTACGCCCGACGACCAGAGATCGAAGAAATGTTGGTCAGGTTTCAAAATGACAAAGAGAGCTTGATCTTTCATCTCCATGAGTATGCTAAGGAACTGCTGGAAGAGGATAAGGTTGAAGAAGCTTGGTTGGTTTTGTTGCAGGTAGAGTAGTTTAGTGCGCAAGTGTATAAATTGGTTTTTTATGTGTTTTGTTTTTGTTGAACTAATATTTTTATATTTGTGTACCTTATATGGTACATGATAAATAAAGCAATATGTTAGTGATCAGTTCAAGAGAGTTTAGAGACAATCAGAAAAAATACCTGGATATGGTGGATAATAACCAACATATCATAATCCAGCGAGGAAAAGACAAAGCGTATGTGCTTTCTCCAGTGAGCGAGTCAGATGAGTATTTTATGGATCCCAAGGTTAAGGAACATGTTTTAAAGGGAATTGCCCAGCATAAAGCGGGAAAAACAACAAAGGTTGACCCTCAGGACTTTGACAAGCTTCTTGGGCTATGATTTACGAAATAGCCTTCACTGATGAAGCGTTAGAAGATATATCAAAGCTCAAAAAAGCAGGGAATTTAGCAGTGATTAAAAAATAAGACGTTTACTTGATGAGTTGAAAATCCATCCTTAATGATGGTACTGGAAAGCCAGAAAGGCTCAAGCACGATTATCATGGCTATTGGTCACGTAGAATTAACAGGGAGCACCACTTGGTATATGCGATTGAAGAAGGTAGAGTAGTGGTTACCATTGTTTCAGCATATGGGTATTATGAAAGGTGACGAATAATCTCTTGAGCTTTTTTGCTTTTATCCTATAGAAAGAACTTCATTTTATAATTTCTGTAGTCTTGGAATCCAGTAATTTTCCTTTTTCACATTTAAGAATTCTGTAGGGGTATTTGTTGAGCAAATCATGGTTATGAGTGGCCATAAGTACTGCCGTTCCCTGTTTGTTGATTTCTTGAAAGAGCTTAAAGATACCATCGGCCACTTCTGGGTCGAGATTTCCGGTAGGTTCATCAGCCAGGAGGATGGAAGGGTGATTGAGCAGGGCACGGGCAATGACTACACGCTGCTGTTCGCCACCGGAAAGCTGATGGGGCATTTTGGTCGCTGCACCACCTAGTCCGACCCGCATGAGCACCTCTACCATTCTGGTTTTCATCTTGGATTTGTCCTTCCAACCAGTGGCACGCATGACGAAATAAAGGTTTTCGGCAACCGTCCTATCTGTAAAGAGTTGAAAGTCCTGAAACACGATTCCAAGTTTTCTCCGGAGGAAGGGGACTTCTTTGGTTTTGATCTTCTGAAGGTCATATCCAACGATTTTACCATAGCCCATTTTCAGGGGCAGATCGGCATAAAGCGTTTTTAGCAAGGAACTTTTGCCGCTGCCAGTTCTTCCGATTAGAAAAACAAATTCATCTTTATCAATATCAAAGGAAACATCTTGTAAGATAGCAGTAATGCCTTGGAAGATGCAGGCCTTATCAAGGCGGACAACAGGTTCACTGGAAAATACCATATTTTTTACAGTTCTAGCTTTTGTAATTTACCAAAGGGGAGTTCTCGGATCAAACTTTCCATTTCTTCTTCTTTCCCTTCCAAACCAAATTTTTCCAGGTTTTTGAGTGGGCGATCAGCTCTAAAATAAGCTACAAGCACAAAGTTTTCATCCCTGATTTGAATGTAATCGGGTATTTTGGCTTTGCCCTTGACCTTGATGATATACATAAGAATAATTGGCTGTGTTTAGAAGACGAAATTTAAATGATAACGCTATGAGATAAAAATATTATGCTAATTTAAAATGAGAAATCATAAATTATTGAAGGATGGAATTTGGAACTAAGCAATATTTCTGGCGGAGAAAGGTATCCGTTCATGTGATATGTCGCCACGAAGTCGCCAAGACATGAAGTGTTTTGTAGGAGTATTCCAAATTTCATGGAAAACAAACAGTCTTGGGCCTTAGAGCTTTGTGGCTTACACGCATCTTATTCGTTACCAAGCTAGCCCATCTAACGGCGGGGCAGACCCACTGACATTGATATACCACTTAATAAGAAAAGACCCAAACCTCTATGCCGCCCGTGCTTTAACAAGTGGCCTGCTTTTTTTGCCACGAAGGCTCGAAGTCACAAAGTGAATTGGTTGGGAAGTGTCGTGCAGTCTGCACCTTTGTTTCCCCAAAAAAAATAGTGCCTTGGTGACTTTGTGGTTTACCGTATCTTATTCGTTACCAAGCTAGCCCATCTAACGGCGGGGCAGACCCACTGACATTGATATACCACTTAATAAGAAAAGACCCAAACCTCTATGCCGCCCGTGCTTTAACAAGTGGCCTGCTTTTTTTGCCACGAAGGCTCGAAGTCACAAAGTGGATTGGTTGGGAAGTGTCGTGCAGTCTGCACCTTTGTTTCCCGAAAAAATAGTGCCTTGGTGACTTTGTGGCTTACACGCATCTTATTCGTTACCAAGCTAGCCCATCTAACGGCGGGGCAGACCAATTGGCATTGATATACCACTTAATAAGAAAAGAACCGACCCTTTATGCCACCCGTGCTTTAACAAGTGTTGAGTTAAAAACTCACTGCTTGCGGTTCCGCTGCACAGCTGCTGGAACAATAGGGTATACCGTAGCGGTGCTACGCTCACACCTCCAAACCAACTGATTTTCATGAAGCTCTTTCCGATATTCCTCGAAGGATTTCGGGACAGGCTACTACAATTTCATAAAGCGGGTTGTGCGGTGCCTGTGTTCCTCTACCTATTGCTACAGTATAAAATAAAATGATCATTTACGAACATCAGCGAATATCTGCCCAATCTGCAATATCTGCTTGCTATCAAAAAAAAAACCACCACCCCGAGCATCATTCGATGACAGGATGGTGGAAAAATATAAAGCTTTCCTCAGTTTATTTTCCTGCTGCCTTAGCGTGGTCTGCCAAGAATTTAGCAAGCCCTGAGTCTGTAAGTGGATGGTTTAGTAAACCAGTGATCACTTTCAGTGGACAAGTGATCACGTCCGCACCGATTTCGGCACATTTGATCAGGTGCATAGTGTGTCTCAAGGAAGCAGCCAATACCTGGGTATCGTAGCCGTAGTTTTGATAGATATGGACGATCTGCTCTATCAGGTCTAGTCCATCAAAAGAAATGTCATCTAGACGGCCGATAAACGGAGAAAGGTAGGTAGCGCCTGCTTTTGCTGCCAAGATTGCCTGACCTGCAGAAAACACCAAGGTACAGTTGGTTCTGATGCCTTCACCGCTGAAGTACTTGATAGCTTTCACACCATCTTTGATCATGGGAACCTTTACGACAATCTTGTCGTCTATTTTGGCAAGTTCTTTACCTTCTTTGACCATGCCGTCAAAATCGGTAGAAATAACTTCTGCACTTACCTTGTCATCTACGATGTCACAAATGGCTTTGTAGTGAGCTCTTACGTTATCGTCTCCTGTGATGCCTTCTTTGGCCATCAGGGAGGGGTTAGTGGTTACACCATCCAGTACACCTAGGTCATAGGCTTCTTTGATTTCATCGAGATTGGCGGTGTCAATAAAGAATTTCATTTGTAAAACGGTTTTTTGGTTTTGATGAATATGGTTGGTCATTGCCTGTGTTGACCGACAATGACAATTAATACAATCCGCAAATTTTACCAAATATTATAGTAAAATGCTAAAAGAACACTCATTGCTTTCCTTTTGAAAGCGATATTTTACCTGATTAATCCCTTTAGAGTGGTAAAGTTAGGTGTTTATTTTGAAAGATGGTTAAAAATAATAAATGTATTTTTTACATTTATAAAAAAAGGCAAAAAAGAAGCGGCATCGCACCGCTACAACCGCCTACCCTTGCTTCCTTCCGGACCTGGGGGATTTGGCAGGAGCTGGTCGTGCCGCTTGAGTACAAAGGTACGTCAAAAACTTTCCCGTACAAAACTCCAGGCCAAAATAAATCGTCTCCTTTATTAAAGTATTCAAAATCAACTGAAAAATCTTTGGCAATATTATTGCGGATGTATCGTTAATTAAAAATTTTAAGTATTATGAAAAAATTGTTGTTTATTCTGCCCATTTTATCGATTACACTTTTCGTAGTCAGCTGTTCTTCGATGAAGGGAGCTCCTAATTACAAAGTAGGCATGGAAGAAAGTGATTTTCTAAAAGTCCACCCAGATGCAGTGATCAGCAACTTGGAGGGAGAGCAAAAGACCTATCGTGTGGTCAGGGATGAACGGTTTTATCTTTTAGCGACATTTGAGGATGAGCGATTGGTAAAACTGGAGGAAAAAGAATTACCACCATACTGGAACAAGAAAACTGCTCCTGATGCAAGTGAAGATCAAAAGCAGTAAGTGGAAAGATTTAGGCCAAGCCCTTTAGGTACATATTAAATTCCAAGGGGCTGCAAGACTCAAATTCGTCCACTTCAAGATCATCATAGATTTCGTCATCGAATTCCATGATGGTCTTTTCTATTTTACCGGAAGGGTGTATGATGAGTTCGATTCCTGTAAAGTCAGCAGGGTTAACCTTGACGAGGACTTTATAATCTTCAAATGTCCTTTTGAAATATTTAGGGAGATTATCCATAAAGAGGGAGATTGTAAGTTAATTAGGACAAAGGTAATGGATTTTTCGAAGTGGAGAAGTGTGATGGAGTAGCAATGAAGGGTAAATAGCACCATATGAATACGGTGAAAATCGCATGTTATTCCTAACGGTCAAACGGGGAGACGAATATTTTTGTGAAATTTTGTAGTAAATGTTTTTTGCAAATAGAATCCATTTTTATATTTGCCTGAAGATAAAAAAATGAAACAATTCAATACTCAATATTGGTGGTGGCAAATGGAACTTCTGACTGGGAAGAACAGCTGACCATTGCCTATATGTAAAAGAGTAAAAAATATTACCTTATAAGGCTTGCTGGAATTCCCCGGTAAGCCTTTTTTTATTTTATTCGATAGTTTAACCATGGACACACTACAAAGATTTAAGATCAACACACGGTACAAGAAACGACTGGCGGACACCATTACCCCAGTGAGTATTTACCTACAAGTGAGGGACAAGTTTAAAAACCCTATCCTACTGGAGAGTTCTGATTATCATGGCCAGGACAATAGCTATTCGTACATATGTTTCAATCCTATGGCTACTTTTTCTTTTGATGGAAAGACCATAAGGGAGACTTTTCCAGAGGAAGGGAAAAACCAATATGACTTGAAAAAAGGGGATAAATTGGTGGATAAACTGAAAGCCTTTTCATCCAGGTTTGAAGAGGAATCCAATGATTTCAAATTTATCACCAACGGTCTTTTTGGTTATATGCAGTTTGATACGGTGGGGAGTTTTGAGGACATCACACTGGAAAATACCAAGGAGTCTGCTGTGCCGCAGGCTTTTTATGCAGTCTATAAGAATGTCATTGTGGTCGATCACTTTAAGAATGAACTCCATATTTTTGATTATCATATTAATGGCGAAGATGACCGGATAACAGAAATCGAAACCCTTCTGAACAACCGCAACATCCCGACCTATTCGTTTAAGTTGGACGGAGAGGAGACTTCCAATTATACCGACAACCAGTTCTTGGATATCCTTCGTCAGGGCCGAGAACATTGTTTTAAGGGGGATGTCTTCCAGATAGTGCTTTCAAGGTGCTACACCACAGGTTTTAAGGGAGATGAGTTTAATGTTTATCGTGCATTAAGGTCCGTTAATCCTTCTCCGTACTTGTTTTATTTTGATTACGGCTCTTATAAGGTTTTTGGAAGTTCTCCTGAAGCACAGATTGTCGTGAAGGGCAGAAAGGCTACGATTTATCCTATTGCAGGGACGTTTAAACGAACAGGGAATGACCTGGCGGACGCCGAATTGGCCACCAAACTTTACGATGATCCAAAAGAAAATTCGGAGCATGTGATGCTGGTGGACCTGGCCAGGAACGACCTGAGCAGGTCATCAGAAAAAGTAGAAGTAGAGGTGTTTAAAGAAATCCAATATTACTCCCATGTCATCCACTTGGTGTCAAAAGTAACGGGCATGCTGCCTGAGACGGCTAATCCCCTTCAACTAGTAGCGGATACTTTCCCGGCGGGGACGCTTTCAGGCGCTCCCAAATATAGGGCAATGGAGATCATCGACAAGCTTGAAAACACCAGCCGTAAATTCTATGGAGGTGCCATTGGCTTTTTGGGATTCAATGGAGACTTTAACCATGCTATCCTGATCAGGTCATTCGTATCCGAAAACAACAAGCTTCGTTTCCAAGCTGGAGCCGGGGTAGTGGCCAAATCTTCCATCGAAAGCGAACTTCAAGAAGTCACCAACAAACTCCAAGCCCTCCGCGTCGCCCTCAAAGCCGCCGAAGAAGTTTAAGGATTAAAAAAAATTAAGAATTGGAAAATTATGGCAAAGAATGACTGCTTTGAGGAATTGGATGTTCGGAAGTATGCTGCTGAAATTGGAATAGAAGTCTATGATTTAGTTGATAAATTACCATTATCTAAGGACTTTAAATCAAGAGACCAATTAAGTGGGGCTGCAATTTCAATATCAAACAATATTGCAGAAGGCTTTGAGTACAATGACAACAAGAATTTTATCCGATTTCTAGAATACGCAAAAGGTTCTGCAGGGGAGTTAAGAAGCCAAGCATTTGTTTTGTCCAAAGCCGGTAGAATAAAAGAAGATGACTATTGGGATTTAAAAGAAAGCCTTTTAAATATTTAGAAGGAAATTAAAGGGTTTATTAATTACTTAAGGGCATTTGAAAAAAAAATAAAATGAGATGAGGAAAATGGATGTTGGAAATAAATAATTTTTCAATTTTTAAATTTTTCAATCTTTCAATCAAGATACCATGAAAATACTAGTACTCGATAATTACGATTCATTTACATATAACCTGGTGTATATCATCCGTGAGCTGGGGTATGGAGCAGCGATGGACGTCTTCCGGAATGATAAAATCAGTGTGGAAGATGTGGCAGCTTACGATAAGATATTGCTGTCACCGGGACCAGGGGTTCCTGCCGATGCGGGCATCATGCCGGAGCTGTTGAAGAAGTATGCCGCTAAGAAAGATATTCTTGGCGTTTGTCTGGGGCATCAGGCTATAGGGGAGGCTTTTGGAAGTGGGCTAAATAACCTAACGGAAGTGGTGCACGGTGTTGCTTCTGAGGTGAAGGTATTACAGAAAGACCTGCTTTTTGATGGTGTGCCCGATAGCTTTAAAATCGGAAGGTACCACAGCTGGGTGATCGATGAGTCTACGCTGTCAGAAGACTTGGAAATTACGGCCAAAACTCCAGATGGACAGATCATGGCCGTAAGGCACAAGGAGTATAAAGTGAGAGGGCTGCAGTTTCATCCAGAAAGCGTGCTGACGGAGCACGGAAAGCAGATTGTCCAAAACTGGATAAATAGCTGATCTTTGGCAGTTAATCAGTAAATTACACGGAAATAAGCAACCATCATCTAAAGCCAGTGCTTTGGAGTAATAATAAGTTTGATCATGAAATCGAGCATGACCATAACGTCTCATAGAGGGATGATTATCAACTTGCGGGATTCTCCCGAATTAAGCCTGAGGCAGACAGGTTCGGGACAGGCTATTTGACCATTGAAAATGAACTAAAAGCAGATGAAAGAGATTCTAAATCACCTAATTGAACATAGGACACTAGGCAAGGCAGAGGCGAAGGAAACGTTGAAAAAAATAACCTCAGGCGAGTATAACCAAAGCCAAATGGCGGCTTTTATGACCGTCTACATGATGAGGAGCATCACGGTGGAGGAATTGGAAGGATTCCGTGAAGCAATGCTCGAACAGTGTATCCCTGTAGAAATTGCAGAGTATGACGCCATGGACCTGTGCGGTACCGGCGGAGATGGGAAGGATACTTTTAATATTTCCACCCTTTCCTCCTTTGTGGTAGCCGGTGCGGGACAAAACGTAGCCAAACATGGTAATAACGGGGTTTCTTCCATTTGCGGATCCTCTAACTTATTGGCGCATTTTGGTTATGAATTCACCAATGACATCGATGTGATCCGGAAAAACCTTGATGAAGCGGGGATTTGCTTTCTACATGCGCCGCTTTTTCATCCGGCGATGAAGAATGTCGGTCCTATCCGAAAAGAATTAGGCGTGAAAACTTTCTTTAACATGCTTGGGCCGATGGTAAATCCCAGCTTTCCAAAGAAACAATTGGTCGGGGTGTTTAGCTTGGAACTGGCGAGGCTCTATGGCTATTTGTATCAAAATAGCCGTGTAGACTTCAGTATTTTACACTCGTTGGATGGATATGATGAGGTTTCGCTTACCGGGGATTTTAAAATGGTCTCCAATGGCGGCGAGCGACTGATCTCTCCAGAGTCTATCGGCTTGCCCAAAGTAAATCCTTCGGCAATTGAAGGAGGCAAAACGATCGAGGAATCTGCTAAAATCTTCCAAAATATCCTCAAAGGGGAAGGAACGCAAGCCCAGCGGGCAGTGATCCTGGCCAATGCCGCAGCGGCACTGGTTACTGCTGATCAATCAATGGACTTTGAAGAAGGTATTGCCAAGGCGACGGCTTCTCTGGACAGTGGCAAGGCCCTTCAAACGTTCAAAAATTTGGTCAACCCAAAAACATCTGTTTCACTAGCAAAACCATAATCCATGAATATACTTGACAAAATCATTGCCCATAAAAAGGAAGAAGTAACTGAACGCAAAGGCTTGGTGCCCACAAAAATGTTGGAGCGAAGCATTTTCTTTGAAAGTAAGGTGGTGTCCATGAAGAAATATGTGACTGATCCCGAGAAAACCGGTATTATCGCGGAATTCAAGAGAAAGTCCCCTTCCAAAGGCGCTATCAACAGTGCAGCAAAAGTGGAAAAAACCAGCATCGGATATATGCAAGCAGGGGCTTCGGCATTGTCCGTTCTGACAGACAAGGAGTTCTTTGGTGGTTCCAATGAAGACTTGACCACTGCTAGACGGTTCAATTTCTGCCCTATTCTGAGAAAGGATTTTATCATCGACGAATACCAAATCGTGGAAGCCAAATCAATAGGGGCAGATTGCATCCTGTTGATTGCTGCGGCACTGGAACCAAAGCGGTTAGAGGAACTGGCTGCCTTTGCGCACAAGCTGGGACTGGAAGTACTGATGGAAGTGCACGACCAAGAGGAACTGGACCGGTCACTGAACGATCAGCTGGATTTGGTGGGGGTCAATAACAGAAGCTTAAAGACTTTTGAAGTATCGTTGGATACCTCTTATGGTTTGGTAGGTAAAATTCCTGATAAATTCGTGAAAATTTCTGAAAGTGGGATTTCTGATCCCCAGACCTTGGTAGACTTGAAGAAAGGGGGATTTGATGGGTTCTTGATAGGGGAGAACTTTATGAAATCCATCAGGCCACATCAGGCAGCCTATAACTTTATGAACAAATACAGGGAGTTAAGCCCAGATTTCAAAACGGAAACAGTTTGACCATGTTAGTGAAAGTATGTGGTATGCGCGATGTAGAAAACATCAGGGAGCTGGACGAAAAGGTTCAGCCAGACCTGATGGGGATGATTTTTTATCCAAAATCTTCTCGGTATGTCGCTGATGCTTCCACTATTCCATCCACCAAAGCCGCCAAAGTGGGCGTGTTCGTGAATGTGCCGATGGCAGAGATAGTAACGAAAGCCAATGATTTTGGCCTGGCCTATATCCAGCTTCATGGTGATGAGGATGTGGCTTTTGTGGCGGACCTGAAGAAGCAGATTACTGCTGATATCATAAAGGTTTTCAGGGTTACAGGGGAGGTAGACTGGACGTATTTAAAAGGCTTTGAGCCGCACGTAACATATTTTCTGTTTGATACGGAAACGAAGGGATATGGAGGATCAGGAAAACGGTTCGATTGGGAGCTTTTGGAAAAATATCCGTTGGAAAGACCATTTTTGTTAAGTGGGGGGATTCAAGAGGAAAATGTGGAGGAAATCAAGCATCTACAGCAAAAGCAGCCTAAGCTGGCAGGTGTGGATATCAATTCTAAATTTGAGCTTCATGCAGCCTTTAAAGATGTGGAGAAAGTCATCCGTTTTGTAAAGGCGTTACAAGAAAAAATATAAGCATTTAAATGTACCCTGCTTCAGGGAGTATTTGATAAAACTATGGTTAAAGTAGATGAAAAAGGGTTCTATGGGAAATTTGGGGGAGCTTACATCCCCGAAATGCTCTATCCCAATGTGGAAGAACTTAGGACCAATTATGAGAAAATTACCGAATCGGACGAATTCAAAGATGAATTTCATGCGCTTTTAAAAGACTATGTAGGGCGTCCTACACCTTTGTACTATGCCAAGCGGCTGTCTGAGAAATATGGTGCAAAAATCTATCTCAAGCGGGAAGATCTCTGTCATACAGGAGCCCATAAGGTGAACAATACCATTGGCCAGATCATTTTGGCCAAGAAGCTGGGGAAGAAACGTATTATCGCCGAAACCGGAGCTGGCCAACATGGGGTGGCTACGGCGACCGTTTGTGCCCTGATGGGGATGGATTGTACGGTCTTTATGGGAGCCATCGACATGGAGCGCCAAAAGCCCAATGTAGAGCGGATGCGGATTTTGGGAGCGAAAGTGGTGCCCGCCACTTCCGGCAGCCAGACGTTAAAAGACGCAACCAATGAAGCCCTCAGACAGTGGATCAATAATCCTGTGGACACCCATTACATTATTGGTTCGGTGGTAGGACCACATCCATATCCGGAAATGGTAGCGCGGTTCCAATCGGTGATCAGCGAAGAGATCAAATATCAGTTGAAAGAAAAAGAAGGCAAAGAAGACCCTGACTTGGTGATTGCCTGTGTAGGTGGTGGCAGTAATGCAGCTGGGGCTTTTTACCATTATTATAATACTCCTTCAGTTAGGTTAATTGCAGTCGAAGCAGCTGGACTAGGTGTAACCTCGGGAAAGTCCGCAGCGACTACTGCGTTGGGTACACCGGGAGTTTTACATGGCAGTAAGACACTCTTGATGCAGACCGAAGACGGACAGGTGGTCGAGCCGCATTCCATTTCTGCTGGGTTGGATTATCCAGGTATAGGCCCAGTCCATGCCCATTTGTTCGATTCGAAAAGAGGCGAATTCTTTGCCGTGGAGGATGAGGATGCGATGAAAGCAGGAATAGAGCTGAGCAGGTTGGAAGGAATCATTCCGGCGATTGAATCTGCCCATGCACTTTCGGCACTGAAGCAAGTGAAGTTTGGGGCAAGTGATGTGATTGTGATCAATCTGTCCGGAAGAGGTGACAAGGATTTGGATACATACATCAAGTGGGGAGGGTACTGAGTATAGCATATCAAGTAGCTAGTATCAAGAGCAAAGAGCAAAGAAAAAAGAGGATTGGCAGGAGAAGTTGGAGAAGTTGTGTTACCAATCTTCCGATTTTACAATTTCCAATCTTTCAATCAACTATGAACCGAATAGATCAATTATTTCAAGATAAGAAGGAAAACATCCTTTCCATATATTTTACAGCAGGTTTTCCCAAGTTGGAAGATACGCTCGCCATTATGGAAGCTATCGAAGAGGCGGGTGCTGATATCATCGAAGTGGGGATGCCTTATTCAGATCCTGTAGCCGATGGCCCTACCATTCAAGAAAGCAATAAAGTTGCCCTTGATAATGGCATGAACATGAAAAAGATGTTTCTACAGCTGGAGCAAATGAGGGAAACGGTGACGATTCCAGTGGTACTGATGGGGTACCTTAATCCTATTTTGCAATATGGTATAGAGGCATTTTGTAAGAAATGCAAGGAGGTGGGCGTGGATGGGCTTATTGTGCCAGACCTGCCTATTCAGCAATATCAGGATGATTATAAAGCATTGTTTGACGAATATGATCTTCGCAATACCTTTCTTATCTCTCCGCAGACCACTGAAGAGCGCATCCGTGAAATAGACCTACAGTCCGACGGGTTTATCTACATGGTGTCTTCCCACAGCATCACAGGGGCAAAATCAGGTATTTCTGATGAGCAAGAGGCGTATTTTGAAAGGGTCAAAAACATGAAACTGGAAAATCCACGATTGATAGGTTTTGGGATTTCAGACCATGCCACATTCTCCAAGGCTTCGGCCTACAGCAATGGTGCTATTATCGGCAGTGCTTTCATCAAAGTGATCAGGGATGCCAAAGACCTAAAAGCAGATATTAAAACATACATTCACGGAGTAAAGCAGGGATAGTATTGGGGGAGGATAAAGAGCCAAGAATGAAGTACCAAGTCACAAGCTCTTACCATCAAAAATTAATGGCTTAAAAGCAAAACAACGAGCCTGAAACCTTCAAACTTTACACGATTTAAACCTATTGACCTCCAAACTTTCTAAACAAATAAGAAATGATCATACAAGTAAAAAAGGACATCACCGAAGCACAAAAGGAGCGCCTGATCAAAGATATTAATCGAGTGGGGTATAAGATTACTGAAGTGTCCACTCAAAAGGGAACGTATCTGGTGGGAATCGGCAGTACGGAATTTGATATTCGTAAATTTGGACATCATGAGGGTATCCAGGATATCCATATCGTATCCGATGCATATAAATTGGTCTCTAAAAAGTGGAAAGTAAACCCAACTTCCATCGATTTGGGAGATGGTGTATATATCAAGGAAGGTGATATGGCCGTGATGGCAGGTCCATGCTCGATCGAGAGTGAGGAGCAAATTGTAAAAGTGATCGATCACCTGAAGGCCAATGATATCAAAATCATGCGTGGAGGAGTATATAAGCCTCGAAGTAGCCCTTATGCATTCCGTGGATTGGGAATAGAGGGATTGAAGCTTTGGCATGAATTGGCCAGCAAAGCCGGGATCAAGATCATCACAGAGGTGATGCAGGTTTCGCAGATCGAAGAGATGATGGATTATGTGGATGTATTCCAGGTAGGTGCCAGAAATACCCAGAATTTTAATTTGCTGGATGAACTGGGCAAAGTAGATAAGCCGGTAATGATCAAGCGAGGGATTTCCGGTACGATCGAAGAATTGCTGCAGTCAGCGGAATATGTGTTTTCGGGAGGAAATGAGAAGCTGATCCTGTGCGAGCGAGGTATCAGGACGTATGAAAAAGCAACCAGGAATACCCTGGACCTGAACGCTGTGCCGGTGCTGAAGGACAAGTCCCATCTTCCCGTGGTGGTGGATCCATCTCATGGTATCGGTATCCGGAAATTTGTCCACCAAATGGCCTTGGCTGGGGTGATGGCCGGAGCAGACGGGATCATCTATGAAGCCCATGAAATCCCGGAAAAGGCCTATTCAGATGGTCAGCAGACGCTGGATTTTGCCCAAAGTGCCCAATTGGCCAGCCAGATCAGGCAGACGTTTGCGATGAGGAAGACGTTTGATTTGTTGTAAACCTCCATATAAACCGTCATACCGCGAGCGGAACGATAGTGGAGCGAAGCCATCTGTTGGATAAACCCGATATTGTCACGTCGCATGCTACTCACAATGACTTAGGAAAAACCGCTATTGTAAATGCCGCAACGACGGAGTAAAACAATTTAGTGTAATTATGAGACCAAGGAAATCGCTTTTAGCCAATGGTGTTATTGAATTCAGGCTGACATCACTTCACTGATAGTTTAAAAGCGATTTCCCTGATTATGAGACAAGGAATTTTGATTAGAGAAAGTAACTCTTTATCTTTGTGAATCAAGATGAAAAACCTATCCGTAAAATATTACAGCTATTACTACCATTTTCTCCCCAAAAAGGATTAGGTGTAATGCTGTGAGCTTTACTGTGAAAATTATACAAAGGCCTAATCCTACTCGGGATTAGGCCTTTTTTATTTTAACCCATTTTCAGAATATACGTAAATTTAAGTAGAACTAACCCAAATATAAGATGGCAGGTAAACCAGCGGACTGGGTCTTCAAAGACCCTCGACTAAAAGAAATGCACCAGGATTATGATGCTTACACTGAAGAGGATTTTGCGGTATGGAAAACCCTCTACGAGAGGCAAATTGTCAACCTTCCCAAAGCCGCTTCGCAAGCCTATTTGGACGGTATCAAGGAGATCAACTTCAGTGCTGACCGAATTGCCAATTTTGCTGAAGTAAACCGGGTTTTGAGCAAGTCTACAGGATGGGGAGTGCAGGTAGTGCCGGGATTGATTGACGATGATTTGTTCTTTGGTTTGTTGAAAAACAAGCGGTTTCCATCCTCCACATGGCTGCGAAAAATGGAGCAGTTGGATTATTTGGAAGAGCCGGACATGTTTCATGATGCTTTTGCACATATGCCTTTGCTCACCAACCAACCATACGTGGATTTTTTGCAGGACCTAAGTGGGATAGCGCTCAAGTATATTGATGATAAATGGGCGATTCATTTGTTGTCCAGGATCTATTGGTTTACCATTGAGTTCGGATTGATCCGGGAAAATGGTGAATTGCGGATTTATGGTGCGGGGATTTTGAGCTCCGCTGGTGAGACCAAGTTTAGCCTTTCTGATGATCCTGACCATATTGATTATGATGTCAGAAGGATCATGCAGACGCCCTACTGGAAGGATAAGTTTCAGGATAAGTATTTTGTGATAGATAGCTATGAGCAGCTTTATAATTCCATCCCTGAGATCGAGAAAGTCTTGGGAGAAGAGCTGATCGCCAGTGAAGGGCTCGAGAAAGAATAATAAGCTGAGATCGATTTAAAAAATAGTCAATGCGAGTCTGTCTGGTGCCAAACAGGCCTGCCTTTGGCGGTGGACAGGCTCGTAATGACGTCATAACCTTTTTTTATCGAATTGCATTAATCGAACTGAGGTTAATAAGAATGTGGCGAGAAGTTTTGAAGATCAATCTTTCTGCCAAATAGATCGGATAATACCTTCAAAAATAGGATATAATGTTTATTTTTGAGCTGCGAAAATACAAGCGATTCTATGCTTGTACAGTCAGATCAAAAAGTTCACAAACCTAAGCAATAGACCTCAAATTTTCCTTTTGGGACATTGAGGTCTATTTAGCTTTAAAGTAGCAGTATAGTAAATGGATGTAGCCATTATAAAATATAACTCGGGGAATGTATTGTCGGTGCTTTATGCCCTTGAGCGTCTCGGAATCAATGCCAATCTTACCGATAACGTGGAGGAGATCCAAAAAGCCGATAAGGTGATTTTCCCCGGACAGGGGGAAGCTAGTTCGGCCATGAGGTATCTCCGTGAGCGAAACCTTGACCAGCTGATCAAAGCGCTAAAGCAGCCTTTTTTTGGGATTTGCTTGGGGCAGCAGCTGTTGTGTGAATATTCTGAAGAAAATGATACCGAATGCCTGGGGATATTTCCTGTGAAAGTAAAGAAATTTCCGCAGCAGGATAAAGTGCCCCATGTGGGCTGGAATAACCTTCGGGAGACGAAGGGGCCATTACTGGAAGGGATCAATGAGCACGATTATGTTTATTACGTTCACAGTTATTTTGCTGAAATCCACCCTGAATTTACCATTGGAAAAACCCATTATATAGAAGACTTTAGTGCGTTATTGCATAAGGATAACTTCTATGCGATGCAAGCTCACCCTGAAAAGTCCAGTCATTCAGGCCAAAAAATATTAACCAACTTCTTGAATTTATAGTCATGGAAATAATTCCAGCAATAGATATTATCGGGGGCAAATGTGTCCGTTTGACCCAAGGAGATTATGGACAGAAAAAGGAATATGCTGATAATCCACTAGAGGTAGCCAAAAAGTTTGAGCAAGCCGGCATCAAACGGCTTCATTTGGTGGATCTGGATGGGGCCAAAGCCAAGACGATCGTGAACAAGGCCGTACTTGAAAATATCACGTCCAATACTTCCCTAAAGGTGGACTTTGGAGGAGGCGTTCAATCAGATGAGACGATTCAAATGGCTTTTGATGCGGGAGCCAGTCAGGTGACAGGCGGGAGTATTGCCGTAAAGAACCCGGCATTGTTTGAAAGTTGGCTAGTGAAACATGGATCCGAGAAGATCATTCTCGGAGCAGATGCCAAAAACAGAAAAATCGCCATCAGTGGCTGGGAAGAGACTACCGAATCGGATGTGGTAGACTTCATCAAAGCCTATCATGCAAAAGGAGCACGTTATGTGATCTGTACTGATGTGGCCAAAGACGGTTTGCTCCAGGGGCCTTCGGTGGAATTATATAAGGAAATTCTCCAAGAGATACCAGGGGTCCAATTGATTGCCAGTGGTGGTGTTGCGGAGGTGAAGGACTTGGAAGAACTGGAGAAAATCGGTGTGTATGGAGTCATTGTAGGCAAAGCTTTCTACGAAGGGCGAATTAGCCTTGAACAACTGGCTTCCTTTGCCTTGTAGCCTAAAGAAATGGTATGCAGATGATGCGGGCGAAATGGAATAACACAAATTTCAAGTAGCCATATTCGACATTGTCTGTTTTATCAGCGGTCTAATACCAATTGCTCAAAAACCGAGAAACTGATTAATCAAATGTTGACAAAAAGAATAATACCTTGCCTGGATATCAAAGAAGGGCGCACGGTAAAGGGAGTGAATTTTGTGGATTTGCGCGATGCAGGTGATCCAGTGGAGTTGGCCAAGGTCTATTCCGACGAGGGGGCTGATGAGTTGGTGTTTTTGGATATCACTGCCACGGTGGATAAGCGAAAAACCCTGGCCGAATTGGTGACACGAGTAGCCAAAGCCATCAATATCCCCTTTACCGTAGGTGGAGGGATATCCACGGTAGAGGATGTCAAGGTGCTCCTAAATGCCGGTGCTGATAAAATCAGCATCAACTCAGCTGCTGTAAAAAGACCAGAAGTCATTGGTGAAATGGCCGCGGAGTTTGGGAGCCAATGCATCGTAGTGGCCATTGATACCCGAAACGTGGATGGAGTGGATCTCGTACACACACATGGAGGAAGAAAACCTACCACTATCCAAACCCAAGCTTGGGCCAAAGAAGTGGCAGACAGGGGCGCAGGGGAGATACTCTTGACCAGTATGGATCATGATGGTACCAAAGCGGGATTTGCTGATGGGCTGACCAGCCAGATTTCTGCAGCGCTGACCATTCCGGTAATTGCTTCAGGTGGAGCAGGTTCCATGCTGCATTTTAAGGATGTCTTTACAGGAGGAAAGGCCGATGCGGCCTTGGCGGCCAGTATTTTCCACTTTAAGGAAATAGGTATTCCTGAACTGAAGCACTATTTGGCTGAAAAAGGTGTCAATATGAGGATGTGATTTAGGGAGCGGGGGAAAAGAACGCTGGTGACGCGGATAAAGAGGGTGTTCTCTGATATTAGTTGTGTCAATCCAGTTTGTTCGGTCCATTTTTGTGCCATGGAATGGGGCCTGTTTCTGAAAAATGTAATTTAAGTACAATCAAGCAAATGGAAGAATTAAAGATAGATTTTGAAAAAGTAAATGGTTTGGTACCAGCCATCATCCAAGATGCGGATACCAATAAAGTGTTGATGCTGGGGTATATGAATGAGGAAGCACTTAAGAAAACCCAAGAAAGTGGAAAAGTGACCTTCTTCAGCAGGACCAAGCAGCGTCTATGGACTAAAGGGGAGACTTCCGGTAACTTTATGCATGTCCAATCCATCAAAGTTGATTGTGACAATGATACGTTGTTGGTAAAGGCCAATCCTATCGGGCCAGTGTGCCATACCGGGGCAGATACTTGTTTTGATGAAGAAAACACCTCCCAAACCGGATTTATCGATCATTTACGCGGGATCATTAAAGACCGTAAAAACAATCCTTCTGACACATCTTATACGGCCTCACTTTTTGCCAAAGGTATCAATAAAGTAGCCCAGAAAGTAGGCGAAGAAGCGGTGGAGATTGTCATTGAAGCTAAGGATGATAACAAAGATCTCTTTATGGGCGAAGCAGCGGATTTGCTTTTTCACTATTTAGTACTGCTTGAAGCCAAAGGCTATGAGCTGGATGAGGTAATGGATGTCCTTATCAAGAGACACAAATCCTGATATTGTTTTAAAAAATTGGTTTTTAGAATAGCCACGGATGCACTAATACTACTTTTGTTGGTGGATTCGTGGTTATTATTTAAAATGGAACTTTGACATATTTTATGCTCATCTAGGCGTTACCCATTTTGGGTGATCTATGATTTTTGATGCTTATTAGTAATGTGCGTATATGTGCGTATATAAATACTTTTTTTTATTGATATTCGGCTTAATATTGCGTGGTGAACCGATTAAATATGGTTTATTCGGTTAATATTTTATTTGATTCTTGTTTCACCAACAGTTTTTATAAGATTAGTTTTCTTTTTAGTTGGAAAAATTGAATAGGCGCTAAGCTGAACCATTTAAACTACTACTCATGAAATCAGTTTTTTCTGTTTTTATACTATTCTTTATTGTAGCGGCAGGTTTTTGCCAACAAGTGACCATTAGTGGGACAGTACAGGAAGAAGGGTCTAAGGAAAGTCTTATAGGGGTCAATATTTTTGACAAAGTAACCGAAAAAGGCACTGTTTCAAACAGATTTGGCTATTTCAGCTATACGACTGAATCCGACAGTGTGGACTTGTATATTAGTTATGTAGGTTTTAAGACGCAAAGGATACAGTTAACTTCTATTCAAGATACCGTCCTCAATGTGGCACTGATTGCAGATGGGGAGTTGGCAGAGGTGGTGGTCTCAGCACAGGATATGGACAGGATACAGGAAGTCAATCGTATGAGCACCATAGATGTCCCCATTCATCATATAAAAGAATTGCCGGCCTTGCTCGGTGAAGTAGATGTGATCAAAGTACTCCAGCTCCTTCCTGGAGTCCAGTCGGGGACAGAGGGAGCAAGTGGGCTATATGTCCGTGGCGGTGGCCCAGACCAAAATCTGATTTTATTGGATGGAGTGCCCATATATAATGCGTCTCATTTGTTCGGTTTCTTTTCCGTGTTTAATGCGGATGCGCTAAATAATGTAGAACTCATAAAAGGGGGCTTTCCTTCTCGTTTTGGAGGACGATTATCATCAGTGGTGGACGTTACGATGAGGGAGGGTAATATGGAAAAGATCAAGGGAGAAGGTTCGATCGGTATTATTTCATCAAAAGTCACCGTAGATGGTCCTATTCAGAAGGGCAAGACTTCATTTTTGGTCTCAGCAAGACGAACATACTTGGATCTTTTGGCGAGGCCTCTGATCAAAGCCTTTTCGGGGGGAGATGAGAATTCCGGCTATTATTTTTATGATCTGAATGGTAAGGTCAATCACAAAATTGATGATAGGAATAGGTTATATTTCAGTGTATATAAAGGTGATGACAAAGCTTACAACAAGTATTCCAGTTATTATGTAAACAACAATATCCGCACGGATTATGATGATGCTTATGGCATTAGGTGGGGAAATTTTATTTCAGCATTGCGATGGAATAATGTGATTAATAATAAGCTGTTCAGCAATTATACTTTTACATACAGCAAGTACCACTTTGATTTGTTCAGTGATTATTATGAAAAGGTCGATGATGGTGTCAATACCAGCGTTACTGAATATACCGAAAGGTATTTTTCGGGGATACGGGATTGGGCCGGGAAAGTTGATTTTGATTATGTGCCAAACCCTGATCATTATATCCGTTTTGGAGCAAATGTCATTTCACATAAGTTTTCTCCAGGGGTATATGTCACAAAAGGTTCAGGTATCTCAGATATGAAGGAAGGCTCGGAGGAACTCAATTCCACAGAATATGCTATTTATATTGAAGATGACATTGCTGTCACTGATAAGTTGAAGGCTAATTTGGGGGCGCACTATTCAGGTTTTATGACAGAAGGCAAGCATTTTCAATCCTTACAACCAAGAATTGCTGCCAGGTATCTTGTCAATGGAAGTACCTCCATCAAAGCCAGCTATGTGAAAATGGCACAGTATATCCATCTATTGACCAATGCTGGTTTGGGATTGCCCACCGATTTATGGGTTCCTGCCACCGCTGCCATCGGCCCCCAGAAAGCTACCCAGGTAGGCCTGGGCATTGCAAGAAGCTATAGAGGTTTTGAGATTAGTTTAGAAGGATATTACAAGACAATGGATGGCTTGATTGAATACAGAGATGGAGCCACCTACTTAAATGTAGACGAGAACTGGGAGAATAAGGTCGCCGTGGGAGAAGGAAGAAGTTATGGACTGGAGCTCCTTATCCAGAAAAAAATCGGAAAAATATCAGGATGGTTAGGCTATACACTTTCCAAAACAGATAGACAATTCGAAGAAATAAACTTCGGCAAGTGGTATCCATATAAATATGATAGAAGGCATGATATCAGCTTGGCGCTTACGCATGAATGGAAGGATAACAAGGATTTTTCTTTGGCCTGGGTGTATGGGACAGGCAATGCTTTCTCTCTTCCTTCTCTTAGGTATGAGGCACCAGATCGAGAAGATAATAATAGCTGGTACTACAACAATGAAGTGGAGTACTATGAGAGTAGAAATAATTTCAGAAATCGTGACTATCACCGATTGGATTTAAGCTTTAGTTGGTGGAAGACTAAAAAATGGGGCGAAAGGAAGTGGACTTTGGCGATTTACAATGTCTATAATCGCAGGAATCCTTTCTTTATGGATTTAGGCTATGACAATAATGGCAATAAGAAGGTAGTGCAGTATAGCTTGTTTCCATTTATCCCTTCGGTTACCTATGGATTTAAATTCTAATCAAAATGAAGAATCATAACATTATATTTTACCTTGTTCTGAGCGTAGCAATGTTTGGGTGCGAAACAGTCGTAGATGTGGATCTTCCAATAGAAAGGCCCTCTGTGGTGGTCAATGCCAATTTTAGTCATGATAGTATTCCTGTCGCCAAGGTGGTGTTTAGCAAGCACATTTTGGATAATTCTAACGAATACCTTCCGATAAAAGATGCTACGGTACTACTTTCTGACGGTCAAAACCAAGTACCTCTTTTCTTTAATGAAGAAGAAGGCATTTATAGTAATACTAATGTGGTCATAAATGAAGGAAGACGCTATACATTGGATGTGGATGTACCGGGGTATGATAGGGTAACGGGCACAGACAGTATACCGGTAAGTGTGGAGCTAAGGGATGTCATTTATGAAGGCGAGAATTATATCGATGAGTGGGATCAACAACAAAATATAACGTTGGTCTTTAATGATCCTCCAGGAGAAAATTACTTTTTAGTGAAAGCAATTTCTAGTTTTGAAAGTAAGTACGTCGATACTGAAGGGGATTCTGTATTTTATAAAAATGTCCACTATGTGGATTTGGAGGCGAAAAACCCCGTTTATCAACATGAGTTTAGCAACTATTACTCAGTGATGTTTGATGATAAACTATTTGAGGGAGAAGAGGTCAGGTTTGATTTAGTGTCCAGTGGTTCTAGTTTTGGAGAAGATTCTGAATCAGCGGTTGACGTCTATCTTTATTCAGTTTCCAAGGCTTATTATGAGTTTTACACGACTTATGGGCTGCAGAATTGGAACGCTGATGATCCTTTTGCCCAGCCAGTTCAAGTTTTTACAAATATTCAGGGAGGGCTGGGAATTATTACTGGGCGGAGTTCGAGTGTTTTTAAGTACAGGTAATTGCGTCACCATGAAAATCAATTGTGGTATGATGATAGTTTTATTTTAATTAATACACAGGGAATTCTTTCTCCAGTCCCTCAAAATCATCAATCATCAACCAGGATGGAGATGAGGACTGCTTTCGGCCCAGAGCGGGGAAGCTTCCTGTCTTAATATAGTGGATGGCTGCCGCTAATCGTGGCTCTGCTGGATCTCCCCAATCGTATGAAATGCCGTCTACAGCCTCGTAATCTACTGGGAAACCATCGAAGTAGGCTGCTGTGCCATTTGCATTGGCGGTCGAAAAGGTGATGGGAACCAGTTCCACATTACGCTCCTTTAGGTGTTTGTTAAAGTCGGACACTGGAAAAGCACCAACAGGCTTGCCATAGGTATTTTGTCCGACCAACTTTACATCCATGTAGGGAGTGAGACAGTTAATTGTGAGTTCACTGGCAGAGGCAGACCCTCCGGAGGTAATGAAGAAAATGCGGCTGAGCGACAGGTTCCCTTTTTTTTCAAAATAGACACTTTCATTCATTTCTTTTTTGTTGCTGTTGTGTTGGTCGGTGTACATAATGGCCCCATCTGCAGCAGCTGGTATGAGGCTGTTCATAAGCTGCTCGGCCACGCGGACAGCGCCGCCACCATTATAGCGCAAGTCAATGATCAGCTCTGAAATATTCTCCTCTTCCAGCTTGTTCAAGGCCTCTTCGATCTCCTTGCTTTGGGTCGGCTTGAGGCCTGCTGTGGCCTTGAAGCTATTGTAGACAAGGTAACCTGTTTTTTTGCCATTTGCATTGACGGTGGATTGATGTAGAATGGAGTTTGACTGATAAGCTGCCTTGGTATTGGTGCGCGTGGTGGTGGTTCCGTTAGGTAATTCAAAAGTGAAGGTATTGCTGATGCCACTTTCTGCAGGGCCCAGTAGGAAGTTATAGCCAGAGCTGGTTTTGTAATCATCGATGGGTTTGCCATTGACTTGGGTGATTTTCCAGCCTCTTTTCCAGCGATCCTTACCTGCGGGAGCGTCGTCATAGACAAATGTAAGGTAAAGATTTCCGTCTTCAGCAAGCCCCCAGCCAAAGCCATGACCAATATTTTGGCCTGTAAAGGCCTTGTCAAAAGCATCGGGTGTCGTCAGATAAGACCAGCGGTCGAGCTCTTGGTATTTTAAGGCTTCCAAAAGATCATCATATGTAGTGTAGGCATCAAAGTCCACATCAGCAGGCATCTTGTCATTCCAAAAGTACCATTCTCCCATACTGGCATAAATTCCCGTTTTTACTATGCTGTCGGTGAAACGCGGATCATCAAGATCATCGTGACACGAAGTTATGGTCATGATCAACATGCCAAGCAAGGAAAGGCCAATAAAAGGTAGAAGGGCGGCTTTTTTCATAGTGGAATACATCTACATGGATAAACGGAGAAAATCGCTTTTCAGATTTTAAAAAGACTTGATTTTTCCAGTCAGCAAAAATACTGGATAAATCATTGAAAACTAAAACCTACAGCTTGGTTTTGGTGTTATTACTAATGAGTAAACCAGACAAGACTATGGAAAAGACAACTGCAAAGAAGGCAACGAAAATTGACAAGCGGGCAAAAATCATAGACGCTTACAAGACCTATATTTTGGAGCATGGCAAATCTCCAGCATCGGTCTTTAAGTTTACCAATGAACTTAAAATGAAAGAAGTGGATTTTTATGCTTTTTTCTCCAGCTTTACCGCCGTCAAGAGAGCCGTGTGGCAAAAAATCTTCCTAGTCACCCTGGCGGCATTGGAATCTCAGGAAGTCTATAAAGAATACTCGTCAAGGGAAAAGCTGTTGGCATTTTTTTATACATGGATTGAGGAATTAAAGCATAATAGAAGCTATTTGCTAGTGCTTTACGGGGTACATCAGCTGCCTGGCCAATCCTTGCCGCAAGAATTGCAAGGATTCAGAAATGATTTTAAGGAATATGTGAAGGGTGTCCTTTCGGAAGGAGAGGAGAATGATGAAATCGCCAAGCGTCCTTACCTGAGTGACAAGTATGATGAGGCTTTATGGTTGCAGGTTTTGTTTGTGTTTAGGTTTTGGATAAAAGACCATTCCGATGGTTTCGAAAAGACCGATGAAGCCATTGAGAAATCCGTGAATCTGGCCTTTGACCTGATGGGAAAGAGTGCCTTGGACACCTTTGTGGATTTTGCCAAATTCCTTTATCAATCCCGTTAATCGATTTTATCAGTGGAAAAAAAAGAACAAGCCAGCATTCCCGTGGGCAAGGTCCAGCGGGCAGCCAAGTTTATCAAAACAGGGGCAAAGGTCGGGGGGAATTACGTAAAGCACTACGCCCGAAAGTTTAAGGATCCCGAGCATTCCCGGGATCAACTGGACAATGATAATGCAACGGATATTTACGGTTCGCTGAGTGAGCTGAAGGGAAGTGCATTGAAAGTGGCACAGATGATGTCCATGGACAAAAACCTTTTGCCAAGGGCTTATCAGGAACAATTTGCCATGGCTCAGTATAGCGCCCCTCCCTTATCGTATCCCTTGGTGGTCAAGACATTTCAGAAGTATTTCGCGAAAGGACCAGAAGCTATTTTCGAAACGTTTACACGGTCTGCCGTGAATGCCGCTTCAATCGGTCAGGTACACCAAGCCACCTTGGAAGGGAAGAAGTTGGCGGTGAAAATCCAATATCCTGGTGTCGCCAGTAGTGTGAGCTCTGATCTGAAATTGGTGCGGCCTTTTGCCCTTCGGTTGTTGAATATTAGTGAAAAGGAACTTAGTCACTATATGGCCGAAGTAGAGGAGCGGTTGCTGGAAGAGACAGATTATAAGCTCGAAGTAAAGCGTTCAAAGGAGATTTCTGCGGAATGCAGCCACATTCCACATTTGGCCTTTCCCACCTACTATGAGGCGCTCAGTTGTGAGCGTGTCATCACGATGGACTGGCTGGAAGGAAAGCATATCAAAGAGTGGCTTCAGACGGGCCCTTCTCAGGAAGCAAGAAATCGGATAGGACAAGCACTGTGGGATTTTTATCATCACCAAGTGCATGAGCTAAAGCAAGTCCATGCAGATCCTCATCCCGGTAATTTCATCATGATGAAAAAAGGGGACTTGGGGATTATTGATTTTGGGTGTGTCAAAGTGATTCCTGAAGATTTTTACCTGGGATATTTCAGTTTGATCAAAAAGGAGTTGGTGGCCAATAAAGAAGAGCTGGATAAAATATTCTATGACCTGGAATTTATCTCTGATAGGGATACGGCCGAAGAAAGGATATTCTTCAAATCTGTTTTTAAAGAGATGATTTCATTGATAGGTAGACCTTTTCACCAGGAGTGGTTTGATTTTGCAGATGACACTTATTTCGATCAGATCTTTGCGCTAAGTGATCGGGTATCCAATGATAAAATGTTCAAAAAATCCAGGCAAGCAAGGGGCTCTAAACATGGTTTATATGTGAATAGGACGTATTTTGGGTTGTATAGTCTGTTGAATCAGTTGCAAGCAAAAGTGAAAACCACAAAGCCGGATTGGTTGAAATAAGTGGTATTGTTCGCAAAACTGCCATGACGGAAAAGTTTCACTGACTTAGAAGGATTGATCGAATTTTCATCGGTTTAAAATAGAGAAACGTCACTGCGAGGCATGAGTAGTGACATGCGGGCTGCTGTCGTGGCAGTCTTTTTATTTTGGGAAAACGCCCCCTTTTTAGTGGGCAATCGAACTAAAAAGGGGGCGAAGGTAATTCCATTCTGATGGATTGATGCTCTTTATGGGTTGATTTTACGTGTTATGGCTGGCTATAGCTAATACGATAAATGCAATTGGCCATATCATCGGAGATGAGAAGGCTGCCATCAGGCAATTCCTGCACATCTACTGGACGACCCCAAACTTCTTGGCTGGCATCGTCCAACCAGCCTGAAGCGAATACTTTTTCACCTGCCACTTCACTGCCGTCAAGCGCGACGTTGGTGACGGTATAGCCACTTTTTTTGCTTCTGTTCCAAGAGCCGTGTTTGGCCACGAAGATGGACTTTTTATAAGTGTCAGGGAACATGTTTCCAGCATAAAAACGCATTCCCAAAGGTGCCACGTGCGGGCCTAGTGTTGCTTTTGGAGCTACATAGGCAGATTGGTCTTTTCCTACATCTCCAAATTCAGGATCTTTCACATTTCCTTGGTGCCAGTAGGGATAGCCAAAATGTTGGCCTGCTTCAGTTACGGCATTTAGTTCACATTCAGGGACATTGTCACCCATTTGATCGCGACCATTGTCCGTAAACCAAAGGTTTTTGGTATCTGGATGCCAGTCAAAGCCCACAGAATTTCGCACACCGTGTGCAATGATCTCTGGTTCTGGGTTTTCAGCATTTACATCCAAACGCGTGATCGAGGCAAAGATTTCTTTTTCAGGTTCGCAGATATTGCAAGGAGCGCCGACAGGGACGTATAAAAGACCATCAGGGCCAAATGCAATAAATTTCCACCCATGGTGCCCTTCTGTAGGGTATTGGTCGTAAACCACCTCGAATCTTGGATCAGTCAAGTGATTCTTGATATCGGGAAATTTAAGGATACGGTTGATTTCAGCGACATAAAGGTCTCCATCTTTATAGGCCACACCATTGGGGGAATTAAGGTTTTCGGCAAGGGTGTAGCGGAAATCGGCTTTGCCATCTCCATCGGAATCGATGACAGCATACACATTTTGCTCCTGACGGTTACCGACAAAGACGATCCCCTCTTCGGATATGCTCAGTGACCTGGCATTGGGGATGTTGGCCGCCCACACGTCAATGGTGAATTTTTCCGGTAATTGGATGGTTTCTAGCTGTACATCAGCAGAATCAGCCGAAATATCTACTCGGTTTTTTCCCTCTGCCGCTTCTATTGGCTTGAGTTTATTTTCTTGATCAGTTTCACAAGAGAACAATAAGATGCTGAGCCATAAAGCACCAAACAAGGTTTTGTGATAATTCATAAAATAGGGTTTGTAGTTTTCAATAATTCTTAAAGTTAAGAAAAAGCTGAATTTTTTCATCATTATGATTTATAAGCGGGAGAATCCTTATTTTTGCAGCATGTTATCCATCAATAATTTATCCTATTACATCGGTGGGAGGGCATTATATGAGAATGCTTCCCTTCATGTCAAACCAAAAGACAAAATTGGCTTAGTTGGCCTCAACGGGACCGGTAAGTCTACTTTGCTCAAAATTATCAACGGTGATTATCAACCCAGTAAAGGTGAGATCCAAAAAGCGAAAGATTGCACCATTGGCTTTCTGAATCAGGACCTTTTGTCCTATCAGTCTGATGATAGTATCTTGGAGGTGGCCTTGGAAGCTTTTAAGGAGACGTTGGGCTTGCAGGCGGAGATAGATGCTGTGTTAAAGCAGATGGAAACAGATTATTCAGAAGAAATCATTAATAAACTGGCCCATTTGCAGGAGCGGTTCGAAGCCAATGAGGGATATACCATTAAGGCTAAGGCAGAGGAAGTGTTAGAGGGCATCGGGTTTGCTACCGGTGACTTGGGAAGGCCGTTAAGAACCTTTTCGGGAGGTTGGCGAATGCGTGTGATGCTTGCAAAATTACTGTTGGAAAGGCCTTCATTGTTAATGCTCGATGAGCCAACCAACCACCTAGACCTGCCTTCTATCCAGTGGGTCGAAAATTACCTGAAGACTTATGAAGGAGCGGTGATCGTGGTATCCCACGACCAGACTTTTCTTGATAACTGCATTGAGACCACTGTAGAGGTGTCACGGCAGTCATTAACACCATATGCTGGGAATTATTCCTTTTATAAGGAAGAGAAGGTCGAGCGGGAAGAAATTCAGCAAAATGCTTACGAGAACCAACAAAAGATGATCAAAGACACCGAGCGTTTTATTGAGCGTTTTCGTGCCAAAGCTTCCAAATCCAACCAGGTGCAGTCCCGTGTCAAGGCGTTGGAAAGAATGGATCGGGTCAATGAGGTGGTCAGTGACAATATCGCTGTGAATTTTAAATTTAAGTTTTCCAAGCAATCTGGAAGGGATGTGGTGACCTTGGACCAAGTGTCCAAGGCTTATGGCGACATCAATATTCTACAAAACACCTCTGCTAGAATCGAGCGTGGCGATAAGATAGCCCTAATCGGTGCCAATGGGAAAGGCAAGTCGACATTGCTTCGAATCATAGATGGTTCTGAAAAGATCAATGGCGAAAGGCAAGAGGGGTATAATGTGGTCAAGTCCTTTTTTGCACAGCACCAATTGGAGGCCCTAAATGTCAATAATGAAATCCTGCAGGAGATGGTGCAGGCAGGAAGTGACAAAACAGAAACCGAACTCAGAAATGTGCTGGGCTGCTTCTTGTTTACCAATGACGATGTGTTCAAAAAGGTAAAGGTCTTATCTGGAGGTGAAAAATCACGGGTGGCATTGGCCAAGACCTTGATTTCGGAAGCTAATTTCCTTTTGCTGGATGAGCCTACAAACCACTTGGATATGCAATCCGTCAATATCCTGATCCAGGCACTAGAGCAGTATGAGGGGACATTCATTACGGTTTCCCACGATCGGCATTTCATCAAGGGCGTGGCCAATAAAATTTGGTATATCGAGGACCATGAAATCAAGGAGTACCCTGGTACCTACGGTGAATACATGTTTTGGAGGTCGCAGCAGGAAGAAAAGGGTGTTGCTACAGCTCCCAAAAAGGAAAAAGTGGCCAAGCCAAAGCCTGCTCGGAATGATGGTGAAGTGAATCAGGCCAAAAAGGACCTAAAGAAAAAGGAACGTGAACTAGAGGAAGTAGAAGGCCAAATCATGAAACTGGAAGAGGAAAAAGCCGCACTGGAGAAGCGACTTGCCGATCCGGCGGTTTTCCAAGATGAAGCAGAATCGCAACAGGTGAACAAAGCATATGAGGAATTGAGGGGGAAAGAGCAAAGACTTACTTTAAGTTGGGAGCAGTTGGCGGAGGAAGTACAGGAACTCCAGGAGGCCGCTTCCTGAACAAATTAATATGTGTTAAAAATGAAATGCCAGATCTGCGATATAGCAGATTTGGCATTATTTTTTATCTTGCTCTTTGATTATGAAAATTACCAAGTTGACTATGCGAATATTGACCGTATTATTTTGGTTCGTTAGCTTTTTTCCGATAGTGGTATTTGGCCAAGAGGTGTTGGGCAATAAAGTATTTGAAGAAAATATCCAGACGGTACAGCTTTACCGCAGTGGCGGTAATATGTCTGCCCAAATGAATGCACCCGTGATTGCTTTGGGGAGTGGAGGGCTGATATTGGAGTTTGATGACCTTGCTTATGAGCCTGATCGCTATTCGGCCACTTTGATCCATTGTGATGCGGACTGGACACCCTCAGGGCTTAAGGCGGCTGATTACCTGTCGCGTTTTAATGAATTTAACATTACCGAGTATGATTATTCTATAAACACCAGAGTGCCCTATGTGCACTTTACTTTTCCTGTTCCCCAAGTGACCAAATCCGGAAATTATATCCTGAAGGTATACAGAGGAAGAAACGAGGACGAAGTGATCATCACACGTCGGTTTATGGTGTATCAGGATCAGGCAAAAGTGGGTGTGCAGCTGTTGCCTCCCACGATGAGTGAAGACAGGATGAGTGGGCAGCAGATTGATGTTTTAGTAAATTACGGTGCCAGAGAACTCAAAAATCCCCTTGAGAATGTACAAGTCGTGGTGCGCCAAAACCAACGATGGGACAATGCGAAAGTGGGAGGAAAGCCATCATTCATCCGTCATGACAAGAGTCAGCTGGAATACCGGTTCTTTGCGGGAGAGAATATCTTCGAGGCAGGCAATGAGTTTCGGTTTATAGATTTACGGTATGTCAGGACTACAGGAAGAAATATCGTTTCGGTGGATATGAAAGATGATGTGGTATACGCTTCCACAGCGATCAATGAACCAAGGAGTACCACGAGCTATCTTGAATACCTGGACCTAAACGGCCAGTATGTGGTCGAAAACCAAGAACGGGGAAATCCCAAACTGGAAAGTGAATATGTGCTGGTGACCTTTCGGGCTGATATGGGAGAGGTAGCCGGAGAGCCTTTTATCTTTGGGGCACTGACCAATTGGGGACAATCTGCGCAGGCTATAATGACCAAGAATGCCTCTAGCGGTGATTATCGCACATCTTTGTTGTTGAAACAAGGTTGGTACGATTATCAGATAGCGGTAAAAAAGGAGGGGAAGTGGAATACTGCCTTCATGGAAGGAAGCCATTTCCAGACAGAGAATGAGTATGACGTTTTGGTGTATTATAGGGATTTTGGCTCTCGGTATGACGAACTGATTGGGTATACGGCCATAAATGCCAATAAGCGGAGGTTTTGAGAAAATACGCATCAATTTCTGGCCTGTGTTTTTATGGGCTGCGGAACCGTTTTGATGGCACGCTGATGACGCAGATAGGGAAGATATCCGCTGATTTTTTTTGCTTTCACCCGACAAAATTTCACCTACGCTAAAAAGTAGGTTTAAACGAAAGGAGAAAAGATTTTTTTGATTTCCTGAAACCACCCCGTCCTCTGAAGGAATGATCAGAAAGTCCCCTTTAGGGGATTTAGGGGTAGATTTTGACGAATTTTCTTCAAAGGCAAAAACTTAACTCGGATGCCAATGATTTGGAAAGTGAAAAATAAAAAAAAAGCCCGGCAGTACTGGCCGGGCTTTTCGATGTTCTACTCTTGTTCGTCTTCATCTGTTGAACGAGACTGGTCTTGCTGTCGGGACTTGTAAGGAACAAATCCTTCCCTTTTGAACTTATAAGGTTCTGTGCGTTGACTCGGTGAGTTGTTGGCCAGATCCAGCATTCCGAAGCCTTTATGCGTAAAAGCTCCCAGTCCACATTTAAACACGAAATCCTGTACTTCATGTGCAGCATAAAGCGTGAAAGGCAGGGTGTAGCCTCTTACTTCATACTTTACGTCCATGTCGTACACGGAGTAAATCCGAGCAAATTTCTTTTGCTGTTCCTTCAGCTTATTTACATAATTCATGTCGGGTACTACCTGGAATTTATAGAAAGATTCCATTTGTTCCTGGCTATACCATCCTGATCGCTCCATTCGGGTCAAGGTAGATTCGTATAACAAATCCGAAAACTCGTCCGTGTCTGGGTTGATGAACCTTTTACCGGAATCATCATCAAACGTAGGAGTCAAGAGCACCAATGGAGAGATACAAACAAATTTGTTTGAAGCTTCCAATTCCGGCTCAGATTCTTTTTCTGTGTACTCAGGGGAGATGATGAGATTTCCTAACTCAATTTTTGGCGTTTTGAATACTTGCTCTAGCAGATAGTCAAGAAAGTCTTCATTGGGTGATGAAAGCACTAAGGTAACTAAGCTTGAGTAATAATGCAGGCCACTTCTACTTACTTTGGTCTGGCCTTTAAGACCAGAGAAGTTGAAGTAATTGTAGTTGAAAAACTCTTCACGACCACCTTTTACAATCAGACCTTTAAGAAACTGGGCCAAAATGTATTGGTGATGAAAGGGTAAATAAGCGCCTTTGTTCTTTAACGAAAATATTAATCTAATTCTCACGGCATTAAAAATGAAATGTTAAACAATAAATTAATCTTTAATCCTCTTCGTATATCTATAACGATATAATAACCAATTCATTCGCAAAATTATAATAAAATTTCAATATATCTTAAACATTAAACCTAAAATGCATAATGTCACCGTCTTTAACCACGTATTCTTTGCCTTCAATGGCTGTTTTTCCGTTTTCACGACAAGCAGCTTCAGTTTTGAAAGTTTCATAATCCGGTAACTTAATGACCTCCGCTTTGATGAATCCACGCTCAAAATCGGTATGGATTACACCAGCGGCGGCAGGTGCTTTCCATCCTTTTTTAATGGTCCAAGCTCTAACTTCCTGTTTGCCGGCAGTAAAATAGGTAATCAAGTCAAGTAAATCATAGGCAGCTTTGATAAGTCTGTTGAGCCCGCTTTCTTCCAGGCCATACTCACCCAAAAACAGCTGTTTTTCTTCCAAATCTTCAAATTCTGCGATTTGCGATTCGATAGCAGCACAAAGCATGATCACTTCTGCGTTTTCATCCTTCACGTTTTCCTTGAGTTGCTCTACATGTTCGTTTCCACTTTGTATGCTGCCTTCATCTACATTGGCCACATACAGCACTGGTTTGATCGTCAGTAGATGGATGTCCCTGACCGCTTCAAGGTCTTCCTTCTCCACATCGATTGCCCTTGCATTTTTTCCTGCTTCAAGTCCGGCCTTGAACACCTTTAGGATTTCCAGCTCTTTCTTGGCTTTCGCATCACCTGATTTGGCGATTTTTTCGATCCTCAAAATCTTTTTATCAACAGATTCAAGATCTTTTAACTGAAGTTCGGTATCTATTACCTCTTTGTCAAATATTGGGTCAACTTTTCCTGCCACATGGACCACATTATCGTCATTGAAGCATCGGATTACGTGGACGATGGCATCCACTTCGCGGATATTGGCAAGGAACTTATTACCTAATCCTTCTCCTTTACTGGCTCCTTTTACCAGTCCCGCGATATCCACAAATTCAATGACGGTGGGCATCACCCTTTCCGGATTTACCAATCCTTCCAATACCTTTAGTCTATGATCAGGTACGGTAACAACACCTACATTAGGTTCGATGGTACAGAAAGGGAAGTTTGCCGCTTCTGCCTTTGCACTGGATAGTGCATTGAATAATGTTGATTTTCCGACGTTGGGCAAGCCAACGATGCCACACTGTAATGCCATTTAATTTTTAGCTATTATATTTTAAATATGCGGTACTCCTTATATCCTTTGTAGAACTCCTGTACAGAAACCCTGAAAATCGTATAAATTGGGATGGCAAGTACCATGCCGATCACCCCACCGACTTTTGCACCTGCAAAGATAATAACAAATATTTCAAGTGGATGCGCTTTTACGGATTTCGAGAAAATTAAGGGTTGTAAAAGGATATTATCTGTAAGTTGTACCACCGAAAAGACAGCCAAAATCTTCAAAATAAAGAAGGGCATTTCCTCTGTGCCGATAAAATCACCTGTAATAAGGCCCACAATCACGCCAAATGTAGCGCCCAGCATAGGTCCTGCGTAGGGGATGAGGTTTGCCACTGCCGCGAAAACACCGATGGTAAGGGCGTAATCCACTCCGACGATCGCCAGTCCAGTGGAGGCGATGGTGAATATGGCACTCATTTGAACGAGCAACCCCACCAGGTAATTGGAAAGGAGCCGTTCTACTTTGTGAAAGGTGGCCACAGAAAGTTCAAAGTACTTGTTCGGGACCAAATTGATGATGTTTCTTCGCAATAATCCATTTTCCAATAACAAAAAGAACGAAATGAAGACCACTGCCAGTATGGTGATCAAAAGTGTACTCGTGGTATTTATCAGGCTGTTGATAAAGCCCTGGAAATTGATTTCCCGGATACTGGAAAGGATGGTGTCTTTTACTTGTTCAAATAGATGACCTGGGTTATTGCTTAATAGATTCAGTCTTATCAGGAAACCTTCCACTTTATTGATAGGGCGTTGGATCTGTTCGTAGAGAAATTCAATGTCTACATTTTGAATGATTTCAACCTGATCGATGATCAGCGGGATAAACAGCAATGTGATCAGAAACAGTACCATACCAATGGTTGCGAAGGAGCAAAGGATTGCCATCCATCGTGGGATGTGGTGACCGAACACGTGAACACTGTTGATTCGGTTGGTCATTGGTCGTAGGGCTGCAGCTATAACCAACGAGATGATCAGGTAAAATGCAATGTTAGAAAAGTACCAGCCCAGTAATAGAAGGATGATGGTAAAGGCCAGGACGGAAATGATCAGTTTCTGCATACCATAAAAATAAAAAAGAGATTGAACCCATACTACTTTGTGCAAAAAGAATTTTACATAAAGTGAGCCGCTCTACTAAAAAAAGAGCTTAGCCATGGTAAAGGTTCAATCTCAATGGTTCTTTTAAGCAGGAATTAATCCCACTTTAAATCTTCACCGAATTTATCTTCGGAACTGGTCTCGGCTTCTACTTCATATTGGGAGAAGTCAAAGTCGGCCATCAATTCATTTTTGACGTGATCCACGGTGTCCTGCAACGCATCAACGAACTTGGCAAAATCTTCTTTGTATAGAAAGATTTTGTGCTTTTCGTAAACGAAATTATCATCACGAATTTTTCGCTTACTTTCAGTGATGGTCAGGTAATAATCGTTTGATCTTGTTGATTTTACGTCAAAAAAGTAAGTTCTTTTTCCAGCTTTTACTTTTCTTGAGAAAATTTCCTCTCTGTCGTTTCCTTTATGCTCTTCCACTTTCCAAAATTTTAAATTACTTGAATCAAGGATTTTAATACGAAGGACAAGTTAAATCAATTCGTGATTTAATATCAAGGTCTTTGGAGGTTTTTTTTCAAATAGAGTGGATTTTTTTATCTAAACGGTTAAAAATCAATAAATTTTTTGAGTAAACAGTAAAAATTAAAAGAGTGGCTTTTGCCACTCTTTGGTTTATTCTGCGTGTAGGAATTGTTTCTTTTCTAGTAACTCTTCTTCAGACTCTGGATGATCAGGATCATCAACACAGCAGTCTACGGGACATACAGCTGCACATTGTGGTTCTTCGTGAAAACCAGTACATTCAGTGCATTTTCCGGTGACGATGTAGTAAAATTCATCAGAAACAGGCTCTTGGGGTTCGTCTGCATCTACCACTGATCCGTCTTCTGTCTTCACTTCCTTAAGCTCAGTACCTCCGCCCCAAGTCCACTCTAGTCCACCTTCATAGATGGCTGTATTTGGGCATTCAGGCTCGCATGCACCACAGTTGATGCATTCATCAGTTATCATTATTGCCATTACAATCTCCTTTTTATAATTACAAATTCAAAATTAAGAAGCATATAACAATATACCAATACAAATATTGCTACGCTGAATAATTTATAATGAATCTATGTTATTGTTTCGAATTTCACTACCCTAACCCGTTTAGGATAATAATGGTTCTTTTTCTTACCAAGTTTATAGGATTATTTTTAGTCCTTGCCAAAACGAAGCGATATTAAAGGGTAGTGACTAGATTGAGTTACTTGTTTTTGGTGTATTCAACTATTTTAGTACAGTATATAAATAGTGACCGGAAAAACAAACAATGTTTCTGATTAATGCACTGGTTTATTTTAGCAGGAAGGATTATTCTGCATTACATCCAAAATAGGTATCTTTGTGCCTTTAATCATAAATCGATATTTCATGACACTTCAGGAGAGAATAGATGCCTTTGTGGCGCTAGGCAGGCGGATTGACCGATTATCGGATGCCGAATTTGAAGAGCTGGCATTTAGCGTAGAGAACAATAACAGCTGGTTTACTCCAGATCATGTAAAGCTAGCCTTGCAGGGATTGGTGACCATGCTTGATGAAGAGAAGGTGAAGTCATGGATCGGTAGGTACGACCTTCCGGCAGTGAAAAAGCCGAAAAGCGTTGGCGTAATGATGGCCGGGAATATTCCGGCAGTAGGTTTCCACGACCTGATGATGGTATTGGTTTCGGGGCATATAGCACATGTGAAATTGAGTTCTGCTGATGAGGTGTTGATCAAATGGCTTGTCAGGGAATTGGTGGAGATCGCTCCAGCCTTTGCAGGGCAAGTGGTCATGGAGGAGATGTTAAAGGCCAAAGATGCTTACATCGCTACGGGCAGTGACAATTCTGCAAGGTATTTTAACTATTATTTTGGTAAGTATCCTAGCGTGATCCGAAAAAACCGAACATCAGTGGCGGTCTTTGATGGCAGTGAAACAGCCGAAGATTACCGGGAGCTGGCCAAGGATATTTTTCAATACTTCGGTCTGGGCTGTAGAAATGTGTCCAAGGTTTATGTGCGAGAACAAAGGCAGCTCAAGGATTTTTTAACAGCAATAGAAGGGTATAATTTTGTGTTCAGCCACCACAAATACCTTAATAATTATGAGTACAACAAATCCATTTATTTGATAAATGGCGATGAGCACTTGGACAATGGCTTTTTGCTGTGCAAGCAAAGTGAAGAATTGGTTTCTCCAGTGGCGGTACTATATTATGAAACCTATGATGATCCAGAAAAACTCAAAGAATTGCTGGAAAGCCAGTCTGAAAAAATCCAGTGCATTGTCAGTAGGGGGCGGTGGTACCCGTCAAGCGTGGCATTTGGTGAAGCGCAGCAGCCTGCAATCGACGATTATGCTGATCATGTAGATACGATGGCCTTTCTACAACGATTGAGCTAAAGTGTGGGTGTAGTTTATGCGCTCCAGAAGTTTTGTTATATTGGATTGGGCTAGCGCTTAGAAGTCAATAGTTAACCATAAACCCAATTCCGTTGACAAAGAAATTCCCAACGATTCCTTTTCCTACTCCTTTTGGATTTGCACTGCTCTTATCGGTGTGCAGTATTTTTTTCGCCGTAGTGGAAACGCGACCAACTGATCATGGGGTGGGTGATTATACTTTTCAAGTGCTTGGTTATTGGAAGGATGGATTCTGGGGGCTGTTGGCTTTTACCCTTCAGATGGTGCTAATATTGGTGTTTGGTCATGTACTGGCCATCTCCAAGCCGATTGCCAGTTTATTGGACAAGATTGCCGGTCTGGCCCAGAACAACACCCATGCTGTCATGCTGACGGGTGGTGTGACCATGTTAGCCGGATACTTCAATTGGGGTTTTGGGTTGATCCTGGGTGCTGTGCTGGCCAGGAAGATGGGGGAGGTCTCTTCGAGAAAAGGTATAGCGATAAATTATCCTTTAGTGGCCTCCTCGGGCTACTTGGGTATGATGATCTGGCATGGTGGTTTTTCAGGCTCGGCACCTTTGAAGGTAGCGGAGTCCGGTCATTTTTTGGAAGCGGAAATAGGCGTGATCCCGGTAAGTGAAACAGTGCTGAGTACTTTTAACATTACGCTAAATGGCCTTCTTGTCATGGTTATGCTGGGGCTCTTGTATTGGCTTGCCAGCATTAAAAAATTCAACCCGAAATATCCCTTGGAACAGGGTGGACACCGGATTCCGGAGGGGAAAGATAAGCTGGGCTGGGTAGTTGGGGGAGTGATTTGTCTGCTCGCTGGATATGACCTTGTGAGTATCCCCGTTAAGGGTTGGGGATTTATTAGTTTAGATTACATCAACTTCCTGCTCTTTGGATTGGGATTGGTTTTTCACAAAAGCTTGAAGGGCTATGTAGCGGCGACTGTTGAGGCCATGAAAGGAGCTACGGGAATCGTACTTCAGTTTCCGTTTTATGCTGGGATCTTGGGAGTGTTTAAATCTTCGGGATTATTGGTGTTGGTTGCCAATTATTTTGTACGAATAAGTTCACCGGAAACATTTCCACTTTTAGCGTATTTCAGTTCAGGACTGATCAATTTGTTTGTGCCTTCTGGTGGAGGGCAGTGGGCTGTCCAGGGGCCAGTGATTGTAGCCGCTGCCAAAGATATGGGCCTTTCTATTCCCGAAATGGTCATGGTGATGGCCTATGGTGATGAGATTACCAATATGCTCCAGCCATTTTGGGCATTGCCCTTGCTCGCCATTACCGGTATTAGTCCAAGGGAAATGCTCAAATATACAGCTTGTTTCTTCCTTGTCGGAATGATGGTTTTTGTGTTGGGGATTTATTGGTTTTTAGGTTAATCAGGTTGCTTTAGGGAAAAGGAAATTTTGTTGCCATTGGTTTTTCGGCGCAGAAATAAAGGGTATGAACATAGTGAAGCTTTCCTGTTTTTACGTCAAGTAGATGCTTGGAGCAGCGGGGTAATCGGTTCCTGTTCATTTTGGGGGTGGTTGGGCCATTGATCTCATCCAAGGTGGTTAACTTTCGCTGGTTTTCAACCCATTTGCTTGGTAAAATCAACCTGTGCAACCGTCTGAGGGTTATTTTAAACCCTTATAAATAAGTAACATTACTTAGGTTTTGCTTCTATTTTTCGCCTAAAAATGTATCTTTGCCAACGATTTAAATGAAATCAAGTTATCACTAAAAATAATTCATTTCAAATGGCATTTGATATAGAAATGATCAAGGCAGTATATGCGAAGTACCCTGAGCGTATCGCAGCTGCCAGAAAGACAGTGGGCAAACCACTGACTTTAGCAGAAAAAATACTTTACGCTCATTTGTGGGATGGAGATGCTACGCAGGCCTTTGAGAGAGGAAAGTCATACGTGGATTTTGCTCCAGATAGAGTGGCGATGCAGGATGCAACTGCACAGATGGCGCTTTTGCAGTTTATGCAAGCGGGAAAAGAGAAAGTAGCTGTGCCATCTACGGCGCACTGTGATCACTTGATCCTGGCACAGAAAGGTGCCGCAGAAGATTTGAGGAGTTCGCTTACTGCTAGTGGGGAAGTGTTTAACTTTTTAGAGTCTGTATCCAATAAATATGGCATCGGCTTCTGGAAACCTGGGGCCGGTATCATTCACCAAGTGGTTTTGGAAAACTACGCCTTCCCAGGAGGAATGATGATCGGTACGGACTCACATACCGTAAATGCCGGTGGACTTGGTATGGTGGCGATTGGTGTAGGTGGTGCTGATGCAGTGGATGTGATGGCCGGAATGCCGTGGGAACTTAAGTTTCCTAAATTGATCGGAGTAAAGCTGACCGGAAAATTGAACGGTTGGACATCGGCAAAAGACGTAATCTTGAAAGTGGCTGGTATCTTGACCGTAAAAGGTGGTACTGGCTGTATCGTGGAATATTTTGGTGAAGGAGCCAAGTCGCTTTCTGCTACTGGTAAAGGAACTATCTGTAACATGGGTGCTGAAATCGGAGCGACCACTTCCACTTTCGGTTATGATGAATCCATGGAGCGGTACCTGAGATCTACTGATCGTTCGGATGTAGCAGACCTTGCCAATGAGGTGAAGGAGCATTTGACTGGTGACGACGAAGTGTACGCTGATCCAGCGCAATATTTTGACCAGGTAATCGAAATAGATCTTTCCACCTTGGAACCACATATCAACGGGCCATTTACGCCAGACAGAGCTACTCCTGTATCTCAGATCAGGGCTGAAGCAGAGAAAAATGGCTGGCCTACGAAAGTGGAGTGGGGCTTGATCGGTTCTTGTACCAACTCTTCCTATGAGGATTTGTCAAGAGCGTCTTCTATTGCCCAACAGGCCGTGGACAAGAAGCTGAAAACCAAAGCAGATTTTGGTATCAACCCAGGATCTGAGCAAGTAAGGTTTACCGCCGAAAGAGACGGTATGCTTAAGATATTTGAGGACCTTGATGCCACTATATTTACCAACGCTTGTGGCCCTTGTATCGGGCAATGGGCTAGAACTGGTGCCGATAAGCAAGAGAAAAACACCATTGTTCACTCATTTAACAGAAACTTCTCCAAGCGTGCAGATGGTAACCCAAATACGCACGCGTTTGTAACTTCTCCCGAGATGGTCGCAGCGATCGCCATTTCCGGTGACTTGGGCTTTAACCCGCTCACTGATACACTCACCAATGCAAACGGTGAAGAGGTGAAGCTAGATCCTCCAAAAGGTGAGGAACTTCCAGCAAAAGGTTTTGCTGTAGAGGATAACGGTTATCAGGCTCCTGCTAAAGATGGCAGTGGAATAGAAGTGAAAGTAAGTCCTGACTCGAAGCGTCTTCAGCTACTGACGCCATTCGAACCTTGGGATGGTAAAAATATTACAGGAGCCAAGCTCTTGATCAAAGCCTTTGGTAAGTGTACTACTGACCACATCTCTATGGCAGGTCCATGGCTAAGGTTTAGAGGTCACTTGGACAATATCTCTGATAACTGCCTGATCGGTGCTGTCAATGCCTTTAATGAGGAAACAAACTCCGTGAAGAGCCAGCTGACTGGTGAATACGGTCCAGTGCCTGCTACACAACGAGCTTATAAAGCAGAAGGCATTCCTACTATCGTGGTAGGTGACCATAACTATGGAGAAGGTTCTTCCAGAGAACATGCTGCCATGGAGCCGAGGCATTTGGGAGTGAAAGCAGTATTGGTGAAGTCATTTGCCCGTATTCATGAGACCAACTTGAAGAAGCAGGGGATGCTTGGCCTTACATTTGACAATGAGGCAGATTATGACAAAATCCAAGAAGATGACACCATTAACTTCCTTGACTTGGATCAGTTTGCTCCGGATAAACCTTTGACCTTGGAATTTGTACATGCAGATGGATCCAAGGATGTGATCGTAGCTAACCATAGCTATAATGACGCTCAAATTAAGTGGTTCAAAGCAGGTTCTGCCCTTAACTTGATCAAAGAAGAGCAAAAGAAAAACGCGTAACTGTTAGAAATTAACTGTTTTTGGTAATAAAGAGGCTTGATGATGAATTCATTAAGCCTCTTTTTTTTATATTTAGTGAAGAAAATGATTTTTTATGGATGCCAAATGCTTGATACTATTGTTTTTAATCAGTTTATCCTTAACTGCCCATGCGCAGGAAGCGGATACTATTCCGGAAAAGGATGAAACCGAAATGGGTATTTCCGAAGGTGATTTCCCTCAAAATGCCTTAAAATTATTATCAGATATCTCCGAGGTGGATAAATACAAGTATTACAAAAAAGATAGCTTGGGTGAAGCGGTTTATGAAGCCAAGTTTAAACTGAAAGGAGAACAGTATGCCGTTATATTTGACTCCTTAGGTTCGCTCCACTGGGTAGAGGTAGGTATTGGTCAAAAGGAAATAGCACCACCGGAAAACCGTCAGGCCATAAAGGATTATTTTGACCAACGTTTTAAGCGGACAAAGGTGATGAAAATCAAAAAGCAGTTTTTGCCAAAAGGTGATGGTCTAGAGATCGATACGGTTATAGAAGCGTTTGGTCAGGGAAAGGACATGTCATTTTGTACCATAAAGTATATGGTGGAGGTTTCCGGGGATATTGGAGATGGTTCGGCCAAACTTTATGAAGTGACATTTGATGATAAAGGAGCGTATCTAAAAATAGAAAGTGTGGCGATGCACAATATGGATAACATAATTTTTTAACAATGATATGAGGGTAGTTTTAGTGATCAGTATTTTTTTTATAACGATGAACAGTAGCTTTGGCCAAGATGGGGGGACTAATTATTGGGGTACCCAGATAGAGACTTCGTATACATACCCACTTAAAAAAGGGTGGAAAGCAAATGGAAAGCTATCTTCGAGGATTTTCTGGGTCAAGGATGGTCAAGCAAGCGAGGAAACCAGCAAAAAAACACCAGCAATGGATGTGATCCGGTTTAGTCTTGCTGTAGCTAAGAACCATTCTCCGTTTTTATCATATGGCATGGGATATCTTATAGGTGGAGAGCAAGAGTTTGGAGGGGAGTTTACGAGGGAAAACAGGTTGTTTCAGCAGGTGACATTCTCTCAGCTTTTGAAAGGCCGGACAAGGCTGGCCCAGCAGATCAGGCTGGAAGAGCGGTTTATGGAAAATGGTGACAAATTACGGCTCCGGACTAAGTTTACCTACGAACTTCCCTTGCAAGGAAGCAGCCTTGATCCTGGAGAATGGTATTTGCTAGGGGAGTATGAGATATTGATGGACCTGAGAAAAAAAGCCGTTCGGAATGCATTTTTATATGATAATCGATTTCAAATGAATCTGGGGAGATATACGAATAGATTAAAGAAAATAGAATACGGACTTGGATATTACCTTACGACTGTTTCGCAAGCAGGCACTAAGGAGCGTTTTTGGTTCGTGAGGTTTGCGCTGTTTTTAAATTGATTGTCCAAATAGTGCAATAAATTAGGTGTTTGATGTTTAAATTTTGGTTTTATACAAAATTTGAACAATTTTAAAACGTTAATTATTATTGACAAACAACACGACCATTGAAAGATATTTTTAAGACTATTATTGACCAATCCACCGATATAGTTTTTGTTGTGGAAAATGTGACACCGCATAAAATTATATATGGTAACAAGGCTTTTTATGAGCATATCGCCGGTAAGCTTACCGAGATGTCCTTGCAAGGGATGGATGTAGATGGAGGAGCCCTTTCCCTTCATGAGGAATTTATTTTAAACGTAGATAACCAGTATTATTCATTTTTTTTGGAGCCGTTTGAAGAAGAATCCGTTTTCCTTTTCCACAAAGGTGCCCATGTGAAAGTGTCAAGCACCCATAATACTGGGGATGACAATACAGGATCGATATCCAAAGGAGAATCACAGTTTTTTAAGTTGCTTAACAATAAAGTGCCTTGTGCCAATTTTCAAATGGTATTGGATGACGATGGTAAAATGTGCTTTTCTTACCTGAGTGACAAGGTGAAAAAAATGTTCAAACTAGAAACACACGGAGATGAAGCAGCCAGTTTGGATTTTTTGCTGAGCAAGGTGCACCCGCTGGATGTAGGTAGGGTTTTAAAGTCAATGGTCCATAGTGCCCGTTTGAAGGGGCATTGGGAGTGTGTTTTTAGAATATCGGTTAGGGAAAATAGTGAGCCACTATGGGTCTTGGGGAGGGCGGTTCCCGAAAATGAAGCTAAAAACCTTTACTGGTATGGGACTTTGGTGGATATTTCCGCTTTGAAGCAAAGGGAAATGGAGCTGGAAAAAGCTAAGTATGATGCGGAGACGTCCAGTAAAGTCAAATCAGATTTTATATCGACGATCATACATGAAATCCGCACACCATTGAATGCTATTTCAGGGTCGGTGTTCTCACTCTTAGAAGAGGGGTATGCCACCGGCCAAAAGCAGTTGCTGAACAATATAAGTTTTGCTACTGATAGTTTGATCATCATGGTAAATGACCTCCTGGACTTTCAGAAGACCGAGGCAGGAAAAATACAGCTCGAATACAAGCCATTTAATCTACGAGAGCTTCTGGGGCAAGTGATAGGAGGATTGAAGTATCAGGCTCGAGAATCTAAGAATATATTAAACCTTATTGCTTCGGACCACTTGGATATTGGAGTGGTGGGAGACAAGTTAAGATTGGCCCAAATTTTAAATAATTTGATTTCAAATGGCCTGAAATTCACAAACCAAGGACGAGTAGATGTGACGGCCACACTTGCGGAGGACAATGATGAGGAAGTTAGGATATATTTTGAAGTGAAAGATACCGGAATAGGGATTGCCCGTGAAAATCTTAAAAAAGTCTTCAATGAATTTGAGCAAATCAACCAAAGTTTTGATGTCAAGTATGGGGGCACGGGGCTTGGCATGCCGATTACGAAGAAACTCTTGGAACTCATGGGAAGTGAAATCCAGGTAGAGTCAGAGGAAGGAAAGGGAAGCACTTTTTTCTTTGAGCTTACCTTTGGGAAAGTCGTTTCGGCCGCGGGAGTTTCATTGGTGCCGCCTGAACCAATTAAGCATGCAGGATATTGTTTGCCCAGCGGATTGAAGGTGCTTTTGGCAGAAGATAATGATGTGAACGCGATCGTGATCATGAAAATCATCAAACGATGGGAGATGATATGCGATCGGGTATATGATGGTCAGGAAGCGGTGGATTTTGCGGGAAAGAAAAAATATGACATCATCCTCATGGACATTCAAATGCCTGTCATGGATGGATGTAAGGCTGCAAAATGCATTAAAGAGCAGTCTGATGTTCCCATCATAGCACTCACTGCTTCGTCAAAGAACGAGTGCTGCGCCGGGTATGATCTGGCGTGTATTGACCGCTTTGTATACAAACCAATCAATGCGGTCGATTTGCAAAAAAATATACATGAATTGGTCATGACTCACATTTCTTGAGCCAGCTCCAAATATTTCTTGGTCAGTTTGATGGATGGATCTTTTGAATAAACTTCCTTCAGGTACTTAATTGCAAGGGGCTTGTCGCCCGAGAAGTAATAGTAAATGCCTTTATTTCTTAAAGCAAAGAGATTCTTGCTGTTTTGCTTTAAACTGAAATTAATGTCTTCGATGCCTGCCTCCATTTGGCCATCAAAAAGGTAGTAAAGTCCCCTGTTGTTATAAAAATAAGCTTGACCAGCATGGAGCTCAATTGCCTTGTTAACCCACTTTAGCGCAGCAGTTATGGAGTCCTTTTCAAAAGCAAGCAGAGATCTCAGGTTATATATATTGGCCTCTTCAGGATGAAGTCTTTCGGCGATTTTGAGGTTCGACTCAGCTGATTCAATACTCCCCTGATAATAATGTATCGTGGCCTTATTGACGTAAAGGTCGGCAATGGTGCTGTCCTGATTGATGGCTTGGTCAAATGCCTGCAGGGCTGTTTCATAATCACCTAACGTTTCTTGGACCAAACCACGAAGAAAGTAGCCTCGGTAATCTTGTGGTGTGATGGAGATAAGTCGGTCTGCATCGGATAGTGCGTTATAATTGGCGCCATTATCAAAATTGGCAATGCCGCGATGATAATAGGCGTCTGCGAATTCAGGGCTGATGGCAATGGCTTTTGTGAAGTCGCTAATGGCACGTTGATAGTCGGTCATTTTAGAAAATGCCAAACCACGATTATAATAGGCATCCGCAAAATTTTCATCCAAGTCCAGGGCTTCATCGTAAAACTCCACAGCTCCTTCATAGTCATTTTCCATCATCTTATTGTTCCCTTTTAAAAGGAAGCGCCCCTTTTTATCCTCCTCAGAATCACAAGAAAGCAAAAGGAAGCAAAATACCGATGCAGGAAGTAGAAGTTTTAATAGTCTCGTACTGGAAATCATAGCCAAAATTTATGCTATAAAGTTAAGCATAACTAGAAAAAAACAGTAAAAAACTGCCAGCTTTGACAAGTAAAGAATACCTTGAAAATAATTTCATTACCTATCACAGTGTGTTTTTGTTTAATTTTCAACATGCATATTCCCTTTGGCACTATTGGTGCAGCGGAATGGTCCCTTCAAAATATGGTTTCATTTTAGGGACATATTGGCTAATTTTGGGTGACCGTTAGGTAATAGAAGATGGACAAAAAAAGTATAACAAAGGATATAAAAGCAATTTCGATCAAAGAACAAAATCCAAATAGCACGATGAATAAGATTACGATTTTTCATAATCCACGATGTGGAAAAAGTAGGGAAACCCTGAAATTGATTCAGGAAAAAGTATCAGATGATGATATCGAAGTTGTCAAGTACCTCGAAGATGTCCCTTCAGAAGAAGAGTTGAAAAATATTCTCACCATGCTTGGTGTCAAGGCGGGGGAATTGGTCAGAAAGAATGAAAAGATATGGAAGGATAATTTTAAGGGGAAGGACTTTTCGGAAGATGGGCTCATAAAGGTGATGGTGGAAAATCCGAAGTTAATCGAAAGGCCTATTGTGATCAAAGATGGGAAGGCAGTCATTGGGCGTCCTCCTGAGCAGGTGTATTCCATTTTATAATCCTCTGAGTCCTTAACATCGCTTTCCGTGAAAAATTCCAAAAAGCATTGGATCATAGCTTCTTTTGTGCTCAGTATACTGTTGCTTGTACTGAAATTTTATACGTATTACCTTACTGGCTCCAATGCCATTCTAACAGATGCGCTGGAAAGTATTGTTAACGTGGTCGCTTCGGGCTTTGCGCTTTACAGTATCCATCTCAGTTCCTTGCCACGTGACCAGAACCATCCCTATGGCCATGGTAAGGTGGAGTTTTTTAGTGCAGGTATTGAAGGGGTGTTGATTATGTTGGCCGGGATGTTTATCATTTATCAGGCTATTGTTGGGTTTATCTTTCCTCCTGAACTGACCTCACTACCTTTTGGTATGGCCCTGATAGGTATTTCCGGGCTTGCAAATGGTACCTTAGGATACTTGCTGATCGGTAAAGGGAAAGCATATGATAGCCTGACACTTGAGGCAGATGGCCGGCATATTTTGACAGATGCCTATAGTAGCTTTGTGCTGATTTTGGGTGTAGGGATTATCTACTGGACAGGAATAGTGGTCTTTGATAGTATTCTTTCTATCATGTTTGCCCTTTATATCATTTTTAACGGTTATCGGTTGGTTAGAAGATCTGTGGGAGGCCTGATGGATGAGCGTAATCCTGCATCGATGAGTACGGTGATCAAGGTGCTCAACAAGCACCGCAAAAACAACTGGATAGATATTCATAATATGAGGGTCCAGCAGTATGGAGCCGATAAGCACATTGATCTTCATCTTACCTTGCCTTATTATTTTGAGCTGACGAAGGTACATGATGAGGTAGAGGGAATGGAAAGTGTTTTGGAAAATGGACTCTCCGGTCATGTGGAGGTGTTTGTACATGCAGACCCCTGTCTTCCTGAGAAGTGTTGTCACTATTGTATGGTGAATAATTGTCCGGTTAGAAAGTATTCCCGGACAAAGAAAATTTCCTGGGATACCTCAAATATGACCAAAAATCAAAAGCATTATCACGAGCTGATCAGCGATATGGATGAAAATGATTTTTGAGGAATTTTTATGTTGTAGTAAGTTGATTTTGAATGGTTTATGTTGGTGTTTGATTTGCTTTTGAGTGAAACGTTTTGTAACTTAAAAGAAAAACGAGATGAGCAGCGATAAAAAATTCAAGATTTTTCTGGCTGGCTCAACCATCGCTTGGATAACCATAGTGGTGATGATTATTGTGATGTAGCCAGAAAAAAGGATTATGCCATTGAGTACTGTTCGCCATACAGTAGGTTTTTTTAAATGGAAGAAATTTTTGAAGGTGAAAAAGCGGGATGTAAAGACATCCCGCTTTTTATGTTTCTGATAGTTCCTTGATCTTCTTTAATGCTTCTGGCCAGATTTTATCAAAGTGCTCCTTTAAGCTATCTTCTATATCCATTTCCACGAGTAATACGGTGCTTTGTCCAAGGGGGGTTAAGGTGTAATTTTCCTTGGCTCCTGCCCAGCCTTTTACGTTTTCGCTCTCCAAGTCTTCCTTGCCATTGTCATAAAACCCGAGATGTTCGATGGACATGAACTGGAAAGGTATATTTTTGGCAATTCTACTGACCATGCCTTGGCCATTATTGTCAAGAAACAAAACTTTGCTGCCTTCTTGCCAATCGGTCTCCACTTTCGACTCCTCTGCAAAGACTGCTGTCCAAGTTTGGTAATTGATGTCATCCCAGAGAATATCCCATATTTTTTCGGGCCTTGCTTTGATTTTGATGGTATAAATTGAAGTTTTCATGGTGTAAATTGTTTTTTATGGTTGTGAGTTAGGATTGATACCTGAGTAGCCAGTAGTTTTCGAATTTGTCCTTTACTTCACCAAATAAGGTTCCCCAGTAGTTTTCTTCAAGTGGAGCGATGAGTTTCCCGCCTTCCAATAGATTGGACAAATAGGTACGGATTTCATTTTCGCTGTCGCAATCGATCATCATTGAGATGGAATTGCCTTTTTTTAGTCCCTTTTCACTTACCATATCAGTTCCTAGGAGTATGGCCCGTCCATGGTTTAGGGTAGCATGAAGAATATACTTTTTGAAGGCTGATGGAAGGTTGTCTGATAAAGGGGATTCCTCTACCGTTTGAAATTCCAGCGTTCCTCCCAGGCAGGCTTGGTAAAAGCGCATGGCTTCCAGGCAGTTGCCGTTAAATGTTAGGTATGTGATGATTCTACTCATAACGGATAGGATGATGTTACACTTGCCCTAGTAGTATGGTTTAAAGGTAGGTGATTTTATATTGCATTTACGTGGTGAAAGGCGGCAAAAAGAGGGGTTGATCTCGCCATATAATCTGATTATCTTTAGCCATGAAAAGCGTGTTCATATTAGTACCAGAATCCTCTATTAGGGAGACGATTGCCAATGCTGAATATCTGTTTACGGCAGCCGATCAGTTTTTTTAAAAAAAAATAACCGGTCTTACGCCGATTGAATACTGCAATAAATACCGTAATCGGCTTTGTCAGTTTGAAATGGAGCAATAGCCTTTTTAAAAACTTAAAAATGTCATTTCTTTGATCAGGGTAAATCCGCGCTCAAGTGTCTTATTATCGTAGAGCGATATAAGATCCATATCATTTAAGTGATGATCATTTGATAAAATACTGATAATCTGATCTAGTAAACCCTACATGTTAAATAGCCGTTTACGGTAGTTATTCATAAGTAAAAAATCAACCATGATTAGAGGAAATGATCTTTTCGGTATTTATTAAAACATCATGGGATATTGTTAGTTATCAATTTTTGAATTTTAATAAACCAAACTAATGGGTAAAAACATGACGACAACCTTCCACGAGGGGTTGTTGAGAAACCTAGTACTTCTTGGCTTTTGTGTTGGGCTTGGCAGTATTTCTGCCTTTGCACAAACCAAGCATACCATACGGGGAACGCTTGAAGATGCTTCCACGGGAGAGGGGCTTATCGGAGCTACGGTCTTTGTGAAGGAACTGGGCACGGGAGGTACCAGTAACGTGTATGGGTTCTATTCTGTCACCATCCCTGAAGGAGAATATACTGTTACATTTAGTTTTGTAGGGTATGAATCCGTAACAAAAACCGTCTCACTGGATGATGATAAGACCATTGATGTGGAACTGGCGCCGGGGTCAGCAGAACTGGAGGAAGTGGTGGTAAGTGCGGAACCTGAAGATGAAAATGTACGCTCCACCCAGATGAGTGTCAATAAACTGGACATGCGGGAAGTGGAATCCATTCCAGTGGTATTTGGGGAAAAGGATATTGTGAAGACCATTCAGCTACTTCCGGGCATCAAAGGCAATGAAGGAGGCGGGGGATTCTTTGTCCGTGGAGGAAGTGCAGACCAAAACCTGATTTTGCTGGATGAAGCTCCCGTGTATAATGCGTCCCACTTGTTGGGCTTTTTCTCTGTCTTCAATTCGGATGCGATCAAAGATCTTTCCATTTACAAAGGCCATATTCCCGCCGAGTATGGGGGACGGGCTTCCTCGGTCTTGGATATCAAAATGAAAGAGGGGAACACCAAGAAATTTGCTGCTCAGGGCGGCATCGGCTTGATTTCCAGCCGCGCGACCATTGAGGCGCCTATTGTAAAGGACAAAGGGTCATTTGTAGTTTCTGGTAGAAGAACGTACGTAGACCTGTTTTTGAAGCTCTCTAATGATGAGGATATCAATAAATCCACCCTTTATTTCTATGACCTCAATGCCAAGGCTAATTACAAGTTTGGTGATAAGGACCGGGTGTTTGTGTCAGGATATTTTGGCAGGGATAATTTCGGGTATGCTGATCTGTTTGGGTTTGACTGGGGAAATGCAACCGGTACCATCCGATGGAACCACCTCTTTAACGACCGTTTGTTTTTAAATTCCACTGCTGTGTTCAGTGATTACAATTATGTGGTGGATATTTCGGGAGAGGAAGATGAAAATGATGGGTTTAAGGTGACTTCTTCCATCAGGGATATCAGCTTGAAGGAAGATTTTGAATATTATATAAACCCAGACAATACCTTGAAGTTTGGGGCGGGGCTTATCCGCCATAATTTTGTTCCAGGTGAAATTTCCCCACAGGGAGATAGCTACATCAACGCCCAGACCTTACAGAATAAATACGCCTGGGAAGCAGCAGCCTATGTTTCTGAGGAGTTGAATGTTTCCCCGGCCTTAAGTGTGAATGGAGGGCTTCGTTATTCCTGGTTTGCCCAAGTGGGGCCAGGCGAGGTCTTTACCTATGATCAAGACGGCGATGTGGTAAGTTCGGAGACCTATGGAAAAGGCGAGATCGTAGAAACCTATGGCGGCCTGGAGCCGCGTCTTGGGCTGACGTATATGCTGAATGATGAAACCTCCCTAAAAGCATCATATGGAAGGAACCGCCAATACCTGCATCTTGTGTCCAATTCCACTTCTGGCACTCCCATAGATCTCTGGATTCCCAGCAGCAATAATGTGAAGCCGCAGATAGCCGATCAAATTGCGATGGGCTATTACAGGAATTTTAAGGATAATATGTATGAGTCTTCCATGGAAGTGTACTATAAGGATATGCAAAACCAAGTGGACTACCGTACAGGAGCTGAATTGGTGTTTAACGAAAATGTAGAATCCCAATTATTGTTTGGGAAAGGCTGGTCCTATGGTGCGGAATTTTTCCTGAGAAAGAATACGGGAAGACTGACCGGCTGGGTGAGTTATACCATCTCTAAAACGGTGCGGGAATTTGCCGGGGTGGATTATGGGGAAGTTTATCCGGCCAGTTGGGACAGACCGCATGACTTCTCGGTAGTGGGCATTTACCAGCTCAATAAAAAGTGGAACCTCTCAGCCTCCTTCGTTTACCGTTCTGGAAATGCAGTGACCTATCCTGTAGGAAAATATGAAATGAAAGGCGAGGTCATCAATATGTATGGAAAGCGAAATAATAACCGCATGCCAGATTACAATAGGCTGGACATCGGTGCCACCATGAAACTTAGAGATACAGAGAAGTTTAGTTCGGACCTGAACTTCTCTATCTACAATGTCTATGCACGGAAAAATGCCTATTCTATTTCATTCCGTGAAAACAGGGACGACCCTAGCCAAACCGAGGCTGTGAAAATTGCCCTCTTCAGCATCTTGCCATCCGTAACCTATAATTTTAGATTTAAATGATCATGAATAAATATATTGGACTAATCTTATGTTTGTCTGTGACCTTGATGGGGTGTGAGGACGTGATTGAACTGAACCTCGATGAAGGGGATACCCGTATTGCCATAGAGGGGATCGTTACCGATCAGGCGGGACCTTATACGGTAACCATAACCGAGTCAGTAGGTTTTTATGAAGACAATGTGTTTCCAGCCATTAGTGGTGCTTATGTAGAAATTTCCGATGATCAAGGAAATGCAGAAGTGTTGGTAGAAACCGAGGAAGGGGTTTACCAGACTACCGATCTTCAAGGTCAAAGAGGCGTGACATATACCCTCACTGTCGAGCATGAAGGCCAGTCCTACTCTGCCCAAAGCAGGATGCCAGAAGAGCAGGTGGCAATTGATTCCCTAGGTTTCCGATTTGAAGAAGAATCGTTGCTTAATAAAGAGGGATATTATTTCAAGGCTTATTTTGAGGATCCCCCTGGCTTAGGAGATTACTATAGCTTTAATGTCTTTGTAAATGGAGAAGTGTATGTTTTTGACTTTGATGGTGAGATGATCGAAGATGATAATTTTTGGCTTTACAGCGACAAGTACACGGATGGAAATGTCCAGGATTATGATTTTCCCCATACTTTGGGGGAGGGAGATGAAGTTTATGTGGAATTAAGGCATTTGGAAAAATCCACTTATGATTACTATCGCATGCTTGTGGATGTAATTGACGGTGGAGGAGTGGCTCCGTCCAATCCAATTTCAAATTTTGGCGATACGGCTTTGGGCTATTTTGGAGCGTTCTCGGTAACTAGTATAGAAGCTACAGTGGAGTAGAATTTCACCACTGACCTAATGCATGATACAGGTCAGTGGTATCTTTTTTTGTTTATCCCAGAGAACGACCTCAGCAAGATTCATTGTGGAGGGTCCAAAGTCCTTTGTTTAGAGGGATAAAAGAAAGGGGACAATTTAAATCCAGATTTAATGCCGTTTAGTCAAGGAGGGGTAGAAGGGCACAGAAAGTGTTAGAAAACCGCTTAGGTTAGTAGGTCTAAGCATCCACGGTAGCGACTAGTGTACATGGCTGGTTACCAGATAACCTCAGTTCGATTTAAACGATAAATTTTGCATACAGCCACATCAAGTGTGATTTTTAGCCCTTACCTCTATCGAGAGCCGAAGGCTGAAAACCTTTCCTGAAGGTAGCCCGAGGCAAGGCCTTGGGGCATAAACTCAAACTCATTCCTCTACCACAGCCTGAAAGGCCAGCTCACCATTTCATCTAGCCAAACAATCCTCACAGGAATACTACGGTTATAATTTTTAACTGCCCTTACAGTCCACAAGTAGTGTCATTCCCTCCAATTAGCCCAATGCGTTAAGCACTCCTTCCAGGGGAGCGTACTAAAAACCCCATCAAAACCAACCTTTCAAACTTAATATTACACCGAACTGAGGTAGAAAGAATCGGAGTTAGAGCGTAGTAGCTGGTTTTGAAGTAGTTTGGCTTCGGAACAGACAGACTAATGCATATTTTGAGTTGAAGTTTGGGTGATTTCCAAAAAGAGCCATCAGTCTATATGATGATTGCCGTTTTCCTAAAATGAGTAGATTTTAACAAAAAAAAGCGATTTTTATTAAAACCAAGGAACCATCTTAATTTTGTGGCGTTAGGTAAGGAAGCGGTTTTTTTGAACCACCTTTATCATTATAGAACTACTATTTACCATCTTTTTCCAACCTGTTGTAATTTTTGATCGCTAGGCGAATACAACAATATGTACAGAGTGGAAATCATCAATTTTCAAAGCATGAATCAATCACTAAAATATTTCCCTTCTATCATTAAAAGTAACAAGAGCCATGTTGATTTTGCCTAATATAAAGGTACCATTTACCTTTCTTACCGAATCGCAGTTTCTGATGCATTTTCTCCCAGATCAGAAGAGATCAAGAAAAATATCATGAAGATGTTCCAAAAGGCCGATGACTTAGATGATTTCTTTGCAAAAAACTATGGATGCAAAATGACATCTTTTTCGAAGATTGTAGAAAACCAGCTATAACCCGGATGCATTATGAATTGTAATCTAAGCCGTTTCAGGCCCCAATTGATATGCTAATACATATTTCGGCCTTGATTTCGGGTTTAACATCAACATCATTTTTCATCCATGATAGATCAGGGCTTATCTGAGTAGCAGAGCTCTGCGTTAAATTAATAGAAAAGTATATTTATGAAGATTATCAATTTACTATTCCTGTTAGGCTTGGGGGTATTTCAGCAAGTGATAGCCCAACAAGATACCACATGGTTTGACAGTGACTGGAAGGAGACGACCATGGACAGTGCGGCGTTTTATCGACCGGCTCCCCAGCCAAAAGACGATGGATATTGGATGGTGGATTACTACATTTCTGGAGCCAGGCAGATGGAAGGATATTCCAAGGTAAAGGATCGGGAGGTCTTTGAAGGTACTGTCAAATGGTACAATGAAAATGGCCAGCTAGAACAGAAAGCAGACTATCAAATGGGAGTCCTGAATGGGGTGTTTGTCAAGTACTATAACGGAAAGCCATTTGCCACTGCCAAATACGAGCAGGGCAGGGTTTCCAGTGGTGAGATGCTTTCTTTTAACGAAGCGTATCAGTGTTATAGGTTATTGGCATACCAAGAAGGCAAGGTAGTCCAAGAAAAGGTTTTTTTGGAAATGCCGTGCAAGGGGATGATAGTGGATAGCCGCATAGTGAAGGGGGATGAGGGCAATCTACTTCTGACAAAATATTATGACGGAAAGGGAGATGTATTAGGGGAATTTGAAATGGACGCTGATGAAAGCCAGAATGTATCTGCCTACAACGGGACACAAATATCCTATTTTTACGATCCGCTCCTGAAGAAGAGAGCAATTTCATATGAGCATGGGGAATTTCAAAATGGCACCGTGTGGTATCCTTCGGGTGAAGTCCGTGAGAAGATTCTTGTAGAGAATGATACCGTTTATACGACATATTTTGATGAGGATGGAAACCAACTTGGGGATTTGGTCGGTAGAATGGAAGAAGGCCAAGGTTGGTATGATCTACACGGTAGTCCAATAAGTGGAGTCATGATCAAGTTTAAGGAGAATTACCTTCATAAAACCCCTGCCATTCTATATACCGAACAGTACAGGAATGGACTTATTATCGAAAAAAAGGAGTTTCGGGAAAACGGAAATTTGCAGCAGATGAGTGTCTTTGATGAGCATGGTTTACAGAAATTAGTGTCTTATGATGAAGGAGGGCAAGTTACTCATGAGCTTATTTATAAGGATGGGCAGCCCTTTGAAGGAACGTCATTTGATCAGAGGAAGAATGTGCTGACGACCTATGTTCAGGGGGAGTTGACAGCTCAAACAATGTGTTATTATGATGGAGCTAAATTTGAGAGCAGGGAAGGAGACAGGAGTGTTTTTTATGACCATGAGGGAAATGAAATGGGAGTGTTGACCTATAAGGCCAATAAATATGGAAAAAAGGAACCCTATAATGGGACGCTGTATCAATTGAATTATCAAGGGAAATTGTATATCGAAGAAGATTACCATAATGGGAATCGTACCAGGTATGCGTACTACAGCTTTTCGGGAGAAAAGGGCAGGAATTCCATAGAATCAGAGACATTCTATAATGAAAGCGGCAAAAAAACGCAGTATAAATATTACTATAAAAACGGTGTTTTGAGAGAGGATATTACCTATGTGGACGGTTATGAAAAGGAGACTGCTACATTTTATGATAAATCGGGTGATTTACTCGCTGAAATGGTCTACTTGCCCAAATCACATGGGGCGGAGTATGAGTTTTTTTCAGATACCAGCTTGGTACGATACATCCGAAAATATGATGATAATGGAACATTGATTTATAAAAAGAGTTATGCTGAAAATTACACCAGAAGAGATAGGAATGGAAAATACCCTGTATTTTTGGAAGAGGAGATCGACTATAATGGAAAGGCCAGTTTTTATGATCTTGATGGAGAATTGTTGGGCGAAGCTGTTTATAAAGATGGAGAACCTTGGGAAGGAACAGTAAAGAGCGGTACGGTGTATGAGTATAGGTTGACACCTTACCAGGAGGGGGCCAAGCAGGGAGAAGAGAAGCTTTTTTTTAATCCAGATGGTGGCGTGCCCAAGATCAGTGAACAAACAGGGTATGCCAATGGTGAGCGTCATGGAAAACATAATACCTACTATCGCAATGGCACTCTTGAGAGTGAGGAAAACTATTCCCGTGGGCTTTTAGATGGTGAGTGCGTTTACTATACGGAGCATGGGGAAGTGCGGAATGAGATTACCTATTCATCTGGCAACCCCACAGATGGTGAGTTGATTTCGTTTCAGTATAATGACCAAAAATCCCTTGTTACCAAAAAATCATTTTATGAATCAGGAGAATGCCGGAAAATCGAAATGTGGAAAGAAGACCGCTTGTTTCAGGAGATGGTGACAGCGACCAATCAGCTTGAGGCAACCATCTATGACCCTACGGGGAAAGAACTTGCTGTATTTGAGGTTTCTGATGTAGCTAATAAGACGGGAGAGGTGACTTATTATCAGGGAATTTCTGAAGCGGAAGAAAGGGGTACATTTGAAGATGGATTGCCTGTAAGTGGTACGTTTTACCTTAATGAGTATGTGGTCGGATATGAAAATACCAAGGGTGATAAATCCATCGATGAGGTAAAACTACTGGTGACTGCTGACCAGTACAATATATGTGCACTTAATAAAGAAGGGGAAGTACTTTTCTCGGTATCCGAGAAGAAAGGATTGGAAAAGTCTTATTTTTTGGAAAAGATATTGGATCCATATTCCTTCTATTATAATGTGATGCCTGAGTTTTAAGTAGAGTGTTTTGGGGTTTATTGGTCCCAATCGCTAGTGAAAACTATGCGCTTTCAGCACAAGACTTTCAGTTTGATCCCATTTTTCAATATTGAAAAATGGGATCAAACCACTGTCGAGGAAACCACACAGATAGCTGGCTTACAGTTTAGATGGTTTGGGCTACCAAGTATCGTTACCCAGTGCCTTAGTGGAGGTCTTCAGCGATGTTGTTGAGATTTGTTTAAGCGAATATTTGATGCAGAAGACGTTATGATTCTTGGGCAATAGATTCTTGGCAAGAAGCACAGGAAATATAGAGGATAAAATGGTTGAAGAATATTTGGAGCACATTCGGATAAATTCAAAATCCCCCCCTTTTTTTGATTGAAATTGTCCTTCATAATATCACCTTTCCCCGACCCAATGTGGATAGATTGGCGTCTGTCCAGATACTTTGTCAAGTTGGAGAAGGTGCTTTTCGGAAAGTTTCCATCCGACAGCATCAATATTGGCCAATAACTGCTTTTCGTTCCGTGCACCGATGACCACATTGGAAACGGTCCTTTTTTGGAGTAACCAATTTATGGCCACTTGGGGAATGGATTTATCCAGTTCATCGGCAATGTTTTCCAGGACGTCAACCACCTTGTACAGGAATTTATCCCCAACCGGCGGTGCACCCACATCGCCGCCTGATTTGATTCGTCCCTCCTGCATTTCACGGCCTCTTTTAATCTTTCCCGTAAGTCTTCCCCATCCCAGTGGGCTCCATACCATCATTCCCAGTTTTTGGTCTTCCAAAAGGGGCATCAATTCCTGCTCATAATCTCGCCCTATCAGGGAATAATACCCTTGGTAGACGATATATTTTTCCAGGTTGAACTTTTCCGAAACCGAGAGTGACTTCATCAATTGCCAGGCAGCAAAATTGGAGCACCCGATGTACCTTACCTTGCCGCTTTTTACCATTAAATCAAGGGTTTTGAGGGTTTCTTCGATGGGCGTTTGGGGGTCATAGCTGTGCATAAAATAAAGGTCAATATAATCGGTTCCAAGTCGTTTCAGGCTATCATCAAGGGCATTTAACAGGTGATATCTGGACGATCCTTTTTCATTTGGAGATTCTCCCATTTGGAACGTCGCCTTTGTGGATACAATAGTTTTATTCCTTTTACCTTTCAGGGCTTTTCCCAGAACGATTTCTGAATCACCGAGTGAATACACATTTGCGGTATCAAAAAAGTTGATCCCCCTTTCCATGCAGATGTCGATGAGCCGGCTTGCTTCTTTTACATCTGTTTGACCCCAGCGTTGAAAGAATTCATTGGTTCCCCCAAAAGTGCCTGTTCCCAAGCTAAGTACGGGTACTTTCAATCCCGAATTTCCCAGATTTCGATATTCCATTTTAGTAGACTTTAGTGATCAATGCATTTAATATCTACTGGCGTCCGACTAAATTTCAAATATGATCAAAAGCTGTCTTTAAATAGAAATTTTAGGGTTTTTATTCCAATCCCTAAAATGCCCCCCATCCCCCTAAAGGGGATTTAGGGGTGAAAGCAGTTGAGTTTTTCAATTTGACGATTGTTTCCCCGGACACCAGCATTTAATATCTATAACAAATTTCCAAAAGGATTGCCGTTGCAGACAGGACATATGTCACCGAATCAATGTGAGGAATGTCACATTTCAGGCCTCGGCTTTGGTCAGCCTGCTTAGTGTTTCACGAGAGACTCCTAGGTAAGAAGCCACCATGGCCTTGGGAATGCGCTGGATCAAGCCGGGATAAATGGAAAGGAGGTTATGGTAACGGTCCTTGGCATTGCTGCTCAAGAAGCAAAGGATCCTTTTTTGGAGGGCAATATATCCATTGATTGTTTTCTTAAGGAAAAAGGTCTGCATTTTAGGAATCTCCCGGCACAGCTTTTCCTTGTCCTCCAACGTGAGGGACATTGTCCGGGTGTCTTCGAGACAATCTACGGTCAAGGTTGACTGGGCTCTGCGGTGGAATGCCTCCGCATCGGTAATCCACCAGTTTTCCATTCCAAACTGCAGAATATGCTCCTTGCCATCTTCATCCAGCCGGGAAACCTTCATCAGTCCTTCCATCACGAAATAATCGTATCTGGCTTCGTCCCCTTGGTGAAGAACGATCTGATGTTTTTTGAATGTCCTTTGCCTGAAATGTTCCAATACAACCTTAAACTCCCCATCGGTAAGTTTGACGATTTCTTCAATTTGGATCCTTAGGGGATGTTGATTCATTTTAGAGGTCATTTATAGATAAAAGGAAGTTGGCTCCAGAACGGTTAACGATCGCTTTGTAAGTTCCAAACAAAAATGTATAGTTATAGGTTTGCATTCATGTTTTTTTGCCGTGCTGTTTTACAAATGGATGATATCCATCATTTAGAAATCGCTGATGTGTTCCTGACCAATAAAAATTCAGATGCATGAAGGTGGAATCGGTCGGAAAGCTCTTCAACTGTATTTTCAGAGTTGTATTTTCCTGCTCAGCATGTGATATAAAAGTGATGATCGATTGGTTTTTCTTGGTGTCAAGTAAATGGGACAGTGGCCAGGCAGGATACCTCGGGTACCTTCCAAGGGTACCAATATCATTTAAAGGACCATTCCGAAGAAAGTTAAGAAAGTCCCTTGGTGAGACCGATTTAAGAAAAATGAGCAGGCCGTTAAGAAAATGAATTAGCTCGCGTCGTGGAACAGCGAGATCCATTCATTTTCAGGCCGGAGCAGTTTTCATAAATTAAATTGGGTAACGTATTTTCCTCACTGGAAAACTTGTTTTTCCCAATTTAAAGGGCTCACCACCGGACTGGATTTTTGGTCCTTTTCATCAATGGAAATGCGTAGCATTCATGAAGACCTATTGAAAGCAATTTTACACCTGAATAAAAGGACGGAAACACTATTTATTCAATTATGCTTGGCTACTTGTATGATTGCGGAGACTCATATAAAGTAAAAGCTATTACAGTCTTCCATTATTATACATAAAGTGGATATTGATCAGGTAGGAGCTGATTATATCTCGTGGCTTGGTCTTAAGAGTTGGTGATGAATGTTTGATACTAGATCATAATACTATGGATTATTTTGTCATTTCCACATGCTTATTTTGCATTTGTATTGTTTTGGTGCTTTTTGATTTGGTTTATTGATGTTTAAGTTTTTGATTTATTTATAACAGAATTTTGGACAATTATAGATCTTCTGTTCAAAACCAATGACCTATTGCTTTTAAAATATCCCAAAATGAACAACTATGATCAAACGAATATATGAAGATGGGCATAAGCTATCTAAGGATTATGAGGCAGATCAAAAAGAAAGCAGGGATCATTCGTTTTATAGCTCAGAAAACCATGCTTGGGAGGAATTTTTAAAAGGCAGTGATGACGCATTGGCCGAACTTTATAACCGTTTTGCCGATAAGCTTTTTCATTATGGGACACAAATAACTGTTGATAGGGAAATTGCCTATGATGTGGTCCAGGATGTTTTTTTATATGTTGTGGTAAAGAAAAAGCAATTAGGAAAGGTTGATTCTGTCAAGAATTACTTGTACGCTTCTTATCGGAGAAGGCTTATGAGGGTTTTGAAACGGAACAGGAAATTAAAACTGGTGGAAGGGTATGATCGCCATGATGGCTTTTTGATAGAGGTGGCTGAAGATTTTCATGCCATTGGAACTCCACTGACCATCGATATAAAAGAGCTGTTGCAAAAAGTCTGTAACCAACTTCCCATCCGTCAGCGTGAAGCGATTAACTTGTATTTCTTCGAGCAGTTATCCTATAAGGAAATTGCCCAAATAATGGATATGGGTCATGTAAGGTCAGCACGAAATCTCCTGTACAAAGCATTAGGAAACCTGGCTGTTTCCCTCAAAGGACATGAAGGTGTTGTATTCTTGTTCCCTTTGGCCCTTCAATTGAACCTGTAGCATTTTCAATGGTAGAAGAGCATCTCCTGTCAGTCAGGGGCAGGGGTTAAACAGTGTTTTTCAGATAAGGTTTGTGTCATAGGAAAAATAAAATACACTTCCCTTTATGATCCTCCCATAATAAAATTTAAAAAAAACACTTTTACCGATGTCACTTTTAGGGCTTATGTCTCTTAATATCTACAAGAGCTAGAAACTCAAAAATGCCCATGGAATTTGATCCGGAAAGTGAACTTGATTTTTTAAAGAACCCTTTGTTCGTCAAATGGGTGAAACAGCCGACCCAGCACACTGACCGGTATTGGGAGAACTGGAGCCGGAAGTATCCAGAGAAAATAAACGTGATGTTGAATGCCAAGGAACTGGCCAAGCGGTTAAAGCCCCAGGAAGAAAATAAAATAGATAAGGCCAAGTTTGAGGCAGGTTTGGACCGACTGTTGGAAAAAAACAATAATGAGCTGGAAACCCCATCCCCTACCTTTGCATACAAGAGAAAGGAAAGCAGGCATTTTTGGACATGGGGCAATTCGGTAGCAGCGTCCATTTTGTTAATTGGAATGCTGTTTATGGCCTATAACTGGATCAATAGATCAACAGGGACAATCCCTACTACCAAAAATGTAGCAATAATTTCAAGAACCGTCTCAAAAGGCGTCAAAAAGACTTTTATGTTGCCGGACAGTTCAATGGTTACGCTAAACTCCGGTAGTACTATTTCCTATCCAAAGGATTTTGCCGAAAACCGTCAGATAAAACTTGTAGGCCAGGCATTTTTCGACGTCAAGAATGATTCTGATCACCCCTTTAGTATTAAAAGCGGAGATTTGGTGACGACAGTGCTAGGAACTTCATTTGATGTCAAAGCCTATGAAGGTCAGTCTAATTTTCATGTGGCAGTGGTCACGGGAAAGGTAAAGGTGGCCACTCAAGATGGAATTGAAACCGAGATTGTCCCAACAGAAGCGACCTATTACGATGCGGAGTCCGGAGCTATCAGCAAAGGAAAATATGACTATGAGGAACTGCTGGGCTGGAAAGAGAAGATACTGAAATTTGATGATGCCTCCTATAGAGAGGTGTTCAGGATACTTTCCAATTGGTACGATGTCGATTTTGAGTTGGATAGTGAATTTACACTCAAGGGAAACTATACAGGGAGATTTGAAGACCAAATGCTCGAAAATGTCCTAAAAGGCATGGAATACTCCACTGATATCCAATTTGAACTCAAGGGCAAAAAAGTCATGGTCAGCAAAAAATCAACCTTGCCGAACCAGTAAAACATGAATCATACAATTACAATTAACCCAAATCATTATGAAACATTCCATACCCATTTGGAGAAAAGGGACAAACAGCCTAATAATATTGTTTGTGGGATTTCTCGCCAGTTTATTTCACTTATCCGCAGTACAGGCGGTGCCCAGTCAGGAAAAAGACCTTGATCAGGTCTTTATAAGTATTCATGTAAAGGAAAAACACGTTTATTCCATCTTCAAGGAGATCGAGCTGAAGACAGGCTATGCCTTTGCCTATGAAAAGGGAAAGTTGGGAGCATTATCCCCGCAGACTTTGGAGGTTGAAAACGGTTCCTTGCTGTCCGTGCTGGAGACCTTGTCCAAAAATGCAAAGCTAAAGTTCAAAAGTATCAACAGTACGATCCATGTTTCCCGTCAGGAACAAACAGTTGCTGAAATAAAGGTACAAGAAGATAAGAGCGTAAGCGGGACGGTAACCTCAGGAGTGGATGGCCAGCCCATTCCTGGTGCCACGGTCAGTGTAAAAGGGACAACCACCGGTACCGCTACCGATATTGACGGGAAATTCACCATCAATGTCGCCGATAACGATGCCGTTCTGATCATTTCCTTTGTAGGATATAAATCCCAAGAGGTGTCTTTAGGAAACCAAACGGACATAGAAATTGTATTGGAGGAGGATTTGAAGGGTCTGGAAGAAGTAGTGGTCGTGGGCTACGGTACCCAGAAAAAAATCAATGTTACCGGAGCAGTGGCAGATGTGGACGGAGAAGTGCTCTCCCGTCGTCCGGTCACCAATGCAGCATCCATGCTCCAAGGCAGAATGCCAGGGGTAAGGGTGGTGCAGAATTCGGGTCAGCCAGGGGATGAAGGGTTGGGCATCCAAATCCGTGGACAGGGAACATTTAGTGGAGCAGGTTCCAATCCCTTGGTACTGATCGATGGCGTGGAAGGAAACCTGTCAGATATAGATCCCAACGATATTGAGAATGTTTCTGTACTGAAAGATGCAGCTTCAGCCTCCATTTATGGATCAAGGGCTGCCAACGGAGTTATTTTGGTGACTACAAAGAAAGGAGCCAAAGGAGGCTTTAAACTGGATTACCATGGGAATTTTGCCATGCACAATCCTTCCAGAATGCCTGAATTCATTACCAATTCCGCTGAATATATGGAGATGTGGAACGAAGCAAAAACCAATTCCGGCATTGGTACAGGGCTGTACTCCGAAGAACAAATCGACCTCTACAGAAATGCTACCGACAGAAGCCGGTACCCCAATGCTGACTGGCTGGACATTATGTTCAATCCAGCCCCAACCCAAACCCATTATCTGTCCTTTAACGGTGGGGAGAACCTTACTACTTACAACATATCCCTTGGATATGTAAACCAGGAAGGAGTCATGAAAGGGTTCAATTACGAGCGGTATAACTTTCGTGTAAACCTCGCCTCCGGTATCAACGATAAAATACGTTTTGGCACGAATTTATCATTGAAGCGAGGAGAACGGGAAGAACCACGACAAGGGGCGGTGGATACTTTTTTGAGCACCCTTTCACAGGCGCCTACCTACGGGCCAGTGCTTCCCGATGGGTCAGGGAAATATACCTATAAGGCATTTGATTTTGAGAGCAATAATAAAAACCCTGTCGCCCTTGTAGAGAACGGTGTTCTGAATAGGCTAGTGGACCATTCCATCAATGCGCAGGCATGGACGGAGTTTGAGCTTACCGATGGGCTGAAGTGGTATACCAAGGCAGCTATTATTGCAGACCTCAACAAGTCAAAGGACTGGAGACCGGAAGTCCCGCTGTATAATTACCTGAGTGGAGAGTTTATGACGGATCTTGATGTGGGAGGCCGTGGGCTCAATGTCAACAATAATGAAAACATCTACACCAACCTGTTTTCTTATTTGGCCTATGAAAGGACATTGTCTGAAAGACATAATTTTAACCTGCAGTTGGGATATAGCCAAGAGTACAACAAATATGAAATTCTTACAGGATATCGTGAGCGTTTTTCAAGCAATCAATTGCTGGAGCTTAATGCCGGAAGTCCAGCGGTACAAAATGCTTTTGGATCCAGTGAAGAGTGGGCCATTCAGTCGTTCTTTGCGCGGCTGGGATATAATTTTGATGAGCGTTACTTGGTGGAGCTCAATATGCGCTATGACGGCACCAGTAGGCTGAGCCCTGATAACCGATGGGGTGCTTTTCCGTCCATTTCGGCTGGTTGGAGAATTTCGGAGGAATCCTTTATCAGGGATGGAAATGTAAACTGGCTGGATGATCTGAAGCTACGCGCTTCCTATGGTGAGCTGGGCAACCAGAATATCGGCATTTATCCTTATCAGGATATCTTGGTATTCACGGGAGCCTATCCTTTTGACAATAGTGACCTGGCCACTGGAATTGCCCAGACAAGGTTGTCCAATAACGCCATTAAGTGGGAGACGACAAAAATTACGGATATAGGCCTGGACTTGATGGTGCTCAATGGTCTAAACCTAACAGTAGACTGGTACAGGAAAGAGACATCCGATATTTTGAGAAGTTCCCAGCTTACCGGGGTAGTGGGGCTTTCACCGCCCACGATCAATGACGGGGTGATGCGGAATACCGGTCTGGAAGTCAATGTAAACTATCGAGGAGCAATTGAAAATGGTAGCTTGGAAGGGCTTAATTATGAAGCAGGTTTCTTTATTGACCGCTTCCGAAATGAACTCGTTGAGTTTGGTGCCGAAGAGATCAGCGGTAACCAGATATATCGGGAAGGGCTCCCCTGGGGAAGCTTTTACATGTTGGAAATGGAAGGGATCTTCCAGACCGAAGAGGAAGTGAACAACAGTCCGGCGCAGTTTAACGATAATACCCTACCCGGGGATATCAAGTACCAGGACCAGAACAACGATGGTATCATCAATGATGATGACCGGATTGTAATAGGCAACCCCTTTCCGAAATTTGAATATGCCTTTAACTTGAGCGCCTCTTGGAAAGGCTTTGATCTCTCTGCCTTTCTGCAAGGGGTGTATGACCGGGACATTTATGTGAATAATTGGGGAACGATTCCTTTTATCCAGGGAGCCCCGCCCACAGTGGATTGGAGAAACCGCTGGACCGAGGACAACCCAAGTACCTCAATGCCCAGAATGTACTGGGGGTGGAACGATTCAGGAAAAATTTCCCGTACCTCATCCTATTTTCTCCAGGATGCCTCTTACCTGCGGTTAAAGAATCTGGTAGTGGGCTATAGCTTCGCAAAAGCTATGATCGAAAAGCTCAACATGAGTAAGCTACGGATCTATTTTTCCGGGGACAACCTGGCCACGATCACCCAGTATCCAGGATTGGATCCTGAAAGAAGCGATAATGGGAATTTTGTAAACTATCCCCAAAACAGGATTTATTCATTCGGCTTACAGGTACAATTTTAAGGACTAAATGAAAAATAATATGAAAACGATCAATAATTATATCATAATTGGAGTTTTGTTCGTGCTGAGTGCCTGTGAAGGCTTTTTGGACAGAAGTCCCACCGATCAGCTTTCATCGAATCTTTTCTGGCAATCCCAAACGGATTTTGAAAATGCATTGACGGCCATTTATGGAAGTATGCAAGTGGACATGTACACCTATGGAGCGCCCAACAAGGATGTGCTGACCGATAATGGATACGGTCAGCACAACTACTATGGGAGCAACGCCATTGTACAGGGAAATATCTTTCCTTCATCGGGAGGGTATATTTCCTCAATTTACTCGACAGCTTACTCGGGTATTGCTAGGATAAATATCTTCCTGAACCAACTGCAATCCTATGAAGGGGAAGATATAAGTGATGAAATGAAAAGCCGCTATGAGGGAGAGGCAAAGTTTGTTCGTGGATATTTTTATTTTGAGCTGTATCAGGCCTATGGTGAGGTGCCAGTGGTTACGGAACCATTGGACTTGGAGAACCAGTCCCAGCCAAAAGTGTCTATGGAACAGGTCTTTGCCCAGGTCAGGGATGATCTGACGGATGCCATTGGTATGTTGGAGGAAATACCCTATGGCAATAGTGGTGGACATGCGGTGAAAAGCTCAGCGGAAGCACTTTTGCTCAGGACATTGATGTATGAAGCCTATCAGGAGAACGGTGCAGCCAATTCCGCTATCATGGAAGAAGCAAAACTGTTGGCCCAGTCACTGATGGAAGGTGATTATAGGTTGGTTGAAGATGTGGAGAGCGTCTTTAGGACAGGGTCACAGGAAGGAAATGAAGAGATCATCTTTTCGGTCAAGTTTTTGGCACCGGACAATGCCACCCCTATGGACCAGTGGTACGGGGATTGGCTAGTGGTAAGCCCTCTTCAAAATCTAGTGAATGATTTTGAATATATGGATGGCTTACCTTATGGTGAATCACCAATGACCGATCCCGATGATCCCTATGAAAACAGGGATCCGCGACTTGCGCAGACTATTTTTGTGGATTATGTCGATTGGGGTGATGGAAACGAGCACCGTCCATCCAATAACCGACCGACTGGTTTTGGATTGAAAAAATTCCTGAGCCCAGACCTCATTCCTTACGGGTATTCTACCAGAAGTGAGCAAGATTGGGTATTGCTTCGCTATGCCGATGTGCTCCTGATGTATGCAGAACTGGAAAATGAGCTTTCCGGGCCCAATGCCGCGGTTTACAATGCAATCAATGCCATACGTGAGCGTTCCGAAATGCCGGATATTCCTTCGGGACTTTCTCAGGACGCCATGCGTGAACGTATCAGGCATGAGAGAAGGGTAGAACTGGCCTTTGAAGGACTGCGCTATTACGACCTGAAGCGTTGGAGGGTGGCAGAGGAAGAGCTGAACAGCGTGGATGATGGGGTGATACCCTACCATTTTGAAGATCGCTTTTACCTCTGGCCATTACCGCAATCGGAGATCGATAAAAGCAATGGCGTGTTGGTACAAAATCCAGATTACCAGTAGTAATTTACCGTAACAATAGAAGTTAAAAAAGTTCATATGCACATTTTAAATCACAAAGAAAAGCAGGGTGGTGTTGTTAAATGCTCGTTATTGGTGTTTGTCACCCTGTTTTTTTTAAAACTAACCACGCAGGCCCAGTCTCTTGACAAAAGCCTTTATTTTAAGCAACCTGCTAAAAATTATTTAGAGGCCTTGCCCTTAGGGAATGGCCAACTGGGGGGGATGGTATTTGGTAATCCCAATCGGGAAAGGATAGTACTGAATGAAAAGTCATTGTGGTCCGGAGGAGTGCAGGATGCCGACAGGGATAATGCCCATGCCCATTTGGATGAAATCCAACGGTTGCTTTTACAGGGGAAAAATAAAGAAGCCGAGCAGCTATTGCAGGAAAACTTTGTCTCCAAAGGTGAGGGATCGGGTCATGGCAGGGGGGCAAATGTCCATTATGGCAGCTATCAAACCCTTGGAGACTTATGGATCAACTGGCTGGATACGGCTTCTGCCTATTCTGACTACAATCGAATTCTGGACCTGAATCGGGGAGTGGCGACGACGACTTGGAAAAGGGACGAAATATTATTTTCGCAAGTTGGTTATGTGAGCTTGACTGATGATGTGCTGGTCGTCCATTTGACCGCGTCTGATAAAGGAGCCATTTCTTTTTCTCTTGGACTGCATCGAGAAGAAAATGCAGAGACCCATAGCTTGGATACTGATCAGTTGATGATGTTGGGTCAGTTGCCGGACAAGGACAAAAAGGGGATGCGATTTGCTTCAGTAGTGAAAGTGATCCCAGTGGGAGGAGAACTTACCCAGGATCCTGACCATCTCACCTTGAAAAATGCCGATGAGTGCCTAATCATATTGGCTGCAGCCACCGACTATAATATAGATAGTCCTGCACTGCGGGGAGCTAATCCCAAAGGGAAAGTACTTCAGGTCATTAATGATTTTAAACCGAAAGGTGCTGAGGAACGACATGAAAAGGCTTTTTTGGAGCTTTTTGAAAAGAACGGTTTTCAACTTGATAAACGTGAAAGGATGGTAGCGAACCTAAGTACGCCCGAGCGGCTTTTACGGTATGCAGAAGGGCATCCGGATAGCCAGCTGCCAGTACTGTATTTTAATTATGGAAAATACCTCTTGATTTCGTCTTCACAGCCTGGCCAACTGCCTGCAAATCTCCAAGGAATCTGGGCACCGGAATATCAGGCTCCCTGGAATGGAGACTATCATTTGGATATCAATATCCAAATGAACTACTGGCTGGCAGAGCCGCTTGGCTACGGGGACTTGGCAGAGCCGCTTCATCAGTTCACGGCCAATTTGGTGGAAAACGGGCAGAAATCGGCCCGGGCCTATTATAATGCGCCAGGGTGGGTAGCCCATGTTATCAGTAATCCTTGGTATTTTACCTCCCCCGGGGAAGGAGCTAGCTGGGGATCCACCATGACCGGTGGTGCTTGGCTTACCGAGCACCTTTGGGAGCATTATCGCTATTCCAGGGATACGGCTTTTTTGGCTACTTATTATCCAGTGCTAAAAGGTGCTGCTGAATTCCTTTCTTCTGTGTTGATCGAAGAACCTGAGCACCAATACCTGGTGACCGCCCCATCGAATTCACCAGAGAATACTTACCTCAAGCCCAATGGTTATAAAGGGCATACTGCCATGGGGCCAACAATGGACATGCAGATCTGTCGGGAGGTTTTTGGGAATACCATTCAGGCAGCCAATGTTCTCGGAACGGATCGGGAACTGGTCGGTCAGCTTACCGAAAAGATGGCACGATTGGCTCCGAACGAGGTGGGCAAAAACGGGGACTTGAATGAGTGGCTACATGACTGGGATGATGCCGATCCTCACCATCGGCATGTATCGCACCTCTATGGGTTACATCCTTACGATGAAATTACCCCATGGGGCACGCCGGATCTGGCAAAGGCGGTAAAGGCTACCTTGTTGCAGCGAGGTGATGGAGGGACGGGATGGAGCAGGGCTTGGAAGATCAACTTTTGGGCAAGACTCGGTGATGGGGACCATGCTTTGGAATTGCTCCGAAAACTCCTTCAGCCAGCAGCAGGTGACGGAACCAAGATTGTCATGGGCAATGGCGGTACCTATCCCAATTTATTTTGTGCCCATCCACCTTTTCAGATAGATGGAAACTTTGGAGGAACAGCAGGCATTATCGAAATGCTCTTCCAAAGCCACGGTAAAAAGGAAACCATTCGTCTTATCCCAGCTCTGCCTGCAGATTCATCTTGGCAAGCAGGTGAAGTAAATGGAATGCATGCAAGGGGAGCATTTATAGTGGACTTTAAGTGGAAAGAAGGACGAGTAGTTTCGGGAAATATCACCTCGCTAAAAGGACAGGAGTGCAGTTTATTATTGCCTAAGGGAATGACCATTGTGGATGAAAAGGGAAAAGAAGTTATAAGTAATAAAAGGAATGAAAGCATGGAAGTTCGATTCAATACCAACCCAAATCAGCGCTTTTTGCTAGTGCCCTATTAGATACTTCAGGTAACGAAAATTCCCGGAGTTATCTTAATTCCTAATCACCGTAAAATTAATGGTTTTCTGAGTTTAATGTAAAAAAAAAGTGAAATCGGTCTTGGTTGATTCTTATTCAATTACCCCGCAAAGTTAGGCAGACAGGTCCCATATAGGACAAGGAACTTCGGCATAAAGCCATTACTGTTTTCCCCGCTTGTTTATTCCGATCCTCCTTGCCTTTAATGTCCCCTGCAGCCTGGGGAAGCTTCATCATTAAAATCATTCACTCTAAAACGTTTGTGTTATGAAGCGACAAAGAAAAAAATCCTGCAAAGATGTTTACCAGATCGTCAACGAAAGGATCATGGCCAGCCTTGGAAATGCCCTTGGTCGGTGATGGGACTGCCCAAAAACTTCCATTCAGGAAAGGTCTATAAGGGCATCAACCTGTGGTTATTGCTCAGCTGTGGCCATGCCTATCCGTATTACCTTACCTTAAAACAGGCCGAAGGTTATGGGGCAAAGATCAGGAAAGGGGCCAAGTCGGTTCCAGTGGTCTATTGGAACGTTGTCTACCGCCATAAGGAAAGCGGTGAAAAGCTCTCCGAGGCAGAGGCACGGAAGCTGCCCAAGGGGATCGTTGACAGAAAGGCATTTCTTAAATATTACAATGTGTTCAATATCGAGGATATCGAAGGGGTGAAATGGGTCATGCCGGAATCCGGTGAAAAATACCCTTTCCAAACTGGGGGATTTTACCGGATTTATTGGAAGGTGGTGGAAGAGTTCGGCGTATATGCAGTAGAGGTGAGGGAGATGAGGGGAGTGGGGCTGGGGTAGCTGTAAAACCAATATGATGATATATAATATACCGGCGAACAAGATTAGGCCGAAATATGCGGAAATGCTGTTTTAACGTTCCCCGTGATAAAAAGACATTGTGCGTTAAGGGGATACAAGTATAGTTGATTTTCTGGTATAACTAAACCCCTTAAAGCTTAACATTAACTTATTTTTGCATGGGGAATATTTAACAATTCCTTATCTATTTTTACCAAATAATGCTTCGAACACATTGGAGGAGTCTAATGTGAGTGAAATGGTCAGAATCAGTAAAATTTGGGGGCATGAATTCAAAAGATGAAATGGGATTGATGGCCGATTTTAACCAATACATTAGGAATTCCATAAAGACTTGGAAAATGGCCAATAAGTTTAAAGTGTTGTTCCTTAAGTATATTGGTCAGGAATGACATTCGATACTTTTAGAATAGGGAATTGATTATTATCCCATAGTTGAATCACTCGCCAGGTAATTGCAGATAAGAGCAGTTGGTCGTTAGCTGTGGCAATAAATATTATGGTCAATTGAAAATTAGGATAGAACAATGGAAACCCATCAGCAATCAGATGCCGAATTACTTGAAGCGTTAAAGCAGGATTCTTGGGAGGCTTTTGAGGGATTATACCAGCGGTATTGGAAAAAAATCTACGCAATTAGCAAAGCCGTTACCAAAGATGAGGAGCTTAGCAAGGATTTCGTCCAAGAAATATTTCTTGACTTGTGGAAGAGAAGGGAAAAGTTGGCCATAAAAAATACCTATGCCTACCTCTACCAGGCATCAAAATATAGATTGATAGCCCATATTAGAAGATTGGAGCAACAGGAGCATTTTATCAAGGAATTTAACCAGGTACTCGCACACAATCCAGTGGAAGAGTATTTAAATTATAAGGAGTTGGATGGTAAAATCAAACAATGCTTGGAAATGCTATCGCCAAAATGCAGGAAGATTTTTTTCCTCAGTCGCTACGATCACCTTTCCAATCAGGAGATTGCCCAGCAACTGGAAATTTCAAAAAGTACGGTCGAAAACCAAATTAATAAAGCCTTGACCCATTTGAGAAATTCACCAGAAATCAAGATGGCATTTATTATGGGATACTCCCTGTTCGACCAACTATAGTGTTACTTTATTTTTAATATTATTATTTAATCATTAAATCCAACGGTATCCCATTTTTTCCATAGGTGCGTAGCCTGTTAATTCCCACTATTAAGCAAAACACAAAATTGATGGTGGATAGGAAACAATTCAACGACCTATTAAAACGGTACCTAAAGGGTGAAACTGGCAAGGATGAAAATAAAGCGGTGGATCAATGGTTCAAAAAGAGTTTTGAAGGAAAATCCATTGGTGAACATCAGGATCTCACGGCTTTGGGGAAGGAAATATTAACCCAGATCAGTGTCAAATTAAATAAAACGAAAACGGGCCAAAGAAAAATTGTGAACCTTTATACTTGCCATTGGTGGAAAACCGCCGCGGCTATCTTTCTCTTACTGGTAGGGGGCTATTGGATAATTGCAGGTAGGTATCAAAATGCTGGGTTATTGACCAAGTCCACAGGTAACGGTGAACAATTGCACCTTAAACTGCCCGATGGGTCAACTGTTATGTTGAATGTAGCTTCCAGTATCCAATATCCTGAGAAATTTGGTAAGGATAGACGTGAAGTGAGCGTCACGGGAGAAGCATTTTTTAAGGTGGTTGCCGACCCCGGGAGGCCTTTCCACGTGAATACGGAAAATTTGGTTACCGAAGTACTCGGTACACAGTTCAATGTCCACGCCTATCCTTCCGAACAGTCCCAAGTTGATGTCTTTGAAGGGAAAGTAAAGGTCTATTCAAGGGCAAATAGTAGCCAGAAAGAATTACTCAAGGTAAATCAAGCAGCCTCGTTCAACGATCAGGGAAAGCTCCATAAACATCCGGCCAACTTGAAAATGGCCGCAGCTTGGCGAGAGAGAATGAATTATATGGACAATACCTCTTTGGATGAGCTTGGCAAATTGATCGAGCGATGGTATGGCCATAAAGTAACCTTCATTCCTCATTCACTCGGGGACTGTACCCTGTCGGGAAAACTTAAAATGGGTGAGTTGGAATTACTGCTCAACCAAATAAAATTCATCAAAGAAATTGATTGGGAAATAAGCGGAAATAACACAATAGTATTTAAAGGACAACAATGTAATTGAACTGCCTATGTAACACCTTGTCTTACCACCTCCATAATTAGGCCCATACCTGATTGCAGCAGATATGGGCCAGATAGATTTCATTAACATTAGTTAACATTTACAAATTTATGTATTCCATCATCTTAAAACAATCGATATTATTATCGAAGAGAATATTTTATGCCTTTATGGTACAACTGTTTATGATACAGGTGCTTATGGCCAATGTCTCAAATGGCCAAAGCAAAGAACAGATTACATTTTCTTTTTTTGCCCAGGATTCCAGATATACGGAAGTATTCAACCAAATAGAGGCCAAGACGGATCTGGTATTTCTCTATGATGACGTCATTGCCGACAGTGACGATCGTTTTAGTCTTAACAGGGATAATATTAGCCTGGACAAGTTACTGGGCCTACTGGAGCGAAGGGGACTTAGGTTTATGAGGGAAGGTGACCACATTTCCGTGAAGCGAACATTTGGTGGGTACGCCAAGTTGGAGATTACCGGAAGGGTAACCAATGAAAATGGGGAACCCATGCCAGGTGCCACTATCCTGATCAAGGGAACCAATGTGGGCACCGTATCGGATAATGACGGGTATTACCACATCAGTGCCGAGGATGCCGGAGTGCTGATCTTCAATATGCTAGGTTATAAAAACCAAGAAGTTACCATTGATGGGAGGAGTGAGATCAATGTCGTGCTCCAAGAGGAAAGCACTGCACTGGATGAGGTAGTGGTCATGGGGTATAATACGGTCGAAAAACAACACGTGGCCTCGTCGGTTGCAGAAATGGATATGAAAAGGGCAAAGATGCGGCCGATTTACAAGCTTCAGGAGGCCTTTAGTGGTACCCTGCCCGGTGTCACGATGCTGCAGGGAAGCAACCTCCCCGGTAGCGTACCGGGAACCATAAATATCCGGGGGATCAGTACCTTGCAAAATGCCGATCCATTGGTGATCGTGGATGGGATGGAGCAGTCCCTGACCGATATCGACCCCAACGAAATCAAAAGCATCAGTGTACTCAAAGATGCTGCCTCGGCAGCGATGTATGGATCCAGAGGTGCCAATGGCGTGATCATCATTACCACTAACAGGGGAACCACCGGGCAGTTTAGAGTGGATCTTCATTCGTGGGCAGCTATGAACGATCCGATCGATTTACCTACGTTCGTGAGCGCAGTGGATTATATGCGCTTGAACAACGAAGCGCGTGAACACCAGGGGCAAACTCCCCAATTTACCGATGAGGACATTATTGACTCCGGAAATGGTAATTCCACAAATACGGATTGGTTGGACGAGGTGATGGAAAGAAGGGCTCATTCCTACAACATGTCCGCAAACATCTCCGGTGGAGGAGGTGTTGGGACATTTAACCTGATGCTGGGCTATCTGAAAGAAAATGGACTGAATAACTACGAAGGATCGGAGCGGTTCAGTGCCCGGTTCAATACTGATATCCATATCGACGACAAGTTTGTCCTGTTGGCGGACTTCTATGCCAGAAGACTGCAGGTGAACAGGCTACATGCCAATTCAGATGGACACGGGCTCTATAAAATTGCCTGGAGGATGAACCCAACGCAAGCGATATTTTATGACTCCGATATTCAGGACCATTATATGCTCCACAATGAGATGAACCCAATTGCATCCATTAACCATGGCGGTGAGCGTAACAATCTCTACGACAGAAGCACCATCAACCTCCGCCCACGCTATCATATCAATGATAACCTGCACATTAACGGAAATATCTCCTATATGATCAATAAATCTGCCAATAAGTATAAGCGGGAAACGTTCAAGTTCTTTGATGGAGATGGCGTGCCGGTGACTACATGGGGAAATGAAGTGGATTCCGAACAGGGGGTAAGTGTCAGCCAACTTACGGCCAGGGCAAATATCAATTATGAGCGCAACCTAAGAAAAGAGCGGGATAAGCTCTACTTGGTCGCTGGTACGGAATTCATGAACTATAACTATACCGATTACAGGGAAATTGCAAAGGCTTCATTTTATTCAAAGCTCAATTATTCCTTTGATGACCGCTACCTGCTGGAAGTAACCGCACGCGGGGACGGAAGCAGTAAGTTTGCCCCCGGGCACCGATGGGGCTTTTTTCCTTCCGGAGCTTTGGCCTGGAATGTCCATAACGAAAGGTTTTTATCCGGGATCACCCAGAATGGTTTGGTCAATAACCTAAAGATCCGGTTATCCTATGGCCTGATCGGGAACGAAAATGTGGCCCCCTATCTATGGCAGGAAGTGGTCAACAACTGGGGCTGGACGATGCGGGTCCCCAACCCGAGCTTTAGCTGGGAAAAACAACGACAGGGAAATATTGGGCTTGATTTGGCCATGTTTGACAATCGCTTCAGGTTTACTGCCGAAGTATATAAGAAACATTCCTTTGACCTGATCTATTCTGAGTTTCCTGTACCACCGTTGACCGGATCGCATAGTCTGGAATCCGCTGTCAACATTGGGGAGGTGGAAAACAAAGGCTGGGAGCTGTCAGGATCATGGAGTGATAAGATTGGGGAACTGTCCTATACCGTTGGCGGAATATTGTTTGATAACAATAACAAAGTCCTCAAGGCAGGGTACAATGAATCCGATACGTTGATTTTTAAGGATAACAATGAAAAAATCTGGTACAGGGGAATTGCCTTGGACAATTATTACGGTTTTGAAAGCAACGGCTATTTTCAGAACCAGCAGGAGGTGGACGAAACATCTGCGAAACTTCCCAATACCCTGCCAGGCGATATCCGCTATGTCGACCAAAACGGGGACGGGGTCATCAACGACAAGGACCGTGTGGACCTGGGAGATCCTTTTCCGCACATGAACTATTCCATTACCTTGGACCTGCGTTTCAGGAGGTGGGATTTTAGCTTTTTGGGCCACGGAGTGGGGCGACGGACCGGCAGGCTTGGTGGCCAGGAAGGATTTCCAGTATATATGGATGGGGAAAACAACGACCTAGGTGCACCTCGACAATATTACATGGACAACAGGTGGACTCCAGAAACCCCAAACAGCCGATTCCCACGCATGTGGACCGGAACCACCCCAAATTCCGAGCTCAGTGATGTGTGGTTAGGGGATGCCTCCTTTTTTAGGATCAAGACCCTTCAATTGGGATATACATTCCCCCGAATTGCCAAAGGCGTTAAAAATATGCGCGTTTACCTCAATGCCCAGGATGCCTTTACCTTTACTAATTGGGAAGGGCTGGAGCCTGAAAGGAACGGTGGTACAGGCAATTACCCGAGAATGGCCAGTTATAGTTTGGGCGTAAAATTCACAATTCTCTAATCAAGACATGACCATGAAAAAAATAGTTTGCTTACTCGTTTTAATAATCACCTTTACAGGATGCGAAAGTTTTCTGGACAGGACGGATCCGACTGCTACTTCTTTCACAGAGTTCTTTAACGATGAAGATGACCTTAGGAGGGTTACCTACAGTAGTTTTTATGATGTTTTTACCCACCATAGCAATAGGAGAAGCCTGCTGTACATGCTGGACGGCCGCTCGGACAATGCCTATGCCCGAGATTTCAGCGATCACCATCAAGCGATCGCCAATGGTACCCTGAACGCCAGCAGTCTGGGGATAGAGTATTATTATTCGATTTATATGAAGCATGTAGGCCGGCTGAATACCTATATCGCCAGTATTGATGAGCCATATGTGGAGGATGAGGACATCAGGACCCGATATGAAAATATTTTGAAAGGTTTGCGGATGTGGCACTATCTACGGCTTACCTTCTATTGGGGAGATGTGCCCTTTATGCTCGAACCTGCAGATCTGGACGACGCCAGACAGCCGGCAATGCCCAAGGAGGAAATCCTTGAGACCATATTTCCGATGGCCGAGGAAATCGCCGATCAACTGCCCGTGGATGAATATACTTCCAACAAGTACATGTTCAACCAGATGTCTTTGAAAGCCGTGATCATGCGCTATGCGCTCTATCATGAACGTTTCGAATTGGCCGCCCGGTTGGCCAAGGAAATTATGGACAGTGGAAACTATAGCCTTCACCCAAATTATGGTGATCTCTTCCAGTATGATGCATCTTCCAACAACAGTGAATTTATTGTCCATTTGGACGAAGAAAGCCATAGTGGCAGCACAACCTATTCGTTTAGGGATCTGGGGCCTCATTTCCGCACTGGAAATGGCCAATCCTATTGTGTCCCATTGAAGTCATTGGTGGACAGCTACTGGACCTTGCAGGGCCGGCCTATCGAAAACTGTCCGCTTCACACCAAAGAAGAATATGAACTGGATCCTGCTCTAAACAGGGATCCGCGGTACCAAGCATCTATCATGGGACATGGTGATGAATTCTATGGAGAATCCATTGATATTTACAACCGCAATAATCCCATGTACTATGAGAATCAAAGGGCCAGTAAATCCGGATACTGGTTCAAAAAGTTTGTCTCCGAAAACGATGCTTTCAGAAACGGGAACATGGAATACGGTTTGCTCAGGTATGCAGAAGTACTTTTGACCTATGCAGAGGCAAGGATCATGATGGGTGATGTGGATGCGCTGGCCAAAGATTGCATCAATCAGGTCAGAGAAAGGGCTGGCCTGGACATGAGTGAAGCAGATGTGACCCTGCCAGCCTTCAGCAGCTATGGGCAAGAGGAATGGACCGGCCTGATCAGAAATGAAAGGAGAGTGGAATTTGCCGGGGAAGGTTTGAGATATGCAGATATCATTCGTTGGAGAATAGCCGAGGAAGTATTAAACCAACCTGCCCTGGGACATACCAGGGAAGAGAACGGCCAGATGACCAGTCTAAAGATTGAAGACAGGACCTTTGGCCCCCACCAATATAAATGGCCTTTTCCTGAAAGTAGTTTAAAGGTGAATCCTGGTCTTAAACAAAACGCAGGGTATTAATAGTATCCTTTTGGATTTAGATCCCAGCCATTTTTGCAATGGCTGGGATCATATTAAAGGTTACCCCAACAAAAAGGGTGGTCGGTGGATCATCGGAATGGAGTAGGCTATGGATAATGGAATCCAGGACCGTCAAACCGCTTTTTTGGTAACCATCAATGATATAATCAATCTTTTACACACCGGATAGGATAACCGTTTTCGGCATTGGCTACTAATTTGCCACGAGAAATTCCATTGTTGTCACCCCATATTGCCCTATAAATTTTCATTCCATCGATGGAATCGTTGAAGTTCGGTGACCCAAAAAAGGCTTCTTTGCTTTGTATTTCATTTGGCCATTGAAAAGTCAGATATCCTTCCTCTGTATGCATGGAAATAGAAGGCAAGAAAATGGACTTTTCCCTGCACTTCAGAAAATCCAATACCTCAGAGCCTTTGAAAAGGGCAGTGTCTATCCGGTGACCATGGAAAAGGGCGGCAAAGAAGAGATCATGTACGTTTCGGCCAATCCCAAGTTCAAATCGGTCAATGTCTATGATGTCGAAATGAAGATGGTCAAGACCAATGACCTTAAATTGGGCAAGGATCAGGGAAAGGAGGTAAAGCAGGACCAGCAGGAAGAAAAGCAACAGACTCCAAAGGTGAAGAACACCCTTAAGGAACCCAAAAAGGGGAAAGGGGCAAGGATGTAGGAATTTCGTGGTTTTTAAATGATAAGCACCTTCAAGATGATTGGAGGTGTTTTTCCTATTTCTGCAACCTTAGTTTTTGAAATTGGTAAAAATTACTATATTTGATTTGGCGATAGCCGTTTTTTGACAAATAACACTACTACACTTATGCAATCACACAATCCCCAAGATGCGGGCCATATATCACGTTTTTCGGATAAGATAATACTTGGCCATTCCAACTGTCAATTTAAGATGTATACCCATTACCATTGGGAAAATACCTTAATTAGGGTATTTTTTGATAATGCGGGATGATGTAATTTTGTGGATAAACAGACTATAGACGTAAGTAAACGTTTATAGCATTCAACAAACCGAAGTTGAAATAGACGTAATCGGACTACATTTATACAGGCGTTGCGAATAATGCTGATAAACAAATCTGAATTGAAAAACTTAACATAGGAAATAAAAAAATGAGTAAATTTTTAACAGGCAAAGAATTAGAAGATACCGTTTATGACATTATTTGGGAAACAGAAAATACATTAATGATTGTTTCCCCCTTTATCAAACTTGATGACTATTTCAAAAAACTATTTGACAAACATGAAAACAACCCAAGAATTCACCTGCTTTTAGTCTTTGGAAAAAACGAGAAATCGGTTAAAAAAAGTATGAGTAAAGCCGACTTTGACTATTTTAAAAAATTTCTTAATGTAAGTATTGTTTACGTTCCAAATTTACACGCAAAATATTATGGCAACGAGAAAAAAGGAATAATTACATCAATAAATCTTTATGATTATTCATTTAAAAACAATATTGAATTTGGTGTTTTTAGTCAACAAAGCCTTTTGGGTAGGTTCAAACAATCAGCAGACAATGATGCTTGGAATGAATGTATGGAAATTGCAGAAAACAATGAAGTAGTTTTTATTAAAAGACCTGTTTTTGAAAGTAAAAAAATCATAATTAGTCTTGGCAAAAGCTACATCAAATCCAATATTTTATTCAACTGAGAAGTTTTACGGTTTTACAAAAAACAGAAAGACTGACGAAAAAAGGTTATTGGATTTTCCTGAAGAATTGGAATTGAATTCAGCCAATACAGAACGACCTGAACGAGAAATTGAAGAAATCCAAACCCAAGGGTTTTGTATTAGGTCTGGCAAAAAAATAAAATTCAACCCAAAACAGCCAATGTCAAGAGAATCTTGGAAAATTTGGAATGAATATGGAAATGAGGATTTCCCTGAAAAGTATTGCCATAAAACAGGCAAACCATCGAATGGGAAAACATCAATGAAAAAACCAATTATGTAAAAAGACCACCCTAGTGGACGAAATTACAAGTAGATTGAAGATAGCTTTACCTGATCCTAGATTTGTATCTCTCTTTTAGCCTGTTGAGTAGCTGGATTGGCCGAAATGGAAGGGTTTTTGGACTTTATCTATCCTCCGTTTTTCCCTCCATCAACTTCCTTACATTTTCGTAATCATAAAACATAAGCCCGCCTATTTTGGTGAAAGGCAGGGTTCCGTTTCAATCTCACTCAAGAAGATATCTGCAGTCCTAAGCCATTCCTTTAAATACCGCTTCAGGTATTTTTCAGTAGTTCTATAATTCTTTAAGGAGCCATTTGAAAGGGTATTGGCATAGGCGACCTTGTGATAATCCACCAGCTTCATCAGGGTAAAATCTTCCTCCCCTCCAGTTAAGAAGTAATTTTTTAACTCGTCTATATGGAATCGCCTTTTTTTTGAAGAGAACTCATGATAAGCACCGAGTACATCGGCCCTCACTTCTTCTAAATAAAAAATCAAATCGGAATTGGATTTTCGTTGGGATTTGGGATACCTGGATATTCCGGAGCATGTTGACCCCATGATCCGGGAATGAACCGGAGGTTGAAAAGTAGCTTAAGCGGCTGTTTTCAACTGCCATTCCGGCGGATGCTGACCCCCTAAAGTAATATTTCAGCAATAATTCCGGAGCATATTGCCCCCTCTGTTGTCAGATTCCGGAGCATATTGCCCCCTCATAATGCTGGTTTTGGTTTTTTAGCGGATGATTTATATACCACTAACCGTGATCCAATGGCAGGAAAACCAAAACCAATGAGTCAGATAAAACAATTGATCATTCTCAACAAGCAGGGCAAAGGGATCAAGACCATTTCCCGAATGCTTGGCATGAGCAAGAATACCGTAAAAGCCTACCTGGTCAAGCTGGAAAAGCTGCTGGGGCAGACAGGTACGAGCCTAACCATAGATGATCTGCTCGCCCTTGAAGAGCCGGAGATCCATTCCCGTTTCCATCCTGGCAACCCTTCCTATAAGGATCCCCGGTACGATCATTTTAAAATGCGTCTTGAATATTTTCGTAAAGAGCTGAAGCGTACCGGGGTTACCAGGGCACTTTTGTGGGAGGAATACAGACAGTCCCATCCGGATGGTTACAGCTACTCACAGTTCTGCCACCACCTTGACCAGCATGACCTTGCCCGGTCAAAACCAACCATGGTACTTGACCATCCGCCCGGGGAAAAGCTTTATATTGATTTTGCCGGCAAGACGATTGACTACATAGACCGGGAAACTGGAGAGGTCATTTCCTGCCAGTTTTTTGTGGCCTGCCTGCCCTGTTCGGACTATGCTTTTGCCATGGCCGTGCCCAGCCAGCGTATAGCCGATTTTCTCCATGCCCTGGCCTGCTGCCTGGAACATTTGGGCGGGGTCCCTTCCCTGCTGGTCCCCGACAACCTGAAGTCGGCAGTGGACAAGGCCGACAAGTACGAACCGGATATCAACCGGGCACTGGAAGACTTTGCCAACCATTACGGTACGGCCGTCCTGCCTGCAAGGGCCCGAAAGCCCCAGGACAAGGCCCTGGTCGAGAACCAGGTCAACATGCTCTACTCCAGGGTATATGCCAAGCTGAGGAACATGCAGTTCTTTGATCTTTATGCGCTCAACCAGGCCATTAAAATCCGGATCAGGGCCCATAACCAGACACGGATGCAGCGCAGGCCCTACTGCCGGGAAGAAAAGTTTTTGGCCGATGAAAAAAACCTGTTGGGAAAACTTCCCGAGGACCGGTTTGAGCTACGCTACCATGCCCTGCTGACCGTGGCAAAAAACAACCATGTTTACCTGGCAAGGGACAAGCAATATTACAGTGTCCCGTATACCCTTATTGGCAAGAAAGTGAAGGTAGTCTACACCAGGTCCATGTTCTATGTCTACCATGAAGGCAAAAAGGTAGCCGTCCATGCCAGAAGCACCAAGGGCGGCTATTCTACCGTTGAAGACCATCTGTGTTCCCAGCACAGGCATTACAGGGACAGGAGCCCTGAATACTACAGGGAGCTTGCCCGTAAAAAATCGGAGGTCCTTTACCGGTATGTGTCCCTGCTGTTTGAGCAGAACCGGTATCCCGAGCAGCTTTACAGGACCTGTGACGGGCTGCTGGCCCTGAGCAGGAAGTCCGACCCGGACACCTTTGACAGGGCCTGCAAAATAGCCATGGACCACCAGGTCTATTCTTATGGGTTTATCAGGAACATCCTTGAAAACAACATGGCCCATGAACAGCCTGATACTACACAAAAAGCCCTGCCCAAACACGACAATGTCCGGGGCAAGGAATATTACGACCAACAGAAACTCCAATTTTAACACCTAATGAATATGAACCAGATCGAAGCACAAATGACCAGGCTTAAACTGCACGGTATGTCCAAAACATGGACAGCCCTGAAGGAAACCCGCAAAACCCAAAACCTCACGCTGACAGAAGGCCTTGAGATGATGCTCCAGGCCGAGGAGCAGGAAAGGGACAACAGGAGGTTCAGAAGGCTGGAGTCCAATGCCGGATTCAGGTATAAGGCCTCCCTGGAAGAACTCAAGCTTGATAAAACCAGGGGGTTGGACGATATGGTGCTGGCATCCCTGTCCACCGGAGACTACATCACCAAAGGGGAATCGGTGCTGATAACAGGGGCCACCGGCTGTGGTAAAAGTTACCTGGCATCCGCACTGGGACACCAGGCCTGTATCCAAGGGTTCAAGGCCGCCTATTTTAATACCCAGAAACTGATGCTCAAAACCAAGATGGTAAGGCTGGAAGGCACCGCTATCAAGTTCTTTGACAAGTTGGCAAAAGCCGACCTGCTCATCATGGATGATTTTGGGCTCACACATCTGGAAAAACAGCATCAGATGGACTTTATGGAGCTCATTGAGGACCGGCACGGGAAGAAATCCACCATCATCGCAAGCCAGTTGCCCATATCCAGCTGGTATGAGGTGATCGGTGAAGAAACGATAGCCGACGCCATTCTTGACAGATTGGTACACTCATCATACAGAATCGAACTTAAAGGTGATAGTCTAAGAAAAAAAATGTAAAATTGTCATACCATTGGATTCACATGACCAAACCAACTTTTAGAGGGGTCAATATCCCCGGAGAGGGGTCAGTATCATCCAGAATATCCAGGATACCCTTTTCTTTTATCCCAATCGGCCTCCTTTACATATTTTTTTACATTGTTGTCCGGTAAACCCGGATATTAGTTAAATTCAATTTTCAACTTCCTGATTATAAAGTGGTTATTTGGTTTTCGTCAGGGGCAAGCCCCCCTCATCTCAGGGAACAGTGTGTTTTGATTTTTCAAAATATCTTCTTGTATGATGGCTCTCCAGCTTCCTTCCGGATCCTCCAGGAACCTATACAAGCTGATATAATTCATTAATTGCTGTCTGACCAGGGATACCAAGTTGGAGAAAGCCCATTTCCTTTTGACCTGGCTTTTGATCAAGGTCAAAAGGAGATTGGCCAACATGGCCGACCATATCTGTATTTCTATGGCATTTTCATTGTCGCCCAAGAAGTACTTTAAAGGGAAGTTCTGCTTAAGCTGTTTGAATAATAGCTCTATCTGCCAGCGTCTTTTATAGATGAGTGCTATCTTCTCTGCTGCCATCTCAAAATTATTGGTAATCAACTCAAACAGGCGTTCACTTTTGCTGTCCCAATAGGCTATTCTCCTGGAACGGTGCTCCTGTTGCTTGTTCTTGCCATATCGTAAGATGATTTCTTCATCCTTGAGTACTCCGGAATCTGCCTGATCAGGAATATTAAACTCCTTTCGGGCCTGATAGACAGCATTGTCTTTTAACCTGGTCACATACCATATCCCGCTTTCGGTCAGGACCTCATATTTTCCATAATCCACATATCCCTTATCAAAAGTGATGATAGAGCCCCCGGGCAGGTTGAAAACCTCATCCAGGAAGGTATGGTCATGTCGGACAGCCGCACTGTAACGGACAAGATAAGGAACATGGTCACTCGCCCTGATGATGGTGTGCGCCTTAATACCTCCTTTCTTTTTGCCCGTTTTCGGGTTCCTGCCTACTCCCTTGAGAATATCCTTGAACAGACTAATGGTGGTAGAATCCATAATATAGAGCCTCTTCATATCAGCATCCTTCAACCGGCTGTCCGTTAAACTGTCACCATGCCTTTGGTACACACTCATGTATATATCGGCGAACACATCGCTCACACGTCGTTTGTTGGCTTCTGATAACGTACTCCGCCTTACCACATAGTTCAGACCCAAATGGGCCAATTTATGGGCATTGGCCAACAAACCGACAAGTGTCTCACGAATGGAATGATAGCCCTCAAATGCTACAAACAGCATTACTATCAAGTGGTTATAAGTCGTGAACTTCTTCACATAACGCTCCGCATTATGCCTGCGGGCTATCTCTCTTACCTCCCCCTTGTCAATGAACTTTATTAACTGATTGAATATCGGCTGTCCGCTAAAATTACTACTTTTGCCCATGGCTTAACTTTTTTGTGTCGTAACTCAAAAGTAGCCACAATGGGCTGGTTCAGCAATGGACTGGCCCTCTTTCATTTATTTTTTACCGGACACCAATGATTTTTTTAATGATATTTCCCTTTTAGATCCATTTAGGGATACCTTAGATAAACCTGAAACAATCCTGATTTTACTCTTTCCTTGCGAATGATGAAATGGATTCAGATAGTGTTCCTAACCTTCATAATGTTACGATTTGTAGTGTTTTGGGTAATTTTCACATTTGAATACCCATTTTGACGATCAAATCGAATCAAAAGGGTTCGAAATATATTCCTACAAATAACTTTTAAATAATTGATTAAAAGTTAATTAACTCAATTATAGGAAAAATCAGGTTAGCAAAAAATGTCACCTAATTACTCTCATAAACCTTGATTAACATTGGTTTATTTTGCATTGAAAAAAACAAAAAAGCCTGTAAACCATATGATTTACAGGCTTTTACAATCGAAAGGCTTCGAAAGAGTCGGAGTGGCGGGATTCGAACCCACGACCCCTTGCACCCCATGCAAGTACGCTACCGGGCTGCGCTACACTCCGATTATCTTTGGCCAGTTTAGAGAGCAAGGCCACGCTCTATCTATATCAACGAACCCACTACCTCTCCCGACCCCGTCGGGATACGCTACCGGGCTGCGCTACACTCCGATTATCTTTGGCCAGTTTAGGGAGCAAGGCCACGCTCTATCTATATCAACGAACCCACTACCTCTCCCGACCCCGTCGGGATACGCTACCGAGCTGCGCTACACTCCGATTATCTTTGGCCAGTTTAGAGAGCAAGGCCACGCTCTATCTATATCAACGAACCCCACAACCTCTCCCGACCCCAGTCGGGATACGCTACCGGGCTGCGCTACACTCCGATTATCTTTGGCCAGTTTAGAGAGCAAGGCCACGCTCTATCTATATCAACGAACCCCACAACCTCTCCCGACCCCAGTCGGGATACGCTACCGGGCTGCGCTACACTCCGATTATCTTTGGCCAGTTTAGAGAGCAAGGCCACGCTCTATCTATATCAACGAACCCCACAACCTCTCCCGACCCCAGTCGGGATACGCTACCGGGCTGCGCTACACTCCGATTATCTTTGGCCAGTTTAGAGAGCAAGGCCACGCTCTATCTATATCAACGAACCCCACAACCTCTCCCGACCCCAGTCGGGATACGCTACCGGGCTGCGCTACACTCCGATTATCTTTGGCCAGTTTAGAGAGCAAGGCCACGCTCTATCTATATCAACGAACCCCACAACCTCTCCCGACCCCAGTCGGGATACGCTACCGGGCTGCGCTACACTCCGATTATCTTTGGCCAGTTTAGAGAGCAAGGCCACGCTCTATCTATATCAACGAACCCACTACCTCTCCCGACCCCAGTCGGGATACGCTACCGGGCTGCGCTACACTCCGATTATCTTTGGCCAGTTTAGAGAGCAAGGCCACGCTCTATCTATATCAACGAACCCCACAACCTCTCCCGACCCCGTCGGGATACGCTACCGGGCTGCGCTACACTCCGATTATCTTTGGCCAGTTTAGAGAGCAAGGCCATGCTCTATCTATATCAACGAACCCACTACCTCTCCCGACCCCAGTCGGGATACGCTACCGGGCTGCGCTACACTCCGATTATCTTTGGCCAGTTTAGAGAGCAAGGCCACGCTCTATCTATATCAACGAACCCCACAACCTCTCCCGACCCCGTCGGGATACGCTACCGGGCTGCGCTACACTCCGATTATCTTTGGCCAGTTTTTAAGAGGATATCCTCACTCTAAATGTTTCATTTGCCCGAATTCTTCCGGTCTGGAATATGTCAGGATTACCATAAAAGCCGTTTTAGCGATTATGGTGGTGCAAAGAAAACAGAATTTTTAACTATATCAAAAAAATAGCAAAGGCTTTTCTAACTCCATTTGAGTTGTGATCGCTCGTGCCAGTAGTCTTCAGGTGCTACTGCCAGTTTGGAGAGGCTGTCCAGCTCGGCCTGGGTAAGCTGGAAAGTACTCGCTTTAAGGTTTGCTGTCAATTGTGGAATGGTGCTGGCTCCGCTTAGGACGTAGGCAGGGTTGATTTTGTCCATACAGAAGCGAAGCGCAATGGCATCGATGCCTACCTGGTATTTGTCTGCTAATCTTGAAAGGTAAGTGTAGGTTTTTTCGTAATAAGGATATGCATTGTTCGGAAATATTCTGCCATTGGCCATTGCTTCTTTTATGAGGATTTTTACGCCGTTTGTTTTGGCGTTTTGTAGGGTGGAGAATGTGGTTTGTTCGAGGATGTTAAAAGTCACCTGAAAAGTGTCGAATAATGGTGTGTCGTCGACAGCGATATTCATGGCCTGTTCCAGTACTTCCTGCTGCTCTGTGCCGCTGGAACTGAGCCCGATCAATACCCCAGTGGATCGCTTGATCGCAGCTAATTTCTCTAAGACATCCTCATCCTCATTCTCCAAGACGCCAGATGCTAATGTTGCCGAATGGATATGGTAAATCCCGAGAGCAGGACACAATTTCTGGGAATAACCCCACTGTTCCTCCAGTTTTTGCAAGCTGTGTTCCTTGATTTCATGCTTGCCTTCATAGCCCAGTTGCCAGTCAGCAGTATAGGTATAGCCCCATTTAGACCCGAACATCACATCTGGGTGATTTCGGCTTTGGTGCCATTCCAATAGAAACGATTCTCCCTTTCCGTAGGATGCCGCGGTATCAAAATACCTTACGCCAGATTTGTAGGCTTCATCCAGGACTTTTAGGCTGTGGTCGAAAAATGCCTCTTCAGACTTTTCTCGTTGATCTGATGGGTTGATATTGATGTATTCAGGTCTGCCAAGAGCGGCCATTCCTAGTCCGATTTGGGTAGAAGTCATTTAATAGAATTTAAACGGTGAAATTTCCAATTTACAAAAAATCATGTACCAAAACTAAGGTGAAATGGATTGTTGTAAATGAAGCAGTTTAGGGCGTTTGGAGTGGGCGATTTACAAAAAAACAGTAAGATTACAGCGATATTTAGCACTCCAGGTAATCTAAGAGATGCTGAAACTTTCTTTTGTATCACCAATAAAGTAAATGGTGTTTCTTCAAGTCATAAAATTATTTCTACACCAAATTCAATTCTTATCCCTATATTTGCAGCCAAAGTTCTTTTCATATTTACTTCAATAACCAATATAGGTCTCCGACTACGGTCGGAGATAATAGGGAACCGTGTGAAAATCACGGGCTGTCGCGCAACTGTAAGTGACCAAAATAATTCTTGCCCTTGGTTGTCCACTGTTCTGATCGTTTTCAGGATGGGAAGGACGGCAAGAATGTCATGAGCCAGGAGACCTGCCTGTATTGACCTATTCGCAACTTGTGGATAGGAGTGACAATGCTTTCGCGATTTGAAGCTGCTGTCAGGTACACACGCTTTTCCTTTCTTCTCCGGGATCATTGTGCCCAAGGGAAAAGTATGTCTATTTTTCAGTCTCTTCTTACCGTATCATTCCATAAGCATTGTGAAGTGTGGCGAAGGGCTTTTGACGAATTATTTATCACGTTAAAAGTTTTAAACGATGCTAACGCAAAATCTTGGCTACCCGCGAATTGGTAGCAAAAGACAATTGAAAAAAGCCTGTGAGGCTTACTGGGCGGGGAAGATCCCGCTAAATGACCTTCAGGAAACTGCTGCGGAAATCCGGGAAAACAACTGGAAACTACAACAGGAAGCCGGATTGGGCCTGATTCCTTCCAATGATTTCTCCTTTTATGATCAGGTATTGGACATGGCGTTCACGGTGGGAGCCATTCCCGAGCGCTATCATGAGATACTGACGGAACTGAAAAAGCCGGAGCTTGACCTGTATTTTGCAATGGCCAGGGGCTATCAAAAGGATGGACTTGATATCATTGCAATGGAAATGACCAAATGGTTTGATACCAATTATCACTACATTGTTCCTGAATTTACCAAAGGCCAACAGTTTAAGCTGTTTTCTACCAAGGTGCTGGACGAATTCAAAGAGGCCAAGCGCCTAGGCATCCTTACCAAACCAGTATTGATAGGGCCCGTTTCCTTTTTGCTTTTGGGCAAGGAAAAAGAAGAGGGCTTCCACCGCCTTGATCTGCTGAAGCAACTGTTGCCGGTGTATATCGATGTGTTGAAAAAACTGGAAGCCGTGCATGCTGATTGGGTGCAGATTGACGAGCCTTTTTTGGCAATGGACCTTGATGGTGCAGAGCAGTCAGCGATAAAGTGGGCTTATCAAGAAATAAAAAAAGCAGTTCCCGGGCTAAAAATACTCTTGACTACCTATTTTGGTGCACTTGATGATAACTTGGAGTTGGCTGCCGGACTGCCGGTTTGTGGTCTTCACGTGGACTTGGTGAGGAATCCTGATCAGTTGGAAGCGGTATTGGAGAAAGTACCTTCTAATATGAGCCTATCCCTTGGTGTGGTAGATGGGAGAAATATCTGGAAAAATGATTATCAGGCTTCTTTGGAGCTGATCAGGAAGGCTCGACACAAGAAGGAAGATGATCGCCTAATGATCAGCCCGAGCTGTTCATTGCTCCACAGCCCCTGTGACCTGGACGAAGAAACCAAGGAGGAATCGCTAAGTGCTGAACTTAAAAATTGGCTGGCTTTTGCCCGTCAAAAAGTAAATGAGATCGCTGTATTAAGAGCAATTGCCCTCGATGATGGCGTAGCTCGGCACAATGCATTGTTGGAGGAAAATAAGACAGCATTACGCAGCAAGGCAACGTCCATCCAGATACATAAACCCAATATCCAAAAAGCCGTGGCCAGACTTAGTCCTGAGCATGGCCGACGGAAAAGTGCTTTCCCAAGCCGCAAAGCACTACAGTGTGAACAACTTGATTTGCCACATTTTGCCACTACCACCATTGGTTCTTTTCCCCAGACCAGGGAAGTGCGCCAATGGCGCTCTCAATTGAAAAAGGGGATATTGACTGAAAATCAATATAACGCCAATATCAAAGAGGCTACCGAAAAAGCAATCCGTTGGCAGGAAGAAGTGGGCTTGGACGTTTTGGTCCATGGAGAGTTTGAGCGCAACGATATGGTGGAGTATTTTGGTGAAAAACTAGAAGGCTTCGCATTTACCCAGAATGGATGGGTGCAGAGTTATGGTTCGCGGTGCGTAAAACCCCCAATCATCTATGGTGACGTGTCACGACCAGAGCCAATGACATTATTTTGGACAAAATTTGCCCAATCAATGACAGATAAGCCCGTAAAAGGGATGCTTACAGGGCCGGTTACCATTTTGCAATGGTCTTTTGTTCGAAATGACCAACCCAGAAAAGTTACCTGCCAGCAAATTGCCTTGGCAATTCGCGAAGAAGTGAAGGATTTGGAAAAAGCGGGGATTCACATCATCCAAATTGACGAGCCCGCTTTACGGGAAGGGCTTCCTCTTCGACATGCGGATTGGGACAGCTACCTGCAATGGGCTGTGGAATGTTTCCGGATTTCTGCATCGGCAGTGGAAGATTCTACACAAATCCATACCCATATGTGCTATTCTGAATTTAATGATATTATCGAACATATTGCTGCCATGGATGCGGATGTGATTACCATCGAATGTTCTCGTTCACAGATGGAATTGCTGGATGCCTTTGCACAGTTTAACTATCCCAATGACATTGGACCAGGCGTGTATGATATCCATTCTCCAAGGGTGCCTTCCACAGCAGAGATGGTAACGTTGATAGAGAAGGCCACAGCGGTGGTGCCTTATCAGCAGTTATGGGTAAATCCAGACTGTGGCCTTAAGACCAGAGGATGGGATGAAACCGAGGAAGCACTGAAGCGAATGGTGGATGCTGCCAAAAAACTGAGGGCAGAGATTGCTACAGATGTGACCATATCATAAACAATTCATTAATCCGGACAGTTTTATCATTGTCCGGATTAATTTGTCCTTCATATGAAACATTCCAAAAAGCAACCTTTACCGTTTAGGGCTCCCTTGAGAAGCTGGGATATTTATGCAAGTAGTTTTTTACTGGATAAAAGTCCGGAAAAGGAAGTCAACGATCATCGAGTATTGGCTTACTACAAGAGGAAATTTGGCTGGAAGTCATTCCCTGACCTTAAAGCACACGCCTATCAAGCCATTGTCTTGACTGAACTAAGCAAAAAGATTCTATGGGTAAATGCTGGTTTTAGGAAGATGACAGGCTATGCAGCACATTATGCTATTGGTAAAGACCCTAAGTTTTTACAAGGGCCTTTAACCTCTGTATTGGCCAGAAAGCAAATTAGGGAAAAACTAAAGGAAGAAAAGCCCTTCAAGGCCAGGCTTCTAAACTACAAAAAGGACCAAACTACCTATATTTGTGCCATTCATGTGTTTCCTTTGCAAGACAATAAGGGAAATACAACACATCTATTGGCGCTTGAAAAAGAAGAATGAACATACTGGAAGAGAAAATAAAAAAAGCAGAAACAAGGATTTTTAAGGCTGTATTCCCCAATACGGTAAACCATTATGATACACTTTTTGGTGGCACCGCCATGCATATGATGGATGAAGTGGCCTTTATCGCAGCCACAAGATTTAGCCGTCAGCGCATGGTGACCGTAAGCAGTGACAAAATAGATTTTACGGTACCCATTCCAGCCGGGACGATTGTCGAACTAGTGGGACATATTGTGCATATTGGCAATACGAGCCTGAAGGTGCAGGTGGACATTTTTATCGAGCAGATGTATGAAGAGGGGAGGGAAAAGGCCATCAGTGGTACATTTACCCTTGTGGCCATTGATGATCAAAAAAAGCCAACAAAAATCCTTAAAAATTGAAAGAGCCATCCCCTAGAAGGAAATGGCTCAGCAGGTAAAGTAAACCCTTAAGGTTAATTTTGACCTGATTTATAACATATCCGGTCCTCAACGCCTTGCAGTGACGGTTTATAAACTCAGGTTAATATATTGGCTAATACCTGTTTCGGGTTTAAGCTCGTTGCCCCCAAGGGCCAGTGATGGCGAGGGTTAGGCCTGCTCCTTGGATATTGACGAAATAGGTGGATCCGTCAGGGGAAAATACTCCTCCGGCAAATTCCGTCCTGTAACCCACGTTTTCAGCAAGTTTATAATATTCTCCCTTTGGTGTGATGCCCACGACAAAGGGATGCTTATCGTCTTCGCATAGTAATAAATCTCCCCAAGGAGCGATGGCTACATTATCGCAGCTTTTAAGGATTTCCTTGTCATTTGGCTCTGCGAAGAGTTCCAGGGTGCCAGGAGAAGTGCTTTCATTGGCTTTGCCTTCACTGACACCAGGGGTATAGCGGAATACCTGTCCTGCGGCAATTTCACCACCATTGGTACAGGCAAAATAGAGCTCACCATCACCAAACCAGATGCCTTCACCTCTAGCAAAACAAGCAGCTCCCTGCTCAAATCCCCGATGTCTCAAATCATCTTCAGGAGCATCTATGTCTTCCAGATCAATCCAGGTAACCTTATAGGGTTGGTTTTTTTTGAATTTTGGGGTGTCCAAGTCACTCCAGTTTCTGGTATCACGGCTTTTTTCTCCAGTGATGGCGAGTGCTTGCAGTTTTCCGCCGTTGTAAAGCTTGCCTGGTTCGTTGGGTATAAATCGGTAAAATAGCCCATCACCCCGGTCTTCTGTGAGGTAAACGATGCTGGTCTTGGGATCCACAGCCACGGCTTCGTGGTTAAAACGCCCCATTTCTTTGATGGGAATGGCTTTGTTCAGCTTTTTGTCGGCAGCAGCATTGACTTCAAAAACATAGCCGTGATTAAGGTCCAACCTTCCATCATACGAACCTGTCTTCACCGTCGATTCTTCACAGGTCAACCAGCTGTTCCAAGGGGTGATCCCTCCAGCACAGTTTCTGATCGTACCTGCCAAGCTTAGGAATTCATCCTCTACTTCCCCTGTTTGGGGATTATAGACCAAGGTGGTGGTGCCTCCAAGGCCGGGCAGCTGTCCTTTTCCGGTTTCATAGAGCAGGTCAGCAGATACATTTTTAAAGCGCTCATTCTTTTTGCCAAATGCCCCTTTTTCCAAATCATCAGGGCTGATCTCATGGTTTCTGACGATGAGTACCTTGCCGTTCTCACCTTTAAATGTTCCCATGCCATCGGGGCTGCCTGGGGTAAGTAGTCCATCGCTCATCTCGAGCCCCATTTTGGAGATGATCTTGTACGAAAATCCTTTGGGCAGGTTTAGGATGCCTTCAGGGTCGGGAAGGAGAGCACCATATCCAGCTTTTGCATTTATGGTATTGGCCAGGGCATTGGGCTGTACAAACTGGTATAAGCCCATAAAGCCAACAGTGGCAATGCCGGATTTTTTTAAAAAGCTCCTTCTTGATGTTTTTGATAATTGTCTCATATACTTGTTTTAAAATTTCAATGTAAGGCTTTCCTTTGATCGGGGTATTAAGGGTGTGTTGTCTTATAGTTACCCTTTTTAACATACTTGACAAACCTGCTGAGTATTACATTAAATACTACATCTGTCGTTTTTAGGCTATAAAAAAAAACCTGACTTTTGGGAAGTCAGGTTTTGCTTTTTTGCTGGAAGTTAAATTATCGAATGGCTTTGATCAATGTCGCCATGTAGACCCATTTCTGATCCCTTGAGCTGAGCCCTTCTTCCATGGCTACCAATTGCTCTTCGGTGGCTTCCATGTCCTCGTATTCCATGGAGTTGAAGAATTGCATGTAGTTGTTGTAGAAATTGAGCGTCATGTGGGTGTATTCGGCCTCGCTGCCCATGGGGACGGCTGTGCGAAGGAATTTCCAGCTGCCCATCATATCTGCTTCTACTTTCTTCTGGTGAAATGGCTGGTACAGGTCTTCTTCGACATGCTCATACTCGTTAAACTGACCTTCTGTGGCTTTCATAAGGTCAAATGAAGCGAGCACTCCCGGTTTCATATCGAAGTTATCCTCTGTTTGTGCCACTACGGTCATATAGGCCCGCATGGCCAGGTCGCGGTTATCTTTGACCTTTTCGACCTCCTTGGCAATTTCCATTTCATTCATGTCACCCGAATAGGCCCGTTTGGCATAGTTGAGAAAATTGTCATCTGTCATGCCGTTCATCATTTTTACAGGGTCATCATAGTAGGTGATGGTGACATACTGGAATCCGCCTTGATCCGGTCCAGATTGCAGTGACCATAAGTCCCAGCCTTGAATATCGCCTTGTTTGACAGCTTGCTCATGGATTTTCTCTAAAAAATTCTTGTTCTCTGAATAGTCAACCATTTGGCTTGAAGATACCTTGATGAATTCAATCACCAGGTACTGGTGGCTTTCCTGTGCTTCTGCACCCCGGTACATGAATACGAAAACCAGAACGAAATAAAACAACTTTTTCATATTGAAGATATTTTGGGTTCACAAAATAATTTCTTTAATCTCTTACTATTAAGATAATCATTTATTTGGTGTTTGAGAAAAATGTCAACTTTTTTTGTGTTAAAATTTTATTAGGAAGTGTTTGGTGTTGGAAATATTCTGATTTGTTAAAATTTATTCGGGTTTGTTACGTTATTTAAAATAAACCTTTCATAAAAAGCACGATGTGGCAAGTCATTTTTGCGGATCAAGCCATATTTCTAGGGAAGGGGTAAGGTTTTCATTCGTTTGGTATGTCGCCACGAAGTCGTCAAGACACGAAGTGTTTTGTAGGAGGGACCCAAATTTCGTGCATAACAAACGGCTCTATATGGAGTACTGTAGGTAAATATGCAGGGCAGTATTTTGGATCGAGCAAAATTTATGAAGGCAGCTGAAATTCACAATACTTTTAAGAATGCCCTATGCCTGCTGAGTTTGGAATTATGCCCTACCTGTATAAAATGGGTTTTAGCGTGAATTTATGGGCATTGACCAGGTGATTTCAGCTAAACAAAACAGTAATCATTTTATTCGGCTATTTACCATGGGCGTTGCCCATGTCTATGAATGTGACGCTCTATCTGGTGCTAGACAGGCTTTTCGGGGCTTGGTCAGTGTCCACTTTGCATTTACAAATCCCCCTAAAATCTGCCCAATCAGCGTTGCCCGCGTTCCATATAAAACAGCTTCAGCCCTAACTGACGCTTAGAGAGGTATGTCCAGCGCCCAAACTTTTCCGTTTGATCCATTTTTACCCGGATCTCATGTTTGGACGGTGAGGGATGTATAAGGGATCATGGTCCAGGAAGAAAGGAGGCGGTGGTGCTGGCAAGATGATTTCTAGTAGTAGGGGAGTTAGGTGAGTACTTTCACTTTTTTTATCAGGTTTTTGCTGAGATATTGGCTGAGAATAGATGAGGTGTCTCCTACGGGTTTTACTAATTCCAAATGCTCGACGACCTCTTCATCCGTCTCAAATTCGGTATCACTGTCTATAAAACCGTAGGCTTTTAATACGCCTTCTTCAAAATAGATGGCTGCTTGTTCATGTGGATAGCGTCCCTTTTCCCGGATAAGCAGCCGGCTTTTTTCAGGGTTGATTTCCTCTAGCCACTCTTGGATTCGAAGGTTGTAGTGTGTAGGAGACTCTTTTCCGCAGCAAGCGCCTAGACAGACACCAGCTTGATGGTCAAAACACGCCGAAGCTGATTTTTGTACCCCGCAAAGTTTAGCACAAAGCTGGTGCTTTTCTATTTTTTCCAGTAGGTATGACCATGCATCATGATGGGTATGGAAGGCCAGTAGCGGTTTGGCAAATCGGTTGATCTTGGCTACCTGAAAACGTTCGTAGCCAGCTCCATCTTGGTACCTGTAAATCCCCCAAGGAGAGGCTTTTGCTTTTTGGGCACGGTTATATTTTGGCCAATGCCGCTTTATTTCGAGCGCTTCCACAAGAAGGGCCAGGAATTCGCTTCCGGTCAACTGGAAACTAACATCATGAATCGCTGTTTTCATGCCCTGTTTACCTTTGCCAGCCCCAGAAAAATGTCCCTTGAAGCGGCTTCGGATATTGAGCGCTTTGCCCACGTAAATCACCTTTCCGTTGGCATCGTGGAAGTAATAGACACCAATACGCTCGGGCAGGGACAGAAATTGCTCTTTGGTGATATTTGGGGGTAAAAAAGCCTCTCCCGAATTCCTCTTTAGCAGCTGCTCCATGATGCCTTCCTGGTCTGCATGGACCAGTTTGGAGAAAAGTTCCGCAGTGGCCTCTGCATCGCCGAAGGCACGGTGGCGGGATTTGATCTCAATGTTTTTATGTTCGCATATGCTGCCGAGACTATAGGACCTCAGTCCTGGGAAAATTCTCCTGCTTAGCCTCACCGTGCACAACTTGGGACGGTCAAATGGTTTGCCGATACGTTCAAATTCAGATCGGATAAATTGATAGTCAAAATTGACATTATGTGCTACGAAAATTTTATCCTCCAAAAAGGCGTATAATTCTTCCGCAATGTCTTCAAAATAAGGAGCTCCTTCCACCATAGACTGGTCGATGCCTGTCAAGCCTGTGATGTAACCCGGGATTTCACAATTAGGATTGACCAAGGTTTGGAAAGAGTCAAGGACCTGGGTGCCATCGTGGGCTACTGCGGCCACTTCTGTGATACGGTGTCTTTTTCCATATCCTCCAGTCGTCTCGATATCTACAATTGCGTATTTCATTTATATTGGTGAAGAAATATGGCGTTGGACAAAGTGTAGCCGAATCGGCCATTTTGCTCCAAATGGTCTTTTTTCCGGTACCTTAAATTTACGGTTCAATTTTAATGAATTGTCAATCATTATAACGAATTTTGACTGTAAATGTCCCAAAATATTAACTGGGCTTGAGCCGAAAGGTTTTTTTAGTCCCTTTTACCAAGATGACAAATAAAATAGATTACTGGCAAAAAAGCCTGGCGACCACTACGCAGGATTTTCAAAGTGCTTTCCAGCACCTTGATAAGGAACAACTTTACAACAAACCCAATGCTGATACCTGGAGCATTGCTGAAAACATCCAGCATCTTATGGTGATCAACAGGAGTTATTTTCCAATTTTCGAGCAGATTGTGGAGGGAAGGTACCAAAAGCCATTTATTGGGAACATCGGGTTTTTAAACAAAGCGATTGGGAATATGATTCTCAAATCAGTAGCACCTGATAATGCAAAAAAAATAAAAACCATTCCGATTTGGAAGCCTGAAAAACTTGAAACACATGAACAAGAAGACTTGCTCCAGGTGTTTGAAGCGCATCAGAAAGAGCTTTCGGACTGGTTCACACGACTAAAACCAGCATTGGAAAAGCAGCAAGTCATCCATTCGCCAGCAAACAGGTTGATCGCCTATCCACTGGAGATGGCATTGGATATCATCACCACCCACGAGAGACGGCATCTAAAACAAGCAAAGCGGGTTTTGGAGTAAACGGCAGCTGAAGGGAAATGGCTGTCCATCAGCCGGGTAGGTCAGATTGCTGTGTTTAAACTATGGAAAAATACGGTATCCTTGCTAAATTATTATAATTTTAACGCTTATTAAGCTTTCAATCAAATCATAATTTGATGACTGAAATTAGAAACAACTGGACAAGAGAAGAAATCAAGGAGATCTTTGATACCCCTATCATGGAGCTCATGTATAAAGCAGCCACTGTACACCGGGAATTTCATGATCCACAGGAAGTACAAGTCTGCACCTTACTTTCTGTAAAAACAGGCGGTTGCCCTGAGGATTGTGCCTATTGCCCCCAAGCTGCACGATACCATACCAATGTAAAAGTGCATAAGCTTCTTGATGTAGAGGAGGTAATCAATAGGGCCGCAGATGCAAAAGCAGCTGGAAGTACCCGTTTTTGCATGGGAGCAGCATGGCGCGAAGTGCGTGACAACAGGGACTTTGATAAGGTGCTGGACATGGTGAAAGGGGTGAATAATATGGGAATGGAAGTATGCTGTACCCTGGGCATGCTATCAGAAGAGCAGGCCAAAAAGCTGAAGGATGCAGGGCTGTATGCTTATAACCATAACCTGGACACCAGTGAGGATCACTACAATGAGATCATCACCACTAGAAATTACGATGATAGACTGGATACTTTGGACAATGTTCGGAAAGCTGACATTTCTGTGTGTTCCGGAGGGATTATTGGCCTTGGTGAAAACCTCGATGACCGAGTAGGGATGCTGCACACGCTGGCGACGCTTCCGTCACATCCTGAATCTGTCCCTGTCAATGCACTGGTTCCGGTGGAAGGAACACCGTTGGAAAAGCAAGAACGGGTTTCTGTTTGGGAAATGGTCAGAATGATTGCCACTGCCAGAATTATCATGCCAAAATCCATGGTGAGATTGTCTGCGGGGCGCGTAAGGATGAATACCGAGGAGCAGGCACTTTGCTTTATGGCTGGGGCCAATTCTATCTTTGCAGGTGAAAAACTGCTGACTACTCCGAATCCGGAAGAAGATATGGATAAAAAACTCTTCCAGACGCTAAACCTCAAGCCAAGACAGGCTTTTAAGGATCAGGAAGTAAGTGTTTGATAAAAAAATATGTAGGTGTCCCTTTGGGATAAATTGTCATTTCGACGATAGGAAAAATCTCACACTCTTTTAATTTCACTTAAAGGTGTATTTGGGATTCTTCCTTTCGTCAGAATGAAGGTCAATTTGACTTATGAGATAGTGATTTTTTTTAGGCGGATTTTTTAATGTGGTCTTCTTTAATGATCCGCCGTAAAATCTTGCCCACATTTGACTTGGGCAATTCGTCGACAAAATAGATTTCCTTAGGGACCTTATAATTGGTCAGGCTTTCCCGGCAGTGTTTGATGATTTCTTCAGAAGTCACCGAGGGATCATTGGCGACCACGTATGCAATGACTTTTTCGGTGGAGTGTTCGTCTGGCATTCCGATAACTCCGACTTCCGTGACTTTATCATGGGTGGCGATAGCGTCTTCTACCTCATTGGGATAGACGTTGAAACCGGATACCAAGATCATTTCCTTTTTACGGTCGACAATTTTAATAAATCCATCATCGGTTATGACGCCGATGTCCCCGGTTTTGAGCCAATCACCGAGCATGACATCTTCGGTTTCTTTTGGTCTGTTCCAATAGCCCTTCATCACTTGGGGACCTTTGATACAGAGTTCCCCTTTTTCACCGTTGGCCAGTTCATTTCCATCGTCATCCACTACTTTCACATCCGTATTGGGAAGAGGAAGGCCGATGGTGCCAATACGTTGTGTTCCGTCGATGGGGTTGCAGCAGGCTACTGGGGAGGTCTCGGTGAGTCCATAACCTTCTGCCAAGGGCGTTCCGGTGACGGTTGCCCATTTTTCAGCTACATATTTCTGGACAGCCATGCCACCGCCAACTGATATTTTCAGGTAACTAAAATCCAGGTTTCGAAAGGATTCTTGGTTCAGAAGGCCATTGAATAGCGTGTTTACTCCAGTGATCACACTGAATTTGTGCTTACGAAGGTCTTTGCAGAAGGCTTTCATGTCCCTGGGATTGGTGATCAGCAGGTTGTGCGCTCCGATCTTGAGCATTGCCAGGCAGTTTACCGTCAGGGCAAAGATATGGTACATCGGAAGTGCTGTGATGACCAGCTCTTCACCTTCTATCAGCTTAGGTTTCATCCAGGCAGAAATCTGCTGCATATTGGCGATGATGTTTCCATGGGTGAGCTCGGCACCTTTGGAGACGCCCGTAGTGCCGCCGGTATATTGAAGGTAGGCCGTGTCATCCAGGCTGAGGGCGACGGGTTTCAGGTTATGGTGGCTGCCTATGTCCAGGGCATCATTGAATTTAATAACATGGGGCAGGTTATAAGCGGGTACCATCTTTTTGATGTATTTGACCACAAGGTTTACGATGCCCCCTTTTAGGCCACCCAAGAGGTCGCCGATTTCAGTGAGAATGATGTGCTTTACATCCAGCCTGGGGAGTATTTCCTCAAGGTTGCTGGCAAAGTTGGCCACGATGACCACCGCTGAAATGCCAGCATCCTTAAACTGGTGTTCCATTTCATGGGGAGTGTAGAGTGGGTTGGTATTGACGACTACCAATCCAGCCCTCAATGCGCCAAACATGGCTATTGGGTATTGTAGCAAGTTGGGCATCTGGATGGCTATTCGGTCTCCCTTTTTGAGCTTAAGCTCATTTTGAAGATAAGATGCAAAGTCCTTGGATAGCTGATCGACTTCTTGGAAACTGATTTTTTTGCCCATGCATTCATAGGCTACGGCATTTCCATATTTCTGCACGCACTCTTCAAATAATCCCGCTACACTGGAGTAGGCTTTTACATCTACTTCCTGTGGGACTGATTTGGGATAAAAATTAAACCAAGGGAAATCTTTCATCATTATCTATTTTGGGTTCTTCTTGATCGTTTGCCTTTCTGCCTTTAATTTATGATTAATATAGTCCATTTCAACATTTTTTAAAAAGACTTTCACTGTTCTGAAATTCCCCATGGAAATCTGCTTAGTAAAAATATCATTTACCGTCTTCTGGGACAATGAAATGGCAAATTAAAATGTACATTTCCTTAAATGTGACATGGCAAGGAGGAAACAGTTCTGTGGGCTGGCAGGGAAGGTGATTTAAAAATAATTGTTATCTGTTGTGGTTCAGTGTTTTGAGGAGGTTTGGTGAAAATCTTCCTTTGTACAATAAAATTTTTATATCTTTTTCATCTTTAGTATTATTTTTGAGAACAATTAATTTATGCAATTCACCATAATCCTTCCAACTATGGCACAAAATTGGTTTGCTGGGAAGAAAATAGCGATTTATGAAACGTAATATTTACCTATTGACAATTGTGATCCTGCTTAGCGGGGTCAAAGCCTTTGGTCAGACAGACAGTATGAAGGTGTCCTTGGAGCAATCTCTTAAACAAAGTCTCCTTAAAAGTATCGAGGTGAAGACCGATTCCCTGGATGATCAGCTTGGAACTAAGCTCACTGATCTGGACGAACGCATTCAGCTGCTCGACAAATCACTGAGCCAAACGAGCAGTGAAGCACAGAAAATCGAAAAGCTGATCGAGCGTGTAAAACTTATTGAGGATTTTCAGCAGGCAGAAAAAGATGCTGAGCTGAACATCTATCAAGGGAATTACCAGTCGGCGATCATTAATTTGGTGTCCATGGAACGGGAGCTACGGCCATTGATCCTCTTCAGTGCAGCGAGAAATTTTTTTCAGACCCTAAATGCCATTGGCAATCCCACCCAGTATCCAGGTTTCAATAATTGGTACAATGGTTTTAAAACTTATGTAGAAGAAAACAAGAAAGAAAATCCATCGCTCTCAGTTGTGTCCAACTTGGTAAGTCTTACAGGAGATTTATCGGCAGGTACGCCCATCTTCGGGACGTTTAGCCAAGCATTGTTTATGGGGATGTCCAATTATATCGACAATTTGGGTAAAAGGGACAAAAAACTGAAAGAGCAAAGTCAGCAGATGTTTGAACTAGTGGCCGAGCTAGGGGCCTACACCAATGATAAAAACCTGATTGAGACCGAATGGGAAGCCATAGATACTGAACTCGAGGAATTGAAGGAATTATATGCCCAGAATTTGGACAAAAACCTAAAAATCCTAGGTATCGATAAGAAGGAATTTGAGCGAAGTTACAGCAATGAAAATGACGCCAACCAGCGTTATGAATACCTGAACGAACTTACCAATATCATCGCCAAAAGGGTGAAGACAGAAAGGGAAGTAAATGCTAAAAATTGGAAGAATACCTTCTATAATGAAATGGCAGAAATCCAATCGCTAAAAATACGCTTTGGAGGAATAACTTTCCGCATCAGTGAAAATATCAGTAAATACAACGGGCTGATCGAAAAATATAAAGAAGCCAAGCACATCGGTCCCAGGATGAATGATTTGGAAACCAAACTGAATAATCTAAAAAGTGCCTTTGATACGGCATTTAACCCATTGGAATATATCAATGCCGCCAATAAAATGTATAAGGTGGATTGATAAAATGGGTTTTTATGGGTTGAATGTTCAAGGTGGTAATGTGAGCATTTTTGAACCTGAATTTTGGTAAGATATAAATTGTACAAAAATCCAAGGGGCGAGGAAATTTCCTCGCCCCTTGGATTTTACTCCTCAGCTTTCAAGCGTTGTTTGAGCAATTTTACACGCTCTACAATGGAATGTTCACGGATGTCAAAATTATCAGAAGTGGCTTTTAGGAAATCGTTGATCGCGCCTTTATGAGGCCGGATCTTGCCATCTTCCAGTCCGACATATTTTAAAGTGCTCCACAGGACATTCTTCAATTCTTTTTTGCTGTCATCGGTCATATAATACTCTACGACCACGGTATTTTCATCATGCCATAAAATACGGCTCATAATACGAACCCATTCACCTACCATGGCAGGTTTTACATATGAAATATTGTGGTTATACACGACCCATGCCGCCTGGTACTTTTTGATCATATCGAACATTTCGACACCATAAAGCTTCGGCACTTGATCCTCACGGGCATTGAAATAGTAGTCAAAATATTTGGCATTGTTCAGGTGTCTCAATGGGTCACAATCCTGAAAACGAACCAATGAGCGGTTTTCAGTCTCTTTGGGATAGTGTTTATCTGGGTTATATTCAAACATAATGTGTCTAGGGAAAATAGTTAAAGTTTTTTCGTGCTTCCTGTGGTGCTTTTCACTCAGTATCGTTCACGCAAAATCTGCATGTGGTGCCTAAAATGGCCTGGAATAATATGCAAGAAAGAACGGACGCTCATGACATAGTCATTGGCAGTGCCTGTGTAGGTGTAGGCTTCTTCTGGCAGAGACCTGAAGAAGCTGCGAATGACGTATCGTGTCAGTTCAAATTCCTCCAAAAGTTCGGCAAGGGGCCTGTCATTGAACTTGGCGGCTTTTACATAGGCTTCCTGATCCATGCCGGGCAGCTCTTGTTCATCTTTCCTGGCGATGCACAGTGCCCTGAACAGCATGACCTTTTCAGTGTCATTGATATGGCCAATGAGCTCTTTTAGGCTCCATTTTCCATCTTCATAACTTTTGGTGGCATCATCATCTGAAATTCCTTCAAAATATTTCCTCAATTCCTCTACCTGGGAAAGCAATAGTTCCTCTACATTTTCTCCACGGACTTTTGAGACATAGGTATCATAGAACGGCCCATACTCGTCCACTTCTGGAATTAGTTTTTCGTTCATATAATTATTTTTTTATTTCAGCATCAATAGTATAAATTTAAGGTAAACTAACACTTTAGCCCCCATATCATGAAGAAAATTTTATTGGTATTCACTTTTCTCCTTCCTTTTTCGACCATTGCACAGCTGCAAAGTATTCATCGTAACACGGAAATCGAGGCCATGGTTCAGGAAATTTCCCCAGTCCAGTTGGAAGAATATATCCAAGGACTGGTGAGTTTTGGTACGCGGCACTCCCAAAGTGAGGATGAAGAAGGCAGGGGCATTGAAGCCGCCAGGAAATATGTGCTGTCACAGTTTAAATCGTTCGAAGCTGCTTCAGAGGGGAGGCTCAGTTCAGAGATAGATTATTTTATCGTAGAAGCAGATGGGAGGAGGATTCCGGAGGATGTACGCATGGGCAATGTCATAGCCACACTAAAAGGAACAGATCCAAATGACGACCGGGTGTTTATTGTCAGCGGTCATCTGGACAGCCGTGTTTCGGATGTGATGAATGCAGAAAGTGATGCCCCCGGTGCCAATGACGATGGCTCAGGAGTGGCAGCACTTATGGAAATGGCCCGCATCATGAGCAAAAGGTCTTTTCCGGCCACTATTGTTTTCGTGGCAGTTTCTGGTGAAGAGCAAGGACTCAAAGGTGCCGCACATCTGGCCAAGAAAGCCAAAGAGGAAAATTGGAACTTGGCGGCAATGATCAATAATGATATGATCGGTAACAGTGCTTCCAGCGGCACCAAGTTGCGGGACAATACACGAGTAAGGGTGTTTAGTGAAGGTGTTCCGCTCTATGAAACCGACGAAATGGCAAAACTCCGCCAATACACCAATGGTGAAAATGACAGCAAATCCAGGCAATTTGCCCGCTATATAAAGGAAGTGGGAGAGCGCTATGTGGATCAGCTGGAAGTGAAGTTGGTGTATCGTAATGATCGCTTTTTGCGTGGAGGGGATCATACACCTTTTTCGAGAGAAGGCTTTACAGCAGTGAGGATTTGTGAATACAATGAAAATTATACCCAGCAGCACCAAGACCTTCGCACTGAGGATGGTGTGGAATATGGGGATTTACCTGAGCATATTGATTATGAATATTTAAGAAAAAATACAGGTGTAAACCTGGCCGTATTGGCGAGTCTGGCCTCAGCACCTTCGGTACCGCTGGAAGTGGGGATCGACGTAAGCCAGCTGACCAATAGCACTACGCTCAGATGGCAAGCACCTCATAACGGTGAGGCAAAAGGATATTATGTCTTGATGAGAGAGACCAGTTCTCCCGTTTGGGAAAAGAAGTTTTTTACTGAGAATACTTCACTGACGCTTCCCTACAGTAAGGACAACTATTTCTTTGCAGTACAAGCTGTCGGGGAGGACCTGGTCGAAAGTAGAGCGGTATTCCCAATGCCGGTACGTTGACAGTGGAGGTGTAAAAGTAGGGCTTGCCTGTCCCAAGCAGGTTCTCAGCTAAATTGGGCCATTTATTAAAAGCGAATTCCTTGATCAGCCTCCGTCTTTCCCTTGTATCTCTAAGGGAGAATCTTAACTTTACCCCTGCATTTCCGTAAATGCCCAGGATACTATAAAAACACGAAGAAAACATATGAATCCATTATTGGAAAAATTCAATACGCCATTTGATACGGCACCTTTTGATAAAATCAAGAGTGAGGACTTTTTGCCGGCCATCGAAGAGGCGATTAGGCAGGCCAAAGCAGAGATAGAGGAGATAAAAGCTGCCGATAAGCCCGGTTTTGCCACTGTCATTGAGGCATTGGACCGTTCAGGGGAGCGGCTGGATATTGTTTCCAGTATTTTCTTTAATCTCAACGCTGCGGAAACCAACGATGAAATCCAAAAACTAGCGAGGGAAATTTCACCCATGCTCACAGCTTATTCCAATGATATCCTCCTGGATCAAGAGCTTTTTGCATTGGTAAATGATGTCTATCTGCAGAAAGAAGCACTTGGGTTGGATGAAGAGCAGGAGACATTACTGGATAAAACCTACAAGTCATTCGTCCGGAATGGAGCCAATTTGTCCGAAGAGGACAAGCTAACGCTAAGGGAAATCGATAGGGAGCTGTCCCAGAAGAGCCTTGCCTTTGGTGAAAACGTTTTAGCAGAGACCAATAAGTACGAATTAGTAGTAGAAAATGAGCCGGATCTTTCTGGTTTGCCGGCGGGTATAAAAGAAGCGGCTGCTCAGACGGCAATCGAAAAGGGGAAGGAAGGAAAATGGGTGTTTACCCTTGCATTTCCCAGTTATGTGCCGTTCATGACGTATGCGGACAACAGGGAACTCCGAAAAGAGCTCTTCTTGGCCTATAATACCAAGTCCTGCAAAGGAGATGACCTGGACAACCAGCAAATCGTAAAAGAGATATTGGAACTAAAAAACCAGCGTGTCAACTTGCTGGGATATCCGCGTTATGCCGATTTTGTATTGGAGGAGCGGATGGCCAAAAGTGCCCCTGAAGTGACCAGTTTTCTAAACGATATGCTTGAAAAAGCACGGCCAAAGGCGGAGGAAGAACTGAAAGAGTTGACAGAGTTTGCCAAAAAGCAGGGAGGGCCAGAGGTGCTCCAAAAATGGGATTTTGGTTATTATTCCGAAAAACTCAAGAAGGCAAAGTTTGAAGTGGATGATGAGCTGACTAAGCCTTATTTCGAGTTGGAAAACACCATCCAGGGGGTGTTCAAGACCGCCGCAAAGCTTTACGATTTGGAATTTGTCAAAAATGAATCCATTCCTGTTTACCAGGAAGAAGTAGTGGCTTATGAGGTGAAAGATGCGAAGAGTGGCAAGCACTTGGCCGTCTTTTATGCCGATTTCTTCCCGAGGGCAGGCAAGCGTAATGGTGCTTGGATGACCGTATATCGCGGCCAATCCAAAATAGACGGAGTGGATAAGCGACCCCATATTTCCATTGTCTGTAATTTTTCAAGGCCTACCAAGAGCACACCGTCCCTGCTGACCTTTAATGAAGTGACCACGCTTTTCCATGAGTTTGGACATGCATTGCACGGAATGTTGGCCAATGGTACCTATAGTTCCCTCTCAGGTGCGAATGTGTACTGGGATTTTGTGGAGTTGCCTTCGCAGATCTTTGAGAACTGGTGTTATGAAAAAGAATGCTTGGACCTCTTTGCCAGCCATTATAAAACGGGAGAAAAGATCCCTGAGGAATTGGTAGAAAGGATTAAAAAAGCAGCCAACTTCCATCAAGGCTACCAGACCTTGCGTCAGGTGAGTTTTGGGCTGCTGGATATGGCCTATTACAGTGCAGATCCTGCGGATGTTGGATCGTTGTTTGAATTTGAGAAAAAAGCCATGGAGCCGACAGAGCTGCTACCATCGGTGGATGGTATTATGATGTCTACTTCATTTTCCCATATCTTCCAAGGTGGCTATGCGGCGGGATATTATAGCTATAAATGGGCGGAAGTGCTGGATGCAGATGCATTTGAGTTGTTTTTGGAAAATGGTATATTTGATACGGTTACGGCCCAGTCCTTTAAGGAGAATATCCTTTCAGCTGGTGGCAGGGTGCATCCTTCCGTTTTGTACAAGCGCTTCCGTGGAAGGGCTCCAAAACCCGATGCCTTGCTTAAGCGAGCAGGATTGATTAAGTAAAGAAACAAAATTTTATGATGAGTGAAGCTGTCTTCTTAGTGAAGATGGCTTCACTTTTTTGATTATAGATGGTTTAGGATCAACCGGAAATGGTGGGAGCTGGGCATACCTGTCTAAACGCCAGCTAGAGCCGAAGCTGTTTTATATGGAACGCAGATAGGACAGATTCTCGCTGATCCATACCCGGTTTTGTGAAATTTTCCAAAAAAAAATGTTTGATCAAAATAAAGTAGCTGTTTGGTTCTGGTGTGATGTGAAATTTCCATTGAAAATTTGGCAATGAAACCACTTGTTTTTGAGGCTTTGATTTATTGATTTGATATGTGTTACAATATTTTTTTGTTAAAAGTGTAATTTTTGAATATTTTTGTTAGAATATTTTGAATTAATTACTGCTGTTGTTAGCTTTGTAACATAAAGAAAAGACAAAAGGTCTTTCAATACTGTAGGGTGATGAAATTGGCAGACATGCCCCCCTGTCTCGGGGGTGGGGAGTTTGGGATAAAGCAGACATGGAGCTCGTGTTTTGCCTAACTGCCCCGTGGAGGTTCGAGTCCTTCTCCTACAGCAGGTTATTTTGGGTTTATTGTTAATTGACTAAAGCTATGAGATATTGTTTCATAGCTTTTTTGTTTTTAATGGGGTCGTATGTAAATGTTTTCGACCGGACGCTCATGAGTGTTTCTTTTTGGGATCAAGCAATATTTCTGGGTGCGGTGGAAGGTTTCCATTCATGTGGTATGTCGCCACGAAGTTGCCAAGACACGAAGTGTTTTGAAGGCGAATTCCAAAATTTCAAGGAAAACAAACAGCTTTGGGTCTTAGAATCTTTGAGGCAGAAAAAAAGCAAGCCACCAAGCCACTAAGTTATTTGTAAATAAAAGTGCCAATTGCACGACAAATCCCTATCAACCCCCTTTGTGTCTTCGAGCCTTTGTGTCTTCGAGCCTTTGTGTCTTCGAGCCTTTGTGGCAAAAAACAAAAAAGAAATCCTAATAAACTACCTTGAGGCTCTGCCTCGGGGAATTCTTTAGATTAAAATAAAGGGATTCATGCCCCCAACTTTTCAGCTTGCCCTACCTTTTGCCGACACCGTGGACTTGTAGTCAAATAAATCCATCCGGGTATCAGTAGACTGTTCAGGGGAGTACTCGAGGTTAGCTACCAATTGGGCATTAATTTATGTTTCTTCTTTTTCCTTAACAGTGGGTTTTCCTTCTTCGTTATATTGGATTTCAGTACTTGTGGATATGGTAGTTGTACCGTTTATAAAGATATAATTGACGTAAGTATATTGTTTGATAATGTAAATGAATTGCAGTATTTGAATCAATTTTATTTTCCCGATGGGAGATCGTAATTTGTGGTTTCAAAAGTAGATCGATGGTATGAAGCCCTTGCTGTTCAAAATAGCCAAGACGAATGAAGAAGCTGTACGGATTTTACAGGAGGACTATCCTTATTTTTATGACAAGCTGCATTATCATGTGGAGACGCAGATCATGGTGATTGTAGAAGGAGAGGGGACTTATTTTATTGGTGATGCCATTGGTAATTTCAAAGCAGGGGATGTATTTGTGCTTGGGCCGAATTTACCCCATTTTTTTAGAAGTGCCCAACAATACTATGATGCTCAGTCTACCTTGCATTCGAGGAATATTTCGGTGCTTTTTGCATTGGAATCGATGGGAGAGCGGATGCTTGAGCTTTCTGAATTTCATTCAGTGAGGAAGTTATTGGAGCGAAGCAAGCGGGGCTTGAAGCTAGAAGGAGGGATCAGAAAGAAGATGTTTGATGCTGCTTATAAGATGGCAGAGAAAGATGGATTGCAGCGCATTATTTACCTTTTTAAACAGCTGCACAGGCTGTCCATTAGTGATGAACTTACGCCACTGAGCCATATTAATTTTGAACCAGGGCCATTGCCTTCAGATACCAAAAAGATCAATGGAGTGATTCGCTTTATTATGGAAAATTTTTCAAGGGACATTTCCGTTTCCGATGCTGCCAATGTGGCCAATCTCAGCATCAACGCCTTTTGTCGATACTTTAAGATGCATACCAGAAAAACCTTCTCCCAATTTTTAAACCAAATCAGAATTGGACAAGCCTGTAAGCTCTTGATAGAAGAAGGACATAGTGTTAAGGAAGTGGCCTTCCAATGTGGTTATTATAACATTTCGTATTTCAATAGACAATTCAAGCAGATTACAAGCCTAACACCTTCCCAATATGCGAAGGCTCATCGGACCAGACATAATCAGGCAATTTAAAAGTGGCAGCATATGTTTTTAAGCCCGGATTCTATGCCATTTTAGCTAAGAGCAGGCCGTTACAAAGCTGTCATTCCGACGAATAGCCTGTCCCGTAGCTATCGGGAACGTGGCAGTCCCGTCTTAAGAATACGAGATTGCTTTCTCCCTCCGGTTGTCACAATGAGGGAATGAAATCGAATTCATAGTCGAGTTCAGGTTAATAGGAATGCGTGTTCCAGCATGAAAAATCAGCGCAAACCTTATTAATCTGCGCCATCTGCGTGCTATCGGAACCAACCTTAATCCTCCCAACCTTTTTACTTGACCCATGACTATCGGGGATATACATTAACTAAACAGTGTTTATTTTATATTAAATACATTTTTTGATTTGTGAAATACTGGTGTCCTACTAATTTTAAATATGATCAAAAACTTTCTTTAAATAGAAATTTGAGGGTTTTTATTCCAATCCCTAAAATGAGCCCCATCCCCTAAAGGGGAGCTTTAGAAAGTCCCCTTTAGGGGATTTAGTGGTGAAAACAGTTGATTTTTTTAATTTGACTATTATTTTTTCGGACTCCAGTAGTTTATGAAATAAGCGTTTTATGTGTTTTTTTGAACACCTGTCCAAATTCGGTATTGAGGTGAATTGAGTGCTTTATAGGGAGAAGTGGGTACTGCGGTCAAAAGCTAATTTTTTGGTGTTATTTTCTCTTTTTGAGTAATCCTATGCAAAAAATTATAATTCTTACCATCTTCTAACTATTTCTGCACACCTAAAGCATTCCTTTTATATAGCTTTACTTAGCAGCAGTACCAAAGGAATTCATGCTGCTTTTAGTTTTTGATCATCATTTATCAACTATTATCATGAAATATTCAAAAATACTTCCGGCATTTTTATCGGCATTGGTGATGCTGATGAGCAGCCATTTCTTGTCCGCACAGGTAAAAAGTGACTATGATAAGGAGACTGATTTCTCCGAGTACAAAACCTATTCGTTTGAGGGATGGCAAAAAAATAGTGACGAGCAGCTCAATGAATTTGATAAAAAAAGAGTGCTCCAATCCCTCCAATCGGAGTTTGAAGCAAGGGGAATGGTCCATGACGAGGACAATGCTGATGCCAAGATCGCACTGTTCGTAGTGTTGAACCAGAAGACAAGCACCACGGCATACACTGATTTTATGGGCGGATATGGCTATGGCCCAAGATGGGGCTGGGGAATGGGAGCCGGTAATGTGTCGGCAACCACCACGTACTCCAATGATGACTATACAGAAGGCACACTGGTAGTAGATATGTATGACAGTGACAACAATCAACTGATTTGGCAGGGGATTTTGACTTCAACAGTGACAGAGAAACCTGAGAAGAGGGAAAAGACTATTCCAAAGAACATCAAAAAATTGATGAAAAAATTTCCTGTAGATAAGGTGAAATAATCAAAGGGCGAATCAATATCATTAACAGAGCCATCACACCCATGGAAAGCGAACGATTAAGGTGGATGGTATCCTTTGGTTTTTAGGATACCTGACAAAAAACACCATTCACTTTTAAAGGAACTAAGCGTACAGGGGATGAGACAGGATATTTTGCAATTTAAAGTGGTTTTGGCCATTGATTAACCAATCACCTGAACAGAAGGGAATAAACAATTGCGATGAAATGAAAAGACTTTTGCCGATACTTTTATGTTTGCTGATTTGGTCTTTTCCTGGTTTAGCCCAGAAGCAAGAATCCAAGCAGAAATTCAGTATGAGTGTCTTGAAAGACTCACTGGACGGGAAATTGGATATGAGTGATTTTTTGATAAATTTTCACGGCTTTATCCCAGTTCCACAGTTGATTACTGAGCCGGCCCTGGGGAATATCGGAGGCGTTTTTACCCCTATATTCATCCAGCCAAATAAATACCAGGAAGAGGGAAGGTATATTCCGCCGGATATTACAGCCGGATTTGTGGGCTATACGGCAAATAAGTCCTGGGGATTTGGGGCGGTTAGGATGGCATCCCTTCCCAAGCATCATCTGAAATACCGGGTGGCAGCTTTCCATGGCGATATCAACATGGATTTTTACAGGACACTTCCCGTGGTGGGTGAGCGGGAGCTTGGTTTTAATCTCCAGACGAACGGGGTTTTTGTTTCGGTCCTGCGCCAAATAGCCAATACAGAACTGTATATGGGATTGGATTATTCCTTTGCCCACATTAATGCCAGTCCAGATTTTGGAATGAGTGAGTTGCCGGAATTTATCGAAGATAAAGAACTGAGCAGCAATTTGAGTACCATCAGTCCGGATATCCAGTTCGATAAACGGGACAATGTGTTTACACCCAATAAGGGAGTTTACTTGGTGTCTACCTACCGGATAAACGCCAAGTGGACGGGAAGTGATTACAACTACCAGAAGCTCAATGTGGCAGGATTTAAGTTTTTCCAGGCCAGTCCCAAGTGGGTGAGTGGTGTCCGGCTGGAAGGGGTGTGGCAGTTTGGTGACCCGCCTTTTTATGCCAAGCCTTTTGTAGATATGCGTGGGGTTCCTGCGGCCCGGTACCAGGGTGATCAGATATACATGTTGGAAACAGAACAGCGCTATGATTTTAGCCTGCGGTGGAGCGGGACGTTGATAGCAGGATTGGCCAAGTCACCTATGGAGGAGGTGTCTTTTGGATCAGCGGACTTGATCTATACCTACGGAGGTGGTTTTCGGTATTTGCTGGCGAGGAAGTTTGGCCTCCGTACGGGAGTAGACATTGCCTGGTCCAATGATGCCTTTGGATGGTACGTCGTATTTGGCCATGCCTGGAATAACCGGAATTAAGCCAATGGTCATGAGAGATTGACTGAATAGCATAACAATACAGGAATAATGACAAACAGGACTGCAAAAACCGGTTTGTATAGCCATTCTAAAGTTTACCTTAATAGCTTTTAATCATGAAAAGTTTACGTCCCCTATCACATTCATTTGCTATCCTGACATTACTGTTCGGGATGGTCTGTTGTGCTCCCAAGACGGAGAATGCTGTCGAGGATCCTACCAATTCAAGGGAAATAGCCGGAGCCAGTGAGCCACTGCCCTCTTGGAACGACGTGGCCTCCAAGCAGGCCATCATTGACTTTGTGGAAGATGTGACCAATCCCCAAAGTCCCAATTTTATTGAGGAACAGAGCCGTATTGCCACTTTTGACAATGACGGAACCCTGTGGTCAGAGCAGCCGGTGTATTTTCAGTTTTTCTTTGTCATAGACCGCATAAAATCCATGGCGGAAGATCATCCGGAGTGGAAAAACGAACAACCGTACAAGGCCATTTTAGAAAATGACATGCCAACATTGATGCAGCAGGGAATGCCTGGCTTGCTCAAAGTGGTGATGACTACCCATGCTGGGATCACCACGGACGAATTTGACAAAATCGTCAAAGACTGGATTGCTTCTGCCAAGCATCCTACTAAAAACAGGCCTTATACAGACCTGGTCTTTCAGCCTATGCTGGAATTGGTAAAATACCTCCAAGAGTATGATTTTAAGGTGTTTATTGTTTCGGGAGGAGGAATTGACTTTATGCGTCCCTGGGCCGAAGAGGTATATGGAATATCAAGGGACCGCATTGTAGGCAGTAGCATCAAGACCGAATACGATTATAATGAGGGTAATCCTGTGATCAAGCGGTTGCCAGAAATCGATTTGATCGACGATAAGGAAGGGAAGCCTATTGGCATTCATAGGTACATTGGGCGTAAGCCGGTATTTGCTGCAGGCAATTCAGATGGCGATCTCCAAATGCTTCGCTGGTCAGCGGCAAATGAGTTGAAAAATTTCCAGCTCTATGTTCACCACACCGATTCTTTACGAGAATGGGCCTATGACAGAGGGTCCCATATTGGAGGCTTTGACAAGGGCTGGGATGAGGCATCCGAAAAAGGATGGACGTTGGTCGATATGAAGAACGACTGGAAAGTCATTTATCCCTATGAACTGGATACGGTAAAGTGATTGGTATCAAACCAGATTGGTAAAGAAAATCAAAAAGGATGAAGTTGCTGTTTCAGAAAATACTGCCTTTATTTTTATTGTTGGCACTGTCATGGTCGGTCTCTGCCCAAGAAACAGAAGAGAAAACCTCCGTGGAGCTTTCCCAGCAAGTGATCAACCCGACCACGCTGGCTTGGCAGCTACAGTTGGAGGAATTTGGGATTTTCAAGACCCATGGCGCAGATGGTTTTGCCCAGAATTTCCGGTTGAGAGGGATCATTCCACTGGAAAAAGGAAAGCTTCTTCCTTTTCCTCAGCTGATTAGGGTGATTGCCTTTTTGAATACCGCACCAGGAGGGCCGACAGGCTTGGGGGATATCACGATCAACCAGTTTTTTATCTTGTCCAAAATGGATTGGGGGCAGTTCGGGGCTGGGTGGAACTTGCAGATCCCCACGGCCACTTCGCCGGAACTGGGTTCTCCCCAGTGGCAATTGGGGCCGGCTTTTACGGTGACTTTTACCAATCTGGGCAATTGGCAGATGTACTGGATCTGGCAAAACTTCTTTTCAATCAGCAAAAACAATGAATACGGAAACCGGAATGTGACGGCACTTCAGCCCAATATCTTTTACACTTGGAACAACGGCCTCTATGCAGGAATGGAGCCTCTGTGGCAGATGGATTATGAAACGGGAAAAATAGCCATTCCGCTGAATTTACGGCTTGGTTATGTATGGTCAGGCAAGCTGAAGTACAATGCCTATATCGAGCCGGAGTTTATGGCTTACCGTTCAGAGGGATTTCCCTATAATCTAAACGATTTTGGAATCAGACTGGGGTTCAGGTGGTACCTGCCGGTAAAGTCAAAATGAATAGTAGGGGCAGGCTTGTACCATCTTAAAGCTTAATGTTTTGCTCAATTTTAACCAACTATTATGATGAAACCATTAATCCAAACCAATGTGGGCAAACACCGGGGAAGGTTGCCGCCATTTTTACGATTTCAGCCTTTAGCCATGAGCAGAAAGGTTGCGTATGCCGAATATAGGTAGGCATCAGGCTTGACTTGAACAACAAAATATCTCTCATTAAAATTAATACAACGATGAAGCTATCAACTATTTTATCCTTTTTGGCCCTCGGCGTGGTCGGCGGACTTTTCTGGAGTTGTCTTCCTTCAGGTCCAGACTATGTAGAGGATATGGACATCGTCTACACTACGTATCAAGAAGACTATGATTTTCGGTCCAACAGCACTTATGCCATGCCCGAAGAAATCGTGACAAATGTAAAGGTGGACGATGGCGATACTACTTATGTTTATTTGGACGACAAGTTTGCTACGCCCATTCTTTCGGAAATTGCGCAGAATATGGAAAGTTATGGTTGGACTAGGGTGGATGTAGAAGATTCCCCGGATATGCTGATGATGCCAGCAGCTACGTCCACCACCAATTATTACTATGATTGGTGGTATGACTGGTGGTGGGGCTGGTATTATCCCGGTTGGTGGGGCTGGTACTATCCCTCTTATTACCCTGTGAGCAGTTATTCTACCGGATCCCTGATCTTAGTCCTTACCGATCCAAGTGCTGCTGAGAATAACCCTATCAATAAGTCCAATGCGGCCTGGTTGTCAGTAAGCAACGGGATCCTTACGTATTACAATGACATTGACAGGGTAACTGACGCTATTGATCAGGCTTTTGACCAATCTCCTTATCTGCAAACTCAATAATGATTAGCAAAATGAAAAGACTATTGATAATGCTTGTTTTAGGGATATTTGTGTCCCTGCAAGCTTCCGCACAAGACAACAAAGTGACTTTGTCCTATCCTGTTGGTTTTGCCATTGGTGAGCTGAGCGATTATGTCAAACCTAGCAGTTTTAGGGGAATAGCGATTGATTACCGGAAAATGGTGAATGATAATATAGGAGTTGGGATATCGTCCGGCTGGAATGTCTTTTACGAAGAATTGGCCTATGACACCTATGCGTTCGAAAACCAGGCCATTTCCGGTAAACAATATCGGTACAGTAACCATATGCCTATCTTGTTTAATAGTGCTTATTATTTCAAGCCCAGGTCTGCTGTCAATCCCTTTGCCAGTTTGGGCATAGGTACCATCTATACTCGGAGAAATACCGATATGGGGCAGTTTACGCTAGAGGAGGAAGCTTGGAATTTTGCGTTGGCACCTGAAGTGGGCATGCTGATAGAGTTTGCCAATGAATTTTCCACTTCTGTATCAATTCAGTATTACAACGGGTTTCAAGCAGGAAATGAGCTGGATGAGCCTCAGTCCTATTTTGCGTTAAAGCTGGGTTTTGAGCTTTGATGTACCCGCCTGAAATCCAAGATTACACAAAGGATTACAGTAGGAGATATCCTATGGATACTTCCCGCTGTGACCTGTTTGTTATGTTAACTGTGCTAATGGGCTAACAGCGTTTAAACCACCTTTTAACCTGAGTTTCTATAAAATTAGCGTTAAACCGTCATTGTGAGGAAGTATAGCCTGTCTATATAGTTATCGGGAATGAAACAATCTCGTTTTCAAAGGAAAGATTGCTTCACTCTGCTATCGCTACGTTCGTATGACGGTATTTTAAATCGAGTTCAGGTTTGTGGAATGAATGAAAACAATTAAAAGAACCATACCCATGAAAAAGTACTTGTTCATTTTATCAATGGCGACAGTGATGCTGTCTTCCCGGTTGTTTGCCCAAGACGGTAAGGAGGCGTCAAGTTCCACTCAGGCCAATAACCCATTGGCTAATATGACTGCCCTTAATTTTCATAATTATTATATCCCTCGATTGACGGACGCGCCTAAGGAGGCCTATTTGAACAATTCCTGGGTACGGTTTGCCAAGCCCATTTCCGAGGGGAAATGGCTGCTCAGGGTATCAGCTCCTCTCAATACGACCGGGATTCCAAATTCTGCCGATGGAACCGTGAATTCTATTAATGGATTGGGGGATGTCAATGCATTTATGTCCTATAACTTTATATCAAAGTCCACTGCTACAGTCGGGATAGGGCCTAACCTCACAGCCCCAACAGCTACTGAAACTGCCTTGGGGACGGGCAAGTGGCAAGGTGGTTTTGCGATGGTGGCGTTTATCGCTAAGTCAGCCATCTTCCAATTTGGTGGGCTCGTAACGTGGCAGGCCTCTTTTGCCGGTGATAGTGACCGTCCCGGAACCAATGTGGCAGCCATTCAGCCGTTTTATTTCTGGCAATTGGGCAAAGGAACATATCTTCGAGGATCTCCCATTTGGGCTTTTGATTTTAAGAATGATGCCTTCTCAGTGCCCTTGGGACTTGGTATCGGGAAAGTCGTTAAGGTGGAAAACACGATGTTCAATCTATTTATTGAGCCGCAATACTCTATGCTGCATGCCGGAACCCAACCACAATTTCAGTTATTTACAGGGATCAATTTACAGTTTATGGGGAAATAGAAGGAGGTTTGAGGTTAGAAACATGGACTTTTGGGACTAAATTATGGAAAGGGAAGACGTTAAGCCCAATTATTGACAATTAAGCTTCATGCTTTGTCTTTTATCCAAAAGTATTTGGTGAAGCGTTATACGATAGATTTATCATCGTGAGTTCAGCTTCCAGACGATCCAGGTTTTCTTCATTTTTTCCTGGTACAATTCCCCGGAGCTTTTTACATTCTTCTATAGTATGAAATTTCATTTTGTAAGTTACTTTCGTCTGGGATGGTGAAATTTCTTCAAAAATAACCTCTCCTTGGAATACAGGCGGTGACTCATGGTTCCAGACTACCAACTCGCGGGGCTTGATCCTAACAAAAACACATTCATTGTTGTAATTTCCTTGCGTAGGGCCATGCATGACAAAACTCCATTTTCCACCTTCCACAAAATCGTATCGGTTAAATGTATTTGAAAAGCCCTTTGGTCCCCACCATTTTTTTAGATGTTTTGGATCAGTCCAAACTGTATAGACGGCTTCTCGTGTAAAATTTAACAGCCGCTTAGTGACGATTTCACATTCGGGTTTAGCCTCCAAAATTATTAAAGTGCTCATAAGCGTTGGATTTATAGCTTGAAGGTATGACCCGAACCCAGCAGATCAAAGTAAGCAGTCCGATTTTTCAGGATAAACTTTTACTTTAAGGGATTAAGGTGTAGCGGTATGCTTTAGAAATCATAGTGAAATATTTTTATATATTTAAAAAAGTGTTTTATATACTTAAAAATGTATTATATATAAAAATATATTTTAACACTTGACCTTTTAATAAAATGAAACTACTCAAATTTACTGTAATTGTTTGTGTGATGATTTTCACCTTTTCATGTACAGAAGATGAATTGCCCATCGTACAGAGCGATGTAACCGGGCAGTGGAGACTGACTGATTTGGACTATTCCGGCATCACAGTTGTCGACTGGGACGGAGAAACTTTCGAATCCAATTTTGCTGGTAAGGGAGAAGATTTGGATTGCCTTTTGAAGATCAATGAATCGCCAAAAACCTTTGTAGCAGAAGGAGATTATGTCGTGGTGCTTACCTATGACTTCTTTGGCATTGAGCAAGAGATGCCGGTTCCTATGGAGGGATTTATGTCAAATGGTAATTGGTCTAGAAATGGCGATCAGCTTACTGTGGAAACGGAAGGGCAAGATCCCGCTACCTGTACGATTCTGGAATTGACCGGCGAAAAGATGGTTTTGGCCTACGCCGCTACAATTTCCCAATCCATGGATGGGGTGACCAATACTTCCACATTGGATGGAACCTATACCTTTGTGCGTGAGTAACTGACACTTTATACCTGCCAAGGAGCATGCAAAACCCTTGGCAGGTTTGCTGTATCAGCTAGTAGTTGTAAATTTGGGATAGATCAAATTTACAACCATGCATAATCACGTAAAAATCACCTATTGCACCCAATGCCGCTGGATGCTCAGGGCTGCGTGGATGGGGCAGGAGCTGCTGACCACTTTTGAAGAGGAATTGGAAGAGCTCAGCCTCTGTCCTGGTACGGGCGGGATCTTTGAAGTAGAGGCCAATGGTCAATTGATCTGGTCACGCAAAGAGAAAGGCAGGTTCCCAGAGATCACCGAACTGAAGCAATTGGTCAGAGATGTGATCGCCCCGGAGAAGCCCTTGGGACATGCGGATAGGAAAATACATGGTCAATAGGAAATTAGCACTATAAATAAGGAATTAGTTATGCTCTCTCGCTATTTCATAACGATTTGTTAAAATTAATTATTCAGATACTTTCTTAGGTCGCTTTATCTTTATGGTGAATAGAAAATATCCATGATAGCATGTCACCCCGATATTGAATTGCTGGAAAGTATTCGCAACGATGATCTACGTGCGTTTGATCAGTTGTATCATCAGTATTGGGAGACCATGTACCTAGCGGCTGTGGGGCGGCTCAAGTCCCAAGATCTAGCACAGGATGTGGTGCAGGATATTTTTATTGATTTTTGGAATCGTCGCAAGACCCTTGACATCAGTGTCAGCATGAAGGCTTATTTGCTGACGGCCGTTAAGTACAAAGTATTTAGGTGGGTGGACCATTTGCATCGATACGAGCAGCTCAGTGATGCTCATTTGGAAGGTTTAAGTACGGAAGGGGTCACTTTAGAGTTTGAGGAAGTTTTTAGTTTGATAGAAGTGAAGCTGGAAAAGCTAATACCCATCCACAGTAAGATTTTCAAGATGAATAAATTTGAGGGGCTTACTGTCCGTGAGATTAGTGACCAAGTGAATATGGCTCCCCAATCCGTTCACAATGTGCTCTCCAAAACCACCAAGTATCTTAAGAAAGAGCTAAAAGGCTATTATTTTTTATAGCTTATTGAATTTGCCTTGTAAATGTTATGTTAATATGATCAAGAAAATGCAAGGTTAATTTTTTCATAATCAAATTGGCAAGTAGGGAAGGGGAAGTAGTGATACTTACCTTTGATGGAACACAACAATGCCAATATTCCCGAAGAGATAAGTTCACTGCTAAGAAAGCTGCTAAGTGGTATTCCGCTTCACGAAGAGGAGCTTGCCAAGCTCAATCATTGGTACGACGAATTTTACGATGAGAAATGGGAAACAGTGGAGGACAATTTGGGTCCAGGGATGCTTGACCGAATCCATGATAAAATTGGAAAATTTAACACCAAACTGAAAAAAAATAATCACTCCTCCAGCCTATCTGAGCAAAAAGCCACCAAATGGGATACTCCCAATTGGGTAAGGGCGGCCATGGTGACTTTTTTACTGGCAGCTACGACACTGGCCGTATATTTCAGCGAGTATGGGGCTCAGGAAGACCTACAAAAAGCAGAGGAATGGATCACCTATTGTAATCCTGCTGGACAAAAATCCAAAGTACAGCTCCCTGATGGTAGCGTCATCTATATTAATGCCGCTACTGAAGTAAAATACCAGGAAGGCTTTGGCCAGATCCATCGCGAAGTATTTGTGGAAGGGGAATCCTTCTTTGAAGTGGCCAAGGACAGCATCCCTTTTCGGGTACACAGTGCCGGGCTGGTGACAGAGGCACTGGGCACCTCCTTCAATATCAGTACTTTTGATGCCTCGTCCATCCGGGTACAGCTTGTTACGGGGATTGTAAAAGTCTATCATGCCTTTGAGGTTAAACCATCGGCTCAGCTATCTCCGGGAGAGGAAGTGAGGCTTAAGAAAGGACAATTGTCTCCTGTGTTTTCTTTTGATATACATCAGGCTATTGCCTGGAAAGAAGGTACGATATGGCTAGATAGGACGCCCCTGACAGAAGCCATTTCAATGTTGGAACGCTGGTATGATGTCAATATCATTGTCACTAATCCGCCAAAAAATGATGTTTATTTTACTGGGGAATTCAAAAATGCCATGCTTACACACTTGTTGGAAAGTTTAGCCTATTCCTACCGGTTTGAATACAAGATCGACAAGAAAAATATTACCATAACCTTTAACTACTGATTGCCTATGAAAAAAGAAAGCCAGTTCACAAAAACTGGCCTCCCAGGTAACAATAGAAGAGTTTCTCAGGCCATTCTATTGACCTTGATTTCAATGATCTTACAATTCATCAAAACATGACAAATCTATGAAAAAAATATTACATGCTATCCGTATGATCAGCAAATACACCCTTATTGGTTTTGTTTTCCAGTTAGCATTCCTCAATTTTCTTTATGCAGGTCCCAGCAAGGCGCAGGAAAATCTGGATATGGAAAAGGTTACCGTGAATGTCAAGGCGAAGGAGGATCCCTTACCTACTGTCCTGGAGGACATCAAATCACAGACGGATTTTACCTTTATCTATGATGATAAGATCATCCCGTCCAATACGAAAATATCCATAGAAGCCCGAAATGAATCTTTGGAAAATGTACTGATCGAGCTCTCCAAGGAACATCGCTGGGCCTTTAAGCAGGTCAATGATCGGATCAGCATTAAGCCGATCAAGGGACTGCACTTTGGCAAATCCGTCACCAGGGAAGTAACGGTGAGCGGAACGGTCTTGGATGCCAATAACCTGCCTATTCCGGGGGTGACCGTTTTGGTAAAAGGCACTACCAATGGTACCACAACGGACCTGGATGGCCATTACCGCTTGAATGTTCCCGAAAACAGTGTCTTAGTATTTTCTTTTGTTGGCTTTATCACCCAGGAAGCGGCTGTCGGCAATAAGGATGTGATCGATATCCAGTTGAAAGAGAAAATATCAGCACTCAATGAAGTAGTAGTCGTGGGCTATGGTGAGCAAAAGAAAATCAACCTTACCGGTGCTGTGAACCAGGTGGGCAGCGAAGTAACCGAAAACCGACCGGCACCTAACCTTACCAGAATGCTCCAGGGAACCATGCCAAACCTAAACATCAAAATGGTGGATGGCAGTCCGACACGGTCTGCAGCATTTAATATCCGCGGGATGACTTCTATTGGTGCTGGTGGAGACGCCCTTGTCCTTATTGATGGAGTGGAAGGGGATCCTAACTTGGTTAACCCCAATGACGTGGAGAGCGTGACCATCCTCAAGGATGCTTCTTCTGCAGCAGTATATGGTTCCAGAGCGGCATTTGGCGTGGTACTGATTACCACCAAGTCAGCCAAAGCTGGCAAAAGCCAGCTCAATGTAAACCTCAACCATTCTGTTAACAAACGCACTGTTGTACCGGACTTGGTGACCAATGGCTACCAATGGGCAAAGAATTTTGATGAGGCATTTTATGGGTGGTATGACTATAAAACCCATCCCATATCAGTAAACAGTACCTTTCCTTTTTCCTTGGAGTACTTAGAAAGGCTTCGTCAGCATGATGAGGATCCCAGTTTGCCCAAGGTAGAGTATGTCGAGGAAGTAGGACGGTACGAATATTATGGAAATACCGACTGGTTTAAATACCACCATAAAGATAATATGCCCGCCACCGAGGCGTCTATTAGTGCTTCCGGTGGTAATGAAAATGCCCGATATTTTGTTTCTGGGATGTATTATCACCAAGATGGAATATTTAACTATTCTTCTGATAAGTTTGACAAATATAATTTACGGGCCAAGGGAGAAGTAAACTTGAACGATTGGCTGATCCTGGAAAACAACTTCGATCTCAGTACCTATACTTATGGCTATCCGCTGCTGGCGAATGGGGATATCAACATATGGAGATATTTGGCTGTGCAGAGTTACCCAATGTTGCTTATGAACAACCCTGACGACACCTATTCACAAAACGGTGTTTACGTAGGCGCTTCATTCTTGGAAGGCAACAGTCGCTCCGACCAAAGTAATTTTTTTGTAAGAAATACTCCAACGCTTACCGCTACTCCTTTCGGGGATCTCTTGACGCTGAAAGCCAACTTTACTTTCTCCAAGAAATTTATAAAGGACAAAAGGGTCAATAACTACGTTAACTACAGTAATGCCCCTGGAGATCTTAATCGTTTTGGGAACAGCTTGCTGCGACAGTATGAAAATGAAACCACCTACTGGGGATCCAATATTACGGGCCAATTTAACAAGACCCTGAATGAAGGACATGATCTGGGCCTACTCTTGGGGTATAATATCGAAAGTTCTCTTACCAAAAACTGGAATACCAGCCGTGACGGGTTATTGGTGCCCGAAAAGCCAGACTATAACTTGCTTGATGGACTGAACTACACCATCAGTGGAGGAGGTAGTGAATGGAAGTATTTGGGCGCTTTTTACCGGTTAAACTACAGCTATAAAGACAAATACCTGTTGGAATTCAATGGCCGTTATGACGGGTCTTCTAAGTTTCCGTCTGATGAGCGGTATGGTTTCTTCCCTTCCGTATCTGCCGGTTGGAATGTGTCCGAGGAGGGCTTTATGCAAAATACCCGAAATTGGTTGGATAATTTGAAAATCAGGACTTCCTATGGTTCGCTTGGCAATGGTAACGTGGCTCCTTACCGTTATTTGGAAACCATGTCTGTCAATAAGTCAACCGTGATCCTAGAAGGTATTCAGAAAGGCTATACCTATATGCCCGGTGTGATCCCCAATAGCTTGACTTGGGAGCGTGCCACTACTTTTAACATTGGGGTGGATGCTTCCTTCTTGGATGGTCGATTGGGTGTGAATTACGATTGGTATAATAGGATGACCACGGACATGTTTACCTTTGGCCAGCCACTTCCCAATGTGTTTGGCGCTACGGAACCATATGGCAACTATGCAGATCTTTCCACCAAAGGCTGGGAGTTTACCATTACTTGGAAAGATCAGGCAATTGTGGGCGGTAAGCCACTTGAATACGGTTTTAATGGATCCGTTTGGGACAATAGGTCCACCATCACGAAGTTTAACAACCCTGAAAAAGTATTGGGTTCTGGCTATTATGTAGGACAAGATGTGGGTGAAATTTGGGGCTATGTGACCGAAGGCTTATTTGCATCTGAAGAAGATGTCCTTAACCATGCCGATCAAGATTTCCTGCGCAATTCCAATGGAAACATCTGGCTTCCTGGTGACCTCAAATTCACGGATCTCAATGATGATGGTGTCATTAACCAAGGGGACAACACGGTGAACAATCCCGGTGACCGTAAGATTATCGGAAACAATGCCCCTCGTTATCAATTTGGGTTTACCCTTAATGCTAATTGGAATAATTTTGGGATATCGGCTTTCTTCCAAGGTATAGCCAAAAGAGACTGGTACTTTGCCCCGGAGGCGGATCTTTTCTGGGGTATCTACAACAGGCCATACAGTTTCCAACCTACCAAGATGATGAGCGATTATTGGACAGAGGAAAATCCTGACGCCTATTTCCCAAGGCTCAGGGGTTATACGGCTTTGGGAACCGGAAGATCATTGGGGGCAGCACAGACCCGGTACTTGCAGGATGCCAGCTATATCCGATTGAAAAACATTACCGTGGACTATTCCCTTCCTACACAATGGGTGAGTAAAATCGGCATGCAGCGGGCTAAGATTTTCTTTACCGGGCAAAATATTTGGACCCGTACCGGCTTGAGTAAGCATACGGATAATTTTGATCCAGAGATTATCGAGAACCCACTTGGGGATATGACCAATGGTTATGGCCAAGGGGATGCCTATCCAATGCTCAAGTCCTACACACTTGGCGTAAACCTTTCCTTCTAACCACCAAACTGGACAATGATCATGAAAAAGATATTTCATTTAATAATAGCATTAATCGGCTTGGTACCTGTTTTGATATCCTGTGAAGATTTCCTTGAATCCGAACCTGTAGACAAGCTGGTACCCAATTCCTTTTTCCAGTCAGAAAAGGATCTGGAGCTATATTCCAATTCCTTTTACCAGCGGCAGGTTCCAGGTGGACTGTCTGTGGTACAAAGCGATGAAATGGGAGAGTTTACCTCTAAAAACCAATCCAATAACTTCATAGCCGGAGCGTACTCTTCAGTAGATGAAGGGGCTTGGAACTGGTCTGATCTGAGGAACATCAATTACTTTCTGGAAAACTTCAACAACGAAGCTATACCACAAGAGGCAAGGGACCATTACGAGGGAATTGCCAGGTTTTTCAGGGCTTATTTTTACTTTGATATGGTGAAACGCTACGGAAATGTTCCGTGGTATTCCAAGACGTTGGCTACTGATGATCCCGATCTTTACAAGCCGAGGGATTCACGAGAGGCAGTTATCGACTCGATGTTGGTGGATCTGGATTTTGCGACATCCCATATTAGAGACACTAAAGACAATGCTTCTTCTATGGTTACCAGACAGGTGGCATATGCCTTTATGTCCAGGGTTTGCCTGTTTGAGGGAACTTACCGAAAGTACCATGATGAGCTGGGACTGCAAGGTACGGCTGAAGAGTTGCTTCGAAAGGCCGCTGATGCTGCAAAAACAGTCATGGATGCCAAGCAATTCCAAATTTACAACACGGGAAGCCCAGCGACGGATTACCGAGATATATTTACCAGCGAAAATCCCGTTTCTGAGGAAGTAATGTGGGCGGTGGTATACAATAATGCCTTGAAAAGATGGCACAATATCACCTGGAAGTTTAACAGTGCCACATATGGTAACCGATGGGGGCTGAACAAGCAGTTCGTCAATACCTACCTGATGACCGATGGCAGCAGGTTTACAGAACGCCAGGGCTATGACACGATTCAATTCGTGCGTGAGATGGAAAATCGGGACTTCCGTTTGGCGCAGACTGTGCGTTCGTTGGGTTACACCAGGCTGGACGGTACGCCTGCTCCACCAAATTTTGGCTACACTTATACAGGTTATCATATCTTGAAATTCAGCTTGGATGACAGTAGATTGGATGGGATTTCTGAATCTTATAATTCTATTCCTTTGATCCGTTATGCAGAGGTGTTGCTCAATTATGCTGAAGCTAAAGCGGAATTAGGTGAATTTGACAGGGGAATTTGGGAGCAAACCATTGCACCCCTTCGTGGACGCGCCGGGGTGGATCCAACGATCCCTGCTGCGACAGACAGTTACCTTCAATCTGTGTATTTCCCGAATATTGGCGATAAATTCCTTTTGGAAATCCGACGGGAAAGAGGTGTTGAGCTTTGCTACGAAGGCTTCCGATACGATGACCTGTTGCGATGGAAAAAAGGTGATTTGGTAGAAATGCCCTGGGAGGGGATCTATGTACCTGGGCTAAACCAACCGATGGATTTGGATGGAAATGGAAAGCCTGATGTAGCCTTTGTTGAATCGGTTCCGGACGAAAAGATTTCTGGTGTGATCTACTTTGTCGTTGATGGTTCAAACTCCATTTTGACAGAAGGTGACAAGGGACATATCGTCTGGAGGGCTAATGAGGAACGTCAATTCCCTGATAAGAAATACCTGCATCCGATTTCCAACAGCGACTTGGTACTCAATCCAGACCTAGGGCAAAATCCAGGCTGGGAATAAAGGCTTTTGTTGCAGGCCAATCCCTGATGAGGAATCAGGGATTGGTAATAACAAGGATATGTTATCTCTTGTTTAGTAAAATTTAATTTTAACGTTATTCGAAATGAAAAAATATATGGTTTTATTGTCCATGGTGCTATTAAGCACTTTGGGCAATGTTTTTGCCCAAAGGAGCAAGATAATTATCCCTGACATAGCCGGTTATCAAACCTTGAAAGGTGATTTTCATATGCACACGGTATTTTCGGATGGCCATGTTTGGCCCACCTTTCGGGTCAATGAGGCCCTGCGGGATGGAATGGATGTGATTGCCATTACCGAACACATGGATTATGAGGGGTTCCCGGAGGAAATCGAAAGAGATTATAACAAAAGTTATGAGATTGCTGCCGAGGCGGCCAAGGATAAAGGTTTGATGGTCATCAAAGGAGTGGAAATTTCCCCACGAGTGCCTCCTTATCACCATAATGCCATTTTTCTGGAAGATGCCAATAGTCTTCCGATGGAATACATGAAGAATACCCATAAGAAATTTATCATGAAAGACAGCATTACGAGGGAGCAACTGATGGAGCCTTTTTTGGAAGCGCAGCGACAAGGGGCATTTGTTTCTTATAATCACCCGAGCTATAATTGGTGGGACAAGAAAGATACGGTGCTGTTTACTGATTTTCATCAAGAGCTGCTAGATAAAGGAATCCTGGGAGGAGTGGAAGTGGTCAATTCCGGCAGGTACAATATCATCGCACATAGGATGGCCATGAAATATAACTTGACGATGCTTTGCAACACCGATGAGCATTATGATATGTATCCACGCTATGTCGACACCCATAGGCCCATGACCTTGGTTTTTGTGGAGGAGAAGACGCCGGAAGGAGTCGAGGAAGCGATGCGGGCCAAGCGAACTGCATTATATTTTGGTGATTATGTGGTGGCCAGACAACCTGAGGCAGAGGCCTTATTTAAGGCTGCAGTGGGGGTGGATGCAGAAAAAAAAGACAGAAAGGGTGAACCAATTATTGTAGTCACCCTAAAAAATACCAGTGATATCCCTTTCCACTTACAGCTCAAAAGTCGCTATAATATCGAATTGCTTCCCTTGGGACAGTTAATACTGGGAGCTCAAGAGGAGAAAGAGGTGGTGCTCAAAGAGGTCTGGGATACTCCTGATGAGACTAAACTGGAGGTAAAAGTAGAGAATATTTTGGTGACTCCGGATGAAGCAATGTTGACGCAATTTACGTTTTCTGATTTTGAATAGTATTGACAATAGACTGATGACAAATACCTCCTTACAGCCCTTTTTGCCTAAATGCTTATGGGCTGTTTTTACACTGTTTTGTTTGCCCATAACAGTAACAGGACAAAGCCTCAAGGTGATGAGCTATAACATCCATCATGGAGCTGACAGTGAAGAAGTCTTTACGCATGAGAAAATTGGACAGTTTATCAAGTCAAGCGGGGTGGAGATCGTTGGTCTTCAAGAAGTGGATAGTATCTGCGAGCGATCTGGGAAAAGTGATCAGATGAAAATCTTTGCTAAGATAACGGGCATGGAAGCGACCTTTGGACGGCACTTTGCTTATGATGGAGGCGCCTATGGATTGGGTATCCTATCCAGATATCCCATGAGAGATATACGGAATGATCGTATCACCAGTATTCGCTCCAATGGTGAAAAGGGGACATTGGCTTTACTCTCTGCCAAGCTGACCTTACCGAGTGGCCAGGATATTATTTTTGCTACGGTACATTTTGCCTTGGACCAGACCACCAGGATGCAGCAGGCCAAGGAGGTTTTGGGTTATTTGGACTGTGATCTTCCAGTGATTCTCACCGGTGACCTTAATGCAGAGCCACATTCCGAGGAAATAAAGTTGCTGAACACCAAACTGTTCAATACCCAATCAAAGGCAGATCACACTTTTCCATTTGATCAACCTATTAAAAAGATTGATTATATAATGGTGAGTAGAAAGGGATGTTCTGTAGTAATCAAAACGATGGTTGTGTCAGGAAATCACTTGTCGGACCATCTGCCGATTATTTCAGAGGTGAAGATTGGGGAGGAATAATGTTGGTTTAGGTTTTGGAAGGTACTCAGACTTTAGGATTAGTGGGCTAAGTCGGGAGGCTTAGACCACTATTTATTTTTTCTCCAATCGATAAGGAGGATTGCGGTTTACGATTTTAATGAGTAACATAAAATATAGGTCTATTGACATTTTTTTGATTTGGTAATCATATGTCCGAAATGCCTATACTTTTTATATTCCGAAACTTACCATTACTGACAGTAATTCACCATTTGTTTACTTGCAATTTTACCTTTTACGAGTAATTTTGTTACTCATGAGTAATTTTTTTACTCTTAAGGTTTTGTATACATCACTGGTTGTGATTGACCTGGCGAAGCTGCGTCTGGAGCTGAAGGTCCAAAGCAGGAAGCCAAAAGCCAATCAAAGACGTCATCAGTTAAACAATTCAACGACCTATATTGGAACCAAAGATCATAGAACCATCCAAGGGGTGGAAGCTGGTAGATTTCAAAGAGCTCTGGCGGTATAAGGACCTGCTTTACTTCCTGACTTTGCGAGGCATTAAGGCACGTTATGCGCAGAGTATTTTGGGTGTGACATGGGCGATTATTCAGCCTCTCTTTACGACATTGGTCTTTACGGTAGTATTTGGAAATCTGGCCAAAGTGGACTCTGACGGGATGCCTTACATTCTATTTTCCTATTTGGCATTGTGGCCGTGGAATTATTTTTCCGGCACCCTCACCGAGTCTGCCAATAGTCTTATTGCCAATTCCGGGATGATCACCAAGGTGTATTTTCCAAGGATGGTGCTGCCGCTTGCCTCGATATTTTCCAAGTTGTTGGACTTTATCATTGCATTTCTGGTGGTCTTGGGTTTTCTGATTTATTTTCAGGTCATGCCGGGCTGGGGACTGGTTTTTCTGCCGCTGTTGATTGTTCAGTTGCTGCTGACCTCCCTGGGCATTGGTATGATTCTGTCCGCCATGGCCGTACAATACCGCGATGTCAAACATGCCCTGACCTTTTTGGTACAGCTGCTGATGTACGCAGCGCCAGTAGTGTACAGCACGACTGCCGTCCCCGAAGAGTATCGGTCATTTTATATTCTGAATCCCATGGTCGGCGTGATCGAAGGCTTCCGTGCCGCCTTCCTGGACCGCCCCATACCCTGGGAATGGATCTGGCCAGGAGCAATGGTAGCTTTGGTGCTTTTTGTCTTTGGGATGTTTTATTTCAGGCGGATGGAGCGAGTGTTTGCGGATGTGGCGTAAGGGAAGTAGAAAGTATTGAGATGTGAGACTTGAGATCGATGTAGCTAGAAGCAAGTATCAAGTAGCGAGATTATAGTAACTAGACGTGAGTCTTGAGACATTTTGTAACAAAAAAATGTGGACAAGGAAGTTGACCAAGCAAAAAAAGAAAGCATCTCAGAAGGGTGTAAGCTTTGTAGCCATGGGTGAACCTCATGGAGAAAGGTCGATAGTATAATGCCTATTAGAAGTGTATAATGAACAAAGAAAATAATGTTTTCCCGACGGAATTTAAAATCCGTCAGTATGATCGGGTAAATCTATTGGAGCAGCAGCCTTTATTGATTTGGTTTACGGGGCTTTCAGGATCAGGAAAGTCCACCTTGGCCAATGCCACAGAGTATGCACTTCACCAAAATGGGCTGAAAACCTTTCTTTTGGATGGGGATAATTTGAGATCGGGGCTGAATAAGGATTTGGGATTTTCGTCGGAGGATCGGGTTGAAAATCTCCGCCGGGTAGGAGAAGTAAGCAAATTAATGCTAGATGCAGGGTTGGTTGTGATAGCCGCCTTTATTTCTCCTTTCAGGAAAGAGCGTGAAATGATCAAGGAGTTGGTAGGTAATGAGAACTTTATAGAGATCTATGTTAGCTGCCCCTCGAAGTGTGTGAAGAAAGGGATGTAAAAGGCCTCTACCAAAAAGCAAGAAAAGGGATCATCAAGGATTTTACAGGTATCGATTCTCCTTACGAATCCCCATTGGAAGCAGATTTGAAGATAGATACTTCTATGGAGGATGTTAAATCTTGTATGCATATCATTATCAATGAGATATTGACGAAAAAACAGAGGTTTTTAGTAAAAAAGAAAAACTTATAGAGATGATGGTTTCAGTTATTATTCCTACATATAATCGAGCAGAACTATTAGTAGAAACCATATTGTCTGTTTTTGCTCAAACCTATTCAAAATTAGAGATAATTGTTGTAGATGATGGGTCGACCGACCAGACAGAGACAGAGATGAATCGTTTGATTAAGATTGACAACAGGTTACGATTTTTTAAAAGATCTTTTTCTTTTCCAAAAGGAGCAAACTCATGTAGAAATTATGGTTTTTCACTTTCTAAAGGAGAATGTATAAAATGGATGGATTCAGATGACTTATTACATCCCAAAGCTTTGGAGAAGCAAGTTGAGAATCTATTAGATCAAAATTCAGACTTAAGTATATGCGAAGCTATGAGATTCTCGCAATCAAAGAATGGAAAACCTACACGGAATCTAAATGGTAGTTGGGGGAATGTTAAACAGTCGATTTCGTTAGATAATTATGTCGCTGGAAGGGTTCGTTGGGGAGTATGTACTGGACTATGGAGAAAATCGTTTTTTTATAAAAAAAATCATTCTATTTGGGATGAAGAATTAATGAATTCGCAAGAATGGTTGATGCATTTACAAAGTTTAATTAAGGGCGTTCGAGTTTCAGTCTTTTCAGAAGTTTTATGTTATATCAGAAGCCATGTTGGAAGTATGAGTAATGCAAGAAATAAAGGCTCTATGTATTACTACCATGAATGTTTGGCAAGGAAGAAGGCTTTTGATGCTCTAAGGAATAGTAAGGGTGTTAAGGTTTCTAGCAGGAATAGACTAATTAAGCAATTTATGTGGTATCAGTTATTTATTGCTTATAAAGGAGAAGTTTTATTAGGTCTAAGGGTTTTTGGATTTTATGGATCTGTTTTTCTTTTATTCAAGAAATAGGACTGATTAAATACTAAATGTCAAGAGCCATTATAAAAGTAGAAAACCTGTCCAAACGCTATCGTTTGGGCCTTAAAGAGAAGCGATCCAAAACCTTGGCCGGACAGGTGGGTAATATCATCAAGTCACCATGGGAAAACTTTCAACGACTTCGAAAGTTAAGCAAGTTTGGCGAGGAGGACGAATCGGTTTTTTGGGCCCTGAAGGATATCAATTTTGAGGTAAAAGAAGGAGAAGTGCTGGGCATTATAGGTAAAAACGGTGCGGGTAAATCCACCTTGCTCAAGATACTCTCCCAAATAACCGAACCTACTTCCGGGAAAATCACCTTGAATGGTCGTGTAGCTTCCCTACTAGAAGTAGGTACTGGCTTTCATCCTGAGCTGACCGGTAGGGAAAACATCTATATGAACGGAACCATCCTCGGGATGACCAGAAGGGAGATCGACCGGAAATTGGATGAAATCATTGACTTTTCGGGCATAGAAAAGTTTGTGGATACACCGGTGAAGTTTTATTCCTCGGGCATGAAAGTACGTTTGGGTTTTTCGGTGGCAGCCCATTTGGAGCCGGAGATTTTGATCATCGATGAAGTACTGGCCGTGGGTGATTATGAATTCCAGCAAAAGTGCCTGGGAAAGATGGAGGATGTAAGCAAGAACCAGGGACGGACGGTGCTCTTTGTGAGCCATAATATGGCGGCGGTGCAGAATTTGTGTAGTAGGGGTGTCTTGTTGACTAATGGTAAGTTACACTTTGAAGGAGTAACAGAAAAGGTATTGAAAAGCTATATTGGAGGCAATAGTAGCACGTATTTTTTGAATCTAGAAAATAACCATATTAAAGGGGAAGGGAACCAGAAAATAATATTAAGGACGATTAAAATTTCTGGTAGTTTGGATGAAGATATACCGGTATTTCCAAGGAAGGATGTGTTTGTTTCGCTGGATGTGGATTTTAAAGAAGGCTTTAAAAATCAAGGAGAGAGGATTGATATTAGGATAGATAACCGACTGGGACAACGACTTATTTGGTACAGCACAAAAGCTGAAAATATGCTGAAGTTGAGGACGGGAAAATTGACTTTCAAAATTCCCCAATGTCCGTTGGTTCCCGATGAATATGTGCTTACAGTATTTATCCACGATGGACATGACGTGGCCAATTGGTATCCCCAAGTGATGAATTTTAAGGTAGAAGAAGCTGCATATTTTGATTCTGGCATGACCATACCAAATGGACAAACCAGTTTTATTTATCCTTTTGAACTTATTAACACCTACAAATGATAAAAAAGATAAGAGATAAGCTGTTTGGAATAAGTAAAATAGGCTATTTGATCGCCGAGGAGGGAAAGCGGAACAGGGAGCTTTCCAGTTATAATATGAGAGAGCTCAAAGCGATTGAGTTCCTCAAAGGTTACTTTCCTGAAGGCTTCCTTTTTGAAACTGGTTTTTCGCTGTCTTTTCAGACAATTCAGCACATCATCAATGACCTTATCATTTATAAGCCCAAGGTTATTCTTGAGTTTGGTTCGGGACTTTCTACCCAAATACTCAGTAATTATATCAATAAGCATCAGCTCGGCAGCAAGCTTATAAGCATCGATGATGATCAAGAATGGCAGGATGCCTTAAAGCAGGTATGTAAAGGGGTGGATTTCCACACCTTTCCGTTGCAGGATGATCACCCCTACTCTTATGGGGGGGAAGGGAAATGGTTTGACATTCCGAAAAACCATTCCATCAACACAGTTGAATTTGACCTGATTATAGTAGATGCGCCTAAAGGGGGGCTATGTAGGCAATCCAGAATTGGTTTTATTCCTTTTGTCAAAGACAAGCTTTCAAGTGCTCCGATCATTTATTTGGATGATACCCATCGTCAGGATGAGCAGGAAATCGGGCATTTTTTGGTAAAAACCATTCCGGCGTTTGTGGGCAAGATTAATGGTTTCAATTACACAAGGTATTCTTTTGGAGATAAACTACATACTTCACCTTCATGAATAGAGATGCCCCTTTGATTTCCATCCTGATCCCAAATTATAATAAAGCGCCTTATATAAGGGAAACGCTGGACTCTGTGTTAAACCAGACTTATCAAAACTGGGAGTGCATTGTGGTGGATGACCATAGTACCGATGAATCATGGGGAATCCTAGAAGAATACTCTGCTAAGGATAATAGGTTTAGAATCTACCGAAGACCGGACCATTTGGCTAAGGGAGGGAATGTTTGTAGGAATTATGCTTTTGAGCTGTCCAAAGGAGAGTATATTAATTGGTTTGACAGTGATGATTTGATGATCTCATATTCACTTGAATGTAGAGTCAGTAGGATTGGAGATAATGATTTTGTGGTGCTACAAGGAGTGTTTTGGGACAAAAAGTCAGATTATGGTATGATTATAAACAAGGTAACTTTTGAAGAAGTGAGAGAAACCTTTTTGAACTTAACACCTGCATGGGTTACACCAAGTCTTTTAATAAAAAAAGAATTTTTAGTAGTAAATAATGTGAAATGGAATGAAGAACTTCCATTTTTTCAAGATGTTATTTATAATTTTAGAATAGCATGTTTAACTCGAAATTTCGAGACGTATTTTAATACGATTGATTGGATATGGGTGGATGTACTGGAAAGTGTAGGGAAAAAAGGGAGTCAGACAGTTGACCCTGAAGTACATTTGAAGTTTTTGGTGGCAATTTATTACGAGCTTTTTAACTTTCCTGATGGTTTAAAAAGAATTATTTTATTGAGGATCCATTATTTGTTTAAACAAGGATCTCAGAACGGGAATAAGACAGGAATAATTAAAATATATTGTTCTTTTTTAAAGGAAAAGAACCTAGTTACATTAACTGAGTATTACTTTTACAGCCTTCATATATTTTTTGGTATAACTGGAGAAAGGTATAATTCAAGACTATGCAAATCTATTTATTATAGGTTAAAAAAAATGATAGCCTCCCAAAACCGAATTAAGAATAGTTTTCTAGCTGAGAAAGTGAGCATAAAAGAAGTTACATGATCAAACTTAACCTAAAAGGCAGAATGGGAAACCAAATGTTTCAATTTGCCTATGCGTTTATACTATCTCGTAAAACAAATCAAAGGGTGGTAATAAAGCCTATTTCAAGTTTTGGTTATTGCTTAGATTTGTATACTCTTCCAGTTTTAGGGAGGCAATTACCTACTAAAGTATACCTTTTATTACACAGGTTTATTTTTGGTTTTTCTAATGAAACACAAAAAATTGATACGAATAAATGCTTAATAAAAAAAGGACTTCCTAAAGCTACGTCTAAAAATATCTTGTTGGATGGATATTTTCAAAATGCAGAGGTATTCAATGCCTATCGTCATGATTTAATCATGTGCTTTAAAATAAAAAAAAGATTTACTGAAATCTTTGAGAATAGTTATAGAGGTTTCTTTAAAGGAAAGACCCTAGTAATTAATTACAGGTTGAAAGAATATAAACGTTTTATTTTTCCAGAAATAGATTCTTCGGGTTATGTGGGAGAGGAATGGTATAATGAAGCTATTGCTAGAATTGATTTAAGGTTGTATACCAACGTACTTATTATTTCAGATGACATTAAGGAGGTGAGAAAATTAATTTCAAGTGAAATTATAGATCCTGTTTTTATAGAGGATGAGTGGTTTATTGATTTCCAATGCTTGCTGAATGGAGATTGTCTGATAATTCCAAACAGTTCTTTTTCATGGTGGGGAGCCTATTTAAATACTCGAAAGGACAAAATAGTATACGCTCCGAAAAACTGGGTTGGTTATCATGTTGGAATTGAATATCCGAAAGGGATAATGACAGATGATTTTACATGGATTTAGAAGACAAAAAATATATTCACTCAGAAACTGTTCATAATACCACAGCTGCTGAAATAATCACACCGATGGTTATCGAATTAATTAGCCCACAGTCGGTCTTGGACGTGGGCTGTGGCATTGGGACTTGGATGAAAGCTTTTTCTCAGAATGGAGTTGCGGAGGTTATAGGTGTAGATGGAGATTATGTAGACCGCCAACTTCTAAAAAAGTATATTCCTTTGGGAAATTTTATCCCTAGGAATTTAGAGCAGCCTTTTGATCTACATAGAAAGTTTGACTTAGTGATAAGTTTAGAGGTGGCCGAACACTTGAAGCCTTCTTCTGCCCAAGATTTTGTGGATAGTCTTACCCGGCATGGAGATACGATTCTTTTCTCGGCTGCTGTGCCAGGACAAGGAGGTCAGCGTCATATCAATGAACAATGGTTATCCTACTGGGCTGGGAAATTTGCTGACAAGGGATTTTATACCTATGACCCTTTTCGACCCCGGATTTGGAATGATAAGAGAATCGAAACCTGGTACAGACAAAACATGGTGGTATTTAGCTCCAAAAAGCTTAATTGTCCTAAAGTAGGGGTGATGGATAAGATATTACCGGATATGTGGGAAAATAAAATAGCCAGCATTCAACGTAAGGATCAGCAACTTTTCAGAATTCGTTCTGGAAAGGTTGGTGTTGGTTTTTATCTTAAGGGTTTGATGAAAAGTTTAAAGTATTTTGGAAGAAAGGAGTCTTGAGAAACCATTGGTTACAGTGGTAATGCCTGTCTATAATGGCGCGCGTTATTTAAATGAAGCCATTGACAGCATATTAATTCAGACATACGAGTCTTTTGAACTTATCATCGTAAATGATGGATCTTCGGATGATTCAGAGGCTATTATTCTTCGTTATGAAGATTCCAGGATCAATTATGTTAGGAATGAGCAGAATGTAGGGCTGATAAGAAGCTTAAACAAAGGAATTGATTTAGCAAAGGGGAAATACATTGCTAGAATGGATCAGGATGACATTTCTGTTTCCAGTAGATTTGAGCGGCAGGTAGCGTTTTTGGAAAGTCATTCCGATGTAGCAATATGTGGAATGCAAGGACAAATACTTCAAACAGGTGAGCAATATAAGGTCCCTACACAGGATGGAGAGATTAGAGGATTACTTTTTTTTGGAAGTCCTTTTATACATCCTGTGGTAATGATAAGGACTGAGACCTTGGTAAATAATGACCTCCGATACGATTTTAAATATAACCATGCTGAGGACTTCGGGCTATGGGTAAACTTGTCTTTTGTAGGCAAGTTATCTAATTTAAATGAGGTTGGTATCCATTACCGTCAGCACGAGCTTCAGTATACGAAAGTATTTAAAGAAGATAACTTTGACGCCTCCTTCTCCGCTAAACTGGAATATCTTGAACGATTGGGGATGCAGTTAGGTGAATTTCAGTTGGCATTATATGAAAGGATCAACAGAAAGGCGATTGATCCATGCGACAAGAAAGGTTTATCGGTTTTAGCAGGGTTTTATAAACAGTTTAGGAAGTTGAATTTTCCTAATAATGTTGAAGTGGAATACTTAGAGAAATTGATTTATAAAAAGTGGAAGGTCACCTGCGCAGATGGCATAAAACAGCGTGTTAACACCTACTTTTTATTTCTTTCAAACGGATTGGTATATAAATACTTTGAACCAAAAGTTCATCTTTGGTTTTTAAAAAAACTAATGATTAAGTGAATCAAAGAATTTTGATTTTAGGGGGGACAGGTTTTATTGGTTCTAGCTTGAGTCAGTACTTAAAGGCCGGAAATGAAACCCGTATTTATTCTCCATCAGCGCAGCAAATCGATCCTATTTCCGGAGTATCTGGTTATGATGGTTTTATTGAAGATTTCTCTAGCTTGGAGCCCCATTTGGAGTGGGCGACCATTATTATCCATTTAGTTTCCACTTCTAATCCCAAAAGCTCTCTTAAGAACCCATTCAATGATGCCAAGTCCAATTTACTTCCATTGATTTCCATATTGGAATATTTAAAAAATCACACAGATAAAAAGTTGGTGTTTTGTAGTTCAGGAGGAGCGGTTTATGGGATGGGAAATGGGAGAGTTTTTAGCGAAAGTGATCCCAAGGCACCTATATCCTCATATGGGATCGTGAAATCAACCATGGAAGAATATATTGATTATTATCAGCGACTCTATGGTGTAAATGCATTGGTTATTCGGCCTTCTAATATATATGGAGCCAAAAGCAGATCATTAGGGAAACAGGGACTAATAAGCACTTTGGTGGAGCACACTCTTGTAGGAAAAACGACAGCGTTATGGGTTCCATTGACCACTAGCAAAGATTATCTGTATATAGTAGATTTTGTGAAGGCTGTCAAAATGCTGATCGAATCAGATGCTATCGGGATGTTTAATATAGCAAGTGGTCATAATTGTACGATCGCTGATCTTCTCCAAGTGGTCGAAAAAGTCCTTCGGATAAAGCCGAAGATAAGAACAGAAATTGGAGATTTTTCAAAAATCGATTCACCCGTAAAGCTGGACATCCAAAAATTACAAATGTTAACCAATTGGAAGCCAGAAACCTCCTTGTTAGAAGGGGTTGAAATGGTAGCAAATGAATTTAAAATCCAACATGGGGACATTTAGAGTTTCAGTGATCATCCCCGTGTTCAATTTGGCTAAATTTCTCAGTAAAGCTGTTATTTCAGCGGCAGATCTTAATGAGGTGGGAGAAGTTATTATAGTGGAGGATGGCTCCGAGGATGATAGCCTTCAGATTGGTGTTCAATTGGAGAGAAAAATTTCAAAGGTCAAACTTCTACAGCATCCCGGTGGGGAAAATAGAGGCGTATCTGCAAGCAGGAATTTGGGTATAAAAGAAGCTGAATATCCGTGGATAGCTTTTTTAGATGCAGATGATTGGTATTTTTCCCACCGGTTTGCTAAAGAACACCAACTACTTAAAGAGGATTCCCGCATTGATGCCGTGTATTCTTGTACTATTTTAGAAAATTATCAGGAAGATTTGAGTATGAGGTACGGAGTTAAGAAAGATCCTTTGGAGATGATTGGGCACCCCGTTTCGGATATCGGGTTTTATGAGGTTAAATTGAAAAGAAAATGGGTGCTTTTCCATACGAATTCCATAACGATTAATCGGTCTTTTTTAATGAAAGATAAACAGTTTGACACCCGATTGGCCCTTCACGAAGATTCGGAATTATGGAACAGGCTTTTAAGACGAGGACATTTCGTGGCCGGAGAAGTTAACTTGCCTGTTGCACTTATTAGAAGGCACGATAATAATACCATAACCAGAAGAAGTTTGGCCACCTTAAAGAAAATGCATTGGGTATTTATCGATAATGTAGGGATAGATAGTTTTTATCATTTTGAGATCAATTATCTTTTTAATGCAATTCTTCGAATGGAAAGCAAGCATTTTCAAAATACATGGACAAGAAGAGGGTACTTTTACTTCCTCTATTACAGAAACTCATTGAATAAAAGGCAATATATCAAAAAATTTTATCAAGAAAATGCCCTTAATTAGTGTAATCATTCCCACTTACAATCGTGCCAATGTATTGCCAAGAGCGATTAAAAGTGTAGTGGATCAAACCTATACTGATTGGGAACTGATCATCGTGGACGATGGGAGTAACGATGAAACAAAGTCGGTTGTGGATCAGTTTCTATTCGATGAGAGGATCAATTATGTGTATCAAGAAAATAAAGGTGTTTCCGCTGCGAGAAATTATGGAGCAGAAAAAGCTTCAGGGGAATATTTGATTTTTTTGGATAGTGATGATGAGCTGTTACCGTATTCTCTGTTAAAGTATGCTGAAAAAATTAGTAAGGGTTTTCCATTAATCGTGTTTTCAAAATATTTTAAAGGAAAAGAGGTTAGAGGAATAAAGTCTTCGTCTATGTTTTTTAAAAATATTGGTGTGAGTAACATTCCAGGAGCATTTTGCTTAAGAAAAAATCTCTTTTTTGATATTGGAGGATATAATGTGAAATTACTGCATAGTGAAAATTGGGAATTAATGATTAGGGCTTGCCACTACTTTTCATTAGGTAATGATGATATATCGTACGTTAAATATCCATTGTTACAGTACAATGATTGGTGTACATTGGAGAAATTAATGCAAAACAAAAAAAATAAAATTAAATCTTATAAAGTACTTTATGAGGAGTACCGTCAAAACAACACATTTGATAATTCGCTTTATTTGTACTTCGCTCATGTTGTGGCAATGAATTATGGGGGATTGGGAAAGATTAAACTAACTATGCTTTGGACTTTTAAGAGTGTCAATATGAAGTCTTTACGAATCCGGTATATGTTTAAACCACTTTTAATTTTCATGAAAAGAAGGATTATTCCCTATTGATCTAATATGAAAAAGAAAGTTGTAAATTTAATTAGGGCACTTTTCCCCAAGCTATATTCTAGATTTAATCTATATAATAGGTTGATACATCAAAAGAATTCATTTATTTATGAAACCGGATGGGTTTATTCAATTCAAATAAGGGGTGTAATTAATGATTTAGGCGATCCAATTCCCTGGATGAATTATTCATTTATTGAATTTATTAAAAATAGATTAAGTCCTTCAATGGATGTTTTTGAATATGGTAGTGGATATTCAACGATTTTTTTTTCAAAATATGTCAAATCGATTATATCTGTAGAGTATGATAAAGAGTGGTATGATAGAATTAAGCCTTTGGTTCCTTTAAATTCAACTGTGATTTATAGATCACTTGATACAAATTATGTTAGTAGTATCAGAATATTTAAAAAGAGTTTTAATATTATTATTATTGACGGACGTCGTAGAAATGACTGTCTTATAACTTGTTTGGAAAGTTTGAATGAAAACGGAGTTGTCATATTTGATGATTCTTTCAGATCTAGGTATCAAGAGTCCTTTGCATTAATGAATAAAATGGGGTTTAGATGGCTTGATTTTTATGGTTTTAAGCCCGGAGCTTATAAAATGGCTCAGACGACTGTTTTCTACAGAGATAACAATTGTTTAGAAATTTAAATTGAGTCCTTTTTTTTCAATAATAATTCCCACATTTAATAGGGCAACAGTTTTGAAGCAATCAGTTGATTCTGTTTTGTTTCAAACGTTTACTGATTTTGAACTAATAATTGTGGATGATGGGTCAGTAGACAACACAGATAAAATAGTCACAAGTATAAAAGATTCACGAGTTGTCTATATTAAGAATACAAGGACAAAGGGTGCATGTGGAGCTAGAAATACAGGTGCAATTAAAGCAAAAGGAAAATGGTTGGCTTTTTTAGATTCTGATGATACTTGGGAGTGTGATAAATTGAAGAAGATGCACGAAAGATTGAGGTATATGGAGAAAGGAGCATGTTATTCCGGTTACTTTAGATTTAGAAATGGGATCAAGGAGAGTATAGTTGATGGGGTTTCAGGAGATCACCTAAAAGACTTATATTACTCTAATATTGTAAGGGGCTTGTCATTATTTGTGGTGGATAAATTTAGTTTTTGGAAAATAAGTGGATTTGATGAATCATTTAGATCTAAGCAAGATTTAGATTTGTATATTCGTCTTGCAAAACTTTTTCCTTTCGAATATATAAAAGAACCTCTAGTTACTTTTAATCCCTATTCCAACAATAGAATAACACTTGATTTATCTGCTAGACTTGAAGGGTATTTGGCGTTCCATGATAAATACTGGAAAGAAGTGCCATATGAGGCAAAAGAAAGACATTTGAAACTATTAATTCATTATAGTTTTCAAAAGAAGAATTATAGTAGGGCTATTAAGTTCTTTATGGAATGGTTAAAAATAAAATTCTTCAAATATAGTGGCTAAAATTACCGCCATTTACTTTACCTCCTCTACTAAAAAGGGAGTATACCATTCTGCGCTTGTACGTTTGTCAAAATGGACAGAAAGAGAGTTTTCTAATGCCCATAAGGTAAAAAGCTTCGAACAAGAAGACTCCTTCCATCAGGTAATAGGTTATGATGATTCACTAAGTGTTTCCTCTGAGTTTGGATTATTGGGTTTCGCAGAGAAAAAATGGAGGGAGGAAGGAAGCATTCCAGATGGGAATTATTTTATTTATCGCAAAAAACCAAGAGATCTAGAACTTTTATCCGACTTTTCAGCCTCAAGAACGATATGGTATGTTGCTCATTCAGACTTTTTTATATTCTCTTCAAGTCAGTTTGCTATTGTTCAATTTTTGGGGGACTTTAGCTTTAATAACTCCTTAGTCCCTTGGATGCTTAGTAGTGGAACGCTTGGCCCCTCCAATAGCTGGGATCGACGGTTGAAAATTTTACCTAGAAACACTTTGTTAAAGGTTGATTTTGAAAGTGGTCTAGTAAAGCTTAGGAAACTTGAAAAGCAATACAAATATGGCAAAGATCAATTACCTTCAGTAGAGAAGGTGTTGAGAGATAGTTTTACCAAAGTGGAAATAGGAAGTAAAAAAGTTGGACTTCTTCTATCAGGAGGATTGGAGAGTCGAATTTTACTTTATTTCATAGCCCTTCAGAAAAAGTTGAAAGCATATACTTGGACACTTAAAAAGTACTTAAGTGATCCTGAAAGTGATGTAAGTATTGCTAAAATGCTTTGCAAAATATTTGGGGTGGACCATGCTATTTTTTTGTTGGAAAACGGAGAAGTATCAAGCAATGATATTTTGGATCTCTTTATAAAATATGGAGAAGGTAGAATCGATCACTTGTCAGGGTATACAGACGGATTTAAGCTTTGGTTTGATTTTCAGCAAGCCGATGTAAAAGCAATTATTCGGGGTGATCATAATTTTGGCAGGTATAAATCCTATTCAGCAAGTATGAGTCGAAAGATTTTAGGATGTGAAGTGGTAGATGATTTTGAAAACATTCGCCAATTCTTGTTGAAAGAAGAAGGATTTGAAAATGAATTCGTCACTAAAAAAGAGAAAGAATCAATTTCCGATTACTCCATCCGCTTAGGAGTGGATTTTAGGCATCAATATGTAAACAGTGCGTTGACTGATTTTAAATTAGCCTTTGTAGAAATCCACAATCCACTGTTGAATAATAGTGTGTTGGAATATTCGATGGAAATTCCTTCCAAAGAAATGGAAGGAAAGCGAATCACCAAAGCCTTAATGAAACGTAAAATACCGGATGTTCCCTTTGCCAAAAAAACATCCATAGGAAACCTTGATTCCCTTTTGAAAGATCGATTTGAAAATGACATTAGAATTTTTCTTTCAAAGGTATCTGATGAAGATTGGGCAAAAGTAGGGTTGAAGGAAAGGGAGGTGAAAAAGGTGTTGAATGGAGTAGAAAACAGAAATAAAGTCGATTTTAAAAAATGGAGTTTAGACATTAAGCAGCTTTTACCAAAGAAAATAAAGAAAATTCTTTCGCCTCTAAAGAGGGAAAAGGTTTCAACAATTCGCTTACTTTTTAGACTATACATAATCATGACTGTTTTTCAACGGTTTGAAAAATGAAAACACGACATGCTGAATAATAGTAAGCCAATCTATTCTTTCAATAATAAATGAAAATCCTCTTCGTCTTCGACAGCTTGACCAATGCCGGAACAGAAAATAGCTATCTGCAGCTTTTGCCTAGGTTTTCTAATAATGTCGAAGTTACGGTAGCCTATTTTTACGCAGACCATTGTTTGGCTGGGGAGTTTGAAGATGCAAATATACAAGTCCGATTTTTAGCTAACAGTGGGCGGTATGGTTTTGGTACGGGTGTTAAAAAACTCTTCAAACTGGTAAAGGAAGAAAAACCCGACTTGCTGGTCTCTTCACTTCTGCGTTCAAACCTGATAAGTAGAGTGGTTTCAAAAATATCAGGAGTTCCATTGGTGGGGACTTTAGTCAGTGACAGCTACGGCAAAGTACGCTTGGACGACTTTCAGGGGAGACGACTTCTGAAATTTAAGTTGTTTTGGCAATTGGACAGGTGGACGGCAGGAATACCGATACAGTGGATTGCCAATTCCTCTTTCATTGCGGATGCCCATTGTAAAGCACTTGGGTTGGAACGAAATAAAATAGAGGTCATCTACAGAGGAAGGGAAGTCCCCCATCTTACATGGAGGGAATCCAATTCATCCAAGAATAATAGGATATCTTATGATTTTGTGAGCGTAGGCAGATTATTTAAAACCAAAGGCTGGACCGAACTCCTCGATGCATTTCACTTGGTTCTCCGAAAATATCCTAACTGCACCTTGACTATTTTTGGAGAAGGGCCGTTGCGTGCCAGTCTGGAAGAGAAGGTTATCGGGCTTGGGATAGGAGAGAAGGTTTTTTTGCCCGGTAATGTTCCGCAGGTTCAGGACAGGCTTTTTGACTATGACTGCTTTGTCTTCCCCTCTTGGTACGAGGGATTTTCAGGTGCATTAGTGGAGGCGATGATGGTGGGTATTCCCGTCATTGCATCAGATATTCCGATGAACCTAGAGGCAGTAACTCCTCATATAAATGCCCTGACTTTTCCTGTAAAGGATGCCGAGATGTTAGCAGCACAAATGAATTATGCCATGAACCATCCAGAAAAGATGGCAGAACTGGGCAGGAATGCCCGCAAGGAAGCTATTGAGCGATTTGATATCGAGAAAATTGCGGAGGAGTATGAGGAAGTGTTGAAGCGGGTGTTAAAGACCTCACCCAGCCTCTCCAAAAGGGAGAGGAATAAAGATGGCTGGAGGAAGTCGTCAGTTCCCCCTTTTAGGGGCTAGGGGGTAAATAAGACCTCAGCCAACCGTCTACCACCGCGGAAAGAGGATTCAAAGATGGTCGGGGTATAATATTGATTCTCCCTTATAGGGGGCAGAAGTACCTCACCCAGCCTCTCCAAAAGGGAGAGGGGTAAAGATGGCTGGAGGAAGTCGTCAGTTCCCCCTTTTAGGGGGCCAGGGGGTAAATAAGACCTCAGCCAACCGTCTACCACCGCGGAAAGAGGATTCAAAGATGGTCGGGGTATAATATTGATTCTCCCTTATAGGGGGCAGAAGTACCTCACCCAGCCTCTCCAAAAGGGAGAGGAGTAAAGATGGCTGGAGGAAGTCGTCAGTTCCCCCTTTTAGGGGGCTAGGGGGTAAATAAGACCTCAGCCAATCGTCTACCACCGCGGAGAGATGAGCCAAAGATGGTCGGGGTATATTGATTCTCCCTTATAGGGGGCAGAAGTACCTCACCCAGCCTCTCCTAAAAGGAGAGGGGTAAAGATGGCTGGGGGAGGGCGTTAGTTCCCCCTTTTAGGGGGCTAGGGGGTAAATAAGACCTCAGCCAATCGTCTACCACCGCGGAGAGATGAGGCGAAGATGGTCGGGGTATAATATTGATTCTCCCTTATAGGGGGCAGAAGTACCTCATCCAGCCTCTCCAAAAGGGAGAGGGGTAAAGATGGCTGAAGGAAGTCGTCAGTTCCCCCTTTTAGGGGGCTAGGGGGTGAAAAGAGACTTGAGGGTATAATAAGATTGTTATGCACGAGATGTATTTTGGAGCAAGTACTGAAATTAAACAACGGGCTAAGGAGTTGAGGGAAATGCTGACGCCTGCTGAGAAGGTTTTGTGGGAAGCACTGCAGAATAGAAAGCTCAATGGATTGAAATTTAGAAGGCAGCATCCTATAAGCAAGTTTATTGCAGATTTCTATTGCCATGAATATCAGTTGGTAGTTGAGGTAGATGGTGAGGTGCATTTGGAGTTAGAACAGGTAGAAAGGGATGAGGGACGGACGTTTGAATTGGAAGAATTGGGCTTGAAAGTGATCAGGTTTACGAACAAGGAGGTTTTTTGTGACCTTGAGAACGTTTTGAAGAAGATCGTATCTGCTTGTGGCAATAAATGACTCACCCAGCCTCTCCAAAAGGGAGAGGAGTAAAAATGGCTGGAGGAAGTCGTCAGTTCCCCCTTTTAGGGGGCTAGGGGGTAAATAAGACCTCAGCCAATCGTCTGCCACCGCGGAGAGATGAGCCAAAGATGGTCGGGGTATAATATTGATTCTCCCTTATAGGGGGCAGAAGTACCTCACCCAGCCTCTCCAAAAAGGAGAGGAATAAAGATGGCTGGAGGAAGTCGTCAGTTCCCCCTTTTAGGGGGCTAGGGGGTAAATAAGACCTCAGCCAATCGTCTACCACCGCGGAGAGATGAGGCGAAGATGGTCGGGGTATAATATTGATTCTCCCTTTTAGGGGGCAGAAGTACCTCACCCAGCCTCTCCAAAAGGGAGAGGGTAAAGATGGCTGGAGGAGGGCGTTAGTTCCCCCTTTTAGGGGGCTAGGGGGTAAATAAGACCTCAGCCAATCGTCTGCCACCGCGGAGAGATGAGCCAAAGATGGTCGGGGTATAATATTGATTCTCCCTTTTAGGGGGCAGAAGTACCTCACCCAGCCTCTCCAAAAAGGAGAGAAGTAAAGATGGCTGGAGGAAGTTGTCAGTTCCCCCTTTTAGGGGGTTAGGGGGTAGAGAGGGCTAGCAGAAAATAACACTAAATGAAAATACTGATCCTAGATACTTCACCGATCCGGAGGGGGGCGCAGGTTTTTGCGGCTGACTTGGGTGTGCGATGGAGGGAGATGGGGAATGATGTTCGGAAGGCGTACATGTACGAAGGCGAAAGGAATGCCAAACGAGTTCCTTTGTTTAGTGAGGACAGGGTCATGCCGTTTTCGCCTCATAGTTTTTTTGAGAAGTTTCCTACGGTACAGCCTGGACTTTTGAGGCAGTTGAGAAAAATGGTGAATGAGTTTCAGCCTGATGTATTGCTGCTGAATGGCTCCAGAACATTGAAGTATGGAGCTTTTTTGAAGCGGAGTGATAAGACTGATTTTGTCATGATCAGCAGGATAATCGATAACCCAGAATATTGGAATCCTAAAAGCATCATCAAGTCCTACTACAAAAATTGGGTAATTCCCGCTTTGGATGGCGCAGTGGGGGTGAGTGAGGCAAGCCTCGCAGCGATGAAAAGGCATTATGGATTTACCAAGCCGACCGGAGTGATCCATCGCTGCTTTGATGAAAGAAAATTTATAGATGCACCAGTAAAGATAGCTGCAAGAAAGCAGTTGGGATTGGAAGAGGAGGATGAAATTATCCTGTTTCTGGGAAGCTTTTCTGCCCAAAAGAGACCAGATCGGTTTTTAGAGATTGTCCATCATCTCAGCAAATCCCGCCCAAGGTTAAAAGCACTGATGGTAGGGGATGGAGAGCTTTTTCCAGGCTACCAAAAGCAGCTGGAGGAGCACCCGTCTATTCGCCATTTTGGTTACCAAATTGATGTATCCCCTTTTTTGGCTGCCGCTGATATTTTGGTACTGACCAGTGATACGGAAGGATTGCCTGGTGTGGTGCTTGAGGCCGCTTATTTCGGAGTGCCCACGGTCAGCGCATTGGTAGGGGGGATTGAAGAATGCTTGCAGGATGGAGAATCAGGCTTCTTGGTGTACGAAGATCATATCAACCAATTTTGTGAGAAAATAGACCATCTTTTTGAATACCCGGAGAAACGAAAATTGATGGGAACCCGGGCAAAAGAAATCGTTAGTAAAAAGTTTGTTTTGCAAAGGGCATCGGAACAATTTATAGACTTTTTTACCACAGTTATTAAAAAGTCCCGTCAGTGAGTAATTCCCAAACCCGCATTCTCCACCTGATAAAATCCCTAGGAAGGGGAGGTGCTGAAAAGCTGATCCCTGAAACGGCAGGTTTGCACGATAAGGATAAGTATGCTTTTTATTGCCTTTATTTCCATCATCGCCCGAATAGCCTTATCGATGAGCTGGAAGGGGTTGGTGTGAAAGTAAATTACCTTCCATCTTCCAATTTTGGATTCCCCTGGCTGATCAACAAAGTTGCTGATTATGTCAAAAACCATCAAATTGACATCATCCACTGTCATTTGCCTTGGGCAGGAGTGTTAGGGAGATGTGTAGGTAGAATGACCGGAGTCAAGGTCGTTTATACTGAGCATAATATGTGGGAAAGGTACCATCCACTTTCCAGATGGCTAAATAAGCGGACCTTTGGATGGCAACAGGGTGTGATTGCCGTTTCAGAAGAAGTTAGGGGAAGTGTTTTAAGACATTATAAACCGATCCTTAAAAGCCCTCTGATCAAGACCATACCAAATGCGGTCAATACGGGGAAATTCCAGAAAGATTTGGGAGGAAGAGATAGGGTCCGCAATAGGTTTGGAATTCCTTACGATGCTCCCGTAATTGGTCAAGTGGCTGTCTTTAGGACCCAAAAAAGGCTGGACCGCTGGATAGCAGTGGCAAAGGAAATTGCCCAAATCCATCGCGATGTCCATTTTATTCTGGTTGGAGATGGGCCGGAAAGGGAGTTGGTTGAAAAGAGCATTGGAAGAGGTGCTTTTGCCTCGAAGGTACATTTGTCAGGTGCACAGGAAAAGGTTGTTCCCTATCTTTCAGCCATGGATGTTTATATGATGACATCGGAATTTGAGGGATTGCCCGTGGGGATGCTGGAGGCCATGTCCTGTGAGCTGCCTGTGCTGAGTACCAGGGTCGGAGGCATAGGGGAGGTGATAAACGATGGAGTGGAGGGCATGCTGTGCCCAAAAGACTATACAGAAAAGTTGGCTTTTGCCGCTTCAGCACTGCTGACTGATCGGCTAAGGCGTCAAGAAATGGGCAAGATGGCCCGCAAACGTGCGGCATCCCAATTTAGCCTAAAGCGGATGGTAAGTGCCTTGGAGGAATTCTATATGGAAGTGCAAAACTGAGTTAGGCCTTCAGCCTGCTTGGGAATAGGGCAATGCTCATTCCCCAAGGTGCTGCCTTGGGTTGGGACGAAGTAAGGCTTTCAGCCTTTGGTTTATGTCAGGTTTGGTGTCGATGAACTAAGATGTAGTTTTGTGCTGCCATAATATTTGGCATTAAAGCTAATATAAATGCCCCTGAAAGGGGAATTCAATTCAGCCCGGATCCTCCATTGGGCTATCATGTAGGTAGAATTTTCAGCGCCCTGTAAGGGCAGCTTAATCCTTGGAATTGAACAACTAGCAATTATGGGACAAAACCAAAACATATAGAACATTAGCATAAGATGATTGGAGGGGTAGTATTAATCGGGATACTTTATGCCGTGAGCCTATCGCTGTTGCGGCGGCTGAAGCGGAAGTACAGGGTCTTGAGCATCCGTACAATGACCAACCTGTATTGGTACCATATGCTTTTTGGTATTATTTATTATACCTATGCCATTTTCAGAAATTCAGATTCCCACGCTTATTTTCACGATGCCGCCACAGTAGAAAGTTGGTCGACACTCTTTTCCCACGGCACTCATTTTATCGAATGGATAGCCTGGCCCTTTGTGCAGTACCTCCATTTCAGCTATGAGATGATGATGGTGCTTTTTGCCTGGATCGGATATACAGGGTTTGTCTTTTTCTATTTGTTTTTCAGGGAAAACCTTCGGCTGAACATCAAGTTTAGAGGTTATGATGTGGTTAATTTATTGATGTTTTTGCCCAATATGCACTTTTGGACATCTTCACTGGGGAAGGGGAGCCTGATTTTCTGTGGAATTAGCCTTTTGGTTTTTGGGCTTTCATTACCGGGCAAAAGAAAAGTATACATTGTCCTGGGGGGATTTTTGACCTACTTTGTGCGTCCCCATATCTTTTTTGCCATTATGATCGGGATGGGGATGTCGTTTATGTTGGGAAGGGAAAAAATGCCCTTGTACCAAAAGATTTTGATTGCCATCGGCGGGATCGGGATATCGATCTTTATCTACGATGATCTGTTGGTATTTTTGAGATTGGATGAAGACAATGTGCTGGAGAGCTTTATGAACAATACCGCATTTATCGGTGGACAATTACAGCATGCGGGTTCAGCGGTGGATATGCAAGGCTATAGCCTGCCCGTAAAGTTGTTTACCTTTTGGTTTAGGCCGCTGTTTTTTGATGCCCCTAATTTTCTTGGGATTTTTGTGTCACTGGAAAACCTTCTGTACCTGGTGTTCTTTGCCAAGCTTTTTCAAAAAGGATTTCTTAAGTTCATCAAACAAGCTTCCGCTATGGTCAAAATGTCGGCCGTGGTGTTTTTGAGCATTTCATTTTCCATGACCTTTATTATGTCCAATTTGGGCATCATTATCCGTCAAAAAAGCATGATCATGTACTTTATGTTTTTTGTGATTGTCGCGTTCCTGGATTGGAAAAAAACCGAGACAATTAAAAGAAAAGTAAAACTGATGAAGCATCAGAAAGAGAAGGCGCAGTTAAAGGAGGAAAGAAGGAAGGCCTTTATTGATCATCCAACTCACTAGCAAGCAGCATTATGTCATTTTTGGTAATATCACTGGATTTTGAACTGCACTGGGGGATTTTTGACAAGGTCTCTGTGGCGGAGAAAAAGGATTATTTTAAAAAGACGATTGCTGTCATCCCGCAGGTCTTGGAGGTGTTTGAACGTTATGAAGTGGCCGCTACCTGGGCTACTGTTGGAATGCTGCTGACCGAAAGTAGGGAGGAATGGGAGCATTATCGTCCCGAAACTATACCTACCTACCGAAACCAGCAGCTATCTCCTTATCAATGGATTGCACAAAATGCTTACGATCCAGCGGTTCACAGCGGCTTTTCGTTGGTAAAGCAATTATTACAAACCCCAAATCAGGAACTGGGAAGCCATACCTTTTCGCACTATTATACCTGTGAGCCAGGGCAGCAATTGGAGCAGTTCAGGTCCGACTTGAAGGTAGCCAGAAGAATTGCGGAAGAAAAATGTGGGGTGGACCTTCAGTCATTGGTGTTTCCGCGAAATCAGTTTGACCAGGAAAGCCTAAAAATCTGCAAAGATGAAGGATTCAGCGTGGTCAGGGTGAATCCTTCCAATTGGTTTTGGAAAGCTCCTCAGCATGCCGGACTCGTGGAAAGGGTCTTCAGGACTGTAGATACATTGCTGCCGCTTGGTAAAAGAACATCTTTTCCTTTGGAAGCAGTATTGCCTGGGGAAGATTTTCCAGTCCAGTTGCCTGCATCGCGTCTTTTAAGACCTTTTAGTAAGACACGCAAACCATTAAATGTAGTACGAATGAACCGTGTCATCAGTGAGATGACATATGCGGCCAAGCACAATTTGGTTTATCATTTATGGTGGCATCCTCATAATTTTGGCCATGCCCCTGAAGAAAGTATGCTGGAGCTTTGCCAGCTGCTGGACACGTTTATAAAACTAAAGGGTCAATATGGAATGTGCTCTGTAAATATGGGGCAGTTGGCAGGGGAGCTTAACGTCCTAAGAAATTAAGCTGATAAATTTAGTTTTACATCTGTGGGAGGTTAATAATTTAAGCCTTAATTTGTGCGCTGATCAATAGTGTCTGTAGGTTAAAATATCCTTTTCTGCTGTGATAGGCTTACCATCAATCCAAAAAAAATATAAAATGAAGAGAACTTTCTTAACCATCTTTTTTATAGCGTTATGCTTTTCGGGATTTGCGCAAGAGACTCCTTATACTACCAAAAAGAATATTCCCTACTACGATGCCGCTGTTCGTGAGATGGACGATTATATCCAAGAGCGTTGTATGTTGGACCTCTATTTTCCTACTGATAAAGAAGGATTTCCCACCGTGGTGTGGTTTCATGGAGGCGGGTTGAGTGCAGGGCAGAAGGAAATTCCAGAAGCATTAAAGGAAAAGGGAATCGCTGTGGTAGGGGTGAATTATAGGTTATATCCCAAAATAGGTGCTCCAGCGTACATTGAGGATGCGGCGGCGGCCATTGCATGGACGATGAAGCATATTGAAGCTTATGGAGGCGATCCTTCATTGGTTTTTCTGTCTGGACACTCGGCGGGAGGTTATCTAGCGGCCATGGTGGGCATGGATAAAGCATGGCTGGCCAAGTACGATCTGGATGCCAATGATCTGGCGGGATTGATTCCTTTTAGTGGCCATATGATCACCCATTTTACCGTAAGGGAGGAACGGGAGATTGCTGGAACACAACCCATCATCGATGAATTGGCACCGCTCTATCATGTACGATCGGATGCCCCGCCGCTGCTGCTGATCACTGGCGACAGGGAGATGGAAATGCTGGGAAGATATGAGGAAAACGCTTACATGATGCGCATGATGAAAGTGGCCGGTCATCAGGAAACCACCCTTTATGAAATGGAAGGCTATGGTCATAATATGACCCATCCTGCATTTCCGTTGCTGCTGAATGAAGTGGATAGGATCGTAAAGAAATTGGAAGATAAAAAATCCGACTGAATGAGCGGCTAACCGGCATGTGGAATGCGAATTAATCGAGCAGGACATTTCAAATGCTCTGCTCGATTAATTTAACCTCCGCTACATATACCCTATCACCTACAGATCAATTCATCCATCTGGCTTTGTATACTTTCATATCAGGAAAGGCCAGCTTTTGCTCGGGCAAGTGAAAGCTTACATGATGCGTCCACCAGCTTTTTTCTGGAACGGTAAAGATAAATTGACCTGAGGCATCCTTTCCGATACTTTTGATGTTTTCTGCTTGTGGAAAATCTGCTATTTTTTCAAATTTTTCTTCCTCAATATCAAAGGTCCACGCACCGGTATGCTCCGTCATGAGGAAGTGTCTGCCATCAGGGACCAGCTGCAAATCATGCCCGCCTTCACCTGGTATTTTCCATTCTTTTTCCAGTACCAGCTTATCCGCTGAAGGCATTTTGTAAGCCCTCAATACATCGTACCCCAAAGCATAAAGCCGTTCATTCTCCTTATGCCAGACCACTCCATGGGCCGAGTACAAGCTGTCCTCAAAAATCACCTTTTCGGGCCGATGGATATCAAATAGCATGATTTTATTTCCGGTGCTGCTGGTAGATGCAGCCGCCACAAGTCGATCCTTAGGTAGGATTTCTACGGAATGGGCATTGGGAACGGTGGCGTAAAATTGGACTTTGCTGTCTTTGGTATCGATGAGCGCCACGCCGCCCGAAGATGACGAAACCAATAGCTGCTCACCACCATTGATGGCTTTACAATCGTCCATGGTGTTGAATCTTTTGGAGCGGTATTTTTCTGGAAGATCCTTTGCCTCATGTGCATCCCAGGTCCAAGCAATGGAAGGCGCTCCTGATTCCACTGATTTATGATAGTCCACCATCAGTACTTTGCTGTCACCACATACCAAGAGCATCTTTTCAGATTCCTTAGGCTGACAAAAGGATAGGCCAAAAGCCAAAACGATAAGCAGAAAAGGGATATAAAGCCGGTTTAGTTTCAACGGTATCTTAGATTTTGGTTTCCTTTTGCAATTAAACATTTTGATTGCAAAAGGAAAGATAAATCATTGAAAGTTTATCCGAAAGTGTATGAAGGTTACTGGTGAGCTAACTTTTCTTGGACGATTAGATTTGTTAAAAACCTTTCTGATCCTACATCATTCATCCAAATACCCAAGCTTAAAGGTTGGGTTGGTGTCATGCGCTGCCCTTAGAATTGAATCCATTTTTTGAACAATTTCGGGATGTTGGCCGGCCACATCGGTAGTCTCTCCCAAATCATTTTCCAGATCGTACAATTCGATGGTTTGATTGCCCTCCCGAATATTCCTTCTCACCGCTTTCCACTTGTCCATGCGGACCGCTTGCTTTCCTGCTTCACCATGGTATTCCCAATAGAGATGAGGATGCTTTTGCTGCTGATTATCATTGCCCAGTATAGTTGGGAGCATGGAGATGCCATCTCCGTTTTCAGGAGCATTGGTGCCGGCCAGATCTGCAAAGGTGGCCATGAAGTCCCAAAAGGCAGAGGGATGGTCATTGGTGCTGTTTGCCTGGATTCTTCCTGGCCATCTCATGATCAGTGGCACCCTGATTCCTCCTTCATACAAATCCCTTTTGATGCCTTTTAGCGGGCCATTGCTGTCAAAAAACTCCGGATCTCCACCGCCTTCGATATGAGGGCCATTGTCGGAAGTAAAGATGATCAGTGTATTATTGGCCATGCCAAGCGAATCCACTGTTTTCATGATTTCACCCACTTGGTCATCGAGTATTTTTACCATTGCCGCAAAAGCAGCATGGGGCTTTTCTTGCGAACCCAATCGCCCTTTCCGAAAACCTGGCCCCTCATCTGTACCCGCATAAGGTTCTCCTTCTTCTAGTTTACCCTCAAAAATAGCCATTTCTTTTGCTGGTGCAAGCAATTCAGCATGGGGAAGTGGGGTAGGGAGAAAGAGAAAAAATGGTTTTTTTTGGTTAGCCTCAATAAACTTTAATGCTTCCTGCTGCATCAATTCGGGGGAGTACGCACCAAACTCCCCAGCATCATTACCGTGGAGCATGATTTTCTCCTGATTGTCCCAAAGGTGGTCGGGATAATAATTATGGGCGAGCGATTGACAGACATAACCATAAAATTCATCAAATCCTTGGTTATTGGGTTCTCCTTCGGTAGCAGGGCCTCCAAGTCCCCATTTGCCAAAGGCACCGGTGACATAACCGGCTTTTTGTAACATTTCAGGCATGGTTACGATAGAGTCAGCAAGTGGAAACTGGCCTTCTCGTTCTCGGAAACCGTAGGGCGAAGGATCCAGGCTTCTGTTATCGCGGATGGCCACATGTCCCGTGTGCTGTCCTGTCATTAAAGTGGCTCGCGAAGGGGAGCATACGGCAGTACCTGCATAGTGATCGGTAAACAGCATGCCCTGTGACGCCAAGCGGTCAATATTGGGTGTGTTGAATTTTTGCTGGCCGTAGCAACTTACATCCCCGTATCCTAAATCATCAGCAAGGATAAAGATGATATTGGGAGGTGTTTCAGTTTGTTGTTTTTCGCGGGAAGCATTCTTGCTTTGGCACGCCAGCAGTGTAACTACCGACAAGCACATATAAAAGAGGCTATTTTTAGACTTCATAATTGGGTATTTTACTGGTGTCCGAGAAAACAATCGTCAAATTGAGAAAAATCAACTGTTTTCACCCCTAAATCCCCTAAAGCTCCCCTTTAGGGATGGGGGCCATTTTAGGGATTGGAATAAAAACCCTCAAATTTCGATTTAAAGACAGTTTTTGATCATATTTGAAATTTAATCGGACGCCAGTAGTTATTTCAATCATTCAATTTAGGTTTTACCGTTTATTTGATTGTCCTGTACTGTGATGAGATTTGTGGAATTGGAAAATTCTAAAATTCAAATATTCCATAACATATGGAAAATCATTGGTTTGTACTGCTTACATCTGTAGTATTCGCCAGAATCATATTTTATAAAATGACTATCGGTAATTTTACCCGTAGTGGTACCATTCCAAAATGTGATTTGGAAAGTTAAGAATTCCCTTGGTGAGACCGGTTTAAGAAAAATGAGCAGGCCGTTAAGAAAATGAATTAGCTCGTGTCGTGGAACAGCGAGATCCATTCATTTTCAGGCCGGAGCAGTTTTCTTAAATTAAATTGGGTAACGTATTGTCCTCACAGGAAAATTTGTTTTTCCCAATAGAAAGGTATCACCACAGGACTGTATTTTTGGCCCTTTTCATCAATGGAAATGCATAGCATTCATGAAGACCTATTGAAAGCTATTTCACACCTGAATAAAAGGACGGAAACACTATTTATTCAATTATGCTTGGCTACGTGTATGATTGCGCAGGCTCATAATTTTGATAATGGTTTTCATAACTCCAAAAATGAGTTATTCCTTCGTTCACCCCTCGGTTCCTAATCGATGCTAAATAAGTTAAGGAATAAATTAGCTATAGCTGGAAGGGTAAACACAGTTTTGGGTTTGAGGAATGGCCCCATCAGTGGTTAAACTACTTTCATCTTGATACCAGATACCAGCTACTTGATACTTTTCCCCTAGTCTTCTATCAATGGCATGATCATAATGTCACTTTCGGTCAGCAAACTGGAATTGAACAGCAGCCATTTGCCGTCAGGGCTGATAGAATGATGGGAATGTGCTTCGCTGGAAAAGGGGCTTTTGCTAGTGAGGCGATGTCCTGTGGTCAGTAGTGTTGTATTACTTGGGTTGCCATATTCGATGCGGTAAATATCGCCATTGAAGGTGTCTCCGACGATCCATTTTAGGTCAGTCGTTCCGGCAGTATGCCAATACCCTCCCCAGTCCTGCTGTCCGTGGAAGGTCAGTTTGTCCGTGCGGATATTCAATGAATAAATACCATTGTCCCCTTTTTGCAGCCTGTCCAAGTGGCCCATGATATTAAAACCAATGTGGTCTTTGTCAAGGAATACTTCATGGGTTACCCATGTTTCATCGGACTCATCATAAAGCGGGCGATTGGTTACCTGGCCATTTCTGTCGATGCTGGCCATCCAGATCCGCTGCGGTGCATCCCCGCCTGTTTCCCAGCAATACATCATTTCACCGGCTTTGTAGGGATTGGCTTGTAAATGACCGATTCTGAAAGGAACAGTGAGCATCTCAGAGATGTTTCCCGAAGCCAAGTCCACTTGATAAATAGAGGATTCACCGTCCATTACCCGGGTGGAAAAATAAAGACTTTCTTCATCATAATCCAAGGCCATACCGTTTGGATGCATGTTGGCATCTAATACGCAGATGACGTTTTCGTAGGAGGATTTATTGGCCACTCGGCCCGTACCACTGTCTTCCAGCAGTGTTTTCAGGTCAAGCCTTATTAGCGAATCATTGCGGAAATGATAGGCGAAATTTTCCTTCCAGCCAAGGTGAAAACCACTTCCATCATCTCCAGAAGCAATCTGAGTGATTTCATGGTTGTCCATTGATATGGCATAAGCCAGCCCTTTCCCCGAGCGATCCGATCGGAATACAATGTGTTTTCCATCAGGTGTCCATTGGGGATGGGTCTGGTAGATTTTGGAGTTTTGGTGCCTGGAAGTGGTCAGGGCAATGACCTTTTTCCCAGTCACTTCATCGTCAAAGGTGAAACTTTCGGCCGGAAAGTGCTGGCCAAAGGCATTGGCACCGACCATGTCAAAGGTCTTGTCCACGTTACTTCTGGGTGAGTAATCTTTCCCCGCTATGGTCTGCGAATGGCCAAAATGGGCCCCAAAGAGGCCCATGATGATACTGCCCGTCACCATGATTTTTTTCATGAACAGGGTAGAAAAGTTGGTGGTTAATGGTGTGATTTTCATTGGTATCCTTGGTTTTGTTGTAGATTAGGATTGGCATCGATTGCTGTACTTGGAATAGGGTAAAGTGTCCTGAAAGATTCGGAAGCTTTCTTAAATTCCCATGCGTCATTAAACTTGCCAAAGCGAATCAAATCCCTTCTTCTGGCCAGCTCAAAGGCCAATTCCCTGCCTCTTTCATTCAATATGTCTTCTAAGGTAACCGTGGTGAGCGTGGAAGCATTGCTTCGCTCTCGGACTTGGTTGACCAAGGTGGTTGCTTCTCCAAAATTCCCCTGCCTTGCCAGCGCTTCTGCTTTGATCAGCAGGACGTCTGCGTACCGGAAAAAGGCGATGTCATTACTGGCATTTCCGCCATTGGTATTAGGGTCGAGTCCCCATTTTATCCACTTGATGCCTGCATTCATAGGTTGGTTTCTGATGCCGGTGGCGGGGATGATTTCGTAAGGAACCGGGCCTTCTGACGAAGAGCCTTCACGATATAGGTTGCTGTTATTGTCTGGGACTACTCGCTCTACCATCACCACTTCCCCGTTACGAGGATCTTTCATCGGCCCGTGGCCCAGGAACATGTTTTTTCTGTCATCTTGGTCTTCATAAAGGTCAAAGATAGAGGGTCTGGTGCCAAAGCCATTTTGTGGGGTATAAGGCAATCCAAACAAGCCGCCACTGATCCCGGGAAGAACTTTCTGAACCAGTGGGTGGCCGATTCCCCCTGGAATATTGGGCGTATAGATGCCGCCGAAAATAAACTCTGCGTTTTCCTCATTGTCATGGACAAAATTGTCAAAGTAGTCCGGCAGCAACAGATAGGCTCCCGAGTTAATGACCATGTCGGCATATTCTATGGCTTTGTCCCACTGGGCGGTGCCGGTGTACACTTCAGCGTTAAGATAGAGGGTCGCCAAAAGGGTGTAACCAGCCTCTCTAGTAAACCGTCCGTAGTATTCGCTTCCCACTTCGGTTTGGGAAGGAAGGTTGGGAAGGGCGGTTTCGAGTTCAGCAATGATAAAATCTACTACTTCCGCTCTCGTATTTTGTGTCGGTAAGTCCAATGGGTCTACTTTTGGTGCGGTGAAAATCGGGACATTGCCGTATAGGTCCACCAAATAGAAGTAGGCAAAAGCCCTTAATGCCTGCAGTTCTGCCCTCGGCCCTTCGATGCCCTCCAGCCCAGAAGCGTCCAAGGCATCAATCAGCGCATTGGCTTGGCCTACGGTGCCAAAAAGGGTGTTCCAAGTGCCCGCAATATAGGCGTGAGTGGCATCCCATTCATGCTCCATCAGCTGTTCAAAATCACTGTTTGCCCACCAGCCTTGGATTTTACCATGGACGACCACTTGGTCAGCAGACAGTTCCAGTGTCCTGTATTCCGCGCCCATCCCGGTAATCTGGGCAAAGTTTCGATAGACTCCGGACAGAGAAGACAGTACTTCTTTTTCATTGGAGTAAAAAGTCTCCGGTGTGTAGATGGAGTACACTTCTTCGTCAAGGGAGCAGCTACCCAATGTGCCCAGCACTAATGCGGAAGCGAGGGTAAGCGTTTTTTTATAGCTATTGATAATATTTTTCATTGTGAGTTGATTTTAACGGTTTTAAGATCACTTTCCTTGGCAAGTATCAGAAGGCAAAGCTTCCTCCCAACATGAATACACGCGGGCGTGGATAAGCCAAGTAATCGATACCAATGGCAGCATTGCCACCACCGTTTGTATTGGTCCGTACTTCTGGATCGAAACCACTGTAACCGGTAATTACAAATAGGTTTTGGCTAGTGACGTACAGTCTTGCCCTTTTTAGAAAACCAACTGCCGAGACATCGAAGTTATAACCTATGTTAATATTGTCCAGTCTCAGGTAGCTGCCATCTTCAATCCATCTTGAGGAGAATTGAGCGGTTTGGTCCCTGCTTACTCCGGAATTCAGTGAGGATTCCAGGATATTGATACCGGGAGTGGAGTTGGTGTAGGAAAATTCCGCGGCTGTGTTGTTCAGTACATCATTGCCCACTACCCCCCGCAGGGTCAAGGAAGCATCAAAATTGTTCCAGGTGAAGCGATGTGTCATTCCGTAGATAAAGTCCGGGTTGGCGTTTCCGATCACAACAAGGTCAGCACCATCAACCCCATCTTCGTCGAGGTAAGTTTCCATGCCATTCTCGTCTATGCCCGTGTACTGGCGGCCATAAAAGGTGCCCAGTGGCAATCCCGGTTTGATGATTTGCGAAAAATCCTTCGGTGTGATCACACCAGACAAGGGGGAAGTTCTGATTTCGTCCCTCGAAAACTGCTCATTGGAGAGGGAGGTGACTTCATTGCGGTTACGGGAGAAGTTGACGTTCATGTTCCATGTAAATGAACGATCGATCATCAGGTCGGCATTTAGCGAGACCTCAAGCCCTTTGTTTTCCACTTCGCCTACATTGGCCCATTGAGTGTTGACCACCGATGGTGCTGCCGTAGAAAATTGGAGCAAAAGGTTGTTGGTGAACTTCTCGTAATAATCGATGGTACCGGTCAGACGATTTTCCCAAAAGCCGAAGTCAACACCAATGTTCAGCTGATTGGTCTGTTCCCATTGCAGGTCAGGATTGGCATAGTTGGTGGGAAGGACACTAGGGATCGCCTCACCTCCCAAAACGTACACGGCAGATCCGGCGATACCCAGTTGCTGACGATAAAGGTCATTGGGGATTTCCTGGTTACCGGTCACCCCATATCCCAAACGCAGTTTCAGCTGATCGAAAGCACTTGATTTCATGAAATTTTCCTCGGCCATGTTCCAGGCAAAGGCTCCGGAAGGAAAAAGTCCCCATCGGTTGTTTTCACCAAACCGGCTGGAACCGTCGTTTCTCAGGGTAAAGGTAAACAAGTAGCGGTCCTTTAGCCGGAGATTGGCACGACCAAAGACCGATGCCAGCCTGTTTGCAGACTTATATGAAGTATTGGAAAGAATATTTCCAGATTGGATCAAATTCCATTTTACCGAAGAAGAAACAAAATTGTTGGCCTCTGTAAATGTATATTCGGTCACAAAACGCTGAAAGGAATATCCTCCAAGTAGGTTTAGGTTGGTGTTATTGCCCAGGTCTTTGTTGTAGGTCAATGTCGCTTCCATAACCGAACTGTAATTTTTCAGCTTGTTGATGGAAGCTCTTCCTCCATCGGTTTCTCCTGAGGGATGCGTAGACGGCATATTGGTAAATCGTTCCACATATTGGTCGTTATGGCCCATGTTTATCCTGAAAGTAAGCTCGTCCATAATGTCAAAGGCCACATCCACATTTCCCAAAAAGAGGTTAGTGTTACGCTCATCGTCCACTTCTACCCACGAAACGGGGTTGATCCGGAGCTCACCGATTTGGTAATAAGAGCCATCGGGATTGGTAACAGGTAGGGTAGGCGCCCATCGGATGGCATCTTTCAGGATATTGCCGCCCTCGTTGTTGATATTCGAAGAAATGGGAGTGTTGTCCTCGGCGGTTTTACCATAAGTCATATTGATGCCCAGTCTCAACCTCCCTTCCAGGGCTTTGTGTGTACCGTTAAAGCGGGCGGTATATTTTTTTAGGCCAGAGGAAAGCAGGATCCCTTGCTGGTCAGTATAGCCCAGGGAAGCCCGGAATGTACTGGCTGCAGAACCACCGCCAAAAGCTACATTGTGGTTTTGGCTTACCGCCGTTCGGAAGATCTCGTCCTGCCAAAAGGTGTTGGCACCCTCGTCTGGATAATTTAGCCCATTTGATTCGGCATAATCCCGATATTGGTCAGCTGACAGTACGGGCAATGTTTTGCGGATGTTGGAAACTCCGACATAGGTGTCGTAGGTAAGTGTCTCACCACCGCTTTTGTTTTTAGTAGTGATGATGATGACACCATTAGCCCCTCTGGAACCATAGATGGCCGTGGCAGAGGCATCTTTTAGGATATCGATGGACTCGATATCGGACGGGTTGATGGAGTTTAGGGGATTGGTGCCTTCAGAAGAAAATGGAGAACTACCTTGCATGGAAGACACGAAATTATTGGCAGAATTAAACTGCATGGGTACTCCATCGATGACATACAGCGGTTCGTTGCCTGCCGAGATGGAATTGACCCCACGAATCCTGACCGTGGAGGCTGCTCCGGGCTGGCCACTGTTCTGGACGATGTTTACTCCAGCGACTTTTCCTTGCAGCAATTGTTCCGGAGCCACCGACATGCCGGTGTTGAAGTCTTTTTCTCCCACGGAGGAAACAGCTCCCGTGATGTCCTTCTTGCGTTGGGTACCATATCCTACCACGACTACCTCACCAAGCTGTTGAAGGTCGGCTTCCATCGTGATCGTTAACGTGGTCTTGTCACCTACAGCCACTTCTTGCCTGACAAAACCGATAGAACTGAAAATCAGCACTGCGCCTTCATCTGGAATTTCCAACGTGAATTTCCCATCAATATCGGTTACCGTGCCTGTTCCCGAGCCTTGCAGCAGTATACTTACACCAGGGAGTGGCTCGTTGTCTTCACTGGAAACCACCGTTCCGGTGATTACCTTCTCTGCCTCATTGATACCATTGACGGTGATCAAAGGCTTTTTGTTCATAGTGGTAGCATAGGCGTCTGAAATGCCCAAACTACACGCCGTGGATAGTAAAGCAAGCAAACTTTGCCTCCAGGGCAATCTTAGGGTAATTACTTTTTTCATCTGGTTAATTGGGTTTAATGATAATTGGTTAACCTTTAACTTTATGTATTTTCCAAGGTATTCAATGATTTTTAAGAATCCGTTCTGGACTGTGATGTATGAAAAATGAGTATAAGTGGTGTAAAATGACTTTTTTTGGCCTGATTAAGGTGATGAAGGGGAGAATGGGTGCTTGATACTAAAAATGCCTTTGCTCCAAAATGGCCCACCTAACCTTCCCCGCAGGGTGAGGAACTAATTTTTTCACTTTGACTTTGTCACGTTCTGAAATTACTTGACACTTTTTCTCTTACTTTTTTCTTCAAAACCGTCACTGCGATCTTGTCTGGAGCCAAGCAGGCTTGTCTGGAGCCATAGGCAGGCTTGTCTGGAGCCATAGGCAGGCTTGTCTGAAGCCAAGCAGGGAGGAACGACGGGGCAGTCTCATCTCAAGAGAAGGAGATTGCTTCACTCCGTTGCTCTGCGTTCGCAATGACGTTTCAATACTCATATCTCAATACTTGATACTTTATTCTCTCTTCACCATCCAAGCTCCCGCAAGAAGGGGAAATAGCATAAAGAGGCTTTTCATACGCATCATGATGCCCAAATTGCTGAGGATGTTCATGTAGACCAGTGAAGAGGCCAAGAACAGTATCAGGCCAAACTTTAAAAATAAGGGTAGGTCTTTCCAGTTACTTCTTTTGCTTTTAATGGCCATTGCCAAGAATCCCCCCATTAAAATAAGGTTTTCAAAGGAAGCCAAAAAGGAGGTGGTATTGTGTGCATCCAAAAACAAAGGTCTAAACCAAAAGGTGAATAGCCGCATAAAAAAAGAGTAGTTGGCCATGTCCACGGAGGAACCGACTCCTTTGCCTGAAAGCATGGAGAATTGGTGATGAACGATTTGTTGGATGGCTTCTAGGCTGAAATGCTCCATCCCCACGTACCAGAGCAACGCAGGGAAGGCTGCCAATGCCACAAGAATACAGGAAATGCCCCACCGGAATTTATATTTCTTGGAACTGCCAAACAGCAATGCGGCAAACCCAAAACTAATGAGGACAAGCCAGGCAAAATAAGTCCTGACCATAAAGATCAGCAATATTCCGATAAGGGCTCCCGTCCACTTTTTCTTGCTGATCCCCATTATGATCAAGACCAACGCAAAAAAGCACAACGCTTCCTTACCTATTCCCCCCGTCCAAAAGTGGAGGTTGGGAAGATAAAGGATGTACACTGGCCATGGCAAGCCGAGAAATGATTTCATACCTTGGTAGTCCCTGGTGAGCCGTATCAATAGCCACCTGAATCCAGTATAGCTGAGCATCGCGTAAAGGAAGAATCCAGAGAGCATATCCCAACCAAAATAGCGGGAGGGGATATAGTTTAGCCAATACATAAAAGGATACCCTATTCCGAAATAATCCCACCAACCATTGGCATCAGGGTTGGCCAGAGGGCCGTTAAGGTTCCAGTAAACAATGGCATCTCCGCCAAAAGCAGTCACATACCGATAAAAGAAATAGCTAAAGCCCAGGTGATAGACCAGTAAGATGTGCAAATGGGCGGTTTGCTGAAAAGTAAAGCCATTTTTCCGTCCCAAATAATGATTGGAATAAAACAGAAGAAAACTCAATGTAAGTAACAGTAAGGCCTGAATCATAGCGGTGGCAATAACATCCCGTACAAAAGTCAGGTATTGAAGTGAAAAAAAATAGCAGAGGCTGAAATATTCCCCTTGTTTCCCCCTATTTTAGTCCAATGCATTTGAGAGAAGCAACGCCGACAGACCATGCTGCGATAGTAGGTTTATTAAAATGTTCTCTGGGAGAAACCATGCTGCCGAAGAGCTTGGATTTATGGCAATGGAAGCATGTGGACAATCCTTTTGGCGCATCACCGGTCCTCGTGGCGGAAGAACAGGACGATATCGTTGGGGTGCGGGCTTTTATGCAGTGGGGATTCTCACAGAGCGGCCAATTTATCAAGGCCATAAGGGCAGTGGATACAGCGGTTCATCCTGATTATCAGGGTAAAGGGATTTTTAGAAAACTGACCCATACATTGACCCAAGCATGTCGCCAAGAGGAGTATCAATTTATTTTTAATACCCCAAATTCCAAAAGCATGCCGGGCTATCTCAAGATGGGATGGCAAAAGCGGGGGAATCTACCCATAAAAATGGCTGTGGTAAGACCTTTTGGATGGTTTTCAGGAAGAAAATCTGGAGAGTCCAAGGAAAACATTCAGCAGGATTGGCCTGCAAGCTTACTAGCAAAGGTGTCTTCTGCTGAGATAGATGGGCTGCAGACGTGTATTTCTCCCGAATTTATCCAATGGCGATATGTACAGAATCCGCTCTTTCGGTATGGCTGGTTTTCTGATGGGGAGAGTTACCTGTGCATTTTCAGGATAAAGCCACACCAGCGATTTCAGGAATTACGGATATGTGAATTGCTCCCGTTGGGCAATGCCAGGAAGTTCGATGCAAAAGATTTTAGTAAGCAATTAAGGCAGCAGGTCAGTGCCTATCGCGTCCCCGTCATTACATTTTCAGGTGAGTCACCGGTTTATTTTCGATCTTTTGGGGCGTATCGTTTTTTTTCTGTTTCCAAAGGTCCCATGGTCACACTCCGGAACTTGGGCCTGGAGGATCAGCAGTTTGATGAGCTGTTTGCTCCGCAGGGCCTGGCGTTCAGCTTAGGGGATCTTGAGCTTTTTTAGGGGGATTGAAAAAGATGCTATTTGGTTTTAGCAATAGCTAAGAACCTGAGTTCGACCATAAAATTGATACCAATCCGTCATACGACAACCGGAGGGAGGAAGCAATCTCGTATTCTTAAGACGGGACTACCGCGTTCCCGATATAGCTATCGGGACAGGCTATGCTTCCTCGCAGTGACGATTTTTAAATCGAATTGAGGTTAAGAAGCTATTACGGGTCAATGAATCTTTACACTATTGACTTTCGGTAGATTTTGTAAATTGGTGTTTTTAGAGATTAATAATGTGTGATTCTTTGATATTTTGAAATAAAACAATAAAAACTTCCATTTTAGTGAGGTTGTTTTGGTACTTTCCCCCCTCTTTCTAATAGAAGATGCCCAAAAACCGCACAACCATGAAACTAACCCAAAATAATACCGTGAACGTTACGGATAGTGCTTCCTCCCTCAGATCCGAAGATCATAACCAGGCAATGGTGATCTTTACGGACAAACCTGACAGTGAGGTCTGGCGTGCATTTAAGAAAGGAGATGAGCCTGCATTTAACTATATCTACAGAAAGTTTGTCCCAGTACTTTTTAATTACGGCTACCAAGTGTGCAAGGATGACGGAATGGTCAAGGATTGTATCCAAGGGCTTTTTATGGATCTGAGAAGAAAACGCTCCCGATTGGCGGAGGTAAGGAGCATTAAAGGATATCTTTTCACGATTTTTTACCGCGAACTGGTCAGGCAACTAAAGAGCAAGCAAAACCAGGTATTTGAGCCAATTGACTCGAATGAAGGCATCTTTCCGATCGAGGTGTCCCATGAAACCAAGCTGATCAGCAAGGAGTGGGATGATGAGATCAAAGCAGCACTTTACAAAGCTCTCAATAAACTTCCTTCCCGTCAGCGGCAGGCACTTTTGCTCCTTTATCGGGAAAACCTATCCTATGAAGAGATTGCTCAGGTCATGGAATTCAAAGAGGTCAAAACCGCCCGTACACTCGTATACCGTGCTATTTCCAGTATGAAATCTTTACTGAAAGTAGCATAAGGGAAAATAAAAAGCATAACCCCTATTATAATTGAATATGAAATACAAAGATTTTGATACTGAGGATTTTTTGCAAGATGAGTTCTTCATTACCTGGGTAATGAAACCGGGTGAGGAGACCAATCATTTTTGGAAAAAATGGCTGGAAAAGTACCCCGAGAAGAGAAGGGTGGTGGACAAGGCCAGTGCAATCATCAGGTCCATTGGCTATGAAGATGAGCGAGTGCTTTCGGATGATTTATACATGGAAATGTACGAAAACATCATCCAAAAAGAAGAGACAGAGGAGGTGAAAAGAGGAAAGGTCTTTACTTGGGATTTTTGGAAAAACCTAGCGGCAATCCTTTTTCTTGCGGGTTGCTTTTATTTAGGATATGAAGCAATCAATACCAAGCCTCCCAAGAAAGCCATTGAAACGGAAATGGTCAAGCGTAATAACCCAGCAGGGCAGAAGTCCACCATCACCCTACCGGACGGTAGCACAGTCCATCTCAATGCAGGAAGCGCTTTGGAATTTCCTGACCGTTTTTCTGATTCCCTGCGCTTGGTGAAACTGACGGGAGAAGCTTTTTTTGATGTGATAAAAGACAAAGACAGGCCTTTTGTGATCATATCAGGTGATAATCGTGTAAAGGTTCTGGGAACAACCTTTAATGTGAAACAGGAAAAGGATTTTTCAGTAGCCTTGGTGACAGGGAGTGTGGAAGTAGCCGATGACAAAGGCAACAAGGTTTTCCTAAAGCCCAAAGAGATGATGGTCAAAGAAGCCAATGGCATGATATTCAAAAAAGAGTTTGATCCATTGGAAGTAATTGGCTGGAAGGATAAGTACTTGGTGTTTAAAAATGACTCCTTCCAAGAGGTGAGAAGGAAGCTGGAAGCTTGGTATGGAGTGGAAGTCCACAATACCATTACATTGCCCAAAGACTGGTCGTATTCTGGGGTATATTATAAGGAGACCTTGGGAAATGTGATGGAGGGCATCAGCATTGCTTCTTCATTTCAGTACACTATCGAAAATAAAACAGTCACTATCCAATAACCCAAAATAACCATCTTATGAAAAAGCACTTCACAGATTCCAGTTAGAGAGAAGGCAGAAAGAACTGCCCTTCTGCCTTCCTGCCTTTGCGTCGATCGCCAAATCTGTCAAAGGCAAATTCCAAGTCATTTCAACTTAAAATCGCTAACAAAGTATGGAAAAAACACTACTTAGGCAAGTTATTATGCTGTCCAGATATTTTGTGTCAGGGTTCATATTGCAGCTGTTTTTCACAGCCGTATTGATGGCACACACCAGTAAAGCCCAAAAAGAAAGTATAGATCAGATCGCCGCTTCTGTAAATGTGGAGAACACCATGTTGGAGCAGGTGTTTGGGAGTTTAGAGAAGCAAACTTCCCTGCACTTCACGTATAATTCAAGTTTGGTAGATGTCAAAAGCCTCCGGGTCAGTTTGGACCGGTCCAACGCCATGATGTCAGAAGTATTGGCGGATATTGCGCAGCAAACCCAGCTGAAATTTGTGCGGATCAATGACAATATTCACGTCAGCAAACGAGACAAGGGTGAAGCAAGGCTCAACGAAATCATGGAAGAAAGTCCCATGGCCGAAATTCGCGGCAAAGTGGTCTCTGCGACAGACAACCAACCCATACCCGGTGTGACCGTAAGGATAAAGGATACCGATCGTGGCACCATTACGGACATAGACGGTGATTTCTCCATCCATGCTTCCGAAGGGGAAATATTGGTGTTTAGTTTTGTTGGTTTTTTGGCCCAGGAAATTGTTGTCGGAAATCAATCCAATATCATTGTCGAGCTGGAAGAGGATCTACAGTCCCTGGATGAGGTGATCGTGGTGGGATATGGTACCCAAAACAAGCGAGCGGTGACAGGGACTGTGGAATCTGTCAATTATAAGGAATTTGAGGACCGGAGCTATTCAGACGTTTCGCAGTCCTTGGCAGGGAAACTCCCGGGAGTCAACATCACCCAAGGCCAAGGTGCTCCAGGCTCTTCACCCATCATTAGGATCCGGGGGATCAACTCCATTACAGCCGGTACCAATCCACTGTATGTGGTGGATGGGATGCCGATGGAAAATTTTGACCTTAACCTGATTTCCCCTCAGGACATTGCTTCTGTGGAAGTACTGAAGGATGCCAGTGCTGCAGCCATTTACGGTTCCAGGGGCTCCAATGGGGTGATTTTGATCACGACCAAGCTAGGAGAGCCAGGCAAAACCAATATTTCCTTCACCCAGGAATTTGGTGTTCAGGAGGTGAAGAGAAGGGTAGACCTGATGAACGCTCAGCAATTTGTGGATTATTATATCGACGCACATAACAATGCTTGGGTAGCAGCGGGTGGTAATGCCAGTGATCCCAATAGCGTGCGGGACAAAGTGTACCAGATTCCTGCTGACTTTACCGATAACCCAGAGATTTTTGGCCAGGGAACCGATTGGCAGGATGTGATGTTCCGTACCGCTCCCATGACCAATACGGAGTTATCAGTGTCAGGAGGGAACGATAAAACGCAATACCTGTTTTCTGGAGGATATCGGGACCAAACAGCAGTGTTGGATGAAAATTACTATAAACGATTGACATTGCGGTCCAATATTCGCCAGCAGGTCAGTGAAAAGATAAGCCTTGGCTTAAACTTGACCATGGCTGGCATATATGATCGTACACAAGGTGTCCAAGGGAAAAGTGATGTGGTCAGCCTTGGCCTACAAAGTGATCCTATTTTTCCGGTTTATAATGAAAATGGCAATTTGGGCTTTAAGGACCCTAATTCAGAATGGTACCGGTTTACAGAGTATTCCGATTTGCAACTTTGGCACCCATATTCCCTTACCAGGGAAATTACCGGTCAGCGCAAGACATTCAATACCTTGGTCAATGCTTTTGGGGAATGGGAAATCATTGAGGGACTGAAATTTCGTTCCAGCGTGAATGCCAACCTGAACAACGGCAGAAGCCACAGTTACCGAAACGAGGGACAGAAATACGGTTACTCTTCCTATCTTAATGCGCAGGGCAATGAATCATCTATCTTTTCACTCAACTGGCTGACTGAAAATACGGTTCATTACGAAAGGACCGCTGGAGAACATTCCTTTAATGCGCTATTGGGATACATTGCCCAAAAGCAACGCGATGAATACAATGCTGTAGGAGCAGGCAACTACCCTAATGACCTGGTCCACACCCTTAATGCCGGCACGGTGAACAGTGGTACCTCTACCGCCTCTGAATGGTCCATGCTTTCCTATTTGGCCAGGGTTAATTATGACTACAATTACCGGTATTTCCTGACGGCCACCGTCCGTAGAGACGGAAGTTCTAGGTTTGGGAGCAACACCCAATGGGGCTACTTTCCATCTGTTTCTGCTGGCTGGATGATGTCGGAAGAATCCTTTATGCAGCCCATTTCATGGATCAACACCATGAAGCTAAGAGTAAGTTATGGGCTTACAGGCAATAACCAAATCCCTAATTATGGACCAGTTAGTCTGTTGGACGCTTCCAATTACACCAATAGCACTGATTTGCTCAATGGCCTAAGTGTATCAACGGTTTCCAACCCAAATTTAAAATGGGAAAAAACCCAGCAGTTTAACGTGGGCCTGGACCTTATGGCACTTAATGGGGCCCTGAATTTCACGGCCAATTTCTATAATTCCACCACAAATGACCTGTTGCTGAATGTACCGATTCCAGATATCACAGGGTTTTCGACACAGCTGACCAATGTGGGAAGTGTCAGAAACCGCGGTATCGAGTTGAGTGTGGGCGTCAATGAAGAGTTGGGGGCGATCCTTTGGAATACCAGCCTAAACTATTCCGTTAATCGAAATGAGGTACTTAAGCTGGGACCGGACAACAGTCCAATCATTTATACCGATTACGTGGCTACTGTGAAGACAGAAGTAGGCCAGCCTATTTCAAATTTTTACGGCTACATATTTGATGGCGTGTTCAATAACCAGGAAGAAATAGCGGATTACCCACACCATCCTTCCACCAGCCCTGGCGACCCTAAAGTCCGTGACGTCAATGGCGATGGAGAAATTACCGAAGATGACCGGACGATCATCGGTAATTACCAACCTGATTTTACCTTCGGGTTTACCAACTCTTTTGGATACAAAGGGTTTGAGTTTTCATTTATGCTTCAGGGAGCCTACGGTGGTGAAATCGTCAATCAACTGATCCGCTACAATGGTATCTGGAATGGTGGCCGGAACGCTTTTGCCGATGTGGCCAATTACTGGAGATCGGAAAATGACCCTGGAGATGGTGAGCATTTTAAGCCTACCATACAGCCACAGGGGCTTCAGGAGAAATTTTCAACCTATTGGGTGGAAGATGCTTCTTATCTAAGGGTACGCAATATCAGATTGTCCTACACCCTTCCGACTTCTTGGATTGCCAAAACCCCGATCAATACAGCAAGGGTGTATGTCAATGTCGACAATGCCTTCCTGTTTACCGATTATTCCAATTATGATCCTGAAAACACAACCTATACGCCGACCACTTATTCGGGCACATCCAGTAGCGGGGCCAGCTTGCCATCCGGAGCAATGATAGGAGTGGACTACGGTTCTTATCCGGTACCGAGGATCATCACTTTCGGAGCGAAAATAAACTTTTAATGACTCAAAAAATGAAGACCATGAAAAATATCATTTATATCGTCTTGGCAAGTGCAGTAATGTGGGGATGTGGGGAGTCATTCTTGGAGCTGGCTCCTGAGTCCAATGCCAACGCCAATAACTTCTATCAAACACAGGAAGATTTTGACATAGCAGTGAATGCCGCGTATGCGACATTGTATACCTTTTATGCACCAGATGGCCCAGTGTCCTATTGCGCAGAGCAAATGTCCGACAATGCTACCATGTACAATGTGCCGGGAATTCAAGCCGATCGGTGGGCATTTAAGGATTATACCTTGGTACCCTCCAATACCGAAGTCTATCGGCTTTGGAAGGAATCGTATAATTTGATTTTTAATTTGAATATCGTGTTGGCAAACATAGAGACCGCAGACGTACCGGCCGACTACAAAGCCCAAGTAAATGGTGAAATGAAGTTTCTGAGGGCTTTGTACTACTTCTATATGGTGCAGATGTGGGGTGATTTGCCATTGGTAACCACTCCAGTAGGGGCAGACGAAGCCTATGATATCCTCAGAAGTCCAGAAGAGGAAGTATATGGCCAAGTGGTGGCCGATCTCAACGAAGCTGTGGCCAATCTCCCCTCCCACACCTCGGTTTCAGTGCCCGGAAAAGCCAGCAAAGAGGCTGCCCAAGTCTTACTGGGAAAGGTTTACCTGACCCTTGGTGACAATGGCGCTGCCGAATCTATTTTAATGGAGGTTTACAATAAGGAATTCAGCTTGCTGAACAATTATGCAGATCTCTGGCAGGTAGAGAACAAAAATACAGTTGAATCCATATTTGAGGTGCAATATCTCGGAGGCTCTCCAAACTATCCCTATAGCCCTTATTGGTCAGCATTTACACCAACGGAGAATTTTTCCATCACGGCATATGGTGGCGGGATGAATATGGTGACCGATGACCTTTATGAGGAATATGAAGAGGGGGACCCCAGAAGGGATGCTTCCATTTACACAGGATATACCAATGAAACAGGTGACTTTATCGCCATTAAATTTCCAAAAAAATGGTCCGATCCGGATGCCGCCGTAGTCAATGGAAATGAACTTGCCAGCAACAATTTCATTGTTTTGCGCTATGCAGATGTGCTTTTGATGCTGTCAGAGGCCAGTGGTGATCCCAAATACCTTAATGAGGTGCGACAGAGAGCGGGCGTTCCTCTGTACGGAACTTCAGGATACCCTTCTGATCTTTACCCTACCTTGGATTTGGCCATTGAGCATGAGCGTAGATCTGAATTGGCACTGGAATTTCATCGATGGTTTGACCTCAAGAGAACGGATAGAGCCGTGCCTGTCCTTCAGTCGAAAGGGATACCTGTTACCGAATCAACGTTATTGCTGCCTATTCCGGAAGTAGTCATCCAGCAAAATCCGGAAATTTCCCAGAATGATTATTAAACCCACAATATGCTTTAGGAATCATTATAGCCTGTCCTCCCGACATCCGTCAGCCTGTTCCGAAGGATTTCGGGAGGACAGGCTGACGGATGTTTGAAACTGCAAATCAGTGTAGCGACTGATGTTGAAACGGTTTCAGGACGTAATGTCTGTGCGCTCCCGAAATAGTCCGGGGCAGGCTATGGCGTAGATCAGGCTAATGCATATTCTGGGTTAAATGCCGTGCAGTTAAGGGGATTTTCCAGCTCGAAGGGAGGTCATTGAGGGAATCATGATTTTTTTATGGTCGTTTAAAACTTGTATGAGATGTTCTGCCTTGCAGATATTTGGTATTAAGAAATTAAAAAGCGGATACCGTGTCGTAGATATCCTCTTTGACAAACGGCCAGTATTTGCCCATAAAGCAAACAGGGTCAAAGTCTTCATCCGCTCCAGAAAAATTCGTAGAGTTGTTGAGGATCAATTTCCTTTCATGGGTATAGGGGTAACGCCTTTCGTGCAGTTCCAGCATTTGCCCAAGGGAAATAGCGGTTAAGTAATTCGTGTAAATCCCAAAAATCCTTTTTGCGTCCCCTTCTTTGCACAACATCCATTTTCATGGCGATGATTTCATTTTTTTCTACCTCATTGCCCGTTCAAAAACCCTTCGGATTACCGCTTTACCCTTTTTCTGCCAATCTATAGTTTCGATATCGGTGTCCCAGAAAAGGGATTTCCGCAGGATAGACAGGTTGGGAGCCTTTTTGGGGGATACGTTCTTTTCTTTTTGGATATCAAAATAAGTCATGGCTCTTGACTTTCTTTTCGATCATGCTTACTGGCTATTTGTGTGATTTCTACTTCAAACCGTCCTTGGGTCAATGCAAGTCCATAATGGTCAAGCAGATAACTTCTAGCTACATCAAAGGTTTTGATGGGGAATTTTAGTTCAAAACATCCATTTAACTTGGTTTTATCAATTACGAAAATTTTGAACCTGTCCTCCAATTCTCCCACTAAATCTTGTGTTGGGACGCCATTTCCTTCCCAGTAGGTGCTGTTGGTGGAGATTCCCTTTGCAGAATAGACTTTTGTCGTGTCAATCGCATTTTTAATAAAGAGGCTATCATTTAATATCTTCAGGACATAACCTTCTACTTCTTTTTTCTCAATAGTCAATTGATAATCTAATTCATTCAATAATGATTTGGTTGCCGCTGTCCTTCTTTCATCATGGGGCAAATCCTCAGGGAATTTAAAGCGAACATCATAGCGGTTTTGATCGGTAATTGAAATTCTGCTTTTGCTTTTTTGGAGGAGGAAAGTTAATATTTCGTCGAGAGGTTGGTTGACGAGGCTCAATTCCCTGAGATTGAATTGCATGCCTGATCCGTTCATGTAATTATTTTTACTGACGGTGATGGGGTAGATATGGTCGGTGCTTAATTCTTTGTTCAGGACAGATACTGGATTCTGCTGATCTGTCATTACCTGCGGATAACGCTTTTTATGGAGCAATGCGTCTATCATATCACTTGTAAGAAGTGATGGATGTCCTCTCCATTTCAAAATCCCATTTTCATCAATTAAAAATGTCGTTGGATAAGCTTTAACTTCATACTTATTTATAGTTTGATAGGCTGTATCAGTTCCTACATGCGCCAAAATCTTCTTTTTGGATAGGAATTTTGATACATCGTCCTCATTTTCATAGGTTATGGAAATAAATGAAATGTTTTCATTTTTGTATTCCTCTGTAAGGTCATTTAGGTGGGGGATTGTATAGATGCATGGGCCGCAATTTGTAAACCAGAAGTCCAAAACGATCGCTTTACCTGCTGTGCTCGGCTCATCGTGATCGCTATTATTTATCCATTTATCAACGGAAATTGCAGGAGCTTTCTCGCCAATCTGTACTTGGGCATAAGCATTAACTGCTGCTAGCAATAATATATTGATTAATATTATTCTTTTCATAAAAGTTTATCAATTAAGCATAACCTATATTTGTATGAAACTCTAATACACCTACATTCATCTAGAAACAGATAAAACCGTCCATTTCTGTTATAGTCCGATATCTTCGAAAAATACTGAATCTTTATGTGTTAAAAAATACCCCAAATGGGGTATTTCCCTCCATTCGATTTATCCTCACATTAGAATTCGATTAGAAACGAACCATTTTTTGTCATTTACCGTCAATACTAGTTAATATTGATTGGAATTATATACCCTTTAATACAGATCAGTGAGAAAAATATTGCTTGTAGAAGATGACAGCCGTGTCAGTGCATTTATCATAAAAGGCCTAAAGGAAGAAGGCTATGATGTAGCCCTCGCCATGGATGGAAAGATGGGACTTCAAATGGCGCTTCAAGGCAACTATGACTTGATCATTTTGGATATTATGATTCCCGAAATGAATGGGATAGAAGTCTGCAAAGAGATCAGAAAACAACATGCCACTGTTCCTGTACTTTTTTTGACAGCCTTGGGAAGTACTGAAAATGTAGTGATGGGATTGGATAGCGGAGCTGATGACTACCTTTCCAAGCCGTTTAAGTTCATCGAACTGCTGGCCAGGGTGCGGACGTTGATGAGAAGATCTTCCTATGGTAATGGGAGTGAAAACAAATCGGAAAGCACCTATCAGTTTAGTGATTTGGAACTGGATGATGAGACCAAGACTGTGCTGAGAGATGGGATGGCCATTAGCCTTACCTCCACCGAATACAGGTTGTTGTTGATGTTTATTAAGAACCAACGACGTGTACTTTCGCGTATTGATATTTTAGAAGAAGTCTGGGGAATTGATTTTGACATGGGTACCAATGTGGTGGATGTTTATGTAAACTACCTAAGGAAAAAACTGGAAAAATATAATGGCTCCAGGCTTATCCAGACGGTCATAGGAATGGGGTACGTGCTAAAAGAAGCTGAATGAAAACGCAGAATAAAATCGTCTATGTCCTATTGATCGTTTTTTTTAGCTACACCTTGCTGTTCAGTGGGTTTATCTATTATTCTATTTCTAATTATGCCTTTACTGATTTTTATAAGCGACTTGAAATCAGGGCGATTACCACGGCCAAGTCCCAATTGGAGAATGAAAGTGAAGGGAATATTATAAGGGAGCTGAGACAAGAGTACTTGGAAGAGCTTCCGGACGAGGATATCAAGATGTACAAATTGCCAAAGGACGGTGAATGGCAAGGAATAAACGGGCTTGGGGAATTTGAAAACGGTTTTATTGACGAAATACTAGAGGACGGTACCAGTATGTACAATGACAGCCGTACCTTTTTTTATGGCACTACCTACACCACGGTGGGCAAGGCCACGTATTTGGTCATCATTTCTGCTGAAAACTATTTTATTACCCACCATGTCCATTATTTGCGAAATCTATTATTTACCTCATTGGCGATTGCTTTTGTGATTATTTTGGTAGTAGCATTTTTCTTTACAAGAAAATACATCCAACCCATCAATGATATCATCGAAAAGGTAAAGGAAATTAGTTCTGAAAATCTTCACCTTCGGCTAAACCAAAAATCCAAAAATGATGACACCATTTCCCAACTTGCACAGACCTTTAATGATATGCTGAACAGGCTGGAGACTTCTTTTGAGACACAAAAGAACTTTATCAGCAATGCCAGTCATGAATTGAATACTCCCTTGACCAGCATTATCGGTGAGGCAGATGTGACCCTAAGCAAGATAAGGAGGCCGGAGGAGTATATTATGTCGCTGCAGACCATCCTGGAGGAGGCGGAGAAGCTGGACAAAAAGACCAAGGCATTGCTCATGCTGGCACAGACGGGATTTGATGGGAAGCGGCAAAAATTCAATATGCTGCGGACAGATCAACTGATCATGGATGTCAAGGATACCGTGGAAAAAATCTACCCTGTCAGTAAGATCAGTATCGATTTTAGCCTTTTGCCAGAAAACCCGTACAGGTTGAAGATCAATGCCAATGAAGCACTTCTTCACCTGGCCCTTTCCAATATTATCCTCAATGGATGTAAGTACTCGGATTTCAGCCCTGTCCATGTGGCCTTGGGGGTCTCCGAGGGAAAAGTAATCATCCTTGTAAAAGATGAGGGCATTGGTATACCGGATTCAGAAATGAAGTACATCTACGATCCGTATTTTAGGGCTAGCAATACCAAAAACCATGAAGGCTATGGCATTGGGTTACCCCTGGCTCGCAATATCGTTCGGATGCACCGTGGAGAACTGGTGGTGAACTCGATAGAAGATGAAGGGACTACGGTCCAAATTACCCTCCCTTGTTTTTTTACATCCCAGGAAATCAACGAAGGAAAAGCTGAGGAAATCATGAAGGCATACCGGAAGGAGAAAGGTAGTTTGACAGAAAATTAAGGGCCTTTCGTTGGGTAGATTTCCTGCTTATTTGTGAACGGGCAGGTTTTGACGCCAACTATTATTTGAAGTGGTGTCATTTAGAATTGTTTGGACCAATTGTTTGCAAATTTTTCCATGCCCAGACCTTTATTTCTAAGGCATCACATTTTCTTAGGTGTCCCAAAAGGAGCTCATTGGGAAAAAGAAACGAAGTAATCCAGCCTGGCCGGTTAGAGAGGAGACGCAGCAATGCTCCTTCCCATGAAACTCATGCCGGTTCGCTCTTTCCTCCAGCCTGACCTCTTCTGCACGCGCTGAACCGTCAGTAGATCAGCCGTCCTAGGATACATTTTAACTCAGCCAATTGCTTAGGATTCGCACCCAATCTAAATTCTAATCTCATCTTAATCTTATTCTTACCCCCCTCTAATTGGTGGGGTATACTTTTGCTTTTGATAATTAAAACAATGTGATAGATGAGAAAAACAGTGCTAATACCAACTGATTTTACGGTGAAATCCTTAAATCTGGTTAAGTCAGCTTTGAATGCGAATGATGATTGTCAGCTGGAAATCATCCTTTTACATGGTTTGTATCTTCCGGACTCTATTTCTGAGATGCTTTTTTTTAGTAAAAAAGAGGCCATTAGGAAATTAGAGAATCCTGCATTTGAAGAATCTTGTCAGTTGCTGTTGAGTAAATATGGATCACGCATAGAAAGTTTAAGTGTGGACTTGTTTTCGGGTTATAATCGTGGAGCCTTCGAAAATTACCTGGAGGGAAACAGGGTAGATGAGATTTATGCTTTTACCGACCATGATTTCAGGCCATGTCATAAAAGGAGCTTTGACCTGATGCCATTGATAGAAAAGACAAGTGTTCATCTGACCAAAGTAAAGTGGGTCGATCACGGGAGAAGGCACGACTTGGATAGGAATCAATTGGCTGCGCTCTTTTTTGGGCATTTTAGTCCATCATAAATTTAAAACTACGATGAAGATAAAATTGATGTATTTCGGGGTGATTGTATTGCTGTTTGGGATTGTGATTACCCTGGTGGCCAATGATGTGAACCCCGAACGTAAGCTGATCGGAAAATGGGAAGAGGTGATGTGGAAGTACGAAAAACTCGACAGTTCTGAAGACAATGTATTTGATTCGTTTCGCATCAATGAGCAATTAAAACAAGAAATCAGCAGAGAACTGGTGATTCATAAAGCAGAAACTTGGGAGATTATGCCTGATGGTGCCGTTGTGCTTCATAAGAAGGATGGAAGTAGTGAGCAGTTGTACTGGAGATTGAAAGGCCGCGGTCATGTGCTGAAGCTGTTTGGACACGGGGACAGCCTGGAGCACTATCAGATCCAAAAGCTTACGGACGAAACCTTGGAAATCCATTTTAATTCAGATCTGCAAGCCAGGGGAATCATCAAGATGACCTTTGAAAAAGCTAAAAACTAAGACCAATGCTCAGAAAATTCAGCAATAGTAGGACATTAAGCGATAATATAAAACTGGGAAGCCTGACCGCTTTCTCTGCGGGAATGGTCAATGTGGTCTCGGTGATGTTGTTTTTTGCTTTTACTTCTAATGTGACCGGTCACTATGCGGTATTGGCAGAAGAGATTGCCAAGGGCAATTGGTATCAGGCCGGGGTGGTGGCTGCATGGATCATGCTGTTCTTCCTGGGCGGTTTTACTTCCAATTGTATCATTATCCATTTCAATAAGAATTATACCTACTTATCGCATGCTGTTCCTGTGATTTTGGAAATCCTATGCCTTTTGATAGTAGGTACGTACGTGCAGTTTTATTATGCGGAGACATTGCTCGAAACAGAATGGTTGGTGGGGTTAATGCTCTATGCCATGGGGATACAAAACGGTTTGACGGCAAGTATTTCCAACTCTGCGGTCAAAACGACTCACTTGACAGGCTTGACCACAGACCTGGGGATGCTCTTTTCCATGTTTACCAAGAAAGAATACCGTCAAAATCCCCAATTGAGAGGTAAGCTAAAGATACAGCTGTCGATAATGGTGAGCTATCTGTCTGGGGGCATCACAGCCGGTTATATTTACATGACCATTGCCTACAACGTGTTTTATATCGTTTGCCTGTTTCTTTTGATCGTTATTGGCTATGATTATTACAAACTGAAATACTATGAATTGGTCAATAGGCGTGAGCTGAAAAGCAAGAAGGATTATTACCGATATGTAGAAGTCAAGAATAAAAAGAAAATCCTCGAAAAAGCCTGAATGTATGATGGTGGTAGTCAAAAGACAGGCTTAGTTCAGACACCTGCGAGTCATGTTACTTGTGGGTGTTTTTTTATTTTCGAATGTAGGTGATTACAGCGTTTTGCAAAAGAAATTGTAAAACGGAGGAATGATTATAGGGTCAAGTGAAAAGTTGGGGGGACTGGGGTTGGTTCCGATAGCATGCAGATGGCACAGATTAATAAGATTTGCGCTGATTCTTTTATGCTGAAGCACGCATTCCTATTAACCTGAGCTCGACTATGAATTCGATGTCATTCCGTCATACGACAACCGGAGGTAGGAAGCAATCTCGTATTCTTAAGACGGGACTGCCTCGTTCCCGATAGCGAGACAGGCTATACTTCCTCGCAGTGACGGGAAAGGATTAGGAAAAGGGCGTGACGGTTTATTAACATAAAAACTCAGGTTATTAACTAAATTAAAGAGAAATATGCTTACCACAGCCACCTAGCAATCTCTCATCCCTCAGAAATATTGCTTGGTCCTGATTATATATATCCCTAAAAACACATCAATAAGTGATGAGTAGCTATTTTATCATCAATACTTCTTTGATCACTTTATCCTGCTCTGGATCATCGGCCATGATCATGAGCGTATCATTTTCCATCAGTTCGGTTTCTCCGTTTGGAGTGATGAATTTCCCGTTTCTACTGATCAGGACGACCAGACAGGAAGTTGGAAAACCAATTTCCAGGATTTTTTTTCCAACGACTTCCGCGCTAGCGGGAAGCTTCACCTCAATCAAAGCATTTTTGACATCTTCAGAGAGTTCAATGTCCAACAGGGACTTTTTCTTTAGCCCTTCAGGAAGTGCCAATCCAAGGAGCTTGGCAGCCAAGGAAAGTGTGGTGGCCTGGACCGCCACAGAAGTCAATACAATAAAGAAAACAATATGGAAGATGACATCTGACATTTGGACACCATGGATCATGGGAAAGGTGGCAAAAACAATAGGGACGGCTCCCCGAAGTCCCACCCATGATAAAAACAGCTTTTCCTTAACGGTATATTTGAAAGGCAGCAAGGTCAGGAAGACTCCCAGCGGTCTGGCAACAAGGATTAGAAATATGGCTGCTGCCAATGCGAATCCTATCACGGGAAGCATTTGGGAAGGGAATACCAATAGCCCCAGTGTGATAAACATCACCACCTGCATCAGCCAGGCAATTCCATCAAAGAATTTCATCATGCTCTTTTTATGTAGCATTTTTCCATTGCCTACCGTGAGAGCGCAGATATAGACCGCTAAGAAACCGTTACCGCCCAGAAGGTCCGTGAGGGTGTAGGTGAGCATCACCAGAGAAATCATCAACACCGGATAAAGCCCTTCCGTGTCCAATTTTATCTTGTTTACTGTGAGTACTATTCCTCTACCGATCAGCCAACCCAAAAGTGCTCCAACGGTCATCTGGATAAAAAACAAAGGGATGATTTTCCATATCGAAAAATTCTGAATGGTAAGTAAACTGGTCAAGGAAATGGTCAGGAAGTAGGCCATCGGATCATTACTTCCGCTTTCCAGCTCCAGTAGCGGACGAAGGTTGCCCTTAAGCCCAATGCTTTTACTTCTTAAAATGGAAAATACAGCTGCAGCATCAGTGGACGAAACAATCGATCCGAGGAGCAAACTTTCCAGCAAGGTCAAATCCGAAACCCAGTATACAAAAGCTCCCAAAGAGAAACTTGTCAGCAACACCCCAAGGGTAGACAGGGCAATACCTTGTCCCAGAATAGGCTTTACAGTGGGCCACTTGGTGTCAAGGCCACCTGAAAACAAAATAAAGGTCAAGGCAATGATGCCCAAAAATTGTGTCAGCGATGGATCATCGAAGACGATGCCCCCGATACCATCTGAACCAGCCAGCATCCCTACTCCCAAAAATATCAAAAGTGCAGGAATGCCTGTTTTGCCCGAAGTCTTGCTCGCAATCACACCAGCAAAGAGTAACAGTGAACTGATCAGAAGGATGTTTTCTGCAGTGAGAATCATAAATGGTTATCGTAGAATTAAGATAATGCTTGAATTTAGTAAACTGTTGGGGCAAAATGCTTTTAGTGGAATTGTTTTTTTTGAAATAGATGTTTTGGAATCATTGGGATCTGAGTAAAGACTTTGCTTTGGAAGGAAATTCGTTAAAATCTACCCCTAAATCTCCTAAAGGAGACTTTCTGATCACCCCTTCAGAGGACGGGGTAGTTTTAGAAAATCGAAAAAATCTTTTCTCTTTTCGTTTAAACCTACTTTTTCAGTGTAAGTAAAATTAAGTCGGAAGACAGTCTTTTGGAATCAATAATTTTTAGCAGCTCAAATTGATAAAGAATCAATCGTTTTAGCGCCATCTGAATGCCATTTGTTTACATGAAAACGTAGTTTTTGTCCTGTATGTAGTAAATAGTTGGCATCAGTTTTGGTTAAGGCCTACCGAACTAATACCAACTATTATGAAGAGTAAAGTAGTAATTTTCGTGTTATTGTTTGCTGCCTTTAGTATCAGTGCGAATGCGCAGGGCAGGGGGCATCGGGGAAAAGGAAAACATGGGAAAAAGCACCATAAGAAAGAAATGGAGCATAGAAAAGATTATCACAAGCGTGCTATGGAGCATCGCTGGGAGGATCGTAAGCGTGAGGAAGAATGGTACAGGGAAATGCGAAAGAGGGAAAGGGAACATAATTATAAAGTGGCCAAGATGGAGCGTAAATATTATAAATCGCTCCGGAAAAAGCACCTTCATCACCTAGAGCACTGCCATCATTGTGATGTAGCATTTTATCATAGTGATGACTATTATTATGTCGATGATGTGTATTATTCACGCAGAAGATATACACCGGTGCGTTTTGATGCTGAGTTGTTTTTCAGGAATGGTTCTGTAAGAATTATCCTTTAACCCGAAATATGCATTAGCCTATCTACGCCACGGCGCACAGGTATTACGACCTGAAACTGCTTCAAAATCAGCCGCTACGCTGCTATTTTCTTACAGTTTCAGCTCTTCCCGATATCCGTCAGCCTGTCCCGAAGGATTTCGGGAGGACAGGCTATAACGATTCAAATAATCCGGGTTTAAGTGAGTAGTACAAAGAGATAGGTGAACGCCGCAGAAAAAATACAAAGTACTTTTTCTGCGGCGTTTTTTGATGCAACTCCCATTGGCCTGCCGTTTCTGCCATAATGTTGTTAGAAGCGGTTTCTTTTGGCCTTGGTAATATTGTTTCAGATAACTGATTGTGGTTTTATTTGTTGCAACTATATTGCATTTGTTTTGGTTAGTTGAAATGGAAAATTCCGGTTTCGTCTGGAGCCGGTTTTTTTAATCATTTGTTAATGGCTTTTTCAAAAGTTAAGGCACATAGACAGATATCTTTGTATCTTTATTTTGCTGACGCATATCGATTGTTTTTCCTTGTAATGATGCACAAGTAAGTGGCTCCTTTGGGCCATTTTGATTTAGAGGACTAGCGAGAGGTTGGCAGTAGTTTGGGATTCCATATCAAAATTATAATGAATAAAATAACTATCATCTGTCTACTTATTTTTCTTATTCCTTTTTTTGTCAAGGGACAAGAGGAATACAAGTTCCACTCCCACAATGATTATTTACAGCCTGTTCCTTTTTGGACAGCATATGCGAATGATGCTGCATCCATAGAAGTTGACGTGATCCTTCAGGACGGTAAATTAATGGTGGCCCATGAAAAGGAAACAATAGCGGTGGAGAAAACACTTGAATCGCTTTACTTGTCTCCGATACGCCAAGCAAAGGAATTGGGAATCGGGGAGCCCACTTTTCAGCTGTTGATCGATATCAAGACGGAAGCCTATAAGAGTATGGAGATACTAGAGGCGGTTTTGGCGGATTACAGGGATATTTTGGCGGTACCTGGTGAACAAGAAGGGGTAAAAGTAGTAGTTTCCGGAAGTCGACCAGCGGTAGAGGACTATGATGATTATGCTTCATATATTCTCTTTGATTATCAGAATACAGAATTCCCAAGCAAATTGCCTTGGCATAAAATAGCTTTGGTAAGCCTTCCGTTCCAGAAATTTTCCGTGTGGAATGGTAAGGGGAGATTAGTACATGCCGAAAAACAACAACTGGAAGAACTGATCGCAAAGGTCCATGCAGTGGATCGTCCGATACGGTTTTGGGGAGCACCGGACAGCAAAACTGCCTGGAAAGCTTTTGCTGATTTGGGAATTGACTATATCAATACGGACATGCCCTTCGAGGCCAATGAATACCTGAATAGTCTAAACAGCAATGTGGTCAACAGTCAACATCAGCACGAAATATACCGTCCACAATACAAGGTAGATGGTGCCGCAGTACCTGTCAAACAAATCATTTTGATGATAGGTGATGGCAATGGTCTGGCGCATATTTCTGCAGGGATGTATGCTCATGGAAATCAACTTAACCTGACACAATTAAAGCATATTGGTTTGGTAAAAACCCAGTCCGCAGATGACTTTACGACGGATTCTGCAGCCGGTGCCACTGCCTTGGCTACGGGCAAAAAAGCCAATAATCGGGCCATTGGTTTTTCTCCTGATGGCCATCCTCTTCCCAATTTGCCAGAATTGTTGGAACGTTATTCGTTCAGTACGGGAATCGTGACCACAGATCATGTGACAGGTGCTACACCGGCATCCTTTTATGCTCATAGAGAAGATCGGAGTATGGTAACGGGAATTGCTGAAGATTTGTCAAAAAGCCCGCTGAACCTATTTATAGGTGGTGGAAAGAATGACTTTCTTGTGCAAGATCGAGATTTGATAGCACCACTTGATGCCGCTGGGTTTACAATAGTCAAGAGCCTGGAAGAACTAAAAGAGCCTGGCATTAAAAAAGCGGGGTATTTTGCCAGTAATCAGGGATTGCCTACGGTCATGAAAGGGAGGGAAGGATTTCTGAAGACTGCTACCACACGTTCCCTGGCCTTTTTGAGCCAAAAGGCACAACCATTTTTCTTAATGATAGAAGGGGCGATGATTGATAGTGGAGGCCACTGGAATAATGCAGAAGCTGTCGTGGAGGAAGAAATTGATTTTGATGAAGCAGTGGGAGCGGTGCTTGCTTATGCAGATGCGCATCCTGGGACATTGGTGTTGATTACAGCAGATCACGAGACTGGCGGAGTCACATTGCCCCAGGGAAATTTGGATAAAGGGGAGGTTGAGCTAAACTTTGACACCAAAGACCATACTGGTATTATGGTGCCTTTATTTGCTTACGGTGCACATGCAGATGAGTTTTTGGGCGTATATGAGAATACAGAAGTCTTTAAGAAAATAATGGGCCTTGTGAAACAATACCATAAGCAGTAAGCTGTTTGGAGGCCGATGGTCAATCTGTGGAACCCCATTTTACAGCCAATCTCCACCCAAGATAAGCAAAAGGCACATAGGCCAGACCAATGTCCAGAATGCCAAACCAAGAAGGAAGGGGAAGCAAGATGATAGTGATCATTCCACCCAACAGAAAACAAAAACCTACCATAAGAGCGAAGCTTATTTTGTGACTTACAGCAATAAGTGCAGCGACAAGGGCACCAGAAAGTGTACCCATAGCGTGAGCAATGAATGGGATCATAAAATGACCGATTTCAAATAATGGCAATGCCGTTTTGAGGCCTTCCATGGTCGTGAAATCCATTTCGGTAGGAAGTGGTACAAACATGCCGCTGATCATGATAAGTCCGATATTGACGGCACCACCGATGGTCAGGCCGGCCAATAAACTAATGATATTTCTAGGGACTATATTCATGGGAAGTGAGCATGGTCTCTGCAAAAGCGCAGGCTTATGGAAGTTGCTGTCATTGGAAAAGTGTTTCGGTGTACGTTAATAAGTTTTTATTGCCCCATTTTCCATGGCCTGGAATGACTAATTTAAGGTTAGGATAAGCAGCATTGATCTTATTTATGGTGGTAGACCAAGCCGTGATATTGGCATCTTCGAGGTTGCCTTTACCAGCACCATCTGCTTTGACCAGACAGCCGCCAAAAAGCACCTGGTCATCTGGGAAATAGCCGATTACATTGTCTGCGGTATGCCCCTCACCAAAATAGTGGACAAAAACGGATTTATTGCCGACTTTTAGGGCTAATTCGTCCGGAAATCCCATTTTTGGCTGCGGAAATCCATGCTGGGACGCAAGGGAAAGGGTGTGCTTATAGGCATAGGAGGGGATTTTTCTGGCGTGAAATGCTTCCAGGCCACCCAGGCAATCCAGGTGAAAGTGGGTAGCTACGACGGCCTTGATTTGCAGTTTTTCTCCCTCCAGAAAAGTGATGAGCTCATCGGCTTCGCTGGAAGTGCTCGGGGTGTCAAAGATGATCGCCTCACCATCACTGATTACGATCATGCCATTGCAGTCCACTTTACCGAAGTCTTCGGTATCTAGGAAGGAAATATGAACATAGGTATTGGGACTGACTTGTTTGATGACCAATTTGTCCGAAGCATAAATTTCTTTTTCCGTGAAGCTGGTATTTTGATCCTGAGATGGATGCTCATGGGATTTTTCACTTTTCCCACTGCAAGCGGAAAGGGTCAGCAATAAAGCTGCAATAACGAAGTGGTAGATCATTATAACTGTAGTTTAGTGGTTATAACCATAAAAATAGCACCTCGATCCAGTAGTTAATAGTACCTGGCAAAAAAAAGAAAAAAAACCATCCGCCACGGCGGATGGTTTTGCATTGCCTGGGACAGTTGACTACTATTCACGTATTTGGCCACTGCCAAATACATAATATTTATTAGTTACCAATTGCTCAAGTCCCAATGGGCCTCTGTGGTGCAGTTTGTCCGTACTGATGGCCAGTTCTGCGCCAACGCCCATCTGTCCACCATCCGTAAATCGGGTGGAAGCATTGTGGTAAACCGCGGCACTGTCCACTTGCTCCATGAACATAGCTGCTTTTTCCTTATTAGTGGTCAGTATAGTGGCAGAGTGCCCACCACTGTATTTATTGATCTTTGCGATGGCTTCATCCAGTCCATTGACCTTGCCGATGAGTGCTTTCAGGGCCAGGAATTCTTCATACCAAGTGTCCTCAGAGGGAACTTCCTTAGCACCATCCAGCGAACTTACCAGTTCTTTTTCGGCTACAAGTTCTACTTTATATTCTGCCAGGTTCTTGGCCAAATCAGCCAACTTGGATTCGAAATCAGGTAGTTTTTCATCAACCAAGATTTTATCCAAGGCATTACATCCGGAGATCTTATCGGTTTTCGCATTGATGATTACTTTCTTGGCTTGCTCCCAGTTGGCATCTTCGGCCACATAGGCAAAGTTGTTGCCTCGTCCACTTACCAGCACTGCACATTGGGCATGCTCTTTTACAAAAGCAATTAGCCTTTCTCCGCCTCTTGGGACGATGAGGTCAAGCTTTTCGGATGGGTTTTTCAGGAATTCCTGCGTTTGCTCCCTGTTCAGGGTAAACAGTTCGATCCAGTCCTTACTTAGCCCATTTTCTTCTAGCGCTTCATGCCAGCACTCCACCAAGACTTTATTGGAATGCACCGCCTCTTTACCTCCCTTGAGCAGGATTTTACTGTTTGCCTTAAAAGCCAACACTGCTGCTTCAATGGTAACGTCAGGACGGGATTCATAGATAATCATAATTGTGCCAAATGGCGCAGTACGATTAGTGATTTCCAGTCCATTGGCCAAGGTCCGTTTAGAGATTTCTTTTCCTACAGGATCTTCCTGGTCTTTTACCTCTTGGACGGCTTGGATCATGCCGTTTATTTTGGCGTCATTAACGACCAGCCTGTCATAGAGTGCTTGATCATCTCTCTGGAAAGCATCCAGATCAGCTTTATTGGCCGTCAGAATTTTCTCACGGTTTTTATCGATGATTTTTATCATCGAGGCCAACACGTCATTTTTTTTCTGTGTGCTTAATATTTTCATTTTAATGATTTCTTTTTTATGGTGTCTATGGTTTCTGATTCAGCAGTGACAATGGGCAATGGAAATGCCCCGTCCACCATTAATCGATAGAAACCTTGGTACCCACTTCTTTGCCATCGACGATGTCAAGGATCATATTGTCAATATTGCCATTGGCAATATAAGTAGGGATGTTTTTCCTAGCGGCTTCTTTGGCTACGTGTAGCTTTGATTTCATACCGCCTCTGCCTTCTGCTTCCCCCTTGGTGGATTCCTGTATGAAATGTTCTACTTTTTCATCTGTACCCACATGGGCGATTCTTTCGGTATTTTCGTCGTCCGGGTGTCCATTGTACAGTCCGTCTGTATCCGTGAGCAGGATCAGCATATCGGCATGGATGAGTTCTGCTACCAGACTGGCCAGTTCGTCATTGTCCGTAAAGGTGGACATGGAAAGGGAAACTGCATCATCCTCATTGGCAATAGGGATAATCCCTTCAGAAAGTAGCCCTTCGTAGCAATTGATCATGTTTTCTCTATGCTTACCCGGGTCAAAATCCCTTTTGGTAGCCAAGACCTGGGCGCATCGCATCCCATAGTCTTGGAAGATATTGTAATAATGCCTCATCATCCGCGGTTGTCCCACAGCGGAGAAAACCTGTCTTCTGATGATTTTGTCTTTGATACCTACTTTATTCCCCAGGACCTCTTTTCCTGCGATGACAGAGCCCGAAGACACAAGTACAGACATAATGCCTCGTTCGTAAAGAATGGCGATTTGATCGACCATTTTCCTCAAGACAGTATTGACGATACGGTTGTCCCTATTGGTCATCACATTGGTTCCCACCTTTATGACGATCCTTTTTGGTTCTTCGTTGTTATCCATTTTGGTATTCTTTTCCAAGTTCAACAGCTCTGTTAAATGCAGCGTAAGCAGCTTCTTTGATCATTTCTTTGACATTATTGTCTTCCATGGAATCAAGGGCAGCTCTGGTGGTACCGCCTTTGGAAGCTACCTTGTTCATCCAGGCTTCAGGGTCCATGTCAGAAGAGCCGAACAATTCCACTGCACCGGCAAAGGTTTGCTCCACCAATACCCTGGAATCGTGCTTGGAGAATCCCATTTTTAGAGCAGCTTCCAGCATGGATTGCATAAAGTAGAAAATGTAGGCCGGGCCACTGCCGGAAATTCCGGTAGAAGCATCGATGTCGTTTTCCGTATCCAATCTTACTGAACGTCCGGTAGTATCCAAAAGGTTCTCAATAGTGGATAGCTCCAGCCTGGAAACCTCGTCTGATGCTGTAAAGGAGGTCAGTCCTTTTCCTACTTGGGCGGGTAGGTTTGGCATGGCCCGAACTACCTTTTTCCTATTAAGTCCTTCCTGAATAGCTGCTATAGTCACTCCTGCCATTAAGGATATGAATATTTGGCCCTCAGAGGTCAAATCTTTCATACTTTCCATCAATGCGTTGGCGTGATACGGTTTTACAGCAATAAAAATCACATCAGCTGCTGGAACACACTCCTCGAGTTTTTCAAACACAGCAAAGTGACTTCTTTTTCTCAGCTCTTCAGTTTTTTCTTTAGAATTGTCAAGGATCATAAGATCCTTATCTTTTAAAAATTTAGATTTGGCGATAGCCTCTGCGTAGGTTAATCCCATGTTGCCACCACCGATTACAAGAACTTTCATATTTTTTAGAAAGGTTTTTTATTTAAGAACAGGGACTATCCCTGTCAGTCTTCTATGCCCTGTATGCCACAATCATCGTGCAGGGATCATAATTTACGAAAAAAGTTAATGACTACCGCTAAATAATTGTTAAATCAGCATGACAGGCATAGTTTTATTGAGAAAAAACTACAATTATAATTTCATTTTGTAATTATATCAAAAAGGTTTTGTACTGATAGGTGAAGTAAAAGTAACACTGCAAATAAGTCAGTTCAACAAGGAAGATGGCAGAAAAGGGAGTGGCTGTGTAGGACATTTTGTCACGTCGTGGCGTTTTATGAGGTTTTTTAAGCTTGGAAAATCGGTGTTTTCCCTCCATTATTTGTGAGGATTTTGAGCACGGCATACTTGATGAAGGCTTGCAGTTTCAAAAATGAACTCTTTTGATTAGCTTTAAGAAAGCTGACTTTTTATCAATATGCACCATAAGACTATACTTCTCAATTGTTTATTATTCATCCAGTGCCCGTTACTATTGCTGACACAGACTTCTGCACAGGCCCAAAATAGAGTGGAGGGACAAAATTATGCCAATGCTGACCGCCCTAAGATTGGCCTGGTCCTGAGTGGGGGCGGGGCCAAGGGGATAGCCCATGTAGGCGTGATCAAGGCGATGGAGGAGGCCGGTATCCGTCCCGATTATATAGTGGGTACGAGTATGGGAGCGGTGATTGGTGGCCTGTATGCCATAGGCTATAATGCCGATGAGCTTGAATCCATTGTATTGAATGTCGACTGGGATTTGGTTGTGTCCAACAGGGTGAATTTCAATACCATTGCTTTTGAAGAAAAGGAGTATTACAACAGGTATTTATTTGAACTGCCGATTGTAGATAGGAAAATCGCTGTTCCCGTGGGACTAATAGAGGGGCAGACATTATCCGAAACGTTACATTATTATACCTGGCCGTCTATTCAATACGCTGATTTCGATGATTTTCCTATTCCATTTCGGTGTGTGGCCACTGACCTTAGATCGGGAAAGGGAATTATACTGAAATCCGGTTATCTTCCGGATGCGCTCCGGTCTAGTATTGCGATTCCTACTGCATTTACCCCTTTTGATCTGGACAGTACAATGGTAGTGGACGGAGGAGTGGTCAATAATTTTCCAGTGGATGTGGCCAGGGACATGGGAGCTGATATTGTCATTGGGGTGAATGTGGGTGAAGAGGATTTTGTGGATCCTGAAAAGCTGAATTCCTTTTCGAACGTATTGATGCAAATTGCCATGTCTACTTCCTACAGTAAGTTGGTAGACCATATCGCAGATTGTGATGTCTATATCAAACCGGACCTCAAAGACTTTAATACTGCCAGCTTTAGCAGTTACAGGGATATTTTGGAGCTTGGCCACCAAGCAGGGAATAACAACAGGGCACTCTTCGAACACCTGGCAGATAGTCTTGGTATGCGTGAAAGCAGCCCGGGGATAGGATTTAGAGTTAAGCCTATTCGCATCAGTGATATCTCCATAAGGGGTAATCGGCTTTTTTCTGATGAACTGATCAGGTCAAAATTGGACATTTCGCCTATGGATACCGTCACCAGGGCGGAACTACAGGCGGGGATTGACAGGGCCTTTGGGGTCAACGGTTTCAGAAAGCTGGATTATAACCTGAGCCCTACCGCACTGGGAAATTATAAACTGCTCATTAAGGCAAAGGAAAAGCAAGAAACCATTCTCAGTGGCGCTTTTCATTATGATAACCTTTTTTCTGCCGGTATCCTTCTGAACCTTACTGTGCGGGACCTTTTCGGGAAACCTTCCCGGACATTGGCCATCGCCGATATATCCCAAAACCCAAAATTTCGACTTGATCATTATAAATATCTGGGGGATGAAAAGAAGTTTGCACTTCATCTTCGCTACAATTATCTTTTTCAGCAAATTCCGGTATATCTTGATGGCATCAAGCAGGACCTTTACATCAATAGAGAAGCCTTTCTGAGTGCTAATATTCTAACTACCCATTCACTAAAGCAGAGCTTTTGGCTGGGAGGCTTTTATGAACGCACCAAGTTTCGCTCCAGTTTTAATATCTCGGTGCCTTCTGAAGTTCGCGGGGCGTATTATACTTATATGGGTGGACGTTTTTTGCATACCCGAAATTCCCTTAATGACCGTAATTACCCCACTGCCGGAGCCGAAAGTATTTTTGAAGGGATTTTTATGGCATATAGTAAGTACAGGGTCAAATTAAAAAATGGTGTAGATACATTGACCTTTGATGCTGGTAATGGTGATATTTATAAGGTTCCCAAGGATGAGTTTGCTGAAACCCTTGACGAAGTTACGCCGAATGGGTTTATGACGCTATATTTTAATTATTTAAAGTATTTTCCATTTAATGAGCGCTTTCAGCTTATGCCGACAGTGGCTTTTGGCCTTACCTTGAGTGACCAGAAAGGTGGACACACCTTTAGTGAATTTAGTCTTGGGGGCTATCAACGGGTAGAAATGAATGATACGCAAGCCTGGGGGTTAAATTATAGGGAGCTTATAGCAGATAATTTTATGAAATTGGGCTTCAATGTCCAGTTTGTGCCCAGTGGTAACCTGTTTTTCCGTGCAGGTACTAATCTTATTGGCCATAATTTCCACACCCCGATAAGTGATATTGACGAATTTGATATCGATGGTTTTTTTACCGATAGACTGATCTGGGGATATGGAATTGATGTTACGTTGGACTCTTTTTTGGGGCCTATCACCGGTGGACTTTCATCCAATACCAAAGATGGTGTGATCAGACCTTACCTGTCCATTGGCTTTTCGTTTAACTACTCGGATAGGTAGCCACATGGTAATGACCTTCTTGGTATTAAAAGGACTGGGAATACTAGTGATTTGGTAATTCTGCAGGGTATAGTTTTACGGAAGTGTATTTTTGGTAATGTTTAATAAGGTTTCTGATCAGTGGATTAGCACAGCTGGATAAATCAAAATCAGTGGAAAAATGAATATTGATCTTCCGGAGTTGTTCCAAGCTTCTGATGGTGATGATGTCTTTTAGGTTTTGTGGAGCAAAATCCATAAGGGTAAGCTCTTCCAGCGTTTCCAATCGGAATGCCACTTGGTAGTCCTCAAACCGCTTGGCATGCTTGATGGTAAGTTGGCTGAGCTTCGGAAATTTCTTGATAAATAAATCCTCATTCGGCCACATACATTTTGGGCCTTTTCCAATTTTCAGTATCCTCAGGTGTGGCAGCGAGGCAAGTTCATTGAATTCATTTTCACACGCTATTTCCCCCACAATTTCCAAAATGGAAAGCTCTTTCAGAGCGTCTATGCCTTTCAGTCTGTTTGAATAAGCCTTGTCCGGCGCATCGAATTTCAAGGAAAGTTGCGTTACATTTCGTAAGTGGGAAGGGGAGTGGCCCTCTTGCTGTAGGCTTCGTTTTATAGGTGTCGAAAGATCGAGCCATTTCGGGTCAAATGCTTTAAACCCTGATTTTTTTAATATTAAAATGGTGATTTCAAGTTTGTTCAGTTGGCTGTCTGCTTCCATTACTTTTTTATGGAGCTCCATCAGAAAATCTTTTGTTGGAAGTAGACGGGCAGAAGAGGGAGCCAGGGATTTGATGTAGAAGCTTTGCTTACCTGACTGGGCGCTGAGGTAGCGGTCTAGTTCTAAGTGTACCGTTGAAACTTCAATGGCATATGGCTCATGATGATTTTTTTTTGGTATGCTTCGCAGTAGCCTTTCGGCCTTGTTTTTAAGAATCTTAGCCTTTGTTGCCGTCTCCAAGCCACCAGGGAGATCATAAAGCAAATCCGAAGTTTCTGAAGGTGAAAAAACTTCAGTGTCATTGGCAAGTTTTGATGCTAACCAATCAGTGAAAATTGTTCCAAAAACAGGTGTTTTCATAACCTATAGTTGTTAAGTTAAACGATGGCAATTCATGAAAAACTGATGAGGCTTCCCATTATCATCGCAATCGATGTTAAAAATATCTTCTAGTGATAAACTACATAAATCAGAATATCAATAATATAAAATTATGAATAAAATTGATTATAGATGTGGAATGATGCTTAAAAGTAATGAATAAGTGAATTTATGTTTTGTATTGTACGTAAAAAGTAATCGAGTTTTTTTAGGAGATCATAAATGGTTTTGGTGTAAAGCAAATCAGGAAAATAATGATCGCCAGCCAAGCAAGGATTTTTCTGCCTTTATTCAGCCGGGTGCCATCTTGTACAGGAGGATGCTCCAGTCCCAAGACCCTGCCCAAAATGAAAGCGTACAATAACCATCCTTCGTATCCTTTCAGATCAGGAAAAAAGTTTAATAATGTATATTGAACGGTGACAATGGTGACAGCGATGGCCAATTTTGTTTGTGTTTTGAATGCCGATTTTTGAAAGCAGATATATATAAAGCCGATATATACCGGTATTGCGATGAGCAGGTAGGTGGGATCCAGGTGAGGATTTACTACTCCCAATCCTGCAAAGAAAATAAAGGCGATATAAAACACGTGTGAGATCTGCTTATGGTGCTTTGGGAATAGGCCGAAAATAATATGCCCGCCATCCAGCTGACCAATGGGAAGGAGGTTTAGGGCAGTAAAGAACAAGGCAAGATAGCCTGCAAATAAATAGGGATAATGAATGACTTCCTTCATATTGGGCATTTTGTCCGGATCAGCGAGGGCTTTTTCCATGCCATAAAAAAGGAGGTTTTGGCCAAGTTCGATATTCAAAACACCTTCTTGGTCATGAGAGTAATCAGGATCCAAATACTCAGGATGGATTTCATAAATATAATCGGCCTCAGGAAGGTGGGTAAAGCCATAAAACAATACTGCTAGTGCCACCACAAATCCTGCCAGGGGACCAGCCACCCCAATGTCAAAAAACTTCCGTCTACTATTGACGAAAGCTTTCATTCTAATGACGGCACCCATCGTACCAATGGATGGTGCTCCTATAAAACCAAACCAGAAAGGTATAAAATAAGGCAATGAGGCCTTTACATTATGTCTGATGGAGGTAAACAGGTGTCCAAGCTCATGGATAAGCAGAATGCCGATAAATGGAATCGAGAAGGCCATGGATTGGACAAAGTACTCCCAGGTCAGCGGCATTTCACTGGAAATAACGCTTCTACCAAAGAGCCATTCCCCACCTGCCAATGTAGTGCAAATGAAGGTCAGGACGAATAATAAGGTATGTCGTAAGTACTCTTTTTTAGTGTACATCCCTAAAGTAATCCATTAACGCATTTGGGTGATTGATATGGACCGTGCGTAGCCCTACCTTTTCAGCGCCTACCAAGTTAGGGGCCGTATCATCGAAAAATACGCCTTTTTCTGCAGGCAAGCCTATTTTTTCCAATACTTTTTCATAAATAATGGCATCTGGTTTTCGACAGCCCATTTCGTGGCTTAAAAACAGGTGATCAAAAAGCCCTGAAAAGCCTTTCTCACCAGTATCTGCCAGTAGGATCTCCTCTACTTTTTTGAAATGGATGCTGTTGGTATTGGAGAGCATAAATACAGGATGTGTTTTTCTGAGTTCCTTGAGGAGTTTGATCTTCTGTTGCGGGATGCTGATAAGCATACCGTTCCAGATATCATCTATTTCCTGGTCAGACCACTCTTTCCTAAAAGTCTTTCTGATTTCATTCCTAAAGATAACATCGCTTATCTCACCCTTCTCAAAAGCATGATGGACAGGGTGTGCCATGAAGTCCATCGGAGGAGTGTTGTTATTCGTATTCAGTAACTTTCCTAATTGGTTGACGGTAAAGGGGATGTCCAAATCAATGATGACACCACCAAGGTCAAATACAAAAAAATCGACGTTTTTATCTATTTTCATAAGGGTAAATGTTGTTGTTTTGGAATCAAATATGTAACATTGCAGTCCCAAAAGCAAGGAAAATTGTTTGAAGCTTCTTTGAGGCATTAAACAGGGATTTTTGAAGGAAAATCCGAATAGATGAGTTGCTTTTACGGGCCTATAGCTCAGCTGGTTAGAGCACTTGACTCATAATCAAGGGGTCCCTGGTTCGAGCCCAGGTGGGCCCACAAACCCCGGGAAGCCGGGGTTTTTATTTTCAGGGGAAATTAGCTCAGTTGGTTTAGAGCACTACCTCGACAAGGTAGGGGTCACTGGTTCGAGCCCAGTATTTCCCACAACAATAATGAATGGGGAGAACAGTCCATCGTGACATCTCCCAGCAGAGTGAACGGGCTACGATAACGGATTACCAGATTTTCACAGAAGACAGTCCTTATGGTTATTTCGGTCAAAGCGTACCACTAAGAAAGAGCATTTAAAGTAGGTCATTTTTTATTCGTTTTTCAAGGTTCCCTTTCTCAAAAACTCCCCATTGAGGTCTATTCTATGGGAAGAGTTTAGCAGTCTGTCCAGAATTCATGATCCGAATGCTTGCCTTCACCGCCACCTCACTTCCCTGCACGGCAGAGAGCATCGCTACGGAAGCGATATTTCTGGTGATGAGAGATTTCTAGGTGGTTTTGGTAAGCATATTTCTCTTTAATCTAGCAATGGGAATACGTGCTCCAGCATAAAAAAACAGCGCAAATCTTATTGATCTGCGCTATCTGCATGTTATCGGAACTAACCCTAATCCCCCAACTTTTTCATTTGACCCTAAGAATGTTCATAAGTTCGTTCCTTTCCTTATATTTTATGTAAGAGGTAAGCACAATTCTGTCATTGGCCCGTGGTACCGAAAGCCACTTTTTTTCCACGGTAAGACCGTGCTTTTTAATGTCCAAGCTGCTTTTTACCTTGAATTTGAACTTGACCGGACAATGGGAGCAAAGCTGTTGTAAAACCTTGCTGATGAATTCTTCACCATGGGACTTTCCAGCCTGTACCCTATACTGGTTTTCCTCCAGTCATTTGCCAAGTTATTGATTATTACACATAAAAGTAGAAGTTATGATTTTAAGGTTAATTGCGTCGTATTGGCCAATATTAACACTATAAATTAACTAAAAAATACCTATGGTGAAGTTAAAATCAGTGATGTCCCATCAGGAAGGGTGAATAATATTCAAGTTGTTTTACAGCTTAAAAACCAATTAAATTATTGATATTATTCTATTTTATTGTTTTATTTTTCATAAATATTCTCTTTTTATAATGTTATTTTTGCTTTTGTGCTGGTTTGTTGTTTTTTTTCTTTAAGTTATATGTAAGGTCCTTTCGTGTATGGTAAATTATAAAGAGACCAAAATTAGAATAAAGCTTAGATTAACGGCGAGGATATGAATATCGTGGATATAAAAAAAGGGAGAAAGGAGGAACAGATATTTAAGAAATATTATGCCCGATTGTGTGCTTATGCCCATAGTTTTTTAAAGGATCCCCAGGACGCGGAAGATATCGTACAAGATGCTTTTCGGGTTTATTTGGAAAAATCAAGCGTGGTCTGTGATGACCAATATGCTGTTAAATCTTTTCTGTACACCGCAGTAAAAAATGCTTGTTTGAATAAATTTAGAAATAAGAAAATACAGGAAGAACACAAGAAATACCTTAAAGGAAATACCATCACCTCACCGCTAGGGCTGGAAAATATCATCCATGCAGAGGTTATGGGCAAATTACATGAAGCCATTAATACCTTGCCCCATGGCTGTAAAATGGTCATCCGTTTAGGGTATCTGGAAGGGTTAAAAAACAACCAGGTAGCTGAAGTACTGAATGTCTCTGTTAATACGGTAAAGACACAAAAAAAACGGGGATTAATGCTGTTAAAACAAAAAATGGGCAATCAGGCAATTTTGTTATTGCTACTATTGGGAGGGCAATAGAATCGTACGTTAAAAAAATATTTTAATTTTTTTTAAATTCTTTTTCACCCACTTTTCAGTTGAATGTTTCTTAGGTATATGAAACGGTAAAATTACCTAAGAATGGACAATGAAGTTTTTAAGATATCGGAATTAATATTCAAATTCCTGGAAAAAAATCTCACCAAAGACGAGGAAGATGAGTTAAGACGACTTTTGAAGAAAAAAAAGTATGCCGGCTTACTGGATCGGTATAATGATATAGATAAGATACGGGAGGAACTTGATTTTATGCAGCGTTTTGATGCCGACAAGATTTGGGAACAAATCAGAAAAAGCCGGCATGTGCCATGGTGGAAGAGCAAAGAAATATATAAATACGCCGCATTTTTTTTACTGCCCTTTTTAATTTTCGCCATCCTGTTCTCCTATTTGTCGAAAGACACTTTACCGGATGCCTCTGGTACAGACCAGGAATTAAAAAACCAGGTAGTCCTGACAGTGGCCGATGGAAGTCAGGTTTTATTGGGGGAAAAGGCTGTAGAGATGACCTTACAGGAAGGGGCTGGGCTGGAAGGCTACAGGGATTCGCTGGTTTACTGGTCCGATAAACCGTTTGATCAACAGGCCAATCATACGATTCAGGTTCCGGGAATGCGGACTGTCAAAATCACCTTGGCTGATGGTACCATTGCTTGGATCAATGCCCGCTCCAAACTGACCTATCCGGCTGTTTTTGGATCCGGAACGAGGGAGGTCAGCCTTGAAGGGGAAGCCTATTTTGACGTAAATCACGATCCAGACCGGCCTTTTATTGTCAGGACCGGGCAGGCATCCATGGAAGTACTGGGCACTTCATTTAACGTAAAGTCCTATGAAGGAAAAACCGTGACAACCCTGCTCAATGGCCGTGTGGAAATGGAAACCGACCAAGGAAACATCATGCTCGCACCCGGTGAAGGGGCACAGACCGAAGGTGGTTCCCTGAAAAAACTGCCCTTACATGATTCGGAAATGGCAGTTGCCTGGAAAAACGGATATTTTTTGTTTGATAAAAGTGATTTTGGCCAGGCACTGAAGGAAGTATGCCGCTGGTACGGACTGAAACTAATGCACCCAGTAGGCGACGGGTTTAGGGAAATTACCGTCTCTGGCAAGGTCAGCAGGAAGACCCCTGTTGATGAAATGCTGTTGATCATGGAAGATGTCAGTGGTGTAAGTCTTATACGATCAGGAGATAACCTGGAGATCATAAAAAACTGATTAATGGATGTTTAACCTAAAAATAAAATAAAGCAATGGCAAATGACACCTCCTAATGCTGTGGCGAAGCCAAAAACGGCCAGAAGTGCTCGAACACTCCTGGCCTGGTCAAGGTACGCTGTCCAGTAAACAAGTCTATATACGTCACCTTAAACAATGTAAAAATATGAATTTATTATACCATAACCTACCCTCTCTTATACAAAGGAGGAGGGGGATGCTATTAAAATTGTCCCGGATTATGAAGCTCCTCTTCTTTTTCTTGACTGTGATCCAGTTTAGTGTCTTCGGATTTACCGATGCACAACAGATTACGTTAAATGAGAAAAACACCCCCATAAAAACGGTGCTTGAAAAAGCCACAATGCAGAGCGGTTACAGTTTTCTTTTTAACGAAAAGGTATTCAATGCTGCCGAAAATGTAAATATCGAAGTCACCAATGCGGATATCGATACTTTTTTGACCCACCTGCTGAAAGGGAGAAATCTTGACTATCGCCGGAGGGGGGAGACCGTAACGATCGTTCTGGCAGATGAGGATGTCCGGACCAAAAAGGACATTGCCAGAACCGTAACTGGGGTGGTCAAGGATGCCAATGGAGTGACCATACCCGGAGCCAATGTGTTGGAAGTGGGAACCACCAATGGGGTTGCTACTGGTATTGACGGTAAGTTCAGTATAGAGCTGATTACCAGCCAGCCCAGCCTCCGGGTGACCTTTGTGGGCTATGTGGCACAGGAAGTGGATGTCACCAATAATGACTATTATGAAATCATCATGGAGGAGGATTCTGAAGCGCTGGAGGAAGTAGTGGTCGTGGGTTTTGGTACCCAGAAGAAGGAAAGCCTTGTCAGTTCGGTCAGTACAATTAAAGGAGAAGAGCTCAGGTTTCCGACAAGGAGTTTGTCCAATAACCTTGCGGGACAGGTTCCGGGGCTTATAGCTGTACAGCGCTCCGGGGAACCGGGCTATGACAATTCCGAGTTTTGGATCAGGGGGATCAGTTCATTTGCCGGTGGAACCAGTCCTTTGGTACTGGTCGATGGCATTCCCAGAGACATGAACGATATAGAGCCGGATGAGATAGAAACCTTTACACTGTTAAAGGATGCTGCGGCCACCGCGATTTATGGTGCAGAGGGTGCCAACGGCGTAGTGATCATCACGTCCAAACGTGGCAAGAACCAAAAGACACAGATCACTTACCGTGGGGAATACAGTGTGCTGCAACCTACCCGTTTGCCCGAGTTTTTGGGTTCGGTGGACGTTATGAGATTATACAATGAGGGCTTGACGAATGAAGGGCAGCAGCCTGACTACAGTGATGAACTTATCGCCCGGTACGCTTCCGGACAGGACCCCGACCTCTATCCGAATTCAAATTGGATGGATTTGTTGAGGAAGACCACGAACAATACCCGACACACCTTGAATTTCAGGGGTGGAGGAGAAAAGGCCAGGTATTTTGTCTCCGGAGCCTATTTTTCGGAAAGCGGTATTTTTAAGTCCAATCCCCTGGCCGATTACGACAACAATGTCGGCCTAAAGCGGTACAACCTGCGGAGCAATGTGGATATTGATGTAACCCCTAGTACTTTACTGACGGTGGACCTGAGCGGGCAGTACCTTGAAACACACTATCCCGGATATAAGTTAGCAATAAGTAATGGAAGTGGGGTTACCGAGCTGCTAAAGCGGATAACGATTTCTTCCCCCCACCTGGTTCCGATGATCTACAGCGATGGCACATTAGCCTCCCATCCCACTCCGTCTTCCAACAGGGTAAACCCCTACAATCTGCTAATGGAATCCGGTTATGAAAATGAGTGGAGGAGTAGTCTTCAGTCGAGGGTTACCCTGGAGCAAAAGCTGGATATTATCACCAAGGGACTGAAGATCAGGGGAGTGGTCAGTTACGATTCAGAGTCGAAATTCATTTCACGAAGGGCTAAAGTACCGGCACAGTACAGGGCGACGGGAAGGGATATCAACGGTGACCTGACCTTTGAGCAGCTCATCAACGAAGAGCCCTTTGCAGACCCGTACGAGAGCAACCTCGGCAGTAAGAATATCTACCTGGAGACGTCCCTGAACTATAGCCGTAATTTCAACGAAAAACATGCTGTGGGCGGTATGTTCTTGTATTATCAAAAAGAACGGCAAGTACATAACCAAGCCCTGGCCTACAGAAAGCAGGCCTACATCGGGAGAGGAACCTACATATTTGATAAAAGGTACTCTATAGAGGCCAATTTTGGGATTACCGGAAGTGAGACCTTCGCTAAAGGTTACCGCTATGGTTTTTTTCCAGCGGTAGGGGTTGCCTGGATTGTGGAAAATGAACCTTTTTTTACAGGGATGAGGGATATCGTCTCCGGACTTAAAATAAGAGCATCGATCGGAAGGACAGGAAATGATAATACGGGTGGTGATCGATTTTTATACAGAGGGACATTTACCGGTGGAGCTGGATACCCTTTGGGGATTGGCGGAACTGGTGCGCTGAATAACCTGGGTGGTTTTGTAGAGGGTCGGTTTGAGGCACCTGGACTGAGCTGGGAGATCGAAGAAAAACGGAATGTAGGAATAGATTTGGGGCTGTTTGAAGACCGCATTACATTTCAGGCAGATTACTTTGACAATTTTCGGTATAATATTCTTCTCCAGCGAAGGACCGTTGGAGGAGCTGTAGGATTCAGGGAGGCACCTTGGCAGAATTACGGAAAAGTCTCCAATAAAGGAATCGATGCCAGCTTGCAGGCCCGGGAGTATTTTGGAGAAGTTAGGGTAGGCATCCGTGCGAATTTCACCTTTGCCAAAAACAAGATACTCGAATACGATGAAGTGGAGCAGCCTCATCCCTGGATGAACATTACCGGAACCAGTTTGAGAACAAACAGACTGCCTATTGCCGAGCGGCTATATACCGAAGATGACTTTGATGTGACGATGGAAGGCGGCGAGGCTGTTTATACCTTAAAAGAAGGACTGGCCACATCAGCATGGAGCTCCAATTTGATGCCAGGGGATATCAAATTCATGGATTTAAACGGTGACGGGAGATTTGACAACCTTGACAAGAAACGCGGAAGTGGCTACCCTGAAGTGCCCGAAATCATCTATGGGGCGGGATTCAATGTGGAATATCAGAATTTTTATATCAACGTGTTTGTGCAGGGAGCAGCACGTGCAACTACCATATTGGGTGCAGACAACAATGAAGGCTTTTTCCCATTCACGTGGGGAGTAGATGAGTCCAACGTAAGGAAAGAGGCCTTGGACAGGTGGACAGTGGAAAATCCGTCCCAGGATGTCATGTTCCCACGGATGCACCCTTCTGCCTATTGGCATAACAATCAACCGAGTACTTGGTGGCAGAGGAGTGGTGCTTTTGTGAGACTGAAAAATGTGGAGCTTGGTTACCAGTTTAAGAAAAGCCTGCTTAACAAGATCGGGGTGACTACTGGTAGGGTGTACCTCATGGGCAACAATATCTATGTATGGGATGATATAAAGATGTGGGATCCCGAAATAGGCGATCAAAACGCTGGGCTGAACTATCCGGTGCCGAGAGCATTCACCTTTGGACTTGAATTCACACTTTAAAAAACGGAATTATGATAATGGCATATAAAAATATTACAAGAGCATTATTGGTACTTTCCCTGATTGTATGTTCATGTAACCCGGATTACCTGGATGTATCTGATGAACTTGCGGGAGAGCTGACCATGGAAGAGGTCTTCAGCAGCCCAGAGAACAGTAGAAAATTCCACAGAAATATATTTTCCGGGATACCCATAAGCTCCAGGATGATTGTCGAGACCGATGGTCTTGATAATCCTTGGCCAGGGTGGACGGATGAGCTAAAGTTTAGTTTTGGGTCTTTGTATAATGGCACCGTTAACGGATTTAGTGCGGAGAATATGCCAAACCATAGATGGCATGAGTTGTACAAGCTAATCAGGCAGGCGAATCTGTTTATGGAAAATGCCGTGGTCATTCCCAAAAGTGGGCAGGCGGATTTTATCAATAAGCAGGAAATGGCAGAAATGATGGCGCAGGCTCGTTTCCTGAGAGCATATTACCATTATTTGCTTTTTGAGCTATATGGCCCCATTCCCATTATGGATGCTTCGGTAGATCCTTTGTCTCCAGACTTGGATTTTGCCAGGAATTCCGTGGACGAGGTAGTAGACTATGTGGTCAGTGAAATGTCGGAAGTTGACGACCTGCTGAGTGATAGAGAAACAAACGAAAATTTTCTTTCCCTGCCCACCAAGGGGGTCGCTTTGGCGGTAAAGGCCAAGATTTTGGTCTATGCAGCCAGTCCTTTGTATAACGGGGGGTATGATGAAGCACTAGATCTGACCAATCCTGAAGATGGGAAAAGACTGTTTCCCGACCGGGATCCAGATAAATGGAACAGGGCATTGGATGCCATACAGGAATTTATAGACTTTGCCGAATCAGGTTATTATAGACTGTACAAGGAATATGACAGTAATGGCGAATATGATCCGCATAGCTCTCTTTATAATCTTTTCATGAAGTATAATGATGAGGTGATCTGGGCCACTCCAAATCAAGGGTACGGATCAGTTGATTACTATAAAGATTTTGAGAACCGGGTGACTCCCAGATCCGAAGGGGGGGCTTTTACGAGTAATGGTGTGACGCAGGAATTAGTGGATGATTTCTTTATGGTGGATGGACTGAGCATCGAAGAATCGCCATTGTATAGCGAGACTGGATTCTCAGCACCCGGAGAGGATATGAGTGGCCAGGCAACGCCCGGAACCTATAGGATGTGGATCAACAGGGAACCGAGGTTTTATCAGACGGTGTTTTACCAGGGAAGGAAATGGCATATCAGCAATAATGTCATAAAATTCCATAAAGGATCTGCAAATGACTTTACTTCACATCATTCACTTACAGGATACTTGTTGTATAAAAGAGCCAGCCGTTCAATCCATGCTGAAGGGAATAATCCAAAATCGGAATACAGGCCTTCGTTTATCTTCAGACTAGCCGAATTCTACCTACTGTATGCAGAGGTGCTGAATGAAGTGAATCCTTCGGATCCCCGGATCATTGAGTATATAGACAAAGTCCGGGAAAGGGCAGGTATTCCTTTATTGGCCGATATCAAACCGGAAATTGCGGGCGACCAGGAGGCTCAGCGAGCTGCCGTAAGACGGGAAATGCGCGTGGAGCTCTGTACAGAAGGGCAGCGGTATTTTGATGTAAGAAGGTGGATGATCGCCGAATCCCCTGGCTCCATGCAGGGTGGCCCTTCTCATGGAATGGACATGTATGCAGAAATAGAAGAAAATTTCTATACAAGGACGGCATATGAGAAACGGCATTGGGATAAAAATATGTATTTGCACCCGATTCCCCTTAATGAGATTCAAAAGAGTGAAAAACTCGTGCAAAATCCAGGCTGGTAAGAAACCCCGCAATAGATGTTCTAATGCATATTGCGGTTTTAATCCGCCTGATGCGGATTAAACATGTCGGTTTCATTATCCAATAACTAAAAATAATAAAGAGATGAATAAACGAAAATTAAATAGAATATATGCAGGATTGCTCGGACTGCTGGTGGTGTTGGGTTCAGGTTGTGGAAATGAAGAAGAGCAAAGGCCTGAACTCAATGGGGTATACATGACCCCCACTTCTCCGTCTATTGTAGAGAAAAAAGAAATTATCCTTGGGAAGGGTAATTTCGCTAAAGTCGACTTAGCTGTCGCACTGTACCAGATTGCTGATGAGGATGTTAAGGTGACCATAGCGCAGAATAATAGCTTGGTGAAAGCCTATAACGAAAAGCATGGTACTGATTATTTGGAAATACCGGAGGAATATATTCAGTTCAGCACCAAAAGTCCTGTGATCGAGAAAGGGAAAATGGCCTCGTCACCCATTGAGCTCAATATCAATTCCGAGTCATTGTTGTTCGCCACATCTTATATGCTTCCGCTGGAAATAATGTCAGTGGAAGGAGGAAACATACAAATGAACAAATCCATGAATATCAAATATTATAATATCCAAGGAGGACCGCCACCAAATATAGCCGTTGGCAAACCTACTTCCCAAAAGAGTACCGCACATGGAGGTATCAGCTCACGGGCTGTAGATGGTAATACCAATGGTTTTTGGGCTAATGGATCCATCACTCATACCGGTACTCGTGATCAAGATTGGTGGGAAGTGGACTTGGAAGAAATTTCACCCTTGATTACCACGATTAAACTGTATAATCGAATGGACGGTGGCCCTTCGACGAGGTTGAGCGATTTTCACGTATTTGTTTCCGATGTACCATTTGAATCGACTGTCTTGTCAGAGACCATGGCTCAGGAAGGAGTATTCGACTACTTTTTCGAAGGCCCAGCCGGTGAAGTGACTGAAATACCAGTTGACAGGACCGGAAGGTATATAAGGGTCCAGTTGGAAGGAAGGACTGAACCGCTTTCCCTGGCAGAGGTAGAAGTTTTGGCGCTTTAAGAAATTTAAGCGTCAAAATGGATCAAGAGACTGTCCTATGGCAATTGGCTTATGGGACAGTCTCTTTTCTAAAATATCAGAAGATAAAAGTCAAAAGTATATTTGTCTGATGGAAGAGTGATAATTCAATCAGTTGTCTTTAATTGTAGGAGGCAGTAAAACACTTTTCTGTCTACATCTTCTTATGAGCGAAATGTTATGTTTTGTAATTTTTTGTTTATTCAAAATGATATTTTGAATAAACGTTATTGTTAACTTAAAATTGATATTTTATGGGAGTTATGAATATACGGAATTAATATGGGTGTACTGTTCTTCCTTTTTTCACTTCTAGGCTGTAACCCGGATATCTCGAGTTTTGAGGAGGGGCTATTAAATGAACAGGAGTGGGAACTCATCTTTCAAGATGAATTCAACGACACTGAATATAATGAAGATTATTGGACCAGTTACCAGACACAGCCATGGTCTTCAGCTTGGAATATGTACGTGGTACCGGAAGATAGAAGCCTTGCGGAAGTCAAAGAAGGTAAACTTCACATTAGAACCAGGTGGAATGAGGAGACAGATTTACCCGAAACAGGTGCTATCCAAACAAAAAATAAGTTCAGTTTTACCTATGGTAAGCTTGAGGTTAGTGCAAAATTCAGCAGAATGGGGCAAGGGGCCTGGCCGGCCATTTGGATGTTGCCCCAAAACCCGGTTTATTCCGGTTGGCCGGGTGCAGGAGAGATCGATGTCATGGAACACTTGAATCGTGAAACAAAAGTCTATCAGGTAATTCACCAATCAAAATCAGAGGGGGTAAAGTTAAGTCCCACACCAGAAAAGACAACGTCGGTGAATGCACAGGATTATAATACCTACGGAATTATAAAATCACCTGATAAGATTGAATTTTATGTGAACGGAGTAAAAACGATGACCCATGAAAAAGGTGGAGACAATGCCGAAATGTGGCCTTTTGAAACTGATTTTTATATTATCCTTAATCATGCTTGTGCCGATAAGGGGCAGTCTGGGACGAATTTCTGGCCTGGTTTAGTTACCTCAACAGAAGATTTTCCTTATGAAATGACCATTGACTATGTAAAAGTATGGAAAAAAATTGAGTGAAACTTCTATTTGGGATAAATCGGCTTAAGTCAGTGAATTATAATACCGATTCGAGAAAAGTTTATGTCGGCCATAAACCCCAGGAAGCCGGGGTTTTTATTTTCAGGGGTAATTTGCTCAGTTGGTTTAGAGCACTACCTCGACAAGGTAGGGGTCACTGGTTTGAGCCCCGTATTTCCCACAACAAAATTGATTTGGTAGAACAGTCCATCGTGACATATCCCAGCAGAGTGAACGGCCTACTATTAACGAATTACCTGATTTTACAAAAGATAACGGGGATTTTTGGAGACCATTATCATCCCAAATAAATTTAATACATCCCGGATTTTGCTATAATTCCTATCGGTAATCAATGATCCAAACCTCCCTGTATTTTTGAAATTGGCGAAAATTACTATATTTGATTTGGCGATAGCCATTTTTTAAAAAATAACGCTACTACTCAATATGCAACCACACACTCACTACGCCGTGGCCATGGCGTTTCCAAGGCATTCATTTGCCACCCATTTATTGGACAGGGGGACGGATTTACGTTATATTCAACAATTGCTGGGGCATCACAGTCCCAACACAACGGCGATATACACGCACGTGTCCACCAAAAATTTGCAAAACATCAAAAGTCCTTTTGACCAACTGACAAATGATAATCAACTGGATATTAACTATTTAAAAAACAAATAACCAATGGCGTATATACTCCAATAGAGTATATTAAGACGTTAGGCTTTATTAAAAAAAAGAACAACTAAATGATTCCAACAACATTTATAAATTATGCAGCTGACACACTTGCCGAAACACAAGACGGATTAACAGGAAGTCGAATTGCCGAATACAGTGCTGCATATGCGATTGACTTTGACATCGAGATTCCTTATCCAGAATATCCATTTCCAGCAGATTTGCCCAATAAAAGAACCGCACTTCGAGAAAATTTAAAAGCCTTTAGTTCAGAACAACAATTTAAAATCATAAAAGAACTATCTGAACTTCCTCATTTTGAAAATAACGCAGGTGTAAAAGATTTAAGAATAAAATTAATCTCACGATATGGAGCATTAGGAGAAGGAAATGCAAAAGAAGAGATTAATGAATCTTTGGTTGAAGAGACACAGCATTGGCTCTCTGAATATCCTGAAGTTTTAAAACTTTACAATGACTGTTTAGAAAAGCACTCAAATGGAATCCATCAAAGAAATTTATTGGACGACTTGAGACTTTCATTGGAAACTTTGCTAAAAACTATTCTCGAAAATGGTAAATCGTTGGAAAATCAAATTGCGGAATTGGGCAAATTCATCAATGAACGAAACGGTTCTAAGGAATTGAATAATATGTTTCTGAAACTAATTGACTACTTTTCTAAGTATCAAAACACTTATGTAAAGCATAATGACAATGTAAATGAAAATGAAGTAGAAATCATCATTGAAATGGCAAGTTCATTTATGAAATTTATAGTAAGAATAAAATAACAAAGCCTAACAATGTATATAAAAAATAGGCGAAACAGCAGTAAAATCAAGGCTTTTGACTCGTATCAAAGTTCTTGCTTAACCGAAAGTTTGGTGCTTCCTAACCGCCTACTTTTCATATACTAACCATTGTCAGTTTATACCTCCCTCCGGTCGACATAAACTGACAATGGGCGGGCGGCTCCGCCGCATGTCGCCGTTTCTGCACTCCCTACGGTCGCTACAAAACGACAACATGCGGCTAAATGCCATATTATTTCAAGATACTATGTATCTTTTCACAATACGGCACTTAGCCGCCCGCCCGTTGGCAACAATTTGAAAAAAAATTACGTGCGTCTGTGTTAGTTTAAACTTGTATAAATAGTGTGCCGTGACATATTTAGAAAAACTCATTAAAGAAAAAGGACCTATTCTATCAAGTGAATTGCTCGAATCCCTTGCTATAAAAGAACCTAGCATTTCAAAAGAAGCTGCCCGAAAACGACTTTCGAGAATAAGTAAAGATGTTTATCGTATAAAAGGTTTATTCGCTGACGGACAAATTTTGTTTCACGATAAAGAAGATTATGGTACTGAAGATTATTATTCTGGTCTATCCAGAGCATTAAAAAAAGCTGGAAAACAATACCATATAATTTTACAATCATTAGACTTTCATTATGGACAAATTAAACTCAATCAATTACCTTCTTATTCTGTAAATCCAGTTTTAGACTTAAAAGGGCATATTACTTTTGGAACAGCATTGGAAAAATTAAAGCGACTAAATTTAATTCAAGTAGATGATGAGTTTGTAACGGTCTCAAGTTTAGTTACAGATAATAACCCAAACCATAATAGAGCAAAGGGAATTGAAGTAGCCAAAAACTTTTTATTAATTCAATTTAATGATTGGTCAAGAAAAATTGGATTAGTCTCTTACAACAGCTCTAAATTTCATAGCGAATTTGGTAAATACCAATTTAATTTTGTTTCACCTTCTTACATAGGTTCATTACCAAAAATAAATGGAAAAAATATTATTCCTGCTTTTGTTGTTGCAGATATACTTATTGGAAACACAGTAAATGAGAATCAAGTTGAGTTTTTTCTAAACAAAATCAAGGCATTAAAGTTTCAAAAGAATTTAGCCAAATTCATACCTTTTTTAATTGTTGAATCAGTCGACACCAAAGCACTTAACAATTTAAAAGCTCAAGGTGTTGTCGTTGGCTTTGTAAATGAATTATTCGGAGATAAATATAAGGACTTACTTAATTCTTTAATTTCTTTAGTCACTAATGCTGGTGCAATACTTAAAAAAAATCCAGAGGCCTATTTAGACTTAATTAGCAAGCTAAACAAGTTGGTAGATGGCAAAACTAATAACTTACGTGGCGACTTATTTGAATTAGCTGTAGGTTATTACCAAGGGAGAGTTTGTAAATCAATTGACATCGGCAAACTAATAAACCACGAAGGCTTACAAAGAGAAATAGATGTATTTGGCTTACAATCTGACAAAATTATTATTTCTGAATGTAAAGGATATAACCAAAAAGTAGGTTTGGAAGAAGTAAAAACTTGGTTAACCGAAAAAGTTCCAGTAATAAGAAAGTGGGTTCTTGACCAACCTTCAATATCTGACAAAGAGTTAGTGTTTGAATTTTGGTCAACAGGTGGTTTTAATGACGAAGCAATTACATTTTTAACCAAAAGAAAGGAAAACACTAGTAAATATAAAATTGACTTTTTCGACCTTGATGAAATGATTGAAAAATCAAAGGAAATAAAATCAAAAAAGTTTACTGAAATTTTGAGAGAATATTATATTAAAGAAATTTAAAAAAACTGTTGCCAACAATGGCTATAAGTAATTGCTTGTTCTCGCCTACTTCTGAAAATCCTCGCGGATTTTCAGCTTGGTGTGTACTTGCAAAGTTAAGTGCCAAACCACGCAACTACTCATAGCCGAGACCGTTGTCAGGTTATACCTCCCTCCGGTCGGCATAAACTGACAATGGGCGTCATATAAAACAGAGACTAATAAATGGCAGTTCCGACAAATAGACAAGAATTGATTTCTGAAATAGAAAAGAACTATTCCAAGTTAAAAAAGGACTTAGAAACTATTCCATCGGAATTGACCAAGGAAAAGGAACTCGAAGGGCACGCAAAAGGGACTGAAATGAGCGTTTCGGATTTGGTTGCCTATTTGATTGGTTGGGGAGAACTTGTCTTAAAATGGAATCGGAAAAAGAACAAAAACGAAAATGTTGATTTTCCAGAAACAGGTTATAAATGGAATGAATTGGGGAAACTTGCCCAGAAATTTTATTTGGACTACGAAAAACTTGACTATAAATCACTTTTGGACAAATTGGATAAAGTTGTCAACGAAATTTTGAATGTGATAAAAAGTACTAAAAATGTCGATTTGTACGAAAAGCCGTGGTACGAAAAGTGGACTATGGGAAAAATGGTACAATTAAACACTTCTTCACCGTATAAAAACGCAAGAAGTAGGGTGAGAAAATGGAAAAAGCTGAATGAAGAAAAAAATACGAACGCACAACAATGGCTATAAGTAATTGCTTGTTATCGTCTACTTCTGAAAATCCTCGCGGATTTTCAGTTCGATGTGTACTTGCAAAGTTAAGTGCTAACCCACGCAACTACTCATAGCCTAGACCGTTGTCAGTTTATACCTCCCTCCGGTCGGCATAAACTGACAATGGACGGTCGGATCCGCCGCATGTCGCCGTTTCTGCACTCCCTACGGTCGCTACAAAACGACAACATGCGGCTAAATGCCATATTATTTCAAGATACTATGTATCTTTTCACAATACGGCACTTAGCCGCCCGCCCATTCTACGCAATTTGAAAACAGAAACTGAAATACAAACGATAATCGAATTGGAGAAATGGTTGAAAGACAACTGTTATTCTATGAACAGTTATAGCATAAATGGTAATTTCATTTATGAAGGTTATATTCTGGAGAATAATGGCGGACTTTATCAATGGAATTATACTGAACGTGGAGAAAAAAGGATTCTTGATCATTTTGCTACTGAAAAAGATGCAGTTGAATATGCATTAAAAAAGATAAAATCTGACGAGCACGCAAATCGGAATTTTATTGGAATGTATAAAGAAAGTTTCGGAGTTGAAAAGATATTGTCTGAACTGAAAAATCGTGAAATTGAGTATTGGACTGACAGCATACCTTATGGCGGATTGAATGACTATCGAACAAGAATATTTATAATTGGTTGTGGAATTAAAAAGGCTACCGATTTAATTCAAAACGAGGAAAAACAGCGTAGAACAACGTATAAAAATAATGGCGGAAACTCTGCCAAAACGAGGAACAGTAATAAAAATAAACTTTGGTCTAAACTGAAAAGATTGTGGTCTTAAAACCCCACTATTCTTATACAACCCGTTATAGGCTACCTTAAAGACAGGCAGTAACTAACAAAATGATACAACGAGAATTCGCTGACAAAGCCAAGACAATTTTAGAGCCAGACGATAATGTAATCGGTTTGGCTGTTGCAGGTTCGTGGTTGACAAATGAAATAGATGAGTTTTCTGACCTTGACCTTATTCTTGTTACAAAGCAAAAGATTTCTAACGACAAAAATCTAATGCTTGACTATGCAAAAAGATTGGGGAATTTTCTATCAGGATTTACGGGAGATCACGTTGGAGAACCAAGACTTTTAATTTGTCTTTATGACAATCCGCTATTACACGTTGACATAAAATTCGTAACTCTTGACGAGTTTCACACACGCATTGAAACACCAACGCTACTAATTGACAAAAACGGACAACTCGAAAAAGCAATTAGTAATTCACAAGCAAAGTTTCCATATCCCGATTATCAATGGATTGAAGACCGTTTTTGGACTTGGACACATTATGTGTTATTAAAAATTGGACGTGGAGAATACCTTGAAGCATACGATTTTATGGGATTTTTCCGAATGGTTGTATTTGGACCTTTGCTTCATATCAAAAATGGCAATTTACCTCGTGGAGTTAGGAAGGTAGAAATAGACTTAGAAAGTGAAGATTTAGCTAAACTAAAACTCACAATTCCAGCATACGAACGACAATCATTATTAAACAGTCTAAGAAGCGCAGTATCATTATACAGACAACTGAGAATAGAACTGTTTGAGGAAAAGGTGAATTTACAAAAGACCACAGAGAATAAAGTGATGACTTATTTTGATAGTATTGAGAACAGGAAATAAAAAAGGCAGCCAATAACAACTAAGTTTTCGTGCGGCTTGTAAAGCCAAGCATGAAAACGCTGTTGCACTGCCTGCCCCGACTATTTCGGGGAACCGGTGAAATGCTTATGGGGATTGGGGCTGGATTTTGTGGGTGCCTGGCGGTCCTTTCCAGGCAAAAAGTTATGGGCCGGATTGAATTGTGTTTTAATAAATCTGTTTCAGGTATGATTTTCTGCGATTCCGGACCTGTTTTGGAGGGACCATTTTGCAGTATGGGCATACCTTTCCCGGCCAGATAAAGTCAGGGATTAATTTTTGGACGGGAGAAGAGCGGAAAATGCTGTCCTTGGAGGTCCCCGCTTAGGCAGGCGCTGAATGCTTACCATGGTTTCTTTTTGGCAGTATGGGCAGTACCGTGGGTTGTATTGTGCCAGGGCTCTGGGATCCACAGGCAACTGTGCCGCGCCAAGCACTTGGTGTACCAGGGGTATGGTTACCTGTTTGGCAGAACTGGACAGTATCCCAAAGTGCCGGATCCGGACCAGCCCCTTGGGAATTTAATAAACTTTGGTGGTGGCGGACAGAAAAGTGCTTCGAAACCGCCACAAGCCATATGTACAAACCGTGTGTGCAAGATTTTCCGGATGCTGATCCGGGATCAATCAATATTTCTGGGGGCTGGAGAAGATTTATATTCATTTGGTATGTCGCCACGAAGTTTTTTGTAGGCGGATTCCAAATTTCATGGAAAACAAACAGCTTTGGGTCTTAGAATCTTTGTGGCAAAAAAACAAAAAAGAAATCCTTTTAAAATAAAGGGATTCATGCCCTCAACTTTTTCGCTTGCCTCCTTTTTAGCACATTTTGAGGGCCAAACAATATTTCTGGAAGATGAGAGATTTCCAGGTGGTTTTGGTAAGCATATTTCTCTTTAATGTAGCAATAGTAATGTGTAGATTATAAAATCAGTATAAATCCGACATTGCGAATGCAGAGCAACGGAGTGAAGCAATCTCGTTTTCTTAATACGGGATTGCCACGTTCCCGATAGCTCGGGACAGGCTATACTTCCTCGCTATGACGGTATTTTAAATCGCGTTTATTATAAAAAATCAGCGTAAATCTTATTAATCTGCATCATCTGGGTGCAATCGAAACCAACCCTAATCCCCCAACTTTTCCGCTTGAGCTCCAATTCTTTCTACGTGTAAGATTAAGGATACTCATATTATTTCATACTGTTTTTCTTTCCAACCGATGTGTGGTCCGCAATGATAATCTCTTTATTGAAATACTAATTGGCATATCAAACGCTTATGGTCTAGAAACCCTTTAGGATTTTTTCTCGTTTTCAACTATTAATTTTCCAAATGTATGATTGGATATTCCGGAGCATGTTGACCCCATGATCCGGGAATGAACCGGAGGGTAACCACCTTATAAAGTACATGTTTCATAGTGAGTTTTGACCACCTAGCTTTGTGGAAAAACAAGAAGATATGAACCTACAAGAAGAAATGTCCTCCCTAGTCGAAGAATACAAGAGCAGCGGTTTGACACAGAAATCCTTCAGTGAGCAAAAAGGGATCGGCTTCCACAAATTCAATTATTGGTACCGGAAGCTGAGGGATGAACAGTCCCGGGGAGCGACCGGCTTTATGCCTGTCCGTACCCAGGGCAGCAGCCTTCCAGCAGAGACAGTGGAAGTGGTCTATCCGAACGGGGTAAAGCTGCGGGTGCCTGGCGGGGACCTATCGCTGTTGTCGAACCTGATCAAACTCTACTGATGTTTTCACTGGGCTCCCAGCACCAATATTTCCTGTACCGCAGCCCGGTGGACATGCGCAAAGGATTTAATGGGCTTTACGGGATGGTCATCAATGAACTGGACCGGGACCCGGTTTCCGGGGAGGTGTTCGTCTTTGTCAACCGCAACCGCAACCTGATCAAACTCCTGCACTGGGAGAAGGGCGGTTTCGTGGTCTATTATAAACGCCTGGAAAAAGGCACTTTCCTGCTCCCGGAGGAGCGGGACGACGGCGTGTTGGAATGGCCCGAACTGGTGCTGATGGTCGAGGGCATCCAGGTGGACGGCTACCGGCAGCGTCCCCGCTACACCCCCGGTTGATTTTTTTACTGACCGGTGTTCAGCTTTTTGGAGCCGTATGCGCTCCTATTCGCTCCATCAGGTGTTTTTTGAAGTGAAATGGCCGAAACCATCCCTTGAGGGCTTTTTCCACAGGGGATGTGGAAAAAAAGTTCATGGTTTTATAAGCGGGAGGCTTTATTTTCGGGCATGTCAAAGCCACTCGATCAGTTGACCAAAGCCGAACTGCTTGCCCTTTTGGAGCAAAGGGAGCAACAGGTGGCCGACCGTGAGCGGGTGATAGCCGAGAAGGAACGTATCCTGGCCGAGAAAGAAGCTTATGAGAAGCAGCTGTTGGCGATGATCGAGAAGTTCAAGCGCATGTCCTTTGCCCAGAAGCGGGAGCGCTTCGAGGGGAACAAAGACCAGATGGACCTGCCCTTTGAGCCTACCCAAGAGCAGGAGCGGCAACAGCAGGAGGAGTTCTCCCGCAAGGTGGAATACATCCGCAGGAAACGCCCCACCCATACGGGCAGACAACCCTTGCCCGACCATCTCCCTACAGAAGAGATCGAGATCCATCCGGAAGGCGATCTTACCGGCATGGAGTGTATCGGCAAAGAAGTGACCGAAGAGTTGGACTATATCCCTGCCCAATATATCCGCAGAAGGTATATCCGTTACAAATATGCACCAAAAGACAAGTACAGCAGTGCCGGGGTAAAGATCGGCCTGTTACCGGAAAGGGCCATCCCGAAGGGCATCCCGGGTTACGGACTGCTCACCGACATCCTTACAAGGAAATACCTGGAACATATGCCGCTGTACCGGCAGGCGCAGCGGTTCAAACGGGAAAAGATCCCCATAGCGCCCACCACACTTGAGGGATGGGTGAAACAGGGCCTGGAAAAACTCGAGCCCCTGTACGATTGCCTGGTGGCCGACACCAAGGCCATGGGCTATCTTATGGTGGACGAGAGTACCATACGGGTATTGGACGGCGACAAGAAGGGCGCCTGCCATACAGGCTACTATTGGGTGTACCATAATCCCCTGGAAAAAACCGTACTGTTCGATTACCGGCCTACCCGGGGAAAGGAAGCCCCCAGTGCCATCCTGGAAAATTTTAAGGGCTACCTGCAAAGTGACGGGTATGCCGTATATGAACACTACGCCGACAATAAGGAGGTCACCCACCTGGCCTGCTGGGCGCATGCCAGGCGGAAGTACTTTGAGGCCTTGGTGGAGAACAAAAAGCTGGCTTCCGAAGCCCTGGGCTTTATCGGCAAGCTCTACGATGTGGAAAGAAAGGCCAAGAAGCTGAACCTATCTGCCGAAGACCGTAAAAAGCTCCGTTTGGATGAGGCATTGCCGGTGATCAACAAAATGTCCGAATGGATCAAGAAGCAGCTGCCCAAGGCCCTGCCCAAAAGCGAGCTGAGAAAAGCCCTGTTCTACTCGGCAAACAGATGGGCCGAGCTGTCCAACTACCTGTATGACGGGGAACTGGAGATCGACAACAACCCCGTAGAGCGAGAAATCAGATCCATGGTGGTCGGCCGGAAGAACTACCTGTTTGCCGGTTCCCATAAAGCGGCCCAAAGGGCGGCCATGATCTATTCCTTCTTTGGGATATGCAAGCTACATGACGTGAATCCCCAGCAGTGGCTCGAACATGCGCTGAGAAATATCATGACCATCAACCATAAAAACATCCGGGACTTATACCCACAAAACTTCAACCACACAACACGGGGTTAATAGGGCGGTTACACCGGAGGTTGAAAAGTGGCTTAAGCGGCTGTTTTCAACTGCCATTCCGGCGGATGCTGACCCCCTAAAGTAATATTTCAGCAATAATTCCGGAGCATATTGACCCCTCTGTTGTCAGATTCCGGAACATATTGCCCCCTCATAATGCTGGTTTTGGTTTTTTAGCGGATGATTTATATACCACTAACCGTGATCCAATGGCAGGAAAACCAAAACCAATGAGTCAGATAAAACAATTGATCATTCTCAACAAGCAGGGCAAAGGGATCAAGACCATTGCCCGAATGCTTGGCATGAGCAAGAATACCGTAAAAGCCTACCTGGTCAAGCTGGAAAAGCTGCTGGGGCAGACAGGTACGAGCCTAACCATAGATGATCTGCTCGCCCTTGAAGAGCCGGAGATCCATTCCCGTTTCCATCCTGGCAACCCTTCCTATAAGGATCCCCGGTACGATCATTTTAAAATGCGTCTTGAATATTTTCGTAAAGAGCTGAAGCGTACCGGGGTTACCAGGGCACTTTTGTGGGAGGAATACAGACAGTCCCATCCGGATGGTTACAGCTACTCACAGTTCTGCCACCACCTTGACCAGCATGACCTTGCCCGGTCAAAACCAACCATGGTACTTGACCATCCGCCCGGGGAAAAGCTTTATATTGATTTTGCCGGCAAGACGATTGACTACATAGACCGGGAAACTGGAGAGGTCATTTCCTGCCAGTTTTTTGTGGCCTGCCTGCCCTGTTCGGACTATGCTTTTGCCATGGCCGTGCCCAGCCAGCGTATAGCCGATTTTCTCCATGCCCTGGCCTGCTGCCTGGAACATTTGGGCGGGGTCCCTTCCCTGCTGGTCCCCGACAACCTGAAGTCGGCAGTGGACAAGGCCGACAAGTACGAACCGGATATCAACCGGGCACTGGAAGACTTTGCCAACCATTACGGTACGGCCGTCCTGCCTGCAAGGGCCCGAAAGCCCCAGGACAAGGCCCTGGTCGAGAACCAGGTCAACATGCTCTACTCCAGGGCATATGCCAAGCTGAGGAACATGCAGTTCTTTGATCTTTATGCGCTCAACCAGGCCATTAAAATCCGGATCAGGGCCCATAACCAGACACGGATGCAGCGCAGGCCCTACTGCCGGGAAGAAAAGTTTTTGGCCGATGAAAAAAACCTGTTGGGAAAACTTCCCGAGGACCGGTTTGAGCTACGCTACCATGCCCTGCTGACCGTGGCAAAAAACAACCATGTTTACCTGGCAAGGGACAAGCAATATTACAGTGTCCCGTATACCCTTATTGGCAAGAAAGTGAAGGTAGTCTACACCAGGTCCATGTTCTATGTCTACCATGAAGGCAAAAAGGTAGCCGTCCATGCCAGAAGCACCAAGGGCGGCTATTCTACCGTTGAAGACCATCTGTGTTCCCAGCACAGGCATTACAGGGACAGGAGCCCTGAATACTACAGGGAGCTTGCCCGTAAAAAATCGGAGGTCCTTTACCGGTATGTGTCCCTGCTGTTTGAGCAGAACCGGTATCCCGAGCAGCTTTACAGGACCTGTGACGGGCTGCTGGCCCTGAGCAGGAAGTCCGACCCGGACACCTTTGACAGGGCCTGCAAAATAGCCATGGACCACCAGGTCTATTCTTATGGGTTTATCAGGAATATCCTTGAAAACAACATGGCCCATGAACAGCCTGATACTACACAAAAAGCCCTGCCCAAACACGACAATGTCCGGGGCAAGGAATATTACGACCAACAGAAACTCCAATTTTAACACCTAATGAATATGAACCAGATCGAAGCACAAATGACCAGGCTTAAACTGCACGGCATGTCCAAAACATGGACAGCCCTGAAGGAAACCCGCAAAACCCAAAACCTCACGTTGACAGAAGGCCTTGAGATGATGCTCCAGGCCGAGGAGCAGGAAAGGGACAACAGGAGGTTCAGAAGGCTGGAGTCCAATGCCGGATTCAGGTATAAGGCCTCCCTGGAAGAACTCAAGCTTGATAAAACCAGGGGGTTGGATGATATGGTGTTGGCATCCCTGTCCACCGGAGACTACATCACCAAAGGGGAATCGGTGTTGATAACAGGGGCCACCGGCTGTGGTAAAAGTTACCTGGCATCCGCACTGGGACACCAGGCCTGTATCCAAGGGTTCAAGGCCGCCTATTTTAATACCCAGAAATTGATGCTCAAAACCAAGATGGTAAGGCTGGAAGGCACCGCTATCAAGTTCTTTGACAAGTTGGCAAAAGCCGACCTGCTCATCATGGATGATTTTGGGCTCACACATCTGGAAAAACAGCATCAGATGGACTTTATGGAGCTCATTGAGGACCGGCACGGGAAGAAATCCACCATCATCGCAAGCCAGTTGCCCATATCCAGCTGGTATGAGGTGATCGGTGAAGAAACGATAGCCGACGCCATTCTTGACAGATTGGTACACTCATCATACAGAATCGAACTTAAAGGTGAAAGTCTAAGAAAAAAAATGTAAAATTGTCATACCATTGGATTCACAGGACCAAACCAACTTTTAGAGGGGTCAATATCCCCGGAGAGGGGTCAGTATCATCCAGAATATCCATGTATGATGAAGCCATTAAATGGTAACTTTGGAGCATTACAAATTTTTGATTTACCTTTTTAGATGAAAAAAATATTGATTGTCGAAGATGATGTGGACTTAAGTCGAAACATAGCAGATTCTTTGCGGGCAGAGGGGATTGAACCGATGGTGGTGTACGATGGGTTACTGGCAGCCAAGTTGCTGGAAAGAGAGCTGTTTCATGGGGTGATTATGGACATTAACCTACCGGGATGGAATGGGTTTGAGCTTTGTAGATATTTTAGAAAACGCAATCAACATACTCCAGTCCTCATGCTTACGGCCTTTAGCGAACTGGAGGACAAAGTGATCGGTTACGAAGCCGGGGCAGATGATTACCTGACCAAGCCATTTTTTATGAAGGAACTTTTGATGAAGGTTCAAGTTCTTCTCAAAAGGGGGCAACACCAGTTGGATCGAGCACCCAATGATCCTATAATTACAGTAGGAGCGCTTAAACTCAACAGGACAAGTAAGGAGGTGGAGCAAATGGGGCAAAAGATTGATTTGACCCCGAGGGAATTCCAAATCTTGGAAGCTTTACTGGAGGCCAATGGGAATCTTGTTTCCAAAAAGGAACTTGTTCAGAAAATATGGGGGACTACTTTGGATATTTCTTCCTCTACCAATACCATCGAAGTATATATTAATTTCCTGCGAAATAAACTGGACAAACCCTTTGGTAAACAATCAATTAGGACGAAGGTAGGCTTTGGTTATTACTATAAAGACTGATATGACCATACGAAATAAGATATTACGGTACTTTTCCATCAGCATTATCCCGCTGTTGGGCATTTGTCTATTAACGGTTTACCTGGTTTTTAAAGGCTACCGAAAAGAGGAGTTCCGTCAAAGGCAAAAAGAAAAAATAACGTCCACCTTGACCTACCTTTCCGCTTTTTCCGAGATGGATTCTGAAATGCTCAAGAGCTTTAACAGGACGGTGATAGATTCGATGCTCAACGAAAAGCTCTTGATTTTTGATGCTAAAAAAGAACTGGTCTACCGTTCACTTGACGATACGCAGGTGATATCACTGGAGAAAATCCTTGGAAGGCTATCTCCAAATAGCAGGGAGATAGGGCTTACAGAAGGCGATTACGATGTGGTAGGCCTATATCTTGAATCTGGCGGAAATGCGTATTATGGGATTTACAAATCCTTTGATGAATTCGGTTATACTAAATTGTATTTTTTAAGGAATATCCTGATCGGGACGTTCTTGGCAATTTCCGTATTATTGCTTGTCGTTACTTTTTTCCTTTCTAAGCATATCGCAGCCCCCATCCGACATGTGGCGCTGGCCATACAGCAATACAAGATAGGAGCAAAACGGTTTCGGCTGGATTTGAATGGTAAATCCAGTGAGGTGGACGCCTTGGTCAATAAGTTCAATGAACTCCTGGACAGAATTGACCTGGCCTTTATGTTCCAGAAAAATGCTACCCACCATATTTCCCATGAACTCAAGACCCCGCTGGCCGTACTGGTGTCCAATTTTGAGAAAATGGAAAGGATGGAAGACAACAAAGAACTGCGGGACCTGTTGGTCAAACAGAAACACATGACCATGGGGATTTCAGAAGTGATCAATGTCCTGCTGGAAATTTCCAAAAAGGATACGGGAACAGGTCTCGAGGAGAAAGAACTTAGGGTCGATGAACTGATATTTGATCTTTGTGATGAACTTTCGGCCATTTACCCCGACTTTATGTTTTCAGTAGACTTTGGAAGTGGGATAGAGGATCCAAAGAAGTTATTGTTCTTGGGAAGTGAATCACTGCTAAGGGCTGCGTTATCAAACCTACTTACCAATTGCATTAGATACGGGCATAGTGGCATGGCCAATGTGCTGATAAAGACAAAAAGTGAACAATTGTGCATCCAATTCACCAATAGAGGAGAAACCCTTTCCAAAAAGGAAGTCAAATCAATGTTCAAACCCTATTTCAGGGGACATAACAGCAAGGGCATATTGGGCAATGGCCTTGGACTTGCGTTGGTCAAAAAAATCATGGAGGTATATGACGGGGATATTGTTTACACCACCCCGGATAAGGATGTAAACAAGTTTACGATGTTGTTGCCTTTAAGGTAATCTTTATTTTCATTAAGGTTATTTTAAGGTGGTTTTGATGTCATTTGCCATTATAAAGATTGGCAATGATGCAAAAGAAACACCTATATTACCTATTATCCCTATCCTTGTTGATAGCGATTGGCCCATTGGACAGCTTGGGCCAATCGCTCCAAGACAACAGCTACCAAAGCGATACACTGAGGCTGGACAGGAGCTCTTGTGAAGCTTACCTGCTCCAAAACAGTGTTAGGATAGTGGCGGAAGAACTTGAGATTGACAAGGCCATGGCTGAAAAATGGCAGGCCAAGTTATGGCCAAACCCCAGCCTTGAAATCGATGAGGTAAACCTTTGGTCCACACCTTCCCAACTGGGATACTTCGGGGAGGAATTACCTCCAATAGCGGGGAACTTTGGAAGGAATCTTCAGGTCTCCATGGCCCTTGAACAACTGGTGCAGACAGCTGGGAAGCGAAAAAAACTCATAGCGATTGAAGAAGTCGCTGTCGAGCAATCGGAAGCCTACTTCAAGGATTTTTTAAGAGAACTCAAATTGTCTTTTAGGGAGCTGCTCAACCAACTGGAATACCTGGAAAATAATAAGACCTTATTAGCCAGCCAATTTGCATCCCTTTCTCAGCTAAAAAATGCCATGGGCAAGCAGGTGGAGCTGGGCAATACCGGAAAGGCAGAATATGTCCGGTTAATGGCTGCACAGCTGGAATTGAAAAAGGAACTTTTCGAAATAGAGGAAGAACTCATATCCCTGGAGCATGAGCTGGCACTTCTCATGAACCTGCCCCGTGGGACAGTGCTCAGATTAGAAGTAAGTGATGATTTTCCGGAACTGGAAAAAATTTCCACAATCAGCCTGGGCCAGCTGGAAAACGAGGCCTTTAAAAACAGGCCTGACCTTAAGGTGGCCATGTTGGAGGAGAAATATCAAAGTAATATGGTAGACTACGAGAAAGCCCAGCGCATTCCCGATGTGGCCTTGAAGGTAGGCTATGATAGGGGAGGTAACTTCATGTTGAATTTTATTGGATTTGGGGCCAGCATCGACCTTCCGTTTTTTGACCGTAATCAAGGAAATATCAAACGTGCTCAAATCAGCCAGCAACAGGCGCAACTGAAGGCACAGTATAAACAATCTTCGGTGTTGGGCGAAGTACGGACGGCCTACTTTTCCCTGATGAAGGAAATTGAATTCTATCGGGATATAGATCATCAGTATGATGCTGAACTTGATGGATTGTTGGAAAATTATACACGGAATTTTAGTGATCGTAACATCAGCTTGCTGGCCTATTTGGATTTTTTGGAGGCCTATCTGGAAAACAAGGAAATCCTGCTCGATACCAAAAGGTCCATCAGGGATAAATTGGAAACATTGCATTCAACCATCCACGGAGAAATTTAAACAAATAACTAAGATGAAAACATTGGGAAAAGTAAATTACAGTCACCTTTTGGTCCTTGTGCTTCTGCCCATGCTGGTCTCCTGTAGCCCTGAGGGGAAAAGACAACCTGCTGTGGAAAGCAGCAGGTTCTGCCTGGAAGGAAGCCTCAAGGAAGGGATGACGCTTGTAAAGGCGCAGCAGACGGCCATTAAGGAATCCTTGCCCCTTACCGGAAAGATTGAAACCAATCCCGACCATGTCATCCACTTTACCAGCTTGGTCAGTGGAGTGGTTACCAAAACCTATTTTTCTTTAGGGGATCCGGTTTCTTCAGGACAGCTGTTATTGGATATAGTCAGCCCTGAACTGAGCTCACTGCGAGCAGACAAGAAGCGTCTTGAGGGAGAAATCCTGGTAGCGCAGCGACAATTGAAAGCCATGGAGTCCATGTTTGAGGATAAATTGGCTTCTGAAAGGGACTTGCTGGAAGCCGAAAGTCAACAAAAATCTCTGGAGGCCGAGTTGGAAAAAGTCAATGCTAATCTATCTCTTTACCGAGCCAGCTCCGAAAGGGGTGTTTTTCAGGTCTTTGCCCCTGCTGCTGGCGTGGTTACTTCCAAAAATGTTACGGCAGGTATGCAAATCGTAGCTGACGATACTCCGCTGTTTACGTTGGCCAACCTGGATTCGGTATGGGCAATGCTCAATATTTATGCAGGCAATTTGGCCCAGATCAAGCAGGGAATGGAGGTGACGATTTCTTCATTGTCCTATCCGGAATTGGATTTCTCTGGGCAGATCAACCACCTTTCCGAAGTCTTTGAAAGTCAGGAGAAAGTGCTAAAAGGGAGGGTGGTACTCGAGAACAAAGACCATTTGTTGAAACCCGGAATGGTGGTGGATGTAACTGTAGCCAATGAGCGGAGCCAAAAAGCGATCAGCATTCCTTCCAATGTCCTTGTTTTTGACAACAATGCTTATCATGCCATCATAAGGAAGGACGATTGTGACCTTCAGTTAAGGAATATTGACCTGGTGATGATCAATGATGGAGTCGCCTATGTACAAAACGGCATTGCGGAAGGTGAGCAGGTGATTGCCTCCAACCAATTATTGATCTACGAACAATTGAAAAACCAGCCAAACCATTAACCGATATGCATAAACTGGTCCAAGAAATAGTAGCCTTTTCCTTGAGAAATACCGTGTTGGTTTTCTTTGCCATCCTCCTATTGGTGGTTGGAGGGATTGTGGCCTACACCAAAACGCCCATTGAGGCATTTCCTGACGTTACCAATACACGTGCACGCATCATTACCCAATGGCCAGGAAGAAGTGCAGAAGAAGTGGAGAAGTTCATTACCCTTCCTATATCCAAGGTGATGAATACGGTGCCTAAAAAGACTTCGGTCAGGTCCATTTCCTTGTTTGGACTTTCTGTGGTCACCATAGGGTTTGATGATGCCGATGACTTTTATGCCCAGCAATATGTTGCCAATAAACTACAAGGAGTGGATCTTCCTGACGGGGCGGACGCTGAAATAGAGCCTCCATCCGGGGCAACAGGTGAAATCTACCGTTATGTATTGCGAAGCAATCGGCCCATTAAGGATATAACGGCCATCCATGACTGGGTGGTAGAAAGAGAACTACTTGCCGTGCCGGGAATCGCTGATATTGTAAGTTTCGGTGGGGAAGAAAAAATCTATGAAATCAAGATCAATCCTACCGAACTGGCCAATTACGACCTTTCTCCTTTGGATGTCTTTGAGGCAGTAGGCAATAGTAATGTCAACGTGGGAGGTGACGTGGTGGAACGCGGTGACCAAGCCTATGTGGTAAGAGGAATCGGCCTTTTGGATCATATTGAGGATATCGGCAATATCATCATTGAGGAAAATGAGGGTACACCGGTACTGGTCAAACATGTCGCCACAGTAGAAATATCGGCAAAACCCCGACTTGGCCAGGTAGGCCTGCAGGATGAGGATGATTTGGTACAGGGGATTGTGATCATGCTCAGAGGAGAAAACCCCAATGAGGTGATCGGAAGGTTAAAGGAAAGAATCACGGAATTAAATTCCAGGATCCTTCCCAAGGATGTAAAAATAGAGCCCTTTGTGGACCGTACCGAACTAGTGGATGTCACGGTAAACACCGTAACCAAAAACCTAGTGGAGGGAATTGTTCTGGTGTCCTTGGTGGTATTCATTTTCCTAAACAATTGGCGGATGACGGTCATTGTAGCAAGTGTCATTCCTTTGGCTTTTCTATTTGCGATTATCATGCTAAGGATCCTTGGAATGCCTGCCAATTTGATATCCATGGGATCCCTTGATTTTGGATTGTTGTTGGAGGGGACTTTGGTGATTTCCGAAACCGTGTTTGTCAGTTTGGAGCGGAAAGCCCATCAACTTGGTATGGACAGGTTCAATAAAATCTCCAAATCAGGGATCATCAAAAGGAGTGCGGGCAGTGTGGCATCGTATATCTTCTTTGCCCTGATCATTTTGATCGTGGCATTGATGCCTATTTTCTCCTTTCAAAAGGTAGAAGGAAAAATGTTTACTCCACTTGCCTATACGTTGGGGTTTGCATTATTGGGATCATTGATCCTGAGCCTTACCTACGTACCTGCCATGTGTAAGGTGATGCTGACCAAGGATATTGTGGAGAAAGATAACAAGATAACCAGGGCTTGCCGAGACGGGCTATACCGGTTATATGAATGGAGTTCGAAAAACAAATGGGCAACCGTTACGGCTTTTATAGGCTTACTGGTGGCGAGTGCTATCGGATTTTCCATGCATGGATCGGAATTCCTCCCAAAATTAAACGAAGGGGCCATATATGCCAGGGCTACGCTGCCCAATAGTGTGAGCCTCACCGAATCGGTACGGCTTACCAAAGAAATGAAGGAAAAGGTCAGGGAGTTTGATGAGGTGAAGTTTGTGCTTACCCAGACGGGCAGACCTAACGATGGTACCGATCCCACGGGATTTTTCAATATAGAATTCCATATCCAGTTATATCCAGAAGATGATTGGGAAAGGAAAGTTTCCAAGGAACAGCTGATCAGTGAAATTCGTGGTAAGCTTACTGAATATCCAGGAGTGGTATTGGGCTTTAGCCAGCCGATTCAGGACAATGTCGAGGAATATGTAGCTGGGGTGAAAAGCTCATTGGTCGTCAAGATCTTTGGTCATGACCTGTTTGAGCTGGAAGATTATGCCCATCAAGTGGCCAAATCCCTGGAGAATGTAGAGGGGATTGAGGACCTGAATGTCTATAAGAATATCGGGCTGCCCGAATTGAGGATCCAACTCCATGACCATAAAATGGCCAGGTATGGGGTCAATGTGGCAGATGCCCAGGCGGTGGTGGCCATGGCAATCGGAGGACAGGCTGCTACCAATTTTTATGAAGGGGAGCGGATCTTTGATGTTCGGCTGCGATATGAGGAGAATTACCGGGACAATGAGGAAAAGATAAAGGAAATCCTGATCCCAGCAATGGATGGGGGCAAGGTTCCGCTCAAGGAAATTGCCACCGTGGACTTTCATACCGGACCGGCATTTATCTATCGTGAGGACAATAGCAGGTACATTGGCATAGGATTCAGTATAGAGGGCAGGGATCTAGGCAGTACCATTGATGAAGCCAAGCAAAAGGTAGCCGACTCCGTGGATTTTCCGGATCATCTTACTACGGTATGGGCGGGGGAATTTGAAAGCAAGGAACGCGCGACCAAGCAGTTGGCCATGATTGTCCCTGTATCCATCCTTTTGATCATGTTCTTACTGTACATGAATTTTCAAGGAAATATCAAGGATACACTGATTTCCTTCTTGACCATCCCATTTGCCTTTATTGGAGGATACCTGTCACTTTGGTTGACCGGGACTACTTTTGGGATTTCGGCTGGTATTGGTTTTATCATTTTGTTTGGAGTGGCGACTATTGATGGGATCGTCCTCATTGGGAATATCAAACAACAACTCATGGAACGTGTTTCTTTGAAAAAGGCCATATCAAATGGAGTCTATTCCAGGATCAGGCCTATTTTGATGATTGCTTTGATGGGAGCCATGGGACTGTTGCCTGCAGCACTTTCTACCGGAATGGGATCGGAAGTACAAAAACCCCTGGCCATCATGATTGTGGGAGGACTGATTGTATGCATGCTGCTTTCCCTGACCGTTCTTCCGCAAGTATATTACTTGGCCTACAGGAAAGACGCCCAATTTAATCGCCAAAATAGACGTAATTGATAAAATCATGAACAGTGTGCTTGGACGATTGAGAAAAGTAGGGTTAAACGGTTTTTTTATGACCCTGATTTTGGTAATTCTGTTGGCCTATTTAAGTCCGGCAATTGGCGCCGATCACAGTGGCATGCCCTGGAACGAACTGATCATCATTGGAAATGCCCTGATCTTTTTCTTCTATGGTATAAAGCTTGATCCGCACCAATTAAAGGTGGCGGTAGGCAACTGGAGATTGCATACTGTTGTACAATTGACCACTTTTCTGGTCTTCCCCATACTCGTTTGGTTGTTGTTTGTTTTCGCAGGGAAGCCAGGAGGAGAGATAGGGTTGGGGGTGATGTTCCTTGCAGCATTGCCTTCCACCGTGTCCTCCTCGGTGGTCATGGTAAATATAGCAAGGGGAAATGTGCCGGCAGCCATATTCAATGCCAGCTTTTCGAGTTTATTGGGGATATTTATCACTCCATTATGGATGAATTTATTTATGGACAATGGAGGAAGTGGAGTCCTTTTTGACTTTATGCCCACCATTACCAAATTGTCCATACAGATATTATTACCTTTTATATTGGGACTTTTGTTACATGCCAAATTAAAGAAATGGGCTGGGAAATTTGCAGAACCGCTAAAGCGATTTGATCAGGGAGTGATTTTGATGATTGTGTTCACTTCTTTTGCCAATGCTTTTTTTGACCATATGTTTGAAGGAATGTCCAATAGTTACCTGGGGATGTTGGGAGTGAGTATGGCTACATTGTTTGTATTGGTGGTCTTGGTCATGAACCTGTTGGCGAGTAAGTGGGACATGCCCATGCAGGATAGGATCACACTAATCTTCTGTGGATCAAAAAAGTCATTGGTACATGGTGCTATCATTGGTAGTGTACTCTTCCCAGATCCAGCCGTTCTGGGAGCCGTATTGCTGCCTGTGATGGTTTACCATGCTCTTCAGTTGCTAATGGGGAGTGCACTGGCAGGGTACTTCCAAGAGCGCGGGGGATATACCCAAAAGGGGATAAATTAGGGGCTGCTGAAAAACTCAGTTGATTACGTTATGTAAAACCAGTACGGAACACAACCCTTACTGGTTTTTTAATGGTTCAGGATAATATCCAGCCATTGGAACAGGTTATATTTGTTCATATTTTTTACTGGGGTCTGAGAAAACAATCGTCAAATTGAAAAACTCAACTGTTTTCACTCCTAAACCCCCTAAAGCTCCCCTTTAGGGGATGGGGGGTATTTTAGGGATTGGAATAAAAACCCTCCAATTTCTATTTAAAGACAGTTTTTGATCATATTTGAAATTTTGTTGGACGCCAGTAATTTTTTTACTGAAAAATACCTGCACAGGATTAGTTTACATCATAATAAGAAGAAAAATACAGCACTCCGAGATAAAAAAATCAATTATATCGATGGAATCTTCCAATCTCAAGTCTCTATAATATAAAGAGAGCATTTCACATCCCTGAAAAATATTACCGTACAAAAGATGGATTGGTCAAGAATACTCATCGCTGCATTGTTAATTTGGAAAGAGTAAAGTGCTGGTCACATAGAGAATAAATCTCTTTTGGGTCTTTAAGCCTTGGTGGCAGTAATACGAAACTGCTAAATCTACCCAATCAGCATCACCAGGGCACCCCTAAAATGACTGCACTTGGCCCCACTTTTTACCTTTACCTGATAAATGTGAAAAACACACTTTTTTATGTAAATTGTATCGTTTCCATTACCTAAAACCACTAATTATGGTCGAAAATACTTGTATGCCAACTAAGTCAAGATCAATTAACCATATTTTATTTTACTCAGTTAACAACCCAAACCACCATGAAACATACTTGTAAAATTTTAATGTTATGTATGTTGGCCATATCCAATAGTATTTGGTCGAGTGCACAACAAACAGTCTTTCCCGAGCATTTTAACCAAACTCCTGATTTGTCTACAATGGGGGTAGATCCAGCGCAGGTTGAGCGGGTTGACAGCTTGTTAATGGCCTTTGTAGCACAAAAAAACCTGAACTGTGTGGCTGCATATGTAGCAAAGGGTGGGGATGTGGTTTATAGAAGGGCTTTTGGAATGAAGGATATCGAACATCAAGTCCCCGCCACCATCGATGATTACTATGTGCTGTTTTCACAAACCAAAGCTATCACCACGGTAGCTTTTATGACCTTGGTAGAAAAAGGCTTGGTCCACGTAGATGATCCTGTATCCAAGTATTTTCCGGAAATCCCCAACGAAGTGGTCACCAAAGTGCATGAAGACGGAACCTATGAAACCAGACCAGTAAAAAGCCCTATGACATTTGCCCACCTGATGTCCCATTCATCAGGTTTAAACGCCGGACTGGTGAGGGAAATCCGCCGAAGTGAAGGCCAGAAAGGAGGAACCCCTCCCGGTTTTGGAGGAAGGAGTATCGATCATGTGCCAAATGGACAGCACAGTTTTGGAGGAGACTATCAGTCTAAATTCCTAGAGGATGAGATGCTTGCATTGGCAAAGTATCCGTTGGGCTTTGATCCGGGGTCGGAATGGAGCTATCATATCAGTACCAATATGTTAGGATATATGGTAGAGCGGATTGCTGGAAAACCATTACGGGAGTATGTGAAAGAGACCATATTGGATCCTTTGGGAATGGATCAGACAGACTGGTATTACCCCAAGGATAGGCTGGCCCGCTTTGTCAAACCCTATAGCGACGTGGACGGGAAGCTAGAGTCCGGATCCACGATATATGCGGAAGGGGCGGTGAGCAGTGAACAGACCTATTGTGAAGGAGCCATTGGCCTGAACGGGCCTATTGAGGATTATGCTAAATTTTGTCAGATGCTGTTGAACAAAGGGGAACTCAATGGCCACCGGATTCTAGCGCCCGAAACGATCGAGCTGATGACTACCAAAAACCAGCTTCCAACCGAAAATGCAGGAGGTGAGGGATTTCAGTTTGGCCTTGGTTTCGAACTCCATAATGATAAGAAAAAACCTGTTCCAGCAGTTTCCAACTCAGCATTTGCTTGGGGAGGAATGCTTGGGACTGCCTATATTATAGATCCGGAAAATGACCTAATAGCCTTGTTTTATATGAACATGTACAAAGCAGATCCCTTGTACCCATTGTTTTTGGAAAAGGCCTACGAGCTGTTCGACTAAATAAATTTTGGAACGGCATAAAGAAGCAACATTGATATAGCCCTATTGAAGGTGAACAAATTATAGAAAGCAAAATCATGATGAGAATTTTTAAAAATACCCAACCAAATTCCGACAACAGGAGACGTATCACCTATTGGCTGTTAGCTGTCGTTTTGTGTCATTTACTGCTTTTCAATCCGGTAATGGCACAGCAAAAATCCAGGATCATCGAGGATGGTGGGACCGGCCAATATCCTGCCATCATGGAAGCGGATCCATCTTTGCCTACCCACACGGTGTTTAGGCCAGAGGATTTAAGTGCTTTTGGTGAAGGGAATAAATTACCCATCATCGCTTGGGGCAATGGTGCCTGTGCCAACTCACCTTGGGAGCACGTGAATTTTCTGAGTGAAGTGGCTTCTCATGGCTTTTTGGTCGTCGCCATTGGGCCAATGCCTGCAGAAGGAGAAAAAAAGAAAGGTAAATCGTATTCTTCCCAGTTGATTGATGCCATTGATTGGGCCATCGGACAAAATGGTGATGGGGGCAGTAGATTTTTTGCCAAAGTAGATACCGCCAATATTGCGGTAAGCGGGATGTCCTGCGGTGGTTTACAGACCTTGGAAGCTGCTCCTGATCCAAGAGTGACTAGCGTTGTGGTCTGCAACAGTGGTATATTGCCCAATCCCGGTGACGGAATGCCTGGCATGCCACAGATTAGAAAAGATCAATTGAGCAAGCTTCATACACCAACCTTGTATTTGCTGGGTGGCGAAAGTGATATCGCCTATAATAATGGTATGGACGATTTCAAGCGTATTGGCCATGTACCGGTGTTCGTAGGAAATATGGATGTGGGACATGCAGGAACCTATGCTCAGCCCCACGGAGGGGAATTTGCCAGGGTAGCCACTGCTTGGTACCAATGGCAGTTGAAAGGAGATCAGGAGGCCGGAAAGCTTTTCAAGGGCAATCCAAGCGTTCTTTCCCGATCCATGAAATGGAAAGTGCAAAAAAAGAACATGCCATGAAGTAGGAAAACCGAAGGGTGAAGTAAGAAGTACTGGATACGAGGTACGAAGTAGGGAGTAAATAACTTAAGCAATAACGCCGACAGTGGACTATCGAAGGCGAGAAAAATTACTCAATAACCAATAACCAATCCAATATGAACCAAAATAACTTAACACTGCTCAATTTATTCGCGGTGATAGTTTTGGCAGTCTCCTGTTTTAGCTGTCAAAAGGAAATTGATTACCGCATCGGGGCGGACATTTCATTTTTGCCCCAAATGGAAGCAAAGGGAACGACCTACTTGAATGAAGATGGAGAAAAAGAGGATGCCATTGCGCTATTGGCGAAGCACCATTTCAATACTGTTCGTTTGCGCTTATTCGTAGATCCGACAGCTGAAAACGGGTATTCTAAAGAAGGGTTTTGTGGCCTTGAGCAAACACTTAAAATGGCCAAACGCATAAAAAAGGCAGGAATGGAATTCGTCTTGGATTTTCACTACAGTGACTATTGGGCAGATCCTGACAAACAATTTAAACCCTCCGCGTGGAATGGAGCTTCAGGAGATGTCCTGCAAGACAGTTTATACCGCTACACCCTAAAGGTGCTGAATACCTTTAAAGAGGAAGGAGTAGCCCCTGATGTCATCCAGATAGGAAATGAGATCAACCATGGTATGGTGTGGCCGGAAGGGAAGGTAATGGATGATGCTACCGATCAAGACTGGGAATCGCTGATGGAGCTCTACAAGTCCGGTCAAACAGCTGTACGGGAAGTTCTTCCCAATTCCAAGATCATGGTCCATCTGGCACTAGGTGGCCAGAACAAATTGTGCCATGAATTTCTGGATAAAATGAAGGAATATGGTGCCGTTTATGATATCATTGGGCTTTCCTATTATGAACAGTGGCATGGAACCTACAATGACCTCAAGGCCAATCTGTATGATCTGGCAAATGCCTATAAAAAGCCCATCGCTGTCTGTGAATATGGTGCCAGCTTGGACAATGTGAAGCGCATCAATGACATCGTTCGCTCCGTTCCTAATGGTTTGGGATATGGTACCATGGCTTGGGAACCTCTTCGTGCTCTTTTTGATAAAGAAGGCAAACCTGCCAATGACCTATTTGCAGTATATGACAATATGTACGAGCAATATGCTGATCCAGAGCGCCAGCCTGTGGTAGACCAGCCTCATATAAGAACTGTTAAGGCAGCAAGGCCAATTATCGGTGCTGATATTTCCTTTGTCCCTCAAATGGAATCACGCGGGGTAAGTTATTCGGATCAGGGTGAGGAAAAGGAAGTAGTGGAGATATTGAAAGACCATCGGTTCAATTGGATCAGGCTACGTCTTTTTGTAGACCCAACTTCAGAAAATGGTTATTCAAAGGAAGGGTATTGTGGGCTGGAAAAGACCTTGGAAATGGCCAAAAGAGTCAAAGCATCAGGGATGAAGTTCCTGCTTGATTTTCACTATAGCGACACGTGGGCAGATCCAGGAAAACAGTTCATGCCAGCATCGTGGGCGGAGTTGGAAGGTGCTGCATTGGAAAGAAGAATTTACAACTATACCCAAGAGGTCGTAAAGCGATTTATTGACGAAGATGTGGCACCAGAAATGGTACAAATCGGAAATGAAATCCACAATGGAATGCTATGGCCAGTAGGGAAAATAGAAGGTGATCAAGCCGAATCTTTTTGTGTATTGCTAAGGTGCGCCAGTGCAGCGGTACGTTCTGTGGATCCTGATATCGACGTCATGGTGCATATTGCCAAGGCCCATGATTTGAAGAATTCCATTAAGTTTTTTGATAAGATCATCAACAGGGACGTTGTTTTTGATATCATCGGCCAGTCGTATTATCCAGAATGGCATGGTGAGCTCGATAATATGGAAGCAAACCTGACCGAATTGGCCAACCGGTACGAAAAGCCGATCGTTGTTGTCGAGTACAAAGAATACAAAAAGGAAGTCAATGAGATCGTGAAAAACCTTCCCAATGGCCTGGGACTCGGCACCTTTATTTGGGAAGCCACTTCACCAGGTTGGGGAGACCTCTTTGACAGAAGCGGTGCAGCCAATGAAAATATTGAGATTTATCCAGCGTTTTATGAGGATTACCACTGATAGAATTATGATAGAACCAAAAAAACGGCTTTAACAGAGCCGTTTTTTTTGGTTTTAGAATTGGCCGTTACTGCGATGATGGATAAGAGGAGATTCAGTTAGTGTGTGATGTACTGTTGTTGGATGGTTTATGTGGTGATTATAAGGTATATAAGGGTAGAGGTTTGAATGAAATAATTGCAATAAAAATTGATCGAAGTTTTTAATTGTTATTTAAACACTTTAAATTGGGAGTTACCCAACCCTAGATTTATAACCCTAAGCAGAAGTTTTCTTTCATAGACATGGCAATCACCTTAAACCAAAACAATATCCCAAATGACCAAATTGAATCCAGTAGAATCAAACTACTCTCGGAGGGAGACGTCACTGCCTAAGTGGAAATTGAAGGATGCTACCACCGACGATGAAGCAAAAATATGGGCTGATTTTGTTGATGGGAGCGATCACGCATTAAAACAATTGTACAATAATTATGTGGACAAATTGTACAATTATGGAACTCAGCTGACCCATGATAGGGAAATGGTAAAAGATGTCGTCCACGACCTATTTATTTATCTTGTACAGAAACGTGACAAGATAAAGTCACCTCAATCCATCAAATTTTATTTGTTTTCCAGTTTCAGAAGAAGGCTATACAAGACTTTGGAGAGAAACAATAAGATTGCTTACCAAGAAAGTTATGATCGGCAGGATGGTTTCAAGTTGAAGGTGGACCCTGAAATGAAATCCATCCGTACCAATTTTACGATGGACACGAAAATCATGTTGGAAAATGCTTCCAAGAAACTACCTGTAAAACAGCGCGAAGTCATTATGCTTCATTTTTTTGAGGGGATGTCCATTAAGGAAATTGCGGAAATATTGGGGTATTCCAACCCAGAATCTGCCAGGAATTTGTTGTACAGGTCATTGAAGGGATTATCGGCTATGTTAAACAAACACCATGAGGACCTATTGATCAGTTCAATGCTATTATCAGGTGAATTTTTTATCAGTTGAAATATTCTATAAGGTGGAATTTATTTTTGAGTGATATTGCTGACATTTAGTGGTTTAGTAGGTTTTTAGAGGTGAATTTGGTAAGGGTAAATGTGAATTTTTGAAATTTTTTTAAGCTTTTCGATGGAACCTTGGCTTTTCAAGTCTCTATATATGTAAAAGGGACACGTAATAGAATTACAAGGTTAATGAAAGGGTTTTATCCAAATACCATTGAAGATTTTCTAAAATTTCCAGCATTTATTGAGTGGGTCAATGATCCCACGATGGAATCCAATGAACAATGGGAAAAATGGTGCCAAAAATACCCGGATAAAGTTCATCTTCTCCAACATGCCAAAGACCTTTTGCACAGTATGCAGCTCGAAGAGACCAATTCCATGGAGCTCAGGGAACGAGATAAATTGCTTGATACCCTTTTGGTGGAGAATAGTGCTTATAAGAAAAAGAGGATCCGTGACCACAGAGACAGGCTTAGAAAGAATACTACTTACTGGATCCGAGGTGTCGCTGCTTCCCTACTGTTGATAGGGGTGTTGGTACTGGGCAAGGTACTGGTGTTGGATGAAAAGGGAATAGATCAGCAAAAGATCACCTGGACGGAAAAAGCAGTACCTCGGGGAATGAAGAAAATGATCTATCTGCCTGATGGTACCAAGGTTACGTTAAACTCCGGTTCTGTCCTGTCCTATGCATCCAATTTTGAAAATAACAGGTCTGTGAAGCTTAAAGGTCAGGCATTTTTTGAAGTACAGCGTGACAAAGACCACCCTTTTCGGATCAAGAGCGGGGAGATTACCACCACCGTATTGGGCACCTCATTCGATGTAAAAGCTTATGACGACGAACAGGAATTACATGTAGCGGTAATGTCCGGAAAAGTGGAAGTGGAAAGTGAAAGAGGCCTTGTCAGTTATTTGGAAAAAGGAGAAGTGTCCTATTACCGGCCTGATTTACCTGCAATGAGGAAGTCAGGGTTCGATTATGAGGAGTTGATCGGCTGGAAACATAAGATTATCAAATTTAACCAAGCATCCTATCAGCAGGTGTTCAGCACATTGTCCAAATGGTATGATGTTGATTTTAAGGTGGACCCAGCCTTAAAAATACATGGGAAATATACTGCCAAATTTCAAAACCAAAGTCTCCCTAATGTATTGATCGGTTTGGAGCATTCGTCCAATCTGGATTTTAGGATAAAGGGAAAGACGGTTTTGGTCAGTTCCAAATAGGATAACGATGTAAGAGCTACCATCAAATATTAGTTTAACAAATAACCCAAAATAAATATGACAACAAGAATACCTTATTATCATGGATTGCTTGTTTGGAAAATGGGTTTGGCCATTGTAATGGCCTTACTCATGATCCAGACTGGATTAGCTGGAGAAATATACTCCCAGCAAAAAGACCTCAGTAAGATCTATTTGTCCGTAAATGTGGACAAGGTTCCCATTACCACAGTATTTAAGATCATCGAGGGCAAGACCCAGTTTAATTTTGCCTATGACGAGGAAAACCTATCAGACATTCCTAGTCAAAGTTTGGAAATGGAAAATGTTTCGCTGTTGAATATCCTAGAAAAGGTGTCCATAAAAACAGGACTTGAATTCAAAAGTGTCAATGATGTAATCCATGTCCATAAGGGAAGGACAGTGGCCCAATCAGTCCATAAAGATGAAAGGACCATTACCGGAACGGTGCTTTCCGCTGAGGATGGTACCAGTATTCCTGGTGCTACTATTAAAGTAAAAAATGCTTCTATCGGTACGGTTACGGACATTGATGGGAAATTCACGCTCAATGTACCGGAAGGGACAGAGGTGATACTGGTGGTTTCCTTTGTAGGGTATAAGACCGAGGAGGTCAGTATGGGCAATAAGACCCAGGTGGAAGTGCGGCTGGTAGAGGATCTTCAGCAATTGGAGGAGGCCGTCGTGGTAGGTTACGGAATGCAAAAAAAGGCGAGTTTGGTGAGTTCCATCACCTCTGTAAATCCCACAGAACTCAAGGGGCCTACCAGCAACCTGACCAATATGTTGGCAGGGCGTGTATCAGGGATGATCGCCTTCCAAAGATCCGGAGAGCCCGGGCTGGACAATTCCCAGTTTTTTATCCGCGGTTTGGGGTCTTTTGGGGCAGGAAAGGTAAATCCTCTTATTTTGATCGATGGAGTGGAGTCCACCAGCAGAGACATGGCCCGTCTCCAACCCGATGATATCGAATCGTTTTCTGTGCTGAAAGACGCTACAGCAGCAGCGGTATATGGAGCCAGGGGCGCAAATGGGGTGGTTTTGATCAACACGAAAACAGGTGTTAGAGGAGAAACTAAATTTCATTTTAGAGCAGAAACCAGGGTTTCTTCCAATACCGATAATTTCCAGTTTGCCGATAATATTACCTATATGAATTTGGCCAATGAGGCTGCACTCACCCGTGACCCTAATGCAGTATTGCCGTATTCACAGACCAAGATCGTCAATACCCAAGCAGGAGTAGATCCCTTGCTTTATCCCAATAATAATTGGATCGACCAGTTGATCAAGGATTATACCGTCAACCAAAGCTATAACATGAGTGCAAGTGGTGGGGGTGAAAAGGCCCGGTTTTATATTGCCGGTACCTATAACGTGGACAATGGCGTCCTGAAGGTGGACCCTATCAATAACTTCAACAGTAATATCCGACTGAACAACTATTCCCTAAGGACCAATGTGGACGTAACCCTTACACCGACCACAGAGCTTAATGTGAAAATGTACGGCCAGTTTGATGATTATAATGGGCCTATCGGGGGAGGATCAGGCACTTTTGAAAGAGCAATTTGGTCCAATCCAGTGATGTTTCCAGCGGTTTACCCCCAAGAAGTGATGCCCTATATCGAGCATCCCCTATTTGGTGGTGCCATTACCGGAAGGGGAAGCACGACGCTGCTGACTAATCCTTATGCAGAAATGGTGCGTGGCTACCAAATCTATAAGACTTCCATGATCCAGCCCCAGATGCAGATCAAGCAGGACCTTGATTTTCTAACGGAGGGGCTCAAGTTCAGGGCCATGGGCTATTTGAAGCGCTTCGCCCGGTATGATGTTTCGCGGTCTTATAGTCCGTTTTATTATAGCTCCAGGCTGGATATGATCAGTGGGGATATTTTATTGACAGCGCTCAATGACGGTGGCCCCAGCTCAGTAGGTGCTCCTGGTTCTGAATACCTTAGCTTTGATCCCGGAGACCGACAAGTAAACTTGCGGACGTATTTTGAAGGGGCGGTGGACTATGCCAGGACCTTCAATGAAAAACATTCGGTGTCAGGAATGTTGATCACTATTTTTAACAGTTATGAAGATGGGAGTAAATCTACCCTCCAGGAATCCCTTCCTTTTAGAAATACAGGGATCTCAGGTAGGTTTACCTACGGCTATGATGACCGTTATCTTGCCGAATTCAATTTTGGATATAATGGCTCAGAACGGTTTGCCGAAAACTATCGTTTTGGTTTTTTTCCATCTATCGGACTGGCCTACAGAATATCCAATGAGCAATTCTTTGAACCTGTGAAGTCGGTCATCGATCATTTAAAGCTTCGCGCTACAGTGGGATGGATCGGGAATGATGCCATCGGCCGTGATGAAGATCGGTTCTTTTATCTTTCTGAGGTAAACATGAACGATGATAATTATAGTTCTAATTTTGGTGAAGAGTTTGGATATTACCGCCCTGGTGTTTCGATTTCCAGGTATCCCAATACCAACGTAACCTGGGAAAGGTCCCGACAGGTGAATCTAGGCTTTGATATGACCTTGTTCAATGCCCTGGACATTACAGTGGATGTATTCGAACAAAAAAGGTACAATATCCTCCAACCCAGGGCCTATCTGGGCGCAACGATGGGACTGATGGCCGATGTGAGTGCCAATACCGGAGAGGCCATGAGCAAAGGTATCGACGCTACCTTGGTCTATAACAAATCCCTGGGCAGGGACATATGGGTGAATTTACGAGGTAATTTCACTTATGCCACCAGTGAAATCCTCAAAATCGATGAGAACACTTATCCAGATGATCTACAGTATCTTTCGCAAGTGGGGCAGCGGATCGGTCAACCCTATGGTTATATCGCAGAAAGGCTATTCGTAGATGATGCCGAAGTGGCCAATTCACCTGCCCAGTTTGGGACGTATATGGGAGGGGATATCAAATACCATGACATGAATGATGATGGGGTGATATCTACCTTGGACCGGGCACCTATCGGGCATCCCGAAACTCCTGAGATCATTTATGGTTTGGGAGGTACTCTGGGATACAAGAACTGGGACTTTAGTGCCTTTTTCCAAGGGGCGGCCCGGACATCCCTATTGATAAATTCCCAAAATATTTCTCCATTTGTACTGAACGGAGGAGCCCAGAACGGTTTATTGGATGTGGTGGCAAACAGTCATTGGTCTGAGGAAAACCGGGACCTGTTTGCTTTTTGGCCACGACTAAGTGATTTTTTTGTGGAAAATAACAACCAATCTTCTACTTGGTGGATGAGAAATGGGGCTTTTTTAAGGCTGAAAAATGTAGAGGTAGGTTATACTGTCCCCGCCCGTATCTCTGAGAAGTTCGATCTTGAATTTGTGCGGTTTTACGGCAGCGGATCCAACCTGGGCGTTTGGAGCAAATTTGATCTATGGGATCCCGAGATGGGAGGAGAAGGACTGGGGTATCCCGTACAGTCTGTATATAGCTTAGGAGTGGTCGTGGATTTTTAAATACCAATCAATATGAAAAAATATCAAAATAACTATAAATACTCAGTAGTAGGAATCATAATGCTCTGCATGATTGCAGGGACTTCCTGCGAAAGCTTTGTCGATGTGGTACCCGATAATGTGGCCACGATTGAAAATGCTTTCAAATTGCGAAACGAAGCCGAAAAATACCTGTTTACCCTGTATTCCTATATGCCTAGAAATGGGGAAACGAATGGTAATATTGGTTTTTTGGCCGGTGATGAAATGTGGATTCCCTATCAGACCAGTATCGGTAGTGCCCCGTTTGAAATTGCACGTGGAAATCAACGGAGGGCCAATCCCTATGTCGATGTATGGAACGGAGGTATTTTTGTCGGAATCCGACACTGCAATATCTTTTTGGAGGGACTGCAGACACCTGGAAGCGTCCCTGATCTAGGAGAAATAGAAAGGAGAAGATGGATTGGTGAAGCGGAATTCTTAAAAGCCTATTTTCACTTTTACCTGCTGAGAATGTACGGCCCCATTCCCATTATCGCTGAAAATTTACCTATTGATGCACCAGAGGAAGAGGTCAATGTAAAAAGGGAGCCGGTGGATGATGTTGTTGATTATATTGCCGGCCTTTTGGATCAAGCTGCCGAGAAGCTGCCAGAGTCCATAGCGGACCGGAATACGGAAATGGGCAGGATTACCCGACCCGCTGCCAAAGCACTGAAGGCAAAGTTGTTGTTGATGGCGGCAAGCCCATTGTTTAACGGTAATCCGGATATGGCTTCCCTGACCGGCCCTGATGGCCGGGCATTGTTTAACCTTGAGTACGATGCTGCCAAATGGCAATTGGCAGTGGACGCAGCTGCGGAAGCCATTCAGGTAGCCGAAGCAGCAGGACATAGATTATATGAGTTTAATGAGACAGGTCTTGATATAACCGATACGACCTCTACTGAGCTTAGCATCCGTCAGGCAGTTTGCGAAAGGTGGAACCCTGAACATATCTGGGGTAATTCAAATGGGACAGCAGGGGCCGAACTTCAAACAAATGCAATGGCTCCACTAACCCCGGAACACAACCATAATAATGCGCGGAAAATACTTTCTGCCCCTTTTAAAATAGCCAGGCAGTTTTATTCACAGAATGGGGTGCCGATTGATGAGGATAAGACCTTGGATTTTTCTGACCTTGAGCAATTGCGGACTTCCACTCATGACGAGCGATTTTATATCGAAGAGGGTTTTGAGACTGCCCGGATCAACTTCGATAGGGAACCGCGATTTTATGCCTCACTGTGTTTTGACGGAGGAAAGTGGTATAAATACGACAGTCCAACCAATTCTGATGAAGGAACCTACGTGCTCAGGTCAAAATTTGTGGATTATGCAGGAAGCAACCATGCCTTTCATGTCAATGTCACAGGCTATTTTATCAAAAAACTGGTAGATTGGAACCAGGCTATGAGTAGTTCTGGAGCTACTTATCGAACTTATGACTGGCCTGAGATTAGGCTGTCTGATTTATATTTGATGTATGCTGAGGCCTTGAACGAGGTGGATGGCCCGAATGCCACGGTGTTTGAGTACTTGGATAAGGTAAGAGAACGGGCAGGTCTACTGGGAGTACAGGAGAGCTGGGCACAATACTCCAAGCAACCTGATAAGTTTTCAACTAAGGATGGCCTGCGTGAAATTATCCATCAGGAGAGGCTTATCGAGTTGGCTTTTGAAGGGCACAGGCTGTGGGATTTGAAGCGCTGGAAAAAGGCCAATGAAATGCTCAACCAGCCTATCAAAGGTTGGAATATGAAAGGGGAGACCACCACTAGCTATTACCAGGTCAGCACCCTTTTTTCACAGCGGTTTATTGCACCAAGGGATTATTTTTGGCCCATTAATGAGGGCACATTGATCCAGAATCCCAATTTGGTTCAAAACGTAGGTTGGTAATTTTCTATTCAAACGACAAAAACAATGAAACGATCTTATAAAATAAACTGGATAGGCTCTCTTTTATTGGCATTGGTCATCGGTGCCTGTGAAGTGGAAGAAATACACAAACCGTATTCCAATGGCAATACACCTCCTGGGCCGGTTTTCGAAACTACTGTGGAAAACATGCCAGGGAAAGCAAAGATTTCTTATGCGATTCCCAATGATCCGGATTTGCTGTATGTAAAAGCTGTGTATGAGCGCAGCAATGGTGAAGAGGCCGAAATAAAATCCTCTTATTTTAACAATTCACTGATGGTGGAGGGATTTGCGGATACACTTGCCCATGAGGTAAAACTTTATTCGGTCAATAGAAGCGAAATGGAATCCGAACCGGTTACGGTGGTCATCCAGCCCAAAAAAGCGCCTGTTTGGGATGTGTTTGAATCACTGGATGTAAGGGCTTCTTTTGGAGGGATCAAGGTAGATGCCTTAAATCCAGAAAGGGAAGATGTGGCCATTATGATCATGGAAAAAAATGATCTGGGCGAATGGGAGGCCAATCCTAATAGTATCTATACCTCTACGGATACGATCGATTATGCCCTTAGGGGGATGGATACCTTAGTTCATGAATTTGGGTTTACCGTAAGGGACAGGTGGTTGAACTATACCGATACCATCTACTCGGACATTGCCCCGCTTTATGAGACTGCTTTGCCGAAGGCAAATTATAGGGGACTTACTCTACCGGGCGATTCCCCTCACCATCCCTCAACCAATTTGCCGATGATGTGGGACGGGAATATAATTGATTGGGGCAACATATACATGACTCAGTCTGTTATTTCTGGACCCCATACCCTTACGTTCGATACTGGTATAGAAGCGAAAATGAGCCGGATTGTGATCTGGGACTATCCAGAATATTATAACGGAAGAACTTATTATTACCTGGGCAACTTAAAGGAGTTTGAAGTATGGGGATCCAATGATCCCCCTGCGGATGGTAGTTATGAAAATTGGGTGAAACTGGGAACTTATTCAGCTACTAAGCCTTCGGGTTTACCTTTTGGACAACAAAGTGATGAGGATTATAGGGTAGCCAATGCCGGATTTAACTGGGAATTTGACATTGATGCTCCCAAAGTACGCTATTTACGGATCCGTTCGGTTAGGAATTGGGGAGGTAGTACTTATATGGCCATTGCAGAGGTACAAGTGTACGGAGATCCAAGATGATATTAACAGTTTAAACAAGCAATACAATGAAGAAAATAGATATATCAAAATTACTGTTGGTGATTTCTGTTGTTTACCTGGCTTTTTCGTGTAGCCAAATGGATGATTATCGGGAGTTTGTTCCCGATGGAGAAAAGACCTATAGTGGTAAGGTGGATTCCCTCCAAATAATCGGAGGAGATCATAAAGTGATGATCTGGGGATTACTTACCTCTGATCCCAAAATCGAACAAGCAAGAATATCATGGAATGCTGGATCTGAATCCATCGTGATCCCAGTCACCAAAACCTCAGGTGTGGATACACTCCAGCACGTGATCGGTGAATTGGAAGAAAACAATTACACCTTCGAAGTGGTGACCATAGATAATGAGGGAAATGAATCGGTTCCGGTGTATGCCACCGGAACTGCATATGGAGAAAGGTATTCGTCAGCATTGAACAATCGCCCGATTGAAAAGGCCGATTTGACCGTTTGGAACCAAAATACCATTGTCGAGTTTGGGCAGCTTGATCTAGCCACAGGTCCACTCTATTCGGAAATAGAATATGTCGATAATGAAGGTGAACGGCACTTTCTTGATGTGCCATTGGAGAGTACGGAGGTGGTTTTGGAGAATTATCAGGTAGGAACAGATTTTAAATTGAGGACCTACTATAAACCCGAACCTCATTCCATGGATACCTTTCCTACCGAGGCCGGAAGTGTCGCCCCTAAGGTCACCTATATGAGGAATATGCAGGTACCTTTTAGTACTAGCGAGAAAAGTGGCCGCTGGGGAAATTTAGAAGGGTGGATTACGAATGACAATGCTAAAATCCATGGCGGTTATGGAGGATGGGATGAAAGAAGTAGTGGTATTTTTAACTTGGAATCTGGCTGGGGCGCCCCGGGCATTTCCAATGGCAAGATTTACCAGACTTTCGAGGTACCTTCAGGTAGCTTCACTTTTAGAATTAAAGATTTGCTCAGTGGAAATTTGAGTGAGGATGACGATGTATACCTGGTAGTTGCTTATGGTGAAGAACTTCCTGATGTTGAAAATCTGGATGAGGCCATTGCTTATACCCAAGTGGTAGCTAGCAGTCCCATAGGGGAGCTTGCTGTGGATTTTGACATACAAGAAGGTTCCACACAAATTTCAGTGGGGTATTTAAGTACCCAGTCTGATGCTGGCAGGTATTGTAATATCCGGGCATTCGACTTTGTTCAGCATTAGATTGATTGCATCAAATTTATTTTAAATCAAACTTTATTTTAAGATGAAAAGGCTAACAATTTTATTGAGTTTATTGATTTCACTTTTAACTTCAGAGTTGGTTAACGGAACTGATTTGGTAAATAATGCTACTGTAAATAACATTAGTATGAATGTTGTGGACTATTACTACACTGGACAGATAAAAGGTGATATTACGGTTGACTGCTATGTACCCCTATCGGGGCCTACGACTGAGGGGGAAATTGAAGTTTTGGTTTATGGATCTGAGATGAATGACACCTATCAATTGACTGTAAATAGAGGACAAAGTAACTCTATCAATTTTGATGTTTACTTCAACAGTCCATCTTCTACAGATTACATTACTGTTTATGTTACTGGGGAAGGGCTTTGTGATTATCAGACCTTTATTTATTCAGTAGATAGTGTTGGTGACATGAATTATTTTGGTCAATATTATCAAAAGCCACCTTTTCATCCAGGTCCCTCATGTTAAAATATTATGGTAGGTAATTTTCTGCATTTTAACCCAGATTGAATTTTTGAATGTCTTCTTCCAACATTGTGATAGTTGGAAGAAGACTGCTTTTTCTTTTGATAATGAGTCTCCTGGGAAATATTGGTGAGTGCATTTGAGATTTAAAGAACATCAATTGTTTTCACAGATTATTAAAAATAATGACCGTTCAATTTTTAAGAAATTGGTAAAGGGATCTTTACTATTTGTTGGAAAGTTTAGGACAGCAGTCATCTGTCAAAAGGTCTAAACTCAGGATCAAGGTTCCTAATTGGTATCCAACTACAGGCCAAATGGTAAATCAAAAATTATTTAGGCCAGCATTGACTTTTTCTTTATGATTTATTTCTATTTAACACTTATATTAAGTGTTTAAATAACACTATATTTTAAGCTGCTGTTGATCCTGGCTTGATGATCCTAATTAGGTCCACTTTGGACAATGCTAATCTGGAAGTATGAAACAGTGGAGTTAGGTAACTGAAGAAAAGCAGCTTCATAAATTGAATCATAATGCTTAAAAAAACAATAATGAAAAATAACCTGTTATGCTTTATTGTCCTGTTGCTTTCCGCTAAGCTGGTATTTGCCCAAGTAGAAAAAGTCAAGGAAATCGACGGAGGGGGCAGTGGCCCATATCCTGCCATAGCCATTACAGAGCATGGGTTGACTGATTTTGTGGTTTACCGACCAGGAAATCTAGCTCAAGCTGTCAAAAAGGAAGGTAAATTGCCCCTAGTGGTCTGGGCGAATGGTGGCTGTATGAATTCGTCCATACACCACGAACGCTTACTGACAGAAGTAGCCTCCCATGGTTATGTGATCGTGGCCATCGGCACCCTGCAAATGACCGTTGAGGAAAGGGTGCATAAACCCACTCCTGACAAGGAGCTTAAAAGGGCAATTGATAAAATCACCGAACTATCCAAGGAACCAGATCGTGATTATTTTAATGAACTCAATCTGGACAAAATAGCCGCAGCTGGACAATCCTGCGGTGGGGCTCAGGTCATGGCCATTGCTGATGACCCTAGGGTAAAAACCTATATGATGTTCAATTCCGGTATGGGTGATATGACCATGGCCGGCGCCAGTAAAGCAGCGTTAAATTCCCTTCATGGAGAGATTATATACCTGGTAGGCGGAGTCTCCGATGTGGCTACCGAAAATGCCCTAATGGATTATGATCGTATTGATCAGGTGCCAGTGGTGTTTGCCGATTTGTTGGAAGGCGGCCATGGGGGCACTTTTGACCAAGAATATGGAGGGGCATTTGCCAGAATGACCTTGGATTGGCTGAATTGGCAATTTAAGGATGAGGATCATACCTCCTTATTCCTGCATCATGAGCTCGGAAATTACCCTGGCTGGGAAATGAAATCGAAGAACTTTAACCCATAAACCGATGAACAAAAAAACAGTAATCTTGGGAATTGTTTTAGCCACAGGTGTATTAATGTCCGCTGTATGGCCAAATAACGATCTATTACAGGTAGAGGTGGAGCAAGGCGTATTACAGGGAAAGCAAGAAAACGGCATTGCTGTGTTTAAAGGGGTGCCTTTTGCCGAACCGCCCATCGATGAACTTCGATGGAAGGCCCCTCAATCTCCCAGGGCATGGGAAGGTGTCAGAAAAGCCACTAGTTATGCACCTTCTCCTTATCAGCCGGGAAACCCAGCTTCTGGAAAAAGTGAGGATTGCCTTTACTTGAATATATGGACCCCTGCCAGCTCACCAAATGACAATCTCCCTGTGATGGTATGGATTTATGGAGGGGGCTTTAGTTTCGGTACCACTGCCGATCCGGTCACCACAGGGAAACACCTTGCCGAAAAAGGAGTAATTGTAGTAAGTATTGCCTATAGGGTAGGGCAGTTGGGCTTTTTGGCACATCCAGAACTGAGTGCAGAAAACCCCAATGGTGTTTCAGGAAATTATGGTCTTTTGGATCAAATTGCCGGCCTGCAATGGGTACAGAAAAACATCAAGGCCTTCGGTGGGAATCCGGATAAGGTGACGATTTTCGGAGAATCGGCAGGAGGAATATCAGTAAGCATGCTTTGTGCATCGCCTTTGGCAAAAGGTTTGTTTCAAGGTGCCATTTCACAGAGTGGGGGCTCCTTTGGTCCCACAAGAGCACGGACATTTCCGGGAGAAAACATGAAAACCTTGGCCCAAGCAGAAACTGATGGGAAGGCTTATGCCGAAAAGGCAGGAGCCTCTTCATTGAAAGAATTGCGTCAACTCCAAGCCGATGAATTGCCATTAGGAATGGGGCTGGGCGGTGCCTGGCCGATAGTAGATGGCCATGTGATTACCGCTGACCAGTTCCATAGTTACCGTAAGGGGAAGTATAATGATGTGCCTGTCCTCATAGGTTACAACTCCGATGAGGGGCTCAGCTTTACCCGTGAAAACAGTCCTGAGGAATTCATTAAGAATACAAAAGCCCGCTATGGTCAATTTGCTGATGATTTATTGGAGGTGTACCCGGTTGGAGAAAACCATATACCAAAGTCTGCCAGGGACCTTAATCGCGATGCTGCATTTGGTTGGCATACATGGACTTGGGCAAACCTCCAGTCAAAAAATGGAAATTCAGACGTTTATCTATATTACTTTGATCAGCATCCCGAATACCCTGAGGGGTCTCCTAGGCATGGCCATGGTTCACCGCATGGTCAGGATGTAGCCTATGTTTTTCAGACATTAGATGAAGTGGGTGCCGGAAATAATGAGTCGGATATTGCCATTTCCAATAAGATGGCTACTTACTGGACCAACTTCGCAAAGTATGGAGATCCCAATGGAACGGGGTTGGAAGAATGGCCAAGATTTGATCAATCAAATCCCATGGCCATGTATTTGACCGATCCCCTTCACCTTGGCCCTGTGCCGAGTGAACCTGCTCTCAGGGTGTTGGATGAGTATTTTAAATGGAGACTGTCCCCTGAAGGAGAGATGGAATGATTTAAGGCATTACTAGATCATTTACTTTTAATCCTGATAGGAAAAGTCACTGTTTTCTTATATTTCTAAAAAAGGCTTCCATGGACATCATTCCATGGAAGCCTTTACTGTTTTTTTAGGCAAAAAAAAACATCACTTTTGATAACCAGGGACATCGTTAGGTACGAATGCTACGTCGTCTATGTGACAGCTTGCTCCTGCTTCTCCATGGGCAATAAACCCTATTTCAACTTTTCCATTGATAACGGACACATTTTCGAGTGTTATACTGTTCCATTTATCGTTGTCATTCTCCAAAGGTATGCTTTTTTGATGATTTCCACTTTCGGCATAGGCCTCCAGCCGGTCGAAATGGCCCGTATTCTTGACTTTCAGTGACAGGGTATAGGTGCCGTCTTCCAAACTTACATACGGAGTGGAAGTGATCATCTGGTAAACCTTTCTTTTGAAGGTGACATTGTCAGAGATATTCAAGCTCCTTTCCCCGATGACGTGTATCCGGTCTTCTTTAGTATTGGCATGGTTTAGTACGGGGGATTGATCTGAATCAATTACGATGGTATTGCCCTGTTTGACATCGGAATACCAGCCCAAGAGCTGTTCTTGGATGGGTTTTACGGAGCTTGGTATGGCCTTTCGGTCAGCTTCAAAGCTGCTGTTCTTGACAAAATTATTATCCTCGGCAACACTCCATTCTCCGGTGGATTCATTCAGGTTCCAGGAATTAAGGGAGTTGAAGAAAGGCGTCTCGCCATCAAAGGAAAGTGGGCACCATTGGTTATACCCCAATCCGTTTCCAGCAAAGTCCGCCCAGCGGTCTCCACAGTAAATGACTGTTTCTTTTTTACTTCCCTTTACATTGACGAAAAAGCCTGTTTGGGTAATATGGGCATAATCATCATAACTCCCCGGGGTGATCAACATATTGTTTTCGGGTAAATACGGGCCTTTAACATCATCGGCAACCAGGTAAAAAGCATGGCTGGAATCCCAACCATAGAGATTAGAGGCAAAGACATAGTATTTTCCATTATATTTTACCATGCAGTTTCCTTCACGTCCTGCCCCCTTGAATATTTGGGTGATATCAAGTAAATCCACTTTTCCGTCCTTGACGCCTATTTCGGAAATGTAAATCTTATGTCTTCCCTTGCCGTAGGAATATACCAGATAGGAAGTGCCCGTGTCTGGATCAGTGAAGACCGTTTGGTCACCGGTGTTGGGAGTCCCGATCCTATCTGTCATGTCCAGTCGGTTATGGCATTTAAAAGGCCCCGAAGGACTGTCCGAAAGGGCAATGAGTACATTGCTGTTATGTTGGACAAATAGGGCATATTTATCCATTTCCTTTACATAGGCCACGCCCAATCTCCCCATCCAAAATACACGTTGGTAGCTTTCTTCCACTTCTGACTTTTCCAGTACATTGCCTTTGGATTTCCAGTTGACCAAATCGGTGGATGTATAACAGGTGACGGCTTTAAAATGGGTTCGTTGATAGTTGACAGATGGATCCGCCCGGTATTGTTCCGCTTCTTCATAATGTACCCCATACCAAAAGTACTTTTCTACCCCATCTTCAGGGTCGGTAAAAGTGAATATGCCACCTCCTTGGCTATAAATGGGGGCACCGTCTTCGGTGTCCCAGAAGGTGTCGTTCTTAATGTTATTGTCTTGAGCATATACACAAAGACAGTTTATTAGAAGTAGCATCAATATCATGGGGACTACCTTGACGAGGACATAAGGCTCTTTTTTTAATTGATTCATAGGCTTGTTGTTTTGGGTTATTCTTATGAAAAGATAGTTTTCCACGGATTTATAAAACGCTATTTCTACAATACCCAATTTCCCTTTTGACTTTTTCCCAATTACTGTCATTGAACATTGGGGCATCGGCATGCGCTGGATCACCGGTTGACACTTTCCATTTTGCAATGAAATGGTAGGTTGTCCTTTGGCCTAGGGTGGAATGAAAGAGGAGCATCTACCCGACTATTAGTAATAGTTTAAAGTTCAAGGTTATTATTGGATGTTAATTAATAGCATTAAATCTGTTTATAGACTACTCTTTGCCGTATATGATCCATATTTGTCAAAAAGTATAAATTAATGCGAAGAAAAGTGTGCTGTGTTGTACTGGGGAATGCCTTTGTAAAACTAATAACGGGGCAGGCTATTCCGACGAAGGAGGAATCTCCTAAAATAACCATAACATGACAAAGTAGGATTAATATGGTTTCTTTTTTGTTTTTTGCCACAAAGCCACTAAGTTTTTTTCGAGAAACAAAGGAGCTGACTGCACGACACTTCCCAACAAATCTACTTTGTGACTTCGAACCTTCGTGGCAAAAAAAGCACGCCACCTGTTGTTCCGACAGCTGTGCTACGGAACCTCGATCAGTGGGTTTTTAGCTCAACACTTGTTAAAGTGCGGGCGGCAATACAGGTAAGCCACAAAGTCACCAAGGCACTAAGTTTTTTTTGGGGGAAACAAAGGTGCAGGCTACACGACACTTCCCAACAAATCTACTTTGTGACTTCGAGCCTTCGTGGCAAAAAAAGCAGGCCACCTGTTGTGCCGACAGCTGTGCTGTGGAACCATGAGCATTGAGTTTTCAACTCAACACTTGTTAAAGTGCGGGCGGCAATACAGGTAAGCCACAAAGTCACCAAGGCACTAAGTTTTTTTTTGGGGAAACAAAGGTGCAGGCTACACGACACTTCCCAATAAATCTACTTTGTGACTTCGAGCCTTCGTGGCAAAAAAAAGCAGGCCACCTGTTGTGCCGACAGCTGTGCTACGGAACCTCGATCAGTGGGTTTTTAGCTCAACACTCGTTAAAGTGCGGGAGGGCAATACAGGTAAACCACAAAGCCACAAAGCCACTAAGTTTTTTTGGAAACAAAGGAGCTGACTGCACGACACTTCCCAACAAATCTACTTTGTGACTTCGAGCCTTCGTGGCAAAAAAAGCGGGCCACCTGTTGTTCCGACAGCTGTTCTGAGGACCCGTGGGCAGTGAGTTTTTAGCTCAACACTCGTTAAAGTGCGGGAGGCAATACAGGTAAACCACAAAGTCACCAAGGCACTAAGTTTTTTTTGGGGAAACAAAGGTGCAGGCTACACGACACTTCCCAACAAATCTACTTTGTGACTTCGAGCCTTCGTGGCAAAAAAAGCACGCCACCTGTTGTGCCGACAGCTGTGCTACGGAACCTCGATCAGTGGGTTTTTAGCTCAACACTCGTTAAAGTGCGGGAGGCAATACAGGTAAACCACAAAGCCACCAAGGCACTAAGTTTTTTTTTGGGGAAACAAAGGTGCAGGCTACACGACACTTCCCAACAAATCTACTTTGTGACTTCGAGCCTTCGTGGCAAAAAAAGCGGGCCACCTGTTGTTCCGACAGCTGTTCTGAGGACCCGTGGGCAGTGAGTTTTTAGCTCAACACTCGTTAAAGTGCGGGAGGCAATACAGGTAAGCCACAAAGTCACCAAGGCACTAAGTTTTTTTTGGGGGAAACAAAGGTGCAGGCTACACGACACTTCCCAACAAATCTACTTTGTGACTTCGAGCCTTCGTGGCAAAAAAAGCACGCCACCTGTTGTGCCGACAGCTGTTCTGAGGCCCCGTGGGCAGTGAGTTTTTAGCTCAACACTCGTTAAAGTGCGGGCGGCAATACAGGTAAGCCACAAAGTCACCAAGGCACTAAGTTTTTTTTTGGGGAAACAAAGGTGCAGGCTACACGACACTTCCCAACAAATCTACTTTGTGACTTCGAGTCTTCGTGGCAAAAAAAGCAGGCCACCTGTTGTTCCGACAGCTGTGCTGCGGAACCTCGATCAGTGGGTTTTTAGCTCAACACTCGTTAAAGTGCAGGAGGCAATACAGGTAAACCACAAAGCCACTAAGTTTTTTTGGAAACAAAGGTGCAGGCTACACGACACTTCCCAATAAATCTACTTTGTGACTTCGAGCCTTCGTGGCAAAAAAAAGCGGGCCACCTGTTGTTCCGACAGCGGTACTGCGGAACCGTGGGCAGTGAGTTTTTAGCTCAACACGTGTTAAAGTACGGGCAGCATAGAGCGTTTGATCTTTTCTATTAAGTGTTATAAGTGAAGAGTCGATATATTCAGGGTGACAAGTGCAGAAAAGAATTTACAAGATCGTTCACCGATGGAAATTAACAGTCTAAATGAACTAAAATATATTATTTTACAATCGTTGGCCATATTAGACAATAGGGGCCTAACAAAAGACACCTACTATACCATAAATGAACAAAAATATAGTAATCCGAATAGCCCAAAGCCTGTTTATTATTGCCCTTTTTAGTACATCGCTGAATACCTTGGCACAGGATACGAAACGTATTGGGGAGGCCTCATTGTCCGGACAGATTCCGCCACATCCTCCTCGCTTGCCCGAAGGAGAAATTCCCGCTTTTCCGGGAGCTTGGGGTGGAGGGATGTTTACCACCGGAGGCCGTGGAGGAAAGGTAATCGCCGTGACCAATCTCCATGACCGTGGGGAAGGCAGCTTACGTGCAGCCCTGGAGGCGGAAGGCCCCCGAATAGTAGTGTTCAGCGTGGCCGGTACGATCGATGTATCTGAAGATATCAATATTGACCATCCCCATATCACCATAGCGGGCCAGTCTGCTCCTGGAGATGGTATTTGCATAAAAGGAACCCTAAACATCAATACGCACAATGTGATTGTTCGCCATATACGGGTTCGTAGGGGAATACCTGAGGGAGGCCAAGGAGATGATAATATCGGCGGTAATCCTGAGCACCATATCATCATCGATCACTGCTCGACCAGTTGGGGAATGGATGAAAATATTTCGCTTTATAGACACATGAGGTCTTCGCTGGATGGAGAAACCAGGATAAAGGATCCAGCAAAACACATCACCATCCAATGGACCATTTCCAGTGAAGCACTGGATGCCAGGGGGCATGCCTTTGGAGGAACATGGGGAGGAAATCCATCCACTTTTCACCATAATCTTTTTGCCTGTAACACGGCCAGAAACCCTTCTATAGGGATGTCAGGAGACTTTGATTTCCGTAACAATGTGATTTTTAACTGGCAGCACCGTACCATGGACGGTGGGGACGAAACCTCGCAAATCAATGTGATCAACAATTACTACAAACCTGGCCCTGCGACCAATGAGAACATGAAGGCCGTGTTTGCCCGTATCGAGTCCCGCCACATGTATTCTCCAGGAAGTGCTTGGGCAGCGGGAGGGTGGTACCCTGAGGAGGATGACAGGCCGGGTAAATGGTATGTCGCCGGCAACATGATGTACGGTAACCAAACCATAAGTCTTGATAATTGGAAGGGAATGCGCGGGCCGACAGACGTTGCAAAGGTCAATACGCCTTTTGTCGGATGGCCGGTAGCTCCGCATCAGACCGCAAATGAAGCCTTTCAGGCAGTCCTAGAGAAAGCTGGGGCGACCTTGCCCAGGCGTGATGCAGTGGATCAGCGCGTCACCCAAATGGTACGTACTGGCCAGACCTTGACCCCAACAGGAATCTTAAAGGATATTTCAGAAGTGGGAGGATACCCTAACCTTGTATTTGAGGCAGATGAGGTTCCCGTGGACAGCGATGGTGATGGAATGCCGGATGAATGGGAAAAGAAATATGGTCTTGATCCCCATAACAGTGAGGATGGGCCAAAGGACAGTGATGGAGACGGATATACCAATGTGGAAGAATACCTCAATGGTACTGATCCCAATGAAAACATAAATTATAGAAACCTAGGCAATAACGTGGATAGGATCAGTTGACCCAGTGCTGATAGTCCTTTCAATGGAAACCTAATCCTTAACGTATCTTTATTTCCAGAGCAATCTGAAAAAGTGGAATTTGATCTTACTTGGCAAGTAATTGAGTTGTCAAGGGCATGAAAAGCTATGGTTTTAATCAGGATTATGTATTAGGAATCGTAGTAGTCTGTCCCGAAATCCTTCGGGACAGACTGACGAATATCGGGAAAGAGCTGAAAGTGCAATAAAATCAACTAGTTTGGAGGTGTGAGCGTAGCACCGCTACGGTGCATCCTGTCTGGCCGCCAGATAGACCCGAAAACTAAAGCGTAGCGGCTGATTTTGAAGAAATTTCGGGTCGTAAAAGATAGACTAATGCATATTTGGGGTTTAAGGAAAGGGATCCTCAAATGAGGCTGGGTCGAATTGGAGGGCTTCTTCATAGGAGCATAGGCAGTCTAGAAGTTCTTGTTGAATTCGGTTTTGTTCCAGCCCGGTGCCGATGATTACCAACTCATTAGTGCGATCTCCAAAGTCTGGGTGCCAGTTTGTATTGAGGGATTCCTTGATCTCGGAATAGTAGGGGTGATTTTGCCATTCTGCCTGTGGGATGGATGCCCACCAATTACCATAGGGCTCCGCTTGGACAGATTTTCCAGCTTGGTTCCATAGTAGTGCTTTGTCGGGTCTGGAGACTATCCAGAACAGTCCTTTACTTCTTAAAATAGTCGATGGCCAGTTCCGGGTGACAAAATCCCAAAGTCTTTTGGGATGAAAGGGCCTTTTCTCTCTAAATACAAACGAGCAAATGCCATATTCTTCCGTTTCAGGGCTGTGGTGGTTGTTCAGTTCTTGAATCCAGCCTGCGGATTGGGAGGCCTTGTCAAAATCAAATAGCCCTGTATTGATGATGAGATTGGGAGGTATCTTTCCTTGTGTTGCTTCGATCAGCTTGGCCACTGGATTGAGCTTTTTGATCAGCGCCCTCACCATTTCAAGCTGCGATTTGGTGATCAGGTCAATTTTGTTCAGGACAATTACGTCCGCAAATTCCACTTGATCTGTTAGGAGGTGAACGATGGATCTGTCATCTTCCTGCCCTTCTTCCATCTGCCGATCTGCCAGTTTATCTGCTGAAATAAAATCATCCAGAAAGTTTAACACATCCACCACGGTAACCATCGTGTCCAGCCGGGTGAGCTTATCAAGATCCAGTAAAGGTTCACCGGTTTCAAAGGTAAAGGTCTGTGCGACAGGAATCGGTTCAGAAATCCCCGTGCTTTCTATGATGAGGTAATCGAACTTACCCTGGATCGCAAGCTTTTGGACTTCCTCGATGAGATCTTCCCGCAGGGTGCAGCAGATGCAGCCATTGCTCATCTCTACGAGTTTTTCTTCTGTCCTTGATAGCTTGACCTGATTATCTATCACTTGGGCATCCACGTTGATTTCACTCATGTCATTGACGATCACGGCTACCTTCAGTCCTTCGCGGTTGTGGAGGATGTGGTTTAGAATGGTGGTTTTTCCTGCTCCCAAAAAACCGCTTAAGACAGTGACAGGGAGTTTTTTATGGTTTGTTTTCATTGTGAGATTAACCGTATATGTATTTCCAATTGATAAAATGGGAAAAGGCGATGAGGAAGGCTCCTATGCTTATGGTGATGTGGCTGATACGATGAGCTTGGTGGTCATGAAGAAGATGGCCGATACCAATAATCATAAAACCTGAAGTAGCAATGCATAACGGCAAAGGGCGACGATGATGTTTTCGAAACCCATGACCCAGCGAAATGGTGGCGATGATGGCACTGATGATCAGTACACTATATTCGATCCATGGTTCGGAAAGAAATTTAAGGCCAGCAAGTGGTGTCAGGACGAGAATAAATGGCATTGCAGCGCAATGAATGCCGCATAAAAGCGATGCGGAGATCCCGAAAAAATCCATTGGGCTGTCTTTGAATAGAGATTTCATGCCTTTTTAATTTTGTGCAACTTGAAGGCAAATATAGCTGAAAAAAACGTAAACGCAACTATGTTGCAAATACAAACATTTATAACATAACATAATCATTGCAAAAGGGTGGGGCTATTTTTTTGAAAAAAAGATTACCTTAGTAATGGAGCAGTGGCTCATCGGTTTGAAGGAAGGGGTTTTTGGCTTCTTTTAGTCTTGTTCACCTCCTTCATTGCCGTTTTGAGACTACTGCTTGGCAAACCTGTTTCTGTTGGTAGGTACATTACTGTGGAAATTTGGCAAGCTATTTATAATCATTCCATCCAGCCTTTAAATAACCATTAAATACCCTATGAAAGCACATGTTTTATTGCTACTTTTTTTAGGTGCGATCACTAGCTATGCCATTGGCCAGGTCGCAGAGAACAGACGACCAAATATTGTTTTTTGTCTTGCCGATGACTGGGGTTGGCCCCATGCAGGAGCTTATGGGGACAGCACGGTAAAAACCCCAAACTTCGACCGGCTTGCCAAAGAAGGTATTCTCTTTAATCAAGCGTATGTATCAAGCCCCTCGTGTACGCCAAGTAGAAATGCATTTATTACAGGAAAATACCATTGGGAACTTGGTCCTGGTGCAAATCTATGGAGTACCCTTCCCGTGGAGCACCAGAGTTTTATACATCTATTAGCTGATGAAGGCTATGTTACGGGAAGGACAGAAGCAAAAACCTGGGGGCCTGGAAACCTGGAAAGTTGGACTTCTCACCATGGCGCCCATCCCTCCCATACTGCTTATCAAACTTTCGGGGAATTTCTCGATAAGACGGAGGCAAAGGAGAAGCCATTCTTCTTTTGGCTAGGCTCAGCAGATCCTCATCGTCCCTATGGAAGAGGCACTGGTGAAGACAACGGAATAGATATTTCAACAGTCAACTTATTTAGACATTTCCCCGACGTAAAGACGGTGCGAAGTGATGTGGCTGACTATTATGTGGAAGTCCAGCGTTGGGACAGCCTTGTGGGATCGGTCATTGCCCAACTCGAAGCGATGGACATGCTGGACAACACCATTATTATCATGACCGGTGATCATGGGATGCCATTTCCCCGTGGCAAAGGTAATCTTTACGATTCGGGTGTTCGCGTACCTTTTGCGGTTTATTGGGGCAGCCAAGTGGCACAAGGGCGTAAAGTGGAGGACTTTATTTCCTTTGCAGATATTGCTCCCACATTACTTGAAGTGGCAGGAGTGCAGGTGCCTGATGATATGACTGGCGAGAGTTTTCTGAATATTTTAATGTCGGATAAATCAGGGAGGGTAGATCCTGAAAAACGTTCAGAAGTCGTGTTCGGTAGAGAGCGACATGTGCCGGCCCAGGAAAAACCTAATATGAGTGGGTATCCATCCCGTGGATACCGGAACGATGAATTTCTCTACATCCGTAATTACCAACCCGCCCTATGGCCCGCAGGAACCGGCCAATTAGGATCCACCAATTACCCCAGCCAATGGTATGCTGATTGTGATGGTGGGCCTACGAAGGATTATATCATTGCCAATAAGGACAAGGATTTAGAGCACATTTTTGCTTATCAACTTAGCTTTGCAAAAAGGCCTGCAGAGGAACTCTATGACCTGAGAAATGATCCAGACCAGTTGATCAATGTGGCTGCCCGGGCGGATTATGCGGAGGAGTTGGAAAACCTGAGGGAAAGGCTCTATCAAAAGCTACAAAAGCTAAACGACCCCCGCGCAGAAGATCCTGACTATGATGGGTTTGACCAACATCCCTATTTGGGTGGTGGTGGCGGAAAAAAGCCATAACGGGATGTTTCAAAAATGATGTGTTTGCAGTTAGAAGAGTATCTTGGGTCAGGTTTGAAGGTACCTTTGGGCGTAGGTTTCAACGAACCCAAATCAGTGCTGTAATTTTATAGGGATCAAGTAGACGGTTGTTTATGGTTGTGCTAAATCAAATTAGCATTCAAAATAATCTATACTGAAGCCTTGAGGAAATTAATTTGATGTGTAAATTAGAGGTCTTACGAACAGTAACTCCAATTAACCCATGAACTATCCTACCATAAGGGACTTATTCTGGTCCCTTTTTCTTTTGATAATTACAGGAAATCAGGTTTTCTCACAAGAGCATACATCAAGCAATAGTCTTTACCTCCAGAACAGGGCTCCTTTGACAACATCACCCTACTTGGAACTCCCCTTGGGGAGTATTTCACCGGAAGGTTGGCTAAAGGAGCAGTTGGTACGGATGAAAGATGGCTTGACGGGTAATTTGGATACCATTTATCCCACTGTCATGGGAGAGCGGAATGGCTGGCTGGGAGGAGACGGGGACGGTTGGGAGCGAGGTCCCTATTGGATCGACGGACTTTTGCCCTTGGCCTATATCTTAAAGGATGAGCAGTTGATCGCGAAAGTCCAGCCTTGGGTGGAGTGGACGCTCCAAAATCAAGCTGAAAACGGTTATATCGGACCAGTACCATTTACTGAAGACCCCGCATATGAAGCGGGATTACAAAGAGGCATGAGAAAAGATTGGTGGCCGAAGATGGTGATGCTAAAAGTCCTCAAGCAATATCATGACGCCACGGGTGATCAACGGGTCATCGACGTGCTGACCAAGTATTTTAAGCACCAATTAAAGGAGCTTCCCAATACTCCATTGGACAATTGGACCTTCTGGGCCAATCGACGTGGTGGAGATAACCTGCAAGTGGTCTATTGGCTTTATAATACTACAGGGGATGAGTTTTTACTGGAACTGGGAGACCTCATTGCTGAACAAACTTTCCCTTGGACCAATGTATTCTTAAATGATGAAAATAACGTAGATCCCCAGTCACCGTGGTATTTTTATCAGATGAAACGATACCCCTTTGATCAAGAAGAAATAGACCTCTTGACAGTCTCAAAAATAGGAGGGATTCACACGGTGAATTTGGCCCAGGGCTTGAAAATGCCTGCTGTAAGATATCTTCACGATAGGGACAAGCAGCACCTCGTAGCGACCAAAGAAGCGCTGGCTGATATTAGAAAGTATCATGGACAGCCACAGGGCATGTATGGTGGAGATGAGCCATTACATGGAAATGATCCTGTGCAGGGCGTAGAATTTTGTTCGATTGCAGAGGGGATGTTTTCACTGGAAACCATCCTAAAGATAAGCGGAGACATGTCCTATGCAGACCATCTTGAGAAGATCACCTATAATGCACTTCCTACACAGGCATCAGATGATTTTATGACCAGGCAATATTTTCAGGCCGCCAATCAGGTGAAGTTGACCGATGAGATGGAAGTTTCTTTTGAGACCAACCATCATAACGGGACCGATTTCGTGTTTGGAACACTTTCGGGATATCCCTGCTGTACTGCCAATATGCATCAGTCTTGGCCTAAATATGTGCAAAACCTTTGGTATGCCACTGCTGATGGAGGGGTAGCGGCTTTGCTATATGCGCCCAGTGAAGTGGAGCTAAAAGTAGGAAATGGGGCGGTTTTAAAAGTGAAGGAGGAAACAGGATATCCTTTTCGTGAGACGGTTAACTTCTCCATTTCGCTCAGTGAGCCTGCAGCATTTCCTTTTCATGTTAGAATCCCCAGCTGGACAAACGAGGCCCAAATTACCATTAATGGGAACCCTTGGGAAGGAACAATCAGTGACCAAGTAGCCATCATCGATCGAGCATGGAAAAGCGGGGATCAAGTAACCCTGCAGTTGCCCATGGAAATTAAGTCGTCCCGATGGTACCAGTTTTCTGCTGCCATTGAAAGGGGGCCGTTGGTTTATTCCTTGAAGGTTCAAGATAAAAAGGTGCCAAAGAACCGGCACGATGGATACGGTGAATTTTATGAAGTACATCCTGTGTCCGATTGGAACTATGGCCTATTGCAGCATGAGCTGGATAACTTGCAGGATCATGTGGAAGTGGTAGAGACAGATTGGGATGGTTCCTACCCGTGGAACCTTGAAAATGCCCCTATCCAACTGAAAATGGCTGGTGCCAAAGTACCGGATTGGAGGCTTCAAAATGATGTTCCAGTGATGCCAGGTTTTTGGAGCAAAACGATTGAAGACAAATCCTTGGTTGAAGAAATCATCCTGGTGCCTTATGGCTGTACGACATTAAGAATTACCGAATTTCCGGTTTATAATGTGCCTCACTAATTTCCGAAACTGTTTTCTTCTGCGTTTGAGGAAGAAAAATCCATTAAATACGGACTTGATGGGCGAAAAGAAGGATTTCTTTCACTTTTTTGAAGGATAAGTAATAGCCAGTCCGTCCATGGGCTTTCTACCTTTGGAATGTAAACTCAGTTCCTCAGCGGAATGGTTTTTTCACTTGTGGCAAAATAAGCCCAATAATATCTAACCTTAATAACAAAAAAAATGCGTAAAAAAAGACTTTTAGGAGTTGTTGCTATGTTTTGGCTGGTAATGACCGCCAGTGCCCAGCAATGGACTCCCAAGCAAGCTCCTCTAATGACCAAATTTGCAAAGGATGTGGATCCTGAAAATGTCCTTCCCGAGTACCCTCGTCCGCAAATGGTACGAAAGAATTGGAAAAACCTCAATGGCCTCTGGCAGTTTCAACCGGGCACTTGGGAAAATGAACCTTATCCCAAAGGGGAGCTTTCCAGGAATATTTTAGTGCCTTTTGCCGTTGAATCGGCATTGTCAGGGGTACAAGAAACCCATGAGCGGATATGGTACCGACGCGAATTTACGGTTCCAGCAGACTGGCAAGGTAAACGGATCCTGCTCCACTTTGGCGCGGTGGATTATGAAGCCACCGTGTTTATCAATGATCGTCCTGTAGGAAAGCACCAGGGTGGATATGATCCGTTTACCTTTGATATTACAGATCATCTTACCAAGGGTACGCAGACTATCACTGTGAAAGTTTGGGACCCTACTACCCGGGAAGGGTTCCCCAGGGGAAAGCAAGCACTCAATAATGAAGGGATCATGTACACTTCTGTGACGGGAATTTGGCAAACGGTATGGTTGGAGCCTGTGCCGGAAAAGCGAATAGTGGATTTTGAGATGGTGCCGGATATCGACCGTTCTGAGCTTAACCTGTCCGTGGAAACAGACGGGGGAAGATTCCTCTCCTACACTGCAGAAATCAAGGATGGGGACAAGGTAGTGGCCACAGTGGACAGCAAACCCATGAAACCAACCGCCATAGCTATTAAAAATCAAAAGCTCTGGTCACCAGACTCACCTTTCCTTTATGATATGACCATCACACTCAGGGACGGAGATCATGTAGTCGATGTGGTGGACACTTACTTCGGTATGCGAAAAATATCAGTAGAAAAAGAAGGCGAGTTCCAACGACTTTACTTGAATAATGAATTTGTGTTTCAGATGGGCCCCTTGGATCAAGGTTTCTGGCCTGATGGTTTATATACCGCCCCTACTGATGAGGCCTTGCGTTATGACCTGGAAAAGACCAAAGAGCTTGGCTTTAACATGACACGTAAGCATATCAAAGTGGAGCCGCAACGCTGGTATTACTGGGCAGACAAGCTGGGACTGATGGTTTGGCAGGATATGCCTTCACCCAATAGCTACACTTTTGCTACGCCTGAGCCGAACAAGGAGGCTTTTACAAGGGAATTAATGCGGATGGTAGAAACACACAAGAATTCCCCAAGTATCGTGATGTGGGTGATTTTTAATGAATCCCAAGCACAGCATGACACGGAGCGCTATGCGGCGTTGGTAAAAGGCCTGGATCCTTCCAGGGTGGTCAATGAAGCCAGTGGAGGAACCAATCACGGTGCAGCGGATGTGGCCGATGTCCATAGCTATCCACCACCAGCCTATGCCCAAAGTCCTTACCAAGCTACTGTTTGTGGTGAGTATGGAGGTATTGGTTATCAGCTGGATGACCATATCTGGAATCCCGATGACCTGATGCAATATGTCACGATTGACAATGAGGAAGAATACGTGGCCATGTATGATGATTTTGCAGATATGCTGGTGCAATTCAAGACCAATCAGGGCATGAGTGCAGCCGTCTATACCGAGATCACTGACGTGGAAATTGAGCTGAACGGCATTATGACCTATGATCGTGTCATGAAGGTGGATCCTAAAAAGATCGCCCGTATCAATCAAAAGATCATAGAAGAAAAAAGCCATATCTATCCACTTGTCTTGACCGCTAAGGAGCAAGACATCGATTGGCAGTATACCTTTTCCAAGCCCAAGGACGGTTGGGAGAAAATGGATTTTGAGGCTACTGGCTGGAAGATAGGCCAAGGTGGTTTTGGATCCAAAGGCACTCCAGGAGCAATCAATGGAACCACCTGGCAAAGTGAAGATATTTGGTTGAGAAGGAGCTTTGAATTAGGCAATATCGGTAAAATCAACTTGGATGACATTCGACTGAGAATTCACCACGATGACGAATGTGTCGTGTATATCAATGGGGTCAAAGCCGCAGAATTGGAGAAGTGGACTTCTAGCTACACCACTACCACCATTTCTGATGAAGCTAAAAATGCCTTGGTGGCCAATGGAACCAATGTAATCGCAATTCACTGTAAGCAGGATATAGGCGGTCAATACATCGATGCTGGCCTATCCATTGCTACGGGAGATAAGGCACTTTCTGCCAAAACATTGGAAAGCGTAATTAAATAGTGTAAGACCCGTTAGGATTATAAGTGAATCCAATAGAGGCTATTTTATAAGTCCCGTGACTACATGATACATGCAGTGACGGGACTTATAAAATAGCCTTTTTTGATGCGTTTTACTTTTCAGCAGTCTTGTTTTCTCCAAGTCACTCCTTCATTTATTCAATAGTAAAGGTGTATGTGCCTGAGCCAAGTGATACAACGGTAGTGTTTTTATTGGTCTCCACTATTTTGATGTCCTTTGCTTCACTTAGGGGAGTGCCATTTTCTTTAATGTTTTTTTCACTGTGTCCCGTAGGAAGATGGATTTCAGCGGAGGTGTTGACGGGAATGTTGACGGTGTAGGTGTATTGGCCTTGGAGAGCTTTTTGCCAATGGGAAACGATTGTTCCATAATATGTTTTTAGGCTGGCGTTTACTTCCGAAAGAAGTTTGTCGTTGTTTTGTTTGCTGATTTTTTCAGATTGGTATTCAAAGTACCAATGAGGCTTTAAGATCACCTTTTTATACCCCACTTCACCTGGTTTTTCAGAAGCATTGATTCCGGCCAATTCCCGGTACATCCAATCACCAATAGCCCCGTAAGCGTAATGGTTAAAGGAATTCATGCCAGGATTTTGGAAGGTTCCGTCAGGCTTTTGACCATCCCAGCGTTCCCAAATGGTGGTGGCTCCCTGTGTGACAGGATATAGCCAGGAAGGATAGGTCTGTTGCATAAGCAAGGTAAAAGCCAAGTCTTTATAGCCAAAACGTGAAAGGACATGACACAGGTAAGGAGTGCCCAAAAAGCCTGTAGTCAGGTGGTAGTCGTATTTGCGTACATTGTCTGCCAGGCGGTCAGCAGCCTGCTGCCTTAGCGACGCTGGTAGCATATCAAAATGCAATGCCAACACATAAGCGGTCTGGGATCCGGAAACCAAGCGTCCGTTTGGAGTCATATACTCTTTTACAAACGCTGCTTTGATGTCACCGAGTAATTGGCTGTATTGCTGTTGGTCATCAGGTTTTCCTAAAACTTCGGCGGCATTGATCAGTAACTGTGTGGAGTGGGCAAAGAAGCACTGCGCAATCAGGTATTTGTCGGTGATGGCCGACCTGCCATCGGTATCATCATCAGGCCGGTAAAAGAGCCAGTCACCAAAGTGAAAACCGGTATTCCAAAGGTTGTTTTTACTTTCGGCATTCATGAAATCCACCCAGGCTTTCATGCTTTCATATTGTTGCTCCAGGATTTTGGTGTCTCCATATAGCAAGTACATGTCCCAAGGGATGATGGTGGCAACATCTGCCCATCCAGCGGATCCAGCAGCGCTTTCCCCCAATACATTGGGGATCACATGGGGCACTGCACCATTGTCCAGCTGGTCAGCAGCGACGTCCTTCATCCATTTGGCGAAAAAGTTATTGACATTCATGTTATACGCTGCGGTGCGGAAAAATACCTGTGCATCTCCAGTCCAGCCCAATCGCTCATCGCGCTGGGGACAGTCGGTGGGAATATCCAGGAAATTGCCTTTTTGCCCCCACTGGATATTGTGTTGGAGCTGGTTTAGCAAAGTGTCCGATGTGGAGAATTCCCCAGTTTGGTGCATGTCTGAGTATAGTACAACGGCTTTAAAGTCATCCATTGAATACGCTGTGGCATTGCCACCAATACGTGCGTACCGAAATCCCTGCCAGGTGAATTGTGGTTCAAAATGATCTCGGTTTCCCGATAGAATGTATTTGTTTCGCTGCTTTGCCGCTCGGAGGTTAGTGGTGTAGAAGTTCCCTTCCCTGTCCAAAACTTCCGCATGCTCCAAAATTAGGCTGTCCCCCCTGTTTCCTGAGATGTCAACAGTCACAAAGCCCACCAGATTTTGACCAAAATCCAGTACTTTATCACCTTCAGGTGTGGTGATGATCTTAATCGGCTGGATAACTTCCTGTTTTTTTACAGGTTCGTTATCTGTGGCGACCAGATGATCATAGCCAAAATCACGGATTTCCACGCCATCCCAGTTGCTGTCATCGTAATTAGGTTTTAGCCAATCTGAGCTTTGTTTCCTGCCATCCACTGTTTCTCCATGGTAGATTTCTGAACTCAGGATAGCACTTTCCTTTGATTTCCAGTTTTCGTCCGTTCCTATGATTTCGATGGTGCCATCTTCAAATTCAACGACCACCTGTAGCAACAAAGCCAGTTCATTTCCAAAAAAATCATTGCGGGATTGCCATACCAGGTTGCCACGAAACCAGCCGCTTCCCAATGTGGCACCTAAGGTGTTTTCACCTTCTTGTAGCTGCTCAGAAATGTCGTATACTTGGTATTGCAGCCGTTTTTGATAGCTGGTCCATCCCGGCGTAAGATAATCATTACCGATCTTGGAACCATTTAGAAAGGCATGATAAAGGCCTTGGGAAGTGATGATTGCAGTAGCACTCTTGACGGGTTTCGAAAGGGAAAAAGTATGGCGCATATTGGCCGCTGGACGAGAAGATGGCTCTTCGTAGCCTACGGGGATCCATTGGGCTTTCCACGCATCATCTTCCAGTATCCCATTTTGCCAGAAAGCTGGTTGACTCCATGGTGATACTGTGCCATTTTCATCCCAAACACGGACCCTCCAGTGATATTTTCCCAAAGTTCTAAGGGCAGGACCTTGGTAGGGAATATGGATGGATTCTTGAGAGGTGATTTTTCCACTTTCCCAAAAGAGCTTCACGCCGGAAAATTCCTTGGTTTTGCTCACTTGGATTTCATACGCAGATTGGGATTGGTTCCTCCCTTCTCCGGCCAGGGTCCAGGTTAACCTTGGGTGAAGGTCTTCGATCCCAACAGGATTAGACCTGTTTTCACACCATAAATTGGCTACTGTGAGCTGGGCAAGTGACATAGAGGGCATGAAGAAAACAAGAAAAATCAAGAAAGGGCAAAGAAACATGGTTTTCAGCATTTCGGGTCGTTTTAGGTTTGTATGGCGAATGTATGTGAAAAATACCAAATTTAGTTTTGATATTCAATGTGGGGCGTAAACAAAAAGCCGCCTTCCTTTCAGTATTGTTTTTGAAGGAAGGCGGCTCGATGGGGTATTTTGCTTATTGCGATCGCTATTGATTAGGGTAATACCTCTTCTTTTTCAGCAGTTTCATCTTTCTGGAAGAGTTCTCCGTTTTTAAGCTTTTTGAGATAACTGTTCATGTCATTGCGGACTTCTCCGCTCATGATATAAAGGCCGATGATATTAGGAAAGGACATGGACAGGATCATCATATCCGAAAAGTCCAGCACAGCACCAAGGCTGATGGAAGCCCCGATCACTACGAAAATCACAAATACCAATTTATAGGCCAACTCTGATCTTTTGCTTTTTCCGAACAGATAAGTCCAGGAGCGCAGTCCATAATAAGACCAAGATACCATGGATGAAAAGGCAAACAGTAAAACGGCAATGGCCAATAAGTAAGGGAACCAAGAGATCACGCTGGCAAAAGCCTCGGAAGTCAATTCGACGCCTCCCATGCCTTGGGCTTCATGTTTTCCTGTAAAGATGATGACCAATGCAGTCAAGGTACATACCACAATGGTGTCCACAAAGGGCTCAAGAAGGCCCACAAATCCTTCGGATGGGGGATGGTTGGTCTTCACGGCACTGTGGGCAATGGCCGCCGAGCCGGTACCTGCTTCATTGGAAAATACCCCTCGCTGGAATCCTACCACCAGCACACCGATGAATCCACCTTTCATGGCAGTGGCATTAAATGCACCATCCCAGATGGCCGTGAAAGCCTGGCCGATATTGCCAATGTTTACAAAAATCACGACCAATGCCCCGAAAATATACAGTCCCGCCATGAATGGAACGATTTTTTCGGTCACTTTGGCGATACTTTCGATACCTCCGATGATCACCACTCCTACTAAAATAGCGAGAATGACACCAACCCAAAAACCAAATCCTTCCAATACAGGGAATTGTGTGGCAAGAATCTTATAAGATTGGTTGGCTTGGAACATATTTCCACCTCCAAACGAGAAGGCTACGCAGAAAATCGCAAAAACTGCAGCAAGCACCTTGCCTAAGTTCTTCATATTTCTTCTTTCCAGTCCATACTTCAGGTAGTTCATGGGACCGCCAAAGATCTTCCCGTCCTTTGCAATATGCCGGTATTTCAGTCCTAGCGTACATTCGGTAAACTTCGAAGACATGCCCAAAAATCCTGCAAGTATGATCCAGAAGGTAGCACCCGGTCCGCCAAGTGAAATGGCGATGGCTACTCCAGCGATATTTCCTAAACCTACCGTGGCGGAGGTGGCTGTGGCAAAGGCCTGAAAGTGGGAAATCTTACCTGGCGCATCGTCTTCATCAAATTTCCCTCTGGCCAACCCCAGGGCATGTTTGAAGCCCCGGATGTTGATAAAGCCCATTTTAAAGGTGAAAAATGTAGCTCCTACCACTAACCAAATCACGATAAAGGGAATCGGATGGGTTTGTGGGGCACCATTGGGGTGGGTGAGGACTACTGGTTCGTCATATTTGATTTGCCCAAAGACATGGGCGTTTGTCTCGATAAGGTCTTCTGGATTTTGGGCATCGTAAATGACCGTTCCTTCTTCCACGGAATGCTTGATGGTGCCGTTTTCCGGTGCTATCACTGCAATGGTCCCATCGTTTTGCGATTGGACGGTAGCGAGCGTGTCCCCCTTGTTGACATGTTGCTTGTCTTCTGTTTTCCATTCCTGAAGGGTGAATTTGTCCTTTACACCTGCCTTCCAACCGGGGATTTCGACATTTTTGCTTTCATTATGGACCACAGGATCATAGATGCCTATGGCAGCAAAGGGATCCCAGAAGAGAAAGTCCGTAAGTCCTTCCACTAGCGGGGTAAAAGCCCCGTTAAAAGTCTCTGTGACTGATTGGGATTTTACTTTGGCTTTGGCAGTGGCGGTCTTTCCATTACTGTCTTCCACTGTAAGTGTATAGCTAATACCCTCGATCAATCCAACGGCTTTGTTGGCATCCATGGGGGTGGAAGGATTGCTCCATCTATAAGTATAGGGAGGAGTGCCGCCTTTTACCTCAGCTTCGATGTAGCCGTCATTGATTAACGTTGTGGGGTTTCCCGGTTTGGTAATGATTTCCAAATCCTGGGCTTGGAGATTGATTAAATTAAAGGTAAGAATGATGGTAAATAAATATTTACACATGGATATAAACATGTTTAATGGTTTAAAATCGCAATAGTGTTGTCTTATTGCTTATTAACATTCCTAAACTGCTGTTGTTTTTAAAGGGCTAATCTCAAATGTGGTAAAGAAAAACTGGTTCGGTTCCAAGAATGATTACTTCGACAATTTATCCTTCGGATTGATGTAAACCTGCTTATGGTGAAAGCAGGTGGAAGAATGACCTATGCCTTCATTAAAAGGCAGAGGACTAAAGGCTTAGAAAATAGTAGAATTATGAATTTCCGAATGGAAATTTAGAATGTAATTCATGGATACTGCTTTCTTTTTATGTTGCCAATGTGTCGATAAGAGAACAGGCACATTAGTCAATGATAAGTAACTTTACGCACACTTTCGTGACAAAGGTAGTCAATATTAATGAAAATACGACGATAAGTAGTCCTAAATCACACCTGGTTAAACTGGTTTTTAGGTTAAATTATTCTGTAGAGCCAAATTTTATACCGTTTTATGCCTTTTTGATATAGTCATTCCGATTAATTCGTTGTCAGGTGCTGCCACGGGTAAATTGTCATAGTGATGTCTTATGAATAATAGTTCCTTAAAAATAAGGGCAGGAATCGCATCAATATAGATTTCCCTACTTTCTTTTCATGGAAACTATCCTTAAGAATCGGAATGACGTTATGTTATGCGAATTGCGGTGAAAATGGTATCATATCAGGCTAATAGTGTGGAATAAAGATGGTGTTAAATTATGTAAGTTTGAAGCAGTGTTTGAAACACCAGTTAAAAATTCCTAACCCATGTTCAAAAACATATCCATTCTCATCATTATAATCAGCACTTTCTCAGGAAGTTTATCGATCAATGCCCAGACCATTTGGGACCATATGGAAAAACAACCCCAAACGTTGGGGGTTGAAAATGGTATGGAAAGCTATGAAACAGATGAATTTAAGCTAAGGCTGATCAAGGACTCCCAGACCTTGGCCAGTCTCATCGCAAAGCAGGATTCCACGTTTGATTTTACTCCTTTTGAGCATTTAGAGAAAAGGGGAGGGGATAATTTTTATCAGCTGGGCGATCTTAATATTAGACTTAGAAAATCAGGCCAGCAGGATTGGCGGAAATATGCCAGTGCTGCGAAGAGAAAGCCGATTGAAGGATTGAAAGGCACAGGAGAGGTGCTGGCAGCGGCGGATATGTCCGCTACTTTTCCCGAAGATATGCCATTGGAGGTTTATAGGTTTTGGGACAGCAAGGACGGGGCCCTAGTGCTGCGATTTACCCTTACCAATACATCACCTGATGAAGTGGAAGTGGGGGGATTGGGCATACCGATGATCTTTGATAATATCCTGCACCATAAGAGCCTGGAAGAAGCCCACCACCAGAAGGTTTTTTTTGACCCGTATATTGGGATGGATGCAGGTTATCTGCAAGTGAATAGACTGGATGGAAATGGACCGGTGCTTTTGGTGACACCATATGGTGAGACCCCATTCGAGGCATATAATCCGCTATTGGACGATCCTACACCAAAGAGCGTGACATTTGAGGGATTTCATGAGTGGCAGGTTTATACAAAGGCATTGGCAGAAGAAGATTGGCAAGGGGTAAAACCCTGGAACAAGGCGGGTTCCAAAATACTGAAGCCAGGGGAATCGATGGATGTAGGACTGAAGTTTGTATTGACCGATGAGGTCAGGACAATAGAGGAAAAGCTCATTGAGGAGCAGCGTCCTGTGGCGGTGGGGATCCCGGGATATGTTTTGCCGATGGATGTGGAAGGAAAGCTTTTCCTGAAGTATACCAAAGAAATAGCCTCCATTGACGTATTTCCTGAAGGTGCGCTGTCACTGGAAAAGCACTTGGCCAAGGATGATAGTTGGGATGCCTTTATGGTAAAAGGTGAAAAGTGGGGCAGGGCAAGACTTACCGTAGAATACAAGGATGGCACTGTCCAGACCGTCCAATACAAAGTGATCAAAACTGAATCAGATGTACTGGACGATATGGGGAGTTTTTTGACCCATCAGCAATGGTATGATGATGAGGATGATTTATTTGGCAGGAGTCCTTCGGTTATTTCTTATGATTACGAAGACAAGAAAAAGGTCCTGCAGGACAGTAGGGCGTGGATAGCAGGGTTGAGTGACGAAGGTGGCGCAGGTTCATGGCTGGCGGCGATGATGAAACAGCTTGTAACGCCCAATCCGCAAGAAATTGCCCAATTGGAGGAATTCGTTCATCAGACGCTTTGGGGTGATATCCAGTATGCTTCCGGAGATCGAAAATACGGTGTAAGAAAGAGTCTGTTTTATTATGAGCCTGATAGCATGCCTGCAGGGACTTATCGAGATGACATCAATTATGATTCTTGGGCGGCTTGGAGCAAGAAAGATGCTTACACCACAGGAAGGTCATATAACTATCCCCATGTGACAGCAGCCTACTGGGTGATGTACCGTTTGGCAAAGGAATACGAAGGATTGGTGGATGAAGAAAAATGGGATTGGTATTTGGATCAGGCCTATGAAACCGCACTGGCCATGGTGGAGCAGGCACCACACTATGCCCAATTCGGTCAGATGGAAGGCAGTGTGTTCGTTTACCTGCTCAAAGATCTCCAAGTGGAAGGTTGGACAGCAAAAGCTGCTATGCTTGAGCAGGTGATGAGAAAACGGGCAGATATCTGGGAGTCCCTGGCCTATCCATTTGGAAGTGAGATGCCTTGGGATTCTACTGGGCAGGAAGAAGTGTACATGTGGTCAGATTATTTTGGTTTTGATAATAAAGCCAAGGTTACCTTAAATGCTATTTTGGCGTATATGCCAACAGTGCCTCACTGGGGATACAATGGTTCCGCCCGAAGGTATTGGGATTTTCTTTATGGCGGAAAAATCAGTCGTGTTGAGCGTCAATTGCACCATTATGGCTCAGCCCTAAATGCGATCCCCGTACTCAAAGCCTATCGTGATAACCCAGAAGATCTCTACCTGCTTCGTGTAGGCCATGCCGGCATGATGGGGGCGTTGTCCAATATCACCAAAGACGGATTTGGCCCTGCCGCCTTCCATTCTTTTCCCAATACACTAAAGATTGATCCTCTTTCGGGAGATTATGGTAGCGGGTTTTATGGCTATGCAGTGAATACGAGTGCTTATCTTTACGAAGATGAACGGTTTGGATGGCTTGGATTTGGGGGGAATGTGGAGGAAGACGGTAAAGTGGTCACGCTGAACCTCACCACGGGCGCAAGAAATGCAGTATTCATCGCTCCTGTAAAGGCTTGGATTACCACTAGGGCTGGGGAAATTACCAGTGTCAGCTATGATCAGGAAACCAAAGCGATCACTGTCGGCTTTACCGGTAACCAATTTACCCCAGTGGCAAAAATCAATGTAGAAGCGGCAGGATACCAGCTGGAGAATGAGCATTTACCGGCAGATGGTAGAATCACATTGCCTTTGGAAGGACAGTCGACAAGGCAGCTCGAGCTAGTAGTGGAATAAGACTGGATTATTAGGGGTTTATTTATTTGTTAAAAGGGGGAGAAGCTGTTTCTCTCCTTTTTTGTTCTTTAACTCGGAATCTAATGCCGTTTAGTTAAGAGCATTGCCCTCTTTTTACAGGTAAGGATCACCTTTTCTATTTTACTTTGGCCGCGGAACGTTGACCATTTTGGTAGGTTCCATCTTTTTTTTAGATAGGCTATTGATTAAAAAGAAAGGTTCTCTATGATCTACTATGGTTAAGTTGAGCGGTAGCGTGCTAGGGAGATCGAAGAAACAGGCGGCGGCTGATTTCAGTACTCATGCTCCTGATGCAGTCGATAATCCCATATTCTTTCCTTGTAGGTGGTCAGGGATCAAGCCATATTTCTGTGGGCGGGGAAAGGTTTATATTCATTTGGTATGTCGCCACGAAGTCGCCAAGACACGAAGTGTTTTGTAGGCGGATTCCAGATTTCATGGTAAACAAACAGCTTTGGGTCTTAGAATCATTGTGGCAAAAAATGAAATCATATTAAGATAAAGGGATTCATGCTCCCAACTTTTCAGCTTGTCCCGTGGTCAGTACCTACGGCACTGTTAGGATCCTGTATTCACTTTTGGTTACCAAGCTAATGCTCCTAGCGGAGCATCACTGCTGACACTTCTGTCCGCTAAAGTAGTGAGATGGGTGTACCGGCAAATGCTGCCAGGCATTAAAGCTTAGTAAAATCAAGCTGTCTCTGGGGTTCTTTGTGCCGTAGGCCTGTCTCGCTCAGGGCGTGTACAAAACCGTTTCCCTGATCTATCCGAAAAAGAGGGACAGGTCCAAAGATAATTTACACACAGTAAATCATATAGAGCCCAGGTTATTCATTAGTAATCGTTTTTTCAGGGAAAATTAATTTTTTTGAACTTTTTTTCATTGCGCATGAGTATTTGCCTCTGTTTGAGGGTATATCTGTTTGTAACGCCAAACAAATGGATAGAGAAAAACAACTTAAAGCATTTTATAATAGGACATTGCCCCAAGAGGAAGTTGAGGAATTTTTGGAATGGTATTACTCCAAGAAAGGGGAGGCCTTTTTAGCAGGGAGATTAGAAGCCCACTGGGAAGAAGGCATTTCAGACAGGGATAAAGGAGAAGCTTTTGACAAAGAAGCGAATTTCAGACAGATTTTGGAGAAACGGGGAAATCGTACTTTACCCTTTAAAAGAGAGGCCAAAAAGACCTCAGGCCAGCCAGGATTGGGATTTAAAATTGCCGCTGGATTGGTGATATTTTTATCATTGAGCCTCTTGGGGTATGAGTATTTCCGGGGAAATGGAGGAGGAAAGCTGAAGCAGGAAGCCGTGGTCATGGAAATCAAATCCAACCCGGCTGGGCAAAAGTCAAAAATCAAGCTGCCCGATGGTACTATCGTGTACCTCAATTCAGAAAGTTCACTGGAATATCCCGCGGATTTTGCGACTAACCGTCAATTAAAATTACGTGGTGAGGCATTTTTCGAAGTTTTCCCAGATAAGGAACACCCATTTTCAGTAGAAAGCAGAGGAATAAGGACGACAGCACTGGGGACAGCCTTTAACATTAAGGCATATGGAGATATGGCTGAGACCGAAGTGGCGCTTGCTCATGGGAAAGTGCTTGTAGAAGCAGCTAGTGATGATCATCTGGAACTGAAGCCCGGTGAAGCCGCGGTGAGCAATGAGCATAATGGCGCTTTTAAAAAGAAAAATGTAAACATCGAAGAGATTCTCTACTGGAAAGAGGGCATTCTTCATTTTGATGGAGTTTCATTCGATGAAGTAGTAAACACACTGGAACGGTGGTACAATGTCTCCATTTACATAAATGGGAAGTATGACGGTAAATTCCAGTGTTCTGGAACTTTTGATAAGAACGAATACCTGGATAATGTCCTGGATATCCTGGGACATTCAATAGGGTTTGACTTCCAGATAAACAAGAAAAAAGTAACCCTAACCTTTCACCCCAACTAACCTTGCCTATGGAAATAAAAAGTAGACAAAAAAAGTCCGGGAATGTATGGCAATACACGCCCGGACAAGCATCAATCTCATCGTGAATCCGGCAGCTTATGGACTGGAACTCCTGCTGCCCAAAAACCTATGTTCAATTGATATACCCAAAATATGAAACAAAATTTAACCCAGAAAATTATTATGGTCTCAAAATATGCAGGCTACTGCTTTATTTTCCTGACCTTGACCATGAGCGCTGTTCTGGCTGAAAACTCCTCTGCCCAGGTAAAGGGCATTGATGAAGTGTATATACAGCTTTCCAGTGGTCAAAAAGCCTTAGAACAGGCCTTGGATGAGATCGAGAAAACCACGGCCTTTCATTTCTTTTATACTGACAGGAACCTCGATAAGACACAGCTGGTCAATGTTTCCAATAAAAAGGCAACAGTAGCAGAACATCTAAAGGATATGGCGCTGAGCCTTAACCTGGAATTCAGACAGGTCAACAATAGCATCAGCGTCAAGAAGATTAAGGACAAAGGTGTGGTACTGCCCAGTCCAGCCATCGAGATATTTAAGGAAGTTACCGGTGTCGTCACCGACGAAGAAGGAGAACCCCTTCCGGGAGCATCTGTATTGATAGAAGGAGAACCAAACAGGGGTACTGTTACCGACATAGATGGGACCTACTCCATTGATGTGGCAGAAGGTACCACGTTGATCTTTAGCTATATCGGTTTTGAATCCCATAAGGTGGAAGTCGGTGCACAGTCTAAAATCGATGTGGTGCTTTTGGTCAATGCGGAATCATTGGAAGAGGTAGTGGTTGTAGGCTTTGGCGAGCAGAAAAAGATATCACTGACCGGTGCAGTGTCGACTGTGAATGTGGACGACATGAAATCCAACCCTACTTCGAGTTTGTCAAATGCCCTTGCTGGAAATGTCCCTGGAGTTATGGGCATGATGCAGTCGGGCCAACCCGGGAAGAACATCTCTGAATTTTGGATCCGTGGGATTTCCACTTTCGGTGGGGGAACTAGTCCCCTGGTGTTGGTGGATAATATTGAGCGTGATTTAAACGAACTTAATATTGAAGATATCCAATCGATTACGGTACTGAAGGATGCGGCTGAAACGGCCATGTATGGCTCTAGAGGTGCCAATGGTGTGATACTGATCACCACCAAAAGGGGCACTGCGGGCAAAATAGATGTGAATTTCAAGGATGAATTCATTTACAATACACGGACTATTACACCTGAGTTTGAAGATGGGGTAACCTATGCTAGGCTTTTAAACGAATCGCGGATTACCCGAAATGAAGGGCCGATTTACCAACCTGAGGAATTGGAGATTTTGAGGTTGGGATTGGATCCGGATCTATACCCGAATGTAGACTGGAAAAACCTACTGTTGAGAGATGGTGCGATGACCTACCGTGCCAATATAAACATGAGTGGAGGAGGGCCTACTTCGCGGTATTATGCCTCGGGCAGTTATATTAACGAAGGCGGTATGTATGAAATCGATGAATCACTCAAGAACGATTACAATACCAATGCAGATTATAAGCGCTGGAATTACCGTTTAAATGCTGATTTTAACCTTACTGAAACCACCGAGGTGAAAATTGGCGTTGCCGGTTCACTCAGTAAACGAAACAGCCCAGGATTAGGTGATGTTGATTTTTGGGGCTCCCTATTTGGTTATTCTCCCATCCGCACGCCGGTTCTCTATTCCAATGGCTATGTACCATCCATCGGAACAGGCAATCAGACCAATCCTTGGGTAATGGCCACACAAACCGGTTTTAACGAGAACTGGGTCAATAAGGTACAGACCAATATTACGGTGGAGCAGGATTTGGGTTTTCTCACAGAGGGCCTTCGTGTAAGGGGGATCGTGGGCTATGATATCCTAAACACCAATAACATCCAACGTCGAAAATGGCCAGAACAATGGCAAGCTGCCCGTGCACGTGATGTGAACGGGGATTTGGTATTTACGCATATTTCCGATCCAAGTGAAATGCAGCAGTCCAGTAGTTCCACTGGAAATAGACTGGAATTCTATGACCTGATGATCAATTATAACCGTGATATAGGAGATCATCACGTAGGAGGTGCTGCGCGATTTACCCGTGATTCATATGTGCAAACAGTTAATCTTGGTGATGACATCAAAAATGGCATCGCCAGGAGAAATCAAGCCCTGGCTGGACGACTGATCTATAACTGGAAATACCGCTACTTTGTCAACTTTAACTTCGGTTATACCGGTTCAGAGAACTTTGCTCCCGGAGAGCAATATGGTTTTTTCCCTGCTGTCTCTTTTGCATGGAATGTTGCTGAAGAGGATTTTGTGAAGGATAATATTGGCTGGCTGAACTTGTTCAAAATCCGCTATTCCTATGGAAAAGCCGGTAATGACCAGTTAATGGGAGGAGAGCGATTCCCTTATTTATACACCATTTCACCAATTACTGATGACGATGGAGGTCCTGCTGGTGGCTATCAGTGGGCAGATTATGGTTCTGATAGGTATTTTGGAGGAATGAGGTATTCGCAAGTAGCCTCTCCCTATGTAACCTGGGAAGTGGCCACAAAGCAAAACCTGGGCTTTGATATCGAGACCAATCATATTACGGCAAACATTGATTTCTTTGATGAAAAGCGTACGGGGATTTACATGGCAAGAGAGTTTTTGCCTGACATGGTGGGATTGGAAAGCACGCCAAGGGCCAATGTGGGCATCGTAAAGTCCCGTGGCTTGGATGGACGTTTTAAATTCATACAGCAAATCGGCCAAGTCACGCTTACTGCTAGAAGTAATATCACCTATAGCAAAAACGAGATTGTCGAAAAAGACGAAGAGAACAACGTTTACCCTTATCAGAACGAGGAAGGCTTCCGTGTAGGCCAGTCCAAAGGCCTGGTGGCTTTGGGACTTTTTAAGGACTACGATGATATCCGCAACAGTCCTACCCAGACCTTTGGAACTTACCAACCTGGCGATATAAAGTATAAAGATGTCAACGGTGATGGGGTCATTAACGATGGCGATCGCGTGGCCATTGGCGCGACCAGAAGACCAAACTTGATTTATGGATTGGGAGCTTCCGCCAATTGGCGTGGATTCAGCCTTGGGGTGCACTTACAAGGAGCCGGTAAATCGACTTTTTCTACCTATGGAAAGACCATTCACGCATTTAGTGAAGGAGAGTGGGGACAGGTCATGAAAGGTGTGATGGGCGATAACCGCTGGATCTCTGCTGATATATCAGAAGATCCTTCCACCGAGGATCCCAATGCTTCATATCCACGCTTAAGCTACGGTGAAAACCCCAATAACTTCAGGGAATCTACCTTTTGGCTGCGAGATGGCCGCTATCTCCGGCTGAAGACGGTGGATATTGGCTATAGTCTACCAAGGAGCATCACCAGGCTGATAAGAGCAGACAATATCCGCTTGTATGTGATCGGAACGAATTTGTTTACCTGGTCGAAATTTAAACTTTGGGATCCTGAGTTGGCCACGCCAAGAGGAGAAGATTATCCTCCTGCTAAATCTATTACACTTGGAATTAGTGTTAATCTGTAAACTGTAAAGCGATGAATAAGAAAATAATATATACTGTTCTATTGCTTGTGTGCGGCACAGGCCTGATTTCTTCTTGTAATGATGATTACCTGGATTCTAGCCAATACTTCAAGGACCGTCTCACGGAAGAAAAGGTGTTTCAGAGTAAGGTCTATTCTGAAGAATGGCTGGCCAATGTCTTCGAGGAACTAAGGGGTATCAATGCCGATGTGGCAAGCAAGGGGATTACACCTCACAATTTTGCCGATGGTATGTACTATGGTGACAGGGACAGTGATTATGACCCATCCAAAAATGAACTTTCCTATAATATGTTCAAGATGGGGGAATATACCGAAAACGATAAGCAGGGCACTTGGACCCAATGTTACCGCGGCATCCGTAATGCATCTACTTTCATTCATAATATCTATATGAACACGGAGATGTCTGCCGAAGAAATCGAAGATTACAGGGGACAAGCGCGGTTTGCAAGGGCGTACCTGTACTGGATACTGCTGCGTAAATACGGCCCCATTCCCCTTTTGCCCGATGAGGGACTGGATTACACCAAAAGTTACGATGACCTGGCCGTTCCGAGAAGTACTTATGAGGAGTGTGCGGAGTTTATTAGCAATGAAATGCTGCTTTCTGCCCAAGAGATGGCGGCGCACGGGATGACGCGTGGCCAGGAGAGTTCTGCCCGCCCTGCCCCCGGTGCAGCACTTGCTACCCGTGCCAAAGCTTTACTCTATGCTGCCAGTCCACTGGCGAATGGAAATACCTCAAGTTATGCGGCACGATTAGTGGATGATCAGGGAAACCGGCTGCTTTCTTCCGACTATCAAGAAGAAAAATGGGCCAAGGCCGCTGCAGCTGCCAGGGACGTGATCGAACTTGGGATATATGAGCTATATACGGTGCCACTTCAGGAAACAGGAGACAATGCCACGGTAATACCACCGGATGATCACAATTTTTCTGATAAAGCATGGCCAGGTGGATGGGCGGATATTGATCCGGCCAAATCATATGCACAGGTGTTTGACGGCACCTTGCCACCTTCAGGAAATCCAGAGTTGATTTTTACCAGAGGCAATAACCAGGATGGGGAAAGTATCAGAGCGATGGTTGCCCATCAATTGCCGCGGTCCGCTACCGGCTGGAACACCCATGGACTTACCCAAAAAGTAATAGACGCTTACTATATGAACGATGGCACGGATGTGCCGGGGAAGGATATGGAAATCGGCCGGGGGGATGGTTCTGAGCGTGTAAGTGGCTACGTAAGTGAAGCCGATTATGAAGCGGGCAAATACCGGCCGCTCATGCCCGGTGTGTCGCTCCAGTATGCCCACCGCGAACCCCGGTTTTATGCATCAGTGGCTTTCAATGGCAGCTTCTGGTCTTTGCTGAATGAATCCCAGGAACGTAACCGTAACCAGCAGGTATTCTACTATCGCGATAATCCTAAAGGTAACGGCTTTAACTCTTCCAATGCGTACTGGCTACGAACAGGTTTTGGCGTAAAGAAATATGTCCACCCCAATGACACCTATGAAGGTGGCGATATTGATAATATTGTCTATAAACCTGAGCCGGCCATTCGCTATGCTGATATTCTGCTGATGTACGCCGAAGCACTGAACGAACTCGACGGTTCGCATACCATTCCATCCTGGGATGGGGGCAACTACACCATTACAAGAAATATCGCGGAGATACAAAGAGGTGTTCACCCTGTGCGCATCCGTGCTGGTGTGCCAGATTATCCCGCCACAGTGTACAGTGATAAGGAGGCATTAAGAAAAAGACTGAAGCGTGAGCGTTTCATTGAGCTTTTGGCAGAAGGCCAGCGGTATTTTGACCTGCGCCGGTGGATGGATGCTCCTGTAGAAGAATCATTGCCTATGTATGGTTGCAATGTCCTGATGAATGAAGAGGAACGTGACCTTTTTCATCAACCGGTAGCCGTATGGGCGCTTGAAACCACTTTTGCGGATAAGATGTGGTTTTGGCCGATTAGCCATACCGAGCTCAAAAGGAACAACCGCCTTACACAGAATCCAGGATGGACTTATAACGACTAAACAGACATCATCATGAATAAATCACTTATACCGGTTCTTCTGCTCTCACTGCTCATCATTTGCGGCTCATGTAATGATGAGTGGACTGAAGAACAATTTGAAAATTTTGTTTCATTTAAGGCACCCGTGACGAGCGAAGGGGTCTGCGATATCTATATTCGATATAAGGAGGATGAAAAAACGACATTCCAACAACCTTTGATCGTCAGTGGGTCCAGAACCAATGCGCTGGATAGATCAGTGCACGTCGCCGTAGATTCCGATACATTGGAGGTATTGAACTATGAGCATTTCCAAAACCGTGAAGATTTTTATTACCGGGAATTGGATAGTAAATATTACGATATTCCTTCGACTGTGGACATTAAAGCTGGTGAGAATACTTCCTTAATGGCCATCGATTTTTCATTAAAGGATATCGATATGGTGGATAAGTGGGTGCTACCTTTGACGATCAAAGATGATCCATCCTACAATTACGTAGCAAATCCACGGAAATACTATCGCAAAGCACTCTTACGTATCCATCCCTTTAATGATTATTCGGGCACCTACAGCGGTACAGCTTTGAAGACAACCATGGAAGGTTATGAAGACGAAACACCAATAGTAAAAGAGGATATTCGGGCCTATGTGGTCGATGAAAATACCGTTTTCTTCTACGCCGGGAATATAGATGAAGATCGGCAGGACCGTCGTAATTACAAAGTCTATGCGACCTTCCACAGTACGGGGGCAGTCACTTTCTATGCCGATAATCCAGACATGAAGTTTCAGGTAAACAAGAGTGCCAGTTATACCATTAACGAGCAGATGGATGAAATCCGGCCTTATCTCTTGCACCGGTATTTGACCATTAATAATATCGATTATCAATTTTCAGATTATACGATGGTGCCCAATGTGGATATCAATTATAAGGTTTCAGGTTCGTTGATTCTGGAGCGTCAATTAAATACCCAGATTCCTGATGAAGATCAGGCGATAGAATGGTGAAAAATACAGTAACGATACAACTGAAATGGGGAGATACCCCCAGAAAGTATGGTGAATTTAAAATTTTAAAACTATGCGTTTAAATAAAATAAGAAATAAAAGGGGACTGTGTACACTTTATTTGCTATTGGCGATAGTGTGTGGACTCTTTTACGGTTGTCAGATGGACAATCAGGAAGAAATGGAATCTTCGCCTTTCGATCCTTCCAAGCCCGTGGTGGTGTCTGGTTTTACACCCAGTTCGGGTGGGGCAGGACAGCGTCTTGTGATCTATGGACAGAACTTCGGCACAGATCCTGATATCGTGTCGGTATTTATCGGAGGAAAAGAGGCAAAAGTCATCAATGTGAAAGGAGAGTCACTTTACTGCCTGGTGCCCAAGCAGGCATTTGATGGAGACATTGAAGTACGTGTAGGAGGAGCTGACATACAGGTAATCGCTGATTCAGACAAGTATTTTGACTATCAGCGTAAGATGGTGGTATCCACCCTGGTCGGGTATAAAAATGACCGCGGGGATGAACCTTGGAAGGATGGAAAGTTCAAAGCTGAAGACCAAAATGATATGGCGAGTGGTTTTTGGGAACCTTCTTTCATGAAATTTGATCCGCTTAATCCAAAGCACCTTTGGGTTACATTTGACTTTAATAATGGCCTCTATCTGATTGATTTGGAAGATAGCACGGTAACCAAAAAACGCTCGGATTTTGATCGGCCCCGGAGTATTGATTTTACCAATGATGGCCAATACATGATCATCGCAGAAGACCGTGGTGGTGAAAATGACCGTGCGACTTACCGTTTGTCACGGGACAAAGATTGGCAGGATCGGGAAATACTGACCAGATACAGGCAATGTAACGGTGCATCAGTCCACCCGGTGAATGGGGAATTGTACTTCAACAGTTATGAGAAAGGGCAGTTTTTCCGCTTTGATTTGAATAAATATTTCAGCGAAGGACTTGAAGACAAGGATTATGAAACCTTGTTCGTGGTGCATGATCCCCAGTGGGAATATAAAGTCTTTATCCATCCATCCGGAAACTACGCCTACATTTTGGTCATCAACCAGCATTACATCCTCCGTGTGGATTATAATTGGGAAAAGGAACAGTTTAACCAACCCTACCTGGTATGCGGGCAGCTAAGAAGCCCCGGGTATCAAGATGGTGTGGGCGCTGATGTTCGTATGAGAAATCCTTACCAGGGGGTATTTGTAAAAAATGAGGAATACGCAGGAGAAGGTAAGCCTGATGAATATGACTTTTATTTTACTGACCAGTATAACCACGCCATTCGAAAGCTTACTCCACAAGGAAGTGTGACGACCTTTGCGGGCAGGGGGAGTTCGAGTATCAACCCCGACCCGTACGGCTATGTAGATGGTGACTTAAGGGAGGAAGCGCGCTTTGACAGGCCTTCCGGAATTGCCTATAGCGATGGGGCGTTTTACATTGGAGACCAGATGAATCACCGGATTCGTAAAATAGCCCTTGAGGAAATGGATTCAGATGATGCGGAACCAGAAGAAGAGGATAAAATAGAGGAATAACATCAATTAATATTAAGTAACTAATCCTACTAAAGCGACAGAATGAACAGCATAAAAAGAGTTTTTGCAATGATTACTTTGGGTTTTGGATTGCACTCCGGTCAAGATGCCCTGGCGCAGGATGCGCTCAGGGCTCCTGCCTATCCATTGATCACCCATAATCCCAATTTCAGCATCTGGTCTATGGACGATCAGCTGAACAACTCATCTTCCAAGCACTGGACCACCGCAGATCATGGGATGCTCGGCCTTATCAAAGTGGATGGGAATACCTATCGCTTTATGGGTCAGGAGAAGAAGCAGTATTCCAGCATATTGCCTACCAGTGATGAAGCTGATTATCAGTTGGCCTATACCGAAAAGCGTCCTGAAAAGGACTGGTTTTTGCCAGGTTATGATGACGACGGCTGGCAGATGGGCAAGGCCCCCTTTACCGATCAGCGGGGAGAAGGCGGGACTTTTTGGGATACCGATGAGCTGTGGCTGAGACGGGAGTTTGACCTGAAAGACATGGCTGATTTAAACAAACTTGACCTTAAAATCCGTCATGATGACAATATTGAAGTTTATCTGAACGGAGAGCGGATTTACGAGCTGGAAGGTTGGATCCACCGATTTAAGTATGTGGAAATTCCTAAAACAGTGCAACAAAAACTCCAAAAAGGAAACAATGTGCTCGCGGTACACATCAAAAATACGGCAGGTGGAAGTTGGTTGGACTTGGGTTTGGCTACTGAAGTGGAAATTCCGGCACTCAAAACCATCCAGCCTGCAGTGCAAAAAGCCGTTGAGATGTCTGCTACGCAGACCAAATATACATTTGATTGTGGAGGAATAGCGCTACAAGTGAAGTTTACCTCGCCGTTACTGTTGGATGACCTGGACTTGACGGCCAGGCCTATTTCTTATATCACTACTTCAGCAAAATCCACCGATGGCAGTTCCCATCAAGTGGAGATTTATTTGGGAGTATCCAGTGATTTGGCAGTGCATCAGCCTTACCAGGAAGTAGAGGCTGCCCAGTATGGGTCGAAAGGACTCAATGTGATGAAAGTGGGCACTACTGAGCAGGATGTTTTGGGACGAAAAGGCGATGATGTCCGCATTGATTGGGGGCATGCCTATGTGGCTGTAGAAGAGCATCGAAAAGCCAAGCAGTGGGTCAGCACTTCGCAAAACGCCCTGGGATCCCTTACCGATCCAACTTCCCGAAAAGTGAACCTGGAGGGAAAAAGCCTGGTACTGAACAGTTTGGTAGATATTGGAAATGTTGGAGCAGAAAGTAAGGAGCAAGTATTTTTGATTGGTTACGATGAAGAGACTGCCATACAGTTTTTCGGAAAGAACCTTTTGCCATGGTGGAAAACCGCTTCCGGCGGTAAGTTTGAAGGGCAGTTGGTACAAGCTTCTGAGGATTATGCCGAAGTGATGGCTCGATGTGAAGCCTTTGACCAGAAGCTTCTTCTGGAGACCCAAAAAGCAGGTGGACAAAAGTACGCCGATATGTGTGTTCTGGCTTACCGGCAAGCTATTGCCGCGCATACTTTGGTGGAGGGACCCAAAGGAGAATTGCTGTTTATGTCCAAGGAAAACAACAGTAATGGATCTATTAATACCGTGGATGTGACCTATCCTTCAGCTCCATTGTTTCTGCGCTACAATCCTGATTTGATGAAAGGGATGCTCAATGGTATTTTCTACTATTCTGAAAGCGGCCGGTGGAAGAAGCCTTTTCCGGCGCATGACCTGGGTACTTATCCTGTTGCCAATGGTCAGACATATGGTGAAGATATGCCGGTGGAAGAAGCAGGAAATATGCTTTTGCTGACTGCCGCAATTGTAAACCAAGAAAATGACCCTGCCTATGCCAAGGAACATTGGGAAATATTGACCGTCTGGGCAGAATACCTTCGAAAAAGTGGGTTTGATCCTGCCAATCAGCTTTCTACCGATGACTTTGCAGGACATTTGGCCAGAAATGCCAACCTTTCCGTCAAAGCCATTTTGGCCTTGGCTGCTTATGGGAAAATGGCAGGCATGCAAGGCATGAAAGCGATCGAAAAGGATTATCTCACCGATGCGAGGGGAATGGCAAAGCAATGGATGAAACTGGCTGCTGATGGAGACCACTACACCTTGGCTTTTGAGCGTCCTGGAACCTGGAGCCAAAAATATAACCTGGTTTGGGATGAAATTCTTGACTTAGGGGTCTTTCCTGAGAAAGTGGCCGATAAGGAAATAGCTTATTACCTGACCAAGCAAGAAAAGTATGGTTTGCCGTTGGATAGCAGAAAGACCTATACCAAGTCAGATTGGGTATTTTGGAGCGCTTCGCTGGCTGACAGCCAGGCCGATTTTGAAAGCCTGATCGCTCCAATGTGGAAATACGCCGATGAAACAGCAAACAGGGTGCCTGTCAGCGATTGGCATGAAACCAAAGACGCCCGTGTGATGAACTTCCGTGCAAGGTCTGTCGTGGGAGGATATTTTATCAAGCTGCTTTATTGATGAGTAGTTAGTGTGACGTATTGGGTATGAGGAAAGAAGGTTGACTACGGTGGTTTGACAGGTCATTATGCTGTCATTTTTTAGAACTGATAGTGTAAAGACATAGCTGTCTGGAGTTTATGCCATAGGCATTCCTTTTGGATAATATCTAACTTTAATTATCAGCAATTTGTAATCCCTTTGGTAACTTTGGGGATTACAAATTGCTATTATATCTTGGTCCGGATTTTAAGTCCGGACCAATTTGAAGCGAATAACCATTAAACTATAACTAAACTACCATGATGAAATATTTTCCCTTACTACTACTGTTTTTTTTGGCAGTAGGAGGAGGTTTACAGGCCAAGACCGGTGAAGAGACAATCACCAAAGGAAAATACACCCTGACCTTTGTCAATCAAGATCCCGAACTGGATGAACAAGTAAAAGAAGGCCTTATCAAAACTTTCTTTAAAGTCTATCCAAAGATGTCAAAGGCATTCAACAAGGATGCTACCAAGAAAGTGACCGTGACCATAGACACCGCATATAATGGTGTGGCCTATGCGCATGATGGAAAGATCACCATTGCATCCAAATGGCTCGATAAGAAACCCGGAGACCTGGATGTGATCACGCATGAAGGGATGCACTTGATACAGGCCTATCCTGATGGCGCTGGCCCAGGCTGGTTGACAGAAGGGATAGCTGATTATGTGCGCTATGCCTATGGAGTGGACAATGAAGGAGCAGGCTGGTCACTGCCTGATGTTGCTCCGGAGCATTCCTATGAAAACAGCTATCGAATTACTGCTCGCTTTTTACTGTGGATTACCCAGGCATACGACAAGCGATTTGTTAAAGAAATGGATAAGCATATGCGCAGCAAGACCTATTCGGACAGCTTATGGAAGCAGTATACTGGTTTGACACTGGACGAGCTATGGGAGACCTATTCCAATAACCCTGTGGTAAAAAATTAGCGTTTATATTAGAGATTGTTTGATAGACGAAATCGGTCATCATGAGTACAGCAAAGTGATTTTGACGCAATTTAGGCACGCAATGGATTTTATAATGCATATTGCGGGCCTAATTACCTTTTGGAATGTCATTGAGGCTGCTTAATGGGGTGTTCTACTGATGAAGAAATAGCAACATATGGGACAGCCTGCTAAAAGAAAAAGTCCTGATAAATATTTTTTTATCAATATTTTGGTGATTTTTGTAGCAGAATCATTTTTTACTACGTCTAGTCGTTATAATTTAGAGACAGTACACTGGACCAACGAACTAAACTACTTGCTGTATGAGAATTGGGTTTGACGCGAAGAGGGCTTTCAAAAACTTCACAGGATTGGGTAATTACAGCCGATTTATCCTGAAGTCGCTTAGTGATAATTTTCCAGCCAATAACTATTACCTTTTTACGCCGGTCAGGGGCCGTAGAAGTGCTGAAGTGTCGATTGCGTGCGAAAACCCAAATCAGAAAATAGTGGTGCCTACCGATATGTGGAAACTTCCAGTGATGTCAAGTGCTTGGAGAAGTGTTTTCCAGGGGGTAAAGCATTATGACAGTGAGTTGGAAATCTTTCATGGGCTGAGCAATGAAATTCCCTATATCAAAAATAAATCCACTAAGTATGTGGTGACGGTGCATGATCTGTTGTTTTGCCGGTATCCTGAACTTTTTAATCCCATAGATGTCCAGATTTATAAAATAAAAATGCAGCGATCCTGCAAGGAAGCTGACCAGGTGATTGCTATTAGCCAGCAGACGAAGCAAGACCTGATAGATTTTTTAGGTATTGATGAAAACAAGATCAAAGTGGTTTACCAAGGGTACCACGAAAATTATAAAAAAGAAGTCTCATTAGAAGAGATTCAGCGTGTCAAAGCAAAATATCATCTTCCTGATCGGTACTTGTTCTTTGTGAGCACCATCGAAAAAAGAAAAAATGTACAGCTGATTTTAAAGGCCATGAAAACCCGCAAGGACTGGGATTTCCCCTTGGTGGTCGTGGGAAGGGCGACATCCTTTATCAATGATTTAAAAGCCATGGCAGAGGAGTATGGGCTTCAGGAAAAGGTGTTGTTTTTGCATAATGTGGCTTTTGATGATCTTCCTGCCATGTATAAAATGGCACATGTCTTTATTTACCCTTCCTACTTTGAAGGCTTTGGGATACCAATTATTGAAGCACAGAGCATGGGTACTCCCGTGATCACTTCCACAGGCTCATGTTTTCGTGAGGCAGGTGGAGATGCGGCACTATATGGCAATCCGGATGATCCCGAAGCACTGGTGGATCATATAGAAAGGATGGACAGGGAAGATGTAAGAGCGGAGTTTATCTCCAAGGGATATCAGAATATCAAGCGGTTTGATGAGTCTGTTATTTCCAGCGACTTGATGAATATTTATGAGGAAGTATTGGAAGTTTGCACTGCAAAACCCATTTTGGCTACATGAGCATAATTAGTCAGTAGCCTGTGATCTATGCCTGGCTTGACCCTGTCCCGTTTGTGCGGATAGATCAGATAAACAGGTTTGTACCTGCCTAGAGTGAGGCAGGCCGAAGGCACAAAGGGGCCTAGGGGTAACCTTGTTTTACCAAGCTTTAATGCCTAGCGGCATTCGCCAGGACACCCACCCAAGGAAATCGCTTTTAAACTATCAGTAAAGTGATGTCAGCCTGAGCGAACCTGTCTGTCCGCTCGGTCTGAAACCATATTGCTTGAATTAAATAACACTATTGCCTAAAGTGATCTCTCCAGACACCCACCTCACTATTTTTGCGGACAGAAGTGTCAGCAGTGATGCTCCGTTAGGAGCATTAGCTTGGTAATAGGAAGTGAATGCAGTATCCTAACAGTGCGGTAGGTACTGGCCACGGACAAGAAAAAAATGTATGATCATCGACTGCATCAGGAGCATGAGTACCAAATTTATCCGTCCACGCGTTTCTTCGATTCCGATGCTCCGCTACCGCTCAACTTACTCACAGTAAATCATATCGAACCTTATTTTCTTTGATTTTGGATTTAAAAAGATCCCTCCTTTGGGGTCAAGCGAAAAAGTTAGGGGGATTAGGGTTGGTTCCGATAGCACGCAGATGGCGCAGATTAATAAGATTTACACTGATTTTTTTATGCTGGAGCACGCATTCCTATTAACCTGTGCTCGACTATGAATTCGATGTCATTCCGTCCCCGATAGTATCGGGGCAGGCTATTGCGACAACCGGAGGGAGGAAGCAATCTCGTATTCTTAAGACGGGACTGCCACGTTCCCGATAGCTCGGGACAGGCTATACTTCCTCGCAGTGACGGGAAAGGATCCTTTCATTCACCACGACAAGACTATCGGGGACACAGGCTAACCAAACGGCATTGATTTCGGGTTTAACCAATATCCTGGTAACCCAATCTCCAAAAACTAGTTCATCCTTACTTCTTTGGATTTCTTCGTTTCGGCAATTTGCTTCATTACGAGCATAAAATACAAAGGCCCTTCGGAAAGATACCGTTTTCCTAATCTAGCAGGTTGGTCTAGCAGCCTATACAGCCAGCCAAAACCGGTTTTCTTTATCCATTCAGGAGCCATTTTCTGTACACCTGCGGCATAATCGATCGAAGAACCCAATCCTAAGCTTACCGGAATATTATAGGATTTGAGGTATTTGCTGATAAACCGTTCCTGCTTAGGAGCTCCCAAGCCTACGACAAGGACATCTGAGCGACTTTCTTGTAAAAGCTTTACGATTTTATCCAGTTCATTGGGGTTGTTTTCGAATCCAAAAGGTGGACTATATGTCCCACTGATGATCAGGCCAGGGTATTGTTTTTCTAGTTTTTGCTTGGCAATGTCACCTACTCCTGGTGCAGCACCAAGGAGAAATACACGCATGTTCTTCTGCGCAGATACCTCACACAGTTTGAAGAAAAGGGACGAACCACTTACTTTCTCTGTGAGGGGCTGTTTCAGCCATTTAGATGTCCAGACGAGGGGTTTTCCATCCGGTACCAGAAGCCCTGATGTGTTGAGTACATCTTTGTATTGTTGGTCTTTGTGCGCTGCGATCAACAAGTTAATGTTTGGCGTGAAGATGGAAGTTTTCTTTTTGTTTTTGACGGCATCTACGATGTAGTCAATGGTGTCTTCGAATGAAACGTCGGCTACTTGGACTCCAAGGATATCGACTTTATTAAACTTTTTCATAAATAGGCTCTTTGATGGACGTTTTCAATAAATTGTTCCAGGAGAGAGTAGCGTATTCATGAGAGTGGTAGTTTACAATAAGGTCCCTAGCAGACTGGGACAGTTTTTGGTATTCATCATCAGTGAGTGTCATGGCTTTTTGAATGGCCTCACTGATAAGTGTAGCGGCCGGCTTTTCGATCAGAAAACCCGTTTCTTTATTAACAATATCCGATATATCGGCAACATCTGTGCCGAGCGCTGGCAGTCCACAGGCCATGGATTCCATCATGGCGCAAGGAATGCCTTCCACTTTAGAGGTGAGGATAAAAAACCTGGATTGATGGATGAATTTCACCACATGCGGGCTGTGCCCTGCAAAGTGGACCTGATCTTCCAATTCCAACTGTTTTACTTGGGCTTGGAGGGGTTCCATCATAGGGCCTTTCCCGACAACTAAGAACTGCGGCTTCAGGCCTTTTTGTTTTAGCATGCCCAGTGCTTCAATGATCAAATTGACATTTTTTCGTTCTTCCAGCACACCGATGTAGATAAAATCAAATTCTTTTGGTGTTTTGGGAGAGGGGAGAAAGTCCTCCTTGGTATTGATGGTACTGTGCAGAATGGAGATTTTTTCTTCAGGAATACCCTGTTCCAGCCAATAATTTTTAGTGTTGTTGCCAGGTACATTGAGGTGCTTGGCCTCATGCATGGCACTGGAGATGACATTGCCTACAGGCCAAATTTTCATATAATCCTGGGTGAGGTTATCGATCTCACTGAAGATAAAGGGCGTAGAGGTGATTTTTGATAGGATGTAAGAGAAGAAGCCGTGAGGCTTGAAGTTATAGCTAAGGATAAGGTCGGGCTTGATCTTTCGGATTTTTGAGAGCATAAAGAACGGTGAAAGCATCAGGTAAAACGGTCTGATCCTTAACAGCTGGGGTAGAATAATGTACCTTAGTTTTGCGAATTGAGGGCCATTTTCTTTTCTGATCAAGAATATTTCATCGACCATATCGACCATAGACAAGGGTTTTAACTTGTAAATAACTTGGCTAGGCTTCAGGCCTGCAATAACAACGATTTTCATTCCTCAAAAATTTTGTGGTAATTATAATGTCTTAGGCTTTTTTGGGTGAGGAGTGAATTGACTTGATGTAAATATAGTTAAAAATGAATTTCGAAGTAATAAAAATGTATTTTTTTAAAATTAATTTAAAATTGAGCTTTTGAGGAGAGGATTATAGCTGTATGGGTTTGTGATTGGTATTCAGTTGTTTGTGGTTTTTTAATAATAATTCAGGAACGTTTCTTGAATACCATTCTCGCTATTTGATGTGAAATTTTGGTGGTTTGGCCTGGTTTTAACTGGGCCTATTCTTGATAGCTGGTATTCAGAAATGTCACTAAATGCTTACTTTTGTCACATTAAAATCAAATCAACAAATGCAAAAATTTTTAACAATTGGCTTTTTGGCCGTAGGGATGTATTCTTGTCAGGAAGAGGAGGCTGTGAATCCTGTTTTGCCTGAGGATAGTACAGAAAAGGAGATTGTTTGGGAGTCCCAGACCAAATCTACCAGTTATACAGTATATCCGTTTTTGAAAAGAGATAGTAATATGCAGTATCCGGGGGCATTGATTACCTTGGAGAGTGTCTCGAATCAGAAGTTCAGTTATGTGTTTAACTATACATACAATGAGGTTGCAGTCCATTCGAGTTTTCAAGGAGCAAGTCCAGCGACGCAATCTATGATTCCTGGTTACGGGGCATTTGCTAATTTCGAGAACCAGTCAATATATATTAATCCGACTCCTCCTGCCAAAGCAAACCGAGATACGATTTCCCATGAGCAGTGGATAAAGCCGATTTACTCTATGGATCAGTTGTATATGGAGTTGGGTGGAAATGCTCTTATTTTAAATGAAAGGATAGCTGATAAGATTCATTTCGGAGAAAAAGATGGGAAGAGTAGGGGAGTAGCCTTTATGGAAACTATCAATTATTCTTATGATACGGAAGTTTCTGAAGGTTCCTCATTGATCAAAGAAGCTGCCGATGATGAAGCTTTTGCCGGGATTACACCGGTTTATGTTTCGAAAATTAATATGGGGAGAATGGCTGTGGTCTTTTTTGAGACAGCGAATACTTATGAAGAAGTGGAAACAGGCTTGGCAAGATTGATGAATGGTGAAGCGATTACTGAGGAAGAGCAGCAACTATTGGAAGCAACTACCTTTGTCATCAGTATTTCCAGGGGATGGAATGGGCTTGAGATTCCCATATCCATGGAAGGAGTGAATGATTTCGAAGATTTTACATCAATGTTGGAATCGGGCTCAGAAGACCCTCTTTATGGAGAGGGTAAATATGGCGCGATTGTCAGTTATGAATTACGGCATATTGATACCAACGAATTAGCAGAGGTGACTTTTTCGGCAGCATATGAAGTGCCGAAGTTTGTAGAATAAATTGGTAACATTCATTCCATGACTCAAATTCATGGAATGAATGTTACCAGGCTTAATATTTATCAAAATCAGATAAGTCTTACCTGATTTTGTGTTCATAACCAATTGTAAATGCCCAGTACTGTCCATCATAGACGTGGTGATTACCATGGTAAGTTTGATCGTTGTATGTAATCTCGTCAAATTCCCTAGTGACTAACGGCTTTCCTGTATTGATTCCCCACATCGCATCCAGCGTAAGTCTTCCTTTATTGCCTATTTTATAAAATACTCCTGCTTCTGGGCGTAGGAAAATGCTGAATTGCCTTTCTATATGATGCCTCCCTGAAACATCGATTTCGACAAAGGCGTTACCGGTGTCGGCATTTAATAAGGTGTTAAAGGGATTTCCTGAATAGTCATAGCTTTCGCCATCAATATAGTTTAAGGGGATGGAAAATGAAGCCTGTGCACCAAACTTATCCGTTAGCAGGAAGTCTTTTCTTACAGTAGGCCCAATTGACCAAATAGGCATGGAGGATGAAGCACCGAACCGATGGTTATGGTCTGTTCCATACGCCCACAGTGTACCATTCCTAGTGGTAAATGACATGTCCATTCCCAAATAGAAATCAGGAGAAATCTCTTTTCTGGCGTATAACTGAAAAGTCCAGCTTTCCGGGGAGGAGGACGCTGACCATAAGTCCTGAAAGGAGCCTGTGTTTTGCCAATCGGAATAATACCTTCCTAATCTTCCACCAATGGATAGATCCTGACAAGATACCTCGTGGCCTATGATGAAAAAAAGGAAAATGGTTAAAAAATAGACTGATTCGTTTCATGCTTTTGTTTTTCTTATCTCCTGTTGTTGTTTAAATGAATCTAATAGTGACTTAAATTCCTTATATAATAATATTTTATTTTTGAAATAGTAAGTTTTAAGGAGAATATATATATAAGAGTCAGTATTTGTGTATCTATTTTGATAAGCCTATTTCCCGTATCACTTGGAAGGAGGATTCTTATGTTTCTTGGAATAGCCGAAAATCTTTCTGCGTAGTTTATGGAAGTTTTTCTTCAGTGGGCCGTATTCTTTGATAAAAGGCTCATGTTTTTTTAGTTGCCCAAAAGGATTTTTTTCCGGGTTCCAATCTAAGGTTTTGAGGGCTTTAAAGTCCAGCTTCCATACCGCATAATTAAAGGATAATTGATCTCTTCTGCTGCGTGTGGATACTTCGTGCCACCAAAAATTCAGCAATGAGGTTATTTTATCGTCAAACCTTCTGAACTGTAGTCCTCCTAAATTCAAACCTAAATGTTCGGGAAAGCCTTCTTTTCTATAAAATGCTTCTTGTGCATTAAATTTTTCTGGCTTGTCCATATTGTAGTGATGGCAGGCCTTGAATTCGTCATAGATGCAATCCCTTTCTGGGTGTTTTATAGAGGCTAAAGAGATTTCTGTATTGAGGTGCTCGGAGATTAACTGTTGGACACTTTTTGTGGTGATGAGGTAGTGTGCGTCCACATAGATATTGTACGCATAAGTTTTGTCCTTAAAAACGTTATGAGGTTGTAATTTATAGAAGCGATTTTCAAGTGTGGGGTCTTCGAATTTTCTTTTAACTTTCTTAATCTTAAATGATTTTGATTTAAGGTCTTTATTGTCTGTGAAACAGATCAGATCAACTTCTTTTGACAGTTCCTTTGGAAATAAAGGCTCTCGAAGGTGGTCATACCATCCAAAAATGGCTGTATATAGAACTATTTTTTTTCTCTTGCGAATCAGTTTCATTAGTTATATAATCTTTTGCAGGTTTTTTTTTACTGATGCTATAGAATATGGTTTCAAAGCTTCCAAACTATTTTTAGAAAGTTCTGACCAAGCTTGTTCGTTTTGGTACAAGTAAAGAATCTTTTTTATAAACTCGTCTTTAGTATTGGCAATCATAACATTTTTCCCCTCTACTAGTCCCATTCCCTCAGCACCGATATTGGAAGTAATAACAGGAAGTTTATATGCTAAACTTTGGCCGATTTTCCCTTTCATTCCAGCCCCATATCTTAAAGGAGCAACAAAAATTTTATGATTAACAAAATAACTAGACACATCTTGCACAAACCCTGGAATATTTACTTGATTACTTTTTAAAGTAAGTACTTCAATTGTAGGTTTACTTCCAAGAAGTGTGACCTTTATATTAGGCAGTTCTTTCCAAACTTCAGGCATTATTTCATTGACTAACCATTGGACAGCGTCTATATTGGGATGATGATCATAAGCTCCAATGAATAGAATGCCTTTTCTCTGATCAAATTTCCAATCTTTAGGTTTTTTAATAGGTTCATGGACATTCGGAATAACACAAACATTTTGGATACCTTCTTTTTCTAATATTATCTTTTCATCATTTGTAACTGTAATAGTGAAATTAGCTTGCTTTGCAAGACTTAATTCTTGTTCCTTTACTTTTTCCGCTTCTACTTCTAAATCTTTATCTTTTGTTTGGATTGCTTGTCTTTTTAATCGCAAATGATGGAGATCAACTGTGTCATATATCCATTTGGCTTTGGGGTATTTATTAAATAACCATGAAAATTCAATATTCATTTCAGGACGGCATATCCAGATAACATCTGCTTTTTCAAGTGTGGAACTTAATTCTCGAATCATTCCTGGTCTGTTGGGGTATCTAAATAAGACCTCAACCCCCATTTCAGTGAGTGCATTGAAATAGGGCTGTGTTTTGTTTGCATCATCAGGTACAAAGGTGATATGATATCCTAATTCTCGAATTAGTTTCAGAAGCTGAAAAGCCCTTAAAGATCCAGAGTTTTTATCGAAAGCAGGAATAATATTATCAATAAAAACCATTCTTTTATTTGGTAGAAGTCTCCTGCTACCATGATTTAAATCAGGTTCTTTGAGATGTTGTTTAAGTGAGTTATTCCATTTTTCAGCAAACTTTAGTTTGTTTACATTTTGATAATTTTTTATTGAACCTTTCTTTGCAATCTTACCAGAGGATATTCCTTCAAAATGAATAACTTCTGAAAGAGGAGAATAGATTACTTTTTTCCCAAGTTGATTTCTAACAGCAAAGCAGAGATCAGTATCTTCATAATAAGCGGGAGTGTAGCGTTCGTCAAATCCACCTAAAAAATCAAAATCTGCTTTTTTAATCATTAGGCTTGCTCCAGAACAATAATCAACTTCCCTAATATAGTTATATCGGGGTCTATCTGTTAAATCATTTCTTCCATAGTTTGCTCCAGAGGCATTACAAAATATTATTCCTCCGGCTTCTTGTAATAAACCATGTCCATAAACTAATTTGCTGCCTACACAACCAACATCTTCATTATTAAATAATTTTGTTAAATGGTCTAGCCATTCCATTGTAACTTGGGTATCATTATTTAAGAAATACAAAAAATTGCCTTTGGCTATTTTTGCTGCGGTATTGCAATTCAATAGAAAGCCTTGATTTTGAGAATTCCTTGTATATTTTATCCCAACAGTGTTGTGAGTGAAGAAATGCTCTGTTGAATCATTAGAGCAATCATCGATAACAAGAATTTCGAAAGTTACATTATGCGGCGGATGATTAAGTATAGATTGAAGGCAATTATAAGTATATGCTAGCTGATTGTATACAGGGATTATTATGGAAACCTCTGGGTTGGACACTTTATCAAAAGAAATTCGTTTAGTTAAGATTTCCTTTTCTTTAAGGAGGGGAAGGATTCCATTCGGTACGAAATATCTGTATCCAAATAAGGTCAGTATTATTTCTTGAACTCGTATAGATCCTTGTTTCCAATGATCTGGATTATAAAACGCAGACCTTTTGCGTGAAAAAGAGTCTATTATTTCAGATATTATGTTTTTCTTAAGAATTAAGAAACCAACAAAGATCGCTGTTATTCTCACTAAATAATAGAGATAAAATTTAGGGTGAAATCTGTATAAATTACTATATCCCCGATCCTTTCCCCGGTAAAATTTGCTATTAATCTTATAACAATACCTTTTATTATATTTATCAATCCACTTATGAAGCTTCATATTTACTCAATCAACAAGATTATTTTTATAGAAATCAAATATTACTTAGTAATGCTTTCAGTTCCCTTCTGATTATTTCAGGCCGATAAGGCCCCAATACCCTACTGGAATTTGTTGTTAAATGATTCCAAAGACTTTCATCATTATAGGTCTTAAGGATTTTCTCAGCAAACTGTTCTTTGGTTTCGGCAATCAGTACATTTTCACCATCCTGTAGGCCAATGCCCTCAGCCCCCACTTGGGAGGTGATGATGGGCAGTTGATAGCTCAGGCTTTGGCCTATTTTCCCTTTCATGCCAGCTCCATACCGAAGGGGGGCGACAAAGAGCTTGTGGTTTAGAAAATAGGGACTGACATCTTGGATAAAACCTGGTACTTTCACCAACCCCGAAGCCAATGATTTTACTTTCTCAGTGGGTTTGCTGCCCAATAGGGTCACCGGTATTTTTTCTTTCTGCCAAACTAAGGGCATGATTTCTTCTATTAGCCATACGACAGCATCAATGTTAGGAGGATGGTCGTATGAACCGATGAATAGCAGTCCTTTACGGGAATTAAATGCAGGAACTTCATGACTTTGAAGTGCTTCATGAACATTGGATACTACTTCGGTGCGCTTGGCTCCTTGCTCATGGAGTATTTGTGCTTCTTCCTCTGTGACGGTAATTGTTATATCGGCTTTTTTTGCTATTGACAATTCCAGGCTATGGAACTTATCAGCTTTTTTCTTGAGTTTTTTGCTTTCATATAAAATGGCTTCTCTTCCTAGCCGGATATAATGTAGGTCGATAGTGTCATAAACCCACTTGATTTTTGGATTAATCTTAAAGATCCACTCAAACTCTTTATTCAATTGAGGTCGACAAATCCAAGCTATATCTATTTCATATAGCAATTTTTTCAATTCTGCCTCCATTCCTTTACGGTCTGGATAGCCGTATAGAATTTCTATTCCCATCTTCAAAAATTCAGTATAGTAAGGCTCGAAAATCTCTCCCTTTCGTGGGACAAAAATAATATGATAGCCAAGCTGCTTTAGCATCTTTAATAAATGGTAAGCTCTCAAGGATCCGGAATCCTTGTCATATTCAGGGAGGAAGATATCGATAAACAATAACTTTTTTTCAGGAAGAAACCTCCTGGTATAAGTTTCCTCCGTTGTTCTTTCTTCGATAAGCTCTAATTTTGGATGGTGCTCACTTAATTTTTCAATATCTTTTGCGGAATCATGATCAACGTTATATTCCGACAACTTGACCAATTCGATCAGTGGATGATAAATACTATGATGACCAGACTTTTTGGTTTTGTGGGATAAATCTGCCAAAGCGTATGAAAGAGATTGATACTTTTCATTCAGACCGCCTACGTGATCGAATACCAGCCTTCTTAAAAAGGTAAAGGAATTGCTTAACGTTTCTATTTCCCTTATAAAGTGATACTTTGGCCTGTAAGGCAGTTGGTGTCTTCCATTGGGATGAATAGCATATTCTTTATCAAGATAGGTTCCTGCTTCCAAAAGGAGTCCGCTCTTTGAAAGGATTTTTCCGGTGATTGCTCCATAGGAAGCGTTGGTTTTCATTTCACTTACCAGTGTTTCAATGTTTCCTTTTCTGAAAACTACTCCAACCTCTTGAATTGCAAAAAACTCTCCGTTTAGTCCATTTACGGTTTTGTTGATGCAAGAGGTCAGTTCATTTATTGAGTGAAGCGTAATTATATTTACGCCGATAAAGTTCTGCCTGATTTGTGTAAGATGATCCGACTGAGGTGATATTAAAATAAGGGCTATCTTTTGAGTTTTGTTCCACTGATTTTTGTACAGTGCTGTCAAACTTTTGGCAATAAGTGAAAAGGTTGGCTTTGTAGCATACAAAACAATGTCAACAGTAGGTTTTTCTGATATAGAAAAATCTACTGTTTGACCTTGTTTTATCAGTAAGTCAAAGTTGGTAGATGAATGTTTTTGAGAAAAATAAGAATGGTTAAAATTGATTTGAGGAGAATACTGAGTTTTTCGAGTTTCTTGTTTTGCCAAAAACAGTTTCCCAAGACCAATAAGTTTTTTGATCGTAAATAGTCCAACCATTATAGCCGAGGAAGATGGGTTAAAAGTTTTTCCCAGCTGAGCAGCCTCAGCATATCTACTGTCTATTTTAAAACAGACTTTTCGATCAATTTTATCTAGCCAGGATTCTTTACCCATGATCAATATAAATATTAATTTGATTTATAGTAAGTATGGTTTGCCTTTTATGGAATGGACTGACCTTCGCAGAAGTTAATTGTCTATTTCACTAAATTGCTGCATATTCACCAGCTTACTGTACAGGCCTTCCCGGCTCATCAGTTCCTGGTGGTTGCCTTGCTCGATGATGCGGCCTTCTTCCAGGACCACGATGATATCGGCATTTTGGATGGTGCTCAGCCGGTGGGCGATGACCAGGGAAGTCCTGTTTTTCATCAGCTTGTTCAGGGCATCCTGCACCAGCTTTTCGGATTCGGTATCCAGGGCAGAGGTCGCTTCATCCAGCAGCATGATCGGTGGATTTTTTAAGACTGCCCGGGCGATGCAGATGCGTTGCTTTTGCCCTCCTGAGAGCTTCAGGCCTCTATCGCCCATATTGGATTGGTAGCCATCCTCGCTTTGCATGATAAATTCATGCGCATTGGCAATCCTGGCGGCTGCTTCTACTTCTTCAGCCGTGGCGTCCGGTGTGCCGAAAGCAATGTTGTTAAAGATGGTATCATTAAAGAGAATCGATTCTTGATTTACCAAGCCCATCATGTTACGAAGGGAATCCATCGTGACATGGGCGATATCTTTTCCATCGATCAGCACCTGTCCCTTGTCCGGTTCGATAAATCGCGGGATCAGGTCCATCATGGTGGACTTTCCTCCTCCCGAAGGCCCTACCAGGGCCACCATTTTTCCCTTTGGAATGGTGAGGTTGATGTCTTCTAGTACCGGGCGACCGGGATAGGAGAAGGAAAGGTCATTGATTTCGATTTTATCGGTAAAGTCAGCAATCGTTATCGCATCTTTTTTGTCAGCAATAGCGGGTTTTTCATCGATCAGGTCCAGTACCCTTTCGCCCGCAGCAAGGCCCGAATGGATGGAGCTAAAGGCATTGGTCAGGGCCTTGGCCGGACGCATGACCTGGCTGAAAAGCGCGATATAGGCGATAAAGTCCGAAGCGCTCAGCTCCGATTGGTTATTGATGATCAGGGAGCCACCATACAGCACAATGCCCGAAACCATCGTTACCCCGAGAAATTCAGATACCGGAGAGCTTAATTGTTGCCTCTTGGCCATTTTTTTGCCCAGTGAGGAATATTTTACATTCTCATCATGAAACCTGTCCTTGATCATTTCGGTGGCATTAAAGGCCTTGATGATCTTGATGCCTGAAAGGGCTTCATCCAGGTAACTGATCATGACGCCGTATAGATGCTGGGCCTGGCTGGCCTGAGACTTAAGCCGCTTGACGATCTGGGCGATGACAAATGCTGAAACCGGAATGACCAGCAGTGAAAAAACGGTCAGTTTGTATGAAATCGCAAACAGCATAAAGATATAAGCAATCAGCTGTAGCGGTTCTTTGAAGACCACTTGCAGTGTGCCGGTTACTGAAAACTGCACTACCTGCACATCCGAGGAAATTTTGGAGATAATATCCCCTTTACGCTGATTGCTGAAGTAACCGACGTGGAGGTTCATGACATTGTCGAAGACCCTTTTGCGAAGATTGAGCAGGGTGTGGATCCGGAGGTTTTCCATGACCAGCTGGCTGAAATACCGGAACAGGTTACCCAGCATGACCGAAAGGATGATGACACCGCAGACCATTTGCAGTGCACCCAGCCCCCCATATTCCAACTTCACCTCGTTGGCATAAAAATTCAGGTAACCAAAAACATCTGTCCAGCTTTCAGGTTTCACTACGGCTTCTGCCCCGTTCGTATTAAACAACGTGCTGAGCAGGGGAGCCAGTAAGGCCAGGTTCAGCGTATTGAAAATCACTCCCAACAAGGTGAAAATCAGATAGGGAATGGCAAATTTCTCTATCGGTTTGGCAAATGATAATAGTCTAAAATAGGTCTTCACTTGTTTTTATTCTACGTTTTTTCGGCTTTCCGCCGGATTCATACAGCTTTATTTCCCTGCAAAGGTACTGATTTTTTGCCATCGTCATTACGATGAAGTACGTCGGTTTTTCCTACGTCATAGCGAGGAGCCTGCGACGTGGCAATCCGGTATTAAGAAAACGGGATTGCTTCACTCCATTCACAATGGCGTTTAACTTAGCCGGGATTGCTTCACTCCGCTACCGCTGTGTTCGCAATGACGGATAAATTAAACGATTCAACCTTCCAACCTTCCAACCTTCCAGCCCTCTAACCTCCTAACCTTTCAATCCTCCCCGGTGGAGAAGCTCTCCCAATCTTTTACTGGATCAAAAAAGTCTTTTTTGATGTCAAAAAGGCTTTTTTGTCCTTGATGTTTTTGCATGAGTTTTTTCAATTTATTCTTGGAGCGTCTGATTTGAGGTTTCTTGTTTTTGTAGGCGACAAAAGCCCGAACGATCCACCATTTTCCGATCAGCACTCGCGGCAATATTTCCAATAGGATCAGCTGGAAACGCCACTTCCATAGGTTCATCCCATCCAAATGAATGGCCTGCAGGATAAACTTGTTTCTATAAAGAACGGGATAGAGCTTCTTTTTGGTATGATGTTTTTTGGTGGTGGAAGAAACTTCATGGTGACAGATGGCCCGATGGTCATAATAGCACTTCCAGCCCATGCGCCAAGCGCGAAGGCTGAGGTCCACATCTTCGACATAGAAAGGAGAGTAGATTTCATCGAAACCGCCCAACTCAAGCAGCTTTTTACGGTCGATCAACGCATTGGCACCGGAAAGGTAGGCTGTGGGCGTCCACTTTTCGGGATCCTTGCAGTAGTAGAAATGGGTAGCCTTGAATTTCACCCCTTGAAAGGCCATCATTCTGGCAGCATCTTCTGTTTTGCCTTGGTCATTGATGATCTGCCCCATCACCCCAAAGCTGTCCGGATGCTCAAAATACCTCCAAAGATGCTCAAAGTAATCATCTTCAAGCAACACGTCGGAATTGAGCAGCATGACCAACTCGTATTGAGAAGATTTGATCCCTTGGTTGCAAGTAAAAGAAAAACCCTGATTTATGGAATTTACCAATAATCCAACTTCTGGATAATGGCTACGGACAAATTCCACGGAGGTGTCAGAAGAAGCATCATCCACCACGATCACCTCAAAAGGCACAGTTGCTTTTTCCAATGCCCTGAATGCAGCGGGAAGGTACCTTTCCAGCAATTGCCGGCCATTGTAATTGGGGATTATAACAGAAATGCTCCTTTTTTGCGGCATTAAGTTCAGTTAATTTTCAAGCTAATGGTATCAGTACGAAAAGTTGTTATACAATGTGACAGCCACTTTCGTATTTTTCAGCTTTTGGCTGAATACCATAAAAAGCCAAAGATAATATTAATTGGAGGAAGTACGACAGGTGACAAGAGAAAAGAGTATCAAGTAGGAAGATGTTAGTATTGAGACTTGAGTATTGAGAATAAAGACACGAGTACATGTTCCTCTCCTTGCAAGGGAGGTTAGGTGGGGTAGATTGGAGCAAATAGCAATGTAAAAATGCAGATAGTAAAAACCTATAAGGTTGAGTAGGGAGACTCAGTCATTGTGCTCCCGTGTCAGAGACGACGGGACAACACTAAGACGCGGTTGTACCGGTTCTCTGCCCCGGTACTCAGAAACATTGAGTCCCTGCCTGGGCACCATAACCCACATCATAACCAATAATGAGCAAAGGCTTGGGAGGGTTTGAAAGGAATTGGTCAAAACTTTCATCTAGTTACCAGCTTCTTGATTGGGAAATTGTACCGAGGGCTGTGGCCCGGCACAGGATGAATTTTGGCTTCCTTCTCCACATTCAAAATGCCGGGACACAGTCTCTATAATTTTAGGTTTAAGCTGATTTCAAACAGGAAGGTTCTCTTTTTTTACCAGGGAAATTGCCTTAGAAAACCAAAGGAATTCCTGAATGAACTTTTCGGTATGCCGTTCCACATTGGGGTCTGCTAGTTTTCCCGTTTCGTCAAAAGCATGGTGTACTTCAGAAACCAAGAGCTTTAGGGGAAGAGGGTATCCTCCGAGGCTTAGGATGACATGTTGCAGTTGGGTGGAGGCATTAATGCCTGCCATTCTGCCGGCAGAAACTGCCACTACGCCAATTGGCTTTCGCTGGAATTCTTTCCAGTAATAATCCAGGGCATTTTTTAGCACTCCGGAGAAGCTGCCGTGATATTCTGGCGTAACGAAAATTATAGCGTCTGCTTCGTCCAGTTGGTTCCCAACTCCGTCAATGGTCCATTTGGTGCCTTCGTCATCAGGTTCAGCAGTGCCAAAAATGGGCAGATTGGATCGGGCTAAGTCTATAACCTCTACATCCACGTCTTTTTGCCCGAGTGTATTGGCTACATATTGGCCAACTTTTGAAGATTGTCTTCCGGCCCTCACGGCACCGAGTAAAATAGCGATTTTCATGATACAGTTGTTAAGTTTGATGTTGATACAAAATTCAACAGTATCAGGTCCTTTTAAAACAGACTTTTGTCCAGATTTTCACCTGTACGAAGGTACAGGGGGTAGGTCAGTCCAATAAAAATCCCCTCTTGATGGCAGTTTGGACAGCTTCGGTACGTGTTTTGGCAAAAAGCTTGGAAAAGACGGAGGTTAAATGAAACTTCACGGTACGTTCGCTTATGAATAATTGCTCGGCGATGCGCTTGTTGGTCAAGCCGGATTTTACCAAGGATAAAATTTCGAGTTCCCGATCAGTAAGAGGTGAAGTGGGATAGTGAAATTCACTGGGCGCGTTAGCTTCTTGTGGGTCATTTGGAAGATCAGCAAGGATCATCTGGAATTGCTCTTGAAGCGCTCTTAATTGATCTATAGGATTGTGATTGTTATGCAGTGATACTTCAAGACTGGATAATTGCGGAAGGAGAATCCTTTGAAGTATTTCTTTAAAACTGGCTCCCGAAGGTTTGGAGGATGGGGAACTGCCTTGTTCCCATGTCCGCAGGATAGCAGTGCTAATGAGTTCACTTATGGTATTTAAAATATAAAGTTGTTTGTCATTTAACCGCTGTGAGGTCCTGCTAACCAAATTGATAAGCCCGACTTTCTGTTTTTCTATCATGATAGGAATGGTAGCGTGAAATTTTAGTTCCCTAGTACCGCTAGCGATGTTTTTCAATCTGCTACAAGTGATTTCACTGATGTTTTGGGCAGTGGACAGTTCATCGGCAAGGTACCGTTGAATGCAAAAACACTGGCCAGAAAGTCGTTCTGGGTGCTGGGCCAGTGCAGGAGGGAGGTTATAACTTGCGGCCAGGTAAACATTCTGAGTCCCTGCTTGAACTAGCCATATCCATCCGGTATCCAAATGGAGCAGCTCTATGGTCTTTTTCAGGGATTGTGTTAGTACAGCATGTAATGAAAATTCCTTGTTCAGAAGCTTTGCGATTTCATAAAGATGAGAAAAATACTCTTTATCGTCCATGGTCAGTTTAGCGCTAATATTAATCCAAAAATAAAAATATTGAATTAGTATTGAGTATCAATTATCTAGTATTCTCCAAATCCACCAATCAAACGGTTTTATTGCTTCCAAGATGGATATTTACCAATAACTGACGTTTTTCTACTAATAAATTCATCGGGTTTGGGCTACTTTTGATCATTGGAAATCCGCCAATGATTTCCATGGTTATAATCGTTGACCCAAAATAAGTGAAATGCTGACCAGTTGTTTAGTGGCATCCAATCCGAGACGATGCATTTATAAAAATATTTTAGTCCATCTTTTTTTAGTGACTGGCCTGATGGCTTTCCTATTGGGCATTGGACAGGAGCTCTCGGCACAGCAGCAAGCCGGACAAGTACGTAAAGCTCCAGCCCCTATGTACAGGGATCCCATTTATGATGGTGCAGCAGATCCGGTGATGGTTTGGAACAGACAGGAAAGATCCTGGTGGATGCTTTATACCACCAGAAGGGCCAATATGCCCACCCAGGATGTTTCTGCCTATTACGGTACCAAGATTGGCATAGCTTCTACAAAGGATCACGGGCAGACTTGGGTGTTCAGGGGATATCTCAATCTGGAATTTGAACGGGGTTGGAATACCTTTTGGGCACCGGAAGTAATATACCATGATGGCCAATACCATATGTTTGTTTCCTATATCCAAGGTGTCCGTAGCCACTGGGGAGGGGCGAGCCATATTCACCATTATACCAGTGAAAACCTATGGGACTGGAGCCATCAAGGGCCATTGACACTTTCTTCTGATGAAATCATCGATGCGACCATCTTTAAAATGGACAATGGGAAATTCCGGATTTGGTATAAGGATGATAGCCTTGGAGGCATCACCATGGTTTCTGAATCGGATGATTTGATGGATTGGGAAACCAAAGAAGCGCCGGCTATCGGTGGAGATGCCCATGAAGGGCCGAAGGTTTTTGAATACCAAGGTTACTACTGGATGCTGACCGATGAATGGCACGGGATGCGGGTGTACCGCTCTGATGATCTGAAAGACTGGACCAAGCAAGGACTGGTGTTGGACAAGCCTTCCGAGAGGGAAGATGACACGCCAAGCGGAGCGCATGGAGATGTGTTGGTGTTTGGGGACAAAGCCTTTGTGTTCTATTTTACACATCCGGGCAGAAGTAGCCATTCGGTCACTGACCCAAATAAAACGTTTCACGAAAACCACCGGACCACTATCCAGGTAGCGCCACTGATCTTTGACGGTGAAACGCTTAAGGATGACCGCAGCAACCCATTTGACTTTTACCTGCCAGATGGTAAGTGAGGTAAGAACTATCAAGATGTAAGTATCAAGTAATGAGTATTGGGATGTGAGACTTGAGATATGAGACAACACTCCCTCCCCGCTGCGGCTCGGAGGATAGGTGGGGTAGATTGGAGAAAAGAGCAAAGAAAAAATGCAGATAGCAAAAATATAAAGTTGAGTCGGGAGATAAAGTCTTTGTGCTCCCGCGTCAGAGACGGCGGGACAACGCTAAGACGTGGTTGTACCGGTTCTCTGCCCCGGTACTAAGAAACATTGAGTCCCTGCCTGGGCACAGCCCCTGTCATAACCAAATAATGGGCAAAAGCTTGGGAAGGTTTTGAAGGAATTGGTTCAAAATTTTATCTAGGGGATTGCTTCACTCCGTTGCTCTGCGTTCGCAATGACGTACCGACAAGTCAGGAAACTTTGTCTTAAGTCTTATTACTCACTACTAGACTAGATAAAGGCCAATTATTACGATGTTTGACAATGAAAACCAATGATTAATCCGGTCAACTCTAATCAGGAAAGTACAAAAGCATAAACCTATAAACCTGTTGTAAGCCTAGCTTCGCAAACTGCTCCATCGGCAGTTTGTGGGGTGCAGGCACTTTAAAGTTACTCAACGAAATTCCGCAATATTTACCATGCAACTAACAAATATCCTGAAATTTGGCTTTGCCCCCCTGCTGGACAGTTCATCTATAGGGTTATTATGGGCGCAGCAAATGATGTTTGCCGATTCTAGCAGGTCGGGCAGGCCATTTTCCAAGGATGCTGAGGTAATGGCTTTATAATTACTTTATGGGCTTTTAACGGATCGAAAGTGGATTGTCAGAAAAAATAAATTGAAATGATAAAACTGAATACAAAGTGGATTGGGATTTTGTTGGCCTTTTTCCTAGCCTCAGCATGTCAATCTGCCAAGGAAGATCGTCAAAAAAATAAGGAAGCAGAGGATGTGGCCATAGTCAATCCCGTTTTGCCGGGAGACCATCCCGACCCCACGGTAGTAAAGGTGGGGGAGTATTTTTACGCCTCTGCCACCTCCAATGAATGGGCACCCCTTTTTCCAATCTTCAAATCAGCTGATTTGGTGAATTGGGAAATCGTGAATTACGTCTTTCCTGATGGAGCACCGGAATGGGCCAGAAATAATTTTTGGGCTCCTGAATTGGCCTATGATGAAAATCAAGGGAAATTTTACGCTTATTACACGGCCAGGGACAAAGAAAGCAACCGATTGAGTGTGGCGGTAGCCAGTGCGGATTCCCCTGAAGGGGAATTTACGGATCATGGTCCGCTGGTGGCCCAGGAGGCAGGCTCTATCGATGCCTATGAAGCCAGGGATGAAAATGGCAAACTGTTCTTGACCTGGAAGGAAGATGGAAATAGCAGGGGACTTCCTACTCCCATTTGGGCACAGGAAATCAATGAGGAAAGGACCAAACTGCTCGGAAAGCCCCAGGAATTGTTTCGCAATGACCAGGAGTGGGAAATGCACTTGATCGAAGGAATTAGCATTTTCCGGAAGAATGATTATTTCTATGCGACCTATTCGGCCGGAGCTTGCTGCGATGTAGCCTGTAATTACAGAGCAGGTGTGGCCAGGGCAAAAAAACTGTTGGGCCCTTGGGAAAAGTATGAAAAGAATCCAGTGCTGATGGACAATGAGGATTGGAAATGTGCAGGGCATGGAACCGTCGTCAAAAATGGTGGCGAACATTATTTGCTCTATCATGCTTACAGTACCGAGGGAAGTGTCTATGTGGGAAGGGAAGGAGTACTGGAAAAAATCAATTGGACAGCTGATGGTTGGCCTGTTTTTGAGAATAAGGCGACCTATGATCTGGAAAAATCCTCACTGTCATTTACGGATGATTTTAGCGCAAGTTTAAATCCTATTTGGCAGTGGCGGGTAACTCAGGATATCCAATATACGACTGGCGATCAAGGGCTCCTTTTGGCGGCCTCCGAGGAAAATGAGCAGCTGGGAACCCTGTTGGTACAGAAATCAACTTCTCCTGAGTATTCGATCGAAGTGACAATAGATCCTGCCAAAAGTGATGCCATGGGAGGGATTCTTTTGGTGGGGGGTGCCAATAACGGTTTTGGTGCGCCCGTGGCTGGAATGGGCCTGGCGGTGAAGGATGGAGAAGTACAGGTGATCGAAAACCGCGACCAAAAGCTGGAGGTGAAAGTTACGGAGAAATTGGCCAGCGAAGTGCCGGTGCAGTTGAAAATGGATGTGACCGAAGGGCATATATTGAAGTTTAGTTTCAGTCAGGATGGTGCGGAATGGACCACCATAGGAACGCAGTACGACGCAGCTCATTTGGTGCCTTGGGGTATGGGCTACCGATTGGGGATTTTTGCCAAAGGCAATGTAGATCAAAATGTGAATTATAAGCAGGTTACCATCACAGCAAATTGATAAGCCGAAGGAGCCCCTATCCACCATAGGCGGGGAGCTTGGGAGGCGGCAATCTTGTTTTCAACAACAGATTGCTTCGCTCTGCTGTTGCTTCGCTCGCAATAACAGTTTCCCTTACGTTGCGAGGAAGTATAGCCTGTCCCGAGCTATCGGGAACGTGGCAATCTCGTATTAAGAAAACGAGATTGCGTCATTCCATTCGCAACGTTTAACTAACCGGGATTGCTTTGCTCGCAATGATGATTTTATATAAGAAGAATAGTATTCAATAAATATCAATAAAACCCACTTCATAATGAAAACTACTTTAGCAATAACGGCATTGGCATTGGCCGGAACAGTGGCCTGCCAGTCCAAAACATCAAATGATAGCACTGCCACTTCCACAGAGAGTGAAGAGGTGAAACGTGCTGGAAACCCGATTGTAGAAGGTTGGTATGCCGATCCGGAAGGAATTATTTACGATGATACCTATTGGATATATCCTACCTATTCGGACGTATATGAAAAGCAAGTCTTTATGGATGCCTTTTCCTCCAAGGACTTGGTAAACTGGACTAAACATGAACGTATTATTGATACGGCAGAGGTGAAATGGGCGGAAAAAGCCATGTGGGCACCGGGAGTCATCAGCAAGGATGATAAATATTACCTGTTTTTTGCGGCCAACGATGTGCATGAAGGTGAAGTGGGCGGAATTGGCGTGGCTGTGGCAGATCAGCCACAAGGGCCGTTCAAGGATTTGCTTGGAGAACCCCTTATCAATGAGATCGTGAATGGTGCCCAGCCGATTGACCAGTATATTTTTAAGGATCAGGACGGTGCATATTACATGTATTACGGGGGATGGGGCCACTGCAATGTGGTAAAGCTAAACGATGACTTTACCGGTATTGTGCCATTTGAAGATGGTGAAATGTATAAAGAAGTGACACCGGATAGCTATGTGGAAGGCCCATTCATGTTTATCCGTGATGGTAAATATTATTTCATGTGGTCTGAAGGTGGCTGGGGTGGACCGGATTATTCGGTGGCCTATGCCATTGCAGATAGTCCGTTTGGACCGTTTAAGCGGGAAGGAAAAATACTCCAGCAAGATCCTGAAGTAGCCACTGGAGCAGGGCACCATTCTGTGTTGCATGCCCCGGGAGAGGAGGATTACTACATCGTTTACCACAGAAGGCCACTTACTGAGACCCACCATAATCACCGGGTAACCTGTATCGATAAGATGGAATTTGATGAAAACGGGAAGATCAAGCCAGTGAAAATCACTTTTGATGGAGTGGCTGCTGATCCGCTGAAATAGCCTCGATTTCAAACACCTAACGCCATTGCGAGGAAGTATAGCCTGTCAGGATAGCTATTGGGAACGAAGCAATCTTTTCTTCGATACACGAGATGGCTTTACTGTGCCTTCGTTTTGTTGGCAATGACGTTTATGGTTCGATAGGAAAATCCTTAGTCCAATTTAAAATTGAATATGATGAAAAAATCTATAAACCTTATCGCCTCGGTTGGTTTGGCAGCTTTGCTGCTGAGTTGTGGAGGCCAGAAACAAACAGAAGAAAAGGAAGAAATCGCTCAGGAAACTGTCTCGGAGGCTGAAGGGGAGAGATGGAGTAAGGAAAAAGCCAATGCTTGGTATGCAGCACAAGATTGGCTGGTTGGAGCCAATTTTAATCCAAGTAATTCCATCAATCAGTTGGAAATGTGGCAGGAGGATACTTTTTCGCCGGAATTGATCGATAAAGAACTGGGCTGGGCGGAAGAGATTGGCATGAACACCATGCGGGTGTATCTTCATGACTTGGCATATCAGCAAGACCCTGATGGCTTTTTGGACCGAATGGAAAAAATGCTGGAAATCATGGACAAACACGGGATGAAGCCATTGTTTGTATTCTTTGATTCCTGCTGGGATCCATTTGTGGAAGCAGGGGAGCAACGTGATCCCAAGCCGCATGTACACAACTCTGGGTGGGTGCAAAGTCCTGGCTATTATGCACTGGAAGACAGTACACAATACCCTAGACTGGAAAAATATGTCAAAGCGGTGGTCGGTAGGTTTGCTGATGATGACCGCATTTTGGGTTGGGATATCTGGAATGAGCCGGACAATGACACAGGCGTTTCCTACAGGGATAAAGAGCATCCAAACAAAGTGGATTATGTATTGCCTTTAATGAAGGATGCCTTCGCTTGGGCCAGGTCACAAAATCCTTCACAGCCCCTTACTTCTGGTGTTTGGCTAGGGGATTGGTCTTCGGAAGAAGTGATGACACCGATCCAGCTGGCACAGCTTCACCTTTCGGATATCATTTCATTTCACAATTACGATTCACCAGAAGAATTCCAAAAACGTATCGATTGGCTGAAGCGGTATGACCGTCCGATGCTCTGTACCGAATACATGGCCCGGCCAAATGGCAGTACCTTCGAAGGCTTTCTGCCTATTGCCAAAGAAGAAAATATTGCAATGTTCAATTGGGGATTGGTAGATGGAAAGACCCAGACCAAATATCCCTGGGACAGCTGGGAGAAGGAATATACTGCAGAGCCAGACCTTTGGTTTCATGAAGTGTTTCACACGGATGGTACACCCTATAAAAAATCCGAAACTGATTTGATCAAGTCTTTGACTGGAAGATGATAAGGGACATGTGGGTTTTGAGTATATTAATGTATATGACTTCCTGCTTTGGAGCAGGAAGTCCCCCATCCCCAAAAGATTATACGATTCGCTGGAATCAATCTACGTTAGAGAAAGTTTCAGGGGATGGCGATCACTATGCAGGCTATGCCCGATGCCGCGAATTAGCAGATGGAAGTCTGGGTTTTGCGTACGAGGCAGGCGGCAATATTTTTTTTAGAGTCCGTACCGGAAAAGGATGGCAAGAGCCAATACTCGTGGCAGCTGCAGCGCCTGAAGTAGGGATGGCGGTGCCTGATTTTACGGTTTTGGGGAATGGAGATGTGCTGCTGGGCTATAATCCGCGGCCAAGGAGAAATGCCAAGGACAAGCACTTTGGGATCCGGACGGTAAGAAGCACGGACAATGGAACTACATGGCAAGATGACCAGCTCGTATATGAAGCGGGGACTAGCTTTGGTGATGGCTGCTGGGAGCCTGTATTCCTTCAGCTTCCAGATGGCGATATACAGCTTTACTTTGCTGATGAAGGCATATTTACCCATTCCAATGAGCAGCGGATCGCTATGGTAAGTTCCACCGACAGTGGCACCACCTGGAGTAAAATACCCAAGACAGTGAGTTTTAGAAAGGGTGCCAGAGATGGTATGCCGGTACCTGTTTGGCTAGAAAAGGAGGAGCGTATCGCGGTGGCCATTGAGGATAATGGTCACGGACCTTTTAAGCCCTATATTCTTTTCAATGACGGAACGGAATGGGATGAGGAGATAGCAGGGAACTCATCAGCTCGAAGCTATGCCATGGCCGACAGCCTGCCTGAGAAGGACTATGCCGGAGCACCCTATCTGGCCAAAGCATCCAATGGCCTTACTTTCCTGTCTTTCCAATGGGGTGATCGATTGGAAGATGCACAGATGGCCGTTGCTATTGGAGATGAAGGCGCCCAAAACTTCACTAATGTCACTTGGCCCTTTGATTTGGCAAAAGGTAAAACCGGACACTGGAACAGCCTTACTGTCTTGGAGGATGGGAGGATCGTGGCACTGACCAGTACCAATGGATATTCTGAAACTGATCAGACGGAGGTATGGATGATTATGGGAGAAATGGTGAAAAAATGATAAGGCTTGATTTGACCTTGGTATAACTACGGATAAACAATTAATTCATCCTTGCTCATCCCGATCATCTGCGGTTAGAGTGATGTATTAACTTACCGAAAAGGATCAGGGATACTGTTTTTTTAACCTGATTTTCGATTTATACAATTCTATTAAAAACAGTTACTGGCGTCCGGGAAAACAATCATCAAATTGAAAAAACTCAACTGTTTACACCCCTAAATCCCCTAAAGCTCCCCTTTAGGGGATTTAGGGGCATTTTAGGGATTGGGATAAAAAACTTCAAATTTCTATTTACCTGAGTTCGACCATAAAATTGATACCAATCCGTCATAGCGAGGAGCCTGCGACGTGGCAATCCCGTATTAAGAAAACGAGATTGCTTCACTCGCTATCGCTACGTTCGCAATGACGTTTTTTCCTACGTCATAGCGAGACCTTTTGGAATGGAAAGGGCGTGGCAATTTCATATAGGCGGAGACTGCCGTGGCTCTTTCCCGCAAATCCTACCTTATGCCCTGTTTGGCACCAGACAAGTCTGCCTTTGCCTGTTTCCACCTGTTTGCCTTTACCCTGATGACAAAAGATTTTTGTTGCTGAACCAATGAGGACATGAGCCAAAAGGCCGCATAGGCCCGATCCATTATAAGCAGGTCTCCCTGCCCCAGACAGGGAAGGTGACTTTCACAGAGAGAAAGTTCACTTGTCCTGTAATGCTTGATTTTGGCATCTATGCTGATTTGATTGAGTACATCGTAGGCTTGGGAAACACGGGCCAGGACTACTTTTCTGCCGTTTTCAGTCCGGGTTTCGAACTGGCCAAAACCTTTTGCCAGTTCTTTACTGTAAGGAAGCTGCAGAGTACTGCCGTCAATACCTATAAGCCGAAAACCTTTCCATCTACGGACATGGCTGGCTTTATTATAATAAAAAGAACATTGTTTTTCATTCAGCCAGGTAAACACCTTGGGGTTTAGTTTGGATCGCTGCTGACTGAAAGCTCCTTTGGAATAGCTGACCAATTTATCCGAAAAAAAATCATCCAGCTCTTGCTGAACACTGGATTTACCTAAACCTAACATAAAGTAGATAAGATCAGTAAACCCCAAACACCGCTGGCGAACAAATGCTTTGTTAGTCGTACGGAACCTGTCTCGTGTCAATCCATTTTCTATATTGTTTTTTAATAGTTTTAAAAAGTCCTCCGAAAAGGAAAAGGACTTTCTCGTTGTCAGATTTCTTTCAAAAAAACTACGCTCCCTTTGCTTACCCAAAAATTAAAAAAAAATCCTTAACTAAACGACATTGATAATCCAGGTTAAATGTATTCCCTTGCATATTGTTTGGCTAGATTTAACAATCCTCAAAGGACTGAATTTTAAAAGGCATTTGCCCTGCGGATTGATCCCTGTTTTTGCGAATAACTGATTTTTTGTACACCTTTAGGAAGATTATCATCCTCACCCTATTGCATTTATGTCCTTTTCAAAACCTAATCAAAGTGAAAACATTACCCTTGGGCAGCTTGTCAACGGGAATGAGCAAGCCTTCTCAGTACTTTTCGAAGAGTATTCTCCCCAAGTGTATTACATAGGACTAAAGTACTTGAAGTCACAAGATTTGGCCAATGACGTGGTACAGGATACTTTCCTGAAACTCTGGAACTATAGGTCGTATATAGATAGTTCCCAGCCGATCAAACCGCTGATCGTAACTTTTGCCAAGCGGATTATTCTCAATTTGATCCGGGATGAAAAGCGCAAGATTTTCAAGCATCTTGAGATCTATGCTGCCTCTAGCACTTATTCCAATAAAACCGAAGAACAGGTTATTTTCAATGAAACCCATCAAGTTTACCAAGAGGCCGTGAAGGCCCTTCCAGAGCGTAGGAGGGAAGTTTTTTTGCTAAAGTCTGCCCAAGGGAAAAGCAATGAGGAAGTGGCTGAAGCCTTGGATTTATCTGTCAATACCGTCAAATCCCAATACACCAAGGCCCTGCGGGCCATTCGGGAATTTATCTCCAACTATTATGCTGTGCTGGCTCTTGCTGTAGCTGCGACAGGGGAGATATAGCTGATTAGTTCCTGATTAGTTTTAGAAGAGCCTTCGCTTGGTGTACAATGTCGATTGTTGACAATCCTAATAACCTTCCAACTTCCTAACCTTCCAATCATTCCATCTATTTCATAGCTTTTTAAACTTTTTTTAACACTAGGGTAATACTTGTGACAGACTTGGGTGTATTCTTTCCAAACACTCAAAGTCAATGAAACGACCTACTGAAGAGCAGTTATCAAATTATTTTAATAATCACCTGAATCCAAGGGATGCCAAAAAGGTCCTGGAATGGCTAGCTACGCCTGAAGGGCAAGCCTATTTGAACCGGCGATTGGAAGCAGATTTTAAGGCATTGGACCACGGACAGAAGATATTGCTTAGGCCCAAGGTGTCCGCAGAGGATATTCTGAGAAGTGCCGAAGCCCAGCAAAGGCGACCGGCTATGGTCAAGCACCGTCCGGGATTTGGCATACTACGCCTAGCAGCTTCCGTCGCGCTGATCTTGGCGGTGTTGGGAGGATTGATCTACGTTCTTAAGGGATGGACTTCTTATGAAGAGTATCAGACTGCCTTTGCAGAGTCAGCTGATATTCGTCTGCCAGATGGGTCGATGGTACACATGAGCGGAAATAGTAAGCTGAAGTTTGCCAAAGTTTGGGAGATCGGCGAGCCCCGCGAAATTTGGTTTGAGGGAGAGGGTTATTTTGATGTTGTAAAGAATAAGGCTGCCAATAAATTCACAGTGAAGACTGCACAGAACTTCGATGTGCAGGTTTTGGGCACGACCTTTACCATTACTGCCCGTGAATCAGCATCAAGAGTGGTGCTGGAAACAGGGGCAATAGCACTTCATGTGGAAAGCAGGAGCGGGGCAGATCAGATCATGATGGAGCCGGGGGAACTGGTAGAGATGGATCAGGACCATGACTTACTGATCAAGAAAGAAGTAAGGCCGGAAATTTATACCAGCAGGAAAGATGACGAACTGGTCTTCGATAAAACACCACTTAAGGAAATTACCAGAATTCTTAAGGATGATTATGGTTTCACCGTCGTAGTCAATGATTCAGAGATACTCAATGAGAAATTCACAGGCGTAGTGCCTTCCAAGGATGTGGAAACCTTGCTGGAGGGACTGCGAAGTCTGTTGGATGTAAAAATCATCCGAGATGATAATATCATAAAATTGATTCACTAACCATTTAACCCATAAACTTATGAAAATAAAGTTTTTACCTATTATGGGGTGCATTTTGATAGGGAATTTAGGATGGGCCAATTCGCTCCAGCAAGAGGCGCTCTCCTATAATTACCAAATCGAAAATACTCGCTTGACGACCATGAAAACGGTCAGTCTGACCAGCCTCCTTAAGGTGGTCGAGAAAAAATATGACGTGTCTTTTCTCTATAAAGATGAGATCAGCCAAGAGGCCATTCTTGGTGACGAGACACTTCTCGAGGGCTTGTCTTTTGGAGAGGCGCTAAAAATGATCAATAGCAAAAATCCTGAATTGGAATTTAGTCGTATAAAAGCGGATTTTTATACTGTTAAGCTTAGCGAACCTAAAACGGGATTGCCACTGGCAGCGGGAAGAAGCCCTGAGAATTCAACGCTCAAAACATCCAAAAGTATCGCTAGAAATATTTCCGGAACTGTCAGTACAAGTGATGGAGAGACATTGCCGGGTGTCAGCATTATGATCAAAGGCACCACCAAAGGTACCGTAACCGATCTGGATGGTGGTTTTGCTCTCAGTGTGCCGGATGGACAGGTGACACTCGTGGTCTCTTTCGTTGGATATAAGAAGAAGGAAGTCATCGTTCCTGTTGGAGAGTCTACCGTGGACGTGGTGATGGATAATGATGTCCAGTCCCTGGATGAAGTGGTAGTCGTCGCCTATGGCGAGCAGACAAAAGCATCCTTTACCGGTGCAGCGGTGGATGTGAAAATGGACAAAGTGCAGGGTGCTCCCCGTGCATCTTTTCAGGAGAGTTTGCAAGGGAATATTGCGGGGGTACAGTCTGCGGCGGCTTCTGGTCAGCCCGGCTATGCACCAAACATTCGCATCAGGGGTGTAGGCTCCATCAATGCCAGCTCAGATCCTTTATACGTAGTGGACGGAATTCCTGTGGTGGCAGGAAATATTTCCCAGATAGCCACAAGTTCTAATACCATAGCAGGATTGAACCCCAATGATATTGCATCAATGACCGTGTTGAAGGACGCCTCTGCCACTTCGATCTATGGGTCCAGAGGAGCAAATGGCGTGATCCTTATTACTACCAAGCAAGGGAAATCGGGAAAGACGAAATTTGACGTCAGCATGCAACGCGGTACCAGCCAAGTGCTGCTGGATGATCGAAACAAACCACTGTCCACCCCGGAACTGGCAGAATTGCTGGTCGAATCCAGGGTAAATTATGGAGATACACAGCAAGAGGCCGAGGACTATATTTATAGCCGGATCGATCAAAATATCAACACCAATTGGTTTGATGTCATTTCCCGGGACGGAACCTACCAACAATATTACATCAGTGCTTCAGGAGGAAATGAGAAGACCAATTTTTATTCTTCCATAGGCTATTATGATCAGGAAGCGCCCATCATTGGCATTGACTATGAAAAGCTCAACGCAAAAGTGAATGTGCGCCATGCGGCCACCGAAAAGCTGACCCTGGATTTTGGATTGGCGGCCAATACACAGCTGATGCATACCAATAGTGAAGCAGGAAGTGCCAATAATCCGGTGAGAAGTATGTTCAGGGAAGTGCCCTGGGAGCCAGTTTATAATGAAGATGGTAGTTATAATACCGACATACTCTTGACCTACAACCCCGTAGGGCTGGTCAATGAAAATATCAGAGAAACCAGGCTGTACAATGCCCTGGGGAATGTGGGACTGAAGTATGATATCATGGATAACTTTTCCTTCGAAACCAAAGCCAACCTGGACTTTAACCTAGCTGACGAATTTCAGTATGATAATCCTTACTTTGGTGCGGGAAGGAATGACGGTGGCCGTGGTCGTGCCTATACCAATATCGTGGTCAATTGGAATGTTACCAACCTCCTGAAATATCGCTGGGTGATGGATGATAATAACAGTATTGCCTTTACACTGGGCCAGGAAGCGCAGAAAATATCCGCCAATTCGGTGTATGCTTACGCCAGTAATTACGGTGCTCCTGGCTTGACCACATTAGCGAATGCCTCTGTTTTTAAAGATGCTTCTTCGGAAAAAACAGCCTCTTCCATCACCTCATTTTTCCTAAGTGCGAATTATTCGTTTTCTGACAAGTATTACTTTAATGTAACAGGAAGAAGGGATGGATCTTCGCGGTTCGGTTCATCTGTCCGCTATGCCAACTTCGGTTCCGTGGGCTTAGGCTGGAATATTCATAAAGAGGAGTTCTTCGATGTGGGCTTCGTGGATGAGTTGAAGCTTCGGGGAAGTTATGGTATCAATGGTAACCAAGGGATAGGGGATTTTGAATCCCGGGGATTGTATAACACCGGGAATGATTATAATGGCCTGCCAGGATATGCCTACTCCCAACAGTCCAACCCGTACCTGACCTGGGAGAAAAACAAGCCTTTGAACATCGGTTTGGATTTCAGGATTTTGGAAAGGTTAAGTGGTACGGTTGAATATTACAATAGAATGACTTCAGACTTGCTGCTGAATGTGCCCATTTCCGGAACAAACGGTATCACCAGTTACATGGCAAATATCGGAGAAATGCAAAATAGAGGCCTGGAATTTAGCCTGAGTGCTGTGAATATCCAACGTCCCGATGGACTCCAATGGACCACTGATTTCAACTTGACCACAAACAAAAATGAAGTGGTAAAACTAAAGGATGGAGAGGACATTGTCGATGGGCAATACATCCGTCGTGAAGGGGCAGATTTCTATACGTTCTACATGCCCGGTTATGCTGGCGTAGATCCCAATAATGGCGATGCGCTCTGGTACACCGATGGCTCCGAAAGCGAAACTACCAATGATTATGGAAATGCCGATCCATACGAGCATGGAAATGCTTCACCGAAGTTCTTTGCCGGCTTGAACAATACCTTTAATTACAAAGGATTCGGACTGTCTTTTCTCTTTTACCTGAATTATGGCAACAAGGTCTATGATTACTGGGGCAGGTATGTAGCCAGTGATGGAAGTGCCCAGCTCAATGATCGTGGAAACATGAGCAGAAAGATCTATGAGCGCAGGTGGCAGGAACCGGGAGATATGACAGATGTACCTAAGGTAGTATGGGGAAATACCCAGTCGGGAAGCTCAAGCCAGCATTCCACTCGCTTTCTGTATGATGGCACCTATCTCCGTCTCAGGGATGTGACCCTTTCTTATAACCTCCCCAATTCTTTGCTGAGCAAATTAAAAATCAGCAATGCTAGGATCTACCTGAGAGGCAATAATGTATGGACTTGGGTAAAGGACAAGAATCTGGAGTCTGATCCAGAGGTAGGTATTGCCGGGATGACAGACCTTAGAATCCCTACATCCAGGCAGTATTTATTGGGTATTGACTTTTCATTCTAAACCACTCAAACCATGAAAAAATTACACTTATATATCATAGCCGGGACAATGATGACGGGAAGTTTGTCTTCCTGTAGCGAGTCCTTTCTTGAGATTGATCCAGAGCAAAGCGTGTCTACCAATAATGCAGTGACCGATGTGAATACCCTTCAGACAGCGATGAACGGAGTATATAGCAAGCTTCAGGATGATGGATATTATGGTCGCTCGGTGTACATTATTCCAGAACTGATGGCCGATAACCTCTACCTAAGCCTTAGGAACACTGGGAGGTATTTGGATTATCATAACTTTATCGTTCGTGAGCAGGATTCCTATGCAGAAGATCTCTGGAATACTTCCTATGAAGTAGTGATCAATGCCACCCGTGCCATCCAGGGCGGTGAGGCCTTGGAGGTTACCGGTGATCAGCAGAGCACCGCTAACCAATTGATCGGAGAGGCTTATGCTTTGCGGGCCTTGGGGCATTTTGACTTGACACGGTTCTTTGCCCAGCCGTATAATTTTACTGCTGATGCCAGCCATCTTGGTGTGCCGGTAATCGCCAGCATCGGGGATGATCCTATTTCTCCGGCCAGGAATAGTGTAAAAGAGGATTTTGACTTGATCATTGCGGATTTGGACAAATCCATCAGCCTAATGAGCAGAGGTAGCGCAAATGGAACATTTTCTGTCAATGCTGCCAAGACTTTGCTTTCTAGAGTGTATCTTTATACAGCGCAATATGACCTGGCCGCCCAAAATGCCACCGAGGTGATCGAAAGTGGTGATTACGAGTTGTTGTCAGCAGATAATTACAGCTCCATATGGGCACCGGACTATAACTCGGAAATCATCTTCGAAATTGTCAACACCTTAGCAGATAATGCAGGAACCAACGGATTGGGACATTTCTTTGCTGAGGAAGGGTATGCTGATGCGTTGGTCACAGAAGAGCTGTTTGGGCTGTATGAAGATTCGGATGCACGAAAAACAGCCATTGTCAGAAAACCTAAAAATGGGGCTGAAGATGATGCCTTGTTTGTGATGAAATTCCCCCAAGGGGCCTTACAGGATGACAATGTGAAGATCCTTCGGTTGGCAGAATTATACTTGATCAGGGCAGAGGCTTATGCCAAAACCAATCAGCCAGCACTCGCGCTTCAAGACCTGAATACCATCCGGCAGACCAGGGACCCCGAAGCTGCACCAGTAGCGGCCAGTGGCGAGGAACTGCTCATTAGTATTCTGGAAGAACGCAGAAAGGAACTGGCTTTTGAAGGTCATCGCTTGTTTGACCTTAACCGTAATAAGATGGACGTTAATATCGATCAAGGGGAAGAGGTGATCGCAGCTTCCTATCCGAATGATCGGTTTATCCTGCCCATTCCATTGTCAGAGCTGAATGCAAACCCGAATATAGTGCCCCAAAATGACGGTTATTAATTAACCTGATGAGGCTTCAGGCGAGGGAGTACTCATATTCCCTCGTTTGTTTTATATGGACCCGGGTTCAATGCCGTTTGGATAAGAGCAGACAGTGACCAAGCTGTCATGCCGACGAGTAGCCTGTCACGATTTGTCGTCTGGATAGCCTGCCCCACATCACTATCGGGGACATACGTTAACTAAACGGCATTACATGCGGGTGGAACACGGAAAAATAGATCAATTGATGAATAAAAAATACATGATCCTGGTCATAGTGGGATTACTCTCAGTCACACTGGCATGCCAAAGGAGTAAGGTGGTTTTTCAAGAGGGCAATCCCAAGGCTGAACAGTTGGACAGTCTATTCCACTATTTATATGCTGAAGGCCTGTATAATGGTGCCGTGGCGGTAGTGGATGAAGGGGAGTTGATCTTCAAGAAGGCGTATGGGCTGGCCAATTTGGAGGACAGCAGTGCTTTCGGAACCGGTACCGCCATGGAAGTGGCCTCCGTGTCCAAACAGTTTACCGCGTCCGCAATCATGCACCTTGCCCAAGAGCACAAACTATCCATAACGGATGATATCCGGGCTTACCTGCCAGCGGGGTTTCCCTATGAGGGCATTTCCATCAAGCATCTCTTGAGCCATACAGCTGGAGTGCCTGATTATACCACCTATTTCATTGATCATTGGCCCAAAAATCAGTTGGCAAACAACAAGGACATCGTTGCTTATTTCATAAAACATCAGCCTCCTGTGAAATTTGCTCCGGGAACAGACTATGATTATAGTAACACTGGCTACGTACTGCTGGCAGAAATCGTCGAAAACGCATCAGGCATGCCCTTGGATGATTACCTTGAAGAGCAGCTTTTTAAGCCTTTTGCATTTCAGAATGCTGGGTTTTACCAGCGGTCCGAAATCTATGATTTGAAAAACTACGCCCCTTCTTTCAGGTGGTCTACGGATTCTTGCCGATATATCCGGCCTGAGCATTTGCCGGGCAAAGCCTATTACTTTTTCCTTAGTGATCGATTGGGGCCAGGGAGGCTTTCAGTTAATGTAGAGGATCTTTTACGATGGGACCGGTTGCTCTATACGAATGATTTTCTTTCGCAGGGAAGTAAGGAATCCATGTTTACGCCAGTGGAATATGAAGGGGTGGACACCGATTATGGTTTTGGTTGGCATAATTATGAAGATGACAAAGTAGGAGCGGTGAGCTACCATACCGGGAGCTGGGCAGGTAATCTGAGCTATATTAAACGGTTTAGGGAGGTGAAAAGTACTATAATCCTCCTGAACAATACCAATAGCCCTTATATGAAAGAAATCAGAAACGCCGTAGATGCAATCGTCACTGCGCGTGAAATGACGCCTATTTATCCGTCATTAAAAGACCGGTTTTCCAAACTTTCCTGTCAGCAAGGATTTGAGGGAGGAAGTTGGCTCGAAGGGCTTAATTTGGATGAGTATAGCTTTACGGCGGAAGAAATAGAGGAAATTAAAGACACCATTAACCATTAACCACGCATAGCATGTTATACCGGAAAATAGGAATCTGCATATGGGCCATTCCTTTTTTGATCAGTTGTGGCCAAGGAAAAGTGGAGAAAAATGAATCGGTGGAGGTTCTCGATAACCTGCCGATCGAAAAAGCCATTTTGGAGCAGCGAGAGAGTTTTTATTATGTGGACTTTGGGCAATATCCAGAAATGGACAAAGGACTGCCCATTGGAGTTTTCGATTCGGGTACGGGAGGACTTACGGTATTGGATGCGATCGTACAGTATGATGGGCATCAGAATAATAATAAGGCCACCGGGGCTGATGGGGAGCCGGATTTTGATAAGGAAACGTTTATCTATTTGGCCGATCAGGCCAATATGCCCTATGGCAATTATTCAAGTGAGGGAAAAACCGATTTATTGGTGGAGCATATTATCAAGGACACCCAGTTTTTGCTTTCCGATAAGTACTATAAAGAGGCCAAGGCCAAAAACTATAGCCAAGACAAATCCCCGGTCAAAACCCTTGTGATCGCCTGCAATACTGCTACAGCCTATGGAAAGGAACTGATCGATCAGTTTATCGAAAAGGCGGGCATAAATGTGCATGTGATTGGTGTGATCGATGCAGGTGCCAGGGGAGTCCTGCAGGTTTTTGACCAATCAGGGAATGGATCTATTGGTGTGATGGCGACAGTGGGTACGGTAGCTTCGAAGGGCTATGAAAATACCATTGTAAGAATCAAAGAGGAGCAAGGATATACTGGGAAAATCCGTATTTACAATCAAGGTGGGCATGGTATAGCAGAAGCGGTGGATGAAGAGCCGGATTTCATTAACCGTGATGCCAGCAAGCCAAGAGATAGCTATCGGGGCCCTTCACTGGACAATCCGGAGTTTAAAATTGACAGGTCCTTACTGGATATCTATAATTTTGATTTTGACCATTCTAAGATGCTTTGTGATGCCAGAGACACGGATGATTGTACTGTGCTGCAGTTGAACGATACTGAAAACTATGTGCGATACCACCTGGTTTCTTTAATGGAAAAGATCAGAAAGGATCCAGAAGCCTTGCCACTGAAGGCCATTGTATTGGGCTGCACCCATTATCCTTACTTGACCTCAGACATCGAGATGGTTTTGGGAGAACTTTATGATTATGAAAAGAACGGGGAGTTTATCTACCGGGATTTTATGAGTGAGGATATCGCCATTATTGATCCAGCGGTAAAAGTAGCGGAGGAACTGTATGCTTATCTGCAAGAAAATGACCTTTTCAATCCTACAGGCGATATGTACAAAAGCCGGTTTTTCATCAGTGTTCCCAATACTGATAATCCTAAAGTGACCACAGACGAAAACGGTCGCTTCCCATATGAGTATAAGTATGGAAGGAGTGCCGGGGAAATCCAGGAATATGTGAAAGTGGTGCCTTTTGCCCCGTCCAACATTCCGAAGGAGACCATTGATCGGCTTTCAGGTGCGATCCCAGCGACTTTTCAGTTGATACCAGGGTTAAATTCGAAAGAGAAAGTACTGAGTCACCATGGAGAATAGGAAGGGAAGTAGACGCTGGGTCCTGCCGCTGTTTTTTTGGCTGATGGCTTCATGCAAACCAATGGTGGAGGTGGACGTGTTGATTACCGGTGGGATGGTATTTGACGGGAGCGATTCTCCGGCAGAACGCATGGAAGTGGGGATTACAGATGACCGAATCAGTTATGTTGGAGCTCCCGGGGAGCATGAAATTTCCAGTCATCAGACAATTGATATTGCAGGATTATACCTGGCACCGGGATTTATCGATCCGCATACCCATGTGGAGCGAGAGCTGTCAAATCCTGAGCAAAAAGCTAACCTACGCTATCTCAGACAGGGAGTGACTACGGTCTTTGCAGGCAATGATGGCAGTAGCTCAATGCCCATCAAGCGAAAACTGGACGAGTGGGAAAGAGATGGTATCGGTACTAATGCAGCCCTGCTCGTCGGCCATGGATCGGTAAGAAGGGTGGTCATGGGAATGGAGGCCAAAGAAGCCAACCCAAAAGAGCTTAAGGAAATGGAAGAAGTGGTCAATAAGTCCATGGAAGAGGGCGCATTTGGAATTTCTACAGGTCTTTTTTATGCTCCGGGAAGTTTTGCAAATATGGAGGAGGTAATTGCTCTGTCCAAAGTCGTGGCCAAGCATAATGGGATTTATGATACCCATATGCGAGATGAAGGATCTTACAATATCGGCCTGATGAATGCTGTCAGGGAAACCATTGACATTGGAGAAAAGTCAGGAGTAGGTGTGCACATTTCCCATATCAAATGTCTTGGTACGGATGTGTGGGATAAGAGCCATGAGGTAATCAGGCTGATAGAGAACGCAAGGCAGCAAGGCCTTCAGGTGACGGCAAACCAATATCCCTACTTGGCCTCGAGGACTTCACTAAAGGCCGCTTTGGTGCCCAGATGGGCAGAGGATGGAGGGTATGAAAAAATGGTGGAGCGGTTTGATAACCCAGCTTTGCAGGACACTTTGGTGGCTGGTATTACCGAGAATCTCCGCAAAAGGGGCGGCCCCGAATCGCTGATATTTTCCGATGCCGTGGAGGAAACCATGAATGGAAAGAGCTTAGGTGAAATGTCCAAGAAGCTGAAAATGACCTTGCCACAGGCCACTATGGAAATCCTCAGAAAAGATGGAGGCATCAAAGTGATTTCCTTTAATATGAAAGAGAGCGATTTGGAGCGATTCATGCAGCAGCCCTGGGTGATGACAGGTTCTGATGGTGGTGCGGGACACCCGAGGCAATTTGGTACCTTTTCCCGTAAAATGCACAAGTATGTGGAGGAAGATAAGGTCATCGACCTGTCCTTTATGGTCCATAGCTCCTCAGGGCTTACGGCTGAGACTTTTGGTGTGAAGGAAAGAGGATATGTAAAAGAAGGATACTTCGCTGATTTGATTGCCTTTGACCCGGAGAAGGTGAAGGATAAGGCCACATTTGAGCATCCTTACAAGGAAGCACAAGGAATGGACTTCGTTTGGGTTAATGGGGTGTTGGTGATCGATGATGGAAAATACACGGGGAAATTGGCAGGTAAGGCGTTGAGAAAGTGATAGAAGTATGAAGTACTTAGTTAAGTATCAAGGTAGGTCTTTAGTGCTAAGGGGAATTTGTAATCCCTTCTTAGCACTCGAAAGTAGCCACTATCGAGTAGGAGATCTGAAAAGTTAGGTTTTCCAAATAGGTAACTGAAATTGATTTTTGATGTGAAATAGAAAATATTTAGATTATTTTGTTGAAATATTTGTAAAATAGAACGAGTGTTGTTACCTTTACATCATAAGGAAAGGACAAAAGGTCTTTTAGATACTGTAGGGTGATGAAATTGGCAGACATGCCCCCCTGTCTCGGGGGTGGGGATCTGGGATAAAGCAAATATCGAGCTCGTGTTTTGCCTAACTGCCCCGTGGAGGTTCGAGTCCTTCTCCTACAGCAGGTTATTTTGGGTTTATTGTTAATTGACTAAAGCTATGAGATTGTTTTCATAGCTTTTTTTTTGCCACAGAGGCTCTAAGACCCAAGGCTGTTTGTTTTGGATCAAGCGGAAAAGTTGGGGGGATTAGGGTTGGTTTCGATAGCACGCAGATGATGCAGATTAATAAGATTTATGCTGATTTTTTTATACTGGAGCACGCATTACTATTGCTAAATTAAAGAGAAATATGCTTACCAAAACCACCTGGAAATCTCTCATCTTCCAGAAATATTGCTTGGTCCTCAAAATGTGCTAAAAAGGAGGCAAGCGAAAAAGTTGAGGGCATGAATCCCTTTATTTTAATAGGATTTCTTTTTTGTTTTTTTGCCACAAAGATTCTAAGACCCAAAGCTGTTTGTTTTCCATGAAATTTGGAATCCGCCTACAAAACACTTCGTGTCTTGGCGACTTCGTGGCGACATACCAAATGAATGAAAACCTTAACCTGCTCCTCAGAAATAGGGCTTGATCCTATATTTTCTCTTATATAAGGTGGAAAAGTACGAATAGTTGGCGGATATTTTTGTGGAGGAAATCAATAAATCGACTACTTTTGGCTATTGTCAATTACTGAAAATAATTATGAAGCATTACCCATTTGACCAGTGGTTCACACAGGTTCTTTTCCTTGTGGCTATTACTTTTCTTTTTTCTTGTAATTCCCAAAAAGAAGAAAAAACATCCACTAAGGAACCACCAAATGAAGAAAGTACTTATAGCAATCCACTGGAGGTCGCCTTCGGGGATCCCTATATTCTAAATGATGGCAATGGTAAATATTATATGTATGGAACAGGTGGTGGTGCTGAAGATGGTTTTGCGGCTTATTCTTCGGATGATCTGGTAGACTGGAAATTTGAAGGCCAAGTCTATCGCGGAAACACTGCTGATTCCTGGGCTTCCAAATTTTTTTGGGCACCGGAAGTTTATAAGATGGATGGAAAATACTACATGTTCTTCAGCGCCCAATGGAAAGTGAATCCCACTAATGAAGAGGAGAATTTTATGATCGGTGTGGCGGTAGCAGATAGTCCGACAGGTCCTTTTAAGGAAATGCATGACCGCCCGATCTTTGATCCTGGCTATCCTATCATAGATGCCAATGTGTATGAGGAAGATGGTAAATATTACCTTTATTATTCTAGGGCTTGTTACAAGCATCCTGTGGAAAGCGAAGTGGCCGATTGGGCGAGAGAAAAGGGCTGGTATGATGAAATAGAGGAGAGCTGGGTATATGGGGTGGAGCTGAAGCCTGATTTTTCAGGGGTAATTGGCGATCCGGTTTTATGTTTGAGGCCACCATTAAAAATGGATGATGCACAAGCTGAGTGGGAGAGTCGGTCTGTGACCAAGCATGAGATCAACCGACGGTGGACAGAAGGTTCGGTGATTTTCAAGCATGAAGACACGTATTACATCATGTATTCCAGTAATTACTATGCGGGCCAAAATTATGCAGTGGGCTATGCTACAGGTAAAAGTCCCTTGGGACCATTTACCAAGGCAAGTAATAATCCAGTGCTGGAACTCAATACCCACAAGGGGGGAGAGGTTACCGGAACTGGACATAACAACATCGTCTTTTTGGAAAATGGAGAGATGTTCTGTGTTTACCATGGACGTACCAAGGAATCCGGTCAGGATAGGGTAGTGTTCCTGGACAAGATGGAAATCAAGGAGGATGGAACCTTGGTCGTACATGGCCCCACGAACAGTCCCCAGCCAATGCCTCTTAAAAAATAGGATAAGTATTTAGACGTGAGCATTGAGATGTGAGACACTTCCTCCCCGCCGCGGCGGGGAGGTTCGGAGGGGGCTTTTGGAGCTGGGCTTAAAACTGGACAAATAGGGGAGAGCCACGACCACGACGAGCTGCTGCACCCTTTCCATTACACAATGTATCCCAAGCAGGCTTGCCTGGGATACATTGGCTCGTGCCGAAAGCGTTCTGATTGGGCAATGCCCTAGTAACCTTTTTTATCGAATTGCATAAACCGAACTGAGGTTACGAAGTCTGTTTGGCAAATTATATTGATGCCCTAGAGCGTTTCAGCGCTTTTGCTAAAATCCTTGGGCAGCTCTCCAAATTGCTTTTGGAAGCATTTGGAGAAGTATGAAGGTGAATTGAAGCCCACTTTTTCACTGATCTCTGTCACGGTATATTGTCCATTCTGGAGCATTTCGGCGGCTTTTTTCAGTCTTACCAGTCGGATGTAGCCGTTTGGGGTCATTTTCGAAACCCCTTTGATTTTGCGTAGTAGGCTGGATTGGCTCATGCAGAGGATGTCGGCCAGTTCATTGACACCAAAACGTTCATTGCTAAGGTTTTTGAGTATGGCTTCGTTGGCTTGGGACAGGAATTCTTCATCTGCACGGGTATGGGCGATGGTCTCCACATTGACCATGGGTTGGTTGGCAAAGGCTTGTCGTACCTGGTCCCGATAATGGAGGAGGTTTTTGATCTGTAAATTCAAATGATCAATGCTGAAGGGCTTTTCGAGGTACACATCTGCACCCATTTCCATGCCTTCGATTTTTGATTGTAAAGTGTTTTTTGCCGTCAGCATGATGACGGGGATGTGGCTGTAGTTGATATCGGACTTGACGGTGTCACAGAAGGTAAATCCATCCATGACGGGCATCATCACATCGGTAATGACCAGGTCGATCGGTTTTTCTTTTAACTGCTGGATACCTTCTTGTCCGTTTTCTGCGCGGTAAATATGGTATTCCTCTTTCAACTGGTCATAGATGAACTTCTGCAACTCCTTATTGTCTTCCACGATAAGAATAGCTCCTTTTGATGAGGAGGATTTGGGTTGTTTTTGTGCTTTTTTCTCTTCGTACAGATCATGGTCTCCAGTAGGAGTTTCTGTTATTTTTATGGTGTTTTTTTGTTTTACTGGCAGTTCCAGTACAAAGTTATTTCTGTTTTTTGGGTTGCCAGGGTCTACCAGAAGAGTGCCATCATGCATCTCGGCTAGGGACCTTGCAAGGGGAAGCCCAAGACCAGTGCCGGAGGAGTTGTGTTTATGGGGCTCACCATCAACCTGGAAAAACGGCTCAAAGATTTTTTCTCGGTTCTCCGGACTTATGAGGTTTCCATCATTGCTTACAATCACTTTGAAATGGGCATCAACAGGAGAAATGACCGTTTCCAGTTGTGCCGTGCTTTCCGCATTTTTGATGGCATTGGAGAGGAGGTTACTGATTATTTTGGTGAAAGCTTCCCGGTCAATGTCCGCAAAGAAAGGTTCTTCTCTCTTTATAAAGTGGAAGTTGATGTACTGCTGCTCTGCGCTGCCTTTAAAGCGTATATAAATATCTTCCAACAATTTCCCTATTTCACTTCTGGTGAAATTCAGGGTAAACCCTTTTTTCTCCGTTTTCCTGAAATCCAATAGTTCATTGCTCAGTTCGATCAGCCTGTTGGTGTTTTTGTTCATGATCCAAAGGCTTTCTTTGACAGCGGGGCTGATAGAGTTTTCCTTTTTGAGAATACTTTCCAAAGGGCCTTTGATCAGGGTCAGCGGAGTTCTGATTTCATGAGTGATATTGGTAAAGAATTCAATTTTGGATTGATAGACCTCTCGTTGTTTTTCATCTTCCAGGCGCTTGAATGCGGCGGCTTGTCGACGATGGATACGATCTTTGTAGAATTTTAGAATAAGGTATAACATTATACCAATGAGTACCACGTACAGCATATATGCCCAGTTGGTTTTCCAGAAAGGTGGAAGTATGGTGATCTGAAGTGTAGCTTCGCGATTGCTCCATTCCCCAAAAATATCAGCTGTTTTGACTTTAAGGGTATAGTCACCAGGTGGCAAATAGGAATAGTTGATGCGTTGGTTTTGGGGTAGGTATGTCCAGTTTTTGTCGAAGCCCTCCATTTTATAGGCATAGGGTAGCGCGTCCGATGCCGTATAGCTTAGCGCTGCAAAATCGAAGCTCAAAGAAGACTGGTTATGCTGAAGTGTGATTGCTGAAGTTTTGGTGATAGAGGAATTAAGAATAGGGTCTTCCCCCCCGATGGGCACAGGGGTATTGAAGATTTGAATACCAGTAATGACTACTGGTGGATCGTATTCATACGGTTCGAATTCCCTTGGGTCAAAGGAAATAAAGCCATTGAGACATCCAAAATATAAAGTGCCATCCTTTGCCTGATAACCACTTTTATAGTTGAATGGGTATGGCATCAGACCGTTATCCTTGGTAAATAAACGATATTCGGTGGTTTGGGGGTTAAATTCCAACAGCCCACGGCTACAAGTGATCCATAGATGACCCGAGATATCTTCCAATATTTTGTATATACTGTTGGAAGGAAAGCCATTATCGGTGTTAAAGACAGTAAAGTCGTCACTTTTTTCATTGTAAATACAAAATCCGCCTCCTTCCGTAGCGATCCATATCCTGTTTTGGCTATCCTCAAAAATATTGATTACAGAATAATGGGGCAAGGAATTGGGATTATTGGGATCCGGTCGGAATGTCTTTATATTTCCAGTCCCGGGGTTATAGCGGATCAGCCCATTGGAATAGGTGCCTATCCATAAATTACCTTCATGATCTTCGATCATGTCATAAATAAAGCGGTTCCCGATTTCATCGACGAAATTCACGGTATGGTCTTTTTCATTGAGCTTTAAAAGTCCCACGACGGTTCCTAACCATACTTGTTTGTTGCTGTCCACAAGAAGGCTGTGTATTTCATTATCATCAGGTGTATTCAGGTCACTTTTGATCCTGAAGTTCTCTACCTTGTTGGTATTGAGGTCTATGCGGTTTAGGCCGACAGCAAACGTTACAGTACCCACCCAAAGCTCATCAGCTTTTCTCGCCAGTCCATGGACGTTATGGTAAGAAAGACTATTGGTTGTATTGTCAGGGAGATAGTGGGTATAGGTATCTGTTTTGGGATTGTAGTGGTTCAGCCCCGCATCTTCTGTGCCTATCCAAATAGCACCGTTTTCATCTTCTTCAAATTCCCTGACACGTTGTCCGCTGATGGTGTTGGAGTTGGGGATGGGATAGTGCTTTTTAAACTTGGTGGGATGATTGGGAAGGAAATTCACTCCTCCAAAATAAGTACCTATCCACATTCCTCCTTCAATATCCCGATCGATACAGTACACGGCATTGTCCGAAATGGAATAGGGGTCGTTTAGGTTTTCCTTAAAATGTTTGAATTTATTTTTTTCGAGGTCATAGATGAAAAGCCCTGATTCAGTGGCGATCCACAGTTCATTATTGGAAATTTTACAGAGATCCCTTATGAAAAGGTTCTTTCCATTCGGAGCTTTGGTAAGAAGAGGAGTGACTTTGCCACTGTTTTTTTCCATGACCCAAATTCCAAGATCCTTGGTGCCCAGTAGTATATTGCTGCCGTGATCTTCCATTTGTAGCACAGCGGCTTTTATCACTTCAGGATGGCTTAGGTATTGCTGGAATTTACCCGATTCAGGAAGAAATTTGTGGACACCAAACCTTGAATTGGCTACCCACACGTCACCTTTTTCATCCACCAAAACATTGGTAGTGTTATTGTCGTGAAGGCTAATATTGGTTTTGCTGATTTCTTGGTACTGGTACAGAGAATCCCTTTCCAGATTATATCGAAAAAGTCCTCTGCTGTTGACGGCAAAATAGATATTGCCGTCAAGGTCTTCGGTTATTTCACCCACTGTCCCGTCAATCTGGTTGCCCTGATTGGAAATTTTGTCAAAATGCTGAAATCGCTCAGTAGATGAATCATAGGTGTACATTCCGTGAGCAGTCCCCACCCAAATGTTCCCCTGGCTGTCTTCAAACAGCCCATAAATGAAATTATCACCTAGCCCTGATCCACTACTTGCTTCAGCGCTAAATACCTTAAAATTATGTCCGTCGTAACGATTGAGCCCATTTTTGGTGCCAAACCACATAAATCCCTGTTGGTCTTGAAGGATGGAAAATACCGTACTTCCCGATAGGCCATCCTCCATGGTGATATGCTCAAAATAATAATCTTGGTTTTGGGCATAGCCTTGCAGGATGAGTCCTGCACAGAATACTAGAAATAGTGGAGTGATTTTGATAAATGATCGCATGATTGACCTTTCTGGGTTTATTCGGTGGATAAATGTACTAAAAAGCCATTGACCAGAAGTTAAGCGTATTGAAAAATTACATTTTGGAAACATAATTTGACGGAATTTTTCTGGTTGTTGACTGATTTTTTTCATTAATGGCCTTTGTCCTGCTTTAGAAAACTGAGGTTTGTAGAATCACGAATCCAGTATAACCATCATACCGATCTACCAAAGCCGACAGGCGAAGGAGGGATTTCTTTTACAGAGGCCTTAACGAATGAGCCCTTTCCGCGGCGAGATGACAAAGCTATTGCCGGAATACTGTTACCAGTGGAATATGCAGTATCTTGACCTCAGTTCGATTTATTCAATCCAATAAAAAATGGTTATGACGCCAAGGTGAAGAGGCACCACGAGGCGATCTTGTTTCTATAATATGAGATTGCTTCCTCCCTTTGGTCGTCGCGTATGACGTTTATTAAAGGTTCGTTGCCCCATAGGGATGCGTTTGGTTTTTTTAATCGAGTTCAGGTTCTTAACTAAAATCGATTTTTCCGGTAGTGGCAATATTTTTTGTGACCTGGGCATTTGCCAAAAGGCGCAGCGGGTTAACCTCATGCTAAAGCGATTTTTCAAGCGCTAAAAGCACTTTAAACCATCAAAAAAGCTAAAAGCAGGAAATGTTGTATTTAATGAAGGATTTGTGATAAGGCCTTGGCCATTGCTTCTGTAGATTAGCATAGTGATAAGAATTGCTAAAACCATTAAGTACATGGTTTTTGTTGAAACAGTCAATAACAGTGCTAAAGGTATTGACGATTTGTAACCTTTAAGACCCCAAAATAATGAAACATTCATCCTCCCAACGTGTCATGTCAATTGTAAAGCAGGGGACATTCAGAAAAGTGTCTCGGCTACTACCTATGCTCAAAAGGGTTGGTATTGGTAAATATAACCAGTGGCTTGTAGACCCTACGGTTTACCAACCTCCGCAGCTACTTTATGTATTGAGCCATTGAAAAGACACCAGAGAGCCGCTTATTCTATCCTGGGCAATGCGCCTAAAGAAGCTCCTCTGATTATTCATAATAGAATTTAATGCTGAGATGTTGCTTTCACCAAGACTAGTGGACGTAACTCATAAATGTGTGCTGGTGTGCAGCAGCGTGTGGAAAATCGTGCTGCATTACTATGGTAACAGGCAAGATATTCTTGTCTGTTTAGAAAATGGAGTATTAACCTTAACCCAAAATCTATTAATTACATGAGAGAAAAATTACTAAGAAATGGCAGTTTGATTGTTATCCTGCTATGCGGTTTGGTGTTTTCTGCAGCTGCGCAATCGCGGCAGGTAGTGGAAGGCACTGTAAAAGAAAAGGATTCCGGGCAGCCCATACCCGGTGTGAGTATTCTGGAAAAGGGCACGACCAACGGTACCGTCACGGGTATGGACGGAGAGTTTAGACTGGAAGTGACCGGAGACAATCCGGTGTTGCGTGTTAGCTTTATTGGTTATAAGACACTGGAAACAGAAGTGGGAAACAAGAGTGACTTTGACCTTCATCTAGAAAGCGAACTTGGCGACCTGGAAGAAGTCGTGGTGGTAGGTTATGGCCAGCAGAAGAAGGAATCGATTACCGGTTCGGTGGCCAATATTACCAGTCGCGATATTGAGCAAGTGCCTACCGCGACGGTAGGTGGTGCATTGGCAGGAAAGCTGCCGGGCCTTTCTTTTCGTCAGCCTGATGGACGTCCGGGAGCAGGAGCCCAGTTGCGTATTCGTAATTTGGGATCGCCCCTTTACGTAATTGATGGAATTCAGAAAGACGAAGGGCAGTTTAACAACTTGGCACCCGGCGATATCGAGAGTATTTCGATCCTAAAAGATGCATCTGCGGCAGTTTACGGTTCTCGGGCCGCTAATGGCGTGGTGGTCGTGACCACCAAAAGAGGTAGCCGTGGAGAAGAACCCCAGATCAGCATCAATGGCTATTACGGTATCCAAAACTGGTCCAGGTTCCCTGAGGGCGTTAATGCCTATGAATGGATGCTCGGCCGTGCTGATGCAGACATGAACCAGTTCGGGAGTACCAATATCACCCGCGATGAGCTGGACAAATGGCAAGCTGGAACAGAGTACGGCTATCGTTCCTTTGATTGGAGGGATTTTATCATCAAAGGAAATGCACCGCAAAGCAACATCAGTGCGAGTGTTTCCGGAGGATCAGAAAAGACCAATTATTACTTGGCAATTACACGATTTGATCAGAAGTCGGTGTTCAGTGATGAGTTTGAATTCAACAGGACCAACCTTCAGTCCAATATCACTACAGATGTGACCGATCGGATTACGGTAGGGCTTCAGTTGAATGGTCGTCTGGAAAACAGGGAAAACCCTGGCGTACCGGGTGGCGATGATTACTGGCAGCCACGTTTTGCGCTTTTTAGAAACCGTCCCACTGAACGGCCATATGCCAATGATAATCCAAATTACCCAGCCAATATCAACAATATTGAGACCAACTGGGCATTGCTCAATTATGATCGTACAGGGTTTTACACAAACTACTGGAAAAATCTCCAGACCAACTTCACGGCAGAATATGACATTCCGGTAGAAGGACTGAAAGCAAAGGGATTGTATTCTTATTATTATGCTGATAACTATGTGAATACCTTCGAATATACCTATGATGTATTTGATTATATCCCAGAGGACGATGAATATATCAGAACGGGCGGAAACGATAACCCCTACAGGGACAGGAATCAGCGTAAAATTGAAGAAACGGTAACGCAACTTCAATTAAATTATGATCGGGTATTTGCAGAAGATCATAAGTTGGCCATTCTGGCACTGTACGAGCGTATTCAGCGTAGGGATTATAGTAACTTCCTTCACTCTGTACCGACAAACAATTACCTCTCTTTGGTACAGTTTGCAGATATGGACACTTATAATGATAATGATTATGAGGAAGCCAGGATCGGCTATGTAGGTCGTATCAATTATGAATATAAAGGTAAATACCTTTTGGAAGTTTCCGGAAGATATGATGCGTCATGGAAATTTGCTCCAAATAAACGCTGGGGATTCTTCCCGTCGGTTTCTGCCGGGTGGAGATTGAGCGATGAGGCTTTTATGGATAATATATCGGCCAAGACCAATTTGGACGAATTGAAGTTAAGGGTTTCCTATGGCGAGCTAGGTGATGATAATATCAATGCTGGTATTGATCCAAATGATCCACGTTTTATTGGTCCTTTTGATTATATGACAGGATATAATTACGGTGTATCTACTGTGATCCTGGATGGTGAGAATGTACAAGGCTCAAGAAATACCGGTCAGCCGATCGATAACCTTTCCTGGTACACCAGTAAGATGTTTGATGTGGGCTTGGATTTCTCTTTCGGTTCCGGAAAAATCACCGGTACAGTTGACTATTTCCATAGGAAAAGAGAAGGTTTGAGGGACATCAAAGATGATGTATTCTTACCACTTGAATTAGGTTATGGATTGACGGATGAAAACCTCAGCAGCGACGCTACCCTTGGTGGTGACATTGGCATCAACTATAACGGAAAGGTGCAGGATTTGACCTTTAGGATCGGCGGTACCTTTGGCTACGCTCGTGGCAAATTCCTGAATTCTTATAACCCTGCATTCAGCAGTAGCTGGAATCATTACCGAAACTCGGGAGAGAACAGATGGTATGGTGTTTTCTGGGGGTATGAGACCGTTGGTCAGTTCCAGTCCCAAGAAGAGATCGACAATTATCCCGTAAACATTGATGGCCAAGGAAACGGTACCCTGTTGCCGGGTGACCTGATCTATAAGGATGTCAATGAAGATGGTAAAATCGATGGCTTTGATGAAAGGCCAATTGGCTACAGCCTGGACGGAACTCCTAGCATCAGCTATGGTCTGAACATGTACTTCAATTATAAAAACTTTGATTTGACGGTGGACTTCTCAGGAGGTTCCTTGGCATCTTATAACCAAAACTGGGAAATGAGATGGCCTTACCAAAACGGAGGTAACCTATTGGCCTATATGTATGATGACAGATGGCATCGTGAAGACCCATACAACCTTGACAGTGAATGGATCCCAGGTGACAACCCTCCATTACGCTATAATGCAGGTGGCCACAGTAACTATAACAGGAATTCTACTTGGTGGTTGACCAATGTGAAGTACCTCAGGATGAGAACGGCTTCCATTGGGTATACACTTCCTCCAAAGGTATTGAGCAAATTGAAAATTGAGCGCGCCAGGGTTTATTTCACGACCTATAATCTGTTCTCTATCGACAATGTCCACCAGTTTGGAATCGATCCGGAAGTAAGGGATGAAAACGGTTTGCAGTATCCGCAAAACGTGAACATGAACCTAGGGTTTAATTTGACCTTCTAAAATGAGACTGACCATGAAAAAAATCATATTAAGTATATGCGCATGCGTAGCCTTGTTTACTGCATGTAACGATGAAGAATTCCTGACCCGAGAGCCACAGGATATCCTGTTGGATGACCAGGTGTGGGAAAGTGAGGATTTGGTATTGTCTGTTTTGGCAGACCTTTATAATAGAATTCCAGACTATCAGCAGCTGGACAGCTGGTGGAACTTTACCAGTTTTGATGAGGCGTTTGCGTCCAATGCGGGTGACTACTGGAGGCATCAAAACCAGGATTACGGCTACGGTGACTGGGGGATGTGGGATTACGGTTTTATCCGTGACCTTAACCTCTTCATTGAGAGTGCAGAGGCGGCGGATCAGCTTGATCCGGACGTAAAGGCCAGGTTTATCGCAGAAGCTAAGTTCATTCGCGCCATGTCCTATTTTGAGCATGTAAAGAGAATGGGCGGTGTACCGCTTATATTGGAGTCATTGGAGTATGATTACAGTGGTGATCCTACTTATCTTCAATACCCCAGGGCCAAGGAGCATGAGATCTATGATTTTGTGATCGAAGAAATGGAAGCCATCAAAGGCGACCTGCCGAATGGAGGCACTAAGTCCAGAGCGACTATTGGAGCAGCGTTGGCATTGGAAACCAGAGCAGCCTTATATGCAGCATCCATTGCCAATTATGGGCAGATGACTCCTAACGTATCCCTTCCTGGTGAAGAGGTGGGCATTCCTGCCAGCATGGCGGATGGTTACTATACCACTGCTTTGAACGCAGCAGAAGAGCTGATGGGATTGGGAACATATGAACTGTACAATAATGACCCGGATCCTTCGGAGAATTTTACCAATGTTTTCTTGAACAAGACCGCTAATAATGAGGTGATTTTTGCCAAGGACTATTTGGTGCAGGCCAGGACACATGGCTTTACTATTGAGACTATCCCGAGATCACTAAGGGAAGAAAATACATTAGGTGGAAAGCTGAACCCTTCTTTAAATTTGGTACAGTCTTATGAGCTTTTGGACAATACTTTCGCGCCATTACCTACTACTGATGAAAACGGCGATCCGATCTACTACGATAATCCCGAGGACATATTTGCGGGCAGGGATCCTCGATTGGCCGGTACGGTTATCCTACCAGGTACCACCTTCCGAGGAAGTGAAGTGGATATCTGGGCTGGATGGAAAACTGCTGATGGAGGTCTGATCACTTCTGACCAGCTAGGTGGAAGGGGCGAACTGCCAAATGGTGAAAATGCACAGCTAGTAGGCTTTGATGGACCGATCCCTAACTTGGAATGGTCTGCCCAAAATGGTTTTTACATTCGTAAGTATGTAGACACTCAAGTGGGCTCCGGCCAGCGTGGTACCGGAAGTGGTGTATGGTGGATTCGTTTTCGTTATGCAGAAGTGTTGCTGAATGCGGCGGAAGCTGCATTTGAGCTTGGTGATAATGCCAAAGCTGCCGAATATATGAACCAAGTAAGAAGAAGGGCCGGAATGCCTATCGATCTTGCGCCTTCCGAAATCACCTTTGACCGGATTATTCATGAACGTAAAGTGGAGCTTTGTTTTGAAAACCACATTCTTTGGGACTACAAGCGATGGAGACTAGCGCACCGCGTTTGGAACGGTGAAGCGGTACCGCTTACCAATGACCCCGGGGATGCAGAAGCCATCAGTACCCGTGTATTTGGCCTGAATCCTTATAAAATTTATGCACCGGGGACCCCTAATCACGAAAAGTGGGTGTTTGAGGAGTTTTTACCGACACCGGTATTTAATCCGCACAGGTTCCGACTAGGAAATTATTATTCCCAAATCGGTGACAATGTACTGAACGGCAATCCAAAAATTGTCCGAAACCCTAACCATTAAGGATAAAAGAAGAACACATGAAAAAGAATATAAAATATCTTGCGGGACTTTGCCTGATGGCTTTGGGCATGAGTTCTTGTGAATATGACAACTACGATGAGCCTAAATTGCTTTTTGACGGTAATATCGTGTATAACGGAGAGCCTATCGGTGTAAGCTATAATGACGTTTACTTTCAGCTATGGGAAGAGGGATGGCAAACCTTTGGAAATATTGGTGTGGCCATTGACCAGGATGGTTCATTCAGTTCGCTTTTGTTTGCAGGTGATTACAAGTTGATCATTCCGGCAGATCAGGGGCCGTTTATGAATTTGACGAACCAAGAATCCGGTTCTGACACCATTCCATTGAACATCAATGGAAGCATGAACATGGACATTGAGGTGCTGCCTTATTATATGATCCGTAACGTGGACATTTCTGGCAACAGTAGTGAGGTGACCGCTAATTTTGGTCTGGAACAAATCATCACTGATGCCAATGCCCGCGGTGTAAACGAGGTGGTCCTTTACCTGAGCAAAACAGCCTTTGTGGATGGACGGACCAGTATCAGCTCTGCCAGACTTGGCGGAGGAGACATTACCGATATGTCCAGCATCCAATTGACCACCGGCGTTCCTGACATGACACCTACGCAAGGCTATGTCTTTGCCAGAGTGGGATTGAGAATAGAAGGGGTGGAGGATATGCTGTTCTCCTCAATCGAAAGAATAGACTTCTAGTGATTTAATCCGGATGATGTATTAGGAATCGTAGGCCTGTCCTCCCGGAATTCTTCGGGGAATGTCGGGAAGAGCTGAAAGAGCAATAAAATCAGTTGGTTTGGAGGTGTGAGCGTCCGCCCCGGCGGACGCTCACACCGAAAACTAAAGCATATTCGGATTCAATTAAAAGCCAGCATTACGTCATAGCGAGGGGGACGAAGCAATCTCATTGAAAAATGAAAAGGTAGCTTTCTGTTTTCACCCGTCGCGATGACGTACTGAGCTGGCTTTACTTTAACCAATTGACCCTAAATAAAACCAAATTATGAGACCACTATTATTTATCTTTTTTTATGTCGCCGCCCTGCTATCCATGGGGGCATGTTCGAGCAGTGCTCAGGAACCTGTTCCCGATCCTGTGGAAGATGATGACGAAGTCATTGAAGGCCAATATACCAATCCTGTTTGGGAGCCGGTGTTGGCCGATCCTACGGTAGTGAAATCAGGAGACACTTTTTATGCCTATGGTACCGAAGACAATTGGGGTGATGAAGGTGGTTATCACCTGGTCCCCGTGATCAAATCAAAAGACTTAATCCATTGGGAATTGGTGGGGGATGCCCTGCAATCCAAACCCACATGGAAGCCAGAAGGGGGCATCTGGGCACCAGATGTTACCAAAGTAGGCAGCCAATATTTTATGTACTATTCTTTTTCCACTTGGGGAGATGCCAATCCAGGCATTGGCCTGGCCATAGCGGACAGCCCTGAGGGACCTTTTGAGGATTATGGGAAAATTTTTGATTCCCAGAGCATTGGTGTAAACAATTCCATTGATCCGTTCTATTACGAGGAAGATGGTCAAAAATACCTTTTTTGGGGAAGTTTTAGAGGGCTTTATATGATCAAGCTCACTGAAGATGGAAAGGCTACAGTGGGCGAAAAAGTCCAAGTAGCCGGCGATCACCTTGAAGCCAGCTATATCTTTAAGAAAAGCGGTTTTTATTACCTTTTTGGTTCATACGGCTCCTGCTGTGAAGGCGCCAATAGTAGTTACCAAGTCTGGGTGGGAAGATCTGACAAGCTGGAAGGCCCCTACGTGGACAAATCAGGAAACAAGCTTTTGGACGGGCATTACGGAGAACTGGTGGTCAAGGGAAACCTTGGAGATACGGGATTTGCAGGGCCAGGCCACAATGCAGAAATTGTCACCGATGAGGAGGGAACGGACTGGCTGGTTTACCATGGTATGCTAAAGAGCCAGCCTAGAACCAATAATGGCACCAATAGAAGAACATTGCTGATCGATCCGATCCTCTGGAACGGGGGTTGGCCACTGCTCTTTAGACAAGTACCAAGTATCAAAGCCAATGATGGCCCAGTGTTTTAAATAATTATCAATGATCCCATTAAATCCTATGCAACCTTTAAGATGTTTGATTTTCGGTTTTTTATGTTTTGTACCCTTTTTCCTAAATGCACAGGTAGAACCTGTCCTTTCTGATTTTGACAAGAAAGGAGAAGCCACAGTAGAAAATACCTCCAGCGGTTTTATCGTCTCATGGCCTGCCGGAAGTAACCAACAGGGTAAACTCGCTATTAACACCAAAAGTGGTCACCCTCTTTTCGAATCATTCCAATTGGAACGACCGGGTAAACACGTAGAATTGGCCAATGATATTGACCCAATGTTTTTACTCACGGAAGGAGAGCGTGATCTGAGCAAAGAAAGTGGTTGGAATATCTTTTTTGACCGGACCGCTTATAAGCCCCATGAAACCTACAAGGTGCAGTTGAAAAAATCCCAAGTCGAGGTATTGAGCGATGGGCAGCGATCTGTTATTAAAGTGGGCGATCTGACTGCAGGAAATTTTTCGGGTTGGTTAGAGGTGACGCTTTACCACGGTAGCCCTTTGGTCAATATTGCCGCTGTCATGCACACAGAAGAGGATGCCAAGGCCATTATTTATGATGCTGGTTTGGTGGCCAACAATAAAACGTGGAAGGAGCTCTTTTGGTCCGATACGGAGGGATATTTGCAGTCTAAGGCTACCGGTCAGCTGGATGGGGAGAGTGAAAATCTAGCCGTAAAATACAGGACAATCAGTGGTGAAAGTGAGCAAGGAAGTATGGCTGTATTTCCTGCACCGCACCAGTTTTTTTATCCGTTGGACAATGCGTATAATCTCAAATATGTTTGGTCTGGTGAAAATTACAGGGGTGTGGTAGATGGATTCGGAATCGGCATCAGGCACGACCTAATGGGGGACAATAGGCACGTGCCTTGGTTTAATGCCCCGCCTCATACCGATCAACGGCTTAACTTCTTTGTTTACCTCAGCGATACCAAGGATGGTCAGGTCATGGAACAGGTAAAGGCCTTTACCCGAAATGATCAGTACAAACCATTACCGGGCTATAGAACTATGGCCAGTCACTTTCATACCGAGCATATGGATGATGTTCTTACCCATAAGCCGGTGCCTGATATTCCCGGTCATGTGAAAGCATTACGCGATATGGGCGTGAATATTATGCATTTGGGAGAATATCATTTGGCCGGAAATCCACGCGATTCGGGTCCAAGGAGGTTACCGGAACTGGATTTGATGTTTTCCGAATGTGAACGTCTGAGCACAGCCGATTTTCTGATGCTCCCAGGGGAGGAACCCAATTGCCATTTTGGTGGACACTGGATGAACATTTTTCCTAATCCCGTTTATTGGATCATGTCGAGGCAAGAAGGCGAGCCTTTTGTGGAGGATCATCCGGAATATGGGAAAGTTTACCGTGTAGGAAACAAGGAAGAGATGCTGCGATTGCTGGAAGAAGAAAAGGGACTGGCTTGGACTGCCCATGCCCGTACCAAAGGCTCCACCGGTTATCCAGACGCATACAAAAACGAAGATTTTTTCCACTCAGACCGCTTCAATGGCGCGGCTTGGAAATCCTTACCAGCTGACCTTTCCAATCCCAACCTAGGCAGAAGGGTCCTGAAATTAATGGACGATATGGCCAATTGGGGCGAAAGAAAATACGTCATTGGTGAAGCAGATCTTTTTAAATTGGAACCGGATTATGAGATATATGGCAATATGAATGTCAATTACCTTCAACTGGACAAATTGCCCAAATTTGAAGACGGTTGGCAGTCTGTGCTGGATGCGATGGAGTCGGGCAGGTTCTTTGTCACCACGGGAGAGGTGCTTTTGCCCTCCTTCAGTGTCAATGGCAAAGGAAGTGGGGAAGTCCTGACGTTGGATGGCAATGGCAAGGCGACGGTAAAGGTGAGTGCCGCGTGGACATTTCCGCTCCAATACGCAGAGATCATTTCAGGAGATGGGGAGCAAGTGTATCGAGAGACAATTGACCTCAAAGAAACCCGTGCGTTTGGTGAAGACGATTTCGCCTTTGAAGTGGACTTGAAAGGCCGCACTTGGGTAAGGCTGGAGATATGGGATGCTGCTGTCAATGGCGCTTTCACCCAACCGGTTTGGATAGAGTAAGGAGGAGAAGTAGTTCGTATCGAGATCCGAGAAAAAAGTAGTGAGATATGAGTATTGAGACGTTTGAAATGTAACGTACCCGAAAGTATCGGGGCAGGCTATTGCGAACGCAGAGCAACGGAGTGAAGCAATCTCTTTTTCTTGAGATGAGACTGTTTGGCTTTAGGCAGGCCTGCCTTTGGCTCCAGACAGGCCTGCCTTTGGCTCCAGACAGGCCTGTCTAAAGCCAAGGCAGGCCCGCAGTGACGGTTTTTGAGGAAAAAAGTAAGAGAGAAGGTGTCAGGTAAATTCGGGACGTGATACCTAACAGCTTCCTTTGGGGAGAAGGGAATCGTCCCATAAATAAAGAATCAAACTTAATTAAACCTATTATTAGATGAATTTTAGTATTAAAAAATGGGCGCAGCTACTGGTAGTGGGAGGAATGGCCTCGCTAGTGAGTTGTCAAAATGCTGCACAACAGCAATCCGAAGGAGCAGCAGTAGAGGAGATGAGTGCCATTCGTCCACCGGCCTATCCGTTGATCACAGTGGATCCTTATCTAAGTGTGTGGAGCATGGGAGACGAACTTTATGGTGACGCGACGCGCCATTGGACAGGAGTGGCCAATGACCTTCAGGGGATCATTCGGGTAGATGGTAAGCCCTATTATTTTTTGGGGGAGGAAATGACCGAAACGGAGACCGTCCTTCCGCTGGCAGGACTGGAGGAACCGTGGAACTATTCACTGGAAAAGCCGGCAAAAAGGTGGAAGGAACTAGGCTATGAGGAAGGCAACCAATGGAAAACTACCAAAGGTGCATTTACCAATGGTGACGACAGCCCAGCTCCTAACCAATGGAATACAGAAGACATTTGGGTCAGAAGGACGTTTGAGCTTGATAAGGCTGATTTTTATGACCTATTGCTCAACATCCATCATGATGACAATGTGAAAGTATACTTGAATGGGGTCCTGGCATACGAAAAAGAAGGCTGGGTCAGTACACCAGCGACGGTAGTTATCAATGAAGAAGCCAAAAAAGCACTGAAAGAAGGGGAGAATCTATTGGCCATTCATTGCCAAAATACTACAGGTGGAGCATTTTTGGATGCCGGATTGGTAGAAGTGCTTCAGCCAAAAGTAAGCATCGCCCAAGCTGAACAGACTTTTTCAAAAGTAAATGCCACAGAAACCTTGTACTCCTTTGATGCTGGTGGGGTGACGCTAGACGTGACTTTTACGGCACCAATGCTTCCAGATAACCTGGAAGTAATGACCCGACCTGCCAATTATGTGACATTCGAAGTACAAGCTAAAGATGGTAAGGAACATGAGGTACAGGTATATTTTAGTGCTGCAGGTAATTTGGCGGTAAACACCATGAACCAACAGGTGACATGGGAGCGACCCCAGATAGCAGGCTTGCAAGCCTTGAAGATCGGGACGAGCACCCAACCTGTTTTGGAAAAGAAGGGTGATAATGTAAGAATTGACTGGGGATACATGTACTTGACGGCTGCCGATCAGGAAAATATAACTTCCCAAATTGATGTGAACACCAACAGTGTGGCTGAATTTGCTGAAAATGGCAGGCTCAGTGGTACGGATGCTGACCAAAAGCCCGTTTCGCTGGATGATCAAATGATCACTTCAGCTTTTTCTTTCGATTTTGCAAAAGTTGGGGAATCCAGCCAGCACGATTTTTTAACCTTGGCTTATGATGATCTGTATTCGGTGCAGTTTTTCAATAAAAACCTTAAAGCTTGGTGGAAAAAATACGGCATGACCACAGCGCAAATGCTTCAAGCTGCACAAACCGATTATGCAAAACTAAAAGCAGCCAGCGAACAATTTGACAAGCAGGTGTACCAGGACGCTTATGATGCAGCCGGAAAAGAATATGCGGAAATTTGTGCACTGGTGTACCGCCAGGCCGTAGCTGCCCATAAAACAGTGGAAGGCCCTAATGGCGAACTGTTCTTCTTCTCGAAAGAAAATTTCAGTAATGGTTCTATCGGGACTGTGGACGTGACCTATCCATCGGCTCCCTTGTTTTTGATCTATAATCCAGATCTATTGAAAGGGATGATCGAGCCAATTTTCTATTATAGTGAAAGTGGAAAGTGGGCCAAGCCTTTTCCTGCCCATGATGTGGGGACTTATCCGCTTGCAAATGGCCAGACCTACGGCGAGGATATGCCAGTAGAGGAGGCTGGAAATATGCTCTTGCTGACTGCTGCCATCGCCAAAGTAGAAGGCAATGCCGATTATGCCAATAAGCACTGGGATATCATGACCACTTGGGTGGAATACTTGGCCAAGGAAGGATTTGATCCGGCCAATCAGCTGTGTACGGATGATTTTGCCGGTCATTTGGCACATAATGCCAATCTTTCTGTGAAAGCGATTTTGGCCATTGCAGGTTATGGGCAGTTGGCCGAAACACTGGGCAAGACTGCAGCAGCTGAAAAATACACTGCCTTGGCAAAAGACTTCGCCCAAAAGTGGATGGACAAAGCTGAAGATGGTGATCATTATAGTTTGACTTTTGATAAGAAAGGTACCTGGAGTCAGAAATATAACATGGTTTGGAATAAATTATTGGGACTGGATATTTTTCCTGAGGAAGTGGTCCAAAAAGAGATTGCCTATTATCTCACCAAGCAGGAAGCTTATGGGCTGCCTTTGGACAGTCGTAAAACCTACACCAAATCAGACTGGGTGATCTGGACGGCAGCCATGGCAGAAGATGAAGCAGATGAAAAAGCCCTGATCGAGCCAATGTTTACCTATATCGACCAGACGCCAAACAGAATTCCTGTCAGTGACTGGCATGAAACCACAAATGCGGAATCAGTCGGATTTAGGGCAAGATCGGTCGTCGGAGGATATTTTATGCCGGTGTTGAAGGATCGATTATTGGAAAATTAAAAGATTGACGGATGTGAGATGATTTCACGTTTCACATTTCATGTCTCAAGTCTGATATCTCAATACTCAAGTCTAACATTTCAATACTCATGACTCAATACTTTATACCCAAAATAATTACCAGTGCAGTGCTACTTGCTCTCCTCTTTTCATGTGAAAAGGGAGAGCAGGCCACTGTGATTTCAGTTGTGGAGCGGATTGATACCACGGCTACCAACGCCCATTACATCAGCAATAGAGCACCACTAAAGCCTAGTGCATTGGTCAAGCTTCCTGTAGGGTCGGTGAAGCCTGAAGGATTCCTCAAGGAATACCTGATACGCCAAAAAAATGGCTTGACAGGTCATTTGGGAGAAATCAGTGCTTGGCTGCAGAAAGAGGACAATGCTTGGCTCAGTAAGGACGGTGAGGGCGATTGGGGCTGGGAGGAAGTGCCTTATTGGCTCAAAGGTTATGCGAATATTGGTTATTTATTGGAAGACCAACAGATGATCGATGAAGCCAAAATCTGGCTGGAAGGGACCATGAACAGCCAACGTGCTGATGGTAATTTTGGTCCGAAGCATTTTGACGGAGACAACCAGGATTTCTGGGCCAATATGATCATGCTCTACTGTCTGCAGTCCTACTACGAATACTCCAATGATGAAAAAGTGCTGGACTTGATGACCAAGTACTTCAAGTTTCAACTCACCGTTCCGGATGAACATTTCCTTAATGGTTATTGGCAAAAACTTCGTGGGGGGGATAATCTCCGTAGCGTTTTTTGGCTGTATAACCGCACCGGTGAACCTTTCTTACTTGAATTAGCGGAAAAGATCCACCGTAATACTTCCGATTGGGTAGGGAGGGATCATGACCTGAAGGATATCCATAATTACTATGAAGTACGTGATGGGGGAGAAGTCCCTGACTGGTACCGTGACCAGATCGACTGGCATAATGTAAATCATGCGCAGGCCTTTAGAGAGCCAGCGCAGTATTATTTGCTCAGCCACGATGATAAGCACTTGGAAGCTACCTATGACAATTTTGACATTATCCGAGAGCACTTTGGACAGGTGCCTGGCGGAATGTTTGGCAGTGATGAAAATGCCAGACCGGGTTATGCAGACCCACGGCAGGGAGTCGAAACCTGCGGCATGGTGGAGCAGATGAACTCTGATGAGCATTTGCTGCGCATCACCGGTGATCCTTTCTGGGCTGATCACGCCGAGGAGGTAGCGTATAATACATATCCAGCAGCGGTGATGCCGGACTTTAAATCACTGCATTACATTACTTCGTCAAATATGACACTGCTCGATGCTGAAAACCACGCTCCGGGTATTGCCAATAGTGGTCCGTTCTTGATGATGAATCCATTCAGCTCGCGCTGCTGCCAGCATAATCATTCCCAAGGGTGGCCGTATTTTATAGAGAACCTTTGGATGGCTACACCTGACAATGGTTTGGTGGCTGCGATCTATGGCCCTAGTAAAGTAACGGCGAAGGTTGGAAAGGGACAGGAAGTGACCATTGAGGAAACAACCCATTATCCTTTCCGTGGACAATTGGAGTTTACTGTAGAGACCGCTCAGCCTACTGAATTTCCGCTGTATTTGCGCATTCCGGCATGGACTACTGGTGCTACAGTAAGTGTTAATGGGGAGACCTTAAAGGAAAATGTAAAAGGGGCTGGATATGTTAAATTAGCTCGTCTATGGAAGTCCGGTGATAAGGTAAATTTGACCTTGCCCATGGAAATCCATGTAAATACTTGGGTGAAAAATAGCAACAGCTTTAGCGTAAGCCGTGGGCCATTGACCTATTCACTTAAGATTGGCGAGGAATATATTCGAAAGGAAAGCGATGAGACGGCGATATGGGATTCCAAGTGGCAAGAAGGAGTGGATACCAAAAAGTGGCCATCCTGGGAAATCCGTCCTACAAGCGAATGGAATTATACATTGGCATTGGATAAAGAAAATCCTGCGGCTTCGCTGGAAGTGGAAGAGCGACCTTGGCCCGAGAATGATTTTCCATTTACCCCGGAGAATGTCCCGATTTTGATCAAGGCAAGAGGAAAAAAGATTCCTGAATGGCAACTGGATCAATATGGATTAGTGGGTGAATTGAAAGATTTACCGGCTACTTCAAACCAACCTTTGGAAGATGTGACCTTACTTCCCATGGGGGCGGCAAGGCTAAGGATCACCGCATTTCCTAATGTGAAGTAAGGATAACCTTATGACATATCTCAAGACTCATATCTCATTATTAAATATTCAAAACTAAACATAAAAAGCATGAAAAAGTCACTATTGCTAGGTGCTGGTCTGCTCTTGGCCCAATCAATCGCTTGGGCACAAGATAGCAGCTGGGCACCTGCTGAAGGTAAGATTATGACAGAATGGGCAGAAGAAATCGACCCGGAAAATGTCCATCAAGAATATCCAAGACCACAATTGGTCCGGGAAGATAACTGGCAAAACCTGAACGGGCTGTGGCAGTATGCAATTCAATCCAAAGGAGGTCAAACGCCATCATCCTTTGATGGGGAAATATTGGTTCCGTTCGCCGTTGAGTCAGCACTTTCGGGTGTTGGAGAGCGTGTAGGAGCAGAGAAGGAACTATGGTATAAGACCACTTTTGATGCGAAAAAGTCCAGCAAGGAACGTGTGTTGCTGCATTTTGGTGCCGTAGACTGGGAAGCAGAAGTATTTGTGAACGGGACGTCAGTAGGCGTTCACAAGGGAGGCTATGCACCATTTTCTTTTGACATCACCGATGCACTTAAAGGCAAAAAAGGCAACGAACTGATCGTAAGGGTCTGGGATCCTTCCAATGATGGCCCACAGCCTAGGGGCAAACAAATAAAGAATCCCCATGGCATTTGGTACACCCCTGTGACGGGTATTTGGCAGACCGTTTGGACTGAGAATGTACCTTCCAGTTACATAGCCAGCACCAAGAATACTCCGGATGTGGATGCAGGAACGCTGACGGTGGAAACAGAGGTGAGAAATGCCCAGTCAGGCCAAAAAGTACGTGTGAAAGCCCTAGCTGATGGACAAGTGGTCGCCGAAGAAGAAGTGGAAATAGGTCAGCCGGCTGTGCTGAGTATTGCAGATGCAAAACTATGGGAGCCGGGAAACCCCTTCTTGTACGACTTGGAAGTGAGCTTGGTAAAAGGTAACCGTGAAGTAGATGCTGCTGACAGTTATGCGGCCATGAGGAAGGTCAGCATGGAATTGGATGAAAATGGCGTACAGCGCATGCTGGTCAACGATGAATTTATTTTCCAGTATGGCCCATTGGATCAAGGCTGGTGGCCTGATGGTCTCTATACGGCTCCCAGTGAAGAAGCGCTGGTGTTTGATATCATCAAGACCCAAGAGATGGGCTTCAATATGATCCGTAAACACGTAAAAGTAGAACCGGCCAGATGGTATTATCACTGTGATAAGATGGGGATGTTGGTATGGCAGGACATGCCTAGCGGTGACATGGGTAACCAGTGGAACCCAAGACCGGGGATCGTCGGAGTAGGTACTGAGCGTGACAGAAGTCCAGAGTCTGAAGCGATATTCAGAACCGAATGGAAAGAGATCATGGATGATTTCCACAATTTTCCTTCTATCATTGTATGGGTGCCATTTAACGAAGCATGGGGCCAGTTTAAGACTGAGGAGATCGTGAAATGGACCATGAAGTACGATGAAAGCCGCCTGGTAAATGGTGCCAGTGGTGGCAATTTCTTTCCTGTTGGGCAGATCATGGACTTGCACAATTACCCAGAGCCAGCCATGCCGAATCCTAAGTTCTTCGGTAAGGACATGGTCATTACCTTGGGAGAGTTTGGTGGACTAGGATTACCTGTGGAGGGTCACACCTGGCAAGAAAAAGACAACTGGGGCTATCAAAGTTTCAAGTCTGTGGAGGACCTCGAAAACCGCTACGCTGAAATGATGGAAGCGCTGGTAAAACTGATCCCCCAAGGACTTTCGGCCGCCGTTTATACCCAAACCACCGATGTGGAGGTAGAAACAAATGGCCTGATGACATATGATAGAAAGGTGATCAAATTGACCCCTGAGTTTCTGAAAAAAGTCCACGAGCAGCTTTATAATGCGGAGTAAAGGAGTCTTTAGGTAAGGGGAATATTCTTTCTTCAAGTTTTAAAATTATATCCAAAAGGCCCAAGGTGATTTTCACCTTGGGCCTTTTCGTGAATACAGCTTAAGTCCGAAAAATTTTTGTAATGTGAGAACGAAGTATTTTTTGGTTCTATATGATTTACTATGGGCAAAACTGAGCGCTGGCGGGTTATGGAGATCGAAGAATGGCGTGGACGGATGAATTGGGTGCCATGCTCATCATGAAGTCGATAATCATATTTGTTTTCCTTGCCCATGGTCAGTACTTACAGCACTGTTAGGATGCTTTATCCAATTCCCGTTACCAAGCTAATGCTCCTAATGAGCATTCCTGCTGACACTTCTGTTGGCTAAAATAGTGAGGAGGGAGTCCTGGCCAATGTCCCTGGGCATTTAAGTTTGGTAAGATCAGGATGCCTCCAGGGGGCTTTGTGCCGTAGGAACAATACCATTTCCCTGCCCTATCCGCACAAGCGGGACAGTTCCGCGGATAATTTACCCACAGTATTCCATATAGAACCAGAAATATTATCAGGTTTCCAGCAGTTATTTGGGATGAATAATAATCCAGCTAAAAAGTAAGGGGATAAACTAATGGAAATACACGAATGGTAGAGGAAATTGCTTTTAAATCACTCCCCTGAAAGGTGGGCTTAATCCAGCCCAATAAAACGCATTGGGCTAATTAGGTGATAGCATTAGAGGAATGTTTTTTGGCTTATGCCCCAAGGCTTTGCCTCGGGTTAATGTCAGGAAGGCTTTCAGCCTTCGGTTCTCTCTATAGGGGAAATGATAAAATTAGGCTTGGTGTGGTCATAAGCCGAATTTAAGTTTTAGAATAGCTATTCAGGATTCACTTTGACAGCTAAGATGTTAAATTCCTGCTCTTACCTCTTTTCATCAATTTTTCTTTTCCTGTTCATACGGTAAAGATGTTTTACAAAGTCACGATCAGCCTCTTGCAATAGATAGACTTGTTTTGGCTGGAGTACTTTGCTGAATTTTTTAATAGAGGATTTTTCTAGGTCCAGTAACGATTGTTGAAGTTCAAGTTTGGTATTGATCAATTGGGTGGCCTTATCATCGGTAAGGGTTTCTTTATCTTCATTGGAAATATCCCTTAACTGATGCAGAAGGGCTCTTCTTTCATCTTCAAATGTGTTGTAAAGCGGCCAAAATTGTTCCGCCTGATCGGGGGAAATGTCCAATTTTTGAGTAATATAAGCGATTTTTGCAGCTTCCAGTTTTTCACGGTCATAGCGGGGTTCCTCACCTCTTCGCTGAGCCAAAAGGCTGGAAGAAATCAAGGCCATCCAAATTAATAAGCTGATCTTTTTCATGATTTTTGTATTTTCCAGTTTTCTCTGATTTCCGGGGTTAATAATACCATAGTTCCTCCTCTAGCTCGTTTTCGCTAAATTGGTAAGACTGCCATTGTTCCTCTACTAACTCATTTAAGATAGCATTTGGGTCATCTGCTAGTGATAATACATCTTCGGCACTCCACTCTCCCTGATCAATTAATAGTTCGATTTCATCTTCCACGGCCAATGTGGAGGAATTGTTTATTTGTGTAATATTTTCCGTTTCAAGTTTAATAATAAATAAACTGGTGGATAGGATCACCATTGCTGCAGCTGCCCAGCTAATCCAGATAACTCGCTGTTTGTTTTGTGCTCTTTTAGTCATTATCTGGGCAGGAAGGCCATCAAAGTAGCCTTCTGGCTCTCGGAAAATATCACCTTTTGGAATGTTCTTTTTCATAACCTGTACGTTAGACAATGGCTCCTTCAAAAGGTTTAGTCGCCATTGATTTCCTTTTCGATCTTTTTCACGGCATGATGATAGCTTGCCTTAAGCGCTCCTATAGATGTTTGTGTGATTTCGCCGATTTGGTCGTAACTCAAATCCTCGAAATACTTCATATTGAATACTAGCCGCTGTTTTTCCGGTAATTTTAGCAGAATCTTTTGGAGCAATCGCTGGATGTCATTCCCATCGATGTAGGGAGAGGTGTCCAGATAACTGGCCATTCTTTTTTCATGGTTTTCTAAGGTAAAGAAATCATGCTTCTTCTTTTTTTTGAGAAAATTAAGGCTTTCATTTACAGCAATTCGGTACAACCAGGTAAAGAGGCTTGCATCTCCCTTAAACTTATCAATATGCTTGAAGGCTTTAACAAATGTGTTTTGGGTGATATCATCGGCATCTTCATGAATGATCACCATTTTGCGAATGACACCATAGACTTGTTTTTGGTAATTGGTAACGAGCAGTCGGTAACCCTTCTCCCTGGTTACGGGATTTTTGATCAATGCCAGTAATGATGCGTCGTCCAATGGATTCATTTCCTACTTAGACCGATAAGGTACCTATAAGTTTAATGTCATCACAGGATAAAATCAAGTATCAATAGTATGTGTCTGGTTTTTAGTAGGTTAAAAACGTTCTTTGTTCTTTTAGATTGTTGCTGATAATAATAAATCAGATAAGATAGTAGAGGTGAAAAGCTGGATTTCACAAAAGCAAAAGAGCCAAAAGACATATATGCCATTGGCTCTTTTATAATGTTTTAGAAAAAGGTGATGATTAAATCTCCAATATATAGTCCAAAATCCCAGCATTTTTACCTTTAGGCCTGGTAACCACCAATGGGTATTTTTCATTTAGCTGGATAAGTCGCTCGGCCATGCTACCGATGAATAGGGCAGTGGCGGCTGTTCTTCCTTTTGCGCCTATTATGATACCGTCTACATCAAGTTCTTCTGCTTTTAAGATAATGTCTTCTACAGGATCGTCATTACTGTCCACCGTATATACAGGGGTTATTTTTAGCCCTTTAGTATCGATTTTACGAATGAATTTCTTGTAGTTTACTTCTGCATTTTTCTTCATGACATCCGCAAATTCATCATAGCTCTTACCCGTTAGGTGATAGCCGGAAGGGACGGAGAATACGTTTTGGCAGATGATGTCCACATTGCCGCCGTTTCGTTCTGCAATCATGATGGCCTCTTCCAGTGCATCTTTGGAGTAGTCAGAGAAGTCAATGGGTACCAGGAGTTTATTTACTTTTGGATTAACGATGGTTTCTGGAATAATGGTCAGTGAGCAAGATGCCCTGCGTGCCAGTCGCTGGGAAACTACCCCACTGCCGGGCAAGGTTGTTTTCCTGCCCACCAATATCATATCAGCGGATTTTTCGTGGGCAAGCTTCAGTATTTTTTTTGATAGTTGTCCTTCTTTAACCACGTAGGTGAGTTCGGTATCCAGGTTTTTGGCAAAGTGTTGCTCCACTACTGCTTTCATCTGCCCTTTTCTTTCATCCACCATGTTCTCCACCAAGTTGGGGAATTCCTGTAGAATGTCCTTTGGCATCTGTAGGTTACGGATGACATTGGTGAAATAGATCTTCTTGGTATGGTTAATTTTAGCGATGAACGATGCGAATTTAACCAGCGTGACATCCATTTCAGATAGGTCCAGACAAACGATAAGTTTCTTAATTTGGTACATTTCCTAAGCAGCTAAATTTGATGCGATACGATATAATTAATATAAGGTAAAAGCAGTTAAAAATTATTTTTAATTAAATGATCGGCTTTTTCAGCGTATTGCCAACTTATCTCCGAATATAAGGTTAATGTTCAAAATTTACCAAGGATTAGCTGTGCAAGTATTAATCTTATCCGTTTTCTTGGCAATTATGAAACAATGGCCATGTTAATCGTATTTTATATTACATTGTCATACATACCTTTTGAATATTGGCCTATAATAGCCGGTTAAAACATGGAATATAAACTACTTGGTTTTTGATTGGAAAAAAATGGTCGTTTGGTTTTTTTTAACTAGTTATTCCCCTGCAAATATATGGCTTTGACTTCAATTGTTGTTGGAAAATACTGTTTTTGTGTGCCAAATTAAAAACATTTAAAATTATTTAAATGTTTTCAGTGTCGAATTCAAAATAAATGATCATGAATTATTAAGTGTTTTTTCTCTTAGTTGGGGCATAAATGGTAAAGGGGGAATATTCTGCTGATAGCAAGACAAGAGTGGAATTTGGAAGCCAGTTTTCTGTTTAATTTTTATCATTCCCTAATGTAATTTGTATATTTGCAGAGGCTCGGGCCGCAGACATGTTCAAACTTCACAATTAACAAAAATGCCGAGTGAAGCCTTTTTTCAAAACCAGGCCTCATCCCGATAATTATCGGGACCTCGTTTCTTCGGAAGCAGGATAACAGTGGAAGGTTGCGAAATTCGGGCAGCTCAAATCTTGTCTATAAAGAGGTTTTGTAACACTCCAAGGCCCGGGCTTTCTTTTTTGGCTTTCTGTATACGTTGGATTTTTCTGGGGCCAAATAATAATTCTGGGTGATGAGAGATTACAGGTGGTTATGGTAAGCATATTTTTCTTTAACCTGAAATATGCATTAGCCTATTTATTACGACCTGAAACTGCTTTAAAATCAGACGCTTTGCTTTAGTTTTCAACATCACCGTAGCGGTGTTATGCTTCTGTCTCCAAACTAACTGATTTTTGGATCAATCAATATTTCTGGGGGCGGGAGAAGATTTATATTCATTTGGTATGTCGCCACGAAGTCGCCAAGACACGAAGTGTTTTGTAGGCGGATTCCAAATTTCATGGAAAACAAACAGCTTTGGGTCTTAGAATCTTTGTGGCAAAAAAAACAAAAAAGAAATCCTGTTAAAATAAAGGGATTCATGCCCTCAACTTTTTCGTTTGCCTCCTTTTTAGCACATTTTGAGGACCAAGCAATATTTCTGGAAGATGAGAGATTTCCAGGTGGTTTTGGTAAGCATATTTCTCTTTAATTTAGCAATAGGAATGTGTAGATTATAAAATCAGTATAAATCCGTCATTGCGAATGCAGAGCAACGGAGTGAAGCAATCTCGTTTTCTTAATACGGGATTGCCACGTTCCCGATAGCTCGGGACAGGCTATACTTCCTCGCAAGGATGGTATTTTAAATCGCGTTTATTATAAAAAATCAGCGCAAATCTTATTAATCTGCATCATCTGCGTGCTATCGAAACCAACCCTAATCCCCCCCACTTTTTTGCTGGACCCGTTTTCCCACAAAAAAAAGAGAGAAATGAAATCATTTTCCCTCTTTTCGATTGTTGTGGTTAATTGTGTCTATGAAATGTTGTCAGCTTCTTTTAGTAAAGAATTCTGAACCGGATCGTGCCTTCGATTTCCTTAAGGGCATCGATGACGTCATTTGAATAGCGCTTGTCAATATCGGTGATCACATAGCCAATCTTTTCGTTGGTTTTCAGGTATTGGCCGACGATATTGATTTTGTAGCTTGCGAGGACCTGATTGATCTTGGCCATTACGCCGGGAGCATTTTGGTGAATATGGATCAATCGGTGGGCATCCTTAAGGAAAGGAAGCTGGATATTGGGGAAGTTTACACTGTTAAACGTATTTCCGGTATTGATGTATTCGATGATCTTACCTGGTACAAACTGCGCAATGTTTTCCTGTGCCTCCAAAGTACTGCCACCTATATGAGGTGTCAAGATGGTGTTTGGACAGCCGATAAGCTCGGATTCAAACGGTTCGTCATTGTTTTTTGGTTCTGAAGGGAATACGTCCACTGCAGCTCCCGCAAGGTGACCGCTTTCCAGCGCATCTCTGAGGGCAGGAACTTCCACCACATGGCCTCTGCTGAGGTTGACCAAAATGGCACCTTTTTTCATCTTGAAGATTTTCTCTTTGTTCAAGATGTTTTTGTTTTCTGTTCTGCCATCCACATGTAGCGAGATGATATCGCAGGTTTCCAACAGCTCATCCAATGAATCTATTTTAGTGGCATTGCCGAGAGCCAGTCGTTCGACAATGTCATAATAGAATACATTCATGCCCATGTTTTCTGCCAATACGGAAAGTTGCGCACCAATATTACCGTATCCAATGATGCCCAACTTTTTACCTCTTACTTCAAAGCTTCCGGAGGCAGATTTGTTCCATACACCTTGGTGCATTTTTAAAGTCTTGTCGTGTAGGTTACGCATCAGGAAGATGATTTCCGATATGGCGAGTTCCACGACAGAGCGTGTATTGCTAAAAGGCGCATTGAAAACAGCGATGCCCTTTTCCTGACAGGTTTCCAAGTCGATTTGGTTGGTGCCGATACAGAAGGCACCGACAGCCATCAGTCTGTTGGCGTTTTCAAGGACTTTTTTAGTGATCTGTGTTTTTGACCGAATGCCTATGATGGACACATTTTTGATCTTTTCACACAATTCCTCTTCGGACATAGCAGAGCTTATCACTTCTACATTGTAGCCTTCCTGCTTCATGATTTCCACTCCGATAGGATGGACATTTTCCAATAGAAGCACATTGATCCTGCTTTTTGGATAGCTGAATTTTTTGTTCATTTTATTAACATACAAAATTTCATCCAGACTGGGAGCAATATGATCCGCTTTTGATGAAACCTTAGGTCTATTGATATTTTCGGTAAATGCGTAAAACTTGTTGGCCAAGCCAGAAGCTTTGATTTCGTAGTCTGTGTAGCCATCACCAATGACATAGACATCGCCCTCCAGCTTGAGGCTTTTGATAGTAGCAGGTTTGCCGTTATTATTGGAAAGAAGGTTTTCCTTGTTCAGGTCGACAATATTACCTTCTCCATCGTAAATAAAATCATTGGCAAATACATTTTCCTCCTTTAGGCCGTAAGCAGCTACTACAGGGGTGATGAAGTCCTTAAAGCCATTGGAAAGGATGTAAATGTTCTCTGCATTTTCTTCGAAAAACTCCCTGTTTCGCTGAAAAGACTTGGACACCTTTTGCCGGAGTGCATCGATAAGTTCTGCTATTTGCGATTTGTTTGCTTGCAGGATTTCGATTCTTCTTTCAAGGCTTTCGCGAAGATTTAATTTCCCTTCCATACCCAAGTCGGTAATGTCCTTGATGGCTTTCAATTTTTCATCTCTTTTGGGATCATTTCTCAAGCTGATCTCTCCCAAAATATCCAATGCCTCCACTTGTGTAAAGGTGCTGTCAAAATCGATGATAAACTTTTTATCAGTGGTCATTTTGTGGTGAACTTTTAATGATTTGGGCGTAAATTTAGCATTTTCTTAATTTATACGAATGTTTGTTGTCAAAAATACTTTCAAAATTTTTAAATGTTTTTTAGTCGAATACTGTGTAGATTTGTGAAATCACGGAAATAAACGAAATAGCTATGAAAATTAACGTTCAACTACTTTTGGCGTTTTTTTTATCTTTCTCTTTTTTGGCTTGCGAAGGTGAAAAACATGACCGGAAAAAAGATAACATTTCGGCAAACAAAGATGAAATAGCAGGGTCATATGGAGAGCAGATCGCCAATGGTGGAATGATTTCACTTGCAGGTATGTTGGAGACCTTGAAATCACAGGGGAAGTTTGAGGGGAAGATCAGTGGGGAGATCAATGAGGTGTGTGCCAAAAAGGGATGCTGGCTTACAATGGACCTACCAAATGGAGAGTCGATGCGGGTGACCTTTAAAGATTATGGATTCTTTGTTCCCAAAAACGCCCAAGGGTACCCTGTGGTGCTTGAGGGGGAGGCCGTAAGCGTGGTTACTGATGTGAAGACTTTGAGACATTATGCCCAGGATGGTGGCGCTACACCTGAAGAGATCGAGAAAATAAAAGAGCCAAAAGAGGAGTACACCTTTGTAGCTACAGGAGTATTGATTCAAGATAAATTATAAGATAAATGGCAATAGCATTGGATAATTTGCGAGTAGGCAGGGTTTATTATTTGACCAATTATGGTGAAAATCGTCACCTTGAGGTTATGGAAAGGATAGGCCGGGATAATTTTCAAGTCAAGGATTTGGATACATTGGAAATCTACGAATTGGATGAGTTGTTAAGATGGGGGATAGGCAAGGACTATGACCTTGATGAGGTTCGATGATTTCAACCCGATTTTAATGCCGTTTAGATAAGAGCAGACAATGATAAAGCTGTTGTTCCGACGAATAGCCTGTCCCGTACATCGGGAAGGCATCTCTCCCAATAATGATTGAAAAGATCCTTTCCCGATCTGTCGGGATCAGGACAGTCTGCCCCGCATGACTATCGGGCACATATGTTAGCTAAACTGCATTGATCCCGGGTTTAACGAGGGGCGAATCAAAAAGAGATACCCCTCAAGGGATTATAACCAATACTTTGAAAGTTACTGAATTTCAGTAATTTAATTTTATTAGAATGGTGAATGACCGGACTAAGACCATTACTTGAGCACTACATCAAAAGGCAGTCTTGCATGGATGCCTTTCATTTGCTGGATGTTCTCGATTTTCTCAAGCAGTCGATAGGATTCCCCAAACCGATAGTGCATGTACCTGGCTTCGATGTCCGTTCCCAATTCTGTCATGATCTGTTCGAAGATGGTTTTTTGTTTGGGATAATATAGTACGCGGTAGTCTTCACCGATATTGGCTTTGGATGCGGCGATTTGGATCGCATCATCCAGGCCACCAAGGACATCTACCAGTCCATTTTCTTTCGCTTGCAGCCCGCTCCAAACTCTTCCGGATGCCACCTCCTTCACGGCATCCTTGCTCATTTTTCTTCCATTTGCCACGCGCGTTAAGAATGTATCATAGCCACTTTCTATTTGCTTTTGGATGATGTTCTTTTCTACTTCACTCAGCTGGCGTGTAGGATTCATGAAATCCGAAAATTCACCGGTCTTTGCCACGTCAGTGGTGATGCCCAGTTTGTTGTTGAGCAGGCCTTCTGCATTAAACCACATACCGAAGATTCCAATTGATCCAGTGATGGTATTCGGTTGAGCGACGATCGTATCTGCTGGTGCAGCGATATAATAACCACCGGAAGCTGCCAAAGAGGACATGGATGCGATCACCGGTTTTACTTTTCGGGCTTCATCCATTTCTCTCCAAATCACTTCGGATGCCAGGACAGAACCTCCAGGAGAATTTACCCTAAGGACAATCGCCTTGATATCATCATCCATCCGGGCTTTTTTGATTTCCCTGGCAAACACCTCGGAACTGATAGTGCCTTTTACTTCACCACTGACAATTTCTCCTTCCGCTACGATTACAGCAATTCGGTTACTGGCGGTGAGATTTTTGGTCTTGGCGGTTTTGTTGATGCCGGTGATGTTGATGGTGGTGATTTCAGCATCAGCCTCCAATCCGAGTTTTTCCCTCAGCAGGTCCTTTACTTGGTCGTCGTACCAAACTCCATCTACAAGCCCCAAATCAGCTGCATCCTGTGGTTCACGAACCAACATTTGATCGTTGGCTTCTTTAAGTGTATCATATTCCAGGTCTCTGCTTTCGGCTACCTGACGGATCATATAATTGTTCAGGTCACCAAGGAATGATTCGGTTTGCAGCCTGTTGGCATCACTCATTTGGTCGAGTATAAAGGGCTCCACTGCACTTTTATATTCTCCGACCCTGAAAATCACAGGTTCTATTTCAAGTTTTTCCAGCAAGCCTTTAAAAAACAATACTTCGGATGAAAGGCCGTTGAATTCAAGGCCGCCCATAGGGTTTAGGTAAATTTCACTTGCTGCGGAAGATAGGAAATAGCCGCCTTCGCTGTATAGTTCCGAATACGAAACGATGAATTTTCCTGATTCTTTAAAATCTATTAACTCATTTCGAAGTTCTGTCAAGGCCGCTGGATTGGCCATTACTGTTCCAGCTTGAAGGTAAATGCCTTTGATATTATCATTACCTTTAGCCGTGCGGATTGCTTTTTTTACGTTTGCCAGTCCGATTTTATAGGCCGCAGGAATAGGGCCAAAAGAGGAAAGGTCAATATTGTCCTCAGAAGTCCTTTCTACCAGCACAATATTTTCCAAGTTGATATGGAGTACCGTATTATCACTAATGGTGACTTTTTCCTCCGCAGTGGAAAACGTGATCAAGCCAGCAAATAAAATGAAACTGATGACAGAAAAAATCATCAATCCCAAAATTACCGCCAGAACATTGCTTAAAAATTTCATACATTACTATTATTTGATTAGCTCGAAAATACGTCTTTTTTCTTATTTCTGTTAGTTTTGAAAGGTGAAATTAAATCAAGGTATGCGGCAAGTTGTTCTGTTAATAGGAGGGAATTTAGGAGATAGGGAAAGGCTGATCCAAGCCGCGGTGAAAAAGCTTGAAAGTAAGTTCAGGTTGGTCAGCACTTCATCTCTTTATGAGACAGTAGCTTGGGGAGGAAAATCCTCCGGTAGTTACCTAAATCAAGCCGTGGTATTTATGACAACGCTGAAAGCAGAAGCGGTGCTGGACATCACCCAAGGAGTGGAAAACGAATTGGGCAGGAAGCGGTTGGAAAAATGGGGAGACAGAACCATGGACATCGATATTATCTACTTTGGGAATGAGGTGATGGACACCGACAGGTTAAAGGTGCCTCATCCTTTGATGGTAGAAAGGAGATTTGTGTTGACACCCTTAGTTGAGATCATGCCAGATCTAATCCATCCTGTTTTAAACAAGACCAATAAGGAACTGCTTGAGGCGTGTACTGATCCCTGCGAAGTGGTCAAAGTGTAGGTTTGGACAAAAGAAGATAGCAGGATCGAGAGAATATGAAAAAGGTAAAATTTTGTTGGAAGTAAGGTCGATATTTTTCAAATTTGGGACATTATGAAGTCATAGTTAGCATTATCCGGAATTTTAGGCCCTCGTTGGTCATGATTGCAGTGCCACTTACGTCATGGCAGTGCACTGCTATTTTTCATTAATATCATTCCTTAATTATGACTTTAATTAAAATCATCCATCATTTTAAAAAAGCCCTTAGCGGCACTGAAGAAGATTATACCGTAGGAAGTATTAGGAAGGCGATCTTTTATTTGTCCATTCCCATGATCCTGGAAATGCTGATGGAGTCGCTTTTTGCCGTTGTTGACATATTCTTTGTGGGTAAATTGGGAGTTCAGGCGGTGGCTACGGTTGGCTTGACAGAATCTGTACTTACCATTGTGTATTCAGTGGCCATTGGGCTGAGCATGGCGGCTACGGCCGTAGTGGCCAGAAGGATTGGGGAGAAGAAAAAGAAGGCTGCTTCAGAGGCTGCTTTTCAGGCAATCACCATTTGTGCTGTATTGGCCTTGGCCATTGGTCTATTGGGCTTGTTATTTGCAAAAGACCTTCTTACGATCATGGGAGGAGAACCCGAGCTAGTGGCCAGTGGGTATCGGTATACCCAGGTGATCTTTGCAGGAAATATCAGCGTGATGTTGCTTTTCCTGATCAATGGCGTGTTTCGCGGTGCTGGAAATGCAGTGATAGCCATGAGGACTTTATGGCTTGCCAATGGCATCAATATCGTCTTGGATCCCATGCTGATCTTTGGCATTGGTTTCTTCCCGGAAATGGGGTTGGAAGGTGCGGCTTGGGCCACTACCATTGGTCGGTCTGTAGGTGTACTTTTCCAATTGTCTGTGTTATTGAGGGGTAAAGCGATCATTAGGTTTGACTGGGAAGTGTTGCGTTTCAAATGGCATATGGTCAAAAATATCCTGAAAATCGCCATTGGGGGAATGGGGCAATTTTTGATCGAATCTGCAAGTTGGATTGTGCTGATGAGAATTGTTTCCAATTCGGGAAGTGTTGCGCTGGCCGGATTTACCATAGCCATCCGATTAATTATTTTCGCATTACTTCCAGCCATGGGTTTTTCCAATGCTTCAGCTACCTTGGTAGGACAAAATTTGGGAGCCAAACGGCCGGAAAGGGCGGAGCAATCTGCTTGGAAAGCTGCTCATTATACAGCTGTTTTTCTGGGAAGCATTGGCCTGTTGTTTTTCCTTTTTGGGGAATACATAATCAGCTGGTTCAATGACAATCCAGCCGTGGTACAGGTGGGGAGCGACGGACTCGGTATCATCTGCTTGGGATACGTTTTCTTTGCTTACGGCATGGTCATGAGTCAATCTCTCAACGGGGCCGGCGATACCAAAACCCCAACACTGATCAACATCGTAGTGCTATGGTTGTTTCAATTACCCTTGGCATATGTGCTTTCCCAGTGGTTTGAGATGGGCGCTACAGGGGTGTTTATAGCCATTGCGGTTGGGCATTCTGTTCATGCGCTGGTGAGTGGCTTTATCTTTAACATGGGCAAATGGAAGCTGATGGAGATATAGAGCCTCTTATTACTAATTATAGTTTGCCATATTTGATAGAGGGCTGAAACCTGACAGGTGTATTAACAGGAAAAGGCTAGCGACTACAGATTAAGGTACAGAACCTTGGTGGTTTTAACCAAGGCTTGATAAACTGGCACTAGTTACTGTGAAAGAGAGGAACCAGTCTTGATTACTTCTTTTGCAGCGCGGTACCTTCAAAGGTAATCCCTTCCCAGCCGCTTTTGATGAAATTGCGGATGTTTTGGTGATCTTTCCCATTAGGATTACCCAAAACATCCTTTCTGTAAATATCCCCAAATAAGTTTAGCGTTCGCTCAACACTGAGATTCAGGAGCCTGCCAAGGCTAAAGATTTTGCATGAGCCGTTGTTTTGGCCGGCGTCATTGACGGTTTTTCCATTGGTGAAGCGGGTGGGGGTAAAATGGTAGTTTGCTTCGATATGGTCCATGGTTTCCTGAAAGGAAATAGCTTCAGCGTTTTGGCTTATTTTGTCTGTGAAATTCATCTTTGATCATAACGTTTGCCCAAAGTTAATTTCTAAATGATCAATTTCAAATTACTGTCGTCCGACTAAATTTCACATACGCTGAAAAAGTTGGTTTAAACGAAAAGAGAAGAGATTTTTTCAATTTCCTAAAACTACCCCGTCCTCTGAAGGGATGATCAGAAAGTCCCCTTTAGGGGATTTAGGGGTAGATTTTGATGAATTTCCTTCGAAAGCAAAACCTTTACTCGGACGCCAATGATTTCAAATTTGAATTAGAGCGAGATATTGAAGTTTTTGTCCAATGTCAAGATTACTACTGACAGTATGCACATTATGAGTGAGTTGTAGAAGTAAAGGTATTCCTGATGTGCCATATGTGCGGTAAAGGCTCCGACTGCAAATGGGAAAAGTAATAGTATTGCCCCGTTTCTCAACGGCTGCCAAAACAGTCCGGCTACCAACATCATGACACCCAATAATTCTCCAATTCCAATTAGGGTTGTCCAGGTTTTATTAAAGCCGAGCGATAGCATATTTTCCATCATCGATTTTTTTTGGAATACCTTAAATAACGAGGCGTAGCCAAATACATACAGGTAATAGGTATAACAAAGCCAGTAGATAATTTTCTTGATCAGTTCCATTTTTTGTTTTTTGTTTCTACTACAAAGGTTTACTTTTCTTTGCAGTAATGAAAGTACTTACTAAATTGTAGGGTACTAACAAAAAAGTAAGTCTGTGAAGAAAGAAAATTCTACCAACCACCTTAATGAAGTCTACTGGAAGGAGCATTGCGGGATTTCCCATACCCTTTCGTTGATAGGAGGAAGGTGGAAAATCAATATACTGGTTTACCTTCTGCACGAAAAGAAACTACGATATAGTGAACTTCGGAAGCGGTTAGAGGGCATTTCTGAACGTATGCTCATTGCAAAGCTTAAGGAACTTCAACATGATGGACTGGTCCACAGGATTGTTTATCAGCAAGTGCCACCAAAAGTGGAGTATGAACTTACCGACCGCGGTAGATCGCTTAAGGGGATATTGGAAGAAATGGAGGATTGGGGCGAGTCCCATCTGCCACAAGAAAAAAGGTCTGGATGAACCATTGGTTAACCCAGACCTTTTCCATTTTAAATGACGTTGTACTTTATCTTTTCAGAAATTCCAATAACAGCTTGTCCACTTCATCTCTATGGGTAAGTGTCAATCCATGTGGTCCGCCGGAAATGACATGGTATTCATTTGCAGTGATCCCTTTTGCGGCTTGGTCACTGGAAGTTTTGATGGGAACGATGTTGTCTTCATCCCCATGGATGATAAGGGTTGGTGCGGATACATTTTTCAATTCAGACCTGAAATCCGTTCCTGCCCAGGCTTCGGCACACTTGATGGTAGCGATCGGCGAAGCATGCGACGCGATGGAAAAATCATAATCCAAATTGGCCTGTGACATCCGGTCGGTGTTGTTTTCATAATTATAAAAATTTTTATGAAAATCCTTCAGAAAGCCAGCACGGTTGCTTTTCAAGGCTTTCATAATACCGTCCAGCATTTCTGCAGGTACACCATCGGGGTTGTCCGTTTTCTGGGCTACTAACGGAATAATGGAGCCAATGAGCACCGCTTTGCTGATCCGGTCACCTTCGTAATCCGTAAAGTAACGGACTACCTCACCACCGCCCATGCTAAAGCCGACGATGGTTACGTCCTTTAGGTCAAGCTGCAAAATGATTTCCCTGAGATCACTGGCAAGCGCAGAATAATCGTACCCGTCCAGTGGCTGGGAGGAGAGGCCAAATCCCCTTCTGTCATAAGCGATTACCCGATATCCGGCATCCAATAGCGATTGCATTTGGCCTTCCCAAGCTTGGTGGCTGAGTGGCCAGCCGTGAATCAATATTACGGGTTTACCTTGTCCATAGTCTTTGTAATATAAGTCTACAGGGTCATTTCCTGTTTCATTAATCAAAAATGGCATCGTTTTATGTTTTTTGGTTAGAAATGGTTTTCTATAATACTAACGATTTGGCAGGACTGTTTGTTGGATAAAATGGAGTGTAAACTCAACTGCTTACCTAGTTCCCTAACGGGATTTTTTGCTGTAGGCAGTTATACTTTCCGACATGGCAGTGGTGAGTTTTTCGAGCTCGTTTTGAGTGATTACAAAAGGAGGCATAGTGTAGATCAATTTGCCAAAAGGTCTCAGCCAAAGGCTCCTTTTGGTAAGTTCATCTTGGATGGCTTTCATGTCCACATTTTTTTTCATTTCCACCACACCAATTGCACCTAAAACTCTCACATCCTCTACGGTACCCAAGTCTTGAAGGAGGGATAAAGAAGCTTTTAGGTGTCCTTCTATGGCTCGGATTTCTTTTTGCCAGTCTTTGGCGAGCAACAGCTCCAAGCTTGCCAGCGCAGTAGCACAGGCCAAAGGATTTCCCATAAAGGTAGGACCGTGCATAAACACTCCTGGAGAACCAGAAGAGATCGTAGTGGCTACATCCGAAGTACAGAGCGTCGCCGCAAAGGACATGTAACCACCTGTCAATGCCTTGCCAATGCACATGATGTCGGGTGTGATTCCTGCATGCTCACAAGCAAACAGCTTTCCTGTCCGCCCAAAACCAGTGGCGATTTCATCTGCTATCAGAAGAACATTATATTTTTCACAAAGGAATTTGAGGGATTTGAGATAATCGGGATGGTAAAAGCGCATTCCACCCGCACCCTGGACGATCGGTTCAAGGATAAAAGCGGCGATCTCATGCGCTTGGGCTGCGAGTACTTCTTCCACTTTTTCCAGCTCTTTGGGGATCAGCTTCCCATGAAACTTGGATTGTGGAGCAGGCAAGAATATCTGCGGAGAGAGGCGATTGTTAAAAATGCTGTGCATGCCTGTCACCGGATCACAGACTGACATATCATGCCAAGTGTCGCCGTGGTAGCCATTTCGGACCGTGGCGAAACGGTTTTTTCCCCCCTGGTCTTTGGAGTGCCAGTATTGGAGTGCCATCTTCATGGCTACTTCTACGGCTACGGAGCCTGAATCACAGTAAAACACATGTTCTAAGTCCTTTGGTACTACTTGCAGTAATTTCTTGGTCAGTTCAGCAGCAGGCCTGTGTGTAATCCCTCCAAACATCACATGGGACATGTTTTCCAGTTGCCGCTGAATTGCCTCATTCAGTGAGGGGACATTATATCCATGGATAGTAGACCACCAGCTGGACATGCCATCGATCAGTTGGGAGCCATCTTCCAGTTCCAAGTAAATCCCATTAGCTTTTTTTACTACCAGATTGTCCACTGCTCTCGAAGCAGCTGTATAAGGATGCCAGATGTGCTTATGATCTATGGAAAGGATTTCTTCTTGATTCATATGCGGGGAAACTAAGAATTAGAATGTGTGTTTAGTCCACAACTTACATGTAAAATCACAAAATGATTTTGAGAAATTTACTGAAAATAGCGGGGACTGTTCATACGTATGTGAATGAGTAATAGCAGTAAAGGGGATTGCTAATCCCCCTTAATTTGATATCCAGATTTGTGATCTGGATGAGTTTTTATCTCAAGTCTACTGTCTCAAATCAGACACCTTTCACTTAAAGTCCGGAAACTTCGGCTTCTTTGTGGATTTTTTTGACTAAACCTTGCAGTACTTTTCCTGGCCCGCATTCCACGAAATCCATTGCTCCGTCGGCCACCATGTTTTGTACAGATTGGGTCCATTTCACGGGAGCGGTGAGTTGGGCGATCAGGTTTTTTTTGATCACGGTGATGTCCGTTTCGCCTTTGGTGCTCACATTCTGATAAATTGGGCAAACAGGCTGTTTGAATTCTGTGGAAGCGATGGCCTTTTCCAGTTTTTCCCGTGCTGGCTCCATCAATGGAGAATGGAAAGCTCCCCCGACAGGAAGCGGCAATGCTCGCTTTGCACCAGCTTCTTTGGCTTTTTCACAGGCGATTTCGATGCCTTTGTTGGAACCGGAGATGACCAGTTGTCCTGGACAGTTATAGTTGGCCGCAACGACCACTTCTTCTTCGATACTGGCACAGATTTCTTCTACTTTTTGATCTTCAAGACCGAGGATCGCAGCCATGGTGGAAGGGTTGATCTCACAGGCTTCCTGCATGGCCAAGGCCCGTTGGTAAACCAGTCTAAGGCCGTCTTCAAAAGATAAAGCTCCCGTGGCTACTAAGGCAGAAAGTTCTCCCAAAGAATGTCCAGCTGCCATGTCCGGTTTGAAATCCGGTGTGGTTTTGGCCAAGATGGCTGAGTGTAGAAATACCGCCGGTTGGGTTACTTTGGTTTCTTTGAGTTCTTCAGCGGTACCGTTAAACATGATTTCACTGATCTTAAAGCCTAAAATCTCATCGGCTTGATCGAACAGTTTTTTGGCTTCAGCATTGGATTCGTACAATTCTTTGCCCATTCCTGGAAATTGTGCTCCCTGACCGGGAAAAATATAAGCTTTCATATCATTAAACGTTATTTATGATGCAGTCTGAAAATCATTGGCTTATGCGCATTGATAATTGGCTCTGCAAAAATGCAATAAATTCGTGAGGCCAAATATACCAAAAAAATAAGGCATCGGCGGTAGGCTACTTTAATTTCGTTTTCGCCTCATGTTTTAGAGGTTTCAAATGACTTTTTATAGTGGGCCAAATAATGGAGTCATCTATACGATCATAAGAATGGACCAAACAATTCCTAAGACTTATAGCCTTATTTTGAAGATAAACTCAGGGTTGAAGGGTTGACTTTGATGGTGTTTTTAAAACGCTCCCCTGAACGAGGTACTTAGTTCATCCCAATGAAACACATTGGGCTAATTGGCGGGGATGATGGTATTCCCGGTCCGTAAGGGCAACTAAAAATAATTACCGTTATACGTATTCCTATGAAGATGATTTGACTAAATGGACGCGCTGAGCCAGGCTTTCAGCCTGTAGAGGAATGCGTTTGGGGCTATACCCCTAGGCCTTTCCTCGGATTAAGGTCAGGAAAGGCTTCCAGCCTTCGGCTCTCAATTTAGGAAAGGGATAAAATCACACTTGCTGTGGCTATCAGCCGAATTTCCGGTTTGAAATAGCAATTCAGGATTTACTTCGATAGCTAAGATGTATTAAACCGAACGTAGCTTTATCATTTACTTACTATTATTCAGGTGGCCCCCAGGAATTTCAGGGATACTGATTATTTGCTTTCAAAATCCTCTTCACTCAAAAACTTCATTTTGTCTTCTTCGGTAGGGAAGCGGCAGGTTTCCCTTTTGCCAAACCACTTATAGCGATTGCGCGCGATCCAGTCATAAAGGGGATCCCGTAAGAAGGGAGGGATAATGATAAAAATGTAGAAAAGGGGCCATAGCCCCTTTAGTCTTTTTGCAATTTCCAGTGCTGCCCTGCTTTTATAGTAAACTTTATCCCTGCGCAGAAGTACAATGGAATCCAGATAGGATTCGTTGAGATTTTTGTCCTTGAGCAACTTTTTACTTAGATCATCCTGCAGCGATGCCAATTTGAAATTGTTCCTGGGATCATGCTGAATGATGAAGTCCACCGCCCTGTTGCACAGGTTGCAGACTCCATCGAATAGGACAATATCGTATTGGTCGGTTATTTCACTCATTTTATGATTTGAATATGGCCTTTCAGTTCTTCCTGGCCAGCACTTTCGTCATTGGTGTCATAAAGGACGGTGGCCGAATAGAAGTAAGTGCCTGCGGGAAGTTCATTTCCATTTTGGTCTCTACCATCCCAACGAATATAAATATCGTTTTCGTTTGAAGAGGCACTGTTATATTCGAACACCAAGCCTCCCCATCTGTTGTAGATTTTAATTTCTACGGCTTCCACAAACCGTGGACAGCGCGGGAAGGGATTGTCAAAAGCCATGAAGGTGTCATTCGTGCCATCTCCGTTTGGCGTAAATGCATTTGGCAATTCGTAATTGGGACAGTTGTCTACACATACGATGTTGCTAGGTTCACTTTCATTACCAGACCTGTCCACGGCAGTGATATAGTAGCAGCCTTTATAATCTATCAGCTCGGTTATGGTAGCATCACGGCTAAGTGAGCTTTCTGTGCTGACCAACTCAAAAGTGCCTTCATCACCAGTAGGAGAGAAGTAAATATTGAAACTTCCCAGTTCATCATCACAATCTCCAGAGAAATCCGGCTCCCAACTTAAATCATGATAGAAAGCATTAAAGTTACAATCTTCATTGGTCAAGAGCTCTTCACATACCGGTCCGTCAAATGTCAGTACAGGAGGGCAGGGCAGCCGATTGTCGTCAGGACGTGCACAGATGATCTGCGAATTGTTTTCCAACGGATACGTAAGCATATCTACATTATAAGCACCTTTGGTCACCACATAGTAGCAGTATTCCGTTTCCTTGCTGAGTGGTACGCCATTATGGCTGCCATCATCCAGAAAGGTGAAGCCATCTGCTGTGACGTCCACTTCCGCGATCAGTTCAAAAGTATCTGCATCATTGGCATCTGGATCAGTCCTGTTTCTGTACACTTCATGGGTATATTGGCCGAGGTTATTGTTCCAGGGAACATTAAATTCCCAATTGAGTTCAATGGCTTCATTGATGATGGTGGGCTGCAGCCATACCGAAGATGCCACACTGGAAGTATCGATCGCTTGTCCACCATCAAATAGCACCACCTGATAATTGTACACCAAACTTTCTGTGTTCAGTCCGGTGTCGGTATAAAGTGTGTCGCTGGTGGTGATGACTGTTTCCATATTGCCACTGTCGCTAAAACCTTCTGAACGGATCAATTGGTATTCATATGGGCCAGGGAATTGCTGGGTATCGATATCGTAGGGAGGTGTCCATTTGACGAAAACCTCACCGTTTTCTGCATCGGTTTCTTCCACGCTGACATTGGTGATGATGGGTACATCCACGTCAATGGTCAGACAGAATTCTTCAGACACAATGCTTTCTCCACCTCTCGGCTGAGGATAGGTGGCCACTAGTCTGTAGCAATACGTATTGCCAGGTGCCAGTCCTTCACTGTCATTGTCATCAAAGAATTCCTGGGATTGCATATCTGTGGTGCCGATAAGCTCATACCCATCTCTAATGCCTGTTTCACAGGAATCAGGTGTGTAGGGGTTGCTGTTGACGCTGCGCCATATTTGCATGGTTTCGGCGCTGTTCGTGCAGGAGTATGGATCCCATGTGATATTTGCCGAGCGGCCGGCGCCCTGTTCTACGGATTGGATGACGGGAGGCGGGCCGACGACCCGTATGTTCCAGGTTCGGATGTCTACCAGTGCCGGCCCGGATTCTGGATCATCGGTAATCCTGATCCTTACCTGGTATTCTCTGGATCTTACATGATTACATACCGTCTGCCAATCAAAGTTTATAATGCCCGGAGAGGATTGGAATGTTTCTTCAGGACTGTAGGAGGCAGGGGAAGAGGAAATCTCGATGGGATCACCAAATACTTCAATCTTAATATCATCGCCATCTGGGTCACTGCCCTGGATGATTTCTTTAATGTTTTTACCAGCTACCACACAGAGGTCTTCTGGTATTTGGAGTTGAGGACGTTGATTATCAGAGTTTTCGATGATAATCTGCATGTCCCGGACCACGTAACCTATTTTCTGATACTCACCATCTATCTTTCGCCACTCTTCGATATGAAAGGCAATGTTATATTGTCCGGCAATTCCCGGGGCATCCCAAATGAGGTCACCCGTGAGGGGATCCATCGAAATGTATGGATTGGGCGAGCCATCTTCACGGTTAAAGGAGAATTCATTGGAGGCAGGGCTGCGATAGTTGTTTACTGGTCGCTGGAAATCCTGCAGAGGCACTATGTCATCAAAGCGATAGGCGATACTGTCCCCATCAGGGTCATAGGCTCCTGGATTGTGGATATAGCGGGTATTGATCTGGCCATTGTCCACGGGGGGAATGGTCAGCACAGGAGAGTTGTTGACCCCGATAAATGGATCAATGGTAATCATCGTTTCGATATAAAACGGTGTGTCTACCGAATTGTCCATGTTCAGCGTCAGGTCATTTCGGTTAAATTCCTGAAACCGTATGGTGTATTCGCCGGGCCCTTGGTAGGTATGGGTGATGACAAATATGTTTTTCTCAATTTGGTTCCCCAATGATTCCACGGTGCTGAACTCACTTTCAGTGTTGAGGTTTTCTACTACTCTTCCATCCCCAAAATGGATCTCTCCAGGGCCGAAAATCACGGATGACCGGGTGTCTGTGTAGCCGACTACCGTAATGCGGTAGGTGAGCGATTGGGTGGATATTCTTTCAGCAATGATCTCTCCTGCCCTGATGTGGGTGGCCATGGCCTGTTGGAACCCCATGAGGAATAGGATGCTGGAGAGTAGGAGAAAAGCTTTACATTTCATATATCTCATAAGTTTTTACACCGATTACACTGTCTTTTTACGTTTTTTACAGTGTATTACTTAAAAATATTCGCGTAATTTTACTTAAAATTTAAGTACGTAGTTAACTTAAATTTTTGTTCAATTTGTATTTATATACGGATTAAAGTTAATGAAGTGTCCCTATTTATCTAAATACAACCCAAAAATTAAGTCATCAGCGAGTAAAAAGTTTAAAAAAGTGCCGAAAATACTCGTTTTGAAGTTATTTAGAACCTTTTAAAATAAGCTTATTACGTATGATGTGGATTGTTTGCTAAACTTTCGGCATTTAACTTTGTTAACCAGATTAACAAAATAAAACCATCTACATTAAATAAATAAAGAAGTTTATGAGTTGGGTAACCAAAACCTTTACTAGCACTTTGGGACGAAAGTTGCTAATGGCCCTGACAGGCTTGTTCCTGATAGTATTCCTCATTGGGCACGTCTCGGGAAACATGTTATTATTCAAGGACGATGGCGGTCAGGCGTTTAATGAATACGCCAAATTTATGACAACAAACCCCGCGGTGAAAATACTTTCTTACCTGACTTACATTTCCATTCTTGCACACGTGGTTTATGCCATTATTCTTTCCGCTAAAAACAAGAAGGCAAGACCAGTAGGCTATTCTGAAAGCAAAGCAAATACGAACAGTTCTTGGAACTCCAGAAACATGGGCGTGTTAGGTACGATCATTTTGATCTTTATCGTAGTACACCTGCAAAATTTCTGGGCACAAATGCACTGGGGTGGCATCCCGATGGTGAATTATGAATCAGGTGAATTTAAAGACCTTTATGCTGTAGTTTACGGTGCTTTCGCCAATATTGGTCTTGTGGCCCTGTATGTGGTGGCGATGGCCTTCTTAGGTTTTCACCTGAACCATGGTTTTGCCAGTGCCTTTCAGACCCTAGGGCTTAATCACAAAAAATATACACCTGCGATCAAGTTTATAGGAGCTGCGTTTTCTATTATTGTTCCGGCCTTATTTGCTTCAATGCCGATTTACATCTATTTCTCAACTTTGAATTAATAACTAGCCAATATGATACTTGATTCTAAAATACCAGCAGGTTCATTAGCTGAAAAGTGGACGAAACATAAATTCAATATGAAATTGGTCAACCCGGCCAATAAGAGGAAGTACGATGTGATCGTGGTGGGAACAGGGTTGGCAGGTGCTTCTGCAGCTGCTTCATTGGCAGAGTTAGGATATAATGTGAAGGCTTTTTGTTTCCAGGACAGCCCACGTAGAGCCCACTCTATCGCTGCCCAAGGAGGGATCAACGCTGCCAAAAACTATCAGAATGACGGTGACTCTGTATACCGGTTGTTTTATGACACCATCAAAGGAGGGGACTACCGCTCCAGGGAAGCGAATGTACACCGTCTAGCAGAAGTATCCGTCAATATTATTGACCAATGTGTGGCGCAGGGTGTGCCTTTTGCCCGTGAATACGGTGGTTTGTTAGCCAATCGCTCCTTTGGCGGAGCACAGGTGTCCAGGACATTTTACGCACGGGGACAGACTGGACAGCAGTTGCTTTTGGGCGCTTACTCAGCGCTTAGTCGTCAAGTAGCCAATGGCAAGGTGAAGCTTTATCCACGAACAGAAATGATGGATGTGGTGACCATAGATGGCAAGGCCAGAGGTATCGTTACTCGAAACCTGATCACTGGGGCAATAGAATCACACAGTGGTCATGCTGTTTTGCTGTGTACCGGAGGATATGGAAACGTGTTCTTCCTCTCCACCAATGCTATGGGATCCAACGTGACCGCGGCATGGAGAGCACACAAGAAGGGGGCTTACTTTGCAAACCCTTGCTATACGCAGATTCACCCAACCTGTATCCCTGTATCGGGTGATCACCAGTCGAAGTTGACGCTGATGTCAGAGTCACTCCGAAACGATGGTAGGGTATGGGTACCTAAGACGAAAGAATTGGCAGAAAAACTTCGTAAGAAGGAAATCATGCCAAAAGACATAAAAGACGAAGACAGGGATTACTATTTGGAGAGAAGATATCCTTCTTTCGGTAATCTTGTTCCCCGTGACGTGGCATCCCGGAATGCCAAATACGTCTGTGACGAAGGTAGAGGAGTGAATGAAACCGGTGAAGCGGTTTTCTTGGACTTCCGTGACGCCATCATCCGTGATGGTGAAGACCTCATCAGTGCCAAGTATGGTAACCTGTTTGATATGTACCAACAGATTACAGGTGAAAATCCATACCAAACACCTATGAAAATATATCCTGCAGTTCACTATACTATGGGCGGACTTTGGGTAGATTACCATTTGATGACCTCAGTACCCGGGTTGTATGCCCTGGGAGAAGCCAATTTCTCCGATCACGGTGCCAACAGGCTCGGTGCATCAGCCTTGATGCAAGGATTGGCAGATGGTTATTTCGTGATTCCTTATACTGTAGGTGACTACCTCGCTGGTACGGCCTATGAGAAAGTGCCGACAGACCATGAGGAGTTTAAAAACGCCGAAAAAGCAGTTAAGGATAAAATTCAAAAACTGCTTGGTATAAAAGGAACCAAGACCGTTGATGATTTTCACAAACGCCTGGGCAAGATCATGTGGGAATACTGCGGAATGGCCAGAACAACAGAAGGTTTGGAAAAAGCTATCAGCATGATCCAAGACTTGAGAAAAGAATTCTGGAATGATGTAAAAGTTTTGGGAGCCAATGAAGAACTGAACCTTTCCCTGGAGAAAGCCCATAGAGTGGCAGATTTCCTGGAATTGGGTGAGCTAATGGTAAGGGATGCACTGCACAGGGATGAATCCTGCGGTGGTCACTTCAGAGAAGAATATCAGACAGAAGAAGGCGAAGCCCTTCGCGATGACGAAAACTTTGCTTACGTGGCTGCTTGGAAGCACATGGGAGAAGGAGTAGCGGAAGAGCTCAATAAAGAAGAGCTTAAGTTTGAAAACGTGAAGTTGACCCAGCGTAGCTACAAGTAACCATTTCAAAATCTAAAAATTCATCACTCTTATGAACTTAACACTTAAAGTTTGGCGACAACAAAACAGTTCTGACAAGGGCGGTTTTAAAAATTATACACTGACAGGGATTTCTGAAGACATGTCTTTTTTGGAAATGCTGGACGTATTGAACGAAGAGCTTTCAGAAAAGGGCGAGGATCCCGTGCACTTTGACCATGACTGTAGGGAAGGTATTTGCGGAATGTGCTCCCTGTACATAAACGGCAAGCCTCATGGCCCTCAACAGACCACCACTTGTCAGCTGCATATGAGGTCTTTTAAAGATGGTGATACCATCGTAATCGAGCCTTGGAGAGCGGCGGCTTTCCCTGTAGTAAAAGACTTGGTAGTGGACAGAGGTTCCTTTGACCGCATCATCCAGGCAGGCGGATATGTATCTGTCAACACGGGCGGTGTCCCGGATGCCAACGAAATCCCTATTCCGAAGAAGATTGCCGATGAAGCCTTTGACGCGGCCACTTGTATCGGATGTGGCGCATGTGTCGCTGCATGTAAAAATGCTTCTGCGATGCTCTTTACCTCTGCTAAAATATCCCAATTGGCCATGTTGCCACAGGGAAAAGTGGAACGCAAAGAAAGGGCCGAGAAAATGGTCGCTCAGATGGATGCCGAAGGGTTTGGCGCTTGTACCAATACAGGAGCCTGCTCAGCGGAATGTCCAAAAGGAATTAGTTTGACGAATATCGCTCGGATGAACAGGGAATATTTCTCTGCGTCAGCTAGCAGTGAAAACGTATAGATGATCAAGTTATCACGTGGGAAAGCCGGTATATCCGGCTTTTTTTATGCATTGATTTTTGATTATTCAAAGAGTCCCTGTTGTTATAATAGTACATTTTTTTAAATACGAACTTATAAATAGGAATAAATAAATAAAACATTATATTAGACCATCTGATTATTTATGATGAACCAAAAGCAATATCTAATCGCTGAATGGAAATAATAGACATCCTGATTTTTGTCATTTACATGATTGTCATGCTTGGGGTAGGCGTCTACTTCATGCGTAAAAATGAGGGAAATGATGATTATTATGTGGGTGGTCGGAATATGGGAGCTTGGCATATTGGGCTGTCGGTGGTGGCTACGGATGTAGGAGGAGGCTTTTCTATAGGATTGGGAGGATTGGGATTTGCGATGGGACTGTCCGGTAGTTGGATGCTTTTTACGGGGCTTTTGGGAGCTTGGTTAGCGGCAGTATTTCTCATTCCTAAGGTAAAGTCGAATCCTGCGTTTGCTAAGTTCTACACTTTTCCACAGATTTTCCAATATTTATTCAATAGAAAGGTAGGGATAGTGGCTGGCATCATTTGTTTTGTGGGCTATTTAGGCTTTACTTCTTCCCAGTTATTGGCAGGTGCCAAATTGGCTTCTGGCACTTTCGAAGGCCTTGACCTTCAGATGGCTTTGCTGGTGATGGGGGTAATAGCAGTGGTGTATACGGTAATGGGAGGGTTGAAGGCCGTGATTTATACAGATACCATCCAGTGGATCATTTTGTTATTGGGATTTATCTTTATCGGTTTACCGATCGCCTATTTTCATGTGGGAGGATGGTCTGAAATCAGCAAAACCTTACCTAGTGAATATTTCAGTTTGACCAACCTCACATGGCAGGATTTTGCCAATTGGGGCATTACGATTTTACCGATTTGGTTTGTGGGAATGACCCTCTACCAACGGATATTTGCCAGTCGGGATGTCAGGACAGCAAAAAAAGCCTGGTATATCGCTGGGGTATTTGAATGGCCAATCATGGCATTCATGGGTGTTTCTTTGGGCGTTTTGGCCAAAGTGGCCTTTGAACAGGGCTTAATTGCTGAAGCTACTGAAGCACTGGACCCAGAAATGGGGTTGCCCATACTTCTTAGCCATGTACTTCCTGCCGGGATCATGGGATTGATGATGTCGGCATATTTCTCAGCTGTACTTTCCACGGCTGATTCATGCTTGATGGCGGCCTCGGGAAACCTTACCACTGACCTGTTCGGAAAATGGCTTAGCCGGCAACCTGAAGAAAAATCGGTTCGCTTTAGCCAATTGTTTACCTTGCTGATTGGTATGGTAGCGCTATTGATTGCAATGCAGATGACCAACGTTTTGGAACTTATGCTGTATTCTTATGCTTTTATGGTTTCAGGACTATTGGTTCCGATCCTGGCGGGTTTGTTTTGGAACAGGCGAAATCCAAGAGCGGCAATGGCTTCCATGGTCCTGGGAGGAGGGGTGACTGCTGGGCTGGCTTTTAGTGGGTTATCACTTCCTTTAGACCTTGACGCTAATTTGTTTGGGCTTTTGGCATCTTTAGCAGTGTTTTTGCTAGTGGATAATTTACCAAAAATGAAGCAAGGAAAAATTAGTGAAAATTAACCATTTGGTGGAGAATCGGTTAAACGTTGGAAGGAGTTTTAACGGTCTGATTGCCCACTAAACTAATGAAAAAGTATTATGAAAATTGAATCACTTTCTACGATAGATAACGCCACTTATTTACAAAAAAAAGAAATTGCTGATTTTCTTTTTGAGCACTTGGACGAATATGGCGATCCTCATGGTTACATCATGAATTGCTTGGATTATGCGCTGGATCAAGCGGTGGATAAAGGAGGTTTTGTGGTTATGGGACGTGAAAAAGGCGAAATTGTAGGGGCCTTAGTGGTAAATAAGACCGGGATGGCTGGCTATATTCCAGAAAATATACTAGTTTATATTGCTGTTAATGCCAACCAGCGAGGAAAAGGACTGGGGAAAAAACTGATGGAAACTGCCATAAACATGACCACTGGGGACATTGCCCTGCACGTGGAACCAGACAACCCAGCAAAAGGATTATACGAAAAATTAGGCTTCACGAACAAATACTTGGAAATGAGGTTGACAAAATAAAATGGCTTTTTTAAATCTTCATAAAGATAATCTTCATAAAAATTACCAATTCCTTAAGGGGAAATTCAATGAACATGGAGTAGCTTGGGGAGCTGTGTCCAAGATGCTTTGTGGCAATGAAATATACATCAGGGAGTTGATAGATCTTGGGGTAGATGAAATTCATGATTCCAGGATCAGCAATCTCGCCAAGGTTAAGGCCATCAATCCTAAAATCAAGACTGTATATATCAAGCCACCTTCCAAAAGGAATTTGGCTGATGTAGTAACATATGCCGATGTCAGTCTGAACAGCGAACTCACAACCATCAGGTGGATTAGTGAGGAGGCTTCAAGACAGGATAAACTGCACCAGATTATCATTATGGTGGAGACGGGTGATCTTCGTGAGGGAGTTATGGGGGAGGATTTGGTGGACTTTTATGCCAAAATATTCCGGTTGCCAAATGTGGAGGTTATTGGTTTGGGGACCAATTTGAATTGTCTGAACGGCGTGATGCCTTCAACGGATAAACTGGTGCAGCTTTCTCTTTATAAGCAAATTATCGAACTGAAATTTAATAAAGAGATTCCGTGGGTATCCGCTGGAACTTCTGTGACCATACCTTTGATGCTTAACCACCAGCTTCCCAAGGGGGTCAACCACTTTCGCGTAGGAGAGACCTTGTATTTTGGTGCGAATCTTTTTGACGAGAGTACGATCCCAGGGATGAATGATAGTGTGTTTGAGCTGTGTACGGAGATCATAGAAATGCAGGAAAAACCACTGCTTCCTACAGGGACATTGGCGGCCAATCCACAGGGTGACACCACTAAAATAGACGAATCCCTTTATGGTCAATCTTCTTTTAGAGGCATTTTAGATATAGGATTACTGGATGTCGATCCTAAATATTTGATTTATGACAAAGATGAGTTTGAAGTGCTCGGAGCAAGCTCTGATATGTTGATCCTGGATTTAGGGAAAAATCATAAAAACTACAAGGTGGGGGATTTGATCCGTTTCAAGTTAAAATATATGGGGGCCTTGGCTATTCTGAATTCCTATTATATTGAAAAGAGAGTTATCTGATTGACCGGAAATGATTTTTTTATACGCTGAAGGTGGTAAGATATAAGACTACCTTTTTTTATGCTTTTTTGGCACAGAATTGGTATATGAAAGGCTGAATCAATAATATAAATGACATGAAAAAAGTAATTTTTGCATTTATCGCAGTTTCATTATTTGTATGGGATGCCAATGCGCAGAGGAAGACACCTGCCAGTGCACAGAACAGTAATTTTGGTATCCGCGGAGGAATCAACTTCTTTAACTGGGGAGGAGATGATGGTTCCAATAACGATTATACCAACAGGGCTGGATTTCATGCCGGAATTTACGGAAACATGTTTGTGACCGATAATTTTGCTATTGAGCCAGGGGTATATTATTCTCAGAAAGGTACAGAAGCGGATAATTTTGCCGAGTCCAGGGCCATTTTGCAATACATCGATGTGCCGATTCTTTTGAGATTCTATGCCAGTGATGGATTTAATATCTTTGCTGGCCCCCAAGGGTCCATTTTGACCAAGGCAACATATGAAGGTGATGCATTTGGTAACACCTTCGAATTTGAAACTGATGATATCAATGACCTTGATGCTGGCCTGGTATTTGGTGTAGGATATAACTTGCCTGTTGGAATTAATGTCCAGGGAAGTTATGACCTAGGGCTTACACCGGTTTTTAAAGAGTCAGATGCAAAAATCTATAACAGAGGATTTAAAGTTTCACTAGGTTATAGTTTCTAATCAATGCTCAATGCTTTAAAAAAAAGGGTTTCTGATAAAAGGAAACCCTTTTTAAGTTTAGTATAACTCCATAAAGTAATTGTAAACTGCAGACAAGTAATAATTTCTCCTAAAAAACACCTGTTCTACTTGGTTTTTTACGTTATACATTATATCAAGTAAAAGATCAACCTGTATTATTTTTGAATTACATACATCAAATAAACCAACTCAAGTATGAAAACACGAATTATAATACTAGTCATCGTAATGATGGGTGGCTTTCACCAGCTTTATGGACAGACAGGAATCAGGGCAGGCTGGAATTATTCTGATATCAAAGGCATTGGGTCTGATGGGAGCTCAGGATTCCATGCGGGGCTTTATCACAAAATCAATTTGGGATTACTGGCAGTAGAGCCAGGGATTCAGTACTCTCTTAAAGGCTGTAAAGTGGACGATATGGGAACCACTGGTAAGGAACGACTGCACTATTTGGATGTTCCCGTTTTAGTCCGATTAGGCTTTCTGCCACTATTCAACGTGTTTGCAGGTCCACAAGCATCCGTTCTTTTGGCAAGGAGCTATGAGGGTACTACAGATATGACCTCTTTAGACGGATTGACCAAGTTTGACATAGGTGGTGTCGTCGGGGTAGGCCTAAACCTTCCTCTGGGCTTTAATATCCAGGGAAGCTATGATTTTGGTTTTGTGGACATGAATTATAACGACGTCGATACCAAAAACAGTGTCTTTAAAGTTTCACTTGGCAAAAGTTTCTGACCGATTATACCAATTTTTGATATTATGACCCATCTGTTATAGCGGATGGGTTTTTCTTTTTGTAAATTGATCATTGCTGAAGTAAGAAGATAGCGGAACAAAACTGGAAGCACGAGGTCGTTTATGTCATCTCGCCTTGGCGAGGGAATCTTATACGAAATTGGTGGAAGGCCCCCTTTCGCCTGTGGCGAATGACAAATGGGCCGGATAGATCAAACCGTTCCATAGACTAGAGAAGTAAGAGAAAATCGTCAACTGAATCCAGAATTTGTCCCGAATATCGGGAGCCTGTTCCGTCTAAACGGGGACGTGACAAATGGAACGCTCCTGGTGGACAGGTTCGTTTGATCAGAAATCTACAATTAAGCATTCCATCGATACTACAATAAGATAACCTTACAACCTTAAACCTAATCAAACCATGAAACGACGACAATTTATCCAAAATTCAGCTTTGGCTTCGGCTGCCTTGAGTTTCCCGAATATTTCTTTTGGCCAAAAAAAGGATAAGCTTGGTGTGGCCTTGGTGGGGCTTGGTGGGTATAGCACGGGGCAGTTGGCACCAGCACTTCAGATGACATCCCATTGCTATCTAGCAGGTATAGTGACAGGCACTCCTGCCAAGGCTGTAAAATGGCAGGAACAATACGGTATTCCGGATAAAAATATTTACAATTATGAGAATTTCGAATCCATAGCTGACAATCCTGATATTGATGTGGTCTATGTAGTTCTCCCCAATAGCATGCATACCGAATATGCCATCAAAGCCGCAGAGGCTGGAAAGCATGTTTGGTGTGAAAAACCCATGGCCAAAACTGTCAAGGAATGTCAGCAGATCATCGATGCCTGTAATAAGAATAAAGCAAAGCTTTCTATAGGCTACCGGATGCAGCATGAACCCAATACCCAGCAGTTTCGTGAATTTGTCAAAACCCAAAAATATGGCGAGCTGAAAATGCTGGAAGCGGTAGCAGGTTTTTATCTGAATAGCAGTGGAATCTGGCGCCTGGACAAGGAAATGGGCGGTGGGGCCATGTATGATATGGGCGTGTATCCGATCAATGGCGTTCGCTTCATCAGTGGACAGGAACCGATTTCTGTAATGGCCTATGAGAGTGCCATGAGACCGGAGAAGTTTGATGAAGTGGACGAAACCATGAACTATATGCTCGAATTCCCAGATGGTTTGATGGCCAATTGTGCCACAAGTTTTGGGATGAACATGGGGCGGTTGACCGTGACTTGCCGCAGTGGGAATTTTCGTTTGGAGCCGTTTCAGTCATATGGTGGCATTAAAGGTTCTGCGAGCGATGGTACCCAATTCACCAATCAGGTAAAAAGCCAGCAGGCCGTGCAAATGGATGATGATGCACTGGCCATTTTACAGGACAAACCCGTGATGGTTCCCGGCGAAGAGGGGCTGAAGGATATCATGGTGGTGGAAGCGGCTTTTAGGTCTGCCAGGGAAGGCGTACGGGTGGCCATTGGGTGATGGTGTGTATATAGGTCTACAATTAGCAGGGATTGTTACCAATGGATTATTAGGGAATGGAGAATACTCCATTGGTATCCGAGATCATGCCTTGCTATAATGCTGGTAAATATTTGGGGTGGTGATAAGTAGTGTTTTTCTAATCACCAATCACTAACAACTGTTTTTCTGAATAGCACTGATAGCTTCCAGCTCATACCGGGGTGTTCCACCTTTTTGTGTAGCCACCAACGCCCCCAGGGCGCAGGCGAAGTCGAGGATTTTTCCGGGTGGATCACCTGCCAGGAATCTATGGATAAATCCACTGAGAAAGGCATCTCCTGAACCTACCGTGTCTTCTACTGCGACCTTATACCCAGCGTGATGGTGCATTTGCTCGCCGTCATAAATCAGGGCTCCAGAGGCGCCCTTGGTCATGCAAACCATGTGGAGGTTAAACAAACCGGCCAGCTTGGAAATGGCCGCTTCCGTGTCAGTTGGCAATTCACAGACTTGGATGAGCATTTCCAGTTCGTCATCGTTGATTTTAAGGATGTCAGCTTTTTGGAGCAATTGCCGAATCAAATCAGCGGAGTAGTGGGGCGCACGGATATTAATATCCAGTACCTTAAGCGTGGAAGTTTCCAGTAATTTGAAAAGGGTGTTTCGACTTTGCTCACTTCTGGCAGCTAGGCTGCCAAAAACAAATACGTCGGTTTCGTTCACTTTTTGCTGGATCGCTTCACTCCATTCCATAAAGTCCCAGGCTACTGGTTTGACGATATCATATTTGATGTTTTCCCTGTCGGAGTTGTCCACCACCACACGACTGGTTTCATGTGCATAGTCTTTTTGAACAAAAGCACCGTCAAGTCCTTTTTTTTCTATAAAGGACAATAAATCTGTGCCAAGTTGGTCATTGCCGGTTTTGGAGATAAAAGTCGTTTCAATGCCCAGGTATTGAATATGAAGGGCCACGTTCATGGGGGCGCCGCCAGGTAGGTTTTTGTCCGGGAAGCAATCCCAAAGCATTTCCCCGAATATAACTGCTCTTTTGTCCATTGTTTTACGGTTGAGTTTTTTGATTGACTGCGAGATCCTGCTGGATTTCTTCCAATGACCTTCCTTTGGTCTCTGGCATTTTTGTCAGTACCCAGAGCAGCTGTAACCCCATCATGACCGCAAAGAATCCAAAGATACTTACCGGTCCGAAGGTATTGGCAAAGAAAGGAAAAACGTTGGCAATGACCGCGGCCAGGATCCAGTGGGTAAAGCAACCGATGGATTGTCCATAAGCACGGGTTTCGTTGGGGAATACTTCTGAAATGAACACCCAGATCACACTTCCCTGCCCTACGGCATGGGAGGCAATGAAAATAAAGACAAATATCGGCAAAAATGCTGTGCTGATGATTCCTCCCGAGAAGGAATAGGCGATGAGCAATAGAGAAATGATATATCCTATGGAGCCAATAAGCATCAGTTTTTTTCTTCCGATCCTATCAATAAGGTATAGGCCTATCAGGGTAGCGACCATATTTACTGCTCCAATGCCAATGGTAGAAAGCAAGGCACTCTCTTCATCGATACCTGCCATTTCGAAGACCCGTGGAGCAAAATAAATGATCGCATTGATGCCTGATAATTGGTTAAACATAGCGATCAATACGGCCAGCATGGTGGTTTTGAGATGACTGTTTTTGAAGAGTACAGCAAATCCAACTTTTGATTTTTCACGGTTACGTTCTTCGATGGCCAAGCGGATGGCTTCATCCACGCCTTCAGGGTCTGTTCTTGTTAGGATGGCGGTAGCTTCATCCACGTTGTTTTGGTGGGCAATAAGCCAGCGGGGACTTTTAGGAACTTTGATGGAAAGCAGGGTATATAGCAAAGCAGGAATGGCCTCCATGCCCATCATCCATCGCCAGCTTTCGTTCAGATCGGCCATTTCGATCAGGTAATTGGAAAAATAAGCCATCAGGATCCCAAAAACAATATTGAACTGGTAAAGTGCCACCAGTACACCGCGGTTTTTGGCAGGAGCTATCTCACTGATGTACATGGGGGCCACTACCGAGGAAGCTCCCACGCCCAAACCTCCAATGAACCGAAAGAACATAAAACTGAAGACTTCTGGGGCAAGGGCAGAACCCAGTGCGGAAACAAAGTACAGTACGCCGATCCAAAGCAAAGAAGTTTTTCTCCCGAATTTATCTGCGGGGATCCCGCCAAACAGGGCACCAATGACCGTTCCGTAGAGGGCAATGGCCACCGCCATGCCGTGCGTCCAGTCACTGAGTTGCCATTTTTCCTGAATAAATCGTTCTGCACCGGAGATGACCGCGGTATCAAATCCAAATAAAAAACCTCCCAAAGCAGCGACAATGGAAAGAAAGATTACGTACTTTTTACTGTTCATTATAGGTTTGTTTTAGGCTTGCTTCAAGGCTTGTCCTTAGACTTGCTTTACGTTTTGTTTTCAGACTTAATGAAGACTTCATTTAATCGCTAAAGCTAGCCAGAAGTATTAGGAATTGAAACAATTTATAATGGCTTTGTTTCAGCGGTCCCAAATTGATTTTAAATAGTGTACTTTTCCGTTTTCTTGAAAGCCTTCCATTTCCAGCTGTAGATAAGGAGCATTGGGAAAAATGATTTCGGTCATCACCAGCTCCCCGTCATTGATGAAAAACTCCAAAGAGGAGCGATCTGCAAAAACACGCAAGTTTTTTATGGCTATGCCGGGAATGGGAGCTGTATGCAGGTTTCCAAAACCTGCTTCAAAATCAGTTTTTCCAGATTTACTGCGATCAATGACCAATTGGTCAGCTTCCATTTTAAAGACAACTTTTTCGCCAAGCTCATTGCTGAGTGTAAGGCTTGCCTCTTTACCATTTGCTTTCGTTAATTCCAAATCAAACAATGGCTCTTTCAATTGGTGTGTTAAACCTTGGATGGTTTCGGTGGAATGGCGGAGGCTCTGGACCTCTTGGACAGGGCGTGAAGCTACCTTGTTATCTCCACCACCTGAAACCAATTCCAACTCCCGTGGCAGCGTCATGGCCGATCTCCATGCAGTGGTGGGCACTATATTGGCATATTGCCAATTGCTCATCCAGCCAATAAACAGCCTTCTGCCATCCTCCCGGGGGATATTTGACCAAGTGACTCCGGCATAATCGTCAGCGCCGTAATCGAGCCATTTGACTTCCTTTCCTTCTGCCGTATACTCCTGGCCATCGAAATTTCCTGTGAAATATTGGGTGGCTGAGCCTCCATTAGGTCCCCCCGGATTGATGCTGACCAAGAGTACCCACTTTTCCTCTCCATCTGAGGTTTCCAGAGGGAAGAGGTCAGGGCATTCCCAGACACCTCCGTACGCTGCCCATGCAGGGTTAAAATCGCTTTCATGCGTCCAGTCGATCAGGTTTGGAGAGGAATAAAAGCTGATTTTATCCTTCACCGCCAAGGTCATGATCCATTTGCCTTTGCCGTTCTCTTGGTCATACCAGCTTACCTTTGGGTCACGAAAGTCAGGAATTCCAGGGCTCTTCAGTATGGGATTGCCACTGTACTTGGTCCATGATTGTCCTTTGTCATTACTGAACGCGATGCCTTGGCTTTGTCCATCTTTATCATGATGATAAGTGTAAATGGCTACCATTGGGTCCTTATCATTTTCTCCAAGCCCTGTGGTGTTTCCATGGTCTATGACCGCACTTCCTGAGAAAATATACCCCAGACTGTCGGGATAGAGGGCTATAGGCAAATGCTCCCAGTGAATGAGGTCCTTCGAAACCGCATGTCCCCAGTGCATCGGTCCCCAGACATTACTGTCAGGATAATGCTGGTAGAATAGGTGATATTCACCATCCAGGTAGACCATGCCGTTGGGATCATTCATCCACTGCTGAGGAGGACTGAAGTGATATTGCGGGCGAAACTGCTCATCAAAGGACTTTTGATCCTTCTTTTCATGCTCGCTAGTGTTTGGCGAGCACGAAAAAATGCTCGCCAAAATAATGATAGGGATTATAGGTTTGATCAATAAGTTCATTGCTCTGTATTTTATAAAAGATATTTTGGTTCTATTCCCAAATGGATGCTGCATTAAACACTTCCAGACTTTTGACGGTGATATTATTTCCCCAAAAATGGAGGCCTTCTTCATTGTTTTCATCAGGAGTTCTTGGCATGACCAAAGTGAAGGCTCCTTCATCGACAAAAACTTCAATGCTAGTCTTGTCGATGTAGATATCGGCGGCGATTTCCATGCTGGTAGGATCATCAGGAGAATAGAACCCACCATTCAGTTTGTTGAAATTAAGGTCATAATCAATGATGTGTTGACCAAAGAGATTAAGCCCAGCACTGGTGGCATGGGAAAGCTTGATGCGGGTCTTGATTCGTAAGGTCTCTTTTTCAGCGTATTCTTTTAATGCAGCATTGGCTTCTTCAGCGCTTAGATTGCTCCACCGGTTAATAGAAGTGAAGAGTTGTTCGGTCTCTTTTACAGGTTGGTTAAAGAGTCTCGGGCCGTCATTGGTGTTTCTGAGACTAAATGCCGTGGGGAGCATCATCATACCTTTAAAGGGCATACCAGGATGGCTGATCTGCCCCCATCCCATTTGGATCCTTCTTCCATCTTCGACATTTGTAAAGGTCTGGGCGGCGTAAATGGGGCCGGAGATATAGCGGTACTTTCCAGCGGTAGGTGTAAAGGCTTTTCCGTCAAATTCACCTAGCATATAGGTTCCAGAGGCACCATACATCACCCATTTGGTACGCTCGGGATCACCGTCTACTGGTAGTTCAAAGAGCTCTGGACATTCCCAAAAACCAGTGGTATGGCTCTGGTATTCCCAATTTTTAAGGTCCGGTGAATTATAGATCGAATGCCCGTCTCGTTCATTGAGGACCATTACCCAATGATCACCAGGTTCATACCAAAATACTTTGGGATCCCTGGTGTCCACACTGTTCCATTTTTCCTTCGAATCAATCACAGGATTACCCTCATATTTGGTAAAAGTACGTCCCTTGTCCAGGCTATAAGCAATGCCTTGGGTTTGTCTGTCGGGGCTTGCAGCAGTGTAAGCGGCTACTAAAGCCGGTGCATCCTCCATGTTCCAGCCTGCCGTATTTTGATAGTCGATGACTGCAGATCCCGAAAACATGGTTCCTGACTCATCAGGGTAGAGGGCATCGGGAAGTTCTTTCCAATGCACCAGGTCATGGCTGACAGCATGGCCCCAATGCATATTTCCCCATTCTCTTTCGTAAGGATTATGCTGGTAAAATAAGTGATATTCTCCATCATAATAAAGTAGTCCGTTGGGGTCATTGATCCATCCACGGCGGGTAGTAAAGTGAAACTGCGGCCTGCTTAGTTCTTGGTAAAGGCTGTCACGCCCAGCGATTTCATTGTCTTGGTAGATTTTGGAAAGTCCTGCTTGTTCTCCTTCGTAGCTGATGGTAAGGGTTTTTCCTTTTAGGTTGGAAACATCCTTAAAGACCCAGTAGTCCGGTTCACCGGCAGTAAGTCTGATGACGATATTCAGATCCGGTTGGCCTTCGCTTTGGAAAGTCATTTTATGCCGCGCTTCTTGATGGGAAACCGGGAAGTTGAGGTACTTTTTGGTGATCTTCAGTTCTATTTCGCTGGCCAAGACGTTAAAATGGCATATCAGCAGTATTGGCACTGCTAACAGGATATTTTGAGTGTATTTTTTCATCTAACGATGGGGTTATTGTTTTTTTTTTGATTATCTGCTTTTTGTCAGTTTCGAAGGGAACCGCCCTGACAGGGCGGAGGGTGCGATGCATAGTTTTTAGATTAATCCAAACATTGCAAAACTTTTTCGTATTCCGAAATCCTATATTATTTAATTGATATATCGGTTTAGCATATACAGTTGTGAAAATTTTGAAAATACTGCGAGGAACTGTTTTTGTTCCCCACAGCAACAGGTTTGTGCTTTAATAACCTGGGTTTTGTTTATATATTCCACCTGTAAAATCTATCTCACGTTGTGGAATAGGATAATACTCATCCCTGCCAGGTGTAAACTCAGCATTGGAAAGAAAATCCCTTTTGGTCTTCTCTTCATCCAAGTAGGAACTGAGTACCTCGGAAGCCTCTCCCCATCTCACCAGATCAAAGAAGCGGTGACCTTCCATGGCGAATTCCAGTCTTCGTTCAAATTTCAGTGCTTTCCAGGCGTATGCTTTACTAGGAAATGAAGTGTATTGCCCGATATGGTAAATATCAGTTGCACCGGCATCAAGAGGCCTTTGGGTGCTATTGGCGGCGCGGGACCTTACTTCATTGATGATAGGAATGGCTTCATTCCATCTGTCGAGCTGGATCAGTGCCTCTGCTTTCCATAGCAAGACATCGGCGTAACGAATGAAGTCGATATTTTTGGAAGTACCGATAAATGGACCTTCTTTTTTGTAGCAAGAGCAATCCGGAGCCTGTTGTTCTTTCATGTTTCCAAAATACCCATAGACGCCTGGATCCCTGGCCCAGCTAAAATTATACACCATATCACCTGAATTGTTGACAGTATTTCGGTATTTGAATGGTCTGCCGGGAATGCCTACCGTGTGATCAAGTCGTGGATCCACCGTCAAACTCTCTGAAGGAGGTGTGGTACCATCCGGAAGGACGGTATTGAAGATGTCTGTTTCGTTAAAGTTGTCCAACATCGGAAGCCCGTTATCATCGGTCTGAAATGCATTTACCATGTTTTGGCTGGCCAGGTGAAAGCCGCAGCAGCCGTACAGCACATTTCCATGGGGAGAATTTAGGCCTGTTACATAGCTTACACGACCTACTGTAGTCCCATCATTGATGGAGAATTGCACCGCCCAGATAGATTCCGGCCCATTATCAAATCCGTCCAGAAAATTATTACCAAAATCATCTTCTAAAGTTCCGGTCACTTCATCGGCATACCGGATGACTTCTTCCAAGCGTTCACGATTGATGTTGATGACCTCATGCTGATCGTTCTGTTCATATGCCTGGTACAGTCTTACTTTGGCCAGATAGGCTGCTGCCGCATTTTTGTCAGCACGTCCCACTTGATCCTGGGAGGGCGGGAGGTTTTCATAGGCAAAAAGAAAGTCATCTGCGATCTTATTCCAGAGCTCTTCATCAGTGACATCATTGCTTACCAGGGCAATTTCCTCTTGTGTGAGGTCCTCTGTGATATAGGGGATTTTGCTAAAGAGCGTTTTCAAGATGAAATGCGAATGGGCCCTAAGGAATCGTAATTCCGCCTGTCTCGTGGTTTTCAATGGATAGTCCGTCTCTGGAATTTCATTAATGACCTGTAGGGCGAAATTTGCTCTGGAAATGGCCTTGTAAAAGTCTGTCCATGTCCTAGGAGCCATGGCATCACCCTGGTCGGGAATGGTCAGGTTATACTGTTCATAGCGATCTATTTCGGCAACGTCTCCACGTCCTCCGCCACCTTTGTATGCATCATCAGATCGTACACTTCCATATACCCACATGGAAGTTAAAGGCCCTATCATTTCGTCATTTCCGATACCCGCATAGGCGGCTATGACCAATCCTTCGGCATTTTCAGGTGAGGAAACATTTTCACTTGAAAGCACTCCTTCTGGTTCGTATTCGAGAAATTCATCGGAGCAAGCACTTACACTTAATCCCAAAAGTGCTGAAGCAATATATATTTTATAGTTTTTCATGAGTTCCTATTGTTAGAAGTTTACATTAAGTCCCAAGGTGAATGTGGTAGGGACTGGAATACGATTGACATCGGTACGTTCAGGATCGGATCCGATGTAGTCCTTTGGGGTAAACCAGCATAAATTTTCACCCTGGAAATACAATCTCAAGCGCGACATACCTGCCCATTGGCTGATCATTTCCTGGGGGAAAGAATAGCCAAGCTGAAGGTTTCGGATTTTGAAATAGGCATTCTTCCTAAATAGATAATCGGAAGTTCTGGTGTCATTGAATGCTAGGGAAAGTGAGGGGATAGTGGAACCTGAATTCTCAGGAGTCCATGCATCCAGTACACCCAAACCTGCATTTTCCCGGCCTTGGACGAAGTTGTTCCAGAAGATATACGGATCTTGGCCAATCCTTCCAGCCACTCCCGAACCGAATATGGAAAAGTCAACGTTTTTGTATTTCACCTCTATACCAATTCCGTATTCGATATCCGGTAACGTCGTTCCGATAAAATCCCGATCATCGGAATCGATCACACCATCGCTATTGATATCCTTGAATTTAAGCCCTCCGGGGCGTGCACCATCCTGATCTGGGCTGTTATCGACATCCTCTTGGCTTTGGAAAAGACCGTCAGTTTGGTAGCCGAAAATAGAGAACTGTGAATGGCCCAAGATGGAGTTGTTTATGGTGCCGGGAAAGGCGGTCCGTACCTCTTCTGGCAGGTAGGTGATTTCATCTTTAAAAGCACCAAAATTGGTGTTTACAGATAAGGTGAAATCATTATTGAAGTCTTTTGCCCAGTTCAGGGCCAGCTCCCAACCATTGGTGGCGGTGGAAGCACCGTTGAGGACCCTTTGCTGTCCTTCTCCGATCACCGAGGCAATGGGAGGAGTGGTGAGGATGTCTGTTGTCTTACGGTTAAAATAATCAAATGAACCGTTGATGGCGTAATTAAACAAGCTGAAGTCCACACCGATGTTCCATTCCTGTGTGGTTTCCCACTTGAGGTCGGGGTTTTCAGCTTGGATAGAAACAAAGCCCGAAGGAAGCGTCCCCGAATCATTGCCATTGATATCATAAGCCGTACCGACGTTGTAGTATGTTTCAAAAAAACCACCACCATATTGCGCTTGGTTCGGACCATAGCGGGATTCATAAAGCCCAAAGCGAGCCAAGTCACCAATCTCTTGGTTACCTACTTCACCGTATCCAAGACGGAGTTTTAGGTCAGAGATAACCCGGCTGTTTTCCAGAAAGGCCTCATTACTGATTCTCCATCCAACAGTGGCTGCCGGAAATATCCCGTATCGGTTGTTTTTACCAAAGCGAGAGGAACCGTCCCTTCTTAAGGTGAAAGAGGCCAGGTATTTGTCCGAAAAGCCATAGTTGATTTTGCCAAATTGTGAACGTAATCGACTTCCGGATGCAGAACCATTATTGGTACGGGCTCCGGAAGCGGCATCCAGGACAAAATACGATTCGGATTCTACAGCGAATCCGTCTGCTTGGGATAGAATACTGTTAAAGTCATCTTTGATCGATTCCACGCCCAGCAGTACATCCAATCGGTGATCACCCATAGTCAGCTTGTAGTTAAGTGTATTGGAAAACACCAAACTGGTGAATTTATTGGTATCCCAAATCAGACGATTATTGTTACGGTTAACGAATCCGTTGTTAACCTTTGGTTCGATATCCTTGCGCTGATAGTCACTGAGGTCGAGCCCTAGGCTGGTCTTAAACGTAAGATTTTCCAAGATGGACCATTCCGCAAAAACATTCCCGTAAAAGTTGTTTTTACGCGTATTATCCCATCGATTGAGGTACTGCATCAGTACAGGGTTGTTCCTATCGGAATATCCCGATCCAAGTGGCCCGGCAAAGTTGCCATTGGTGTCGTATACCGGTATGGTGGGCGCCATGGTAATGGCGAGTCCTGGAGTGGGGGCACCGCCGACGTCCATGGCAGCCAGTAGTTCATTGGAAGAAGAAAACTGGGTGTTTATCCCAAATCGTACCTTGTCGTCAAATAACCACGTATTGGCGTTTAGACGTGCAGTATACCGCTCAAAATCTGTATGCTTGAGCATTCCGGTGTTTTTGTAATATCCCAGATTGACCATCAGCGATGATTTGTCCGAATTGGTAGTGACGGTGAGTTCGTTATTGTAGGCGTATCCGGTTTCATACGTTTCATCCTGCCAATCGGTATCCCCAGCCGGTATGGATTCATCGCCACCCACAAAGGGCTGCACGGTTACACTGTTCAGCACGGGATTTTCAAAATCCCCATTCCAATCAAAATCATAGATTTCTCCATAGCCACTGACAGGATCTGCACCGTCATTGACAGATGCTCTCCAAATGGCCTCTCCTCGTTGCTGTGCGTTCAGCATGTCATAACGCTGTTGTTTTTCAGAAAGGATAGAGAAGGTGGAGTTAAAGCTTACGCCCAGTTTGTCTCCTCCAAGCGTTTTGTTTTTGGTAGTGACCAGGATGACACCATTTGCGGCCCGGGAACCGTAAATTGAAGAGGCTGAAGCATCCTTGAGCACTTGAATGGACTCAATAGCGTCGGGGCTAAGGCTGGCAAATACCTCAGGGCGTTTGGTAGGGACCCCGTCAATCACATAGAGTGGGTCATTATTGCCCAATGTCGATACCCCACGAATCAATACCCTGCTGCTGGCACCGGAAGGATCTCCCGATTTTTCTACATAAAGACCGGGCACCCGTCCTTGAAGGGCTTGCATAGGATTACCATTACTCATGCTCTGTCCCTCAATGGGGGTGAGGTCTACAGCGACAATGGCGCCCGTCATATCTGATTTTTTCTGGGAACTGTACCCGACCACGACTACTTCATCCAGGTTGGACACATCTTGACCAAGGACTACATCTATAGTGCTGCGATTTCCAACAGTTTCTTTGGCCGTTTGATAGCCTATAAAGGAAAATAACAATATATCTTCTGTAGTTGCAGAAATGCTGTATTTTCCGTCCAGATCCGTGACGGTACCTGTTCCTGTGCCCTGCACCTGAACGGTAACACCCGGAAGGGGATCACCACTTGTGTCATCTGTTATGGTGCCTGAGATTTCACTGTTTTGAGCCCAGCTGGGCAAGACCAGTAAAATCATGAATAGGAAGTTTAATATGCTTGTTTTCATAAGGTAAATGGGTTTGTCATGTTAAATCGTTTAGGTTAATTGGGCTTAAGTTTTGTTACTCTTTTTGCATTTCTTCATATCGTTTTGGGGTTAATTTTGAATGTAGATTTTCTAAGTCCAGTCCTTTGGTTTCGGGCATATAGCGCCAAACAAAAACCAATTGAAGTATCATCAGTGCCATGAACACCATGAAAATCTGAAATGGTAATAAGTTATCGATCAACACTGCTCCAAAGAGTGTGATCATGGCGGCAGCGCCCCAGTGGATTCCGGCGCCGAAAGATTGGCCCATTGCTCGGACTTTGTTAGGGAAGATCTCTGAGATAAATACCCATATTACCACCCCTTGTCCAATACCATGCGCTGCAATAAAGATGAGGACACTTGTCAGGATGAATAGGGGAGAAGCGCTATCATAAAAACCATAACTGATCAGTCCTAAACTGATGATATATCCGATGGATCCGATGAGCATCAATTGCTTTCTGCCAGTTCTGTCAATCAGGTACATCCCAATCAGGGTGAACACTAAATTGGTACATCCTATAAAGACAGCTCCCAGTAAGGAGGCGGATGTTAAAAAACCTGCTTTTTCCATGATCTCAGGAGCATAATAGAGGATAAAGTTGATGCCACTGAGTTGGTTAAATACCGCAATGGTACCGGCCAGTAAAAGCGGTAGTTTGTTCTTGGAAGAGAGGAGCTTCATTTTTTTTGACCGCAAAGAATCATGCTTGATGGACAGCAGTAGCGGTTCGATATTGCCAGAAGTGATCTTTTTAAGGACTCTCCTTGCAGCGGGTTCATCCTTTCGCTTTAGGATCAACCAACGGGGACTTTCCGGTATATCCAGAATAAAGGCTAAGTAGATAATTGCCGGTACTATTTCTGCCGCCAGCATCCAGCGCCAATCATTGTGGCCTCCTACACCCTGAAGTAAATAATTGGAAAGGTAGGCAAGTAAAATCCCTGTGACAATATTGATTTGATAAAGCCCTACCTGGCGGCCCCTTTTGTAAGGTTGGGAGATTTCCGAAACATAAGTGGGAGCTGCAATGGAACTGGCACCAATGGCCATTCCTCCTACAAAACGGTAGAAGGAAAATACATAAGGATCTGTCGCCAGCGCTGTGCCTAAAGCGGAGACCAAAAATAAAACTCCAATCCAAAACAGTGTGTTTTTCCTGCCGATGATATGGCAAGGGATTCCTCCCAGCAACGCCCCAATCAAGGTGCCCCATAAGGCCACGGACATGATGAAAAACCCATGGAACCAATCGGAAGTTTGCCAAAGTTCCTTAATCGGTAAATTGGCTCCTGATATTACGACGGTATCAAAACCGAATAGAAATCCGGATAGGGATACGATAAATGCGTAATATGTGGTCAAATGCTTCACGGTTTTTGGGTTTTATTGTTGATAATAGCTCTAGACAGTTCTTTAAGTGGCGTAATGAATACCAGAAGATTGTCATGAACTATTGATCTCAATCTAGGGGGGATAGGATGGAATAAGTTATAATCCTGTATCAAAATTTTATAATTTCAGATTACAGGCTAAAAAGGAAGGGAAAAGTAGGCTAGAACTGGTTGTGATCCTGTTTTTAAAAGAAGTCAAAGCCAAGGAGCCCTTTCAATATTGTCTCACATTTTTAAAATTGTTTCGTTTTTTTTGAATGGAATGGATGGGCAAGTATCTTACATCTACACTAACCCAACCTTCTCAAATCAATCGGTTGGTTTGAGAAGGTCCTTCATAGTTCGAGATGATAAGCGTTTTGTAAGGGGATTTCTGTTACTAACCCAAACCAGACAAATTAAGACTAAGCTGAATTATTCGTGAGAAAACTAATAATGATCAAGCAATGCTTATGAACCTCAGTTTAGTTTTTTAGGCTAACTCACATGGTAAGATCAAGAAGAGAATGGTATTGGTCTAACCTTTCTTACATTGGTCCCTGAACTCGGAGGGAGTAAGACCGAAATAACTTTTAAAAGCAGTAGAAAAATAAGCAGAAGTAGAGAAGCCCACTTGAAAGGCGATATCTGCAATGGGGGTGTCGCCATCAGCCAATAAGTGTTTGGCTTTTTTCATGCGCACCCTATTGATATAATCATTTACACTATACCCAAGCATGGATTTTACTTTTCGATAGAGCTGTCCGCGTGAAAGCCCTATTTCCTCACATATATTGTTTACACCAAACTGAGGGTTGCTGATATGCTGTTCGATGATTGTATTGAACGTGTTGATGAACTTTTTATCGGTAGAGACTCCCGGGGTTTTGGATTTCTCTATGGGAAGTTCATGGAGGTAATGTTCTCTTAATTTTTGTCGATTAGCCAACAACATTTTTATTCGCTCAAGCAGCAAAGTAAAGCTGAAAGGTTTTGAAATATAGTCGTCCACGCCAAGCCTGATGCCTTCAATCCGTTCATCCAAGCCACTTTTGGCGGTAATGACAATAATAGGGATATGGGAGGTCCTGACGTCATCCTTGAGTTTTTTGATGATGTCAAAACCATTTCCTTGCTTTAGCATTAGATCGCAAGTGATCAGGTCAGGAAGCTTGTCCAGTGCCTTGGCGATACCAACTTCAAAATTCTCTGCCTCCAGGATATTGTAATAAGTGGAGAGTTCCTGACAAAGGTATTGTCTTATCTGCGGATCATCTTCAATGATCAGAAGTGTTTGATCCCTTTCTTCCATTGTACCGATGGGCCTGTTAGGAGCGACCTCTTCCAAAAAGCCTATATTCTCTTCGGAGAAATATTGGGTAGCAGTGCCTTTTAGCATTTCAGACTCGTCAAAATGAGTCTTCCCCATTCTTAAGGTTACCTCAAACGAAGTACCTATTCCAAGAGTGCTTTCCACGTTGATCTCTCCATGGTGTAGTTCGATAAGCTCTTTTGATAATGCCAGGCCGATACCGCTTCCTGTGGCAGAATAGGTTTCTCCTTGATAAAAGCGATCAAAAACATGACTGGCATCTTCTTGGGACATACCCGTGCCTGTATCCTCTACACGGATACACACTTTATTGGAAAGAGGTTTTTCAACGACTTTTACGATAATACTACCATGATCGGGCGTAAATTTGAGTGCATTAGAAAGAAGGTTGAACATTACTTTGTCCAGCATCATGGGGTCATACCAAACCTTTAAGATGCGGTTATCTGCCAATAGCCTTAGTGTAATTCCATGTTTTTGGGCAGTTTTATCGAAGGAATTTATAATGTCTTCCAAAAATGGAATGAGTTCCTGCTCCACTGCTTTTACCTTCATTTTGGCATGGTCTATTTTTCGCAAGTCCATGAGCTGGTTTACCAGTCGCAATAGCCGCATGGTGTTTTTACGGATGAGCATAAGATCAGGCTTAAACGGTGCGGTGTCCTTATTGGCCAAGAGGTCTTCCACTGGGGCCTGTATCAGGGTAAGTGGTGTACGGAATTCATGGGAGATATTGGTAAAAAAGTCAAATTTTTGCTGGGTAGCTTCTTCTGCTTTTTTGGAGAGGGTGAGTACTTTGTCCTTTTGTTTAAGGATTTCGTCGTTTTTATTTTTCAGCTCTTCGTTGATTTCTTGTTTTTCGCGTAAGGATTTAAATACATAAGCGAGTGAAATGATGGCTACAAATAGCGTTAGACCAAAGCCAAAAAGAAAAGTGCGCTGGTTTCTGTATATCTCCATCTGGACATGGATGCGTTCCCTTTGCCTTGTGATATTATCCTGTTGGTCCATGATTTTATCCGTTTGCTGTTTCATGATACGGATATTGGTAGAATCCACCACGGCAGTTTGAAGGATATTTTCCTTTACTACTTGCTCATCAGCGAGGATTTTGTGTGCGATTTCAATAGCAATATCCCCACCGGTAGGGTAGAGGAAAGTGGCGTCCAATACGCCGTCAGTTACCGCTTGTATTCCTCCGTAGGGGCCGGGAAGGGCATCCACACCGATAAATTTCTTTGGTCCTATGCCAATGCTCTTACAAATTTCCTGGGCCCCAATGGCCATTACATCGTTGTGCCCAAAGATCAGGTCAAACTCAGGGAATTCACCGGACTCGAGGTGTTCTTTCAGCCTGTTTTTGGCCGTGTCTTTTTCCCATTCACCTTGGATGCTGGTAACGATTTCGATGTCCGAACCTTGAACGCCCTTCAGTAATCCGCTATGTCTTTCTGTGGCAGGAGAGCTTCCCTGGAGTCCCCAAATTTCCAATACTCGTCCTTTACCTTTTAGCAGGTTCCTGATGTATTGTCCAGCGGTGTGACCTACTTCATAATTATCGCCTCCCACGTAGGCCGTATAGAGATTGGAATTTGTTTTTCTGTCTATCACAATCACTGGAATACCATCATGGAAGGCCTCTTCCACAATTGGGGTGATAGGCTCAGATTCGTTTGGGGAAACGATAAGGAGGTCAATTCCCTCGTCTAAAAACTCCCTGATTTGTCTGATTTGAGTGGCATTGACCCCTCTGGCATCTTTTATTTCCAGCGAAAGCTCAGGATAGAAGCTGAGTTCCCGGTACATTTCCTGGTGCATGGTCCTTCTCCATGCATCGCCGCTTACACACTGGGAAAACCCAATTTTATAGGTGGTATTGTCTTTTTCTGAATTACAGGAAAAGAATGCAGCAACAAGAAGCATAAACACCCTAAGCTGGATTTTCATATGGAAGAATTGAGGTTATTTCAAGCAGTAGACAAATATGCAAAAAATGATGAACAGGTTTTAGTATTTAATGAAAAAGACCGCTTAGTTAGCGGTCTTGTCATGATTATAATTGATAAGAAATAGATTTACTTGTCCTCTTCTTCCTCTTCGGATTCTTCCGTATGATCTTCCTCTTCACTGACTTCTTCCTTGATTTCGATTTCTTCTTCAGAAGGATTGTCTTCCATAACAGGTTCATCTGCTACGGGCTCTTCCTCTTCTTCAGGAGTGCGGTTTTGCTGATTTTCAGCTCTTACTTCATCCCTTCTTTGCTGATCAGCCTTTACTTCGCTGACAGGTTTGAGGTGAGAAGGTGGAGGAGGCAGTAATTCTTCATCTTCGCTTTCGTACGGGAATATTTCCACGATCGGGCTTTCATTGATGTCCGGAACCCTGAAAGTAACCAGCATATTGCTAAGGCTTTCGTGAATGCGCTCATAAGCCTCTTTTACATCGTGAGCGGTGACCAGCATGTATTGGGTGACCTTTTTTTCTTTGCCACTGTCTGCATCAGCCACCACATAAGTGATCTTACACTTATGCCAAACGTCAATGTCGTCATAAAAGAAAACATCCACAATATTACTCTTGCTGATATTAGTAACCTGAAAGTCCCCACGGATGACGCTTCCCAGCATATCATAAATCCGGGCTTCTGCTTCTGTAAAAGATACCGCATCGATGAGGTATTGTTCTGATACATTTTTAAGCAGTCCCTGCTCATTTTCCTTCGCGTATTTTACTTTACACAAAAACCAAGTTCTCATTTTTTTCCTTCTTTTTGCTATTCGGATGGCTAAGGTAACACCTAATCAAGAAAGCCCAAATAGAAAATTTTAATATTTTGATTGTCATTCTGACGTAAGGGAGAATCTCCTAAATGCACATTAATAAAAATAGTACCGTATGGGATTTTTCTTATCGTAGATATGACAACTTAAAGGAACAGTTAATCAATTTACTGTCTGGTAAAGCACATATCAAAGCCTTCCATTCTCTTAACAATCTATTAAAAAAGTGTATATTAACTTCTAAAATATACCGTTTATGTGGAATAGCATTTTGCACAGTTTTCCGATACTATTGCTTAAGCTTCACCTGAAAAAGAACCTTGCATTGGTGGGCATTTGGGTGTTATTGGTGCTGATTTTTTCTGATAATTTCGGCAAAGTGCTGGGAATTCCCTATTTGTTTTTGGATCCTGAGTACCTGAATAATGTCTCTTGGTTGGGGTTTTTTATGATGGGAATAGCTTTTGCCGTTTTTACCATGGCTTTTCACATGACCACTTATATCATGGATGCCGCCAGGTTTCAATTTCTAGCGACCCTATCCAGACCATTTATTAGATTTTGTGTGAATAACAGTCTTATTCCGCTGGTGGTTTACCTGATCTATATCTTTAATGTGATCTCCTTTCAGCTGGATAATATCAGTGAGGATGGCTGGGGGATATTAAGGTACCTTCTGGGTTTTATCGGTGGAAATTTGCTGATGTTCATAGTGATGTTTGGGTATTTTGCCCTGACCAATAAGGACTTCTTCGTCATGTTTACCGATAGCTTGGACAGGCAGTTGAGAAAAGTAAAAGTGTCTCGGGCCAATGTCATCAAACGATATAAGGACAGGAAGATGGCCAAAGATTCGGTGGATACTTACTTGGATATTAACCTGAGGTTTAAAACGGTAAGGGAAGATCTGGCAAGATTTGAGGGACATAAGCTGCTGAAGGTATTTGATCAGAATCACCTAAACCTGGTGATTATAGGTGTGGTTTTAGTCGTTATAATATTGTTTTTAGGTTTTTTTAGGGATAATAGATTTTTACAGTTTCCCGCTGCCATGAGTGTTATGCTTATTCTTGCTGTTTTGACTTTAATGGTCGGAGCACTTACTTTTTGGCTGAGGAGTTGGTCCACATTTGTGGTGATCTTGTTTTTTGTGCTATTGAATGCCAGTTCGAAGACTACGTTGTTAAACCGTCCACATAAAGCCCTGGGGATGGATTATAAGGTCGAGGAAGCTCCTTACAACTTAATGCGGATGCAATCCCTTCTTCATCCTGACACCTTACTGAAGGATAAGAGAAAGACCTTGGAAATACTGGAAAATTGGCGGGCAAAGTTCCCGAAAGAGGAGAAACCCAAGATGTTGCTCATTGCCAGTAGCGGAGGTGGACAGCGGGCCGCCTTGTGGACATTGCATGTGCTTCAGCAGATGCATTTACGTAGTGACGGAAAGTTTATGGCTCATACCCAGCTGATCACCGGAGCATCGGGTGGAGCCGTAGGAGCAGCTTTTTTTAGAGAATTGTACCTTCGTGCTCAGGATGATCCATCTATCCATCTGGCTGATCGTAAATATCTCGCGCAGATTTCTTCAGATAATCTTAACCCGATCATTTTTACCCTGATGGTCAATGACCTGCTTATCAGGAACCAATATGTAAAATACAATGGCAGGTATTATTTAGAGGATAGAGGCTTTGCGTTTGAAAATCAATTGAATATAAACACTGGTAAAGTACTCGATAAGCCTCTTCATGCCTATGCTGCCCCAGAATATCAGGCAAAGATTCCGATGATGCCCGTGGCACCGCTGATCGTCAATGATGGGCGAAAACTGTATATTTCCCCCCATCATGTGAGCTATATGTGCGTATCCGAAGATCCTGATTTTGCATTAGATGAGAAAAGCCAAGCCATCGACTTTTTGAGGTTTTTCCATCAGCAGGATGCCAAAGACCTCCGGTTTATCAGTGCCCTGCGGATGGGAGCTACTTTTCCTTTTATAACCCCTAATATCCAGCTCCCCTCTAATCCCCGAATGGAAATCATGGATTCAGGTTTGTCCGATAATTTTGGGGTGAAGGATGCCTTGAGATTTATCAGTGTTTTTGAAGACTGGATGGAAGCCAATACCTCAGGGGTGGTGCTCGTGACGATAAGGGATTCGGAGAAAAACCTGGAAATTGAGAAAAAGACACCTCCAACGATCATGCAAAAGCTGATAACCCCTTTAAAAAACATTTATGTAAACTGGGATAACGTGCAGACAATCAATAATGAAACAATGTTTAATTACATGAAAGCTAAAGTTGGCTTTGAGCTGGATCGAATAGAGTTTGAGTATTCCACAAAAGATTTTCTAGAGCGACAAGGGGCGACCAACTTGACTGGAGAAGTGGATAGCAAAGAGCTGGAAGTACAGCGCGCTTCCCTTAATTGGCGTCTAACAGCAAGGGAAAAGCGCGATATCTTGGATTGCATCGGAAGCCTCCAAAACCAGCAATCCCTGGATCGACTTTCAGGCATATTCTCAGAAGCCTCCTCCCCAAGATAATGGGTTTGCTCACGTTCAATTTCACATCTTTCTCAGTTGATCAGTCTTTTTCTCCAATGGCCTTTTCGAATTCACTGAGTCCGTCCGGTTTTCCTACCACATACACAATGTCTCCAAATTTCAATTTGGTATCGCCATCAATGTGGGAGGTCGTTTGTCCTTCTCGCTTTAGTGCGACCAAGTTGACACCAAGTGTTTCTCTTAAGTTTACTTTTTTTAGCGGTTTATTGATGTATTGGCCACTATCCCTGTCCACTTTCAGCGAGACGAAGTTAATTTCAGGAAGATCGATATTTAGTCTGTCCCGGCCTCTATTTTGGGTAGCCCGGAACATTTCATAATTGTGTGATCTTACTTCTTCGGTAAAATCTTCAATATCATCCTTAGCGATAAGGTATTTATTGAGCACCCTCGTAAAAATCTCAATGGAAGTTTCAAATTCTTCAGGAATAACTTCATTAGCTCCCATGGAGAGGTTTGCCGCTATTTCGTTGACATAGCGGGTGCGAACGATGATGGACGCATTTTGGGTGAGGAGTCTGATGGCCGTGATGATACTTTTGGTGGCGTCTGAATTGGAAATGGCGATCACTACCACGCGAGACAGATGGATGTTCACATGCTTGAGTACCATCTCATTAGAGGCATCACCATAAATGATAGGCTCTCCCTTTTCCCCTTCAGTCCGGACGGTTTCAGGGTTCATTTCTATGATGGCATAGGGGATTTTGGCCCTTTTGGCAGCTTTTGAAAGGTTGCGGCCATTTAATCCATAACCGACGATGACCAAATGGTCCGAGATTTCCTCACCTTCCATATTGGCCATGGAAATATTACCAATGGGAGTGGCGAGGTGAGTTTTTAATCTTTGCGGAAGTGGGGCATCCAGCATTTTGAAGGCCAGTTTTTCTCTGTTCTTGAGGACAAAGGGGGTAATGGCCATTGTCAAAATCGATACGGCCAGAAAATACTGATATTGGTTTTGGTCGATCAAGCCAATTTCCACCCCTTCCTTTGCAAGCAATAGGGAAAACTCCCCAATTTGGAAAATGGAAAAGCCTATAATAAAAGCTTCCTTAAAATCTATCCCAATGGAGCGGACAGCAATGATGGTCATCACGAATTTAAAAACCAATACTAGCAATAGTATACCCAGAATGATCTCGATATGCGAGAAGAGGAAGGTGACATCAAATAACATGCCCACCGATACGAAGAAAAAGCTGAGGAAAATCTCCCTAAAGGGCAGGATTTTTCCAGTGGCATGGTGACTGTACTCTGATTCGCTGATGATCAACCCAGCCAAAAAGGCTCCCAAACCAAGTGATAGTCCCAGCAATGAGGTAAGAAAGGCGACACTGAAGCAGATCACAATAATACTTAAAAGAAACAGTTCTTCGTTTCGGGTTTTAGCCACCCAAAAGAGCAATTGTGGGATCAGGTACTTGGCTGAAAGGATGGTGAAAAGGATTACCAGCCCACCTTTTATAGCCATAAAAAACAGGGAAAGCAGCACATTATCGGACTCCCCGGCCAGCATAGGCGTAAACAGCATCATCGGTACAATGATAATGTCCTGGAAGATTAAAATGGCTAAGATGGTTTTTCCCGAGAGGTTATTTACCTGACCTGTTTCTTGAAGGAGCTTCAGGACAATGGCCGTGCTGCTCAATGCCAGCAAAAAACCAAAGAAGACGGAAACGTTCCAGTCAAACCCAAAGAAATAGGAGGTAATGGTGGCGGCCAATATGGTAAGGGTAACCTGAAGGGAACCACCCACAAAAACCGCTTTTTTGATGGACATCAGGCTCTTTAGCGAAAATTCCATTCCGATAACGAAAAGCAATAAGATTATACCTATTTCACTGAGTACATCTACTGTAGCGGAAGCATTTACCAGTGATAATCCATAGGGACCTGCAATGGTGCCTGTGAGTAAAAAACCGATGATAGTAGGCACTTTTAGCCGTGTAAATAGCATGATTACCAAGGTCGCCAATCCAAAGATGATGACAATCTCCGGTAACATGGGAATTTCTGCCGAAGCTAACAATGTCGAAATCATATATAAGTAATGAGGTAATTAAAAGCTTTTTTAAAAATACAATAACATTGCTGATTTCCACTTATAAAATCAAAAATTGCATTTAATAAGAAAAGCCAAGTTGTTTATAGATGAAATGCATTAACCAAGCAGGACCGATCAATAAAAATTGAATGTCCTTTAAAAATGAAGGCTTTTTTCCTTCTATTTTATGACCGTAGAACTGTAAAGCCCATGAAAAGAGAAAAATGATCAGACACACTGCCCACAGCGGGATGGGGGCAACAATGGTGATAAAATTGGCAAGGAACAAGCAAAGGGCTGAAAACAAGAACATGCCCAAGGCCAGCGGTGGCGAAAGGGAATAATAGTAAAATAACACGACCGCCAACACGATCGTCGCCCAATTGGCAAAAGCACCAATATAATCTTGTAGAAAGCTGATGGAGCCAGCGGGGATGCTGTAAATAAGCCCCACTACGCTAAAGAATATAGCAGGTACACAAAACCAATGGATCATTTTATTGGTTTGATTTTGATGGCTTACCCCATATTCTTCTAATAATTGATCAATTTTTCTTATGTTAGTTTGCGCCATGATCTATAAGGATATAAAACAATCTTATTCTGGATTAATAATTTAATAATTCTTCATGTAAAAGGCACTAAATAAGAAAAATATGTTAAGCTATTGGGAGAAGAAGAACCTTATTCAATATGATTTGATAATCGTGGGATCGGGATTTGCAGGCTTGTCTACGGCCATTCACTACAAGGAAAAATACCCAGGAAGATCAGTTTTGGTATTGGAAAGGGGCGTGTTTCCCAGTGGTGCAAGCACCAGAAATGCAGGATTTGCCTGTTTTGGGAGTCTGAGTGAGATAGCAGAGGATTTAGAGCATTTTCAGGAGGATGAGGTTTTTGAGTTGGTCACTAAGAGGAGAATGGGTATAAAAAATATCAGGAGTGTTTTTGGTGATGAAGGGCTTGACTATACTTCATGCGGTGGTTTCGACCTTATCAGGGAGCAAGAGGCACATTATATGGAAAAAATCGACACCATCAATGCCTTGCTCAGTCCCGTCTTTGGGACCGATGTCTTTGAAGAAGTGGCCGATCGTAGTGCCTATGGGTTTTCGGATAGTGTCCTCCATTTGGTGAAAAATAAGTTTGAGGGCCAGCTGGATCCTGCTAAATATATCCAATGCCTGTGGAAGCGATGCCGGGAATTAAACATTCAGATCCTGACGGGTGCCGAGGTGAAAAAGCTGGATGAGGAAAATTGCAGGGCCTATGTGCATTCCTTTTACGATGAGGAAATTGCTTTTCAGAGTAGGCTCATGGCACTATGTTCCAATGCATTTACTGACCACCTGCTGGAAGGAGAGGACGTGGATATCCGGCCAGGAAGGGGAATGATCATGGTCAGTGAACCGATAAAGGATATGGCCCTAAAGGGCACTTTTCACATGGAAAGAGGCTATGTTTATTTCAGAAATGTAGATGGACGGCTTTTGGTGGGGGGAGGCAGGAATATCTCCGAAAAGGATGAAATTACCACCGAAAGGGGAATCAATGAAGATATAAAATCCTACCTTCAGGAAGTGACCAAAAAGGTGATTTTTCCCAAAAGAGAAATTTGTTGGAATATGGAATGGTCTGGAACCATGGCTTTTGGAGATTCCAAAAAGCCCATTATACGACGGATTACCCCGCGCGTGGCAGCAGGTGTCCGGCTTGGAGGTATGGGAGTGGCATTAGGCTGGGAAACTGGAAAAGAGTTAGCTAGTTTACTTGGAGACTGAATAAATGATAATTTTTGCTAATTTTAGGATTCCTAAGAAAAAGGTTGGGTTAAACAGGGACCAAATTTCCTGAAAAACCATCCTTTTCCTAAAGTATGGGGATGAATCATTAGGCTTCCGCTAGGTTTGTCTCGCTTTGGTCGTGTAGGAAGCTTGGGAAAGGAAGCCAGGTTGAAATCAAGCGCAATAACCAGTATGGGAGATTTTCGGAAGCGTTTTATCCCATTATGATTTGGCTACTTAAAGTCATAAATTTTATAGTAAATTCACATCAATGACAAAACCTCATCAAAAAGCAAGCCTGGGAGAGGCGATGATTCCCATACTATTTCTTATTATTTTATTGGTTATTAATATCCGGATATTCGGAACGGATAGCTTGTCCGGTTCAAATCAGATGGTATTGATTCTTTCTTCCTGTGTAGCTTCATTGATTGCCATCTTTAGGCTAAAGATTAGTTGGGATACCCTTCAGAAAGGAATAGTAAACAGCATTGGAGCTGCGATGCCTTCCATTCTGATTTTGTTATTGATTGGAGCATTGGCCGGGACATGGTTGTTGAGCGGAATTGTTCCGGCAATGATTTATTACGGGTTAAAGGTTCTCAGTCCAGGGATATTCTTGTTGGCGGCCTGTGTGGTAAGTGCAATCGTTTCTATCGCCACAGGGAGTAGCTGGACCACTGTGGCTACCGTTGGAGTAGCGTTGTTGGGGATTGGAAGAGCCTTGGGGTTTGAGGAAGGGGTGATTGCAGGGGCGATTATCTCAGGAGCTTATTTTGGCGATAAAATGTCCCCACTTTCAGATACTACTAATCTGGCTCCTGCCATGGCAGGAACAGACCTGTTTACTCATATTCGGCACATGACAAAAACGACAGTCCCTTCTATTTTGATAGCATTGATCATTTTTGGGATTCTTGGTTTTACGATAGATGTAAGCGGTTCAGTGGAGCAGGTAAAGGGAATTTCAGAGGTGATCTCAGCCAAGTTTAACATCACTGGCTGGTTGTTTGTTGTACCGGTATTGGTGTTGGGCATGATCATTAAGAAAGTACCAGCAGTACCAGCCTTGCTTGCAGGAGCTTTGCTAGGAGGAGTGTTTGCAGTGATTTTCCAGCCACAGATCATTGAGGGCATTGCAGGTGAACCAAGTGCCAGCTATACGTATCAGTCGTTTAAGGCAGTGATGATGTCGCTTTATGGTGATATTAGCGTAACCACTTCCAATGAAATGGTAAACGAATTGTTATCCACAGGTGGCATGGCGGGAATGTTATTTACCATTTGGCTGATCATTACGGCCATGATCTTCGGTGGTGTAATGGAAGAAAGTGGGATGCTACTGGTAATCGCTGAGGCTGTCATCAGGAAAGTGCATTCCTTGGGTTCATTGATCGCATCTACCGCTGCGACTTGTGTTTTCTTTAACCTCACCACCTCAGACCAATACTTGGCAATCCTGGTTCCTGGGAGAATGTATGCAGATATTTATAAAAAGAGAGGCTTAAAAGGCGAGAACCTCAGCAGGACGCTGGAGGATAGTGCTACGGTGACTTCTGTGCTGGTGCCGTGGAATACATGTGGAGCCACGCAAGCTTCCGTGCTTGGAGTGGCCACCATGACTTATGCCCCTTATTGTTTTTTTAACATCATCAGTCCATTTATGACTGTTTTGTATGGATACCTTAAGCTTGGTATCAATTATTATTCTGAAGAAGAAATGAGAGAAATCCAAAAAGAACTGGCCGTATGATTCCTTATAAAATAAGTAAAGACGAGGTGAACGAGCTCCCATTGGGGCACTTTGAGGGAGATATCGTATTGATTGAAGATGAGAAATTGGTTCCTGAAGCAGTATCAGAGCTGAAGAAATATTCAAAAATTGGCTTTGACACCGAGACACGGCCTTCTTTTAAGAAAGGAGTGCACTACGATGTTTCGCTTTTGCAGCTTTCTACCCCGGAAAAGGCCTTTTTGTTTCGGCTGAACCATGTGGGGTTTCCATCGTCCGTCAGGAGTCTTTTAGAAGATCCCAATCGAGTGAAAATCGGTGCCGCCGTGCGCGATGATATCAAGGCACTTAAAAAGTTGGAACCTTCTTTTCGCCAGGCAAGCTTCTTTGACTTGAATGAAGAGCTGAAGAAGGTGGGTTTTCATAATGTGGGTGTGCGCAATCTCAGTGCGATGGTGCTTAACATACGGATTTCGAAGTCCGAACAGGTGTCCAATTGGGAAGCAGAAGAGCTGACTCCAAAGCAGCAGCTTTATGCGGCCACGGATGCGTGGGCTTGCCTGGAAGTTTTTAATGAACTTTACAGAAAAGGATACCTGGATCAGCTTTTTTCTAGTCAATCTTCTTGAAAGAGGAAATATCCTCAAGCCGGGCAGTAACCTCTTCCCAAAGCTTCTCCCGTATTCTTAGCGTCATGCTGCATGTGTTATCAAAATCCTGCTTGATGATTTCAAGATCATAATCCTTTATCAGCCGCATGACATCGTTCATGTCGAGGTAATCAAAACGAAAACGGATCTTTTTGGTGACCACTGCGGTGATGATTTCGTTCGAAGCGATGGCTTCTGCTGCTGCGGTTTTATAGGCGGTAATGAGTCCTCCGACACCAAGTTTGGTTCCTCCGAAATAACGAATGACGACGATCAGGACATCACTGATCTCGTGTGAGCGTATCTGTCCGAGGATCGGGTCTCCAGCGGAGTGGTTGGGCTCCCCATCGTCGTTTGCGCGGAAAAGGGATTGGTCACGTCCGAGCATATAGGCATAACAGTGGTGCCGGGCATCATAGTACTTTTTCTTTAAGGCTTCCAATCTTTCCTTGATTTCATCCTCATCCTGAACAGGATAAGCAAAAGCCAAAAACTTACTTCCTTTTTCTTTATATAGGCCCTCCGAACTGTCTTTTAAGGTCAAAAAGGTATCTTCCATTTCCATTGTTGTTAAATGCTACGCCTAAGATGCTGCCAAAAGTAAAAGCTGCATGGTGGAAAGGCAAAGATGAGGAGATATTTTAGTCTGTAATGTTAAGTTTAGGCTATTATTTGTTTAATTCTTGGAGCTAACCCACGTAGTGCAATAGGTTTTTGATTAAATTAGCTCTTGCAGTGAGTTAAAGTACACCAACCCATAATCTGTCACCCATGACCAAACCCTATCTTTTTCATCTTGGAGAGAAGAAAAATTCAACCGGGAAATTAAATTTTTGGGAGGGAAGCCAGCTGCCATTTGAAGTGAAAAGGGCTTTTTGGATAACGGAGGTTCCTGCGGGAGGAGTCAGGGGAGTTCATGCTCACAAGCTGGACAATCAGATCACAGTTTGTCTTCAGGGAAGTGTGAAAATTGCCCTGGAAGACTTGAGCAATAACCGATATGAATTTATCCTTCAGGATTCCAAAGAAGCACTTTATTTACCGCGGTTGGTTTGGTCCACGTTTACTTTTACGGCAAACAGTGTGCTTTTGGTGCTGTCGGAAAGTGATTTTGACGAAGCTGATTATATAAGAAATAAAGAGGAATTTGATAAGCTTAAAGATGGACATCACGAATAATTATGATTTCGTATTACAGGAAAACCCCCAGCCAGATCACCCTTATTTTTTGCATGACTATTTGGTAGGAGAAGGCGAACGGTATTTTTGCGCCAAGTTGCTGAAAAAGCAGAAAGTAAGGGCATTGATCTTTGTCGTTCTGAAAGCTGATGGTAGAGCAATTTCCCTAAACAATGCCCCATTTGGTGGTCTCTGGGCGGAGAAGAAGATTTCCTCTGATAGTCTCCAATACCTGGTTTCCGAACTCCTCCAAGCACTAAAGGGGCTTGGGGCTGATCATTTTCGTGTCGTCCAGCCACCCAGTACCTATGATGAAAATAATCCGTTGGTCCATTATGTTTTAAAGAGCCAGGGGTTTCAGCTTGAAGGGATTTTATTGCACCATTTTTTGGAGGACAGGAAGTTTATAAAAGGATTTATCCATGCGAAGATTTCCAAACACAAAAAAAAGGTCAAAAAGCTTCAGTGCACGGTAGAGGCAAGCAGTATCAAGACGTTTAATTTTTTAAAGGACATTAAGCGGTGGCGTTCACAAAGGGGGCATGAATACAATGTCCAGGAAGAAAACCTCATCCAGCAAGTCAGCGCTTATCCAGACCGCTATTTCCTGGTGTCACTCTATCAGAATGAACAAGCCGCGGCCCATGCCCTATGCGTCAAATTGACTCCAAATAGCCTGTATTATTACCTGCCAGCGATCAATCCTTCCTTGCAGCAGGCATATACCGGGGAGGGATTGCTTTTTGAAGTGATTCGTCTGGGGGAATCCTTGGGCGTGGATTTTATTGATTTGGGCTCTTCAGACCTCGATGGCCAGCCCAACCATAATCTTATTCGCTACAAAATGAAAAATGCAAATAACGCTGGTAATAAGTTCATTTGGAACCTAAAGCTATAGAATGGATTATCCTCTGGTCAGTGTAATTGTCATTTGCCATAATCATAGCGATTATATTTTTGAAGCGCTCAATAGCGTTTTGGGGCAGGAATATCCATCGGTGCAAATCATTATAGTGGATAATGGAAGCCAGGATGAAAGTGTAGAAAAAATCAAAACCTGGCTATGGATGAACGATAAGGAACGATCGGTAAGGACGTTTCTCTATGAAAATCCCATTAATTACTGTGAGGCATTTAATGAGGCATTGGCATCAGCACTAGGTGATTATGTCATCGATCTATCGGGAGATGATGTGTTGAGGCCATTGCATATAAAAAAGTCGGTCAAGGAGCTTAAGGGGCATCCAGAGGCGGGGCTTTGCTCCAGCAATGCCAATCTGGTAAGCGAGGATGGATTGCAAATTGATACTTTTTTTCCTATAGACCAGCAAGGGAAAACCATGGGGTGGGTACCCCGTGGAGATGTATATGAGCAGGTGATCATGCGGTATTGTATCTGTACTCCGACGATCGTTTTTGATACACTTAAGTTGAAAAGGATCGGAGGATATAACGAAGAGTTGGTTTATGAGGATTTTGACATTATTACACGGCTTGCCCGAAAATATCCCTTTGCGTTTAGCGATCATCTAGGCACTGACAAACGGATACATGGGAGTTCCTTCTCACGCCAACAGTACCAGACCAAGTCATCTGCCATGCTTGAATCTACCGTGAAGGTCTGTCAAAATATAGCGATAATGAACAAGACTTCCTTGGAGCGAAAGGCGCTGATCTTTAGGTGTATGCACGAAGCGAAACATGCCTTGGGATCTGCCAATTTTGAATCCGCCGATAAATTGATCCATCTAGCAGAACGCCTTGGCGCCACCGGATTGGCTATTAAGTTTTTTAGGCTTTGGCATGAAATGAAGGTGGATGTTTCCTTTTTTTATGAGAAATTGAGAAAATGAAGATTATCCAACCACCACTTCGATGATATTACCGGTGTCAAAGTATTTTTTTCCCGATTCCATGACCTGTTCAGGCGTGAAATTCTTGAAAAACTGGAGTTGTTCCTCATAGAAATCGTAATCTAGTCCAGCATAATGGATGGCCTTAAACCTGTTGATCAGATCAAAGACGTTACTGAAACTGGACAGGAAATGCCCTGCCATAAAGTTTCGGACGATTTCCAGCTCTTCTGGGCAGACAGGAATGGTTTTCAATTTTTCTATTTCTGAATAGACTTCATTGATTACCTCATCGGCATAGCCTTTCTGGACATCAGCCATGACTACCCAGTAGTCAGATTTTTCGAGGCTTCCGATCGAGCTGTAAATGCCGTAGGTATAGCCTTTGTCTTCCCGAATGTTTTTGATTAGTCTACTGCCAAAGTAACCTCCCAGAATGGTGTTGAAAACGGTCAGTGCATGATAGTCTGGGTGGGTTTTGGGAATAAGGTGCTGACCAAGACGGAGACTGGATTGTACAGCTTTGTCCTTTACTTCGGTAAGCCGCTTTTCTGGCCAGATGATAAACTCATCAGGTTTCCTTTGGCTTCTATGGATAGTGAGGTCTTCGAAAGCCTCCATGATGCGGGTAATTTCCAAGTCGTTTAGGTTGCCGATGACGAATAGTTCAGGGCTGATCAGAAATTTTTCTTGGTAATAATCGGCCAATTTTTCCTTGGTTACCGCATTTACATGACGCTCTTCAGAGATAAAGCCAAAAGGGTGCGTGGTCCCAAAGAGAACTTTTCGATAAAGCTGGTTGGCCCGGGCACCATTTTGCTCTTGCTGCATGGTGATGGTCAGGGCTTTTTGGGACTTTCGCTTTTCCAGCTCTTTTTCCGGAAAAACAGCTTCAGTCAGGAGTGATCTGAATACTGGCAGGACACTGAGAAAGTGTTTTTTGGTGGTCAATAACGACACCCCCTGCTGCTCAAAGGTAGAAATTGTGTCCACTTCCGATGCATAGTGATCGAAGAAATTATCCAATTCAGGTGAGCTCATGGATTTGGTTCCTTCCAAGAGCATATTCAAGGTAAAGAAAGGCACTAGCCCATCTTCTTCTGGTAGCAATTGTTTATTGGATTCCGTGATGATTTCCACCTTGATCGCATCGATCTCTGGCGTAGGAATAAAATACAAAGGGACTCCGTTTTTTAGAGTCCGCTTTATAGGTTTGGTCAATTCTATCGATTCCGGAATTTTAAAATCCGGTGCTTTCGAGCGATCCAGTACTGTCATTACTTAGGGATATTATAGGCCAAGGAAAATCTTAAGGTCTCGGCCAATGGGTGATTTTGTTTTTGGGGAACCAGGTAGGAGAAATCAAAGCCTAATCGTTTGATGTCAAATCCTACTCCCATGGTGAAATATTGCCTTCCACCTTTATGTTTGTTTTCGTAGAAATAGCCTGTCCTCAGGGCAAACTTTTCCGCGTATTCGTACTCCACACCAAAGGAAATCATCAGTTCCTGCATTTCCTCACTAAAGCCATCAGGCGCATCGGCAAAGGAGCCGAACATGGCGCTCAGCAGGGGACGGTTTGGGTCTTTTCCTTGTTCGATTTCTGGGTTTCCATTAGAATCTATAATTAAGGAACCATCTTCATTGGTAGCATAGATCGGCGGGGTGGGAACCATCAGTTTGTTGAAGTCCAGGGCAAAGGTTAGGGCGTTGTTCTCATCCAAGGCCGTTTCGAGCGCGGTGCCTATTCGCAAGTTGGTAGGGATGTAATCGGCATCGTCGGAGCTATTGTAGGTAAGCTTTGGGCCAATATTGCTGATATTGGCACCCCATGACCAATAGGCTTCTTTATTGCTCAGCAAAATCTCCTTTCGCTGGTAAACACCCACATCCACGCCTACACTTATGCCCGGTTTGCTGTCTCCATTACCGTTGGAAGAAATGTTTCCCGCAATATTGGAATGAATAAACCGAGCGGAGATACCTAGGGAAAGTGTCTCGGAGAGTTTTCTGGAATAATTGGTACCGATGGCAATGTCCCTTGGGTTAAACTGACCGATATCTTGGCCAAACTGATCGGTAAGCTGAATGTCGCCCATGTTAAAATACCGTAAATCCACCCCCAATGTGGACATGTCATCGATCCGCATGTAGCCTGTCAGATAGCTCAGCGACATATCCGGAACCAGTTTTCCCAACCAAGGAGAATAAGAAAGTGCAAATCCCATGTCGTCTTCCACAAAAGCCAATTTGGCGGCATTCCAATGGATCGAATTGGCATCAGGTGTGGTGGCTACTCCCGCATCTCCCATGGCTGAATGCCTACTGTCAGGGGCAAAATTCAAAAAAGGTACCGCCGTAATGATTACCCTTCGGCCTTGGTCTTGACCAGAAACACGCACAGAATTTTGAGCTTCCGCCGAAAGAGCAGTGAAGGTGAATGCAGTTAAAAAAGTAAGCGCCTTTAAATAATCACTTGATTTCTTCATTGAATATTTATTTTTCCAATTGCCTGGTCCGAGGTTCCGTCCCTTTCGCTTGTTAGCTGTAATTCGTAAATATAAGTTCCTTTTGCGGGAATTTTCGTCATGTCTCTTAAAAAAATCCATTCGATATCGGTGATTTCTGTACTTGCTTTTGGATAACGTTTTTCCATCGAAAATATTTCCTGTCCTAATAAATTATAGATGGTCAACTCAAAAATTATACTTTCGTCGGGTCTATTATGTTTTATCTTGAAATAACTGATGTCATTTGTAGGATTCGGGTAATTTATAAATTTCAAAATCCTCAAATTTTCACTCCCTTGGACTTTAATCTTCAAAACTTGGGTACTGCTATTGCCGAAATTATCATAAGCGGTTAATTCCAGGGTGTTCATTCCCTCTTCTAATCCATCAAGGGGCATTTCGATGATGCCTGTGCTGTAATTGCTGTTAATCGCGTGATAATGGTCATTTAGGATGATGGGCGAATGGCCATTGACCTGAAGACTGATGTCTTGATCTTTACCTGAAGCGGTCTGAATGCCGCTTTTGTCCTTTAGAGATGCGATGAAGGTGATCTGGGTGGATGCCGTGGTGGCGGGACTATTTGTCGTATCATTGGCAAATAGTCGAATGATAGGACCATTTTGATCGGATTGATCAGTAGGGGGGGCATGGCCTATGGGGATGGACCTAGCCTGCATGGCTTCGAAGGTAGTCGAGCTAGAAGAAGCAAAGACCCTTATCGTTCCCCTAGAGAGGGTTGTTTGAGGACTGATGAAGAGGTCAGCGGTAAAATGGCCATTTGTGACCGTTCCTGTTCCACGATATAGGATGTTGTTTAGGTCTTGATAAGTACCGGGGGCACCTTCATCACCATTGGTTTTTACGACAGTAGGTTCACCCAAGATTTCCAATAAAAATGTCCCCTGAAAGTTATCGACCGGTAGCGTGGTGACCGGATCAAGGACGGAGCCTTTGATGGTGGATTTTTGACCGATAAAAAGCGAGTCATTAGGTGTTTTGCCAGGAGATAATAGTTGGAGGTCGACTGTCAGTTCAGGACGGGCCAAGCAAAGACTGGGGTCGCCAAGAAGGGAAAAGTTCCGGTTATAGGGGCCGTTTAGGCTGTTATTCTTTGTGGCCTTAAAAATATCCCCAAGCTGGAGTCCTTTTCCAGCACCGTTTTCCTGAATCGCTGTAATGAAGGCTTTGTTCAATTCAAAATTGATGCTGCTAAAAACCGGTCTTCCTGTGGTCAGCAGGGCAATAGCACCTTTGTTTTTGGCCATCAACAGTTCTTCAGCTCCGGATCTTAAATAGGGACTGTCATGACGGCCAAACTCACAAGTCGCCGTGACAATCAGCGGAAAGTGCTTGGTTTCGGGCCAGTCCTGAAGATCATTTACTTGAAAGATCCTTTCTGCCGCAAGGGTGTTTTCATTGCCATGGCCTATATAATTGATGAGCAATAATCCATCTTCCACGCTTTTTGCCAATGCTGCCTTCGCTTCTGGAGCGGTTTGGAAGCTGCCTTCATCGATTTGTTCGAATGCATCCAGGTAGAGTTTTTGTACGTCATAGGCTGGGCTGTTTTGGGAAATAGTGGAGGTGTGGGTTTCGCTATGGTTAAGGTGGATGTTTTGGTCCCCATCATCAGCCACGAAAAGCAATTGTCTTTTCCATTTGCCAAGTTGCGGTGACTGCGTTTCGTATTGGATGATCTTTTCTACTACATTTCGGGCTTCCTGGAAATTGATGACAGGGATCCGTCCAACTCCAATGGACAGCGGGAGGTCTCCTTGCTCTGTTTCTTGCCATTCTCCTTGGCCAAATTCCAAAAAACCAAAATAGTCATCCGAGCTGAAGGATGTCAATGGATGGAGGCTGTTCCGGCTGCTGTAAGTGGGGACGAGATTGGGTCGGCCGGCACTGATGTTTTTATAGTCAAAGGTGCCTTTCCCAAAAAACAGTACGTTTTGCAGGGTCTTGTGGAGGTGGTATTGGTCAGCAAGAAAATTACGGATGGCCGTGACATCCCTGGTGCCATAATTATAGCTGTCGTATATATCCTGTGCGGTAACCACAGCAGTACTTATTCCTATGCTACGCTTAAAATCCGCCAGTTTATTGGCTTGAAACAAGAGTGATGGTGCTGTGATCACCACCAATTCGGCAGCATTAATTTGCCGGAGGTTCAGGCTTACTTTGCTGAGCTGATTGATAACTGGTGTTTCACCGGTCTTGGCAATAGCCACTCGGTGGAATGGCGCCAGCGTTGCCTTTCCGTTTTCGTCCAAAAGGGTGAAAGGCTCCTCGAAGTGGGTAATGTCCCAGCAAAGCAAGCCATCCTCATGACCGATTGAAACAGGTTGCTGTTTATCGAGATTGATGTAAATACCTTCTTGAATTTGTCCAGCATTATGCGGAAGTCCTAATAGAAAATGATCCAAAAAACCTACGGCATTCGGATCGCTGCTTTCCAGGTCAATATTAAACTGCGTAGGGTTTCCTACATCCACGTATTCTGTAAATCCTGTTACGGACTTTTCCCGTCCTTTGAGTCCATAAGTGGATGGGGGAATAGCAGGAATAGAGATCGTGAAAAATTCATTCTGTTGACTTCTGAGCTTCAGTGCTGCTGTACTAGTAGATTGCGCCATGAGATTGGCCTGATAATAAATTGGCCCCTCATGGTAGCTGTCCACATGGATGTTAAAAGAAGCTATTCCACCAGCGCGGACCCTGTTTCCGTACCATTTTCTACCTGAAGAAAGCAGGTTTAGCTCCTCCTTTTTATAGGGATAAAGGGAATAAAGTAATGAATGCCCGGACGAGGATTTGGGCACCGGGGGTGTTTTTTGTATGGTGGTTACGCGTTTTGGAGACGGTACATTGGTTTTGATAAGATAATAGGCGGTATCAGTATAGGTGTGGTGGATGTACTGCAGGCTATCATCTTCCAGGGATAATTGATGAGGTCCTTCCAGATAGACATATAAGCGGTCGTTTTTGAGAAGGGAAGGAAGTTCTTGAAGTTGGTTTGCACCTTCTTCCAGCTTTTGCGGGAGCATGCCACTGGAGCCGTAAAAGGCGATTTTTTCCAAATTAGTACCATTCAGCTGCGGTACTTCTGCGGCTGAAAGCTGATAGATGCCGGATTGGGTGATCGGAAACTTATAGTAGGATGATTGGGCAAATAATTGATCACCTGCTTCAAGTAGGGCCAAACAGGTAAAAAGAGTGTATTTCAGTATGTCAGAAATCAGTTTCATGAAGGGTTAACCCTGCTTTCGATCAAGGAAAGCAAGATATAGCTGATGATGATGAAGGGTATTCCTGCTAATCCCAGCCATAAGACACTTACTGCCCCGATCGCAATGACCAAATATCGAAAGACATTCTCTTTTGCGTGAAAATTTTTGAATTTCAGGGCAATTAGAGGAAGTTCTGCAGTTAATAACAGCGCCATGATGAGCGTCAGTCCAAGTAGAAAAATACTGTTTTGTATCATGTCCCCCGCCCAAGCAAAGCGTTCTGCAAGAAAAGGAAGGGTACAGATTAAGAGTGCATTGGCAGGAGTAGGAACACCGATAAACCGATCGGATTGCCGCGTGTCAATATTGAACTTTGCCAGTCGCATCGCAGACTGAATGCCTATCAAAAATGCGATAAAGGGAACATATCCTGTGGGAAAAGGGGTTTTCAATAGTTGAAAAAGCACAAAAGATGGCAGTACGCCAAAGGTCACCATGTCCGCAAGGGAATCCAGTTGTTTTCCTATTTCACTGTGGACTTTCAGTAACCTGGCCACCATGCCATCCAAGAAATCAAAGACCGCAGCGATCATGATAAAATAGGTAGCCGCAAAGAGGTTTCCTTCCAGCACGAAAAATATTCCCGCCATTCCACTGGCGAGGTTCATGCAGGTAATTGCATTTGGAATGTGTTTTTTGATATTCAAAATTAGGCGTGTTTTCCTACAAAAGGGTTGTGGATCTTTTCATGGCCGATCAGCGTGGCCGGTCCGTGTCCCGGATAGACTTTTACATCATCGGGAAGCACAAAAAGCTTGGTTTTGATAGCGTCGAGCAAGGTCTGATGATCACCCCCAGGAAGATCGGTACGCCCAATGCTCCCCTGAAACAAGGTGTCACCACCAATACAGGTTTTACTTTCTGGATGGTAAAATACTACGTGGCCCGGGGCATGGCCCGGTACCCAGATTACTTCCAGCGTTGTATCGCCAAAGGTGATTTTGTCTTCTTCCTCCAAATACTTTTCCGCCTCACAGGGAGTGTATGCTGGAAATCCGTAATTGGAGGCATAAGAGCTGACAGCCATGAGGACTGGCTCATCTTTGGGATGGATTTCCAGGGGAAGGCCATACGACTGGTTTATGAAATAATTACCTAAAACATGATCAATGTGACAGTGTGTGTTCAGTAATCGTACAGGAGTGAGGCCTTTCGAAAGAATAAAATTCTTTAATGTTTCCTGTTCGTCCTTAGCATAGCATCCGGGATCGATGATCACCGCTTTTTTGGTGTCGTCGTACAGGATATAGCAGTTTTCCTGAAAGGGGTTAAACGTGAAAGTTTGTACATTAAGCATCGTCGAAACATTTTTGAATTCATGCCAAAATAACAAAGAAAGAAATTAATTTTGGGTATGGAAGTAGATTTTTTACTCATTGGACAAGGCATAGCAGGTACCGTTTTATCCTATCGGTTGATCAAAGCAGGGAAGTCTGTTTTGGTGATTGATCAGGCCGATGCGAATAACAGCAGTAGAGTAGCCGCAGGACTGTTTAATCCCATCACAGGGCGTAAAATGGTCAAAACCTGGAATGCAGATCGTCTTTTCCCAGCCATAAAACCACTATATGGTGACTTGGAAAAGCTGTTGGGGAAGCGGCTCATGTATGCCAAAAACATTTATCGCCCGTTTTTCAGCATTGAGGAGCAAAATGAGTGGATGGGAAAGAGCTGCGATGCGGAGGTACAGGATTATTTAGAGGAAGTCAGGACAAAGCCGTTATATGAGGAAGTTAACGACCCTTTTGGAGGCATTATGCTCAAAAATGCCGGCTATGTGGATATCAATACGTTGCTGGATGCTTATAGTGGTTGGTTAGCCGAAAATGGCCAGCTAGAGAGGAGACATTTTGACGAAGGTTTGCTCACCTATCAAGCAGGTAAATGGCACTATGAAGGAGTGAAGGCTTCGGCGGTAGTTTATTGCAGTGGTCTGGGTGCTGCCAAAAGTTCGTACTTTGATTGGTTGCCTTTTGCACCAGTAAAAGGAGAAATTCTCGAGATGGAGAGTGATTTTGCCCCTGCTGAAATCATCAATAGAGGTGTTTTCAGGATTACCATGCCCGACAAGAGGATCAGGGTGGGGTCCACCTACAGCTGGCATGATTTGGACCAAGGGCCCACTGATCGGGGGAAAGCGGAGATTTTGGAAAGATTGGAGAAGATCGTCCCGAGCAAGGCTGGTAAGCTGTCGAGCCATCGTGTGGGCATTAGGCCTGCCACTAAGGACCGAAAACCATTTCTGGGAAAACATCCTGCTGCCGAAAGCGTTTATATCTTCAATGGATTTGGTGCGAAAGGGGTTTCTTTAGTACCTTATTACAGCAAGATCATGCTCGGGTTATTATTGGAAGGTAGCGAACCTGAAAAAGATGTTAACATAAGTCGATTTTTTAAGTATATTTAAAACTAAGACAATAAAAACAGATCAATGAAGGTAAAATTAGTTTTTATTTATTTTACACTACTCTGGCTAGGCTCCTATTCCGTCTCGAATGCTCAATTTGACCAAGAGCGCTTTGGAAAGAACAGAATACAGCACCACGAATTTGATTGGTATTTTTTTTCATCCAATAATTTTGAGGTGTACTATTACGGTGGGGGCAGGGACAATGCCCGGATGGCCATCGACTATTTGGAGAATGAATTTGAGCGGATCACCCAGATGATAGGTTATGTCGCGTATACGAAGCCAAAAATTTTTATTTACAATAGCCGTGAGGAATGGCTCGAAAGCAATCTAGATCTTAAAAAGGAAAGTTATTCGGTCAATGGAGAGACCTTCTTTTCCAAGCTGTTGGCAGAGGTGCCTTATACAGGTGATTGGGCTTCTTTTAAAGATGAGTTATTGTACAGGACTAGCAAGGTGATCGTTGAGGAGATGCTGTATGGCAGCACCATTGCGGATGCTTTTCAATCAAATCTGATCAATAGTTTTCCGGAATGGTTTATTGATGGGACCGCGCTTTATTTGGCGAAAGGCTGGAGTTTGGAAATGGATGATTATGTGAGGCATTACCTGAAGGGGAATGATAATCCAAAACTTTATAAGCTCAGTGAAAGGGAAGCATCCTTGGTGGGACAGTCTATATGGAATTTTATTGTGCAGAAATATGGAAAGCGATACGTTTCGAGTATCCTGAACCTTAGCAGAATCAATAGAAATGAGGAAAACAGCATTGCCAATACGTTAGGGGTAGGCTATGAGAGTTTTGCTGAGCAATGGCGGACATATTACACCACGGTAAATGAGCCTGTATTTTCAACGTTTAAAGAGCCTACCCAAGAAAATATCATCGCATCCACTAAGAAAAATGAAGATGGATCGATCAATGATATAAAATTCAGTCCTGATGCGGAGCATTTGGCTTATGTTATCAATAACAACGGTAAATTTAAAGTGATCGTCAGAAACCTTTCCTCTAATAATGAAGTCACCGTTTTTAAAGGAGGAACTTCCACCGATGATCAAGAACCTAATTTCACCTCCCCGGTGATTGCTTGGCGCGATACGTTGAATTTGACCATCGCGACCTTTAAGCGGGGATTGACCACATTGCGCATGAGGAGTATCGATGGCAGTAGCCAGGATAAGATTTTTCTCCGTAACATCACTCAGATCAACAGCCTCGATTTTTCTCCAAATGGAAAAAATATGGTGCTTTCGGCTCAGTCCGGAGGGAAAACGAATATTTATACGCTTGACCTAAGGGGCCGGGGAAGAAGGCTGACCAATGATGTTTTTGATGATATTACCCCTGTCTTTGTCAATGATTCTACGATCGTTTATGCTTCCAACCATGCCGATTTGCCGGATAGCGTGCTTACTCGCGCCCCTGATGTCCGGGAATTGCCCGATTACTTTAATTTGTTTAAGCTGGAATTAGGCGATAGTCTGGTGACGACCAAGCTTACTAATATGAATTCAAAGAATTTCATGCCACGACCGATGAACCAGAATTTTGTGCTTCATCTTAGCGACCAAAGTGGCATTTATAATCTTATGCGTTATGGCCTTGGCAGCGAGGTGTCCAGTCAGGTTTCCGCCTTCAATACCAGTGTGGAGACATTTGATTTTTCACCGTTGATAAACAAGTGGGCGTATGCCTATAAGGAAGGTACCGGCAGTAAGTTGGTGCTGGAATCTTATCCCAACATAGATCAATTTACACCTGGCACACCGCGAATTCAGCTTAATCAAGCCAAGAAATTAAACGAACGCTTGGCTGAAAGGAGGCTGGAAAAGCAGCAAGATGAGGAAGTAGAGGAAGAAGAAACTGTTCCTGCACGATTGGCACCAGAAATAGAGGATCCCATGACTATTGATTCCATACCCCGGTCATCCAATAAAACTGGTGCCATCAATGTGGATCGATTGCGATTTGAGCACCATTCAGGGATCAATACGGAAAATTACAGCTTCGATACAGTGCCCACGCCGCAGGAGCAAAGGGAAGGAAGGTTGGCATCCGGAAAAAGCGATATTTTGGAAGCTTTCAGGAAGCAAAGCCTTAAAAATACGGTAAGAGGGCCGAGGGACTATATGCCACAAGTTCAGGCCAATAGCTTGCGTACCACCTTTGTGGTGGATCCGCTGAGAGGCTTCGGTTTGAATATCGAAGGTAAGATGACCGAGCTCCTGCACAACCATGTCTTCCAGGGGGGCATCATGACACCATTGGATTTTAGGTCTGGGAGTGATGTGTATTTTGAGTATGAATACCTGAAAAGCCGTATCGACTATCGAGTGCGCTTTGACAGGAGAGCGTTGGTGATTTCGGAAGGAGATGCCACCTACCAGCGTTATGTGCTTACCAAGGGTGAACTTGGATTCTCCTATCCCTTTACGGAGCATGCGAGGCTTACACTTGCTCCCTTCTATGCCAAAACCCAGTACTTTAATTTAAATCCTGATTCATTGGTCTTGGGAAGTGAAGGGCCCAATAACCGCTTTGATGTACATTATGTTGGTGGAAAAGCCGAGCTGGTGGTGGACAAGACCAGATTGCTAGGGCTTCACATGGAGCAAGGGTTTAAGGGAAAAGTAGGATTTAAGCATTATCAGGGCATTGATGAAGGGGATAGATCATTCAGTAACTTTTACCTTGATCTAAGAAACTATCAAAAAATCCATAAGAATATCACGTTTGCAACGAAGCTTTTTGCAGGATCCTTTATGGGGAGCAATCCGCAGAGTTATTTGGTGGGCGGTATGAAAAACTGGTTGTTCAATGAGTTTTACGAGCCACCATCAAATCGCCCGGAGCCATCGCCAGTGAGAAATCGGGATGGTGTCGAAAATTCGAATATCCTCTTTGCGGAGTTTGTAGACCTCAGAGGTTATGATTATGATGAAATCCGAGGCAGGAATGTGGTGACCTTTTCTGCAGAACTGAGAATTCCGCTGTTCTCGTACTTGTCCCGTGGAAATATAGCTTCTAATTTTATTAAGAACTTCCAGTTGGTGGGCTTTTATGATGCAGGATCATCCTGGAATGATGCCGCTCCTTGGGAACGTGTAAATGACCAAAATACGGAGGTCATCAATACAGAGGGATCACCCTTTAATATTACACTCAATAACTTTAACAACCCTTGGTTACAAAGTTATGGTGGAGGCCTCAGGACGGTATTGCTGAACTATTACGTGAAATTTGATACGGCTTGGCCGATAAGAAATTATGAAGTGGATGATCCGAGATTCTATGTGACCCTGGGATATAATTTCTAAAATGAGTTGAATTGTTTAAGTTTGCTGCATGATTAAATCCATGACCGGCTATGGTGTAGCCAATTTTGAAAATGACCGCTATATTATCAGCGCGGAAATCAAAACGTTAAATTCCAAGTTTCTGGACTTTAACCTTCGCAGTCCCCGACAATTTTCTGATCGAGAGATAGAGATAAGGGGACTGGTATCAGGTATTTTGGAAAGGGGAAAGGTAAATCTCAACATTGAGTTTACGGCTAAATCCAGTACAGATTTACCTGTGAGTATTAACCAAGAACTCTTCGAGACCTACTTTGATACTTATAAGGCGATGGCCTCAAAAGTGGGAGTGAATGACAGCTCGGATTTGTTCAGGATGGCAATTCAAGCACCCAATGTGGTCACCGCCATGACGGATAAATCAGATGACCAAGATGAGTGGGAAGCAGTAAAAAAGGTAGTGATGGAGGCAGCACAAAAGTGTGATGACTTCAGAAAAGATGAAGGCGATACACTCTATCAAAAGTTTAAAGAAAACCTGGAAGTCATCTCGAAAGGGCTGGACGAAATCCAAAAGGAAGAGCCTAAGCGAAAAGAGCGTATTAAAAACAGGATCACGAATAACTTTAAAGACTGGATAGAAGAAAATTCCTTTGATGAAAATCGATTCGAACAGGAATTGATCTACTATTTTGAGAAGTTGGACATTACGGAGGAGATCGTCAGGCTTTCCACACACCTAGGATACTTTGACAAGACCATGGCCTCCTCCAATAGCCAAGGCAAAAAGCTGGGCTTTATCAGCCAGGAGATCGGTAGGGAGATCAATACCATCGGATCCAAGGCCAATGATGCGGCTATCCAGCGGCATGTGATCATTATGAAGGATGAGTTGGAAAAGATAAAAGAGCAGGCGCTGAATATCATTTAAAAATATCAAATAGGCGGTGTTGTACGAAGTTCGGGGTGTCAAGACCGAAGTACATGACCAATTTAGAAAATCAGTAACAATGAAGCAATATCATCAATTACTACAGCATATACTGGACACTGGAGTCCAAAAAGGCGATCGTACAGGGACCGGTACATTAAGTGTGTTTGGCTACCAGATGCGTTTTGACCTGCAAGATGGATTTCCGCTGGTGACGACCAAAAAGTGCCATTTGAAATCGATTATTTATGAACTGCTGTGGTTTTTGAAAGGGGATACGAATATCCAATACCTGCAAGATCATAAGATCAAGATTTGGGATGAATGGGCAGATGAAAATGGTGACCTTGGGCCGGTGTACGGCTATCAGTGGCGTCATTGGCCGGATGGTAAAGGCGGTGAGATCGACCAGATCAAAAACTTGATCCAACAGCTTAAAAACAACCCCAATTCCCGAAGACTTTTGGTAAGTGCTTGGAATGTGGCCGATGTGGATAATATGGCCTTGCCTCCGTGCCATACGATGTTCCAGTTTTATGTGGCGGAAGGAAAACTCTCTTGCCAGTTATATCAGCGAAGTGCCGATGTGTTTTTGGGAGTTCCTTTTAACATCGCTTCCTACGCACTTTTTACCATGATGATGGCCCAAGCGTGTAATTTAGAGCCTGGCGAATTTATCCATACATTTGGTGATGCACACTTATATTCCAATCACCTTGATCAGGCCAAATTACAGCTTTCCAGGGATTGCAGGTCCTTGCCCACCATGAAGATCAATCCAGCCGTGAAGGATATCTTTTCGTTTGAGTACGAAGATTTCGAACTGCTAAACTATGATCCACATCCTCACATCAAAGCGGCAGTGTCGGTTTAGCCCGGATTCAATGCCGTTTTAGCTAAGAGCAGACAGTGACAAGGCTGTCATTCCGACGAATGTCTGAAAGAGCAATATTGTGAGATTGAAAAATTAGCTATTACTTTAATTGAATAGGCTTTCCACTATTTCAATTGAGTGGGTATCAAATTCCTTGTTTTCGATCTTTTGAAGATAGGCGATCCCAGAAACATTAGTGGTAAAAACCTGATCGGCAGAAAGCAGGTCATCTTTCGTGAATTTTCCTTCCATTACCGAAATGCCTTGTTGCATTAGGTGCTTGAGCAAGGCTCCCCTAGCGACGCCTGCGATGCAGCTGCAGCTTAGCGACGGTGTGTAGAAGGTGCTTTCTTTCATCCAAAACAAGTTTGCGATGCCTGATTCGGAAATATAATCTGATGAATCCTTTAAAATGACCTCGTCCATGCCTTGCTCATGACGTTCGATATTGGCCATGACATAGGTGAGTGCGTTGAGGGTTTTACAATGGGACCAAGGGCTTTTGGGAACAGTAATTTCAGTACTGATATATGCTGTTCTCTTTATCGTTTGGGAAGGAGTGGCTTTTTGGATGAGGATAAGTTCACGGGCTTCATGGTTTTGGGGAGTGTATTTTCCCAATCCGCCGCGGTAAACATTCCATCGCACCCTTAATGGTGCTCCTCCAAATTGTTCGCCTAGGAACCTTTCCAATGCCACGATGGAAGTTAACTTTTCGTCGCTAATTTTTAATTGCTGAAGACCTTCTTTTAGTCGGGCCCGATGTGCTTGGCGAAAGCGGATTTTCCCATTTATGAAGAGCATGGTTTCAAACAGGCCGTCACCAAAATAGGCAGCTCTGTTCGCCAATTCAGACGGCGCGTGAATAAACGCTCCTTGCGGGGAAGGATGGATTAAAATTGTATCGTTATCGAACGGTTGTGTGTTCATTACCGGTCAAATGAGCTTGTTGTTAAACTATTTATCAAGTGAATTTAAGTTAAAATGTATGGATAATGATTATGATTTGAGGAATTAAAACCATATTCAGTGATTATTGAATCATAAGTATTAGATTAGCATAGTACTTGAAAGTGTAAACCCCAAATATGACAAGAAAAAGTAGTGTCTTTGATATGATAGGTCCCGTGATGATAGGCCCATCTTCATCTCATACGGCAGGTGTAGTGCGCATTGCAAGGGCCGCAATCAAGGTGTTGGGCGGAATTCCTGATGAGGCCGTGATAACCTTCTACAATTCTTTTGCCCGGACGTATGAAGGTCATGGCAGTGATAAGGCCATCATAGGAGGTCTTATGGATATGAAAACTGACGATGCTCGGATAAAACAGGCCTTTGAGCTTGCTGAAGAGCGTGGATTGACTTATATTTTTAAGTCAATCGGTAATGCTTCGGTATTTCATCCCAATACGATCAAGCTAAACCTGGCCAGGGGAGATAGGAAAGTAGAAGTGATCGGAGAAAGTTTGGGCGGCGGACTGATCAATATAAAATCCATCGATGGATTTCACGCTGAATTTTCCGCACAAGAACATACGCTGATCATTAAGGCGAATGATGTCTCGGGAGCAATTGCGTTTATTACCAGTATTTTGGCACAGGAACAAGCCAATATCGCGACGATGTCCGTATCAAGAAAGGGTAAGCGTGATATGGCCTGTCATGTTATAGAGATGGATTCTGGCCTCAATGCCATTACCATTAAGTATTTAGAGAGTATCAGTTGGATTCATGAATTAATTTACATTCCGGATATTGACCTATAGTTATACATTATGATGAAAAGATTTTTTACTGCAGTTGTTTTCACTTGCGGTTTTTTGGGTGCGTTGCACGCACAGGATATTTCTTCCATGTCCTTGGAAGAATGTATCCAGATTGGACTTGAAAACAATTTGGAGCTGCAGCGGAGCCTGCTTAACCAGACGAACAATGAAACCAATCTAAGGGAAACGAAGCTCAGGCGCTATCCTTCCTTATCTGCTTCCTCCTCCTATCGCTATAACTGGGGTAGATCCATTAACCCGGTGACGTCCGTGGCATCATTGGTGGATTTTGGGAGTGCAGGGCTAAATGCTTCCACCAACATGACCTTATATGCTGGAGGACAGATCAATAATTCGATCCAACAAGCCAAAAAAGACCTGGAAGCTGGTGAAAAGAATGTGGAGGCCGCAAGAAACAATATTACATTAAACATCGTCAACTTGTTCGTAAACGTGGTGTTTGCAAAAGAGCAAGTAGGTGTGGCCGAATCACAATTGGAGGTAACCAGTCAGCAGTTGGAAAGAACCCAAAAGCTTGTGGAAGCAGGAGCACTGCCGCTCTCCGATCAACTGGATCTTGAAGCACAAAATGCTACCAGTGCCATGGAACTGACCAATGCGAGAAATAATTTGAGATTGGCCAGGCTGGATCTTTCCCAGGCGATGCAGCTTCCTTTTGAAGAGGAGTTTGATGTGGCCGTGCCTGAACTGGAAGCGGAAAATTACATGATCAGCAATGATGATGTGGATGAGATTTTTTCCATAGCAGTAACGCTGATGCCGGAAATAGAGGCGGCTGAACTGGGAATGGAAAGTGCTGAATATGGCGTGAAGGTCGCCAAGGGTGGTTTGCTTCCAACCTTAGGGCTTGGAGGCAGCATCGGTACGAACTATACCGATAATTTTGAAGATCCCCAAACAGGTGAGCCCCGCCCATTTAAGGATCAGCTTAGCCTTAACTTAAACGAAGGCCTGGGAGTTAGCCTGAACGTTCCGATTTTTAACAATGGCAGTAACAAGGCATCCTTGCAGCGGGCAAGAGTGCAGAAATACCTGAGTGAAATTTCCGTTCAGGAAGCCAGGAACCAGCTCAGGCAGGATATCGAAACCGCTTACACCAATGCGGTAGCCTCGAAACAGTCATATGAGTCATCCACTGTACGGGTTTCTTCGCTGGAAGAAGCCTTCCGAATGGCCCAAAAGCGCTTTGAAGTAGGGGTGATCAATGCAGTGGACTTTCAGGTAGCACAAAACAACCTTTTTAATGCCCAGGCAGATTTGCTTCAAGCAAAATATGAATATATTTTCAGGGTAAAAGTATTGGACTTTTATTTGGGTAATCCCCTTACACTATAACACGAAGAATCATGGCTAAGAAGAAATCAAACAAACTAATCTATATTTTGGGCGGGGTTGCAGGGGTGTTAATACTTTTGATCCTTATCGGCAGGTCCCTAGGATGGGTAGGTGGTGCCGCTGAGACCGAGGTGGAAATTACCAAGGCCGCTAAGAAAACGATCGTAGAAAAAGTCAGTGCCTCTGGGGTGATCGAACCGGAAACTGAAGTAAAACTGAGCCCGGATGTAGCGGGTGAAATCATTGAATTGAATATCAATGAGGGAGATTCCGTGAAGCAGAATGACCTGTTGGTAAAGATCAGACCTGATAATTTTATTTCAGCCTTGGACAGGACACGCGCTAACATGAACCAACAAAAGGCAAACCTGGCTCAATCCCAAGCAGCGCTGAAGCGTTCGGAGGCGCAGTTTGAACGGGCCAAGTTACAGTATGAGCGAAATAAGTCCCTGTATGAATCCAATGTGATTTCTGATTCGGAATATGAACAGGCTACCGCTGATTATGTCTCGGCAGAAAATGACCTTAAGGCGGCACAGCAGTCAGTGGAAGCAGCCGAATATGTGGTGAAAAGCTCTCAGGCAAGTGTGGAGGAAGCCAACGAAAACCTGAGATTGACCAACGTGTTTGCACCCAATGATGGCGTAGTATCCAAACTCTTGGTAGAAAAAGGTGAAAGGGTAGTGGGTACACAGCAAATGGCCGGTACAGAAATGCTGCGCATAGCTGATCTCAGCGTAATGGAAGTTGTGGTCGATGTCAATGAAAATGATATTGTAAGAATATCCTTGGGTGATACGACGATCATTGAAGTTGACGCTTACTCGCATACAGGAGAGAAATTTACCGGAGTAGTTACTTCCATTGCCAATTCTGCCAATGAAAAAGCCACACAAGATGCCGTGACCGAATTTGAGGTGGAAATCAGGATCCTCAATGAGTCCTATGAAAAATTGATCACCAAGGAAAACAGGTATCCTTTCAGGCCTGGAATGACAGCCAGTGTGGAAATAATTACCGAAAAGAAAGCAGATGTTCTATCTGTTCCTTTGGCGGCAGTGACCACCAGGGATAATATCCGGGTGGATTCGACCAATGCGGAGAGCGACCTTCAGGAAATCATATTTATGTCCGATGGTAACAAAGCTACACTTACGCGTGTCAAAACCGGTATTTCAGATTTTGAAAATATCGAAATCAAAGAAGGAATCAAGGAGGGAGAAGAGTTGGTGGCAGGCCCGTACTTTGTCGTGAGTAAGCAGCTAAAAGATGGGGACTTGATCAAGAAAACCAATTGATCATTGTTATCTTATTATAAATAGAAAAGGCCTTGGAAAATTAACTTCCAAGGCCTTTTCTATTTATAACCTGAGCTTTAAAATACTGTTTTCTATTAAATTTTACTGGCGCCCGACTAAATTTCAAATATGATCAAAAACTGTTTTTAAATACAAATTTGAGGGTTTTTATTCCAATCCCTAAAATGATCCCCATCCCCTAAAGGGGAGCTTTAGAAAGTCCCCTTTAGGGGATTTAGGGATGAAAACAGTTGATTTTTTTCAATTGGACGATTGTTTTCTCGGACATCAGTAATAATATTTCATTAATCGAAAGGAGGTTTCTGAATTATGGTGAGTTCGGAGAGTCAACAACGGAAATAGGGGCCGAATGTCACTCGTGTTGACAAAAGTATCTCGCTTATAGTCCTGAAAGAGATTTCTCATGCCCTGAATAACACCATCGGAAATTGGTTAGCTAAATGATGTTTTCCGCCAGTAGGACGCTAGGTTCCACCGCTAAACCAAATTGACCATTTCGGTAGCTACTAAGGATTCCACTGGAACTAATGTATCAATCAGGCCGAGTTCTTTTAAAATATCCATTGTTTTTTCGAGGGTGGCTTTTTCCATTTCGGGTTTAGTAGCCCAGGAGGTTTGTTTTAGCCATTCCTGTATATCCGTTTCCTGAAGGTTGTAGGTTTTGCTTAGCAAAGCTGGCAATTGCGGTACGGCTTTAAGTGTCTTGGATTGGGCATATAGTTTTGAGAGCAGATCAGGAATGATGGCTGAGTGATCTTTTAGTAGTTTTTCATGAGCTACAATGACAAAGCAAGGCCAAGGAGTGGGGATTTCAGCTATTCTTCTGAAATGGCCAGCATCTACCAATGGCTTGGTTGTGAATTTTTCCCAAAGGAAACCTTTTGGTTGATGGTCTGCAAAGGCTTCTAAGGCCCCATCCATATTGCCTACTACGTCAAATTGGAGTGTCTCGGGATTCCAGTCATTCTTCTTGGCCAGTAGATACGTCATCAGATGCGAACCAGAACCATACCGGCTGATGAGGAAAGGGGCAGTTTGGAGGTCACTGATGGTTTGTGCTGAGGATTGAGCGGGTACATGGATTCCCCAATTGAGAGGGGAGAGGACGTGATATCCGATGATTTTTCCAGGATTTCCTTCTATTTTGTCTTTGATAAAGCTTTCTGTCAAAATGATGGCGATATCAGTCTTTTCTTCTTTGAGGGCTAAGTTCATGGCTCCTGATCCTTTGGACTCATCTTTCCATTCCAAGGTATAACCAGCATCGACCAACGGCTGCTCTTCAATAAGCTTAAGCCAAGGGAAATTAAAGTGTTCAGGGACACCTGTTATTTTGATTGTTTTCATTGCCCAAAGATAAAAAGCAAAATTAGAAATAGAACGGCGTGGAAATGATATTAACTGTCCGAACGGAGGAATTTGTCAATTTAATATTTCCAGAAATGAATATTCCGATGTGAACAAAAGCGAAGAGGGAATACAGGAGCACTTTTTTGATCATTTGCCAATATCTTCGTTCCATAAAGTAGGTTGGTCTCTGATAAATTGTGTCATAAGGGAAATGCACTGTTTGTCGTCCATAACGATAACTTCTACACCTCGAGAAGAGAGTAGCGCTTCCTCGCCTTTAAAGGTGACATTTTCACCAATGACGACTTTAGGTATTCCGTAAAGTAAAATAGCTCCAGTGCACATCGAGCATGGAGAAAGGGTGGTGTAAAGTGTGCTTTCTTGGTATACCTTAGCGGGCAATCTACCTGCATTCTCCAATGCATCCATTTCACCATGAAGTATAGCACTGCCTTTTTGCACTCTTCTGTTGTGCCCACGGCCGATGACCCTGTCCTCATGTACCAGTATGGAGCCAATGGGGATCCCTCCTTCTTGTAGTCCTTTTTTGGCTTCTTCGATTGCGGCTTGTAGGTGTTTGTCCATAAAGTCTATATTAAGCTTCTCGAATATACTGGTTTTAACTCGGATTATGTATGGGGAATTCCTGACGAATGTCGGGAAGAGCTGAAAAGGCACTAAAAACAGCTAGTTTGATGATTTCCAATGATGAAGCGTTAATGGTCCTTTTGGCGGAAGGGTGTATGTTAGTGAGAATAATTGGCTTCGTTCTTAGTTATTCGGTTATTTAATTTTCAGAATATTTTGAAAGTTAGAAAACATAGATTACATTTGAATTATGAATTACGAAGAAGCCAAGCAAAAATACATTCAGGCATGGGGCACTTTAGGTTCCAGTTGGGGAATTAACAGGACAATGGGACAAATTCATGCTTTGATGATGGTCTCAACAGAGCCATTGTCCACAGACCAGATCATGGAAGAGCTGAAGATATCAAGAGGAAATGCCAATATGAATATCAGGGCTTTGATGGATTGGGGATTGGTAGAAAAAGTATTGGTACCAGGTGATAGGAAAGAATACTTTAGTTCGGAGAAGGACGTGATGAGTTTGGCCGTACAGGTGGCGAAAGAGCGGAAAAGAAGAGAACTTGAGCCTATTTTAAAGGTGCTAAATGAAGTAAAGGGTGTAAAAGAGGATACCATGGAAGCCAGAGAATTTAAGGCGGTCACCACAGATTTGTTGGGTTTTGCCAGGCAATCCGAAACAGTGCTTGACATGTTTATTAACTCCAAAAAGAATTGGTTCTTTCGGTTGGTCACCAAAATAAAGGGCTAAAAAAATTTATCATTAATTTTCAATAATTACTGAAAATTCAATAATTAAAATCATGAATTATAACTTGCTTAGCTACCTGGTTTACTTGCCTTTTTCAGCCCTGTTGACTTGGTGGGTGGGAAAAGAGTTGTATTCAAACGGGCGTGATTTGCTAGAGGAAGTTTTAAGCAAGTATGCACTGGTCAATTGGCTTGATCCGGTCAATAAGAGTCTTTTGACAGGGTATTATCTGATCAATATCGGCTATGTCTTCAATGTAACCTATCAATGGGAGCCACTTTCAGTTCCCTACCATATGGTCAGCTCTTTGACCAGTCAATTTGGTAGCATTCTGTTCATCTTGGGTGCTTTACACATCGTGAATGTATTACTGCTGCTTTGGTTAAACTATAGAAAAACTTCATAAACATATATCATCATGGAAAATTTAAACATTGTTATTTATTTGGTGTATTTACCTGTGACTGTCCTTATGACGATTGTCACTGCTAAGGTACTGTTCAAAAACAGTAAAATTTTTATGTTGGAGATTTTTTTGGGGAGGGAAAAAATAGCCTTTTCGACAAACCGACTGTTTGAAATTGGTTTTTACCTACTGAATATTGGCGTAGCGCTGATGACTTTAAGGACTGGATCCATAGAAAACTCCCAGAGCATGGTAGAAACGTTAAGCCGGAAAGTAGGAGTGTTTTCCATTTATCTCGGTTTGATGTTGTTTTTGAATTTGTGGTTCTTTTTCCGGGGGAAGAAAAAGGCCAAACAAAATCCATTACCAACAACTTAAACTGATCGAAACATGAAAAAAATTGTCATCGCAGGAGGAACAGGCTTTTTAGGGAAAGCACTGATAGGTTATTTCTTGAAAGAAGGAGCTGAAATTACTGTCCTGACCCGGCAGCACAACCAAGATGGTAAGAGGATAAGGTACGTAAACTGGGATGGATGTACGCAATGGGAGTGGGCACAAGCGCTGAATGGAGCAGATGTGCTGATCAATCTATGTGGAAAGTCTGTAGACTGCCGGTATACGGATAAGAACAAAAAGGAGATTCTTCGTTCAAGGATAGACAGTACAAGGACTTTGGGGCAGGCAGTGGAGCGCTTGGAAAATCCGCCTTCAATCTGGATTAACGCTTCCTCTGCCACCATTTATCCCCATACAGAAGGGACTGCCAACACAGAAGAGAGTCAAGTAGGAAGTGATTTTTCAGAAACTGTGTGCAAGCTATGGGAGGAGGCATTTTTTAGTTATCGTTTTAGAGAAACTAGACAAATAGCCATTCGTTCTTCAATGGTTTTTGGTAGCAGTGGAAGTGTTTACCAAACAATGAGGCGATTGGCTCTCCTGGGCTTAGGTGGCCGGCAGGGAAGTGGTGATCAATATGTGAGTTGGTTACACATCGATGACTTTCTTGCTGCAATAGATTTTATGGTCGATAATCCGGCAATTGAAGGGGTGGTTAATCTCTGCTCCCCAAATCCGTGCAGAAATAGCGAATTTACCAGTGTGTTGAGACAATCCCTTGGGGCAAAGTGGTATTTTCCATTAAGAAAATGGATGGTTGAAATAGGCGCTTTTGTGATGCGGACAGAATCTGAACTTGTACTTAAAAGTCGAAGGGTGATACCAAAATTGCTTTTGGATTACGGATTTAAGTTTAAGTATTCCGATCCTGCAAAGGCTTTTAATGCACTCTCAAATGTGCAGAAAGGAAAATAATTACTTGTAGTTTCCGGCTTTTATTGGGGTTTATTGGTGAAAAATTGTAATGTAATAAACAATTATTGCTAGTTTTATGCAATCAATGCTAACCTCTTCTTTATTCCTTCAATGTAAAAATGGAATTTTCGCTTAGTTCCTATTCACTCTCTTTGCTGGTATTTGCAGTTGTCGTTCTGCTATTGGCCGTATTTCTCTTTACTCGATTGAGTAAGGATGTAAGGTGGTTTGGTGCGATGATGATAGCAGTGTCGATTTGGGCCGCCAGCGATGGGGTGATGGTGGGAATGGACCGTCTGGAAGCGATGCTGTTGGTCGTGGATTTCGAGTATATCGGCATCGCTTTGGTTCCCGTTTTTTGGTTGCTTTTTGTGCTGAAGTTTGTAGGGAAGGAAGCCTGGCTGAGTCCGAGGTGGGTTGCCTGTCAGTTTATTTTTCCGCTGATCTCCATGATCATGGTCTGGACCAATGACCTTCATCATCTCCATTATCAAAATGCCGAAATCGTGGAAATAAATGGACTGTTTGCCTTGCTTACTGCCAAAGGCCCTTGGTACATTATCCATACCAGCTATTTTTATCTTGCTATCGGTTATGGTGTTTACCTGTTGATCAGGAGGTGTTTTAGCACCAAGGGGATGTACCAAAAGCAGACATTGATCATACTTACTGGAACGATGGTACCATGGATAGCTAACATATTAGTGGTGTTTCAGGTAGGCCCATTTAATGGGATAGACCCTACACCACATGCATTTATGGGAACGTGCCTGATTGTTTTTATCGGATTCTTTAAAGTTGGCCTGTTTGACATCAAACCAATAGCCAGAAATATTATCGTAGATTCCATGAAAAACGGCATGTTGGTAATCGATGGTGCCCAGCGGGTGGTGGATGTAAATCCTTACTTTACCAGACTGATAAAGAGAAATGCGGAGGATATCACCGGTAAACATATTAGCGATTTGGGCTTTGACGAGGAAGATTGGAAAAGTCTCGTTGAAAATGATGATGGAGTAGTCATTGAGAAGATGATTACGTTGGATGGTGTGAATAGGTATTTCGAAGTAATCAGTAAGTTCTTAAAGGAAGGGGAGAGGGAATACCCGGGAAGGTTGATTTTATTTAGAGACATTACCCAATTTATTCAAGATCAAAAGCGACTAGAGCTTCAAGCGAAGGAATTAACAGAACTCAATGCCACTAAGGATAGATTATTATCCATAATTTCGCACGACTTGCGTAATCCGGTCCATTCCCTTACCCAGTTTCTGGAGATGGTGGAATCCGGCTGGGTCAAGGAAGATGAGTTCAGGTCGATGCTGCCTGCTTTTGCCAAAAACCTAAAGGATGTTTCTGGTTTTATGGAGAATTTATTGCAATGGGCCCAGACCCAATTGAAAGGGGAGTCCATCCAGGCCGTTAACATAAATGTCTCCAATGAGGTGGATGAAGTCATTTCTCTTTTTAAAAACTACCTCGATACCAAAGGGATACACTTGAAGTTTATCGCTGAGAATGCTACCTATGCCTTTGGGGATTTAAATATGATCAGGTTGGTGATTCGAAACCTGATCAGCAATGCCATCAAGTTTTGTGAGAAGGGGGATGAAATACATATTCAGATTGATGCTAAAGGGGAGTTGGTAGAGGTGATCGTAGAGGATACTGGGGTGGGAATTGCAGCAGAAAATGTGGAAAGGATTTTTTCAAGCAAGCCTTTTACTACCATAGGGACGCAAAATGAAAAAGGCACCGGACTCGGACTGATGTTATGTAAAGATTTTGTGGAGAAAAATGGTGGTGAAATTTGGGTAGAAAGTGAGTTGGGAAATGGTGCCAGTTTTCACTTTACCATTCCCCAAATGGTCACTAAGGAAGCGTCCAATGCCTGATGGTCTGATGGTTAACCTATTCATTATCAATACGTCAAACGAGCGCCTTATCATCCTTGTCCTCTACAAAATAAGTGAGCATTGCGGCGACGATCAACAGTAATCCAGCAGAGAATATGGCATAGATCGCCTGACCTTCATACCAATGTTTTACGATCAGCCCTCCCACAAAGCCGTTTAGGATCTGTGGTGCGGTAATGAAGAAATTAAATATCCCCATATATACACCCATTTTTTTGACAGGAATAGCACCTGCCAAAATCGAATAGGGCATCGCAAGGATACTTGCCCAAGCGATCCCCACACCGATCATAGAGAAATTCAGCATCCATTTCATGCCCGGGTCATTGATCCATAAAAATGACATCAGACCCAATCCACCCGCAATCAAACAAGCAGCATGGGTCATTTTCCTGCCTATTTTAGCTGCTAAAAAAGGCAGTGCTATGGCAAAGATCGCGGATACCAAATTATAAAAACCAAAGATAACACCTACATAATTCCCCGCTTCGTTAAACTCCAAGGAAGAACGGTCTGTACTGGGAAGTCCCCAGACGTGTTGGGCCAGTGCAGGAGTGGTAAACACCCACATCGAAAATAGTGCAAACCAAGAAAAAAACTGTACTAAGCCCAGCTGTTTCATGGTTTTTGGCATTTTAATAAAATCTGAGAATATACTTGATAAGCCTTTGCTGGAAGCATGCTCTTGGTGTTCGTCAGCATCCCATTTATCCTGCTCTTCTGGAGGGTACTCAGTGGTGCGGATTACTGTCCATAGAATAGATGCCACCAATACAGTGGCCCCGATAAAAAATGCCCAGAGGACATTTTGGGGTACGATGCCCTCATTTGCCGTAGTGGCCATGCCAAACCATTCCGTAAGGATGTATGGCAGCCAAGAACCGATTACTGCCCCCAGACCTATAAGCAGGGTCTGGACGGCAAAGCCCAGTGTCCGCTGGTCGGTCGGTAGTTTATCGGCTACCAATGCCCTGAAGGGTTCCATGGCAATGTTAAACGATGCATCCATGATCATCAGGAATCCAGCACCGACCCAAAGTGCGGGCAAAAAGGCAACAAAGAGAGAAGCGTTGGGCAACAGCATCAGGCCAATGGCGGCGAGAATAGCACCGGCCAGAAAGTACGGTCTTCTTCTTCCCAGCCTGGTCCAGGTATGGTCACTGTAATGGCCAATGATAGGCTGGATGACCATTCCGGTGATAGGCGCCACCAGCCAAAACAGGGATAAGTGCTCCACGTCGGCACCGAAGGTCTGGAGAATCCTGCTGGCATTGGCATTTTGGAGTGCAAAGCCCATTTGGATGCCCAGAAAGCCAAAGCTCATGTTCCATATTTGCCAAAAACTTAATTTCTTCTTTCGTGTATCGGATTGCATTTAGCGGTTATGTAAGGGGTTAAGGTTGTAAAGTTTGAAGGTAAGTACCTGTCTTCAATTTGAATTAATTGTCCATCAAATCTTATGTCTCAAAAGTAATGGTTATTTCTTCATGGTAATGAGGAAGCGTGACTGAGGGCAGTCCCGCTATTTCATGATAGGGGAGACGGTTGTCTGGCAATGGATCAAAATCGGAAATTTCACGAAGAAAGGCTAAATTTTCGCTACTTAGCGGCAATGATTTTTCCCCAGATTTTATTTTGTTGATTTCAAATCCATGGAAAATAACGTTGAGCTGGTCATAATTGCTTTTGAAATTTCCCGTGGCCTTTGCTAATCGAAGGATTTGTCGATCACTGTCCAAGACAATTGCCCTTTTGAAATAATCCCCGTTTTTGTAATCCAAGCTTAGGCCATCATCTTCATAGTGTAAGTAGCTAGAGGTCCCTTCTCCTTTGTACACGTGAAGGCGTAAGATGCCATCATGCTTTTCGGCAGTATGGGATATGGGGGACTGCAATGGCAGAATACTTCCTCCCTTTACAAATACGGGCAAGTAATTGATAGGAGTATCCACGTAAATTTCTTGGCCTCCATGGTAGGGTTGATCATTGTAGAAATAATACCAATTCCCATTTGGAAGGTAAGATTTGGTGATTTCTTTGTGGCTTTCCACAGGAGCTACCAACAGAGAATCACAGAACAAGTACTGGTTTTGAAAGCGTCCATCATAGATGTTTTCATCAAATGAGTAGTCAATGGCCAGGCTTTTGGCCAAGGGCAAACCATCTTGGCTGCTCTTGTGAAAGGCCGCATACAGTAGTGGGAGCATTTGGTAGCGCAGTTTGAGGTAGTTTTTGGAAATTTCTTCTACCTCTTCTCCAAAGGCCCAAGGTTCTGCATCGTTGCTGTTGATCATGGAATGGGCCCTGTACAGCGGTGAGAATGCCGCAATGCTCATCCACCGCGAAAAGAGCGATTTGCTGGCTTCGCCACAAAAGCCACCCACATCGTATCCAGCGAAGCTTACCCCGCTAATACCAAGACTGTTGACCAGTCGGATGCCTGCCATCATGTGTTCCTCACTGGATACATTGTCCCCTGTCCAGGCTGCGGCAAACCGTTGGATGCCTGAAAAACCAGCCCGGGTAAGGGTAAAAGGCCGCTCTTTCCCATTTTTAAAGGCACCTTCCTGGGCAGCTCTGGCCATCTGCATACCATATACATTGCGGGCTTTTCGGTGACTGACTTGCTGTCCTTCATAGTCAAAATTGATCAAGTTAGGCGTATGTTGGCCCCAAGATGCCGGTTCGTTCATATCTGTCCAAAATCCATCCACGCCGGCATCAGTATAATAGGCCATTTTTTCTGCCCACCACTGGCGGGTTTTGGCCGAGGTGAAATCAGGAAAGGCACACCAGCCCGGCCATACTTGTCCTTCATAGGTTTCTCCATCAGGGTATTTCAGGAACAGGTCATTGTCCTTTCCCTCTTGATAAGGGAGATAGTCCTTTTCGACCTTAATGCCCGGATCCATGATGACCACCACGCGGAAACCCTTTGCCTTCAAGGCCTCGATCATCGCCTTGGGATCTGGGAATTTCTCCCCATCGAAGGTGAATACCTTGTACTTTTCCATGTGGTGGATATCAAGGTAAATGACATCTGCTGGCATATCTCTGTCCCTAAAGTTATTGGCCAGGGCAAATACTTCGGATTCAGGATAATAGGAATAGCGGCATTGCTGAAAACCCAATGCCCAAAGCGGGGGCATGCTCATTTTTCCGGTAAGGGATGTATAGCCACTGATGATGTCAGCTACCGTGTGTCCTTGGAAAAAATAGTAATCCATGTCACCATCTTCCGCAGAGAAATAAGAAAAGCGGCGGTTGGAAGCACCAAAGTTAAAGGTGGTTTTATGGGTGTTGTCAAAGTAAATCCCATAGGCCCGTTGCCTGTGAATGCCTATGTAGAAAGGAATGGACATGTACAGCGGGTCATCATTCACACCATAGGCAAAATAATCCGTATTCCAGTTGGTGAAGGCTTGTCCAGCACGGTCGATGCCTCCCGTTTTTTCGCCTAGCCCAATGAATTTTTCGTTGGGCTGGAGCTTTTTATAATTGGTGACTTCAGTGCCCAGCCATGATACCCCAAATGCAGGATCATCCTGATTGAGGAGGTTCCCGTGTTGATCATAAAAGCTCAGTGCCCATTCGTTTTTGGAAAGAACGATTTTTAGTTCGGCAGTTTCCAGCGTTAATATCTCTGGCTCTTCGGAAACTTTCAATGAGGTTTCCTTGGGGGATTGGACTACACTGTAAGGGTTGGAGAAAAACTGCTCAGAACGACTAAGCTGTATACGGACAATGGTGTCTGTAAATATGCTGATTTTAAAGTATGAAGTCTCCGTTCTGCCGGTTATTCCATGGGCTGTGGGTTTCCAGGAAATTACTTTTCCGGCAGACTGGTTTTGGGCACGATTTACTGAAGTGGCTACAGTAGTCATTTGGGTTACTTTAGTAAGTTATTAAATGCATTTGTTCACAGCTTCCGAGGTAGGATTTGGGAGGCGTATATCACCTGATTCATGGGATTCGCTGGTGACGGCAGCTTGCAGAATGACAGGTACTGTGCAGCTAATTTAGAAAGGATTTTGGAAGGAAAAAATTAAGTTTTTGTTGTGCAATGGGTTATTTGGAATGTTTTGGGCATAAAAACAATCTTTATTCATGTATTCAATCGTGTGCATAGAAAAATGAAATTAGTTAGAAAAAAATTGGATGGCACGCAGATGTCGCAGATTGCTTAAGATTTCCACAGATAACTATCAGCGATCATCAGCCGGATCAGCGTCATCGGCGTTCTGTTTATTGCACACAGATGTCGCAGATTGCTTAAGATTCCCGCAGGTATATATCAGAGATCATCCGTCAGATCAGTGGCATCAGCGTGCTATCCTTTCCTCAAAGAGGATTTCCGAATGACCAAACCTGTTTCGAGCATCTCCGTACGCGCTGTAAATGCTTCCTCATTTTCGGAATCGATCATTTCCAAAAGTAGCTGGGTTGCCTTTTCGCCCATATCGAAGCCAGGCTGGGAAACGGAAGAAAGGGGAGGCTCTATCATTGAAGAAAACTGCCAGTCGCTAAAGCCTACAGCACCAAACTCCTCAGGAAGTTTTAATCCCATGGATTTGGCTGCTTGCATGGCTCCGGCTGCTGCGATGTCATTCGATGCAAATACTGCGTCCGGTCGGTCTGAGGCATGGGAGAACAATGCCCGGCAAATGGTCTCACTTTCCTCTGGAGTGCCTTTGGGACAAGGGATGATCCATTCTTCGCGAATAGGAATACCTGCTTCCTGTAGCGCTTTAAGATATCCTTCTTTTCGGTCAATGCTGATTTTCAGGTTCTCCGGGCCAGCCAAGTGAATGATTTTGGTATAGCCTTGTTCGATGAGGTGTTTGACGGCCTTATATGCACCTGTCTGGTCATCTACGGTGACATTGACCGTGTCTTGAAGATTTGGAAGACGGTCAAAAAACACAATGGGGTAATGATAATCCATTAGTTTTTTGAAATGGTCAAAATTAGATGTTTCCTTGGAGAAGCTCACCAAAAGCCCATCGATTTGGTTGCTGATGATGGTATCCACTGCGGCGAGCTCTCTGGTTGCATTTTCGTTGGTCTGTAGGAGAATGACATTATAACCGTTGGCGTAAGCCACCTCTTCTATTCCACTGATGACCGTGCTAAAAAAAAAGTGCACCACCTCGGGGATTATAACACCAATGGTGGAAGACTTGCTTTTTCGGAGGCTCAAAGCCACGGCGTTGGGGCGGTAATTGAGTTTTTTTGCAAGTGCCTTTACCTTTTCCTTTGTTTCCTTACTGATTCCCGGGTAATCTTTCAGGGCACGTGAGACGGTAGAAGAGGAAATATTCAGGGCTTTTGCAATATCCTTGATCGTGGCTTGTCCTAGTTTCATGATTTATTTAGACTTTTCTAAGATTCTAATATACTATTTTACCGGTAGAATAAAATGGTGTGCCAAATCAATAAACAGTGTACAGTGTACGAATACGAATGAAATTGAATTTTTGGAAGATAAATTTTTATCCCCTATGAAAACGTTTGCGGCGACGTTTGCATAAAAATCACTTTGTTTTTTTTGATTCAAAAACTTGCCTGTGTGGCTTCTATTCCCTAATATTTCATTACGATCTCTGAAATACCACAAAAATCCAGCTTATCGGATTTTTTGATGAGTTTCAAGATTAAAAAGATAAATAGTATTATTTGAATATTCTATTTACTCTTAAAAATTAACAATTAATCCAAAACAAACCATTATGCGAAAGATCTCTACCGTCTTAAAAGTAGCGGTAATGTGTCTAGCACTATTAAGTGGACACTTAATTTATGCGCAGGCTCAGACTGTTAAAGGAACTGTGACAGATACTGATTCCGGTGAGCCTTTACCATTTGTGAATGTTCTGCTGAAAGGAACCACAAGAGGAACCACGACAGATATTGATGGTTATTATTCCATTGATATCAATTCTCCAGAAGATGTATTGGTTTTTTCCTTTATAGGTTTTGATGCCAAGGAAATGACCGTAGGCAATCAGTCAACGATCAATGTGCAGTTGCAAGGTAATACCAAGCAGCTGGACGAGGTAGTGGTGGTCGGTTATGGTACCCAGAGAAAAGCCGATTTGACGGGATCGGTTGGCTCTGTGGAACGTGACGACTTTAATGTTGGCCAAGTAACCAATCCTGAACAATTGATCACCGGTAAGGTGGCAGGTGTTCAGATCACACCAAATGGTGGTGCTCCTGGATCTGGAGGTAGGATCCGGATCCGGGGTGGTGCCTCCCTTAATGCTTCAAATGATCCATTGATCGTCATTGATGGTGTACCACTGGACAATTCTAAGACCTCAGGTACGGCCAATCCCCTGAATTTTCTAAACCCTAATGATATCGAGACCTTTGATATCCTGAAGGATGCATCGGCCACAGCGATTTATGGCTCAAGGGCTTCCAATGGCGTGGTCCTGATCACGACGCGGAAGGGTAAGGAAGGCCAGCCATTGCGGGTGAATGTGAATTCGATGGTGTCTGTTTCCCAAGTGACCAATACTGTGGATATGCTGGATGCAGATCAATTTAGAAGTGTGGTGGCAGCGCAGGCTTCGCCATCCCAGGCAGCCTTGGTAGGAGAGGATGCAACGGATTGGCAGGAGGAGATTTATAAGGATGCGGTGAGTTTTGATAATAACGTTTCCATTTCAGGCGCCTATAAATCTTTGCCTTACCGTGTCTCTGTCGGTTATCTGGATCAGGACGGGATCCTCAAAACCGGAAACTTGAAAAGGACCTCTGCCAGCATCAGTTTAAATCCAAACTTCTTTGATGATAAGCTCCATGTCAATTTTAATGTCAAAGGAGTGATTACCAAAAGCCGCTTCGCTAACCGGGATGCGATCGGAGCTGCGGCAGCTTATGACCCTACCCATCCCGTGCACGATCCCAATGGAGTAGGAGGATATTGGGAATGGCTCAATGAAGACGGGAATCCCCAGACCCTGGCTCCCAATAATCCTGTGGGGCTCCTAATGTCCAAGAACGATCGTGGTACGGTAAAACGAAGCATCGGTAATTTACAATTGGATTATGAGCTGCCTTTCCTCGAAGGACTTAAGGCCAACCTGAACTTGGGCTATGATGTGAGTTCCAGTGAGGGACGTACGATCATTGATGCCAATTCTGCTTCTGGATATTTTGAAGGCGGTAGCATAGCTCCTTACGAGCAAAGCAAGCGTAATTTGCTAGCTGACTTTTACTTGAACTATATCAAGGATTTTGGCGATAGCCGGCTGAATTTTCTGGTCGGATATTCTGCACAGGATTTCTTGATCAAAAACCCAACCTTTGCCAGGGTAAATGCAGAAGGCGATACGCTGGCCGCTGCTGGTGTGGTGAGTCGTCCACAGTACCGTCTGATCTCCTATTTTGCCCGTGCCAATTATACCATTAAAGACAAATATTTGTTTACCGCCACGGTAAGGGCTGATGGTTCTTCACGGTTCAGCCCGGATAACAGATGGGGTGTTTTTCCATCCCTGGCGGCTGCTTGGCGGATCAGTGAAGAGGATATGCTGAAAGACAATACCACCCTTACTGATTTGAAATTGCGGCTGGGATATGGTGTGACGGGCCAGCAGGATATAGGTTCTTATTTCCCCTACCTCCCTCGTTATGTCCAGAGTGATGATGCCACCCGGTACAGTTTTGGGGATACCTATTACACCACCTTACGACCAGAGGGCTATGATGAAAATATCAAGTGGGAAGAAACGACCACCTACAATATCGGCTTGGACTATGAGTTCTTGGATGGTAAATTCTACGGTACATTGGACTACTACTTCAAAAAGACAGACGATTTGTTGGCTGTGATTCCCGTTCCTGCCGGTACCAACCTGACCAACCAACTGTTTACCAATGTAGGGAGTATCGAAAATCAGGGACTGGAAGTAGGCTTGACCTACAATGTGGTCAAAACCACCGATTTTAATTGGGATATAGGAGGAAACTATACCCATAACAAAAGCACAATCACCAGCCTCAGCAATGTAGAGGAGGATGCCGTCGGGATCTTGGTGGGAGGTATCAATGGCGGTACCGGTAATACCATCCAGGTGCATACGGTAGGTTATCAGCCAAACTCTTTCTACGCCTATGAGCAGGTTTATGGTGAGAATGGAGCGCCATTGGAAGGAGTCTATGTAGACCAAAATGGGGATGGCATGATCAACGAACAGGACCTTGTGAGGAATGGATTCCCTGATGCACGCCATTACTTTGGCTTTAACAGTTCCATGAGGTATAGGAACTGGAATTTTGGTTTTGTGCTGCGGGGCAATGCTGGTAATAAAGTCTATAATAATGTGGCGTCCTCCAATGCTGCCTACCAAGGCCTTCGTTTCCCCGGTTACATTAACAATCTTCCAGCTGATGTGCTCAATACAAACTTTCAGAACTACCAGCTGCGGTCTGATTACTATATTCAGGATGCTTCTTTCCTAAGGATGGAAAACATCTCACTGGGGTATAATTTCGGCAACCTGTTTGACTCGAATGTTAACTTGCGCGCAAGCGCTACGGTTCAGAATGTTTTCGTGATCACCGACTATAGTGGGGTGAGTCCTGAAATCGCTCCAGGCGTGGATGATGCTACGGGAGGCGGGATTGACAATAACTTCTATCCCTTGCCACGCATATTCTCTTTCGGTGTAAACTTCGGATTTTAACCTTAAACCCTGAACAGCAATGAAATTAAATTGGATATATAAAATGACCATGATGCTGGGACTCTTGAGTGCGGTGTCATGTACAGACTTGGATTTAGAGCCTTATAATGAGGTGACCTCCATTCAGGTCTATGAGGACTTTGATAACTACAAGGCGGTCTTGGCAAAATTGTATGCAGGCCTCGCTGTCAGTGGGCAACAGGGCCCCTCCGGTAAACCTGATATCAGCGGCTTGGACGAAGGTGCATCGACCTACATTAGGGCGTATTGGAAGCTTCAGGAATTGCCGACAGATGAAGCAATCATCGCTTGGAACGACCAAGGGTTACCTCAGCTGAATACTAGTGAATGGACCTCAGAAAATAACTTTATCGCTGCCATGTACTACCGGATTTTCTACCAGATATCCTTGGCCAATGAGTTTATTAGAGAGACAAGTGATGAAAAAATGGCGTCCAGGGGTATCTCAGAAGCTGATCTGGAAACAGGTAGGATTTACCGGGCAGAGGCCAGGTTTTTACGTGCCCTGAGCTATTTCCATGCGTTGGACATGTATGGCAACGTACCTTTTGTGACGGAGACAGATGCAGTGGGGGCTTTTTTTCCAGAGCAAACCAACAGGGCTGATCTGTTCGCATATATCGAAAGTGAACTGATGGAGATTTTGCCAACTTTGATAGCTGCCAGACAGAATGAGTATGCCCGTGCAGACAAAGCCGCTGCCTGGATGTTGCTTTCCAAACTGTACCTGAATGCAGAGGTGTATATTGGTGAAGACCATTTTGATGAAGCCTTGACTTATTTAAACGAAATCATCAATAGTGGTTATTCCCTTGAGGGAAATTATAATCATTTGTTTTTGGCAGATAATCACCTGTGCCGGGATGAGCTGATCTTTTCGGTAGCTTTTGATGGGGTGAATACTACCACGTATGGCGGAACCACCTTCTTGGTAAATGCCGCTGTCGGCGGGACGATGGACAGGGAGGAATTTGGTATCCCTGGTGGATGGCAAGGGCTGAGAACCCGGCCTGAGATCGTTGCACTCTACCCGGTTACAGATGGGTCAACTGATGCGAGGGCTTTGTTTCATACGGATGAGCAAAACTTGGACATAGAGGATATTGCTATTTTCCAGGATGGTTATGCCGTAAAGAAATATAAAAATGTCACCAGGGACGGACAGCGTGGTTCCAGTCCAGGCACTGATATCGTGGATACCGACTTCCCAATGTTCCGTCTGGGCGATGTTTACCTGATGTATGCAGAGGCCGTACTTCGTGGAGGTAGTGGAGGCAGCCAAGCACAAGCCTTGGCTTATGTCAATATGCTTAGAGAAAGGGCCTATGGTGATGCTTCTGGGAATATCACGGCAGGTGAGCTGACATTGGATTTTATTTTGGATGAGCGTGCAAGGGAGCTGAAGTGGGAAGCGCACCGAAGGACTGACCTGATCAGGTTTGACCGGTTTACTGGCAATGATTATACTTGGCAGTGGAAAGGTGGAATTTTTGAAGGGAAGTCAGTGGAGAGCTACAGGAGGCTTTATCCTTTGCCAGTGGCTGACCTGACAGCCAATCCCAAACTCAAGCAAAATGACGGTTATTAATCCAAAATGCCTTTAAAGATGAAAAGATTAGCTAGATATATTTTAGGAGCACTGCCGCTTATTTTGGCTGCGTCCTGTTCGGAAGATTTGGATCCTGTGATCAATAGTGATCCCACGGCGCCGGTTTTGACGAGTCCGGCAGCCGGTTCTTCGCTCGTGTTGACTGCCGAAGAAGCCGCAACAGAGTTGGTGTTTGCTTATGAAAAGACGGATTATGGTTTTTCTGCAGCAGCCACTTACATTGCGCAGATGGACCTGCAAGGAAATGAATTTGCAGCTCCTTTGGAGATTGCCACATCCACATTGTCTGAGTTGTCGGTCACGTATGCGGCGTTTAATCAGAAACTATTGGCAAAAGGACTGGTCCCCGGTGAAGAGTCTGCCATAGAACTTCGCATAAAATCAACTATTAACAGTTCCGTAGCAGATGAGTTTTCGGAGGTGATCGATATGCAAGTGACTCCTTACGAGGTAGCGTTGGAATACCCAAGGCTTTACCTTCCGGGAGATTACCAAGGCTGGGATCCGGCCAATGAAAATACGATCATTTATTCGGTGAAGTCCGATAATGTGTATGAGGGTTTTATCCATGTTTTAGGAGGTTCTGGAGAATTCAAAGTCAATGAAGGTCCTAATTGGGATGTGAACTATGGTGATGATGGAGGAGACGGTACATTGGAGGAAAATGGTGAAAACATCATAGCTGATGGAGTAGGTACATTTAAGCTGACAGTGGATCTGGCAGCGAAAACCTATACACTAGGGGCTCCTCTGTATTGGGGGATTATTGGCGACGCGACACCTGGTGGCTGGGATGCCTCTACCCCAATGGAGTTTGATGCAGATGAAAATATTCTTACGGTCACGGTTGACTTGGGCACGGGAGTGATGAAATTCCGTGCAAACGATGCCTGGGATTACAATTATGGAGATGAAGATCTGGATGGTGTCCTGGAGCCAGGGGGTGCTGACATTCCCGTGGAGGAAGCGGGGAATTATATCATAACCCTTGATTTTAAGGTCCCGGGAGAAGTGTCATATGCTTTGGTGAAGAACTAAGTGGTTTGATTTTGAGAAAGAAAACAATGCATAGAGTATCAATATGTTAGATATGAGACATCAGTATTGAGATGTGAGACTTGAGACAATTGTTCCTCTCCGCCGTGGCGGAGAGGTTAGGTAGGGTAGATCGGAGCAAAGTAAAAGGCAGATAGCAAAAATATAAGGTTGAGTCGGGAGACTCAGTCTTTGTGCTCCCGTGTCAGAGACGGCGGGATAACGTTAAGAAGTGGTAGTACCGGGTCTCTGCCCCTGTACTAAGAAATATTGAGTCCCTGCCTGGGCACAGTCCCTCCATAACCAATAATGGGCAGAAGCTTGGGAAGGTTTGAAAGGAATTGGTCTGAAATTCCATCTAGGGAAAGACCAGATATTACTATGTTTGACAATGAAATCTAATAATTAATCCGGTCAACTATAACAAGGGAAGTAGATGTAAGTAGTGAGTCGTGAGTACATTCCCTCCCCGCCGCGGAGGATAGGTGGGGTTATTTAGGGCTGTAAGTCTGGACAGGTCAGTACGTTCTGATACCATCGCATGCTGACTTAATAAACGCTATGGAATGTTGAATTCGGGGAAATGACAGTATCTTTCCCCGAATAGATATGGTTTGAAAGGAGAAATTGCCAAAATGATAACATTTAGTCTTTCAATTAAAGGATATTAGAGCAGGTCTTTATATCTTTGAGCTTACTGACAAAAATCAGTAACGCGAAAGCATTTTATCAAATAGTAATCAAACCATTAAACCATTCAATTATGAAATTCAAACCAGGAATAAAGTTCGGTGAAGAATTGAAAGACCTATTGGAGTATGCCAAGGAGAGCGAATTTGCTTTACCGGCTGTCAACGTGATCAACACCAGTACTGCCAATGCAGTGTTGGAGACAGCCAAGAAGGTGAATTCTCCTGTCATCGTGCAGTTTTCCAATGGTGGTGCTCAGTTCTTTGCTGGAAAAGGGCTGGCGAATGATAAACAACAAGCCTCCGTTGCTGGTGCGGTATCTGGTGCCATGCACGTACACAAAATGGCTGAAGCTTATGGTGTGCCTGTGATCCTTCATACAGACCATGCTGCCAAAAAACTGATCCCTTGGGTGGACGGTATGCTGGAAGCTGGCAAGGAGCATTATGCAGCCTTCAAGAAGCCACTTTTCAGTTCTCACATGCTGGATCTTTCCGAAGAATCCATCGAAGAGAACATCGAAACATCCGTAAAATACCTTGCTGAATTCAAGAAGCTGGAAATGGCCCTTGAAATCGAACTAGGGGTGACCGGTGGTGAAGAAGACGGTGTGGACAATACCGATATTGACAGCTCCAAGCTTTATACGCAACCAGAAGAAGTGGCTTACGCTTATGAGAAACTGAAAGAGCAGAGTGAGCTGTTTACCATCGCGGCAGCATTTGGTAACGTACACGGTGTGTACAAGCCGGGAAATGTAAGCTTGCAGCCAAAAATCTTGAAAAACTCCCAAGATTATATCTGCGAAAAATTCGGCCTTTCCGGTAAGCCCGTGAGCTTTGTGTTCCATGGTGGTTCTGGTTCTTCTGTGGAAGAGATCAGAGAGGCTACAGGATATGGCTCTATCAAAATGAACATCGATACCGATATGCAGTGGGCATTCTGGGAAGGTGTTTTGAAATATTACAAGGAGAAAGAAGGTTACCTTCAAACTCAGCTTGGAAACCCTGAGGGTGCTGATAAGCCAAATAAGAAAAACTACGACCCAAGAGTATGGCTAAGAAAAGGCGAAGAAAACTTCGTGAAACGTCTGGAAGTAGCCTTTGATATGCTCAATGCGGTAAACAGAAACTAAGTTTGTTCGACGGTTGACAGTCGACTGTCAACCGTCGTGGCTTATTGGTCAATAAATACCTGATAAATTGCACTCCTTCCTTAATCGATGGGGTAGTGATGGGTACTTAGGCCGTCTCAGGAGTTTGTTTTAACGATATTTTGCCAAGGCATTTTCTGATGAAACTGCCAACGCTAAGTAGTTAAAAAACTTCTGAGGCGGTTTTTTTGTGCCCAAAATTTTGATCAATAGGGTGTTTGCTCAGCTGGTTGTATGTGTCGATGTGGAAGCTGTTTGCAGGGTATTACAAATCTCCTGGTATCGAATGACCGGGATTGCCCCATAGGGATGTCAAAGGTACATATCCCGTCAGGTAGTACCCCTCAACAATAAATAACTTAATAACCAATTTAAAAGATGCAAAACCTATTGAAATTGTTCACCTATTGTGGGTTATTTGGAATGGCCTTTGGCTGTAACCAAGCCACCGATGAAGAAATGGAAGTGAAAAACTATTGGCCTGAAGCTGGCGTGACGTACGAGATTTTTATCCAATCCTTTTACGATACGGATGGGGACGGGATTGGTGATATCAATGGCGTTACCGAGAAGCTCGATTATGTCGATGAGCTCGGTGCCAATGCCATTTGGTTTATGCCCTTGATGCCATCTCCTTCCTATCACAAATACGATGTGACGGATTACAAAGCGATACATCCCGATTATGGTACGATGGAGGATTTCAAGAAAATGCTCGATGAGGCACATAAGCGGGATATAAAAGTGGTGATCGATATGATCATTAATCACACCAGTGACGAACATCCATGGTTTTTGGAAGCTAAGAAAGGACGGGATAATCCTTACAGGGACTACTATGTCTGGGCAAAATACGACACTATACAGGATTACCTGGACAAGAAAGAAGTGACGCTGGATAGTGACAATATCCGCCAGTGGCATGATCCGGGGCAGGGAGAGGATTACTATTATGGGTTTTTTACCGGTGATATGCCTGATCTCAATTTTGATCATCCCAAGGTGCGGGAAGAGATTTATGAAATCGGCCGTTATTGGCTGGAAGAAGTGGGGGTGGATGGATTTAGATTGGATGCGGCCAAGCATATTTATCCGGATGAGCGTGCAACCGATAATCACGACTTTTGGAATGAATTTAGGGCCGAGATGGAAGGAATCAAGCCGGATGTTTATTTGGTAGGAGAGGTGTACGATATGAAGGAGGTGGTGGCACCGTACCTGACCGGGCTGAGAGCATTGTTTAATTTTGATTTTCATTATACGTTGTTAGAATCTTATAAGAAACTGGACGGGATGCTTTTGGCAAAAAAACAGGCTGATATTTTGAATTTTTATAATGGTATTACCGATGATTTTATCGATGCGACGATTTCTTCTAATCACGACCAGCCGAGGTTGCTCAACGAGCTCGGTAAAAATAAGGACAAGTTGAAACAGGCTATAGCCATATTGATGACCATGCCTGGGGCGCCATATATTTATTATGGTGAGGAAATCGGTATGTTGGGCCAAAAGCCTGACCCGAATATCCGTGAACCATTCCTTTGGGATGTGGTAGAAAAGGACGCAGGGCGGGCAAAATGGATAACGCCTAAATTTTCGACAGATAGCACTGTGACACCCTTGGCCGTCCAACGTAAAGATGCTGATAGTTATTTTAACCATTATAAGCAGGTGATCCAGTTAAGGAATGCACATCCGGCACTGGCGATTGGAAGCCTGGAATTGCCAAAGGAGAAGTATCCCAAAGCGATAATGGCATACGAGAGGAAAACCGCAAGCCAGCAATTATTCGTTTTTCATAACCTGGGTAATAAGGTGGTGGAGGTGTCGCTTCCAGATAGTTTCAGCACTGAGGTGTACGCGTTGAAAGGAGCAAAAATACAAGGAGAGAAAATAACGCTTCCGGCATACTCAAGTGTTGTGTTAGGGAAATAAATGTTACTAAAAGCGGGCTTCGGCCTGCTTTTTACCATTTTTTGACTTCAATTTTTCAAATTGAGGAATTTTATGACAATGAATTTTCAATTTTTTCAATCCTTTATGCCGCAGCTGTGGAGCCGATCTTTACATGGATACCTATGATTGCTTTTTAAATTTTAACGAGTAAATTTGTTACTCGCAATTCGCTACTTTTATTGATCCATTTGAAAAACTTTCATGCTAGATATACTGATTACATCTAAAACCCGGGTAAAATTGCTGATCAAATTTTTTACCCACGAAGCCAATAAAGGATATTTGCGTGGATTGGCGGAAGAGTTTAATGAATCTACCAATTCTGTGAGGGTAGAGCTGAACAGGCTGTCGGAGGCAGGAATTTTGGTTTCTGAACATGAGGGAAACACCAAGTCGTATTCTGCCAATAAAAAGCATCCGCTTTTTCAAGAAATGAAAAACCTCGTTGCCAAATACCTGGGGTTGGACAGGTTGGTGGAGGTGGTGATCGATAAGCTGGGAAATGTGGAGAAGGCAATTGTTGTGGGTGATTACGCTAAGGGTATTGATAGTGGTGTCATCGAACTGGTATTGGTGGGAAGGGAGATCAATAAGGAGTATCTTGAGTTTCTCATCGAAAAGGCGGAGGCGAAAATTAACAGAAAAGTAAAGGTGGTGATTTATGAAAAAGAGCCGGAGGGAATAAATGGTATGTTGCTGCTGGAATTGTAGTAGACTGTCCAGAAGAACTGAAAGAGCAATAAAATCAGTTAGTTTGGAGGTGTGAGCGTAGCACTGTTGCAGTGTGCCCTGTCTGGCCGCCAGATAAAGCCGAAAACTAAAGAAAAGTGGCGGATTCACAGAATATTTTTTATTTAGGTGATCAACGTGTAAGATTTTGTTTGTCAGAAGGTTATTCCTAGAGGTTTTCCCCATAACCATTTTTGTTTTCTAGTAGTGTGGCGGAATTACCTTTGGTGATGTGATTGAACTCAGCTAATTGCCGTCAAGAAAGACATACTTTCATCAAAAAAAAAGCTATTTTTGAAATTGCATTGGAACTGGAAAAAAAGAGGTGAAAAATCAATTTTGATTTGGTACCGAAAAAAGTTTAAATATGAAAATAGGAATCGCGGCAGATCACGGAGGATTTGATCAAAAACAGGAACTGTTTGAATACCTTAAGAGCAATGGTCATGATGTGACTGATTTTGGAGCTTTTGAATTTGATGAATCGGATGATTATCCTGATAAAGTAAAGCCACTGGCCATTGCTGTCTCCAAAGGAGAGATCCAGAAGGGCATTGCGATATGTGGTAGCGGAGTAGGGGTGACCGTAGCTGCTAACAAGGTGCCTGGTGTGAGAGCGGCCTTGATCACAGAGCCATACAGTGCCCATCAAGGAGTGGAGCATGATAATATGAATCTTATGTGTCTGGGAGGAAGAGTGATGGGAGGAGTGGTACTCAAGGAGCTGGTGGAAATTTTTATCACGGCCGAATATGTCGAAGAAGAGCGTTTTCAGCGACGATTGAGAAAAGTCCGGGACTTGGAAAATGAATTCCGAAAATAACGCATAACAAACAACGAAGTAGAATTACAACAAGAATAGAATGAAACAATTCGACTTTGGAATTGTCGGACTGGGTGTAATGGGAAAAAACCTCCTGCTCAATATGGCCGATCATGGCTTTTCAGTGGCCGGCTTAGACCTGGATCAAGAAAAGGCCAATTCCCTTGAAAAAGAAGCCGAGGCAGCCCAAGATATAAAAGGATTTATAGCAGCTGAAAAATTCATCTCTTCCCTAAAAAGTCCAAGGGCGATCATGCTTTTGGTACCGGCAGGCAAGCCGGTAGATGCAGCCATAGGTTCACTTTTGCCGTTGTTGGATAAGGATGACATTGTAGTGGACGGTGGAAATAGCTATTTCCTGGATACGGAACGTCGATTTACTGAATTGGCCAAAAAGAATATCCATTTCTTTGGGATGGGGATCTCAGGAGGTGAAAAAGGTGCCCGATTTGGTCCCAGTATGATGCCAGGAGGAGATGCCCAGGCTTATGAGCGACTTCGGTCGATTTTTGAAGCCATTGCGGCCAAAGTAGATGGTGAACCTTGTGTGACTTACCTAGGGAAAGGCGCTGCGGGAAACTATGTGAAAATGGTTCATAATGGTATTGAATATGGCATCATGCAGTTGATTGCCGAAGCCTACGATATCATGAAGCAGGGACTGGGATATCCCGATGATAAGATCCAGGAGATTTTCGAATCATGGAACAGTACCGAGCTGCAGTCCTTTTTAGTGGAAATTACAGGATTGATCCTGAAGAAGAAAGATGAGGAAACGGGCCAGCAGCTCCTGACGCTTATCTCAGATCAGGCAAGATCCAAAGGTACCGGGAAATGGACCAGTCAAGATGCCATGGATCTACAGGCTCCAGTGCCTATAATTGATATGGCCGTTTTGATGCGCGATATTTCAAAATATAAGGAAGAGCGGGTAGAAGCAGCCAAAACACTTACATGGGCAGGAGAGGTGGAAACGGATACCAATACCGAAATGCTTAAAAATGCTCTTTATTTTGCGATGATCAATGCCTATGCCCAGGGAATGGTACAACTTCGACTGGCCTCTGAAGCCTATGGATATGGGCTTAATCTGGAGGAAGTGGCCAAAATATGGCGAGGTGGATGTATTATCCGTGCGGCTTGCCTGGAAGATTTCCGGAAGGCCTTTATAAAAGCACCTGAATTGCCGAATTTGTTATTGGACAAAGAAATCGGCGCGAGCCTGGTGGCCCGTCAAAAAGACATCAGGGCAGTAGTGAAAGTAGCGGTGGAAAAAGGAATTCCGGTACCAGCATTTATGGCCGCCATTAGCTATTTTGATGCTTACCGCAGTGAGCGATTATCCACCAATGTGATCCAGGCCCAACGCGATTTCTTTGGTGCACATCAATTTGAACGAATAGATAGAGAAGGAGTGTTTCATGCCCAATGGGAATAAATGACCTGAAAAAGCTTTTGATACAATTATGAGTGAAAAAATAAAAACAACCAAAAAAGCAGCACCCACCGTCATCGTAATCTTTGGAGGTACAGGAGACTTGGCCAAGCGAAAGCTGGTACCGGCTTTTTATAACCTGTATCTGGATGGTTGGATGCCCAATAAATTTGCCATCATCGGTTTAGGACGAACTGAACTGGACGATACATCCTATAGAAAAAGGCTGTTTGATGGTCTTGCAGAATTTTCAAGGAATGGTAAGCCTACAAAGGAAAAATGGGAAGCGTTCAATCCTACAATCAATTATTTTCAATCGAACATCAATGATGAAAAAGCTTATCAAGACCTTACAGCCAAACTAGATAAAATCGATGAGGAATGGGGCGAAAGAGCGAACAGGCTGTTTTACCTTTCCGTGGCACCGCGTTTTATAGAGACTGTAACACTAAACCTTAAAAACTCGGGATTGGCGAGCAATGAGGTCAAAGACCGGATCATTATCGAAAAACCTTTTGGCACCAATAAGGAAACGGCCATTGAGCTGAACAATATGCTGAGAAGGACATTCCAAGAGGAGCAGATCTATCGGATAGACCACTACCTGGGTAAAGAAACTGTCCAAAACATATTGGCTTTCCGTTTTGCCAATGCCCTTTTTGAGCCATTGTGGAATCGTAATTATATCGATTACGTCCAGATTACAGTGGCAGAACAAGTGGGCGTAGAAGACCGAGGCGGCTATTACGAAGGATCAGGAGCCCTCAGGGACATGATCCAAAACCACCTCTTGCAGATTTTGACCATGGTGGCCATGGAGGCTCCCGTGTCGTTTGATGCGGAGGAAATCCGAAATAGAAAGGCTGATGTCCTCCGTGCTGTAAGGAGGATAAAAGCAGAGGACGTGCATAAATACGCCGTCAGGGGGCAATATGGGCCAGGCTGGGTAGAGGGCAAGAAGGTGCCTGGATATCGAGAAGAAAGCGGTGTGGATAAAAGCTCCGGCACTGAAACCTACGCTGCAATTAAGTTTTACTTGGACAATTGGAGATGGCAAGGGGTTCCGTTTTACCTCAGGACCGGTAAAAGGATGCCTGTGAAAACCTCTTCAGTGACCATTCATTTCAGACCGGTGCCTCACAGTACATTCTCCAGGGAACAAGCAGATAGTGTGATGCCAAACAGGCTCACAATCAACCTACAACCGCAGATGGATATCAGGTTACGCTTTACTGTAAAGCGACACGGTCTCGAAATGAACCTTAACCAAGCTGATATGATCTATGATTATGACGCTTGCAGCACACAGACTCCCGAAGCCTATGAAACCTTGCTTTTGGATGCCATGAGAGGTGATCCTACCTTGTTTATGCGGTCGGATCAAGTAGAGGAGGCATGGGATGTGATTGATTCCATCTTGGAAGTTTGGGAAAACAGGCCTTCACTGGATTTTCCCAATTATGCTTCCGGAGCTTGGGGACCAGAAAATGCAGAAGCGCTGATTGCCAAAGACGGCCATGTATGGGCGCTAAACCTACAAAAAGATTAATTCATGATGATCCAAATAGAAAAAGATCCAGCCAAACTAGGTGAGGTAGCCGCTGAACTTTTCGTGAAATCAGCAAAGGCTGCCATCGAAGCAACAGGAAAATTCAATGTGGCCCTAACAGGTGGGAGTTCACCCAAGGGCCTCTATGGGCTTTTGGCTGAGGAAAAATACAAGTCCCAAGTAGATTGGGAAAAAGTATTTGTCTTTTGGGGCGATGAGCGCTGGGTGTCTCTTGACGACGAACAAAGTAACGCGGGGATGGCTTATGAAATGCTATTGAACCATGTGCCGGTGCCGGAAGGACATATTTTCCCGATGTGGGCAGCAGGGATAACCCCTGAGGCAAGGGCACAGGAGTATACCGGTTACCTCAAGAAGGAACTTGGTGAAGAAGGTGTTTTTGACCTGATTTTATTGGGAATGGGAGATGATGGACATTGTGCATCCTTATTTCCAGGAACTGCCGTACTGAAAGAGGAAAACAAATGGGTGGAAGGTTATTTTCTAAAATCCAAGGATATCCATCGCATTACCTTGACAGCACCGTTGATCAACAAGGCCAAGAAAATTGTCTTTTTTGTATTTGGAGACAACAAGGCAGCGGCACTATATGAGGTGCTGGAAGGAGAGCGAAATCCCACACAATATCCTTCACAAATGATCCAGCCCATAGACGGAGAAGTGCAGTGGCTGGTGGATGAAGCCGCGGCCAGCAAGCTCAAGAATGTTTAATGAATGATCATGCAAATATTATTTTAGTATAAAGGATAAAAAAGGAGGTGCTTACCTCCTTTTTTATTGCTATTTTAAGAGAGAATCTATAGATGATGATAATAGACTAACGATCCATACTTGAATTTCAAACATGATAGTCAAAAATAGTAATGATGGTAAAAAAGGCTTTTTTGTAGCCATGGAAGATGACGAAGAGGCCGGGCAAATGACCTTTACCTTTGCCGGAACGGGCCGATTAATTATCGACCACACAGAAGTGAATCCTGATTTTAAGGGACAGGGAGTGGGAAAATTGATGCTGATGAACTTGGTGGATTTTGCCAGGGAGAATCAGTATAAAGTCATTCCGCTGTGTCCTTTTGCAAAGTCTGTTTTTAGCAAAGAGGAAAAGATCAGGGATGTGCTTTTTAGCTAGGAATTAGCACCTTGGGTTTATAACAATCCCTGAGAGATTCTTTAAGATTGGTATGCAGGTAAATACTAAGAGAGGAATCAAAATTCTTAATCTTATCGGTAGTGGTTTTTTCTATCCGCTTGAGGAGGATAAGCTCCATTGGATGATTTTTTTTTGTGATTATACGGAATTGTGCAAGTAATCAAATTCATTAGAAGTAAGTCCACGAATTGCTACGATTTTTTTTATGTTAATCATTGATTGATATAAGGCAGTTTGCTGAATATTCTCAAACTGGCAGAAAAGGGTATAATCATACTTTTTTTTAAGCAGTATTCAATTATATAATTATCTTTAGGGATATCTCTTTTCGTATAGGCTGTTCGGAAGTTTATAGGAAGAAAAAATAAACCCGTTTAAATTAACCACCTTAAAATGAAAAAAAAGAAAAGTAGTACACCGCAAAAAGCAGGTGAAAGAAGGGATTTTTTAAAGAAGAGTGCTTTGGCCTTTGGTGCGGTAAGTATTGTGCCGAGCCACGTGCTTTTTTCCAAACCTGAAATCAGGGACAAAGAAGGGAAATTGATCCAGAAAGCTTCACTCGTTCCCAGTGATCGTGTGAATTTGGCTTGCGTAGGAATTGGTAATAGGGGAGGCCAAGTGATCAATGCCATTGATCAAACAGGTCACGCCAATATCGTCTCCCTTTGTGATGTGGATATGGGAGCTGAACATACTTTGGAGAGCATGGGTAAATTCCCTAAAGCAACACGTTTTCAAGACTTCAGGGAAATGCTGGACAAGGAAAGCGAGCATTTTGATGCCGTCATGGTGGCAACTCCCGATTTTTCGCATTTCCCCGTAACCATGGCTGCGATGGCAGCCGGAAAAGGCGTTTATGTGGAAAAGCCATTGGCCAGGACCTTCAATGAGATAGAGCTGTTGATGAAAGCAGCTGATAAGTATGGTGTGGTGACGCAAATGGGAAACCAAGGGCACTCAGAAGCCAATTACTTTCAGTTTAAAGCGTGGGTGGAAGCTGGCATCATCAAAGACGTTACGGACATTACATGCCATATGAATGGCCGCAGGAGATGGCATGGTTGGGATGTCAGTATGAACAAATTTCCATCGGCTGAATCTATTCCGGATACACTGGATTGGGATACTTGGTTGACCACCGCGCAGCACCATGATTACCATCATGATTTTATCAATGGCCAGTGGCGATGCTGGTATGACTTTGGAATGGGCGCACTGGGAGACTGGGGAGCCCATATTATGGATACATTCCATCAATTTCTTGACCTCGGACTACCCTATGAAGTGGATCCGGTAAAAATTGAAGGACATAATGCACTGTTTTATCCACAGGCGACGACCCTGGACTTTAAATTCCCCAAAAGGGGCAAAATGCCAAAAGTAAATGTCAGCTGGTACGATGGTTTGGACAATATTCCGGAAGTGCCTGAAGGATATGGTTCTTCCGAACTGGATGGGGATATCCCTGCGGCGAGTAATGGTAAGATCCAACCTGCCAAGCTCAATCCTGGAAAAATTATTTACGGTAAGGACCTGACTTTTAAAGGAGGTTCTCACGGCAGTACGTTGTCCATCATTCCGGAAGAAAAGGCCAAAGCAATGGCTGGTAAATTACCAGAGGTGCCGGAAAGCACTTCAAACCATTTTGCCAACTTCTTATTGGCCTGCAAAGGGGAGGAAGCGACCAGATCTCCATTTTCTATTGCTGGCCCACTCAGTCAGGTGTTTACCCTTGGCACCCTCGCCCAAAGGCTAAATGCCAAACTGGAGTTTGACCGTGATACGAAAGTCATTACAAACAATAAGTTCGCCAATGCCCTGCTGGTGGGGCCACCGCCTAGGAAAGGGTGGGAGGAGTATTATAAAGTATAGTCTATGGAGGGCTGTTTAAGAATATCAAACAGCCCTCTATGAACTTCTTTTCTTCTTGCCTTTCGTTTCGAGGATTTTCCGAATCCAAAACTAAAAATATTGAGGATTAGTACCTTAACCATCCCATAGGAGTAATCCTCGATGTTGCTACCTGTAAATTACTTCCCGTTCAGGAAATAATTGATCCCTATCGAGAAACTTTGCCCATTGCCACCAAAATTTGGTGAGATATCGGCTTTTTGATTACTGTTCATATCTTTGGAAACCAATAGACCGCCCGGTGTAAAGTAGGCTTCAATGCCAAATCGAGGTGAGATACGGTACTGTGCGCCAAGTTGGATGTCAGCTGTGAAGTTATTTTGATTATAAGAATAAAGTTGGTTTGGATATACAGCATCTCCTTTTTCTTTGTAAAACGTATTACTTAATCCTACAAACGGATTGAATTTTTCGGAGACCTTAAAATATTTCCGTAATAAAATTCCTCCGCCATAAATCGTGTTTTTGACACTTGACTGATAGGTGATCTTATCATCAGTCATGGAGGTGAATTTCTTGGATGTGGCACCGATTCGGCCTTCTATACCGACATAAAAACCATCCCCAAAGAACTTCCCGATACCAGGAGTGAAATAGTAGTTAAGGGTTTCTAAATCATCGCTCATGTTTTCTGGTAAGCCGGAGAATGGAGATCCCTGTTTACTATACTGGAAGTTTATCCCTGAACGGATTACCAGCCCGTCTTCGTTAAATTGTGCCTTTGAAACAGTAGGAAGAAAGCATGCTAATAGCACCACGATAAGGGTGGCCAAATAAAGATTACTTTTCATAATAAAAGAATTAAGTGTTTGAGTATTAAATTTATTCGAAAATATATCTTAAAAATGGATCGTTTAGTGATATAAAGTTAAAATATGTTAGGGTTAAGCTTTGTTAACGATTGAAGCAGTTGATTTAAGACACGTTAAGATTCCCTTAGTCGCTTTCCGGCTTTGCTTTTTACGATCTTGTACAGGTGGCTTTCATCCAGAAAAGGAATTTAGGCTGTTATTTACTTTACGTTTAATATTCCCACTGACGAAAGGAGAATCTTAATAACCTTAGTTTAAAAACCGTCACTGCGAAGCGTGAGAAGGGAGATTTCAGGAAAGGAGCTGCCAAGCCCTTTCCGACCCACACCCCATTCTAAAAGGTCGTCGCAATAACGGAATAACAATGAATGCATAGTCGAGCTCAGGTTAATACGCATTTGTGTGGAAATTTAGTATTGTGAGATTCCTGTTTTGTCTGTCCGCGACTAACTTAGTATGACCACTTATCCCAAAGGGATCCAAATGGGATGAGACAGCCTCTTTTTTAGATCTTCATGGAGAGAATGCCTTCAGCATGATTGTCCAGTTGCTGGACCAAATTCCCCTGATCATCCCAAAAGGCACTTTTTCCTGCAAATTGGACTCCGTCAGCTTCTCCTACACAATTTACCATGGCCACCGGTAGTTTGTTTTTATTAGCAATTTCAGATAGCTTTTGATAGGCATTGATTACACCATTTTGATCTTTTGCTACACTGGAAATGAAAAAAGATGGATGGGTAGCCATTACGTTTTTGATGTGTTCACCAACTGAGATTTCATAGCAAATGGCCAGTCCGATAGCAGTGTCATCAATCAGTAATGACCTACTTATACCCGGAACAAAAAATGGCAATTCATCGGCATGCAGGAATTGCTTGGAATAGACTTGGACTTCTTTTTTTGGATGAAAGATCAGCAAGCTGATGGATGTCCCTGTGGCTCCTTGTAAAGGTGCTCCAATAGCGATGATAATTGCTTTATTATCGCTCAATTGTTGGAATACTTTTAATCGTGGATCGTCCTTGGTAATGGACAGTTCTTTAGCCAAGGTAGGCTCATAGCCCGTGAGTGACAGTTCAGGAAAAATGACCAATTCGGAATGCTCAGACGCGGCCTTTTCGATCCATTTGACATGACTGATGATGTTTTTATCAATCTCTCCTGTGGCAGGGCTAAGCTGGACCAGGCTTATGTTCATTTTCGTGTTGATTTTATTTGCTAAAGGCTTGAAAAGGTAACATGAATATTTTAGTAATCATCGAAAAAGTAAGGTCAATTGCAAATCCCAGTAAACGAAAAGGTAGAATCAAAAGCCAAATAATGGGATATAAAAGGAGTAGTAGCAGGGCTATTGGCCAGCACAGTACAAAAAGAATGGTCCATAGTACGAGATTAAGGAATAGCTTCATTGTTTATAGTTTGGTATTGATAATAATACTCGGTTGCCAAAACGTAATCCAATCAATCGCAAGGCAGCAGTTTGTCTTTCATTAGCCCAAAAGTGTGCCATGTGTTTTGAGGCCATGCTGAGGGTTTTTTATGCAAGAGGTGTTTTGTAATCGAACACTTTTAGGAGCATAACCGGACGTTAAGGGTGGAGGTGGTAGGTTAAAAGTGAACTGGATATATCAATTTCTAATCTTGTGGGAGGAGATGTTGTTTTGGGGATGCATTAATGAATATTAATTTTATTTATATTAAAATGTTTTTTGAATACTTAAAAATGTTGTATATTTAATTGTAAGGATTCGATATTGATAAAGAAACTATGAAAGCTACATTTTTAAAAACTCTTATCGTGACGTTTGCAGCGGCAACACTGATTTCGTGTACAGACGATCTTGAAAGCCTAGTGGTGCCTCCATCCATAGTAGGTGTTTGGGGCTTGGAATCGGTAGAATACGATGTTCGGACCGAAGGAGTAAATAATGGTGAAGTGTTTACCATTAGCCATACGGGCATGGCAGAAATTTTCGGGTTGAAAATGAATATGACTGATGATCCTACGAATACTTTTTTGGCCGAGGGATATTATACGGTAGAAATTCCCGCTGATTTTGAAGGAACTACTTTTAAGGAGGTATTTCCCTTTTCAGATGTTCATAAGCGGGGGACTTGGTTTAAGGAGTCTGATGGGGTGATGCATTTTTACTTTGAAGGACTGTCTGTAATTGAAGCCGAAATCCAAAAGTTTTCGGAAAAGAAACTGGTCATCTCTTATGATGTAACTATTGAGGATAAAATAGATGGTGTGACATGTACCAATAAAATACATGGCCTGTATACTTTTAGTAAAGAATAACGACATATTTTTTTAATCGATTCTTTTTAATGGAAAAGTTGGATTGTGGAGAATAAATCTTCGTAAAATTAGGGCTGTCCCTATCAGGGACAGCCATTTTTCAATAACGATCAGGGGCAGGGGTAGCCGTATGCCTCAAATGATCTGAATCCGATCTAAAACCCATTACAACTTCCCTGTGATTCTGAAAAGTAGTCAAATCTGCTTTGAGGTTATACTGGACAATATTTATCCATTTGTCTTGGTAGATTTTCGTTTTGTCATAATGGTAATGATTGGCAAAAGCAGTTACTTCCTTGACAAAAGAACCTTCTTCAGGAAACGCATGATTATAATAGGAATAGACCAATATGGTGAATTTTTGTGGCAAACCATCGATGGCTGGCTTTTTAGTCAACTCCTGAACCGAATATAAGGGTAAGTGACTATTATATTCTCCCACAAGCACCTCCCCGCTTTTTACGACAAAGTCATGTGATATAAGTGGAGCATCTGCATTACAGGTGCTTAAGGTTTTATTAAAGACTGATTTGAAATGGCCGTAGTTTTTTAATTCTTTATGATAGGCCACAGAGGCCAGCACCGGAAAAAACAATAGTACAGCTAAACACGGTGTTTTCCACTTGGAGGGAACCAGTAATAATACAGCCGCAAATGAAAAGTAAAAAGCAGCCAGTTTCCAATCGAGCAGTCCCAAGGCTACAATTCCACCAAATCCAATCCATAGCGCACCAAACCGGTTCCAGAAGAAATTACTGGTCCACCGTTTGGCTTCAAGGGCGATGTTTACGGATAGAACGGGCGCTAGAATGATCAGATGACGAGGATTAAGGTGAAGTGGATTGTAAAAAGATAAGCTCGTGGTCATAAACCAAAATCCAATCAACAGGCATAAACTGGATAGCGCAAATACCAAGTGGAGATCTTTATCATGCTTAAAAGCCCTTACCAAGCCAGGTACAGCAAGGACTATCCATATCCAAAATGTTCGTTCGATAAAGGTAAGGATTGGGCTAAACGTAAGCCTTTCCAAGGTCTTGGCCCATCCTTTGTCATAAAAAGAATAAGGGGAGACATAATGGCCCGTTTCGATGCTTTTTAACCTAAAGAATGGATCCCCAAATTGGACATAGAAATACCCTAAATAGCCAAGGATAAAGACTATAGCGAAGAGGACAAAATAGCGATAAAACGATGTCGGGCGATTGTGCCTGGCATCTGCAATGAACAAAAGCAACGGAAGTGGCGCAAGCAGGATGATCGTTTCCTTAGTACATAATCCAAAAAAGAAGGCGGTGGACATGATCAAACCGGCAATGAAGGGCTGCTTATGCCGATAAACGGCAGAAGCCGGAATGAGTGCTGTCCAAAATACCAATAAGGAATCCGGATAGACCTTGGGCAAGAAATGCAAAAGGAACACGGAAGTGCAGAAGAAAACTACAAAGACGTTTTTTGCCAAGTATTCCGGTAGAATTTTCCAAATCAGAACCACGGTCAGCATATAGGCAAACAGCGAGGGCAAGGAAGCAAGGTGGTCATTGAAGCCAAAAAGATAGGTGATAAGTCCAGGCAAAAGGTATGTTCCCCATCGGTAATTGAATAAGTCATTTTCCTGAAAGGGGATGTCATGCCAGAACTGGTGGCCCAAGGTAAGGTATGAGACGTCGTCGCTAAAAGTGATGCCGTCATAACCCCAATTCCAAAACGCCATAAAGAAAAGCAATGCCGCGATGAGAGCAAAAGGTGAAGTGGGACTAATGAGTTTTTGCATATATCCAATAATAACTATTTCTCCTTGAAAATAGTAATTTTAAAAAAGTGACAATTAGTGTCGCTAAAATGGCCTTTTGTTTACAATGAGTTAAATTGCCAACCGAAATTTAATAGGTGATGGGTAAAACAAAAAGTGTTGAGCAGCAAAAGATTCTAAGAGTCTTTAAATTAATCAATTTACTACGTTCGAATATCGGTAAGTCGGCCAATAGTCTAGCGGAAGTATTGGGAACGGATCGTCGTACTATTTACCGTTATTTTCAGCTGTTGCGGGAATTGGGGTTTCAGGTGGAGCGTGAATATGGTAAATTCAAGATAACTGACAGAGTGGAATATGACAAAGCTACATTTTACAGTACTTTTTCGGATGATGAGGCTGCTTATTTGGCAGGGTTGATGAATAAAAGCGGAAAGAAGAACTTACTGAGAGAATCGATCCTGGAGAAGGTACAGGTGAGGTCAGATTTTCAGCAAAGTGTTTCGCAGCTTTTCAATGCCAAATTGGGGCGGTTTGTCGACGAACTTAGCCATGCTATAAAAAATAGATTTCAAGTCATTTTAAAGGACTATTATTCGCTCAGTAGTGATTCTGTCAGTGATCGTCTGGTGGAGCCGGTGGTTTTCTCGAATAATTACGAGTCGGTTTATGCCCTGGAAGTGTCCACCAGAGAAATGAAAATGTTTAAACTCGAACGGATCACTGAGCTGAAAGTAACCCACAAACATCACCTCTTCGAACAACTGCATGAGCCCTTAGAGCAGGGGCTTTTCGGATTTACGGGAAAAGATCAATTTGAGGTGAAGCTTAGGTTGTCCAAGAAAGCGTATCAACTGCTCATTGAGGAACACCCTGATGCTAAACCTTACACCTATTCGATCGCAAACAACACGTATTATTTCGAAAGGGATGTTCCCGAATTGCCTGGAATTGGTCGATTTGTTTTGGGGCTTCCGGGAGAGATTCTGGTAGAAAGAGGGGACGAGCTGAAAGCCTATCTGGAACAACAAATAAAAAAGGCTGAAAACATGTTTTCAGCCTTTGAACAGGATAAAGCATAACTTGTGGTAGTTTTACTTTAGCTGGAGTAATTTAATCATATTATTGCCGTTGTGTCTGAAGACACCTGTTACGGTTCCGTCAGTTTCCAAAGAAGTATTCAAATCCTCGCACAGGGTGGAGCATTCGATGGGGATTTCCCCTAACATTTTGTAGCCAACTTCCACATTTCCGAATGCCAATGTTGAAGGTTGGTAGCTTGGAGATTTCAGGGGCAGTTCAAAGGTCGCATTGGGACTTACCAGTTCCTTGGACTCTTCTGAGATATAAGTGTATGAGGTATTGAAATTATCCGTTGTTTCGTTTTGCATTTGTTCTTTGTGAATATTGATCACATAATTGTACCCCATTTGGTAATTAAACCCCTCTATCGCGTCAATAGGGATCTCGTCCCATTCATTAGTCCCTTTCTGATGCGAGAACTGCACTTTGAGGAATAACGAAGCATTTCCTACATCATTGTTCTGCACTACAGGATAATGCTTTACAGATATGGATTCTTCTTTTTGTGGCAGTTCATTAAAACACCCGGAGATGAGGGTACAAACACCAAATACAAGAAGAATAGACCAGCATGTAAAATTAATTTTCATTGTCATTAAATAGTTGATGGTAGCTTTCTGATTAGTTTATATTAGCGGTCATACAATTTGAATGCCATTTATATAATAATTTATCGTGCCAATAAATCTCAAGCCCGGGAACAGTTCTGGGCACGGCTCACACAGAATAGTCCTCTTTGGCTATTACATAAGCTGATACATAATCGGCAGCCATCATGCAATGAAACCAAAAAAACACCTTCTTTTGGATTATTGTTTAATGCTAACAGGATAATTTTTTATATTCAGCCATTACTTAAAATAGAATTTATGAAAAGATCAGTACTATTTATGCTAGTGGGGCTGTGCTTTTCCTTTGGGGTAAAAGCACAAGAATTGCTCAATTCAGATTCCTCCGCTGTTTCAAACCATCAGGTGACCATAAAAGGAAAGAAAGTTCCCTATACCGCAACAGTAGGGACCCAGCCAGTTTGGGACAAAGAAGGTGAAGAAGTGGCGTATCTCTTTTATACGTATTATGAGCGGAGCGATGTGGAGAATAAATCCGATCGACCCTTGGTGGTTTCTTTTAATGGTGGCCCTGGATCCGCTTCTATCTGGATGCACATTGCCTATACGGGCCCGGTTTTGCTAAATATTGATGAGGAAGGAAACCCAGTACAGCCGTATGGCTATCGGGGAAATTCGCATTCCATTTTGGATGTGGCAGACATCGTATATGTTGATCCTGTCAATACCGGGTATTCCCGGATTACAGATAAGGACGCTGATCGGTCACAGTTTTTTGGGGTAAATGCGGATGTGAATTATCTTGCCGAATGGGTGAGAGCGTTCGTTACCCGTCAAAATCGCTGGGCGTCTCCGAAGTTTTTGATTGGGGAAAGTTATGGAACCACACGGGTGTCTGGTCTGGTAAACCGCCTCCAGAATAGCCAATGGATGTACTTTAACGGGGTAGTACTGGTGTCGCCAACTGATTTGGGCATTGACAGGGAAGGACCAGTGGCTGCTGCCAACTACTTGCCCTATTATGCCGCGACCGCTTGGTACCATGGTGTTCTTGATCCCTCTTTGCAAAATAAGGATCTTGATGAGATTTTGCCGGAAGTAGAGGATTTTACCGTTAATGAACTGATTCCTGCCATGGTGAAGGGAGGCTTTCTTACGGAGGAAAGGAAAAAGGAGCTGGCAAGCAAAATGTCCGAATACTCTGGGCTAAATGAGGAAGTGATCTTAGCGCATAACTTGGCGGTGCCCACAGGATTTTTCTGGAAAGAATTGCTTAGAGACCAAGGATTAATAGTGGGAAGACTGGACAGTAGGTATCGTGGCGTGGATCGACAGGATGCCGGAAGCCGCTATGATTATGATCCGGCACTGTCCAGCTGGAACCATGCTTTTGCTCCGGCCTTTAACCACTATATGATCAATGAACTTGATTTTAAAACTGATATAAATTATTTCCTTTTTGGTCCTGTCCATCCTTGGGACAGAAGTGGCGATCAGACAGGTGAAAACCTAAGGTCAGCACTTGCCCAAAACCCGTATTTGCATGTGATGATCCAGTCAGGGTATTTTGATGGCGGTACGGATTACTTTAACGCCAAATATTCCATGTGGCAAATGGATCCAAGCGGAAAGTTAAAGGACAGGCTCTCGTGGAAGGGATATCGTAGCGGTCATATGATGTACCTGAGGTCGGAGGATCTGGAAAAAGCCAATGAGGATATCAGGGAATTCATCAAAAAAGCTGTTCCTGAAGCAGGAACCCCCGCAAAGTATTAACACAACATGGTATTTTGCGGTGATGTGGAATTAAGCTTATGAAGGAGTAAGAAATAACCAAAAGCTGCGAAAGGCTACCAAAAGGCGATGACTTATGGTAGCCTTTTTTGATTAAAGGCCCGTTCAAATTCCTCCAAACTAAAAACGGATTCGCTGAAGCCCATAAATACGCCCAACTGTTGGTAAATTGCTTCTTTGGACTTGCCTAATTTCCTCAGGCCGTGGATAGAAGTGCTTCCGGCGCTTTTGGAGAGTTTGTGCTCACCATTATCCATCAAAAGAGGGTGATGATAAAAAGTGCCTTTTGAAAATTGGTTTTCAGGCAATAGGTCCGCAATGAAAAGCTGTGTCCAGCTGGAATCCTGAAGATCATCACCACGCACGATCAGGTCCACGCCATAGTGAATATCATCAACGACAGAGGCCAGCTGATAGGAGGGAGCACCATCTTTTTTTCTGATGATAAAATCCTTCATTATGGCAGGAAGAGGCGATACGAGTTCGTTGCTTTCCATCTGCATTGTCAGTGGTCTTTGGTCGGTTTTTAGCCGCCAGTTTACCTGTTTATGACCTAAACCGATATGTTTAGCACGACAGGTGCCGGGGTAGCTGCCATCTGGGGATGACTGTGCTATTTTCTTTCTGCTGCATTGGCAAGCATACACGAGGTTTTTGCCCACCAGTTGATCAAGTACTTTGTGGTACAGTGGCATGCGGTGGATTTGCGAAAAGGAGTCTTGATATTCTTTTACGTTCCTGGGGCCATAGTGCCATGGGAAATCCAGGAACCTGAGGGTATCAAACAAGTCTTCCACATAGGACATTTTCACCCTGTTTTGATCCAGATCATCTATTCTTAGCATGATTTTGGTGCCGTGTCTCTTGGCCAAAGCATACGTTATGGCGAACGAGAGTGCATTGCCAAGATGTAGGAATCCACTTGGTGTAGGGGCAATTCTGGTCAGTCGATATGTTTTCATGGAAAATGGAGCCATGATGGTCAGGGAACAATGGAGATACGCAATTATACCAGCAAAACTTGAAAGTAAAAACTTGGCTTAGCGGAAACTGATAAAAAAACAGAAAAGACCTTGCTAAAAGCTGGAGTTTCTTTATGATCTGTCAGGAACAAAACCTATTCGTGAAATGAAATGCTGGATTTGCGATTGAAAAGTTATAATTTACAGTTCAGAAAGTGCTGTTACCGCATTAAACATAATTTTTAAGTTATATATTTTACTAATGGAAAACGATTTAAAGCTTGCCGTATTGATTGATGCTGACAATATCCCTTCAGGCTATGTGCAGGAAATGATGGAGGAAATAGCCAAATACGGAAACCCCACTGTGAAGCGAATATATGGTGATTGGACACAGCCGAACCTGGCCAAATGGAAGGTGGTGCTTTTGGAAAATGCCATTACACCCATGCAGCAGTACAGCTATACCACTGGTAAAAATGCCACCGATTCTGCGATGATCATTGATGCGATGGATATTCTCTATTCAGAAAGGGTCAATGGTTTTTGTATCGTTTCGAGTGACAGTGACTTTACCAAATTGGCCACCAGACTGAGGGAAGCCAGCATGAAGGTCATCGGAATAGGAGAGAAAAAGACCCCTACGCCATTTATAGCGGCTTGTGACAAGTTCATCTATCTGGAAATCCTCAAGCAGGAAGAGAAGAAGGAATCTCGGCCATCATCTGGTGCTGCCAAGCAAAAGGATCCGGGTGTAGACCAAGTGACTACAAAAGTCATCAGGCTTATCGCCAATACCATTTCTGATTGTGAAGACGATGATGGATGGGCATATCTGGGTGATGTGGGCAATTTGCTCCAAAAGAAGCAACCGAATTTTGATTCCAGGAATTATGGTTTCCAAAAACTCACGCCCATGATCAACTCCATCAATAAGTTTGAAGTAGAACAACGGGAAGGCCAGCGTGGCAGGCACAAGTTGATTTATGTAAGGAACAAGAAATGATGGTGTCAAGGTAGATCAGTGAAAAATCGGAAATCAATACATAATTTAAAGGGGATAATCTGTTCCGAAAAGGAAACTTCCCGTAATTTTGTAAATGGAGGCAGGGACATATGCCGCTATCATGAGGGATTCATAGGCTCTGGCATCTTTTTTGGTTTAACGTTTTAAAACAATTATACATAATAATATGCTCAAAAGGATATCAATTTTATTACTTGCAGGCTTAATCTTTTATAGCTGCGCGACGGTTCCGCTCAGTGGTAGGAAGCAGCTAAGCCTAGTGGACAATGCGGAGGTTTTACCAATGTCATTTCAGCAATACAATGATGTAAAGTCCGAAAGCAAAATCGTAACCAATACTGCTGATGGTAAAAGTGTGGTGAAAGTAGGAAAGCGAATTGCTGTTGCAGTGGAAAAGTACCTTAATGATAATGGCTATGGCGAGATCTTAAATGGGTTTGAATGGGAGTTTAATCTAATTCAAGATGACCAGGTCAATGCCTGGTGTATGCCTGGTGGAAAGGTAGCTTTCTATACCGGAATCATGCCAGTCTGCCAAGATGATGCCGGCATCGCTGTGGTAATGGGCCATGAAGTGGCGCACGCCATCGCCAGCCACGCGCGTGAAAGGATGTCGCAGGGGCTCGTAGCCAATGGACTTCTTGGAGGGGTACAGGCAGCCATGGGGCAAAACCCTTCCTTGACAGAGTCAATCTTTATGCAGGCTGTCGGTATGGGCAGTCAAGTCGGGATGCTGAAATTCTCTAGAGACCAAGAGCTGGAAGCGGATCAATTGGGATTGATCTTTATGGCCATGGCAGGATATGATCCTAGAGTGGCTCCCGAATTTTGGCAGCGTATGGAAGCGAAATCCAGTGGCGAAGCCCCGCCTGAATTCCTATCTACCCACCCAGGCCCCGATCGTAGAATCGACGAGCTGAACAGTCAAATGCCTGAAGCATTGAAATACTATAAGAATTGATCTTCTCAAATTGAGGAGCACGGAACCGGAAAAGCCAAAGCTTGTAATTGCTTTGGCTTTTTTGTGCATTAGTGAAAATATCCCTGAAATCAGGGACAGGGTTTTTTGGTTATTTTTGTTAATTGGACTTAGAAAGATTGTGAATAAAAATTGATATCAAATGAAGATAAACCGTTTGGTTTTGGTCATTTTTATGCTGGGCTGCTCACTGACCTCTTTTGGCCAAAAATTAAAGGAAGATAAGAAATTATCGAAAGCGTTATATTCCCTCATGGAGGATTTTAAGGGGACAGCAGGAGTTTATGTAGAGCATCTTCCTTCTGGTAAGTTTGCAGCCATCAATGCAGATACTATTTTCCCCACGGCCAGTATCGTTAAGGTGCCCATTTTGATAGGTGTTTTTGACAAGATCGATCGAGGTGAATTGGAATACCATCAACCTTTGGTTTATCGGGACTCGATACGCTATGGTGGCTCTGGCCTTATGCAGTTTTTTGAGGATAGTACCAAGACGGATTTGAGCACACTATTGGCCCTTATGATCACGTACAGTGATAATACCACCTCTCTCTGGAACCAAGCACTCGCAGGAGGAGGGGAGACCATTAATCCGATCATGGAAAAGTACGGGATGGAGTTTACACGTGTAAATTCCCGTACGCCTGGAAGGAAGGGGGATTGGGAAAAATACGGCTGGGGACAGACTACACCCCGTGAGATGGCGACCTTGCTGAAAAAGATCAGAAAAGGAGAGATGATCAGCAAAGTCGCCTCAGAGCGAATGTATCGGCTGATGACTAATGTTTATTATGATGATTACGCCCTTTCGCAGATCCCTCCTTACGTACAGACCGCAGCCAAACAGGGAATGGTAAATGCCTCGCGCTCTGAGTTGGTAATGGTCAATGCTCCCCATGGCGATTATGTGTTTTATATTGCAACTAAAAATAACCAAGATACCCGCTGGAAACCTGATAATGAGTCTTGGGTGTTGGCCAGAAAAGTTTCTGCTTTTTTGTGGGAATATTTTGAACCTAAGGATAAGTGGGTACCCGCCAAAGGTAGTGAGCAGTATCATGGAGGTTTGGCATATTAGAGATGGAAAAAGTAGATGTAGCTTTAATCAGTATTCAGTTTGGGGCTGAGAAGATGGATGTGACAGCTATCCACCATTACTTGTCTGAGGAATCGTATTGGGCACGAGGAATCAGCTTGGAAAAGGTAAAAATGTCCATAGAAAATGCTTTTTGTGCAGGGGCATTTTATCAAGAAAAACAGGTTGGTTTCGTACGGGCGGTCACGGATTATGCCACTTTTGCCTGGATATCCGATGTATATATCCTTGAGGAATTTGCAGGTGCAGGAATTGGAAAGAAAATGCTGAGCGAGTTTTTTGCCCAAGAGTGGTTTGGTGAGCTTCGAAGGATCATGCTGGCCACCAAAGATGCCCATTCCCTGTATGAGCAGTTTAACTTCACAGAACTGGACAAGCCGGAAATGATTATGCAGGTGCTGAACGATAAGTTTGTGCTTTTGTGAAAGGGAAGCTGTCTCAACTATGGACAATCCATGATCGCAGCCGGGAGAAGTGATCTCGATGTGCGCTTACTGCACTTTTATGGCGATTACTTTTTCCGATATAGAGGAAATGACAGATTGTTAGGAGACAGCTTCTAAATCCAATTAGTTTCTAAGATTCCTGTACTTTATAATTTCCAGGAACCAATCCAAATGACCTTACCAGCCTGTTCCAGGAATTGATCTGGATAACTGCCAGGGTCAGGTAGGCGATCTCTGTGGGCGTAAAGTGTTCTTTCAGTTGGTCATGTATCCCATCGCTGTGCTGTTCAGCCTTCATGTGGGTCAGAGTTTCTGAAAATTCCAACACCGCTTGTTCTTTTGCACTATAGTAGGGTGTCTCACGCCAGGCAGAAAGGGAAACTAGCCTTAATGGTGTTTCACCGGCATGAATACCTTCTTTAAAATGCATGTCAATACAATAGGCGCAGCTGTTGATCTGCGATACCCTCATTTTGATCAATGTCATAAAGGACTTCTCCAGAGGACATTGATCGAGATAGTCCTGAACACCTTTTAAGGATTGATAAAGGCCATTGGGCAAATCCTGAGATAAAATACGTTCTTTCATGATGTTGTGATATTGGTTTTGCCCTAATGACATTTCCCTACCGATTATGTGACGGTATGTGAGGTTTTTTTTTGAATAATGTTAGTTTGTCCGGATTTCGGATAAAATACATCTGAGCAATTTTACCCCTGTTAAATACAAATACCTGACAGTTAATTACTAGCCCTTCTGCCGTTAGGTAAAGCAATGCAGGTGTGTGATTAATGACCGTCTGATGAATGGTAATCTCCTGATAGAATTTTCTATAAATTCCTTGTAGCATGGCCATGACCCGCTCTTTCCCATAAAGGATATTGGTTCCTGCGGGAACTTTTCCTCCGCCATCTGAAGTAAGTGAGATGTCATCTAACAGGAGCTTTTCCAGCTTGTCAGCATCACCACTCTGAATGGCGGATAAATATTCCATTAGGGCGGTATCACCTTTAGGGGATGGTCTGGAGATTGTGGCACCCTTTAATTTCTTTTTTGCACGGGAAAGTGACTGTCTTGATACTTCTTGGCTAATATCCAATGTGTTGCTGATCTCTTCATGGCTATATCCAAATGCCTCTTTTAATAGGAAAATGGCCCTCTGTCTCACTTCTAATTTCTCGAGTAGAATCATCAAAGAATAAGACAAGAGGTGTTCGTTTTCAGCGTCTTGGATGGAGTTATCCGTGCTTACAGGTTCAGGAAGCCAATTGTGGGGATAGGCAATGATCGTCTTATTTAGCTTGTTTTTTCGATTGATCGCGTGGTTAATGACCATCTTGATGAGGTACGCTTTCTCATTTTGGACAGTGCTGCTGTCCATTGTTAAGTACTTCTCAAACACATCTTGCACAACATCTTCAGCTTCCAGCGCAGCACCCAAAATATTATAGGCGTAGGTAAAAAGTAATGGACGATAATTTTCCATGAAGTTGACTGTTTGTTATACCTGTAATTAACAGGACTTTTGTGGATTTGATTCAATATCCCTAAAAATTAATTACTGGCGTCCGACTAAATTTCTAATATGATCAAAAACTGTCTTTAAATAGAAATTTGAGGGTTTTTATTTCAATCCCTAACATGATCCCCATCCCCTAAAGGGGAGCTTTAGAAAGTCCCCTTTAGGGGATTTAGGAGGCGTAAACAGTTGAGTTTTTTCAATTTGACGATTGTTTTTTCGGACTCCAGTAAAAAACAAACAGCTTTGGAACTATGTTCCAAGGTCCTGCCTCGGGTTAACGTCAGGCAAGGCATTCAGCCTTCGGCTCTCGATAGGGGAAGGACTGAAAATCACACTTGATGTGGCTATAAGTTAAATTTGGGGTTTAACCTGCAATATAGATTAGAAAATCTACTGCGGATTTAAAATAGCAATGAAGAATGCACTTCGACAGCTAAGATGTTTTAAATCGAACAGAGGTTAATAGCCTTATTTAGTCATTATATGGGTTTTTTTAGTACATTATATTAAATGTTTTCAGTTGTCACGCAACCTAAGATAGCAATGTATTGTATAGGCTGGCGCAACCCTTTTCGGAAAAGTGGATCAAGATCTGTCTAAATCGCTCATAACTGGACTTTGTGAAAATGACACGAAGTCTCAGGAACTGCTTTACCGGCAGTTTTATAGCTATGGTATGAGTGTATGCTTACGGTACACTTCCAGTAGGGAAGAGGCTGTTGAGGTGTTGCATGACAGTTTTATGAAAGTATTCACCAAAATCCATCAATATGACCCAAACCAAGTATTTAAACGTTGGTTCAGGCGGATCCTGATCAATACAGCGATCAACCATTTCAAGCGCCAACACAAGCATTATAAAACGGAGAAGCTCGATAGTGCCTTTCATGTCAAAGGCAACGAAGAAGACGCAGTGGCACAGCTAAATTACCAGGAGATGATCCAAGTGATCCAGCAGCTGTCACCAGTATATAGAACAGTGTTTAACTTGTTTGTAATCGAAGGTTATGGACATGAGGAAATCGCCGAAAAGTTGGGGATTTCCGAAGGAGCTTCTAAATCCAATCTTTCAAGGGCAAGGGCAAAATTAAGGGAACTACTAACAAGGAATCATGAAAAAGGACTGGCGAAATATGAGCGATAAGGAGCTGGATGATTTCTTCAAGCAGCAATCTGAACAGCCCGACATCCCATTTGTTCCTGACGATTGGGAAAAAATGAAGCAGCAACTTTCCCCTTCTTCAGTTAATGGTGCTCTTCGGCCCTGGTATAAACGTAGAGGAATGTGGTGGGGGCCGTTATTATTGCTTTTGATGATCGGTGGATGGATGGTTTGGAGTCATGCAAATTTGGGAAATGAGCCATCAGGTTCTATCAAAAATAGTTTTGAAGAACAGGTGATCGAAGGTAAGGAAAGAGGAAATGATGGAGTAGATGTCGACAAGGTAAATCCAGTAGATCGATCCGGGGAATCTGGTAAATCCGTAAGTAATAGTAAAAAAGAAGGAAGCCTTGGAGGTACTTATGGCGCATTTAAAGAGGATGAAACGCTTATAGCGAAAGTAAATTTAGCAAAAAATACAGTACGGGAAGAAAGCGAACGATTGTCGACCGAGGCTGTCCCTTCACCATTAAGAGATGGGGTAGATATTTGGACCCCTGTGTTCGGGAAACTGGGGGGACTTGAAAATGGAGAACTTTCCTATCCATTAAAAACTGATGATTCCTTGGTGCCCTATGAGGAGAAGAAAAAGCGACAGCCTGAATTTTGGCATGATCGCCGCTGGAGTGTTGCGGGCTTGTTATCTCCCGACATCAGTGCACTAAAATGGAAAGATATCCATGGAGTAGGTACCAGCGTGGGCATAAATATCGAATACTTTATCCATCCGAAATGGAGTGTCAATTTAGGTTTCCTGTATGCATTTAAAACCTACCAAGGAGAAGAGGATTACAGTGCATTTGGCAATTATGGTACGGGCAAGGTCGGCTTGAAAGGAGATTGTTATGTGTTTGATGTGTCCAATGATGTGCGGTATTATGCTGTCAACCGTGAATTGGACAGGTGGTACCTTAGCGTAGGTTTATCTTCATATTTCATGCTAAGGGAAAAGTACGAAATGAATTATGAGTCCAGTAATGGTTATCCTGTTCATAAGGAGCTGGATATTAAAAATGAAAATAGTCATCTTTTCAGTGTCGTCAACCTCAGTGTAGGATATGAAAGGAACTTATCTGAAAGGTTATCACTACAGGTTGCTCCTTATTATAAAGTACCTTGGCGAGGTGTGGGAGAAGGTGAAGTCAATCTTAAAAGTGCAGGCGTTTTGATCGGTTTAAAGTATGGCTGGTGATGATTCCTGATAAGAAAACTACAAAGATTATAGAAATAAGGATTGAACTTTCCGCTTGAAATAGAGTTCAGGAGGTTCAATGAAAAATTATTGTGTCAATCATAAACCCAATTAACCAATGAAAAAGCAAGCAATATACCTGTTTAGCTCTATGCTATTGATATGTATGGTAGCAATGAGCTGTAATGACAATGATGAGGACCCAAAACCAATAGAGCAGAAAAAAGTCTACACCTTAAACCAAGTGGGCGATTCTGGGGTGATGGGAACAGTGACATTTACCAAGCAAAATGATGATTTTACGATGGTTTCAATCGAACTGGAAGGGACGATGGATGGAGATATGCATCCTTCCCATATCCATGCCAATTCGGCCAGTGAAGGAGGAGGAATCCTTATTGATTTGACCAGTGTGGATGGAGAGACAGGCAAAAGTGAAACTTCGGTAACCCAACTAAACGACGGAACTCCCATAACCTACCAGGAGCTGATTGCCTTTGATGGATATGTCAATGTCCATAAGAGTCCTTCAGAGCTGTCCACCTTGCTAGCTCAAGGAAACATAGGGAGTAATGTGGGATCAAGTAGTGGAAATGGGGGAGGCAGTTATTAAAGGGAATTCTGAGAAAGTGGAGTTTTGATTCCACTTTCTCCTTTATAAAGTTTTTACACTAAACCTAAGAGACAATGAACAAGCTAAGATTAATAATTTTCGGGATTTTATTGACTGTAGGAATGTCCTGCAGCAGCGAAAATGAAGATGATATCCAGCCAGATCCTTCGGGAGATCGGTGTGAAGATGTATCGGCCACGCTCTCCGGCGATGTGCAGTCGATCATCACCAGTAATTGTGCAGTACCTGGTTGCCATGTATCCGGGACCGGAAGGGTGGATTTTACTAATAAGCAAAACATCATCCAAAGGGCATCCACCATCAACTCTTACGTGCAGGATGGTATCATGCCACCATCAGGGTCTGGAAAAAGTCTCACAGCAGGAGAGAAGGATGATATCTTTTGCTGGGTATCGGCGGGTGCCCAGGATAATTAAATTTAGTATTTTGATTTAATAAAAGGAGTAATATGAAAGTATTTTTGATGTTAATGACGTTATGGACTTTTGCTTTGCCTGCTTTGTCGCAGTCTTATCGTACCCAAAAGTGTGCTGTAAGTTTCTTTTCAAGTGCTCCACTGGAAGATATTAAGGCAGACAATAAGGAAGCCATTGGTGTGTTCAATGCAGGTTCTGGGGATTTTGCCTTTGTGGTTCAGATCAAAGGGTTCCAATTTGCCAAATCTCTAATGCAGGAGCATTTCAATGAAAACTTTATGGAATCGGATAAATACCCTAGAGGGACATTTGAAGGGAAAATCAAAGGGTACGATCTGAATAAAGACGGGGTGCAGAAGGTGACTGCCAGTGGAAAAATGAACATCCATGGTGTGGAACAGCCGATGGATGTTGATGGTAAACTGACCGTTCTTGGGGAAAGAGTGATCATGGATGCCGTATTTCCGGTCAAATTGGAAGATCATAAGATAGATATCCCAAAAATCCTCTTTCAAAAAATCGCCGAGGAGGTGGAAGTAACGGTACATTTTGAATTTAAAGAAGAATAAAACATGGGATTTTTATTTCGTTTCGGAACCGCTCTGGTTTACTTGGTCCTGATGGCCGGATGTGTCTATGGACAAGATAACCTTTTAGATCAACTGAAAGAGGAAGTATCTCCAATAGAGGATCTTACGTATGGGACATTTAAGGGAACCCGTCTCATCAACGGCCATACTGTGGAAACTCGTGGAGCGGGCAATTTGGACTTTATTATTAGCCATCGATTCGGTACGGTCAATTCTGGCGGATATAATTTCTTTGGTCTGGATGATGCCAATGTCCGGTTGGGGCTGGAGTATGCTTTTACGGATAATCTGACCGTGGGGGTTGGCCGGAATTCCTTTCAGAAAGTTTATGATGGATTTGTGAAATATAAGTTGCTAAAGCAACAAAGCGGAAAGAAGAAAATCCCCGTAACGGTGACATGGTATTCCAATGTGTCTGTCAATACGTTCAAAAGGCCAGAGCTGCCCATGACCTTCCAAAGAAGGTTGGCGTACGCCAACCAAGTGTTAATAGGACGTAAATTCTCCGAAGGATTGTCTCTTCAGCTGATGCCAAGCTATGTCCATCAAAACCTGGTACCAACTGCTATGGACAAGAATGACCTCTTTGCGGTAGGAGTAGGAGGAAGGCTAAAGCTGACGCCACGGACATCGCTGAACATGGAGTATTATTACCGTGTCAATCCCTCTGATGATGATGGTTATTACAATGCCCTTGCCATTGGGTTTGATATCGAGACGGGTGGCCACGTCTTCCAGCTTCAGCTGACCAATGCCCAGTCCATGACCGAGACGGGATTTATCCCTGCCACGACAGGTAATTTCTGGGACGGCGATATCCATTTTGGGTTTAATATATCGAGGTCATTTCAGCTGAAGGACAAAGGTAAGAAGTGGTAAAAGGGTATCAAGTAAGAAGATGATAGTATTGAGTATTAAGTCCTGAGTATTGAGACATGAGACCTGATCATAACGTCTCCGAAAGTATCAGGGCAGGCTATTGCGAACGCAGAGCAACGGAGTGAGGCAATCTCCATCTCTTTAGACGAGACTGCCTCGTTCCCGATAGCCTCCGGGACAAGCTGTTCCTCTCTGTTTG